>JBNKTC010000001.1:0-170020 GCA_050297855.1 Campylobacterales bacterium
CCGACATTGTTCCATTCATAGGTGACGTCCTGTCCCGACGTATCAAATAGAGGGGCCGCCGCGAACAACGGCCCCGCAGCCAAAAGCATTGCCGCTATCTTTTTCAGCCAACGCATATCCGCTCCTTCATATCTTATAAAACTCGATCACGAAATCAATAGAAAGGGGAACCGTAACATTTTTAAATCCCACGAACGTCTCACAGGAAAAAATTTTTAAAAAGCGCTACACTTTTATTTATGAAATCACGACTTGACGAATGGCAGCGGCACAACCTGAAGCAGATGAACGTACTCGTGGCCGAAGACGACGAGTCGGTCCTGGCTTCGATGCGCACGATCCTCGGCCACTATTTCCGCGACGTCACCTTCTGCAGCGACGGCCTGTCGGCCCTTGAGCACCTGCAAAAGGAGGTGTTCGACCTTGCGATCCTGGACATCCGCATGCCCGGTATGGACGGCCTGGAGGTCGCCGAAACGATCCGCGGCGAAGAGAACACCACCCCCATACTCATCCTGACCAGCTACGAAGCGGTCGAACCGCTCCGGCGCGCCGTTCCCCTGGGGCTTGTCGACTACATGGTCAAGCCCCTTGGGATCGCCGCGTTCGAAACGGCACTCCAGACGTTTCTCTCCAGGCGCTCCCCCCAAAAACAGGAACGGGTAATGCTCAACCGCCGCTGCTACCTCGACCGGAACCGGCAGGCCCTCGTGCGCACGGACCTCCCCGAATACGCCGCGCCGCTGAGTGCCAACGAATATGCCTTTTTGGAACTGCTCATCGCCAACAAAGGGCGCATTGTCCATCTCGAGGAGATCGACCGCGAAGTGTACAAAGGAGAGATGACCCCCCAGGCGATCCGCAACCTTCTGCTGCGGCTGAGGGAAAAGCTGACGGACAAAGAGACGATCGTCACCCACAGGGGGATCGGATACGCATGGCTGGGCTGAGTTTTTTTACATGGATGCTGCTTTTGATAGTGCCGCTGCGTGCAGTAAGCGTCGATCCCGCAGTTTTTTCCCCGGGGGAGCACCTGGGGGGCATAGAGGTGTGCGAGGACCGCGACGGGACCTTCAGCGTCGATTCGATCCCGACCGAATGCTGGCATGAAGAAAACCGCAGCAACATCGGTTACCGGCACTATCCCGTCTGGAGCCGGGTCACCCTGCGCCCAGACAATAGAACACATGCCCCGGTCATCCTGAAAAACCCGCGTCCGGGCATCGATGCGGTCGACCTCTACCTTTTTGAAGAAAAACGGCTTATCGGGGCATACCGGCTGGGCGATACGCGGACTTCGGAAGGCAAGCAGCTTTTCAGCCGATACAGTGCTGTCGAGTTTATGCCGGAAGCGGGGAAGACCTACTCCCTCCTTTCCCGCATCCAAAGCCGCGGCCCCGTAGAAGTCGGCTGGGTCGTGGAGAACACCCCCTCTTTTGTGCGTTCGGAGCTGATCGAAAACATTTTCCTGGGAGTATTCGCCGGGATCGTCTTCACGCTGGTCGTCTATAACTTTTCCCTTTTCCTGACGCTGGGGAACCCTTTTTTCCTCGTCTACAGCCTGCTGGGGATAGTATCGCTTGCCTACCAGGGAACCGTCAACAACCTGTTTATCCTTTTCGACTCCGCAGTGCTCCTGGAAGGACTCAACCGGATGATCTATTTTCTAAACACCTTTTCGTTCGTACTGCCCCTGGTCTTTGGTATGACCTTTTTCGAGACACGAAAAAGCATGCCCTGGCTCCACAGGTTGGCACTGGTTCTCATCGTCTACTCTCTCCTCCCTACGGCCGCGCTTTATTTTTATCCCCAGGAGCTTATAAAACCCGCCGTCCTATCCGGCCCGCTATTGCTGCTCTTCGGACTCTTCGGCATCGGTTTTAGGGCGTACCGGCTTCAAAAGACCGGGGCCGTCTATTTTCTGGGCGGACAGATGATCCTTATCCTCTCCTACACCATCCAGATGTTCGGTTTCATTCCCGGGCTGCTGCCTTTTGACAGGGAATGGCTCTTCGCGGTTGTCCCGATAGGGACCATGACAGACATCATCCTCCTCTCCCTCGCCCAGAACCTTTTCATACATCAGATCCGCGAACAGAAAGAGCAATATAGGCTTGCATCCCTGGCACGTTCCCGTTTTATCGCCGTCGGCAAAAGCATCGGCAACATCACACACCAGTGGAAACTGCCGCTGGTGCGCCTGGGGAGCAGCGTGGCGGAGATGGAGGCCGAACGCCTCTTTAATACGCCGGAGGTTTTTTACGAACACTCCGAAAAGACCCTGGAAGATATGAAAGAGCATATCGATTCCATGAAGGCCATCATCCGGGAGTTCGGCACCTTTTACCGGGTGGAGAAGGAGTCCGAGCACTTCACCTTCGAAGCCATCCTGGATGATGTTCTGACGCTCTTGGCATCAAGAATTTCCGAAAGTCATATCACGGTGGAAAAAAACGGGGAGCTTTCGTGGGAGTACTTCGGCAGGCGCGTCTCCCTCTCCCACGTGCTGTGGGTCATCCTGGACAACGCCGTGGAGATCCTGGAGGAACGCAGGATAAAACATCCCAAAATCCGTATCTGTGTCTCCGCGGACAAAGAAGTCCCCCGCATCACCATCGAAGACAACGGCGGCGGCATCCGGGTCAAACCGATCGAAGCAGTTTTCGAAGGGTTTGTCAGCGACAAGGAGCAAAAGGAATCCACGGGCAGCGGCCTGATGATCGCAAAGATGCTGATCGATGATCACCTCCGCGGGAAACTGCATGCTGAAAATTCCAAAAACGGGGCACGCTTTACCATTATCCTTCCTGCATCCGGCGGTTCTAAAAAAATTGGCAGTTCACTTTAAAACAAGAACGGCCCGACAACACTGACAGTGTGAAGTGGGATGCCGCATAATGCGGCCGTCATTCCTTGTGTAAACAAAAGATGTGTTCTTTGAGCTTTAACAAGTTCACCTATCGTTGTATTGTCGATTTTGTCAAGTTTAGGGAAATGAAGAAAATGGGTAAAAAAATTAAAAAAATACCTATATTTTTCGAATATGGGTAAACTTGTTTTATTTGGGAATCAAATAAAACATCGATGCTCCGGTTTAACAAAAAAAGTGTGCACAAAGTGTGCAGTTTTAGGTAGATAATATGTAGATTTTTGGGGAATTTATTGTTTACCAGAAGTGTCAAACAAAACCTCTAACAGCCCTGTTTATAAGGGTTTGTTTGGGTTTTTGAAGCCGCCTTCGAGTCTCGTCCGGACCGCCACTAATTTTCACTTCAAACAGACAATCAAAAAAACAAAACATCCACTTCACAGATTCTTTTCACCTTTATTCGTATCCTTTTTCCATACAACCGCAAACAACAAAAATACCGTCATCATGGCCGGAGCAATGGCATAAATATAACTCCCCCACGCCGCATTATAGAGATAAAACCCGGCCGCCCCGGCAAGGATCAGGCTGATCGCCTTTTTTTGCGGGACCTGGTAGCCCAGGGCATAGAGGATAAGCAGGGGCCCCAGGGCCGAGGCCAGGACACCCCAGGCATCCAGCACCATGGCAAAGACCGTTTTGTTGTTTTGCAGGGCGATCAAAACAGCCGTGGCCGTAACACTGAAGGTCCCCAGCTTGATCAGGCTGTACCGCTCGATGGGTCGCCTCGTGAAATCCCGGGTCAGGGAGGCCGAGGAGCTGAGGATCAGCGAATCGGCCGTGGACATGGTCGCCGAGAATATCCCCGCCACAAAGACCCCGATAAAAAACTCCGGCAGGGTCTTGAGCGCCAATATGATGAGTGCGGTCTCCGAATCCCCCAGGCTTCCTTCCGGGAGCATGGCCCGGGAGAGCAGACCGGCGATAATCGTAAAGAGGTAAAAAAAGAAAAACCAGCCGTAGTAATAAACGCGCATCCTGTTCAGTTTTGAAACATCTCTAAGTGCCATAAAACGGATCAGGATGTGGGGCTGCCCGATGGCCCCCACCCCGCCGAAGAACCAGCCGATGACAAAAAGAATCGAGAAGAGCGCGGCATGATGCTCGTAGTGCGGGAAGAGGTCGAGATAGCCGTCGATCCCTTCGAGCCTTGCCACGATATCGCCAAAAGGGACCTGCTCCAGCGAAAAGTAGACGATCAGTCCCATGGAGAAGATCATGACAAAGGACTGGGCCGCATCGGTCCAGATGGAGGCCCGGAGCCCCCCGACGATGGAGTACAGAAAGATCGCGCCCCCTGCTATCAGGACACCGACACTTTTGTCCCAGGAAAAAAGCGAGGTCAGCACCTTGGCACTGGCACCCAGCTGCGCCGCGGCGTAGACACTGAGGAACAGGACGATAAAAAATCCGATCACCTTGCGCTGGATGTTGTGGTGTTGCCCGTCCCAACCGCTTAAAAGCCCTCCGATGCTCTGTTCGTTAAAGCGCTCGGAGTGGAGCCTAAGGCGGCGGTGGACGATCAGCGAAGCGGCCAGGTCCCCCGCTATCCAGCCGACCATCAGCCAGATGGATGACAATCCGTAAAGATAGGTATAACCGATCATCCCGATAAACATATAGCCGCTGTTGTTCGTGGCGATGGCCGAGAGTCCGGCCAGCCAGGCTGGGACATGCCGACTTGCCAGAAGATAGTCTTCCGCACTCTTTTTCTTTTTAAGCCCCGACGCCAGACCGATCGCCAGGATGATCCCAAGCACAATCAGGAAAGTGATCTCAGCCGTCATGTCGACCCTCATCGCCCTTCTCTCCGCCGGTCAGCGGATCCAGGCCGGAAAACTCCTTGAGAAACAGCGCTTTGAGCGTTTCAAGCCCCTCTTTAAGCCGGACCAGACTGTCACAGTCGCTCTGACGTCGGCGGATCATCTCGGAATGATTGAAAAACTCGCTTCGGATCATCTTCAGCTGTACCGCCAGCTCGTCCAGGACGTTTTCCGTTTTTGCCGAAAGTTTGCCGATCTCCTCGGCAACGATGGAAAATCCCCGGCCCTGCTCCCCCGCCTTGGCCGACTCGATGGTAGCGTTAACCGCCAGGAGGCTTGTCTGGTCGGAGATCTCCTTGATCACCTTGGCAAACTCCTGGATCTCATCCAGATTGGCACTGAACGAGTCGATAAACGCCTGGACCGTCCCTACGGACGCCTCTTCAGATACAACGGCATCCAGCTGCCCGCCCAAGACCGTAAAACCTTCCAGGAGATCATCACGTTTTTGGGCCATGGTATCATGGAAAACAGCCCCTTCTTTCGCATACGTTTCATTCAGACGACGAAGTTCATCAGCCTCTTTTTCATGGCTTATCGCCATTTTGAGGTTTTTCTGCTGCTCCTTGAGCGCCTGGGTCATATTCTCTTTGGTCTGGACCAGTTCCGTTCGAAGGCTGTGGTTCTCCTCTTTGAGCCTGGCAAGCTCGTTTTGGGTCTCGTTCAGCATGTTTCGAAGCCGATCTCGCTCTGTACCAAAGAGATCAAGCATCATCAGTCGCCCGTTTTATCGAGCGGCTCACGATTCGGATTGGAGAGGAACGTAGGCCGAGCCCGCTGTGCGGCATAGGGTTCGGATGCCGGTTGGTTATGGACGCTGTTATAGACAAAAAAGAGGTTGCTTCTGGGCCAGGGTGAGATATTGTCCGGTGAACCGTGCATGATATTTCCTTCGTGGATCACCAGGGTACCCGCCTTGCCGTACGCTCCCGTCAGGGTGGATCCATCCGCCAGTTCCCGGATCGCCGTTTCGCTGGGAACGCCGTACTCCTGTTTTCGGAGGCTCTGCTTAAAGTGTCCGCTCGGGGTCTGGCCCCGGCAGGCGACATACTGTTTGTGGGAACCGGGTATGAGGTAAAGCGGTCCGTTGTAGGGGTTGTTCTCCGTCAGCATGATCCAGGCGGTCAGGATACGCAGCCGGGGAACCCCGTCTTCGGCATGCCATGTCTCGAAATCGGAGTGCCATGGGAAAGATTTGCCGTGGTAGGCCGGTTTGATATTGATACGGGAGTGGTGGATATAGACCCGGGAGTCCAGGATCTGCATCACCTTGTCCAAAATCCGTCCGTCCCGGCTGATCCTCTCAAACAGGGGACTGAACTTCTCCAGCGAAAAGATGCTCCGGACCTCCTCGGATGCAGGCTCTTTGATCAGTTCCTCACGCTCATCGAGTACCCCCTCGTCCAGGAGGCGCCGGTATTCACGATTCATCGCCTCCACCTCATCGGAAGAAAAAAGATCGGGAAAAATGATATATCCGTTTTTTTCGTAAGAACGTAACTCCTCTTGACTCAGGCTCTCCTCGCCTATCGGATCACCCCTGCCGTAGACCACGGGATCGTTACGCTCGAAAATGTTCTCGTTATCGCCTCGTGTCGGATAGAGATCGTTTGTCTGCATGATGTTCCCTTTGTGTTGGTTTTCAGTCGTCGCCCTCCACGTCGACCAGGGGGTAGACGCCGTTTTCATCGTGGTGTTCAGTCCCGACAATGGGCGGGTTGAAGACACAGATCAGACGCATGTCTTCCGTCCCGCCGTAGAGGTTGTGTTCGTCGTGTTCGTTCAGGGCGTACATCACCCCGTCGTAAATCTCATGGACCTTGCCGGTTTTCAGATCCTCGATCCGACCGTTCCCGGCGACGCAGTAGACCGCTTCGAGGTGGTTTTGGTAGTGGATATGGGTCTTGGTCCCGGCATAGATGATCGTCTCGTGGAACGAAAAGCCCATCTTCTCCTTTGCCAGCAGCATCCTTCTGCTTGTCCACTGTTTTCCTTCGGCATGGATCTCCCGTTCGGTCCCGATCACCTCTTTATTGATATCGCGTACAATCATTGTTTTGACTTCTCCTATATATTTATTGTCTGTTGTTTTGTCCCAATACGGCATCTGCCGCCGCTTCAAAGATATCCAGTCCTTTCTCCAAGGTCGCGTCGTCGATGACCAGCGGCGGGATAAACTTGACCACCTGGTCCTCCGAACCGCAGGTCTCGATCACGAGCCCTTTTCCAAAGGATGCCGAAGAGATCTCGCCCGCAGCGTTAAAGTCGTCGCGGATCTCGAAGGCCCGGGCCATACCGCGACCGCGGAGTTGGATATCGCGGCCCGGGTACTTCTTTCGGATACTCTCCAGGCGCTCTCTGATCCGTTCGCCTTTTTTCAGGACATCCTGCGTAAAACGGTCGTCTCGCCAGTACTTGTTGATAATCACATTGGCGGCGACAAAAGCCAGGTTGTTGCCCCGGAACGTCCCGGTGTGCTCGCCGGGTTTCCAGTGGTCCAGCTCGGGCCTGAAAAGCAGCATCGCCATCGGCAGTCCGACGCCCAGCGACTTGGAGAGGGTGACGATATCGGGTTGGACCCCGGCAAACTCGAAACTGAAAAACTCCCCGGTCCGGCCGTTGCCCACCTGGATATCATCGATGATAAAGAGGATCCCAAACTCGCGGCAGATTCTCTCCAGCCCCTGCAGCCACTCCTTGGACGCCACGTTGATCCCGCCGTCGCCCTGGACCGTCTCGACGATGATGGCGGCGGGAATATCCACCCCGCTGCTGGAGTCGCTGAGGAATTTGCGCAGATAACCCAGGGTATCGATCTCCTCACCGAAATAGCCGTCATAGGGCATAAAGGTCGCGTCGGAGCGGTTGATATAGCGCTCATCCCTGAAATGGTCGTTGCCCGAGATGGAGAGCGACCCCTGGGTGAGGCCGTGGAAACCGTTGGTAAAGGAGATGACATTGCTGCGCCCCGTGACCCTCCGTGCCAGCTTCAGGGCCGTTTCGACGGCATTGGTCCCCGTCGGGCCGGTAAACTGCACCTTGTAATCAAGTTTCCGCGGCTCCAGGATCCTCTCCCGAAACGCCTCCAGGAACTCTTTTTTTGCCGTGGTGGCCATATCCATCCCGTGTACGATCCCGTCGTTTCGGAGATGTTCGATAATCGCTTCGGTCACATCCTTATCATTGTGGCCGTAGTTGATGGTCCCGGCCCCGGCGAAAAAATCGATAAACTCCTCGCCGTTTTCGTTGATCAAAAGCGCCCCTTTCGCACGCTCGAATATGGTGGGAAAACTGCGGATGTATCCCCGTACTTCTGATTCGAAATTTTCAAAAATTCTCATTATTGGTTTCCTTTGTTTTCTCCTGATAATCTAAGGGGGCCGATCCGGTAGAGGATCTCCTCTTCGTGGGCATCGGCACCAAAATCTTCAGCCTTGGCGAATATCCCTTCGGTGATCTCTGCACTATTCTCCCGGACTAACTTTTTAAAGAGACCCAGCGATGCTGTGTTTGACGGCGAGATAGTCGTCTCGAGAAAAGTGGTGGTGTTTTGAATATGCGGTCGCATCAGGATATCCGAAAGCATCAAGCCGGCCAGCCCTTTCTCCCGGTAATCCGGGTCCACGGCCACCTGCCAGATAAAAAAACTGTCCGGTTTCCGGGGGAGAAAATAGGCCGATACGAACCCGATAATACGCTTGTCATGTATCGCAACGACGGAGGTATCGCTAAAGTGGGTCGCCACGAGCATATAGGCATACCGCGAGTTAAGGTCCAGGGGCGGACACCGTTTGACCAGGGAGAAGATCCCGTCGCTGTCCCCAAGATTGGGGATACGCGTTTCGATCGTTAATGCTTCAGACACTGCCGCTCCCTTTCACCGTCCCGCTGTGTGCAAAGCCGGAACCGGGAATGGAGCCGCTTTCGTGCGCCTTTTTTACCGTTTCTCTATCGATTAAATTCAAATAGATCCTTTTTTCAAAAACTCGCACACAAACAATATAACTAAAACGAAATTATTTATCAAAATTCATGTAACTTTTTTACATATTTCATGTAACTTTTTTACATTTTAATTGAAATACTTTTCATGTGATATAATTTTGGAGTTAATTATGTAAGGAGAATCCGTGTCGATCATCGATCCCAAAAAGCCGATCGTACCGCTGAGCAGTGTCGCCGAACTGCTCGAGACAAAAAGCAGGACGTTGCGGATGTATGAAGAGCGGGGACTTTTACCAAAATACGAAGGGGTCGACAAAAAGCTCTATTCCCTGGACGATATTCAAAGCATCGCCTTTGTCCACTACCTTGCCAGTGTCAAAAAGATCAATGCAAACGGGATCCGGTATATCCTGGAGATCATAAACCAAAATATGGATCATTCACAAAAAGAGACCATTCTGGCTTCGGTTGAAAAGAAACTCGAAGATACCCCCTCTTCGGACATCAACGAACCCGAAACACTCTAATTAAACCCAACCTGATTAGGTATGGGTATATTCACTTCGCTCTTCTCCGCACGCTACTAAATTTCAAACAAAACTTTGTTTCTGCTTCACGACCTGATACAATATATCCCAATACTTTTATTTTCTGATATTTTCCCACGACCGTTTTCCGTAGATAAATCCAATAAGGAGCATCCGATGACAGAGCAACGCGAACCCGGACTTGAAGAGATCGATGAGTATGCGGGGAAAGAGTCCCCCGAAAAACGAAGCCTCGTACGGTGGATCGTAGGGGGGATCCTCCTGCTGATCGTTATCCTGAGTATCTGGAACTACCAGGAGGTCCAGGTGGCCAATGAGCGTGTCGACAGGGCGACGGCCTCCGGCCCCGTACCCGCCACACGCTAAACGCGGCACACCCTTCCAGACACTCCGGGGGAGGGAATTCTCCCACTCCCTCGGACCTTACATGAGCCGAATCCGGCATTAAAAAAACAATCTTTTTTTTATATTTTAAGGAATTTCGGACTTTTTCGTGAACTCTTTGTGGCCTTCTACTTTCTGTTGACCTTGCCGAAGTAAGCTCTGTTTAAGAGTTTGAAAAAGGGGACAAAATGCTGTGCCATTCCTGTGAATACCGAAAAGAGTGCGAAGCGACCGGTCTGCCGCTCAAACAGATCAGCCGGGTGATCATCATGCTCTCCGTCGGTGCCACAAAAGAGAATATCAAAACGATTTATGAAGAGTTCGAGGGAATGGATATGGACCGTCTCTGCGATACGGTCGCCGTCGTTGCCGAGCACTGTCCCCTAGGGGAAAAAGAGGTCCCGGCCATCGCCTGCTAAAGGCTAAAGCCGCCCCGATTTCGTCAACAGCTGCAGTGTCGTATCCAGCAGCTGGTAGACGTCGATCGGTTTAAAGAGATGGACATCTGCGAGGGGGGAGTGAAGCTCCTGTTCCCGGTGGGCCGTCGTCACGACGACAAGCGGCGAACTGGCCGGGTCCTCGTTTCGGATATGTTCGATCATCTCCACCCCGTTCATCACCGGCATCTTGATATCGGTGATCACCAGCGGAAATCTATGCTTTTTAAACAGCTCCAGCCCGACTTTCCCGTTCTCCGCCGTATGGATGTTTTTAAACCGTCGTTTCAGGATGGCGGAAATAAACTCCCGCGTCTCGCAATCATCCTCAACGTACAAAAGCTCCAGCTCTTTTAATCTCTCCATGATAAACCCTTACCATTGATTTCGAGAAATATATAAACAGATTTAATAAAAGATACTAAGCAGATTTTATACCGAATTTTTTAAAGAAACATAAAAAAATCTAATTTTCCGCTAATTTCTCTTAATATGAAGATCCAGCTGAGGGAACGGTATGGTAATACCGCGCTCGTTAAGGGCGTTGTAGATCAGGATCAGAAAATCCGACTTTGCCGTGGAGGGAGCGATGGTGCTTTTGCCGTAGATCCAGACCACCAGGGCGAAATCGACGCTGCTGCTGTTCATCGTCGTCATCCAGACCGCAGGGACCTTCTCCGGGTCGTCCTTCACAAAGGGCTGGCCGCTTTGCTCCACTGCCTCCAGCACCGCGCTGCGGACATCCTCCACCTTCGTCCCGTAGGCGACGGAGAAGGGGATATGCAGCCGCCTGGTATCGTCGCTCAGGGTCCAGTTGATGACGTTGTTTTGGATAAAGGACTGGTTGGGGACGATCACCTCCACCCCGTCGTTGGTCCGTACGGAGACCGAGCGCATACGGATATCGGTCACCCGCCCTCTGAACTCATTGGATATCTCGATATAGTCCCCGACCCGGATGCTCTTCTCAAAGATCAGGATGATCCCGGAGATAAAGTTCGAGACGATGTTCTGCAGCCCAAACCCCACCCCGATGGAGAGCGCCCCGGCCACAATGGTGAGCGACGTCAGGTCGAGCCCCAGCATGTTCAGCGCCATCAGGACGGTCAGGGCGATGATCAGGTAGTAGCCCAGGTTGGCTACCAGGGTCCGCGAGGAGACGTTGAGCTTCTGAAAATAGTGGCTCTTTTTGAGGATGCGGTTTTTATAGAGGGAGCCGAAGGCGAACCCGACCACAAACACGATAATAAAATTAATGAGGTTCAGCAGCGTGATCGTCTTTTTGCCGTAGACGATCAGGGGATACTCCGCAAACCCGATAAAGGCATCAAAGGCCGTACTGCTCCCCCACAGCCACACGGCCGTACCGATGTAGACGATAAGCCACTTCATATCCGCCTCCTAATAGAAGATCTTTTTGCGAAACAGGTACATCAGAAGGCTGGAGACCGCAGCGATCCCGATCACGATCCCGATCACATGCACCGTCCCCTTCGGGTCGTCCACAAAAAAGAGGCCGCCGGTATTGATCCCGAAAAAACTGACGATAAAATTAAGGGGAAGGAAGATGCCCGAGATGATCGCCAGCAGGTAGATGGTGCGGTTCATCTTCTCGTTCACCATCGAACTGTAGAAGGCGTAGATCTCGTCCATCTTTTTGACGTTCAGTACGGCAAAACGGTGGGTCCGCTCCAGGTGCTCCTTGATATCCTCAAAACCGACATAGGGGAATGCGTCATCTTCCTCGTACACTTTTAAAAGCCCCTCCAGGGCCCGCTTTGCGGGAATGATCAGGCGTTCGATCCGGTTGAAATACTTTTTGAGATGGAACCACTTCTCCATAAAATCGCCGCTGATGTTCCTATCGAGCAGCTCCTCCTCGAGAAACCCCACCTCTTCGATATATTCATCCACACTCTTCATCATACGGTCTACCATGGCATCCGCCATACCGTAGATCGATTCAAAGCCCTGCTCCAGGAGTACCGCCTTCTTCTGGGCATCGTCAAACCAGTAGGCACTGTTTTCAAAGGTCGCAAAGCGAAGCGACTCCACCGCCAGCTTCCCCTCCCTGCGCCAGGGAAGACGCAGGATAAAGAGGTTGTACGCCTCGTCCTCGGTAAAGATCGAGGGGTGGTCGGGGTTGCTGAGGTCTTCGTAGTGGAGTTCGTTCAGTTGTCTGATCACGTGCGCTCTCCTTTTTCACGCCGGAACGGCGACGGTTTTGGAATGAAAACTGCTGTGCCTTGATGCAACAACAACAAAAGGATTCCCGTTGTATAAAGTCACCGGATTTGTAAAGGGCGAAGGTAAAGTCGAAAAGACTATTGTCGCCTCCTCCGCCAAAGAGGCGGCTGAATTTTTCAAACAGCAGCTGGGCATGCCCAAAGTCTCCGTGACCGTCGTATCGGTCATCATGGAGGCCGAAGCTAAAAAGATCGAAGAAGAGGAAGCGGACAAAGACGACAAGGCGTGATTAACGCCGGTCGATAAGCAGCTCCTCCAACGCCATGCGGGGTGTCTTCGTATGGCTCTGCTCGCTATACCCCAGGGCGATCACCGCCAGGGGGTTCACATCCCCCAGCTTAAACACTTCCACCGCCTTTTTACTGTCAAACCCCGCCATCGCATGCATCGCGATCCCGCGGGCATGGGCCTCCATTGTCATATATCCCCATGCCGTCCCGCTGTCAAACGAGGCGTAGCGGTTCAGTTTTCCGTTGCGTTTGAATTCGGTCTCGGCACACAGGAGGATAAAACGGTCCGCACTTTCCGCCCACTCCGCATTGGCCGGGGCGAGGATCTTTAGAAAATCCTCCCTGCTTCCCAGGACAAACCGCCACGGCTGTTCGTTATAGCATGAGGGAGCCGTCGATGCCGCCTCCAGGATGGCCAGGAAATCTTTTTCCCCTATACTCCGTTCCAAAAATACCGTGGGTGAAAAACGCTCTGTAAAAAACGCCCCGATCCCGTATCGGCTCTCCCGCATCACTTACTCCTCCGCGTATCGCGTGATAATATCCCCTTCGCAGTTGAAGGAGAGGATCTTCGCCTTTCGTCCGTCCAGCAGCAGTACATTGAGCCAGCCGTTTTCGTAGGCACCGCCGTCAATGCCTATTCTATCATGTTTGACAAAGGGTACAGACATCTTGGTGTGCCCGAAGACGACGCGGTAGGGGTATTCGCGCTTTGATTCAAAAAAATGGGTCCGCGCCCAGAGGAAGTAGGTGGGGTCCGATTCGAGGATGTTTGCTTTCTCCGGGTCGACCCCCCCGTGGACGAAGAGCAGCTTGTTCTTCTCGTCCACGTGGTAGAGTTTTGTCCCGTCGATAAAGGCTTTGACCTTTTTTTCTATGGAGGGCTCGGCACAGATCCCCGCATGGGCCTTTTTGATCGCCTCGGTGTTTTTAAGCGTCGTCTGTTTATGCTCGATCAGCCCCAGCATATCACGCTCGTGGTTGCCCATAAGGAAAAAGTGCTCGATCTTTTTTTCACGGAAGTGTGCTTTGAGGGCAAAGAGCTTTTCGTACACCTGGCGCGATCCCAGGTCCTCATAGCGGGTGCCGTTGAGCTCCCCCGGCTCCCCCCGGTCGGCGTAGTCGCCTACAAACCCGATCTCGATCCTCTTCTCTTTTCGCGTCAGTTCCATGATGTAGTCACAGATATGCCGGAAGATAGAGATCTGTCCGTGGATATCCGCGACTACGAGTTTCTTTTGTCCCAATACGTACTCTTCCGCTCAAACCGTGAAAAGAAACCGTCCTCGATGATCAGCCCCTCGGCCACCAGGTCCATGGAACCCTCCAGGACGCTCTGGACGATCAGGGTCTTCACCTCATCGACACTGAACCCCGCCTCCTGCATCCGCTGGGAGAAAAGCGCCGGGCTGATGAGGCGGTACCCCTCTTCGACGACCGGCCTGGAGGCCTTTTTGGGTGCCGCTTCGGGCCCGCCGTTTTTCTCTTCGAGGAGCTTGCTTTCGTTGTAGAGGTGCAGCAGGTTGTTGTACACCTCTTTGATGCTGGCGAGTTCATGGTCTTTTGCCTTGATGATCTCGTCCTTGGCATCGATGATCCGTTCACTGAGTCTGAGCTGTTTTTTTAATGCTTTGATCTTCTCTTTTTTGACATCTTCCCCGGCCTTGAGCTGTTCGATGGCCGCCCTCGCCTTTTTGTTCAGCCGGATATACGCCTTTGACCCCTTGAACCGGGACCGGAGGATTCCGCGCCCGATGGCGCTGTAGAGAGCATCGTCGCTGACGTCAAATGCCTTGGATACCTTCTCCAGTCTCACTTTTTTCATGGATCAATTTCCCTTATACCGCCGTATGCGGTATCAAACTAGGCTTATTTTATACTCTTTGATATAAAATCTTTATATTTAGGTGCCCTGCAGGGAGAGCATCCCGGTCGGCTGCGGCAGAAGACTTTGTGAAATACGATGAGGACAGTATGGAAATCCACCAGTTTTTTTTGATGCTCTTTTTGATCCTCATCACCGCGCGTTTCCTGGGGGAGCTCTTTGCCCGGATGGGGATCCCCTCCGTGCTCGGAGAGCTCACCGCCGGGATTTTGCTGGGAGCATCGGTCCTGGATATCATCCACCCCAACGAGGTGCTCAAACTCCTGGCCGAGATCGGGATCATCCTGCTGCTTTTTGAAGTGGGGATGGAGACCGACCTCAAACGCCTTACCAATGTCGGGACAAAGTCGCTCATCGTCGCGTTGTTCGGGGTGATCTTCCCCATGACCGGCGGGATCCTCACCTCCCTCTACCTCTTCGGCTTTCCGATGGATGTGGCACTGTTCGTCGGGGGGACCCTGACGGCGACCAGTATCGGGATCACGCTGCGTGTACTTAAGGACATCGACCGCCAGCAGACCAATATCGCCCAGATCGTCATCGGGGCCGCCATCATCGACGACGTCATCGGCATCATCCTGCTGGTCTTCATCTACGACTTCTCCATCAGCCACGAATTTACGTTTGAGAATACCCTCTCGGTCACGGGCCTGGTCCTTACCTTCCTCTTCCTCGCCCCCATCGCCGCAAAGCTCTTTGCCACCCTGATGCGCAAATTCCACGGCAGGGAACGGGTCCCGGGATTCATCCCGACGATCATCATCTCGCTGATCCTCTTTTTCGCCTTCCTCTCCCACAGCTTCGGGGCCCCCGAGATCCTGGGCTCCTTTGCCGCAGGCCTCGCCCTCTCGCGCCGTTTCTTCCTCCCTTTCGGGGCGGGGATCCACACCGACGAACACTTCTCCCGCAAGGTCGAGGAGAGCATGACCCCGATCATCCAGATCTTTACCCCCATCTTTTTTGTCATGGTGGGTCTCTCCATGGACCTGACGGTGATCGATTTCTCTTCGTGGGACTTCTGGCTTATGGGGATCGCCTTTACCCTCATCGCCGTTTTTGGGAAATACCTGGGAGCATTCATGATCACGCAGAACTGCCGCACCAACAACATGCTCATCGGGATCTCCATGATCCCCCGCGGCGAGGTGGGGCTGATCTTCGCAGAGATGGGACGGGTGGGCGGTATCCTGCCCAACGACGTCTACGCCATGCTGATCTTTGTCATCGTCATCACGACGATCGTCCCGCCGTTTTTGCTCAAATGGCTCTTTAAATACGAGTGCGCCTGACTACGGATATCATAAATTTTTATTGTTAGTTTCTAATAATTATCAAATTCCCTCTGGTTTCATTCAACTTTTTTGTGTACAATCTAAAAGTTAACTTAAATTGAGGTGACCGGCCGTCCATGCGACTATTGAATCATACCTATCACACCCGCGATACACTGATACGATTCCTGGAAGAGAACTCTATCCATAACGGGCCGGGGGTCCTGGTGCAGCTTTTCTCTTCAAACCGCTCACCCGAGACCGTCCGCGCCGTGCGGGACGAAGTCGCCGCACTGCTCCCCGATGCCGCGCTCATCGCCGCCTCCACGGCAGGCGTCATCGCCGACGGCCGGATGCAAGACGACACCCTCACCCTCTCCTTCTCCCTTTACGAGAGCGCCACGGTACGCTCTGAAAGCTACCGGGGAGACGTGGGGACAGTCCTCAAGGCACTTGCGGAGGATATGATCACAGACCGGACCAGACTCCTGATCCTCTTTGCCGATACCCTCCGCTTCGATTCCACCCGCCTCTTAAAGCGCCTGGGAGAGCAGTTCCCCCATATCGTCCTGGCCGGGGGGAACGCCGGGGACGACTACCGTTTCGAACACTGCAGCGTCCTCGCCGGCAGCGGGGAGGAGGCGGACGTGGTCGTCGCTGCCGTCGACTCCGATACGCTGAAGGTGGAGAATAGATACCTCCTCAACTGGCAGAGCGTCGGGCAGGCGATGCAGGTGACAAAGGCCGAGGGCAGTACCGTCTACGAGATCAACGGCAGACGGGTCACGGAGATCTACGAACATTACCTCGGCAGGGAGATCGCGGAGAACATCCTCGAATACGGCATCGAGTTCCCCCTCCTCTTCAAAAAAGGCGACACCACCATCGCCCGGGCGGCCGTCGGGGTCGATACGGAACAGGGCGCCGTCACCTTCGCCGGGGAGATCCCCGAAGGGAGCGACGTGACCTTCGGCTATGCCGATATCGCACACATCGAACGCCACAACCAGGCGGAACTCCTGGAGACCTTTACCCACCGTCAGGAGGCGATCTACATCTACAGCTGTGCCGCCAGACGGCAGATGCTGGGCACCTACCTAAACGACGAGCTCTCCCACCTGGATCAGGTCGGTCCAAGCAGCGGGTTTATCACCTACGGCGAGTTTTTCCACGATACACCGAGCTGCGAAAACAACCTGTTAAACATTACGACGACCTACGTCGTCCTTAACGAATCGACTCCGACGGAAAAACTGACCGTAAGCAGGGGGGACGGTAAACGGGACAAACGGGACATCACCCTCAAAGCCCTCACCACCCTTATCTCCCAGACCAGCGAAGAGCTGGATGAGAACATCCACTACCTCGAACAGTTCAAAAGCGCCGTCAGCGAGGCCTCCATCTTCTCCGTGACCGACAGCAAAGGGGTCATCATCGATGTGAACAAAAACTTCGAGACCATCTCCGGCTTCAGCCGCGAAGAGCTCATCGGGTCGCCCCACAATATCGTCCGCCATCCCGACATGCCCAAGATCGTCTTCAAGGAGATGTGGCAGACCATCCAGAACGGGAAGATGTGGAAAGGGCTGGTCAAAAACCGCCGCAAAGACGGCAAACCGTACCACGTCCTCTCCGAGATCGTCCCGATCTACTACAAGAACGGCAAGTTCCGCGAATATATCGCCATCCGCAACGACGTGACCGAACTGGAGGAGTATAAAAACGTCCTCAAATTCGAACTGGACGCCACCAGCAAGAGCCTTGAGAGCCAGCTTAACTACATCACCCAGTACGAGGAGGCGATCAATGCCACGACCGCTATCCTCAAGACCGATACGAACAACATCATCAAATACGCCAACGCGCGTTTCTGCGAACTGAGCGGATTCAGCCTCGACGAACTGATAGGGCTCGACTGCAAGATGCTGCGGCACGAGAAGCACCGCCTGGCCGACGATTGCACCCGGATCATGCAGGAGCTGCGGGAGAAGAGGGTGATCCATAAGATCCTCACCAACGTCGCCAAGGACGGCAGCGAATATATCCTCAACACCCTCTTCTACCCCATCGTCGGCCTGAGCGGCGAGATCATCGAATACCTGCAGGTGATGCACGACGTCACCGAGATCTTCGACCTGAACAAGGAGATCGAAAACACCCAAAAAGAGGTCGTCCTCACCATGGGGGCCATCGGCGAGACCCGATCCAAGGAGACGGGACTGCATGTCAAACGCGTAGCCGAATACTCCTACCTCCTGGCGATACTTGCCGGCCTTGACGAAACGGAAGCGGCGCTGCTCAAACAGGCCTCGCCGATGCACGATATCGGCAAAGTCGGCATCCCCGACAGCATCCTAAACAAACCGGGTAGACTGACCCCCGAAGAGTTCGAGACGATGAAGACCCACGCCGAGATCGGCTACGAGATGCTCAAACACTCCCAGCGCGAGATCCTAAAAGCCTCCGCCGTCGTCGCCTACACCCACCACGAGAAGTGGGACGGCAGCGGCTACCCCAGGGGGCTTAAGGGCGAGGATATCCCGATCTACGGCCGCATCACCGCCATCGCCGACGTCTTCGACGCCCTGGGGCACGACCGGGTCTACAAAAAAGCGTGGGAGCTGGACGCGATCCTCGATCTTTTCAAAGAGGAGCGCGGCCGCCACTTCGACCCGCGGCTCGTGGACCTCTTTTTTGACAACCTCGACCGCTTTCTGGAGATCCGGGATGCGTTGCAGGATACGTTCTAAAGGGGTTTCACCTCTGCATCGTGCACGGCGATGACCACCTTTCCCCGGGCGTGCCCCTCAGCATAGTAACGCATCGCCTCAGCGGCCTGTTCGAGGGGAAACACCCTCTCTACAACCGGCACCACACGGCCCGATTCAAGCAGCGTTTTAAGCTCCGTCAGCCCTTTGTTCGCCCGGTAGAAGACCATCCCCATTGTCCGGCTCCCAAAAAGCGACACCACCGGCCCGCCGAACATCACCTGGAGGATACTGCGCCCCCCGCCGCCGAGCATCGCATAAAGCCCGCCCGGGGCCAGTGCGCGGCGGTAGTCGGGAAGGGAGTGGAACCCCTTGACGTCCAGGATCATGTCGTAGGTCTCCCCGGTTTTCGTAAAATCCTCCTGCCGGTAGTCGATCACCCGGTCGGCCCCGAAGGAGCGGACAAACTCCGCCTTCTCCCCGCGGCAGACCCCGGTCACCTCCGCCCCGGCCAGTCTGGCCAGCTGCACGGCGATGGGTCCGACCCCGCCCGAGGCGCCGTTGACCAGCACCCGCTCGCCCGGCCGGATCGTCCGGTCTTTATAGTGAAGCCCCTGGTAGGCCAGCAGCCCCGCCTGGGGGATCGACGCCGCCTCTTTGAAGGTGAGGTTTTTCGGCATCGCCTCCAGGGCATCCTCCCGGGCCGTGGCATACTCGGCAAAGCCGCCCCAGCCGTTTTCGCACAGGTCGCCGAAGACCGCGTCACCAACGGCAAAGCGGGTGACATTTTTCCCCACGGCCTCCACCTGCCCCGCGATATCCGACCCGAGGATCGTCACCTTTTTGGGACGGAAGAGGCCGTTGATCACCCGGTTGACATAGGGACTGCCGCTGAGAAGCGCCAAGTCCCAGTCGTTGATGGAGACGGCATGGACCCGCACCAGCACCTCGTCATCACCCGGCACCGGTTTTTCCACCTTCGTTACCCGGAGGCATTCCGGTCCACCGTACCGCTCGTAGACCACCGCTTTCACACGGTCTCCTCTCCGGGGACCTTCACCCCTTTAAAAAGAAGCCAGAGGCTGAAAGAGAGCTCCCCGACTACCCCGGGAAGGGCGACGGCCAGCAGGAAAACGTCCTTGTATGCCGCGTAGTCGCGCAGCAGGATATTGGCAAAACTATCCGCCAGGTACCCCACCCCCGCGAGGATCAGCAGAAGACCCAGGATTCGGGGGATGATCCCCGAGCGCACCACGAGGTACCCCAGTACCAGAAGGTGCAGACCGAAAAAGATCAGCCCCACGAGCCAGGTGTCGTTAAACATGTTTAAAAAGAGCATCACCTGCGCCTGCAGCAGGTCCGGTTCGAACGCCTTAAGATAGGGCGACCCGTCCAGGAGGTGTTGGACCGAAAAGAGGTGGTACAGCGCCATGGCGAAAACGGCGCAGTTGACCAGCCGCAGCCACACGGCAAAGAGCGAAAAGCCCCGGTTGACGGGACGGAAGAGCATATAGAGCGCCCAGGTCAGGATCACGTCAAAGACCACCATGACGACAAATCCGAAAAATCCCAGTCGGAAAAGCAGGTCGCCTGCCATAATATTCCGGGTGGTCGCGGCGGCGTCTCCCGGTACGATGAGCGTCTCCAGGACAAAAAAGTTGGCGAAAAACCCCGTAAAAAAGATAACAAGATACCCGATCCCGGCCACCCGGGCGATCCGGGTGAGGGAGATATCGGCAATACGACTCGGCATGACAGATCCTTCTTTTGGTCAGTTTACCTTACAGCTTTTCTTTCAAAAGCGCCTCGATCTCCTGTCGGTACCTCCGGTACGCGTCGGACTCCGCGGCGCTGTAGTTGAGGTTTTTATAGAGTCCCGTCAGCTTCGTAAAAAAGCCCTGCGCCTCCTGGCGGCTGGTAAACTCCAGGGACGCGTCGACGATCGTCTCCAACAGTGCGAAGCTCTGCTGCTGGCGCGATAACGGGGCCGAAGCATCCACCGCATCAAAGGCGTCCTGCTGCAGGTAGACCATATCCACCAGCTGCGCCTTCTGCCAGGTGACGAAGTTCTCCAGGGTCACCCCCTCTTCGCCGGTCACCTTCATCATCTGGGCGATCTCCTCCCCCTCGTCCAGCAGGGCGAGCAGCTTTTTGACCGCCGCCACCCAGTGGGAGCCCAGGTGCGATTCGTACCAGGGTGCCAGCTGGTCCAGGTAGCGCGACCAGGAGATGAGCGGGTCGATGGCGGGATAGGCGCGGCGGTAGGCCCGCTCGCTGGAGAGCCCCAGGAAGGACTTCACCGTCGCCAGGGTCGCCTGGGTCACCGGCTCTTCGAAGTTCCCGCCCGCGGGCGAGATCGTCCCGATCATCGTCAGGCTCCCCGTTTCGCCGTCCCGGCCTTCGATCACGCCGCCCCGTTCGTACATCTGTTTGATCGTCGACTCGAGGTAGGCGGGGAACGCCTCTTCGCCGGGGATCTCCTCCAGCCGTCCCGAGATCTCGCGCATCGCCTGGGCCCAGCGGGAGGTGGAGTCGGCGATGAGCAGGACATCCAGCCCCATCTGGCGGTAATACTCGCCGACCGTCACACCGGTATACATGGAGAGCTCCCGCGCCGCCACCGGCATGGAGGAGGTGTTGCAGATGATGATGGTCCGCTCCATCAGCGACCCCCCTCTGGGGTCTTCGAGCTGGGGATACTCCGTCAGGGTCTCCACCACCTCCCCGGCCCGTTCGCCGCAGGCGACGATGATGACGATATCCACCTCCGCGTAGCGGGCGATAAGCTGCTGCAGAACGGTCTTCCCCGCCCCGAACGGGCCCGGGATACACGCTGTTCCCCCTTTGGCGACGGGGAAAAAGGTGTCGATCAGGCGCTGGGAGGTGATCATCGGTTCGTCGGGGTAGCGCCTGTGGCACGCCGACGTTTTGAGGGCATGTTCGGCCAGGGGCCTGCGCATGGGCCAGCTCCGCCCCATCGTCACGACCCGTTCGCTGCCGTCTTCGAGCACGAGCCTTGCCAGCGGGTCGCGGAGGCGGAAGATCCCGCTCTCCAGGTCGACGATCCGCGCGGTGCCGGGCAGGTCGAAGGGGGCCATCACCTTGTGGCTGAAGCGCCCCTCCTTCGTCTCCCCGAGCACTTCGGAGGCGACGACCGTGTCGCCGATCTTCTTGGCGGGGAAGAACTCCCACCGCTTCTGCCGGTCGAGGGCGGCCACCTCTTTGCCGCGCTTGAGGAAGAAACCGTCCTCGCGGGCGAGCTGTTCCAGAGGATTTTGCAGGCCGTCGAATACGCGCCCCAAAAGCCCCGGGCCCAGCTCCACCGAGAGCAGCTCACCGCTCATCTCCACCGGGTCGCCCACCTTCACCCCGGCGGTATCCTCGTACACCTGCATGTCGGCCCGGTCGCCACGGATACGCAGCACCTCGCCCTTGAGACGCACCGCACCGCTGACGATATAGCCCACTTCGTTCATCCGCACCGTCCCCGAATCGATCCGGATCGTCACCAGCCCTTCCTGGGCGTCCAGGACGCTGGCGTGTGTCTCAGTCAAAGAGGGGGTAGTCGTGTCTGTAGTCACTGACGATCTCCGATGTCAAGGTAATAAACCGGCTGGCGGCCTTCTGGGCGTCAAACCCGAACCACGTCTGCAGAAGCATCCAGCGGATCAGGTAGGCCGCCACCTCCTCGAACCCGAAAGGGTGGGAAAAAGCGAGGCGTTCGGCCTCCCGCCACTCCAGCTCCATCAGCATCACGCTCAGCTCGTAGGGACGGTCGCCGTCCAGGCAGTGCACCATCTCCTTAAGCCAGGGGAAGCGGTGGGCCAGCCATGCCGGGTTCGCCTTCTCAAGGCGTTCGATAAAAGGCTCCAGGGAGGCGATCCCCTCCAGGCTCCCCAGCTCCCATGCCCCGGCGATCTCGAAAAAGCGCGACCGCTGCCACGCCACGACGATCCGCTGCTCCATCATGGTCGTAAAGAACCGCTGCAGGTCGGGATAGGATTCGGCAAGGGCCATCAGCCGCCCGTACTCCCCTGCGACCGTCTCGCCGCTTTCGTGCCGGGAGGTGTGGTGCCACGGCAGGCTCTTTAGCATCAGCCCGCAGAGCGCCCACTCCGTTTCCGGGAGCAGCCCGAGGCGTTTTTCCAGCAGGACGGGGGTCAGGGGGAGGTGTTTGGCTTTTTGAAAATGGGGAAGGTGGGGCAGGCTGCAGAGCAGCGTGTAGTAGCGCGTACTCATGAGCCGCCCACCCCTTCGAAGATCGCGCGGTAGCGCGGGGTGAGCAGGGAGAAGATCAGCTCGCTGACCGCCTCCCTGCCCAGGTCGATCACGACGTCGCCGTTGCTGATCTTCAGCAGGATGCCGCGGCCGCCGTAGGGGGCGATCGTGATCCCGCTTTCGAGCTCTCTGGCCATCAGCCCTTCGATAAAGCGGTCGGCTTCCGCCTCCTCCATGCCGCCGGTGCCCACCAGCACCTCCAGGCTCTCCAGCTCCTCTTTCGAAAGCGCGCCCCGGGCGATCGCCAGGAGCATCTTCTCCAGAAAGCCCGCCTCGTCCATCTTGGCATTGACGACCCGTTTGATATGGTGCTCGAACTGCATCATCAGCTGTTCGCGCAGGGTGAGGATGGCATCGCGCCCGGCGGCCTGGAGCATCTCGTGGGCCGCCTTGCGCTCCGCCTCGATCGCGGCGTGGCTTTCGCGCCTGAGGCGTTCGGCCTCCTCTTCGGCCTCCTTCAGGATCCGGGCCGCTTCGCGTTTGGCTTCGCGGAGGATATTCTCCGACTCCTCTCTGCCCGATTTGATCCCCTCTTCATGGAGGCGGTCGATCAGCTCCTGGACCCCCTGGCCGATAGGATGTTGCGTTTCCATAGTGCCTCCTTAGAGCGAGCCCGCCAGGACCAGGGCAAAGACGAAGGCGAAGACCGCAAACCCCTCCACGATCGCCGCCGGGGCGATGGAGAGGCCGAAGATCTCCGGCTTCTCCTTGGAGACCTGGATCGCCGAGGCGCACGACTCGCCCTGGTAGACGCCGCTGATGAGCAGCGCGATCCCCGAAAGCACCCCGATGGCAAAGAGCGGCGGAGCGCTCTGAAGCGTCACGTCGCCCTGGAGCGTGAGCATGATCACGATCCCGTAGATGGTCTGGGACGAAGGCATGGCCGAGACGGCCACGTAGCGCCCGTAGCCGCTGTCCACTTCCAGCAGCGCACCGGCGGCCGCCTGCCCGGCCCGCGAACATCCCAGGATACTCCCGATCGCCCCCAGGGCCACGGGAGAGTAGATACCGATCCACCCCAGGATAAGAATTATTTCTGCCATTTGCGTTGCTCCTTTTTATGAAATGGACGGAAGGGGACCCCCTCGCGGGGCATCCCCCAGTTGAGGTATTCGATGACGTTCAGCCGCAGCCCGTGGACCACGCCGCTGACGATCCCCAGCGCCAGGTTGAGCGTATGCCCGAGCAGAAAGACGATCAGCCCCAGCAGTACCCCCACGCCCGCAAACTGCGCGGCCACCTGCCCCGCCAGGTCGTTAAAGGCGATGGCCATGGAGGAGGTGGCGAGCCCCAGGGCGAAAAGCCGCAGGTAGCTCAGTACGTCGCCGAAGGCGTTGATGATCTTGGTCAGGCCCAAAAGCCCCAGCCCGATCCGGCGTGCACCCCTCTCGCGGGCTCCGGAAAAGGCGAATATCAGCACGCCGCCCGCGCCCATAAGCCACTGTCCCTCTGCCAGCAGCGGGGGCCAGAGGTAGACGGCAAGCCCCGAGACGATGAGCAGCGTCCACCCCACGGGGGCCAGGATGGCGCGGTACTCGCCGCGGCGGCGGAGGTTGAGCCCCACCATCACATTGGCCGCCACGAGGTGGAGCGCCCCGATGAGGACGGAGAGCTTCATCATCGTCTCGTAATCGTCCAGCCGCAGCATCCAAAACGCCGCGGAGATGCTCCCCGCTTCGGGGGCATACCCGAAGTAGTTCCCGGTCACCACGCCCCAGAGCGTCGTCGAGAGCGCGAGGGCTCCCAGCAGGGTGCGCATGCGCCGTTTTTTTTCATTCGCACCCAGCCCCCGCCAGGCCGCCGCGACCATCGCGGCCATCAGTGCGCCGTACCCCGCATCTGCAAGTATGATACCAAAAAAGATAACAAAGGAGAGGAAGAAGAGCCGGGAGGGATCGTACTGCCGGTAACCCGGCACCGTATAGAAAGTAAGCAGCCCTTCGCCCGAAGCGGGAAGGCCTTCGTTGTGAAGGAGCGTGGGGGGCGACTCCTCTTCGCCCGGCTCCTGGATCGTCAGCGCACAGCGGTTGGCCTCGCAGAAGTGCCGCAGCCGCGCCTCCTCGCCTGCGGGAAACCACCCCTGGATGACGCAGAGCCCCGCGTCGCTGCGGTAGGTGATCTGCGTCGCCGTTCCCAGCGCCTCCTGGTCCTCCAGGCGGTGCAGGGCGTTGGCATAGAGGTCGATCCAGCGCGTCAGCCGCACCCGGTGGGCCTTGACGTCCTCGATCTGGTTCTCCACCACCTCCAGCTGCCGCAGGTAGTGTGAAAGGGGCTGGGTGCCCGCGTGGGTCCGGTCAAAATCCAGCCGCGGCTCCTCCCGGCTCACGACGACGACATAGGCGAAGCGGTGGTCGCTCCCCGCCTTCTCCCATATCAGCTCCGTCTCCTCCAGCTCGCCCATGCGCGGATGGGGGATGCGGTAAAACCAGAGGTTCAGTTCCCCCAGCGCCCCCTTGGGCGGCAGGCGGAACTCGCCCCAGGGGCGCAGGGCGGCGATCCGTTTTTTCAGGATCTCCCGCTCCTCTTCGAGGGCTTTGAGGCGCTCTTTTAGGTGGAGCGCCTGGGACTTGACGTGCTCGGCATGGAACCCCTCGTCCTCGTGCAGCTGTTTGCGTTTGACGGGGCTCTGGAGCAGGAACTTCAGCGCCTTTTTGGAATCAGGCGCCACGCCCCCGCCCCCGGTGCCCTCCTCTTTGCTGAGCGGGATCAGGTGCAACAGGCCCAGCTCCTGGAGGTTGGCAAGGAGCTCGCGCTGGTCGGAAGCGGGGGCGTAGAGGGTCGCCTTTTTGAGGGATACGATGCTCACGTCCTCGCCTCCTTGTGTTTGGCCTTGGCGAGCTTGGAGCGGATGACGCTGCTGCGGTGGAGCTCCTCCAGGGCGATGGCGGTCTTTTTGATCTGCGCCCTGGTCTCGGGGATCAGCACCTTCTCAAAGAGGTTGACGCGCTGGGTCACCTTCTTGAGCGCGCGCTCCAGCAGCCAGATACGCCGCTTGATAAACTCCCCCTCCAGCTCCATCTCGATCGCCCGCTGCATCCGCTGGACCAGGAGGTCGGTCCAGGCGGGGGTCCCCAGCAGGGTGTACGCAGGCGGGGCAAAGACCACCCGGGTCAGTTCGGGCAGCTCCACCCCGACGACGTTGCGCACCTGCTCGTCGATCCGCTCGATCCGCACCAGCTTGTGCGGGGCGAGCGCCTTTTCCAGAAGCATCGGGTAGCGTGCGGCGGTCTCTTCGCCGTACGCCTCCTGCTCGCCGCGAAGTATCTGCAGCGCCCCTTTGCTCCGGCCCGTCTCGGCCAGCAGTTTTTTGCGTTTGAGATCGAGGGAAGGGAGCACCTTCTCGTACAAAGTCAGCTGCGCCTGCATCCGGTGCAGGACGCTCTTATTCAGCAGCTGCTTGGGCATCGTCGCTCTCTTTGGGGAAGTACTTCTCCACCAGCGCCTGCTTCATCAGAAGCTCCTCTTTCCCAAAACACTCCGCCAGGGTCTGCCACCCCAGATCCAGCGCCGCCTCCAGCGGCAAGGCCACCTCGATGGTCATAAACCGCGCTTTAAACAGCGCACCGAACTTCAGCAGCCGTCGGTCGAACTCCGAGAGGTCGAAGGCCATCGCCTGCTTCTTTTTCGCATCTTCGGACTGGGCGTAAAAGCGGATGAGCGTATTCATCAGCGGCCCGTGGTCCTCTCGGGTCTCGGTGCCGATGACGTTCTGCTTAAGGCGCGAGAGGGATCCGAAGGGGTCGAGCACGCCGTTATGGAGGTAGAACTGCCCCTCGGTGATGTAGCCCGTGTTGTCCGGGACCGGGTGGGTGACGTCGTCGCCCGGCATCGTCGTCACACTCAGGATCGTCACCGACCCGGCACCCTGAAAGTCGCACGCCTTTTCGTAGCGTCTGGCAAGCTGGGTGTAGAGGTCGCCCATGTAGCCGCGCACGGCGGGAATGCGCTCCTGGGATATCCCCACCTCCTTCATGGCATCGGCATAAGCCGTCATGTCCGTCAGCAGCACCAGCACCCGTTTCCCCTCCTCCACGGCGAACTTCTCCGCCGTTGTGAGGGCCAGGTCGGGGACCACCAGCCGCTCGACGATGGGATCGGAAGCCTGGTTGACGAACATCACGCTCTTTTGCGCGATGCCGTGCTCCTCGAAGGCGGTCTTAAAAAAGTGGTAATCATCAAACACCAGCCCCATCCCGCCGAAGATCACCACATCCGCATCGGCCTGGAACCCGATGCGGGCCAGCAGGGCGTTGTAGGGTTCGCCGGAGACGGAGAAGATCGGGATCTTCTGGCTCTCGACGAGGGAGTTAAAGAGGTCGATCATCGGGATGTCGGTGCGGATCATACGGCGGGGTTTGAGGCGGAGGAAGGGGTTGACGGTGGCGAGGTTGAGGTCGTAGCGCTCCTCGTACGCAAGGCTCGGCCCCACATCGATCGGCTCGCCGACACCGTTGAAGATGCGGCCCAAAATATTGGCGGAGAAGCGCACCTGCATCGGGTGCCCCAGGAACTGCACCTGGTCGTCCGTAGCGACCCCCTTGCTCCCCGAAAAGAGCTGCAAGAGAGCATACTCCCCTTCAAGCTGCACGACTTTTGCCAGCGAACGTCC
The DNA here is from genome assembly GCA_050297855.1 of Campylobacterales bacterium. Taxonomy (GTDB): domain Bacteria; phylum Campylobacterota; class Campylobacteria; order Campylobacterales; family SZUA-545; genus SZUA-545. The sequence continues at coordinate 27,295 of JBNKTC010000001.1, forward strand.
GCCGTCACGCCGATGCAGGATCGCCAGCTCCTCCAGCGCCACGCCGGGGGCCTTGAGGCGGATCATATTGCCGATGACGTCGTCGATCTTCGTATACCGAACCAGACTCCGGATCATCCCGCCCCCTTTGATAGGATAGTTGAAACTATTGTGCCATAGAGAATTAAAAGAAAGCAAATAAAACCGCTTTCTTTCCGAAATAGTCAGGCTTTGGCCCACCTTTCTTCTAAAGAAAGTGTGGGAGCCCGCCCGGCTAAAGAGCAGGAGGTACGAAATAAGTATTATGTCCCCGGATTTTAAGTTCTATTTTAGATATTCATCCATTTCGTTGGGATTTGTTAAGAATAATTTTAGAAGTTCAAAATTATGTAATCCTCGATTGGATAAGCCTTAATCTTGTCTGATTTCTTTATATAATAAATCAATTGATGTAAAAAGTTTTTTCACATCTGTTAAGTTTTCTTCATTCATAAATTTTAGAAATGCATTTATAACTCTTGGTGATCCCCACAATAATAATTCTTTTTTAAAAACAAATAGTATTTTAGCTAGTTCTTTTTCATCTATTGTATCTAAGTTCGTTTCTTGGTTTTTATTGACTGTGTTCGCAATAAATTTTGTTATTGCGTCAATAAATGAATTATATATTTCAGTTTTTTTCTTTCGATGGGATTCTGAGATTTCTTTATTTTTATTGTAGATAATTGCATATATGGCTGTAAAAACAGTAGCCATTGAACCGATGATTGCTGCAGTTACTTCTTTGTCCAGAGATAGTAATGTTGAGATAAAGATTTTTATTATTGAAAAAATGCCGTAAGCTAGTATTAGAGCAATAATAATGATAAAGATATTTTTATTGTTTTCATTTATACTCAAATACCTATCTAAAAATTTTTGATCCCCCACTTTAGTGGTAACGTGGGGATTTAGTTTTTGAAGTAGTTTAATAATGAAACCACTAGCAACAAGAACGTCATACTCGCTTGAATCAGCTCTAGAGGAATAAGTATCATTGTCACTCCCTTTATTATTTGATTCCCAACCTCTTACAGCCATTAATACCTAAATGAGTCCCGACTTATTCCGTATCAAGGCCCACCAAATAATAAAGGTTCTACTCTGTACCACTCAGAGGTATGCAACTAAACGCCTGATCTTAAATAAGGCTATTTTCGATCGCCTGCTTTTAGGTCATAAAAGCATCTTTTATTTATCTCCACAACATTTTTCAATGAGTAAAGGCAATTTAGCGCATACAAAAAATATTTTATAATACGTTGAATTTAAGCACTATTAAAATATATTTATTTATTTTTCAGTATTGTCTTTTTCATAACTTATTTCTGAGGAAAGAAAAGATAGTCCAAATCAAATGATCTAGAATTACAGAGGCTTTAGCCGTCGAAAGAATAAAAAGGTATTCTTTATAGTCATCTATTTCAATACTCCCTCTTAGAAGCATAAACCCGCTTCTCAAACTCCACAACCCCAAACGTCAAAACCGAAACAAAAACAATATTCACCCAGCTCATCAACGAAAGCGCCTCCGTCTGGAAAAGCACCTGCATAAAAGGCAGGTAGACAAAGAGCAGCTGCAGCAGGGTCATCGTCGCCGCGCCGTAGAGCAGGAACCTGTTGGAGAAGAAGTCCATGGAGAAGATCGAGCGCTGCAGGGAGCGGCAGTTGAAGAGGTAGACCGTCTCGATCATGACGAAGACGTTCACCGCCACGGTCCGCGCGTACTCGATGCTGTGCCCCTGTTCCAGCTCGTAGTAAAAGAGCGAAAAGGCGAAGACCAGCATCAGCATCCCCACCAGCCCGATGCGGAATAGCATCGCCCCGCCGATCAGCGGGGCCCCCGGGCGCCTGGGGTGGCGGGTCATGATATGGGACTCCTTGGGCTCGAAGACGAGCATCAGCCCCAGCAGGATCGCCGTGGACATATTGACCCACAGCACCTGCACCGGGAGCATCGGCAGGGTCATGCCGAACAGGATCGCGGAGAAGATGATCATCCCCTCCCCGAGGTTGGTCGGCAGGGTCCAGATGATAAACTTGACGAGGTTGGTGAACATGATCCGCCCCTCCTCCACCGCCGCGACGATGGAGGCGAAATTGTCGTCGGCCAGGACCATGTCCGAGGCCTCCTTGGAGACATCGGTGCCCGTGATCCCCATGGCGATCCCGATGTCGGCGCGTTTAAGAGCCGGGGCGTCGTTGACCCCGTCGCCGGTCATGGCGACGATCTCGCCGTTTTGCTGGAGCGCTTCGACAAGCTGCAACTTCTGTTCGGGAGCGACGCGGGCGTAGACGTCGCACACCTTGACCACCTCGTGCAGCTCGCCCTCCTCCATCCGGGCCAGCTCCGCGCCGGTGACGACCATCCCCTCCTCGTCCGTGATCCCCAGCTTCATTGCGATGGTCTTGGCCGTCAGGGCGTGGTCGCCCGTGATCATCTTGACACGGATGCCCGCATGCTCGCACACCTCCACGGCGTGGTGGACCGCGGCGCGGGGCGGATCGATCATCGCCTGTAAGCCCACAAACTCCAGCTCCCCGATCATCGCCTCCTCCAGGGACTCGGGGTGGTGCTCCAGCTCCTTTTTGGCAAAGGCGAGGACGCGCAGCCCTTCGCCCGCGAACTCCTGGGCCTTGTCCAGCACCGCCTCCCGGGCTTCGGGGCTTTCGAAACGGCACAGCTCCAGCACCCGCTCGATGGAGCCCTTGAAGTAGATGCGGTGGCCTTCCCCCTCGTCGCCTCTGTGCAGGGTCGCCATATACTGGCGGCTCGATTCGAAAGGAAGCGTGTCGATCCGCTCGTGCAGCTCCTCTTCGCGCTCTTTCTCCACGTGGACCTTCCAGGCCGAGACGATCAGGGCCCCTTCGGTGGGGTCCCCCTCCACGACCTGCTGCTCCTCTTCGCTTTTGATGCGGGAGTCGTTGCAGAGCGCCCCGATGAGGAAGAGCTCCCGCAGGGCGGGCGAAGGCGAAACGGCCTCCCCCGCCTGCATCAGCGTCCCCGCCTGGGCATACCCCAGCCCCGAGAGTTCGTAGACCTCGCCGCCGTGGTAGACCTTCTGCACCGTCATCTGGTTCTCCGTCAGGGTCCCGGTCTTGTCCGAGCAGATCACCGTCGTACTCCCCAGGGTCTCGACGGAAGGGAGGGTGCGGATGATGGCGTTGCGCCGCGCCATGACCGTCACGCCGATGGCGAGCATGATCGTCATGGCCGCCGGCAGCCCTTCGGGGATCGCCCCGACGGCCAGGGCCACGGAGGCCAGCAGCATCTCGGAGATGGAGTAGCCCCGAAACACCCCGATGAGAAAACTGAGCGCCGCAAAGCCGAGGATCACCACCAGAAGCCAGCGGCTGAACTCCGTGATCTTCCGCAGGATCGGCGTCTCGATGGCCACGGTGCTGGAGAGCATCGCCGCGATCTTCCCGGTCTCGGTACGTGACCCGATCTCCACGACGACCCCCGTCGCCGTCCCGTAGGTGACGAGGGTCCCCATATAGGCCATGTTGTGGCGGTCAGAGAGCGGGGTCTCCGCCTCCAGGACGCCGTGCTCCTTGGACGAAGGCACCGACTCGCCCGTCAGCATCGCTTCGTCGATATGGAGGTCGCGGCTTTTGATAAGGCGGATATCGGCGGGGACCTTGTCGCCCGAGGCGAGAAAGACCACGTCGCCAAACGTCAGCTCCTCGGCGGGGACACGGGTCATCTCCCCGTCCCGCATCACGGTACACTCGGTGACGATCATCTTATCGAGCGCATCCAGCGCCGCTTCGGCCTTGTTCTCCTGGATATAGCCGACGACGGCGTTGATAAAGACAACCAGGAAGATGACCGAGGCGTCCACGTACTCCTCCAGCCCCACGGTAACGATACCGGCGACGAGGAGGATATAGATCAGGGGGTTGTGAAACTGCAGCAGGAAGCGTTTAAAGGGGGAGATCTTTTTGAGTTTTTCGACCCGGTTGGGACCGTAGCGTTCGCGCCGCTCGCTCACGTCTGCCGACGCCAGTCCCTTTTTGAGCGCCACATCCGTCCGCTCCAATACTTCCGTCTCATCCAGGCTGTGCCACATGCCGGCTCCTTTGATCATCGATAACTCATACGATTATAGTCAACTCACCGCCCGGTTGTAAAGCGCCGTGGGTAACTAGCTTCTCTTCAGGGACTCCGTGCAGACATAGGCCGAGCTGAAGGCCCACTGGAAGTTGTAGCCTCCCAGCTCTCCGGTCACGTCCATCACCTCGCCGGTGAAGTAGAGCCCGGGGCAGAGGCGGCTCTGCATCGTCTCCGGATCGATCCCGTCCGTCGCCACGCCCCCCTTGGTCGCCTCGGCCTTGGTGTAGCCGAAGTTCCCCGCCGGGGAGAAGTCGTAGCTCTTGAGCAGCCCCAGCTTCTCCCGCTCCGCGCCGCTGAGGGCATCGACGGGTTTGTCCTTGAGATCGATGCTCTCCAGAAACTCCTTGACGAAACGTCTGGGGAGCGGGATCACGGTGGAGAGCTGTTTTTTGCTCTTTTTAAGGAGGGTCTTGAGGGAGTGGTCCGGGAGGAAATCCAGCGTCATCTTCCCCTTCTCCCAGTAGAGGGAGGCGTTGAGCACCACCGGGCCGCTGATCCCCTTGTGGGCGAAGAGCAGCTCGTCTTCAAACCGCTTGCCTGCGACGGTGATCCCCGCTTTGAAGGAGATGCCCGAGAGCGCCTTGAACCAGAACTGCTCCTTCTGGACCGTAAAGCCCACAAGGGCCGGGCGCGGCGCGACGACGGCATGGCCGAACTGCTCCGCGATCGCCATGCCGATGCCGCTTGCCCCGATGGAGGCGTAGCTGAGCCCGCCGGTGGCGACGAGCAGGTTTTTGCCCGAAAACTTCCCGCAGCTTGTCGTCACCTCGAAAAGCCCGCCCTTTTTTTCCACCGACTGGATCATGCAGCCGAGTTTTTTCTCCGCGTGGGAGATCTCCCGGGCGAAGACCCCCAGGATCTCCTCGGACGACCCGGTGCAGAAGTACTGCCCCTGGGAGCGGATCTTGGGGTGGACTCCCCTTTTGGCAAAATACTCCAGCACCGCGTACTGGTCGAAACGCGCCAGGACGGGGGCGACGAATCCCCCCTCGCCCAGGTAGTTTTCGTGGCTTACCTCCGCGTTGGTCACGTTGCACTTGCCGCCGCCCGATATCTTGAGCTTACGCCCGATCTTGGGGTTGCTGTCCAGCAGCAGGAGCCGCTTTTTTTTAAGCTGCGCCGCGGCCATCAGGCCCGAGGCCCCCGCCCCGAGGATGATCACGTCATATACACTGTCTTTTGTCAAAAATTCCATCCGATCATTAAAGAGATATCGGGGCTGTTATAGAGGGAAAAGTCCTCCGTGATCCCCCAAAACCACGTCTCGGTCCGGTACCCGAAAGTGTAGACCCCGCCGAAGGCATCCAGGATCTCGTCCTCGGTATCGTCATACACCGATTCGACGTAGTTAAACTGGATATAGACCCCGTGACAGGCGATATACAGGTTGGCGGAGTTCCTGTTTTTCTTGACTTCAAGGTCCGTATCGTCCTGGGCCTGCCAGATTATGGAGTAGTCGACCATCACGATGGCCGGCCCCAGACTGCCGCTCTTCTGGAGCGTCACGGCATACTCGTAATCGTCTGCGCTAAAAAGCGAATCGTTCGCTTCGATGGGGGGCTTGATCCCGCCACGCAGATAAAAGCCCGCCGGGAGGTCGGCCCCCAGGTAGAAGTTGGCCTTGTAAACCCAGCGGTGATCCTCGTTAAAGACCTCGTTGCCGTTTTCATCGATCAGGGAGAACTCGTACTCGTTCCGCGGGGCGAGCTTGCGCCGCTTCCAGCGTCCCCCCGTCGAACCGGTGCGGTCGTGGACGTAGACGATCGTATTGTCCAGGAAGCCTTCGTGATTGTTAGTCACACCTGCATTCATGGAGAAGGAGTAGCCGTTGAAGCTTTTTTTATAAAAAAGGCTCAGTTCGCTGGATTCGAAATCCATGAGGCGCGTATAGTTCTCCCCATAGTAGGTAATCGTATCCTCTTCGTAATAAGAGGCGTGTTTGTACGCCAGCTCCAGACGGTCTGAGACCCCTTCCATGATGGGATTGAAATGGGAGGCGCTCAGGGGGTGGGGATTGACAAAGGGCACGGGCTCCTGCCCTAAAAGAAGAAGCGGTACCAGGCACACAAAACAAACGGCCCTCCCCAGCATGCTACGCGCTTTCCGATGTCAGTCTGAGCCCTACGACCCCGGCGATGATCAGGGCGATGGAGACGATCTTCAGCACCGTCACCGGCTCCTTGAACCAGACGAACCCCGCCACGGCGATCAGCGTCGTTCCGAGCCCCGCCCAGACGGCATAGGCCGTGGAGACGTCGATCCGCTTGACCGCCAGTGTCAGCATAAAAAGCGACGCAATATAGAAGAGAAAGATCATCACCGAAGGAGCTGTCCGGGTAAACCCTTCAGAGAGCTTCATACTCAGCGTCCCGCACACCTCCAGGAGAATCGCGATCAGGAGGTATATCCATCCGGTCATCCCTCGCCCCTTTGGGCTTCGTGGCGATCCAGTGCCGTGTTGGCCAGCCGCTTGCCGTAGGCGATCATCTCCTTGGCCCGGTGAAAATCATACACCTCGCAGGCGTTGCCGGGGATATCAATGATCAGGTCGGGCTTGTGGGCCGCCAGTTCGTAGCGGGTAATAAGGTTCTGCATCGCTTCGAGGCTCAGGTGCAGGATCTTCATCGCATCCATCCCCTCCTCTTTTTTGGAGAAGAAGTTCTCCTGGATAAACGCCAGCGCCTTCTCCTTGATGGAGTCCATCTTGGCGACCTTGGGCAGGGCTTTCTCCTCCCTATCCTCGCCGTTGAGGTTGACGGCGATGGTCAGGTCGCTGCTGTCCGAAAGCACCGGGACCGTCGGCAGGGGGTTGAGCACGCCGCCGTCGACGAACATACGTCCGCCGATCTCCTTGGGGGTAAAGATGGAGGGGATGGCGATGGAAGCGCGGATCGCATCGAGCAGGCTCCCTTTCTGGAACCACACCTCTTTTTTGTTGCCGATGTCGGTGGCCACGGCGGTAAATTTGACCGGGAGGTCTTCGATCCTCTGATCCCCGATCATCTCCCCGATCGTATCAAACACCTTGTCGCCGCGGATCACCCCGCTTCCGACAAAGGAGAAGTCCACCAGCTTGAGCACGTCCAGGAGATCAAAGGAGAGGACCCACTCCCGGTATGCTTCCAGTTTGCCCGCGGCATAGAGCCCGCCGACCAGCGCACCCATGGAACACCCGGAGATGGAGGCGATCTCGTATCCGCGCTCCTCCAGGGCATCGATCACACCGATATGGGCATACCCGCGGGCCCCGCCGCTTCCCAGTACCAGAGAGACCGATTTATCCATACGCCTACCCCTTTTGCGGATTTTTCCCGAAAGGTTTGAACATGACAATAAGCACCGGCAGCAGCAGCAGGTCCCCGACGATCGCCATAAACATCGTCAGCATCGTCAGCAGGCCGAAATAGATCGTCGGAAGGAAGTTGGAGAGTACCAGCACCGCAAAGCCCAGCATGATCGCCAGGGTGGTGTAGTACATCGCGTACCCGATACTGGCGTGGGAGCGGTGCATCGCCGCCAGGTAGTCGCCGTCCTTGGCCACCTCGATTTTAAAGCGGTGGAGGTAGTGGATCGTGTCGTCCACGGCGATCCCCATACTGATGGCGGCGATCGTGATCGTCATGATATCGAGCGGGATCCCCGCCCATCCCATAACACCGAACACCATACTCACCGGCACCACGTTGACGACCATGGCGATAAAGCCGATCTTGATCGATTTAAAGAGGATCTGGAACATGATCGCCAGGATCACGACGACCAGCCCCAGCGTCTTGATCTGGGAATTAAAGAGGGACTGCAGGACGTTGTTATACATCACCATCATGTTAGCCAGGCGGATATCCTCTTGGGGGATGCCGACTTTCTCATGCAGCTCCCGTTTGATCCTTTTCAGCAGGGCATCCCGTCGGAGATCGGGCATGGAGTCGACGATACGCATCGTAAAGCGCACCTGATTTTTTTCCAGGTTGAGGTAGGGTTTGATCAGGAAGTTCTGGAACTTCTGGGGCAGCTCTTTATAGAGCAGAGCCAGCTCCAGGTTGTCCAGGTCCCCGCCGCCGTTAAGGCCGCGTCCGACCTTGAGCGTCGTGGCGAATGAGGAGACCTTCCCGACCCCTTCGACGGACTGGAGGTAGTCGTGGATCTTTTCGATCTTGGCCATCTTGGCGGAGGTGAACCAGTAGGCCTCATCCTCCTCCATCGCCTCGAACTCCTCCTCGAATGCCGCAAACTCGTCAAATGCGTCATCACCGTTCTCCGCACCTGCGGACTCCTTCTTTTCAGGCGGGAAGTTGATGATCACATCGAGCGGTGTCGTCCCGCCCAGCTGTTTGTCGATCACCTCCATCCCCTGGTAGATCTCCGTACTCTCTTTAAAGTAGTCGATAAAGGAGTTCTCCACCTTCAGCTTGGACGCCCCCGTGATACTGAAGAGGGCCAGCACGACCGCCCCGATGAGGATCACCTTGCTGAAATGCTGGGCAAAGCGTCCGAGTCGGCGTGTCAGGACGAAGTGGGATTCAAAGCCGACGTTGGGAGCCTTTTTAGGCAGGTGCACCATCACCGCAGGGAAGACCAGGAAGGTGATGATCAGGGATATAAAGATCCCTGTACTCATCATCCATCCCAGGTTGATCACCGGCAGCAGGTCCCCCGCCATAAGCGAACAGAAGCCCGCGATCGTCGTGAAGATGACAAAGGCACAGGGAATAAACATCGCCGTCGTGGCATCGAGGATCGCGCTGCGATGGTCCTGGTCCGGTTCGTTGGTCAGCTGTTCGCGGTAGCGCACCGTCAGGTGGATGATCAGGGACATCGTCACGATGAGCTGCAGGGAAATAAAGTTGGAGGAGACGACCGTCACCTCCCAGCCGAACAGCCCCAAAAGTCCCGTCGTCGCCAGGACCGAAAGGGAGAGGATAAGCACGGGCAGCAGGATAAAACGGATCTGCCGGAAGACGACCCACATGACGATGATCAGCATCCCCAGTACCACACCCCCGTAGGTCTTGAGGTCGTACTTGACGTAACTGACCATATCGTCGGCGATCATGTTCACGCCGCCTAAAAAGAGTTCCGCATCCCCTTTATGCTCGACCATGATTCTCCGGATATCGAGAATCGTCCGGTGATTCTCCTCGCGGAGGTTGTCGCGGTAGGCTTTAAACTCCGCCTCGACCCGGCTGAACTCGGCTTTCTCTTCGGGGCTCAGCCCCTCGGCATCGGCCTTGTCGCTCAGGTCGTTGCGTTTGTAGAGCAGCTCGAAATAGCGCGTATCGTCATGGAAATTGACCATCAGCGCCGTGGTCTTCAGGTCGGGGCTGACCAGGTTGTTGGCGTAGATGGGGCTGGTAAGAAACTCTTTCCTTGCCTTCTCTTTATCGACAGTGGGCGTCTCCAGGCTCGGGATGTTCTTGATCTTCTCCGCCAGGTTTTTCCCCGGGAAGTTCTGCAGCAGGGGGACATTGAGGATAGAGGTGACAGACTCGACACTCTCGAGCTTAAGCAGCTCCTTGCTCAGGTCGTCGATATCCGCCAGCGTCCTGGAATCAAGAAGATCCCTTTTGGGGGTATAGGTGATAACCAGGAAATCGGGGTTATGAAACCGCCGGTTTACCTGGCGGGTAAAGGCGAGGTCCTTGTCGTGCTGGAGCAGCAGCGTCTCGGACGAAGCGTCGATCTCCATGCGCAGCGAAAAGACGCCCAGGATCCCGACCAGGAGCGCGACGACGGCCAGTACCGCCTTGGGGTACGCCAGGACGACGGAATCGAAGAAGTTTCGGACTGTCGTTTTCATCTCAGAGCTGTTCGCTGCTTCGCATCTTCTCGATCAGGCCGAAGACATCCTTGGTCTTCAGGATCTCGGCAAACTGCGCCCGGTAGGTCTGGACGATACTGACCCCGGCAATCTCCACGTCGTAGATCTTCCAGGAACCGCTCTTGCTCTTGTAAAACTTGTAGACCATATCGGTCTTGCCGTCTTTGGCGATAATCACGCACGGGACATGGATCCGTCCCTTCTTCTCTTTAAACGCCGGGTTGACCTTTACCTCTTCGTCGGTGTAGAGGTGGAGCTTGTCCATGTAGGAGTTTTTGATCCGTTTTTCAAAAAGATCCGTATACTCCGTCCGCTGGGCACCCTTAAGCGCCGCCCAGTCCTTTTTCCCAAGGCTCAGCATCCCCATCAGGGCATAGTCGAAAAGATAGTCCGATGCCGCTTCCATCTTGACGTTTTTGGCCTCTTTGGTCAGAGACTTGTCTCTTAGGACGCTCGTGAAGTAGTCCACCTTCTCCTTCACCAGGTTCGTCAGGTCCTCCGTATCGCCCGCCGAAAGGGAAACCGTCAGCAGCAGTGCCGCCGTCATGCTTTTTAGTAGTCGTATCATGTCCTATTCCTCGATTTTCTTTTTTCGCATTTCTTCATAGATGTGTTTAAAGAACGGGTACAAATCTACCGCATCCTTTTTTAAACTCTCGTACTCTTCGATATGCAAAGAGCCGTCGTTGAGGTAGTCGAAGGATTTGACCATCCACCCCTCTTCGTCGCGTGAGACAAGGTTGTAATTGCGCTCACCCTGGTAGACAAGGGGGTCGACTTCCCAGTCCGCCGCCATGGAGAAGGTATCCCGCAGGTTGGACGGCCCCAGGATCGGCAGGACGATATGGGGGCCCGCCCCCACGCCCCAGTAGCCCAGGGTCTGGCCGAAATCCTCGTCGTGCTCCTCCAGCCCGAACCACGATTCGGCCGGATCGAAAAAGCCGAGCAGCCCGATGGTCGTGTTGATGACGAACCGCCCCGTCTCTTCGGCGGTGTTTTTAAACTTCAGCTGCAGCAGGTTGTTGACAAAGCGCAGCGGAAACATAAGGTTGTCGAAGAAGTTGGAAATCGCCACCCGGCCGTCCTCGGGAACGACATAGCGGTAGCCCCGCGCCACGGGGAAAAGCACATGGGTATAGAAAGCGTCATTGAAGGTGGTCATCGCACGGTTGTAGCCGCTGAGGGGGTCCCACTCCTCTTCCGGTGCTTCCGCCTCGAACTCCTCATCAAACTCCGCGAACTCGTCAAAGCCGTCGAAACCGGCCTCGTCCCCGACGTCCGTACCTGTCTCAGCCGGGGCAGGAGCCGACACATTGTTCTCCGCCTGAACGGGAGCGGGTACCTTGTTCCCCGCACACCCCGCCAGTACAAACAGCATACCCGATGCCGCCAGGAGTTTTCCGACCATCCGTATGATTTTCCCGTCTGCCACGATACCGCCCCGCTTTCCATTCCGTATAGAGTGATTGATAGTACGCATAAGTATACCCTTCATCCCTTGTTCATCCCCTTACGGATAATGGTGTAGAGAAGCTGGGCCGATCCGAAAAGCAGGCTCCCCGAAAGGGCAAGCCACAAGGCTGCCTCTCCGCCGTAGCGCTCCCATACCGCCCCGATGACGGAGGAGGAGACAAAGAGGGCAAATGCCAGCAGCGTATAGAGCACCCCGAAGGCGACCGATTTGTTCACCGTATGGCGGGAGATAAGGCTGCGGACGGCATTAAGTGAGCCGACCGTGTAAAAGCCGAAGGCGGCAAAACCGGCCCAGACAGCCACGCTGCTCCCCTGCATCAAAAGCAGGATGGAGATGACCCCTGCACCATAGGCGAGATTCAAAACCCTCTCGCTGCCGTAGCGGTCGATAAGACGTCCCAAGGGATAGCTCGTCACCGCCTGGGTCAGGGTAAAGAGCATAAAAAGCAGCGGGACAGTCCGGGTCTCGAACCCCACATCCTTGGCCCGGAGGATAAAAAACGCATCGGTAAAGATAAAGAGGCTGAAACCGGCAAACAGCAGGATCGGCACGGCAAGCTCCGAGCGCAGCCATCCCAGTCGCAGATGCCCCGGTGAGGCGGATTCGGGCACGTCGGCGACATAGCGCCAGACGAGGAAGACCCCGACCGCCCCGAACAGGGCGGTGGAGAGGAAGACCCCCCGCATCACCGTCTCCCCCTGGCCGAAGAGAAACAGAACGACAAAAAGGACCAGCGCCCCGCTGAACGACCCCAGCGTATCGAGCATCTTGTGAAAGCCGAAACTCCGACCGTGACCGTGGTCTTTGACATAGGCGGAGATGAGCGTATCCTTGGGGGCTTCGCGCACCCCTTTTCCCAGCCGCTCCAGTGTCTGCAGCGCAGCGGCGTGGACCCAGCTGCCCGCAAAGGCAAAAAGGGGTTTGGCAAGGGAGGAGAGGAGATAGCCCGCAACCACAAGGGGCTTGTAGATACGGTAGCGGTCACTGAAGTAACCTGAAAGCAGCCGGGTGACGTAGGTGACTGCCGATGCGACGGCCACCATGATCCCCACCTGGAAATAGGTGGCGTGGAGGACCTCCACGACGTAAATTGGGAGCAGCGGAGCGACCATCGCCGAGGTGAAGTCAATAAAAAAACTGACAAACCCCAGCATCATGATATTACGATCGACCCCCGCCGCCTTGTACATGCCCTACTCCATCTTCTGTGCGTAGAACTTTTTCATCCACAGATCGACCGGAGCCAGCAGTTTGTAGATGGATGGAACAACCAGCAGCGTCAGCAGCATCGAGGAGATAAGCCCCCCGATGACCGCCGTCGCCATCGGCGCGTTGGATTCGCTTCCGTAGCCCGACGAGAGGGCCAGCGGCAGCATCGCAAAGACCATCGCAAACGTCGTCATGAGGATCGGACGGAGCCGTTTTTCCCCCGCATTGATGATCGCCTCATCGAGCGGTTTGCCGCGCTCCATCTCCTGGTTGGCGAAGTCGACGAGCAGGACCCCGTTCTTCCCGACCATCCCCATGAGCAGGATGATCCCGATCATGGCGAAGAGACTGAAACTCATGCCGCTCGTAAACAGGGCGATAAGCACCCCGATAAAACTCAGCGGCAGCGCCATCATAATAATAAACGACTGCAGCACCGACTCGTACAGCGACGCCAGGATCAGGTAGATCAGCAGGAATGCCAGCCCCAGTGCCACGCCGAAGGCCTTGTTGGATTTTTTCATCTCTTCGGCCATCCCGCTGAAGCGGTAGTTCACGCCTTCAGGCAGGACCTTCTCGATATTGGCCTCGGTGTGTGCCACCGCAGCCCCCAGGGGAATACCGGAGATATTGGCCAGGACCGTGATCTGACGCATCCGGTCCAGACGGTAGATCGATGATGGTCCGACCCCCTCTTCGAACTTCACCAGACCTTCTAAGAAGACATACTCCCCACTCGGTGCTCTCAGCTTGAGCTTTTTAAGGTCGTCGATCTTCTTTTTGGCATCGTCCGCCAGACGCAGGGTGATGTCATACTGACGCCCGAACTGCTCGAACTGGCTGATGGCGATGTCGCTGGAGAGGGCCGTGTTGATCGTATCGGCGATATCCTTGACAGAAACGCCTGCCTTGGCGGCATTCTGCCGCAGGATCTCGATCCGGACCTCCGGCTTCCCGCCTTCGTAGTTGCTGTCGATGTCGACGATCCCCGGTTTTTCCGCCAGCATCGCCTTCACTTTTTCAGACGCCTCTTCGAGGAGTTTCAGGTCGTACCCCTGAAGGATCAACTGGTACGGTTCGCTGTTTCCGGCACCCCGGATATTGGGGATATCGGAAACGGTGACAAAAAGCCCGTCGAAGTTTTTGAGCATCTGACGGTACTTGTCGATGATCTTCTTCTGCGGCATGTCTGGCCGCTGGTGGGCGTCGATGATCTTGACATAGATCCGCGCCTTGTGGATATCTTTAGCCGTGTTGTAGGCGATCTTGTTGTTGACGTACATGACCATCGGGTCTTTGCGCACCATCTCGACCATCTTTTCGGTCTTGGTGCGCATCTCTTCGAGGGAGATTCCCACCGGCCCTTTGATATTGATCTCGAACTCGCTCTTGTCCTCTTTGGGGACGAAGTCCATCCCGATCCCCCCTGCAAGGGAGAAGGAACCGAACAGGACCAGCAGTGTGATCCCCAACGTTTTAAAACGGTTGCGCACCGCCAGGCCCAGGATCTTGACATAGACCGCATCGATCTTGGCGAAGATCGGTTCGGTCATGTGGTAAAACCGGCTCTCCCCTTTTCTAAGCACCCGTGCCGCGATGGTCGGGATGAACATCACCGCGACGAGGTAGGAGATGATGACCCCCGAGGCGACAGTGACAGCAAAGGAGTTAAAGAACTGCCCGACGATCCCGCCCATGAATGCCACGGGAATAAAGACAGCCAGCAGCATGGAAGAGATGGCCAGGACCGAAAATGCGATCTCCTTGATCCCGTAAAACGAAGCCTCGAAGTTGCTCATGCCCCCTTCGAGCTTTTTATAGATGTTCTCGATGACGACGATGGCGTCGTCGATAAAGATCCCGATCGCCAGGGTCAGACCGATAAGCGTCATCTTGTTGAGATCATACCCGAAGGAGTTCATCATAAAAAAGGTCCCGATAATGGAGGTCGGGATCGCCACGGAAGCGACCAGCGTCGCCGTCAGGTTCCGCAGGAACAAAAATACGATGGCGATCGCCAGCAGCGATCCGTAGATCAGGTCGAACTCGACGCTGGAGAGTGACGCCAGGATAAAGTCAGACGTATCATTCAGCGGCTGGAGCGTCACCTCATCGCCCACCGCTTTTTGGAGTTCGGGCATGATCGCTTTGACGCCGTTGATGATATCGACGGTGTTCTCCCCGGAGATCTTCTGGATCTCAAGCAGCACCCCTTTGGTCCCGTTTAGGGAGCTGTAGCTCGTCTCGTCTTCCAGGTCGTCCTTGACGGTGGCGATATCCTTCAGGCGCACCCCGTCACGAATCTTGATATTCTGCAGCTCCTGAAGCGTCTTGGCGTCCCCTTCGGTCTTGACCAGGAGTTCCCGGTCCGTCGCGATCAGTTTCCCGCCGCTTTTTTTGAGGTTTTCACGCATGATGATGCCGTTAAGCTCCTGGATGGAGAGCCCGTACTTGTTCAATAGAAACGGATCGGGGTAGATCTTGATCTGACGGTCGCGGTACCCCACGACGTTGATGGACCCTACCCCGGAGATCCGCTGGATCCGCGGTTTGACCCGCTCGTCCACGAGCATCATCAGTTCACCTGGTGCCTTGGTCTCGGAGGCGACAAAAAGCCCCAGGACCGCCGCCCCGCCGACATCCAGTTTACTGACAAGCGGTTTTTCCACCTCCATGGGAAGCCGCGCCGCCGAGACTTTGTCCCGGACATCGTTGGCCGCCTCGTCGATGGGCCGGTCCAGGTAGAACTGGACGATAACCGTACTCATCCCCTCGCTGGAGGTGGAGATCAGTTTGTCGATCCCGTCAATAGAGGAGACCGCCTCTTCGATGACATCCGTGACCTTGGATTCGACTGTCTTGGGGTCGGCACCGTAATAGGCCGTATTGATCGTGACCATCGGAAAATCGACGTTGGGGAAAAGGCTGACAGGCATACTCCTGAAACTCATCATCCCGAAGATAATGAGTGTTACCACCCCCATCAACGTCGTGATCGGACGGTTGATAGCAAATTTATACATCTTACTCTACCTCGATATATCCGTCACCGAAAAGCCCCGGGACCAAATCTTCAGCATAGACTTCCGCCTTGATGTTCCGGCTCTTTTTATCCGAAACGGGGTAGATCTTGGTGATCTTGCCGCTCTTCTCACCCTCAAGCCCGTCGACCCGGTAAGTAAAGCTGTCGCCTACCTTGACCCGGTCCCAGTGCTTGGCATCGCAGCTCAGCAGAAGCTTGCGTTTTTTGACATTGACAAAGTCATACAGGGGTGTCAGCTGCATGCCGCTCACCCCGTCACCCACCTCGATACGGCGTCCGGAGACGATCCCGTCGAAGGGGGCTTTGAGCATCGTCTTCTCAAACGCGATCCTCTTGAACTTCAGCACCGCTTCGGCTCTGGCAAACTGCGCCTCTTTGATCTGTTTGTCAAAGAGGTAGTTCTCATACTTCTCCTGGTCGATGACATCTTTGAGTTTGCTGTAACGACTGTAGACACGTCGGGCGTGTTCCATGGCGATCTTGGCCGCCTTGTAATCCGCTTCGGCCTGTTTAAGTGCCGCACGGTCCTGGGAGTTTTCCAAAGACATCAGTACATCGCCTTCCTTGACCACGTCACCGACATCCTTATTGATCTTCCCGACGATGCCCGAGACATCAAGGGTCAGCGTCGCCGCCTTCTCGGCTTCGACATCAAAAGTGGCGTAGACTTTCTCGGAAGCCGCCGTAAGCTGGGATACCAACAGGGCCGCTAGGGCCAGAACTCTTAATCTCATCGTACAAACTCCTTGATATCTTTGGACGCATAGAAATAGTATGCGGCTTTTTCGTATTCGTAATTGTTCAGGGCCCGGTTATACATCGCCTGGGCCTCGTATTTCTCGCTCAGGGCGTCGAGGTAGGTGACATTGTCCACGACGTTGGCCCGGAACTTTTTATTGACGTATTCGTAGGTCTTGTCCGCCGCACTCATCCGCGCATGGGCCGCCTCGATACTGCTCTTGGCTGTCTGGAGCGACTGATAGGCCAGGGCCAGGTCGCGCTTGGCCTTGTCCTTCTGGTAGGCGTACTGGCTCTGCAGTTTCATCTTCTGCATCATCACCGCCTCTTTCTCCTTGGACTTGGCGAAAAAGTCAAAGAGTGTCAGGCTTACACCCATTGTGATCTTGTTCTGCTTCTCCACCATATCCACCGGAAACGCCGGGTTGAAGTCATCATATTCAAAGGTCGAGTAGCTGTCCTCGATAAAGAGGGTCGGCAGGTAGTCCGCATGGGACTGCCGTGCCTTGTAGTCCAGGGACTTCACGCTCATCTCCATCGCCTTGATATCGTTGCGGTCACGGTACTCGTAGACGCCGGGGTCCACCACTGTCGAACGCTCGAGTGTATCGATCCCGACCCCCGTCAGTGTCTCCAGGGCCGCCCGCGCCTTGTCCAGGTTGAGGCGGTAGGTGTGCAGTTCGTAGTCGTTCATCGCCTTGGAGGCTTTCATCCGTTCCACGACATCGAGCGAAACGCTTCCTGCACGGTAGAACTTCTCAAGCCGCGATACTTCGGCTTCGAGCTGTTTTCCCTTCTGCTCTTTAGCCTTCAGCTCCTCTTCGAGGCTGAGGCAGGTGTAGTAGAGGTTGATCACATTAAGCGTCTGGTTCTGCTTGAAATGCTTTTCGGAATACTCGGCCGAGAGGGTTGCCGCCTCTTTCTCGTCCATCATATTTTCGCGGCGGAAGCCGTCAAAAAGCACGACGGTCGCCGTCAGGTTCCCCACCGTCGTCTTGCCCGATTCGAAACTTCCCTTTTCATCCACGGACTGCTGCGTATAGGCAGCTGTGATCTTGGGCAGGTAGGCGCGGGTCACCGCACTCTCGGCACTTCTGGCGCTTTCCGCCTCATACCCGTAACTTTTTGCCAGGTCGGAGTTTTCGGCATGGTCGATCAGTACTTTCAGGTCGACTCCGAAAAGCATCACCGGCATCAATAGGTAGAAAATCTTTTTCATTTTTTTATCCCATCAAGAAAAAAGAGGACCACTTCGTCGCTCTTGTCGTGAAACTCATACTCGTCCTCCGCCGCCCAGCGCTCGATGTAACCGTTGGAGAGGGCCTTGAAGTTGTAGGCCATCTGTACGTAGTCATCGCTTTTCATCGGCATCGTCTTGGCCAGGTCCCGGAGGATATCCGCCGTCAGTTCATAGATCTTCTTCATCGGGCACCCCTCAACCAGGGAAGTCTGCACGAGAAACATCGGGTTTTTATTAAGCAGCTCTTTCATATTTTTTTTCTTACTGTCGAGGTGTGCGAACTTCTTCTTCACCATCAGCCGCAGTTTCTCTTCCGGGTCATCCGTCTTGGCCAGTTCCGCGACCAGTTCGGCGTGAGCCTGTTCGATCTCGCGGTTGATGTAGGCGGTAAAGAGCCCCTCTTTATTATCGAAAAAACCGTAGATCGTCCCGATGGAGACCCCCGCCTCTTTGGCGATCACGGAGACCTGGGTGTGTTCGAACCCGTTCTCGTTAAAATGGGCCGAAGCGATCTCAAGGATATGGTTTTTTTTGAGATTGGCGATCTCCTCTTTCATTCACCCTCCAATAATCAGATTCATTGTTGGTAATTCAATTACTCTAACTGAATTCTATTACTGGGTAACTTAATTCAATCTTAATAATATTCGCTTTTTTTGTGACTGTTGCGTAACCGGTTTTACTCCTCCTCGAGAAACAGCGTCGCTCCGATCAGGAGATCGTCGTGGGCTCTCAGAATGAGATTTGAAGGTGTCTCGATGCCGAAATCTTCATATTTTACCCGAACCGTTCCCGTGACGATGAGACTCCCGTTGCTTTCGGAAACATCAATCGGAAACGTGACCTTTTTGGTCACCCCGTGCACCGTGATATCACCCGAAGAGACGCCGTCAGACAGTGTGAACACGTATGTAATGTACGGATAACTCCCCGTATGAAGATATTTTTCCCTTACATGGGAATCGCGCATTCCGCTACCGCTCTCGAACTGCCGTGCATCGATCTTCAGCTCACCCCGGTAGGCATCTCCCTCTTTTTTCGCCCTGCCGGTAACAATCCTGCTGATCCCTCGGATCTCAAGGGTAGAAAAAAACTGCTCCTTTTTTGCCTCGTAGAACGCGAAAGAGTGTTTCGCCACATAGAATTCGCTGCTGCCAAAGGCTACTGCCACTACTAAAATTACACTCATAATGTATCTCAACATTTGACCTCCATGGTTATTTAGTTGTTTATGACAAGTATTTTGTCACAAAAAATATTACTTGTCAAGCACAAGTAATTTATGTATAATCTTCGGCAAGGAGATACGATGAAGATCAAGGATTTCGATATTCTGAACTCGTACGGGTTTTTGTTTAATTACATCGCCACGGATATCAAACAGCGACTGGAGGTGGAGCTGAGAAAACACGACGTGACCATCCTGCAGTTTGCCATCCTGCTCAACGTCTACAAACAGGGGCCGTTTCTGCAGAAAGAGATCGCCAGATATACCAACGGGGACGAACCGGGTACCGCCCGGCTGGTGGAAAGGCTGGAAAAGAAGGGGTACCTGACGCGCGTACCCGACGTAACCGACAAGCGGAAAAAACTCGTCCACGCCACACAACAGGCGGAAGAGCTCCTTGAGCGGATTATCCCCTATGCCATCGCAAATAACGAGGAGACCGTCGCACCCCTGGACGATGAAGAAAAACGTATCCTGCTAGCTCTTTTAAAAAAACTTGCAGGGGTGGCTTAACCCGCGTACGGGCATTCCGTCGTGATCGCCGTACAGCTTTTTTGGTTACAATTGTCCCAAACGTTCCACAGAAGGCTTTTTTTATGATTCACGAAGTAAACAACAGTGTCATCACCCACCTGGTCAACCGTCTGCGCGATATGTCGGTCAAGTCGACCGATTTCCGTTTTACGATCGCCCAGATCGCCAAGATCCTCTTTTACGAAGCGTTCAAAGAGGAGCCGCTTGTGGACAAGACGATCACGACATGGAAAGGACAGAAGAGCTTCGCCTCCCTGCATGAGAGCGATTACGTCTTTATCCCGATCCTCCGGGCGGCCCTGCCAATGCTCGACGGGATCATCGAGATGATGCTCGACTCCACCAGCGGATTCCTGGCGATGAAACGGGACGAAGAGACATTCGAAAGCAAGCTCTATTACGACCGGGTCCCTGACCTGTCAGGCAAGACTGCCGTCGTCTGCGACCCGATGCTGGCCACCGGCGGCTCTCTCTCTGACGCACTGAAAGCCATCCAGGCCAAAAATCCCGCCCGGATCATCTCCCTGAATATCATCGGTTCCCCGACGGGTGTCGAAACGATCGCCGCCCACTTTCCCGATATCGAGCTTTTTATCGCCAAGATCGATGAAAAGTTGGAGAATGGTTACATCATGCCGGGCATCGGGGATGCCGGAGACCGAGCTTTTAATACGCTGTAAAAGAAAAAGTTATATCATGTTCTTAGTAAGATAAGGGCATGGGCGTGAAAATTTTTTTCGTTTTTATTAAACTGCTGACCGTTATCGGGATTACCGAGACAGTGATGATGGGCGGACTCTATCTAGCGGGGCTGGACCCGTTTCTCCAGGTGATGATCGATTCGCTTCTGCTGCCGATCGTGGCGGCCCCGCTGATCTATCTCTTTGTCATCAGGGATATCCGAAAAGAGTTCGGCTCCTACATCGCTTTTGAATCCCTCATCCTCAACCTCTCCAAGCGCTTTATCGATATCCGTAGTGACGACGTTGACGGTGAGATCGACGATGCCTTGAAAAATATCGGCGAGTTTCTTAAAATCGACACAACCTCCCTGATGCTCTTTTCAAAAAACAGACAGGATCTCCAGGAAGTCCACCAGTGGTACTCCCATCCGACCTTTTGCACCCGGGACGCTTTTATGGAGTTTGATTTTGGAAAATTCGCATGGTTTATGGAACGGCTGGAGCAGAACGAACCCATCGCCGTCGACTCGCGGGCCGGGCTCCCCGACCACGCCCAGGACGAACTGATCGTCATGGAAAAACTGGGAATGAAATCATTCCTGGTCCTACCGATCCGCCGGGAAAACGATCTGATCGGATTCCTGGGATTCGGCTCCTACTCCAAGCACGTCGACTGGTCCAAACGGGACCAGGCCCTTTTGTCGATGAGCGGGGAGATCCTGGCCAACCTTATCAGCAGCCGGGAGAAGAGTGCCAGCCTCCAAAAACTCTACATGGCCGTCGAACAGAGCGCGGACAACGTCATCATCACCGACGTCGACGGGAAGATCGAATATGTCAACAGTGCCTTTGAACACTACACCGGGTATACCAAAGAAGAAGCCGTCGGCCAAAAACCGAGCCTGATCAAATCCGACAGGATGCCGTCGGGGTACTATACGGAACTCTGGGAGACGATCAGCAGCGGTAAAAACTTCTCCGGAACCGTCATTAACCGGCGCAAAGACGGGGAGGTATACTACGAGGAGAAGAACATCACCCCGCTGATCGACCATCACGGAAAGATCACCCACTACGTCTCCACCGGGAAAGACGTCACCAAGCAGAAGGAGCTGGAGAACGAACTCAAACGGCTCAATACCAATCTCCAGCAACAGGTCCAAGACGAGATCGCCAAACGGCATAAATCGTTCCTGCTGCTGGAAAATATCTACCGGGGCTCCATCCTGGGAATCGTACTAGCCGACACGAACGGGACCATCCTCGAGACCAACCCCGCCTTTGCCAAAATGCTCCACTACGAGGATGACGAACTAAGCGGCATGGCATTTTCCGATATCACCCACCCGGACGATATCGGGAAGAACCGCGCTCTTTTTAATGAGTTGCTAGACGGCAGGCTCGAATACTATACGATGGAAAAACGCTACCTCACAAAAGAGGGCGATACGGTCTGGGGCAAACTGATCGTCCGCACGATCAAAAGCGGCAGTGACATCAGCTATATCCTGGCCATGGTCGAGGATATCACGGAAAAGGTATCCATCACGGAAAAAAACCGGGTCCAGGAAGAGCTGATGACCCACCAGGCCAAGATGGCCGCCATGGGCGAGATGATCGGTGCCATCGCCCACCAGTGGCGCCAGCCGCTTAATGCCCTGAGTGTGCTGCTCCAGGATATTGCCGACGCATACGAGTTCGGGGAGCTGGATAAAGCCTACCTGGAGTCTGCCGTAGATAAATCCAAAGACCAGATCGGATTCATGTCCCGGACCATCGACGACTTCAGGGACTTTTTCAAACCGAGCAGGGAAAAGACACGCTTCGGGGTCAACCAGAAGATCGATGAAGTCGTCCATATTCTCCAGCCCCAGATCAAAAACAGCGATATCACCATCACCGTAAACGCATCACAGGAGAGCGATATCACCGTCTACGGCCTTGCCAACGAGTTCAAACAGGTCGTCCTTAACATCCTCAACAATGCCAAAGACGCACTCCTGGCTTCTAAAGCCGCAACCCCCGGTATCACGATCACCACTACCGTACAGGAAGAATATGCCCGGATCACGATCTGCGACAATGCGGGCGGCATCCCGGACGACGTAATGGCGAAGATCTTCGATCCCTATTTTACGACCAAAGGGGAGAGCGGTACGGGCGTGGGACTCCATATCGCCCGGATCATCATCGAAGAACATATGGACGGAAGACTGGAAGCCGCCAACGAGGAGGCGGGGGCCTGCTTTACGATCACCCTGCCCCTGGGATAATCAGCCGACAGCCGGAAGCTGCCACTTCCGAAAATAGGCCAGAAGACGGAGCAGTACCCCCAGGGCAAACACCCCCATCAGTGCGGCCTCGTTTTTAAAACCGCTCAATTCAAGCAGATATACCGAGAAGGCGACGATAATCGCCACACTCCCGTAAAAATCACGGCGCAGCAGAAGCGGCACCCGGTTGATCAGTACGTCGCGGATGATTCCACCGCCCACGGCCGTGACAAATCCGACCAGCACGACACCGAAACCGTTCAGCCCCGCATGCAGCCCCACGATAGCCCCCGCAATACTGAACGCCGACAGGCCCACTGCATCGGTGATAATAAAAAGGCGGCTGTTTTCGATGGATTTAAAATCGTAGAGTTTAAAAAGCAGGGCCGTCGCGACCGTCACCAGAACCGTCGACGCCGGCAGCATATGGGTCAGGCTGTAGGGGACTTCGCCCGCCAGCATATCCCGGATCAATCCCCCGCCCAGCGCAGTCAGAAACGCCAGGATGACGATCCCCAGCAGATCGAGTTTTTTTTCGACCCCCACCAGCAGCCCCGCATAGGCAAAGGTGATGATCCCGAGCGTGTCGGCAACGGCAAAGAGAGTCATCCACACACCTTTTTGCATCCGATCTTTTCTTCGGACGTCTTTTATTGTATACTAGTTATAAGAAAAAAATAGGAGTATTATGAAAAGACTTCACTATTTTATCGTGTTGCTGTTCATGACTGTGGTTATTAGCGGGTGTAGCAGTAAACAGACCTATCACGCCTTCCAGATGCAGCAGGCACCGTGTTCTGCCATGTCAAACCATATGGAATTCCAGGAGTGCCTGGATGAAGACCGGACTCTCCATACGGTAGAGCGCTGACCCCCATTCTCCTCAGCTATCCTCGTGGTAGTGTAGCTCCAACCCCTTATCCGTCATCACAAACCCGTTGATCCGCAGCCGCCCGTCATGCACCATATCGTGGTGTTTTTTGCACAGTGGGATCAGGTTGTAGCGGTGATCTTTGTGGAAATGCCCCACATGACCCTTCTCGTCCGCATCCTTCTGCATCGTGATATGGTGTGTATCGTCCACATCCTCCCCGCAGATGGAACACTTGACCAGGTAGAGATCCTTATTGTATTTGCTCCGTTTTTTCTTCTTGGAGAGCGTCTCGATGGAACTGTAATCATTGGCCAGCTTCTTGCGGATATCGTCGGCATTGGCCAGGAACTCCGCGTCCATGTGCAGCCATTTGGCAAACTCCAGCCCGTACATCGTCGACCCGCTCCCCGCGGCCAGCTTCCGGTCGAAGATAAGGCGGTCGCTCGCTTTGTCGTAGCTGACGGCCAGGTGCATACTGACGAGGTTTTTCAGCTTCTTCACCTCGTCGATGGATTCGAGCTGATGGAGGTGGGTGGCAAAGAGGAAAAGCGACCCGATATCGGAGAGCTTCATGATCGCACTGGAGACGATGGCCACACCCGAAAGCGTCTCGGTCCCGTGGCTTATCTCGTCACCTAATATCAGGCTCTTTTTACCTGCCCGGTTGAAGATGTTCTTCAGCTCCAGCATCTCCACGGCGAAGGTCGAGAGCCCCTTGGAGAGGTTGTCCTTGGAGACGATCCGGGTAAAGAGGCTCTCGAAAAGGGCAAAGCGCATCTCCTTGGCGGGGACGTAAAAGCCCGCCTGGGCCATGATGACGGCGATCCCGACACTCTTCATCAGCGATGACTTCCCGCTGGAGTTGATCCCGTAGAGCAGGACGCCGGTGACGTCGTTGTCGCTTCCGGCCTTCTGGATCGCCGACTCCACCCCTTCGAACCCGACATATTTCCGGGTCCCCAGCACTACGTCGTTGGGGATGTATATCCCGAACTCCTCCCGGGCGGCGATCAGCGGGTGGCGCAGCTCCAGAAGCTCCAGAAAGTTCTCATCCTCGCCCACCGTCACGATCTGCGGTTCGGTGTAGTTGTACTCCTGGGAGACCTTCATATTGGAACACGCCACGTCGATGTCGGCGACAAAGCCCGTCAGCAGCTCCAGCAGTTCGGCGTATTTGCGCTCGAACTCGTACTGCTGTGCCAGGAACTTCTCCTTGACCAGTGCGATCAGCTGGAGCTGGTTGTTGACGATCTGTTTCGAGATCTCATCGATGACGTCCGCCGTGATCTTGACATTGGAGGTCTGTTTCTTGATCGTGAAGTCCTCGAAGAAGTGGCTCGTCCCATCGATGACGACCCGTTCCTTGAGCAGCTCCTTTTCGATCAGGGTGTAGCGGTTTTTGGTGAGGCTCAGGTAGTGCCCCTCCTTATCCAGCTGCCCCAGTATCACATAGCTCTCGTCGCACTTCCCGTCGGTAGCGGCTTTAAGCAGCTCGAGGATCTTGGCCCGGATGCGGTTGAGCCCCTCGTGCAGCTCCTCGTCTTTTTCCACCAGTACGTCGATCTGTTTGTCGGTCCCGAAGTTGAAGATGTTCTCGTCGATCTGGTTGTAGTTGAACTTGGCCGTCAGGTCGAGATTAAAGAGGCGCTCGATGTCGTCGATAAAGGCATCGATCCCCGCCAGGTCGAAATCGACCAGGTCCTTTTTGATCCGCTTGAAGTGGTCGGCGATCTCCCGGACCCCCAAAAGCGAGCTGTGGAGGTAGTTGACCTCGCACGGGTGCAACCGCCCCAGCTCCATCCGGCGCGAGAGCCGCTCCAGGTCGTAGATGCGGCGCAGCTCCAGGCTGAGAAAATCGATATGGGTCCCCACTTTTTTGCTTAGCTGATAGCGTCTGGTCAACTCCTCCTTGTCCATGATGGGGTGCAGCAGCCGCTCCTTTAAGAGCCGTTTCCCCATGGGCGTGGCGGTCTTGTCGATGAGTTTTAAGAGGGTGTACTCCTCCTTGTCCTTGGAGACGATCCCCAGCTGTTCGGGGGCACTGTTTCCGAAGTACATGTAGCGCTGGGATTTAAGCCGTTTGGGGCGGGCCAGCTTCTGGACGATGTTAAAGTCGTGGTTGATAATAAAGTCGATAAGCACCGCCAGGGATTCGGAGACCAGCGGGGAGCGCTCCAGGTCCAAGAACTCGATAGGCGAGAGGAGCGATTCGATGCGGTAGACCTCTTTAAAGAGCTCGTTCTGGTAGGCGAGCTTGACCCCCTTTTTGTTCATGACGTAGTTGTAGTGGACGTCGATCTCCAGGTAGCGGATCACCTCGGCCTTGTCGATCTTGTCGTGGACAAATGTAAGCACGATCTCCTTGGTGCGGTTGGCGGAAAGGAGGTTGAAGATCTCGTCCAGGGCGTAGGTCTTGTCTTCGCTGCTACCGTGGCTTTCGTACATAACCGTTTTTCCCGTCGTCACGTCGATGGCGGAATAGCCGACGGAGTAGATGCCGTTGTTCTGGTCTACGAGCAGGGAGGTAAGATAGTTCTCGTCGCGGTCCTGGACGAAGTCGAAGTTGGTCCCCGGGGAGATGATCGTATCGATATAGCGGGTGATCTTGGGGGGAATTCCCTTCTGGCGGACGAGGACGACCGTGTATTTCTCTTCGGCAATAATACGCCCGAGGTAGCGCTCCAGGGCCACGGCGGGAACGCCGGCCATGTTGGGATTTTTGACGTTGACTTCGGGGGTCGCTTTGGATTTTTTGGTCAGCTGGATATTGAGCACCTCGGAGATCTCCTTGGCCTTGCCCAGCTTCATCTCCTCGTTGTCCACCTCGTAGACTTCAAAAAAGGTCCCCACCTCCATCAGCACGACGGTATTCTCGCCGTACTTCTCCTCGTAGAATCTCTGGAGGTCGAAATAGATCTCCGTCAGGAGCTTTTTTTTGTCATTAAGAAGTTTGTCCACCTCGGTAATCGCCATCTAAGTCCCGTCATCCGCAGTTTATTATTGATAGTGATTATACAAAATTGCCGCTTGCCTGAAGTTGTTTACACCTCTATCATTTGCATAAATAAATTTTTATGTTAAAATATTAGTTTATTTTCAAGGCTTACATATGATAAATCTATTAAAACTGCTCTTTACTCTCTTTATTTTTCTTGTTTTTACGGGATGCGAAAGTAATAACAATGATGAAAAAAATAACGCACCTTCCTACAGATTGGTAACGGAAAACCATAACTATCATGACGAGTTATCTGACTATAACGTCACCTACAACTATGATCAAAGCAATCGAATCACTTCTACTGAATTTAACAGTCTGTCAACGACATACAGAACCATTCACGAATATGACTTCGACACCCAAAACCGTCTTATCAAAACAAGTATCTTTAGTATAGATTCAAACAATACTAAAAGCCTTCATTTCTTAGGGGAAAGAACCTATTCAGGTGATCAAAATACTATGATTTCGAGCAAGAACGATATAAACGGTGATGGCTATTTTGACATGATTGAAACACACTATTTTGATAACTCGGGGAAAATATCCAATATCACATTTGACTGGGATTGGGGCACAGCACTCTATTTTAACTACGATGACGCTAGAGAAGCATATCAATACCAATTTGAATGGTCATTTGCCTATTTGACGGAACCCGCAGCAATCAGTGTCGATGGGAATATCGATATCAATGCGAGCTATGAGTACAATAACGCAGGCTTGGTTACTAAACGTATAGTCGACTACTATAACGGGCAAGACGATACAAATACAACATACCGCTATGACGATACAGGAAATCTTATTGAACTCAATAGTAGTTCATATAATGTTTTTTATACCTATGATGGGAACGGTAGCCTGCGAAGTAAAACTGTCAATAGTGCTAACAGTATAGAGAGTTATTACTACAGCTATACGTCAACAGGTGATCCTCTAAGCACGACCTGCACTACGGCAACTGACACATACACAACAACCTACTCCTATGATGATGAAGGTCATCTTGTCACATTTGAATCGGATTTTGAAACACTTTCATATTTTGCTTTTAACAATGAACTCGAACAAAAAATAAACCGGGGTTATATGATGACCTACGGTTTTTATGAGTTGAGTTACGACGAAAATGACAACCTCATCCAGGTCGTCTACTACGACAACCAAAACCTCATCCCGACTAAGACCTCGACCTACAGCTGGGAGAAAGCAGAATAACCGGAGGGGATCACCCCTCCATGATCGTAATACAGTCTTCGCCTTTGGGCACGAGGCACAAAAAACTGTAGGCTTCGTCGCCGATCGTCTCGTAGCTGTGGGGTTCGCCTGCCGGGATCAACAGCACATCCCCCGGCCCCGCTTCGAATACCTCCTCCCCGATCTTTACCTTTGCACGGCCGGAGATCACATACTGCTCGTGTTCGACGCTGTTGGTGTGGTAGGGCATCTGTCCGCCCGCCTGGATCGTGAAACGGCGCATGGCGAAGTTGGGGGACTCTTCCGGGGAGAGGAGCATCTGCATGCTGACCCCTTTGCCCGCTTTTTGGGGAAGATCCTCGATAGTTTTTACGTTTTTACGGATATACATTCACAAACCTTTTACGCATTTTTTGCCAAAAGTTTACACCTTTTTTACTTTTTGGTGATAGAGTGGAGATTATCCGGAATCATCGTTAAAAGGAGCGTATCATGCAGACAAGGATCGTCGCATTTTTAGCCCTCGTATTTTCCACCCTGGTCGCCGGGGACGTGGTGACATACAAGCAGATGTCACTGGAGCTTGCCACCGAAGCGGCACAGCTCTCCGTCGAGGCGTGCCGGAAGAAGGGGTACCAGGTGAGCGCCGTCGTCGTCGACCGTTCGGGGAACCTGCAGGTGGCCCTTAGGGACGTCTACGCCAGCCGCTTTACGACCGAGATCGCCCAGCGCAAGGCCAATGCCGTTATCCTTTCGGGGATTGACAGCGGGACCTTCCGCAAAAACCGTGAAGATATCCGCCAGGAGCTCAACCACATCGACGGCCTGATCGTCATGGAGGGCGGACTGCCCATCGTCTCCGGCGGTTCGCTGCTGGGAGCCGTCGGTGTCAGCGGTGCACCGGGCGGCAATATCGATGCCGACTGTGCCAAAAGTGCGCTCAAACAGCTTGAAGAGCGATTGATCTTCGCGGGAGAGGAAGAGTAAACCGATATCGTCGGTTTGCTTTAACCCCCAAAAAGGCTTTTCCAAAGATCAGAGCTTAACGTTATTCCGTAGGTCACTGATTCACCATGTTGGAAATCGTCAGTTTCCGCGGTACGGCCATAATACGTTGCATAACCGATATTAAGACCGAAACCGTCCTGTAATTCGATATTGATGCCCACACTGTAAATAGTACCGTCGACTTCAACACTCTCTTGATTCGTACTGTTACCCGCAGCGATATAAACAGCATACCTGTTTAAAAGGTCGAGATCTCCCGAACGGTATTTCTTATATGACGGGAATGCCATGACACCGATATTATATGACATGGACTCGAGTCCGCTGATATAATTGGTAAGAACCATAAAACGGACTCTGTCCTCGTCCCAGTTGGAGTAGTTAAGTTCTTCATAGACTTTTTGGATCCGTTCGACCTGTTTGCTCTTGCTGTCGTCTGTTTCACAATCAAAATCCCCGTCCTGCAATCCCAGTGTCTTTTCTATCGCACACAGTTTGTATTTCGTTATGCTGGCAGACTCTTCTGTAACTACGCCTTCGGCGTTAATCTTAATGTGACTATCGGTATAAAATTGGTACCAATGCCCTTCATAGATACCCATGACATCACCTACCCCTTCGGCTTTGACGGGAGGCACAAACAGATAATCACCATCCACGACTGCGTCATATAGAAAATCGATATCCTTGACGGTTACCAAATGGTTTTTGGGCAGTTTTTTTTCTGAAAATTTTTTTTCTATATTTTCAAGTCTTTTTTCAATACCTGCTACCGCTTCACGGGTGAGCACTTTTTCTTCTTCTGCATACAGATTCACCCCGGCTATGCATAAAAAAAAGATGACTACGCTCCAGGTTTTCATTTTTTTCCCTTAAATATTTTAAACAGACAGCCCGGATTGGACACAGCAGCAAAACTAAAATCCATCCAAATAAACAAATACTGAATACTATATAAATTTTATGTGACTAAATGATGTCTGTTTTCCAGCGGAAAGACCTAAAACTGCTGGACAAATGAGAAGCGAAACTCGTTCAGGTCTGTCTGCTCTTGTTCGTGCGCAATCTGCTCGTACTGGAAATAAACCAGGAGATCGTCTGTTACCTCATGTCTGAGGTCGGCATACAGGGAGGTGTAGTCGTTGGTAAGGCTGCCCGGGACCTTATCGTGGGCAGCCGCGCCGTAGTCGGTCGCATTATAGATGACACGGCTGGACGTCAGGGGTGCCCAGTCGTACTTAAGCCGCAGCGAGGTGGTCCTGGGGCTGCCGCGGTGGATGCCGTCCGTGATCATCGTCGTCGTAAAAAGCTCCGCCTGCCCGCCGTAGGCACGGCCCAGGCCGTCCTGCCCGCTGTTTTGGGAATGGGCCAGGATCAGGCCGAAGGGGCCCGTTTTAAACCCCAGCCGCAGGGCGGCCAGCGCCACATCGCTTCCCCCCTCTTCCCTGGCGGGATCGATATTCTCCCCGCCGTCGTTTTCGTAGGTCTTGATATACTGGATGCCCGAAAAGATCTGCGCTGCGCCCAGCTCATAGCTGTCGTCTACCTCGACGAAAAGGGCGTCATAGAGCTTTTGGGCACGGTAGTAGTAAAAGATGTAGCTAAGTCCGGAGACCCGGCGGTCCTCCAGCCCGAGATACCAGACCCCCTCATCCAGCTCCCCCGAATCGCTGACCGGTTCGAAAAAACGGCTGTCGCAGGCCTTGACCGTATTGACCTTCCCCAGGACCGCCCGGCTCCTGTCCGATCCACTCCACTGGTACTGGATACCGTTATAGGCGTATGGGACGACACGGGTCGCATCACCGTTTAGAAGCGGAGTATCCAGGTACTGCCGGCCGATGCGAAGCAGGTGACTGCCGTCGATCATCCCCAGGTATGCCTCGTCCACGGCATCGATGCTTTTGCGGTCCGCACCCGTCAGGCGGGAGCGCTCGGGGAAGTTCCTGGCCCCCGTCAGGTTGGTACTCCTGAGTCTGGCGGAAAGGTAGACGCTGCGCGTTTTTGAGGTCGTGTAGCCGAGGGATGCGCCGAATGCGGCAGCCGTATACTCCGAAGCCGCAGTATCGGCCTTGCGGGCGTAATAGAGGCCGTAAAGGCTCCCTTCGGACTTGCCCCCCTCCAGAAGCGTTTTCAGGCTGTTTTCTCCGAAAAGCAGAGAAGCCAGAAGGAGCAGAAAAGCGGCCTGCCGGATCACAGGAACTTGCTCCAGATCAGCGAACCGACCGTCACGATCAGGAATATCCCGATGATGTTAAAGAAAAAGCCGTACCGGGCCATTGTCCCGACACTGACGACCCCGCTGGACATGGCGATCGCATTAGGCGGTGTGGCGATAGGGAGCATAAAAGCGTAACTGGCACAGATCGTCGCCACCATCATAAAGAGGGTCGTATCGAGCCCGGCCGCCTCGGAGACGGCAAAGAGGATCGGCAGCATCATGGAGATAAGTGCGGTGTTGCTGGTCACCTCGGTCGTAAACGTCACCATGGCAGCGATCGCCAGCATCAAGAGCACCGGCGGCAGGGTCGTCAGGTCAAGCAGGTAACCGGCGATCGATCCCGCCAGTCCGCTGGCGGTAAAGGCCGCGGCGATGGAGAAGCCGGCCCCGAAGAGGAAGATGATCTCAAAGGGAACTTTTTTGCTGTCCTTCCAGGTCAGCACATTGATCGGCGGCAAAAACATCAAAAGGCCGAAACTGAGCAGGATCCCCTTCTCATTCAGTCCCAGTCCGTCGTAATAGGGCTTGATCGGGGCATTGACAAACAGCAGGATAATCAGACCGACCAGGGAGTAAAGCACCTTTTTCTGATCCCCTGTCAGGACCGGGGCCGCTTCACTCCGCTCGATCGTAATATCCGACGCGCCCAGGGAGAGTACGAAACTGACGACGAAAAACATCAAAAAAGCCAGGGGAAAGACCAGCCAGACCCACTGGATAAAAGCGACGGGTTCGAGCCCCTTGGACTCCATGATCCCCATCAGGATCAGGTTGGGCGGCGTGCCGATGGGCGTCATGATCCCGCCCACGCTCGCCCCGTAGGCGATGGCCAGGGCAAAACGCATCTTGATCTTGCGGTCATCGGTCAAAAACAGTGCCAGAGGCATGAGCAGCAGTGCCGTCGTCGTATTGGATAGGAAGGAGCTGAGCACCCCCGCCGTGATCGCCAGGGAGAAGATGATCCCCCGTACTGTCGAAGGAAAGATAGAGAGCATCCGATGGGCGATCACCTTGTGCAGGCCGGTCTTCTCCACCGCGATGGCGAGCAGGAAACCGCCAAGGAAGAGGAAGATGATCGACTTGGAGTAGTTGATGGATGTCTGGTTGGTCGAGAGGATGTCAAAGGCGGGAAAAAGGATGATCGGCAGCAGCGATACGACTCCCAGAGGCAGCCCTTCATTGGTCCAGAGCGCCACCAGAAACGCGATCAGCCCGACCAGGATCGATTCGTGGGAATTAAATGCCAGCAACCCAAGCAGGTAGGCCGTCACTCCGAATCCGGCAGCTATGCCGATCTTCATCAACTGTTTTTTTGCCAAAATCCTATGCTCCATTACAGATCTCCTTATCTTTGCTGAGACGTTTCAGCTCGCTGCAGCTAAATCCTGCCTCTATCCTGGCGGGTGCGTTGATAAACGCTTTTTCCTTACTGCTCCCAGGAAGCACCGCTTCGATGAGCTCGAAATAGACGCTCTCGTCTTTCCCCTCTTCCCGGCAGGCGTATTTAAACCAGCGGTCCCCTTTTTTGACATGGTCGATCTCCTCTTCCAGGATCACCTCCAGCGCAGCGATGATCTCTTTGGATAAATCATCCCCTACCCGTTCCAGCCGCTGCATCATCTTGGGGTTGGCATCCAGCCCGCCCGCTTCCAGGTAGCGCGGGACCGCCGCCATCCGGGCGATCAGGGTCAGGCTCTTGCAGGAGGCTTCAAAGAGGGAGTTGTGCACCGGGAAATCGCCGTAGGCGTGGCCGACCCTCGCCAGCAGGGCCTCCAGCATCCGAAAGTGGCGGACCTCGTCGTCGGCGACCTCGATCCAGTCATAATAAAACTCAGGGGGAAGCCCGCGGAACCGGTAGGCGGCATCCAGTGCCAGGTCGATGGCACTGTACTCGATATGGGCGATGGCGTGCAGAAAGACCGCTTTGCCCTCGTCGCCGGCAAGGTTGGTCCGCTTCTGGACCTCAAACGGCGAGACGACCCTGCAGAAGGGAGTATAGGAGGGAGTTTCGAATATTTTGGGCGGGGTTGCCGCTTCAAAGCGAAACTCCCCTTTTTTCAAGCCATCGAAAATTTCTTCGACCGCGTCGAGCTTCTCCGTTTTCGAGAGCTCAAGCGCCCGTTCCACTGCCGCATAAAACTCCTGCTTCAAAGGCCGCGTCCCCAGTGGTGCATCTTCTTGGCCGTGGCGAGAAAGTATCCCTCTTTCATCCCGATCCTGTTCATGGCAACAAAGTGGGCTTCGTCCAGCAGCCGTTCGATCTGCTCCAGGTCATCTTCGCCCTCTTTGCAGAGCGCCAGGAAGGTCCCGGAGTTCTCCAGGGAGTGGTAGCACGCTTCCAGGAGCTTCGCGGGATCTTCGATCCGGCTGAGCAGCAGGGTCACAACCACCGTCTCATACTCCCTGGAGGTAGGCCGTATCCGCTTGTCCAGCCCGTCTACGGTCTTGACTTTGACATTGGGGATCGCTTCAAGGTGTGCGACCGTATCGGGATCGGAGAGGTATTCGAACAGGTCGATCTGCCCCTCCTCTTCAGCCAGATGCTCCGCCAGGCGTTCGGTCACGATACCGGCACCGCACCCAACCTCCAGGACACGCAGTCCCGGAAGCGGCCGGATCATCGCCAGGATCTCCCCGATATCGATCATCCGATCTCTCTTAACTGGGTAAACATAAACGCCTCGTGGATATCCTCGATGGTCGCGCCGTATTCGGCCAGGAGGACCTTCACCCCCATCTCCATCACCTCGTCCACATCCTCTTCGGGATCCTGGATGACAAAGATATCGGCCTTGGTATAGATCGCCTCTTTATCGTCAAAAAAATCGATCGTAGAGATCCGGGAGTTTTCATCCAGCTCCATTACGGCAAAGCATGCCCGGTCGTCCAGCTTGCAGATGCTGCTGTCGGGGTCGCGTTCGCTAACGGGAAGTACAATACGCATATATTAACCTTCGCAAATCAGTCTTAAATCGGTTTTATTATACAGAAAAGATTTTTCAAAAAGTGGAAGAATGAAGAAAAGAGGATACTAAGCGCCCTTCCCCAGATACCTGCGGCACACACGTAAAAAGAGTGAGCTGCTGTGTTCCCACCCTGACTCGGTGCTCTTTAAACACGTTGCACAGGTCTAAAGAAGAGCGGGCGTATTATAGCGAAATTTTCTAAAAAGGCAAATAGCAGGAACCGGCCCTGAATTGATATTTTCCATAAGGGGGATGATGGAATAATGCGATCAAACCAAAGCTGCTATACAAGAACCGTAAGGGATTTTCCATGAATATAAACAAAACTTTCCGTATCGTCTATCTCCTCGTCCTGGCCGTTGCCCTGGGGGCGGGACTTTTTGCCGGGGCGGTGACCGCCCCCGTCGTCTTTCACGCCAACGACTACATCGCCGGGGCCGACCTTACACGCTACGAGATGGGGTCGTTGATGAGCGAGATTTTCAGGCGGCTTGCCTTTATCGTAGACCTTTCGATTGTCGTCATTATTGCCGATGAAGGGCGCAGACTGTTCCAAAAACAGAAGGCGTGGTTCGGTACCCTGATGGCCGTTCTGTCCGTCATCTCCGGATACCTTTTCAGCTTCTATTTCGTACCGGAGATCCTCAGTATGCAGCAGATCGGCCCGCTGGCTACCGGTTCGGAGGTATTTGAAGCGCTCCACGCCGATTCGGAACTCTGGTTTAAAGTCTATATCCTGGCTGTCGGGACCCTTCTGGTGAAACGTCTGATCAAAGAGTGAATCTACTGCAGGAAAAAGATATTTTCCCTCTCCTGCAATAACGAGACGGCGGTCATACTCTTGAAAGAGTTGGTGCAGACAAAGGTGTATCGCCGATCCGGACGGAAGTCGTATTCACCAATAGCACTCAACTCCACATGCTCCGTCTCGACCCCTTCGAGCTTCACGTTCCCCAGGGCGATCACGGTAAACGCCCCGTCATTTTTCACCTCATCCAGGGATACCGTCCGTACACCACTCAGCGGGACCTCCCCACCCCGTACGCGATAGATCTCATCGTACACGACCCCGTCGATCCGATCGATACCGACACTTCCCAGTTTTTTAATCATGCGCTGCAGGGCTGATACGGGCGAATCGGTGGCCGGCAGGAGCAGGATATAGGCATCTTCCTGTGACAAGACCGAACCGGCGATTAATGCGACGTTGGCCGTGTGCGCGATGTTGATACTCCCCGCTGCATGACGCGCCATAAATGCATAGATATCCCGGAAGTCGACGATCTGTCTGCCGCTTTTATACGCCTCCTGCAATGTATAGATGGGGATATCCCGGGCGGCGGGAATATCTCCCGCACCTTGTAGATTGATCGCACCCATCTTCTTGAAATGGGCGGGCGTATCGATCTTCTGCCCGTCCAGGTAGGCGATAAAACGCTCCCTATCCTCCAGGGCCAGCGCAAAGGCACGATTGGCCTGCTTTTCAATCCCAAGCGTCGTCAGGAAGGAGTTTTTCAGATCCTTTCCGCACATCGTCCCCCCGCTGTGGGAGGGGCAGACAATGATATGATCGGCCAGGGAGCCCAGTTTTCGGCACGAGGCATAGGAGTCTTCCAACAGGGCCTGCTTTGTCGTTTCGCCAAGAAGGTCGGGTCTTCCCAGGCCGCCGCTGAATAAAAAGTCCCCGCTGAAGAGCAGTTTGTCAATCCCGTCTTCAACTGCGAGGAATGAAACACAAAACGGCGTATGGCCCGGCGTCTCGAGGACGCTGATCTGCATCGATTCCCCCAGCTGAAGCACATCTCCCTCGGTCACGGCCTGAAAAGGAAAGGCCGCCGGCACGCTGTGATGATAGACGTTTTCGGCCCCCAGACGGTCGCCGATCAACTTGTGCCCGCTGACAAAATCGGCATGGGGATGGGTGTTGAGGATATATCGAAGCCGCAAACGGTTTTTCCGGATGTATTCGATATAGGGTCCTATCACCCGTGAAGGGTCGACAAGGGCGACCTCCCCGGTCGTCTCGCATCCTACGATATAGGATACATGTGCCAGCTCCCGGTCCTGAAAACTCTCCAAAATCATCCCAACCTCCTCTAGCATTAATTAAAATTAATATTCTGTTTAGTATAGCTTATATTTATTTAGTTCATTATCGAGAGTTTCCAGGAAAGGAGGAGGGAAAGAAGAGAAGAGGGAGGGACTAGTAAGCCAGTCCCGTCGCCTCCTTGATCATAGTCATGTTTTTGACTGCGCCGGTACGCGCTTTATGTGCGCCGCTTTTAAGGATATCCCGCACTTCATCCATATTCTGCAGGTAATACTCCCGTTTTTCACGGTACGGCTCATAGTATTTCCAGATCACGTCGGCCAGGTAGAGTTTAAAGTGACCGTATCCCTCTTTACCGCTTTTGTAGCGGGTCTGCAGGTCCAAAAGCTCTTCGTCACTTAGAAAAAGTTTGGCCAGGGCGTAGACATTACAGGTCGTATAGTCTTTGGGGTCTTCAAGCGGTGTGGAGTCAGTGATGATCTGCTTGGCTTTCTTCTCCAGCTGCTTTTTTGTCGTAAAGATCTCGATCGTATTGCCGTAGGATTTGGACATCTTGGCCCCGTCGATCCCGGGCACCGTCGCCACGTCTTCATCGACGCGGAACTCCGGAAGCTTGAGGATATCGCCGTACTGGTTGTTAAACTTGATGGCGATATCCCGTGCAATCTCCACGTGCTGGATCTGGTCTTTCCCCACCGGTACCACCTCGGTATCAAACAGCAGGATATCCGCCGCCATCAGGACCGGGTAGCTGAAAAGCCCGTGGTTGGCCGAGATCCCCTTGGCCGTCTTGTCTTTATAGCTGTGCGCCCGTTCCAGCAGGCCCATCGGCGTGAAATTGGAGAGTATCCAGTAGAGCTCCAGTACTTCGGGGATATCACTCTGGACCCAGAAGACCGTCTTCTCCGGATCGATCCCCAGGGAGAGGAAGTTGATCGCGGCGTTCAGGGTATTCTCACTGAGCGCCTGACCGTCGCTGAGGCTTGTCATCGCATGGTAGTTGGCGATAAAGGCGTACACTTCGTCGCTCTTTTGAAACTCGATAAGTCGCTTCATCATTCCGAAGTAGTTACCGATGTGCATATCGCCCGAAG
The DNA here is from genome assembly GCA_050297855.1 of Campylobacterales bacterium. Taxonomy (GTDB): domain Bacteria; phylum Campylobacterota; class Campylobacteria; order Campylobacterales; family SZUA-545; genus SZUA-545. Next base: position 64,084 of record JBNKTC010000001.1, read on the forward strand.
GCTGGATACCCGATAGTGTACGCATTATGATCCTTTGTCTGCCGAAAATTTTGCGTAATTTTAGCCAGAAAGGATTAAATGTTAAAAGAGTTGGTCAAAGATCATCTTCCCGATCTGTTTACCGGCAGCTTTGCCAACCTCCTGACCGATGGTATTCACCAGTGGATTGCCTCCACTGTTTTGCCGCGAAAGGCGCTTCTCATAAGCTTTCAGCTTGGCCTCTTGGGCATCCAGCTTGGCCTGCATTGCGGCCATCTCTTTTCGCTGCATATACAGAGCATCGACCCGTTTTCCTTCATAAAATTCGCAACTTTCGGGGTTGCCCTTGGTAAAACAGATTCCTTTGCCGTCAGGGTTTCCTCCTTTAAAAGCACCATCCCATTTTCGTTCGCCGTTGACGATCAGCTTCCCTTTGACAAACGCACCGTTTTCAAAATGCCCTTCATAGCGGATATCCTCTTCGGCAATCAGTTTGGCTTGCCCTTTACCTGTCACTTTGCCCCCGCGGCATTTTCCATCGAGATAAAGCCAGCCCTCGTGAGCAACGCGACACTTTTGATTTGCTATCAGCTCCTGGAGCTTCTTAGCCTCTTCCTGCTCTTTAAGTGCCGTTTTGGAGATAAATGGCTCGTCACTAAACGCTGCCTGATAGCGTTTGCCGTTAAACCCAAGGGTGATGCGATCAAGCTTCGCCATTCCGCTGCGGATATCAAAACGCGCTTCGGCATTGACACTCTCTTTCGAACCGACCAAAACATTGGCATCGATGTAGTCCACATTATCGACATGGAATGCCTTTTCGTATTCACTGGTGGTAGAAGCAAGGATACCCTCAAGCTTTTTTTTCTCACGGTCGTAACGAAGCTCCTTGATCGCCCCTTTTCCAAAGACGAAACCAAAGGCTTCTCTATAGGCTTTCAGTTTGTCCGTCTCTCCTGCCTCAAGCTGCTTCTGGGTGATCAGTCTGGTTGATTCAAACGGATAAGCCGGATCGGCAAAGGCGTGGTACTCTGCCGGAAGTGTGGAACGGCTGGACTCGTATTTACTAAAATCCCACAGTTCCAACGGATCCGAACCCATCGACTCCTCTGTCACAGCTATCCTACCTTTATGATAATCCAAATACAGATTTGCAACAAAAGGACCCGAAGTGAGTGGGAAAGGCATGGAATCAAGTTTTTTTCCTTCATAATCAAAGAGATGAATACCTTCTCCATATGTAATCATGGCAAAAAAATCATCTCCAAACACTACACCGCCATAAATAAGATCATCTTTTGAGAACAGAGGCATGATGTGGCTTGTCCCTGTATCGATGTTATATCGCACCATTTCATTCTTTTGCCCGAGTCCGCCGAATCCATTTAGATAGAAGATTTCATTGTTGTGAATTTTTGCCCTTTTACAAGAGGAGAGTGTTGCGATCGGTGCGTAGGTCTTGGCGTCGCTGACCGTACAATAATCCCCATCCATCCCTACGACCAGAAATTCGGGCGAAACATCGACAAATTTGACCCGAGCCGAGGTTGGAAATGTTTTGACGTTCTGACGGGTTTTCAGGTCATATAGAGTCAGTTTACCATGCATCGTGACATAGAGTTTGTCATCGGTGACATTTCGTATACGACACTTTCTATCAATGGTTTTAAAAAGCAACTCTTTATCGCCACTTTCCAAGTTATACCGGGACATATAACACACATCTGGCCCTTGACTTTTTTCACTTATTATGAGATTGTCCTGATTGGGAAAAACATCTCCAATAGTGTAGTCGCTCTCTAAAAGCGTACTTTTCACCTTACCTGTTTCAGGGTCAGCGACCTGTATGGTGTCCAGATCGGAAACGAACAACCACTCATCCGTTAAAGCCACTTTTTTATAGTAAAACATGTGACCCAGATCGACAGTACTCGAATAAAGCCTGCCGGTCTCTTTTTTATCAATACTTCCGGCTGTCGCGAATGACACATACGGGGTATCGATAGGTGCACTCTTTAGACTCATAAGCTGTTGATGTTCAGGTATTTCGGGGGGTGCCCCGCATCCTATAAAAAGAAAAATGATACCGATTGTCATAACTATCTTTACCATAACTGTTCCTGCTTCAATAATTTTCTAATCACAGTTTATGTTACCCCCGGTTAGGGGGGGATAAAAGTTACAGATAGGTCATGAAGATTTTACTGGTAAACCAGCTCCAGTTTCCGCAGGCCGTTACCGTCGTCACTGAGGTAGTAATAGGTGTCGTTGCTGTCAAATACCGTTGCATAGGCGTTTCCGACGGAGGTATACGCTCCCACGAACGTCGGGGATGCCGGTGTACTGACATCCAGCAGTTCGACACCCGCACCGTGGGTGACGAGCAGATAATCCCCGTCCGAGGAGAGTTTGACATCCTCGACCTTCGCACTGGCAGCCGCAGGGGTGTAATTGGCGAGCTTGGAGATATTCTGGGGATCGGAAACGTCCAGGATATCGACGCCGTCCGTACCGCAGGCGACAAAGAGGGTATTACGGCTGATGGAGAGGTCTACCCCCCTGGCATCGGTACAGGTCGCCGACGAATAGGAGCCGTTAAGATCAAGGTTGCTCGCATCGGTCCAGTCAACGATCTGTATCCCCTGGGCCCCGTAGGCGACAAAGGCGTAGGTGGAGCTTAATGCCACATCGTATTTGTTGGTCTTGGTCGCGATACCGCTGCAGTCACCGCCGGTGATATTCAGCTCGTCCAGCCTTGTGATCGCCGAACTGCTCGAGACATCGAACATATCCACACCGGCACAGTTGGCGACCAGGGCTTTGTTGATCGCCGTATTGTTCCCTGCCAGTGCCACACTCCAGGCATATTTGGAGGTGCTGTTGTAGTCGCTGTCGTACCGGGCAAGGATCGACGGGCTTGTCGGGGTGGAGACGCCGACCGATACCAGGCCGTCATACCCCGCCGCTACAAAAAGGCGACTGTCGTCAAACGTCAGCTCCACATGCTCGGTCGTATTGATATCCACGGCTCCCGCCTGGGTCATGTAGCTGCCGCGGCTTTCGTTGATATCGACCACGACGATCCCGACATAGTTGGCCACAAAGGCGTAGTCGTCCTCACTGTCGACCACCACATCCACAAAGGAGGAGTTGGGAACGGGGGAGTTGTAATACGCGGCACTTCCGCCCATATCCTCCACCGGCATGATCGCCGTATCCATATTGACCGTCACGCTGACCGTATCGCTCGCCGTCCCGTGCGGGGACTCCAGGTCGGCTGTCGCCGTGATGGTCGCCGTCCCTTCTCCGACGGCGGTGACGACCCCGCTAGCATTGACCGTCGCGACTGTCGTATCGCTGGAGGTATAGGTGATATTCCCGTCTACACTGGCGGGACTGATGGACGCTGTCAATGTAGCACTCTCGTTATAAGAGAGGCTCAGGGTCGCCGGGGTAACGGAGAGGGTGGGAGAGGACATACTCGTGACCGAATAGGAGCCGCTGGTCGCCCCGATCGTCAGGGTCGCCGAAAGGGTCGTAGAGTAACTGCCCGATGCGACCAGGGTGATATAGATCTCATCACCGTTATTAACGGTAAACGAACTTTCATCCGACGGGTTGGCGCCGTTGACAAAGACCGCAGCCGTATTCCCGCCGTCGTAAAACGATCCCGTCACAGTCGTATTGCTGTCCAGGCCGCTGACCGTGATCGTGTTGGACGTGTATGAGGTGCTCAACACCGCCCCCGTCACCGATGTAAAGGAGAAGCTGTCGGGCTGGTTGGAGCTGGCTGTCGTAACGGAAAAGGTCTGGGTGACCCCGCCGACGGTCAACGTCGCCGTCACCGTCGTCTCATAATTGGTACTGGATGTCAGCCGGATGGCCAGGATATCCCCGTCGACCATTGTAGTCGTCAGCGTAGCAAGTGCCGTACCGTTTTTAAGCAGTGTCCCGTTACTCAGTGTTACGCTGACCGTATCGGTAATGCCTGTGACGTTGATATCCTCCGAGGTGATCAGTGTCGAGATGGAGGCATCGGTCACCGGGGTGATCGTAAAAGAGATATTTGAGCTCGTACCGCTGGACGTCGTTCCCTGAGAGTTCGAATCGCTTTCGCAGCCCATCGAAAAAAACATTAGAAAAACCGTCAAAAACACAGATACTATTCGCATACAAATCCTCTTTTAATACTATTATCTAAACCGATATATCGTCAAAACGGTACGCTTTTTTTAATTCACCGCCCGCGCGCGGCTCCCGCAAGGTCCCACATCGGCAGGAATATTCCCAGGGCAAGCAGCAGGACCAGCACTGCGACGACGATCATCAACAGCGGTTCGATAACCGCACCGATATTATCCACGACGGATTGGAACCGTCCTTTATAATACTCGGCGATCTTCTCCAGCATCCCGTCAAGCTCGCCTCCCGCTTCGCCGGACTTGACCATCTGGATCACCATCCGTTCAAACAGCCCCGTCTCCTCCAGTGCCTCGGCCAGGGAGGCCCCGCGCCCTATCGCCGTGTTAACCGCCGTAAGCTTTTTGCGGGCGGCGCGGTTTTCCACGGTGTCGGCAGCCGTATCAAGGGCATCGGAAAGCGGAATACCGGCTTTTAGAAGTTCGGCGGTCACCATCATATAACGCTGCAGCATCGACAGACGGACGATCCGTCCCACTGGATAACGCGTAAGCAAAAAGCCGTCCACTTTATGACGGTAGTTCTCTTTTGTCCGGTATATCCGGTGATGCAGCCCGTAAAAGAACAGCGTGGAAAGAAGCAGTACGATACCGTAGTGATTCAATCCCTGCTCGATCGCCAGAAGCAGGCGGGTCGGCACCGGCAGATCGGCGCCGAACTTGGCAAAGACCCCCTTGAACTTGGGCACGACGACCAGTACCAGAAAGATAAACGCACCGCCCAGGGCCGTCATGGAGAGCAGCGGCATCCGCAGCGCTTTTTTTATATTGTCACGGTTTTTCCGTATCCCCTCCAGGATCAAGGCAAGACGGTTAAAGGACTCGGCCAGCGATCCGGTCATCTCCCCCATCCGGATCAGGGCCAGGGTGACGCCGCCCACCTCGTATTCGAAATGTTTCAGGGAATCGCTGAGGCTGAGTCCCGCTTCGATATCGCCCATTGCTTTGAGGGCGACAGATTTAAGCCGGCTGTCCTGTGTGGATGCGATCCCTTCGGACAGCGCTTCGCGCAGGGATATCCCGGCATTGGTCATCACACCGAGCTGTCGTAAAAAAACGGCAAACTCCATGAGATCGATCTTTTTCCGCCCCGTTTTTCCCTTAAGCTGCTCCCACCAGCCCGCCAGCCGGATATGCAGCGGCATGGGGATCTCTTTTATTCGCAGCAGCGTTCCCCCGGCAGCGTTCTGGATCGCCCCGGCAGCATCGTGCCTGTTTTCGGCTCTGAGGTATCGGACCTGCTTTTTCCCGTTTGCAACGAGAAATATTTCAAAATATTTCATTTTTTCCGAATATACTAAGATGATTTGGGGTAGTGTTCCCAACCAGATTATCGAATAATTCTTTTATAAAGCGAGCATTACGATGTTGCATAGATTCCTACTCTTTTTTATCCTTATGGCCTATATGCCGCTAGACGCCAAGATGATGCGAGCGACCTACCTCACCCACACTGACGGCGATACGGTCCTCTTCCAGGTCAAAGACAAACGCCTTATCTGCCAATTGGACGGTATCGACGCCCCGGAACTGCATTCGAGCAAAAAACTGATCCACGATGCCAAACGCGCGTTTGTCGGCTACGACAAGATGCAACGGCTCGGAATGGACGCCTTCGTCTACCTGCGAAATACCTTTATCCACGGTGTCAACTATACGGTCGATGTCGTCAAAGGGCACTATAAACATGTCCACCGCTGTATGGTCTACCTCCCCGGCCAGGAGCGCTCGCTGAACGAACGGGCGGTTATGGACGGCTATGCCGTTATCGACAAAACGGGTACGATCCTGCAAAACAGGACAAAAAAACAGGAGTTTGTCTCCCTGCAGCAGAGTGCCGTCGCCGACCGTGCCGGCCTCTGGAAAGAGGAGTACAACACGATGGCGGCCATCCGCCGCTAAGGTTTGACCGTCGGAAGCCCCCGCCCGATCCACTCGACAATCCCCCGCTTCTGGTTATAGACACTCTGATATCCCACCCGCGCCAGGAAATCGGCGACGGGAACACTGCGGCTGCCGGTCCGGCAGATGATCACCAGGGGATGCTGCTTGTCGGGTACGGCACGCATCAGTGCCCCCATAAAGAGATCGATGTTGTAGGAGCCGTCGGCCTGGAAAAAGGTGATCGGCACGCTTCCTGGGATGATCCCCGTCTCGCGCCACTCGGGGGCTGTACGGATGTCGATGACGACCGCCCCGTTGTCCTTCAGGGTTTTTAGCTTGAACGCATCGATATCCGCCTTATACTGTGGCTGGGCGGCACCCAGAAACGAAATCGTGCCCAGCACAAGCAGCAGTTGTTTAAAATAGTGCATTCACACTCCTCTTTTTAATCCCATCAACGGTAGAATGGCGAAACTGAATTTTCCGTCTTTTGCAAGACGTGCCTTAATTTTACCATGGAGTTTATAATTTGAGATTATTTTCTATATTACTTTTAGCCACGATATCTTTTACCGACCTTTTTGCCTTCAAAGACGCTTTTTATATGGGGCTGAGCCAGGGTGTCACGACCGGAAGCTCTGAAAATAAAAAGATCACTCCCCAGGAGCAGGAGTATGATACCACCGGTACCTTCTCCGGTATCAAACTCGGAAACGATATGAACCTCGACCGCAGCCACCAGATCAAGGGGCGCTGGGAGTTCGCATTTGAAAACCGCAGCTACACCTACGACCTGAACGGTGTGGAGACCGAGACACCGGGACGCCAGTTCAGCGTCTCTTTCCTCTGGGGATACAATATCGACGTGATGCTCAACAATGAGCTGGTCCCCTTTGTCAAACTGGGCTACGGCGTCTCCACGACGGACGAGCTGGGCGATGCCTACCACAGCGTATACGGGGCGGGCTTCTATTTTGTCACCCAGTACCTTGAAGTCGGTGCCGGCATCGACCGGGAGGGGATGAAATTCGGCGGTGTACGGATCGACGAAGAGACGATCACCGGCCCGAGCGAAGAGAATATCGTCACCTACTTTTCGGTCAATATCCGACTCTACTAAACCTCACCGCCCCCGTCTCAGGGAGCGTTTTTCCATCAGCAAAAGCAGGTACGCCGCAAACGTAATCAGCGATGCATACAAAAAGAGCCTTTCGCCGTACAGGCTCCCCGAAAGCAGGCTCCCCACAAAGGCCCCCAGACCGAAGGTCAGCCCCACATAAAACTGCTGGGCCAGCTGGCGGTTGGTGTAGATGGCATTGATATAGGCGATACTGGCGGTGTGGAGAAGCGCAAAATTAAACGCGTGAATCGACTGGGCCAGGTAGAGTACGGGGGTCGAGTCGGGGAAAAGATGGACCATCATCCAGCGTACGGCCCCCAGCAGCACCGAAAAACGGATCAGTGTCAGCAGCTCCCACCGCATAGCGAACCGCTGCCAGCGGAACATCACGATCTCCACCAAGACCCCAAAGGTCCAGAGATAGCTGATCGTCTCCAGTGCGATATTGTGCTCCAGCTCGTAGATCGTAAAAAAGTTGTAGAAAAACCCGAACCCGACCTGGGAGAGGAACAGGGCGATCCAGAGGAAATAGCGTGCACCCTTTGGGTCAAAACGGACCGGTTCCCGTACGATATCCTTCTCGATGTACTTTGCCAGCATCAGCCCGAACAGCATCGTTGCCGCGATTGAAACGACATACAGCTGCATCGACAGGTCCAGCTCCAGCGCCCCGCGCCCCAGGACCAGCCCGATCACGATAAAGCCGACCGAGCCGAAGAGTCGGGCCTTCCCGTAATGCTCCTTGCCGATCTGCTCCAGGGCCAGCACCTCGATAAAAGGAAGCATGATACTCCAGAAAAACCCGAGGATGATCATCAGCCCCAGCAGCACCCAGAACTCCGCGATAAAGGTGTAGATAAAGAGCGAACAGACCGTACTGACGATCAGCCCCGCACGGAATGCGGTCCGGTTGAGGTGAAACCAGGAGATAAAGAAAAAAGGGGCGATAAATCGGCTCAGCGGCCCCGCCGCAAAGACCACCCCGATCTCGAAGGGGGTATACCCGAGCCCCTCCAGGAGCGAGGGCATGTACATGACATACACGCCGATGGCGGCAAAATAGAAGAAATAAAACGCGGAGATTTTATAGATCATAGATGACGCATGTACGGGCGATCAGGTCGTGAAGGGCGCGTTTGTCCTTTCGGAATACGGGAATAAAAAACCCGATTATCGTAATAAACGAGAGAAAATAGAGGACAAACCGGAAAAATGCCTGCAAAAAAGTGACCTTCTCATAAGTCACCGCATCCACCAGCTTGATCTGGGCAGCCTTTTTGCCCGGAGTCTGTCCTGTCTTGACCCAGAATATCGAGAAGGTCACCGAGACCAGGACAAACTGGATCGTCGTCGCCACCTGGTTGGGCTCCTCACCCCGGAAGGCATCAAAACCGAAATAGATGGCCAGAAGGTAATTGATAGGGACCATGATAATAAAGGTATCGATCAGGATGGCCAGTGCCCTTACCCAAAAACCGGCGTATCGTATCTGTTTGCCCATTACTACTCTTTAAAATAAATTATTCACCCCGTTCGAACAAGGAGCAAGCACACGCCATAAGCGTACAAAAAATGGATTTTAGTATAATCAGCCAAAATTTGCAAAAGGACGGCAATGGAAGGAATCGACCTCGCAGCCATCATCAGCGTAGCCTTTTTCGGGAGCCTCGGGCACTGTAGCGGGATGTGCGGCGGGTTTGTCGTGGCCTACTCCTCCGCCAAGATCGATGTGGGGCTCTCCTCATTCCGCCAGGTCGTCTCGCACCTGCTGTATAACCTCGGGCGTGTCACCACCTACATGGGCATCGGGGCCCTTTTCGGCTTCCTGGGGGCTATGCTCGCCTTTGAACGCACCTCCCAGGGGGTGCTTTATGCGATAATCGCACTGATTATGATCCTCATGGGACTCTCGATCCTCGGAAAAAGCACCTTTATGACCCGGCTGGAATCCCTCTCCTTTTTTGACCGCTACCTTAAAACCGCATTCCAAAGGCTGATCCGTTCCCGCTCCCTCCCCAGCTTCTATGCCCTGGGAGTCTTAAACGGCCTGCTGCCCTGCGGTTTTGTCTACTTCTTCGCCGTCACGGCTGCCAGTACGGCATCCGCACTGGACGGGGCACTTGTGATGGCCGTTTTCGGCATCGCCACGATCCCCATCCTCTTTACCATGGGCTTTTTCGTCGGCATCCTCCAAAAGCCCGGACTGCGCAACACGATGAACAGAGTCGCCGGCTGGATCATCATGGCATACGGCTTTTATATGCTCTATAAGGGCTATCTATTCCTTTTTACCGAAGCACCCAGCTGTCATTAAAACCAAAATATTAATTGGGGAAATGCCGCCCCGCCCGGGGCGGTTTTATCTTACTGAAGCAGTTTGAGAACGTTCTGCTGGACCGCGTTTGCCTGGCTCATCGCAAAGGTACCCGATTGGGCAAGGATGTTGTTTTTGGAGAAGTTGGCACTCTCACTTGCAAAATCGACATCCCGGATGCCCGACTCGGCCGCTTTGACGTTTACCTGGGTGACCGAAATGTTGTTGATCGTTACGGTCAACTGCTGATGAACCGCACCGAGGTCGGATCGGATCGTATCAAGAAGCTGTGTCGCAGACTCGGCCATGTCCATGACCATCATCGAACCGGTTTTGGTCGTTACCCCCGCACCCATCATGGCACTGGCATCGGAAGAGAGGACACTGTTGGCATAGGCTCCCATTGCCAGTCCGTTGGAGGAGGTGAAGTTACCGTTTACCGCTCTGAGGGAGAAAGACTCCTGCCAGCCGGCAGACATCGCGTCGTCAAGGGCACTGCCACCCGCTGTCCAGACGACATCTTTAGAGGAGAGGTTTGTCAGTGTCAGACGTCCGTAGTTCTCATGACCGCCGACCGTACCGAGGTTGGTGGATGTATCGGCGACCGCCGTAACGGAGATGCCGCGGCCGTCATTGGCCGTAAGGTTCAGACGGCCTGTAATGTCAACAGACGCGGTTACACCCGTCTCCGTCGTAAACGCGTTAATCGCATTTCTAAGGGATGCACTGTCATCGTTCTCCTGAACGACAACGTCACCGATGGCCACCCCGTTGATCTCCATGCCGGTTACGATACCTTGGCTGATCGCGGCCGTACCCGTACTTTGAACCACAAACGCCGCCCGGATCCCCAACTCATTGGAGTTTTTGTTGATCGTCTCGGCAAGCACACCGATACCTGTATCTGCGCTGGTGGAGATGACCACACTCTCCAGCGTCACCTCGTCCGTACCGGTAGAGATCGTCATGGTAATAATCCCGCCGGCAGTGATATTGTTCGTCGTCTCACGGCGTGCCGAGCCGATCTTGTCGGAACTGGTCGCACCGATACTTGCCCGGATCGTCTCGTTGGAGTATGCACCGATCTGGAACTCTTTGTTCGTAAAAGAACCTGAAAGCATTTTCAGCCCGTTATAGGAGGTCGTATTCGCGATCTTATCGAGCTGCTCGATCAGACGGGTAATATCCTTCTGGATCGCTACGCGTGATTCGCGGCTCTGGGTATCCATCGCCGACTGGGTCGCTTTGGCTTTGATCTTATCGAGGATCTTGATCTGTTCGTCCATCGCCTTGTCCGCGATCTGGATGACCCCGATTGCATCGTTTGCGTTCCGGATCGCCTGTCCCAGCGAACTCGCCTGCATTCTCAGGCTGTCGGCGATCGCCATACCGGAGGAGTCATCCGCCGCTTTGTTGATCCGAAGACCGGAGCTCAGTTTTTCAAGGGAATTGGAGAGATCCCTCTGGACCATACCGGAGCTCACCTGCGCGTTCATCGAGTTGATATTCGTATTAATTACATAACCCATATTTTTATCACTGCTTCTCTGTTTTTTCAAAAATTATTATTCTTGAAAAAGAAAGCACAAACAGTTCCAAAATACTCCGAAATCTACTTAGGTTGTACTGGAGGAGAATAAAAACTCATTTTTTATTTATGTTCGGGAAAGTGTTGCAAGAGAAGACGGAATGGATTTCTGCCTCGACAGAGGCAAGCTTTTCTCCTCGACTTGTAACAAGCCTGTGGAATTTCATGTGCCGTGCAACTCCGCAGGAACGAGGACACAGCGGCAAGCAATCAAATGAAAAAAGTCTACTAAATGTAGGGTTTTATCATTTGACATAAGATCAAGAGGAACTATTTTTCGTATAAATTAAAAAGGGCCGACCCTGCAGGGCCGGCCCTTAGAAGCTACTCAGGGTTATTTTAAAACCTTCGTATTCTACCAGTCTATCCTAGGACTACTGGAGCAGTCTCAGGACGTTCTGCTGGATAGCATTCGCCTGGCTCATCGCGTAAGTACCGGACTGAGCAAGGATGTTGTTTTTGGAGAAGTTTGCACTCTCTGCCGCAAAGTCAACATCACGGATACCGGACTCGGCCGCTTTAACGTTGACCTGAGTAACGGAGATGTTGTTGATCGTTACGTTCAGCTGCTGCTGAACAGAACCGAGGTCCGCACGGATCGTGTCAAGAAGCTGTGTCGCAGACTCAGCCATATCCATAACCATCATAGAACCGGTTTTAGTCGTAACACCCGCACCCATCAGGCTACTTGCATCAGCGGAAAGCACGCTGTTAGCGTACGCACCCATTGCAAGACCGTTAGAGGATGTGAAGTTACCGTTTACCGCTCTAAGGGAGAAGGATTCGGACCAACCACCGGACATCGCATCGTCAAGAGCACCACCACCCGCTGTCCAAACGATATCTTTGGAAGAGAGTTTTGTCATAGTCAGACGACCGTAGTTTTCGTGACCGGCAACCGTACCGAGGCTTGTGGATGTATCGGCTGTAGCCGTTACGGCAATACCACGACCGTCGTTAGCTGTAAGGTTGAGTCGACCAGTGATGTCAACAGATGCATTAACACCTGTTTCTGTAGAGAACGCGTTGATCGCATTTCTAAGGGATGCACTGTCGTCATTATCTTTAACAACAACGTCACCGATGGCAACACCGTTGATTACAAGACCAGTAATGGTACCTTCAGTAATTGCAGCTGTACCAGTACTCTGTACCTGGAAAGAAGCCCGTACACCAAGAGCATTGGAGTTTTTGTTGATCGCTTCAGCAAGAACACCGATACCTGTATCCGCACTTGTGGAGATAATAACACTTTCCAGTGTCACTTCATCCGTACCGGACGAGAATGTCAGTGTAACTGTACCGGCACCTGTGATGTTGTTTGTTGTCTCACGTCGCGCCGTACCGATCTTATCAGAGCTTGTCGCACCGATAGATGTTTTGATCGTTTCGTTAGAGTACGCACCGATCTGGAACTCTTTATTGGTGAAAGCACCGGAAAGAAGTTTAATACCATTATACGATGTCGTATTCGCGATGTTATCGAGTTGCTCGATAAGTCGGGAGATATCTTTTTGGATCGCCTGTCGTGATTCACGGCTTTGCGTATCCATCGCTGACTGGTTCGCTTTAGCCTTGATCGTATCAAGGATTTTCAGCTGTTCGTCCATCGCTTTATCCGCGATCTGGATAACACCGATCGCATCGTTCGCATTCCGGATCGCTTGACCCAGAGAGCTAGCCTGGCTTCTAAGACTATCGGCAATCGCCATACCGGAGGAGTCATCCGCCGCTTTATTGATCCGAAGACCGGAGCTTAGTTTTTCCAAAGAGTTAGCAAGGTCTCTTTGGACAACGCCTGAACTAACTTGTGAGTTCATCGAGTTGATGTTCGTATTAATTACGTAACCCATTTTGTTGCCTCCTGTTTCATGTTTTGATTCTTAACCAACGTTCATAAAAGTAATATCGGAAACAGCGAAAAAAAGTTTAATCATTTTATGATACACTCTCGCTAATTTTGCATATATAAGGTATTAAGAAGCAGTGAAAAGTCTGATTATCGTTGAATCCCCAGCCAAAGCCAAGACCATCAAAAACTTTCTGGACGACAGTTTTGAAGTGATCGCCAGCAAGGGACATATCCGTGACCTCCCCAAAAAAAAGATGGGCGTCAAGGTCGAGGAGCAGCGGTTCCTCCCCGAATACACCATCGATAAAGAGCACGATATGGTCGTCAAGACGATCAAGGCCGAAGCGAAAAAAAGCGATACCATATATATAGCGACGGATGAGGACCGCGAAGGAGAGGCGATCGGCTACCATATCGCCATGGCCCTGGGACGTGAACCGCTGGAGCTTCCGCGGATCGTTTTCCACGAGATCACCAAAAGTGCCATCCTCCATGCCCTGGAGAACCCGCGAAAAATCGATATGTCCCGTGTCAATGCCCAGCAGGCACGCCGGGTACTCGACCGCCTGGTCGGCTACAACCTCTCCCCGCTTCTGGCCTCCAAGATCCAAAAAGGGCTCAGTGCCGGACGGGTCCAGTCCTCGGCCCTTAAGATCGTCGTTGACCGCGAACGGGAGATCAAAGCCTTCAAACCGCAGGAATACTGGACCATCGATGCGATGTTCGCCAACTCCCTGGAGGCAAAGATCCACGAATTTGAGGGAAAAAAACTCGACAAGTTCGACATCGCCAACGAAGAGCAGGCAAAAAAGATCGTCACCACCGTCTCCAAAGAGGCGTTTAAGATCGCCAACCTGGAGACCAAAGAGCGCAAGACCTCTTCCCCCGCTCCCTTTATGACCTCCACACTCCAGCAGAGCGCTTCCAGTCAGCTGGGCTTTTCGCCCAAAAAGACGATGATGCTGGCACAGAAACTCTACGAGGGGGTCCAGACCGACAACGGCGTCAGTGGAGTTATCACCTACATGAGAACTGACAGCCTCTACATCACACCCGAAGCCAACGAGGCGGCACGGGCGATGATCAAAGAGAACTTCGGTGACAAATACCTACCGAAAAAAGCGAAGATCTACCGGACAAAAAGCAAACAGGCCCAGGAAGCCCACGAAGCGATCCGGCCGGTCAACGTCGCCTTCACACCGCAGATCGCACATAAATTCCTCAAGCCGGACGAGCTGAAGCTCTATACATTGATCTATAACCGCTTCCTCGCTTCCCAGATGAACGATGCGATCCTCGAGACACAGAACCTCTTCCTCGCCTCCGACTCTTCGGTCTTCAAGGCAAACGGGAAACGGGTTATCTTCGACGGCTTCTACCGCGTCCTGGGCAGTGGCGATAAAGACGCCCTGCTGCCGAAACTGACAACGGGCGAGGCGATCGACCTGATCACCGTCGAACCCAACCAGCACTTTACCGAACCGCCCAGCCGCTACTCAGAAGCCGGGCTTGTCAAAGCACTGGAAAACCTGGGGATCGGCCGGCCGTCCACTTACGCGCCGACGATCACGACACTTCAAAACCGCCTCTACCTCAACATCGAAAAGAAGCAGCTGATCCCGACGGAGATCGCCTTTACGGTTACAGAACTCCTGGAGAAACACTTCCCCGAGATCGTCGACTCCGGCTTTACCGCAACGATGGAAGACGAACTGGACGACATCGCCGACAACGGAAAAGACTGGGAAGCGGTGCTTTACAAGTTCTACGAACCCTTTATCGAGAAGGTAAAATCGGGCAAAAAGAACATCGAAAGCCTCAAAAAAGTGGAACCGACCGGTGAGATGTGCCCCGAGTGCGGCAGCGAACTGGTCAAACGAAACGGGCGATTCGGGGACTTTATCTCCTGCAGCAACTTCCCCAAGTGCCGCTACACGAAAAATATCGACACAGAGACAGAGAAAGAGGCCCTGGCTGAGACCACCGACGAAAAGTGTGACAAGTGCGGCGCCCCGATGGTGCTTAAAGCCGGACGCAACGGGAAGTTCCTGGCGTGCAGTAACTACCCCAAATGTAAAAACACCAAGTCCCTCACCCCGCTGGTGAAGCTGGATGTCCCGTGCCCCAAATGCGGTGGCGACCTGGTAGAGCGGAAATCACGCCGCGGCACTTTCTACGGATGCAGCAACTACCCCAAATGTGACTTCATCTCCACCTATAAACCGACAGAGAAGAAGTGTCCCGAATGCGGCATGCCGATGGCGCGGCGCACCTACCGTAAAAAAGAGATCTATGAGTGTGTCGACAGCAAATGCAAACACCGCGAGGACGTCGAAGAGACGGAAAAAGAGTAGCCTGCGATGGTCGTCGTCAACATGATCGTCGACCTGGAGCTTCCGTATGTCGAAGGAAAAAAGGGACGCCGGGCCGTCCTTAATGCCATCAAGGACAAACTCAAAAACAGAAATCTCTCCCTCCTGGATCTTTCGGGAGAATACCCGAAAAACGCGACATTGGCCATCGTTTATCTAAGCGGGGATGCCGTATCGGCAAAAAAGAAAGTCGGCATGATAGAGGAGCTGATCTACCAGACGGACAGCTCCCTGATGTTTGATATCAGTTATGAACTGCTGTAGCTTCAGCACGCGTCCATATAGTCTTCGAACTTCCCTTTTAAGGCGGCGGCTTTTGTCTTCCACTCCGCCGTCACATCCGAAGCGTTTTTGTAGTGTTTCTCGATCTCGTCAAACATGACCACATCGTTGTCGATCTTGGCGACAAACAGTCCCAGCAGCCGTTTGAGGTCTTCATTGGTATCGACGTAGCGGAAGATCTCTTTGAGGATCTTTTTACGGTCGTTCATCCGTTTTGTCGCACCGAAGGCTTCGGCGATACCCAGAAGATCATATTTTGAGAAGTAGACGCCGGCGTTAAAGGGTGCCAGAATATCGTCCTGCATCTCGTCGACGATCTGGGTCGCGATGCCGATGGCTGCACTGTCGTATTTTACTTCACTCATTGCTGTTTCCTTATCTATCTGACGATATAGACCGGATCCCCCTCCTGCATAAGGCTGAAGATCTGTTCCATATCCTTGTTTCGCGTCCGGACACATCCGTGGCTGGCATTCTTCCCGATACTGGCCGGATTGTTGGTGCCGTGGATGGCGTAGGACTTTCCAATATTGAGCGCATAATACCCGATGCTTCCTCTGAAACATCTTTTGTTGCGCTTGAGGTCGGTCTGGTACTTTTTCTCTTTTTCCATAAACTTGGGGATACACCACTCGATCCCCTTGGGATCGTGGATCTTCCAGCGTACTTTATAGGTCCCCGGATCGGTAAAGTAGCAGTTGCCCCCCTCCTCTTTGGGCAGACACCGGTCCATGCCTACAGCCACTTTGGCCTTGTAGATCACCGACTCTTTTTTGTTGCGCTTCTCGTAGACTTTCAGTTCATAATCGGACTTGTCTACGACGATATAGCGCTTGATGCTTTTGGCACGGCGTTTGGGAGGTTTGGGACGGTAGAGTTCGTCCAGATTCTGCCGTTTTACCCAGAACTCTTTGGGGTTTTTGTGCCACCGTCCGTCGGGAAAATATCCTGAGATTTTAATCCACTCCCCCATTTTCTGAAAGGCGGTAAAACGGGTCCCTTCGAACCAGATATCGACGATCGTGCCGCCGGGCTCATCCTTGATCACCGTATCTTTGGCCAGTTCGAAGGTCTTGGGGGTCATATTCTCCACCCTCTGGGAACTGATACCGGCAAACAGGCTCTGCAGCATCACTGCCGTCAGGAGCAGAGCCTTTCCGCTAAAACGAATCGACATATTTTCTCACCTCGCGATCTATCTCAAAAATACCCTCGACATCGGCAGCCGTCGCCGCTTCAAACCGTCGATATGCCCGGATGATATCCTGTGCGATATCCATAAAACCGCTCCGTTTGTCCAAAAAGCGTGTGATTGCCGCCTCATTGGCGGCATTGATCACCACTCCCCGTTCGGGGTGTTGCAGGATCTCCTCTTTCAGCTCCCAGACGGGATAGCGCCCCGACTCGATCGGACGAAACTCCAGACTTCCGACCTCCACAAGATCGACAGGCTTCAGGATCTTTTCCTTGGAATCGATCCCCAGGGCGAAAGAGATGGGCAGCTTCATATCCGTATGGGCAATATGGGCTGTACTGCTACCATCGGCAAAATCGATCAAAGCATGAATAATCGATTTGGTCTCGATAAAAGCGTCAAACTGTGGCACCCCTTCAAACCGGCTGTGGAAAAGCCAGTGGGCCTCGATCAGTTCAAACATCTTGTTTACCATCGTCGCGCTGTCGATGGTGATCTTCTGGCCCATGGACCAGTTGGGATGCTTCAGCACATCCGCCAGCGTCGCGTTTGCCATAAATTCGGGACTCTTGTCCCGGAAAGCCCCGCCGCTGGCTGTTATTGTCATTTTATCAATTTTCCGGCCGTTTAGCAAAAACCAGAGTCCGAAGTGCTCGCTGTCGATGGGAATAATATTATCCGTATTGATAAACCGCCCCGCAACGACCAGGGACTCCTTGTTGGCCAAGGCGACCTTTTTCCCGCAGGCCAGTGCGGTCAGCGTCGGGCGCAGTCCCAAAAAACCGACCAGGGCATTGACGACCATTCCGCTTTGGGCCTCCTCGATCGCGGAAACGATCGCCTGCTCCCCGTAACTGACATCGGGGTGGGAGATCTTTTCGGAGGTCTCGCGGTCGGCTACGACCACTTTTTTGGGATGGAACCGGTCGATCTGCTCCTGCAGCAGCGCCGCGCTTCTCCCCGCGACCAGCACTTCGACTTCCATGCCGTAGCGCTCCGCAAGGATAAGGGTATTGACCCCGATGGAGCCGGTGGAACCTAAAACTACCAACTCAGATGTCTTTTATCTGCCCAACCAGCTCTTTGGCCTTCTCTTTGGCCGTATCCACATTCTCATCGTGGACCAGGACGACCGCCATACGGCGTCCCACATGCCCTTCAGGCTTACCGAACAGCCGGACATAGGAGTTGGCCGTAAAGACCGATCCGGGGATCTCGATCTTGGGATCGAAACTCTCTTTACCCGTCTTATACGCCGCGCTGGCGCCCGGTGAGGTAAAGGAGTAGGCCAGGGGCAGCCCCAGA
Source organism: Campylobacterales bacterium (assembly GCA_050297855.1). Taxonomy (GTDB): domain Bacteria; phylum Campylobacterota; class Campylobacteria; order Campylobacterales; family SZUA-545; genus SZUA-545. Next base: position 82,174 of record JBNKTC010000001.1, read on the forward strand.
ACCGCACGCGCATGCAGGGCAAACTCGCTCTGGCTCTGGGTCACCATCGTCACCATCCCCGTATCGTGGGGTCTGGGGCTCACTTCGCTGAAGTAGACCTCGTCGCCCTTGACAAAAAGTTCGACTCCGAAGATCCCCCGGCCGCCCAGGCCGTCGGTGATCTTCTTGGCAATCTCCTCGGATTTTTTGATCGCCGCTTCGCTCATCGCCATCGGCTGCCAGGAGTAGATATAATCCCCGTCAAGCTGGGTGTGACCGATCGCCGGGCAGAAGACCGTCTCATTCTCTGTCCGCGCCGTAAGCAGTGTGATCTCATAATCAAAGGGGACAAACTCCTCCACGATCAGTTCGCTGGCGTCACCTCTTGCCTCTTCCTGGGCGATATTGAAGCTGTTTTCGATATCCGCCTCGCTTTTACATACCGACTGCCCGTGGCCGGAGCTGGACATCACCGGTTTGATCACACACGGGAAGCCGATCACCCTGGCCGCCTCTTTAAGCTCGTCCAGGGTCTTGACAAAACGGTACCCGCTTGTCTTCAGCCCCAGCTCCTCTGCGGCAAAGACACGGATATTTTTACGGTTCATCGTCTTGTTGACCGCTTCGGCGTTCGGGATAACGGTAAAACCGAGTTTCTCGGCTTCGAACAGCGCGTCGATATTGATCGCTTCGATCTCGGGAAGGATATAGGTCGGCTTCTCTTCCTTAATCACCTCCAGGACCTGGTCTTTGTCCTTCATGTCGATGACATAGGACTTGTTGGCCACCAGGTGGGCCGGGGCGTTGGAGTAGCGGTCGACGGCGACCACTTCGATCCCCAGGCGCTGCGCCTCGATCGTCACCTCTTTCCCCAGTTCACCGCTTCCCAGCAGCAGAAACTTGATACTTTCATTTTTATACGGAGCTGTAAAAATCATTGTCTTCGGGCCTTTTCGAGTTGGGTTCTCATCATCTTTTTTTTACTTATTTTACACTAAGCTCAATAAAAGACAAAGCGGGCCCTAAAGTTTTTTTTACCGGGGCCGATATGGATTGTAGATTACTCTACATTTAGGATAGAAATGCGAAAAAGCTGGATCGGCGCACTTATTATCGGATTGCTTCTCTTTTTTTACGGCTGCACCGTCCGTACCGTCAATATTAAAAATTATCAGTTAAACGAGACACGCAGCGCCAATGTGGGCGAAGCGATGATCAAGGTGGGCCACAATCTCAAAGAGGAGATGTACTTCGCCCCCCTGGTCGATATCAGCGAACGCCTTGGGAAAGAGGAGTTTTATGTCCCCATCGAACCCCCGTATGAAGGGATCTACGACCAGAAGGACGGCTCCTACTTTATTATCCTTGACCGTCATGAACTCTTTTCTGTGAAAGTCACGGCCAAGGGGAACGTCGTCTCAAAACAGAAATACTTCGATTTCGACGAAAAACTCTTCGAACCCCAGCCCCGCTATTTCGGTATCGTCAACAGCAAACTGTATGAACTTGCCTACAGCGGGAGACTCGGTGACCACATCATCATCACCTATAAAGAGTTTTACGTGGAGATGGACGACGTCAAACGGGAGATCGACCAGATCAGACCCGGTTTCTCCGAACAGATCACCTACGATCTCTCCGAGAGCGACGAGATCGTCTACCGCGATTTCCGCATCAAAGTGGTCGAAGCGACCAATGAACAGATCACCTTCGAACTACTCTCCGACAGCGCTAACGATTAGTATCGGTCCGTTTCAGGATATTCCCCACCGCATCGTACTCAAAACGGACCTCGTGTCCGTTGGCATAGCTCGCCCGTATGAGACGCCCCAGCTTGTCGTATTGGTACCGGACTGAAAAATCACGCTCTGAGAACTCTTTTTTTTTGCTGATGACGGCATAACGGTTAAGCCTTCGGCCCGCTTCAAGGCTGTTGTCAGCGATCGGCCGGCTGGCACCGTACCCGACACACTCCATCCTGGATGCTTTGATACGGTGGTGTTTGACCAGGTACTCCTTGACATTGCAGGCCCGCGTTTTACTCAGGTTTTTGTTTTTCAGCTCCGTCCCGCTCGTATCGGTGTGTCCGCTGATTGTAAAGGTGCTTTTTTTAAGATCCCGCTGCCGCTTCAGGTAGGGAGCAAGACGGTCGAGATAGTCCCGTGCCTCCTTGGAGAGGCGGGCGGAGTTTTTATCAAAATAGATCTTTTTCTCCAGCTGCACTACATCCTGGCCGAAGAGCAGGGATGCGAACAAAATGAGGAGGAGAGCGCGCCGCATCAGAAGAGATAACTCGCCGTGATCTGGTAAGCCGTGGTATCCCGTGAGATACCGAGGCTGGAGATTCCCGTGTCCCCGTTGGCAATCGTCCAGACAATGCGGGTCTTCCGGATCGAAAAGTCGATCTCCATATCGTCACGCAGTTCATACCCGGCCCCGATACGCAGGTGGTAGGCCGACCCGTCATAGGTGTAGTTGTCACCCTTAAGCGAGGCGATGGAGTACCCGACGCCGTAGTAAGGGTAGATGGGGCGTTCCAGGTTGACAGCCCAGTCGGCATGGACCCCCTTGAGGGTGAGCGTATTATCCTCATCATCGCTGATCCACTCATGTTCGTAGTAGAAGCGGTCTTTGTTTTTGGCTTTAAACCCGGCCTGGAAGCCGATCGCATTGGCTGAAGCCGACCCTGCGGAGCTGAGCTCATGGCTCTGGCTGCTCAGGATGACCGATGCGAATACCCCGCTGTGATAGACCGGAGGAGCGGGCTCTTCGGGTTCAATCGGTTCTTCAGGCTGGGGTGTTGGGAGGTTGTCCAGCGGGATCTGGGGGATCTCCTCCGGCTCACTGAACATCTCGTTCCACGTGATCTTCTCCACATCGAACATCTCCTGCTCATCCAGGACCAGCTTTGCATTCACATCGCTCTTCATACCGTAGAAATAACCGTGATCCACGTTGACATAACTCTGGATATTGGTCTGAACCCCGGTTTCGATCTTTTTGGGGTCGACGGCGATCCCGCTCTCTTTGACCCGCTTTCTGATCGCCTCTTCGGAGAACTTCTCTACCTCTTTTTTGGTCGCGTCGTATGCTTTTTTCTTACAATCCTCAGCCCCCAGCTCGCGGCAGCTCTGCTCTTTCTGGGCGACGATCACCTCCTCTTTGGCCAGGATACGCGCCAGGGTCTCGTGTTTCTCCTTGGCTACCATATAGGAGAGGGTGTTAAAACTGTTTTTCAGCCCCACCGTCTTTTGATACTGCGCGTATTTCTCTTTCTCTTTGGCGTTGATCGTATTAGCCAGCTTGTTCTTCTCTTTTTTGGAGACGGTGATGTTGTACTGCTCTTTGAGGGCCTCGACCTCTTTATCCAGGGCTTCAAGGGCTTTCCGGCTTTCGTCAAACTCCCCTTTTCGCTCTTCCATCTGTTTGGTCAGGGCCTCGATCTTGGCGCTGTCCGCAAAAAGGGATGCAAAGCCCAGGCTGATCAATACGGCTATGGCAAAAACTCTCATCATCCCTCCTACAGTGTCTCGAAGGACCAGATCAGTGTCTGGGCCTTGTTACCGCTAAGATCTTTCACGCCGGAGACAAAAACGCTGTAGCTCTCCGCCGACTTTAACGCACTATCCGGCGTAAAGGTGACCGTCGCACCCGCTACCCCGATCGTTCCCGAAACACTCAGGCCGTCACTATCCTGGACGATAAACTTGATCGTACCTGTCACGTCCTCGTCAAAGGTCACGCTGATCACCGAGCCCGTCGCGATCCCCGTTGACCCGTTGGCCGGGTTGGCAGAGACAAATTGCGGGTCGATATCGTCAACCTGGGTCGTAAAACTCCAGGTCTGGTCCCCCAACCCGTTACCACTCAGGTCTTTCACCCCGCTGATCGTTGCAGTATAGGTCGTGGAAAAATCGAGATCTGCCGAGGGGGTGAAACTCGCCAGCGATGTCCCGAAGGTGACGCTCCCCGTCACGGCAGCCGCGCTGCTGTCCACCAGTGTAAAGGTCGCCCCGGAGGAGTCGATCTGCCCTTCGAAGATCGCCGTCAGGGAAGCGTCGACCTGCACATCGGTGTCCCCGTCATCGGGTGTCGTGGCTTTGAGGATCGTACTGGTCGTAAAGGTAAGCGTCGTATTGAGAGTGTTACCGAATATGTCCTGGATCCCCGCAACCGTCAGGGTATGAACCTTGGCATAATCAAGGGTCGATGCAGGGATCAGCGTCGCTGTCCGCGTGACAGTATCGTAATTCAGGGAGCAGCCGATAACCGTCGCATCCTCGTTTGTCAGGGTAAAGTTGGCGATGGTCGGAGTGATCAGGTCCTCATCGAACTGCAGTGAAAGGTTGATGTCACTGGGGATATCCGACGCCCCGCTCTGGGGATAGGCACTAGTGATCGCCGGTGCCGTCACATCCGGTGGTACGGTCGTAAAAGTCGAGGTCACTGTCGCAGGCAGGCTTTTACCGTTCGTATCCGTCGCTGCGGAGACCGTGACCGTGAAGGTCGTCGCTGCATCCAGGCCGGAATAGAATGCGTCATATGCCGTTCCGCCGTTGGGCGTGAGGGTAAAGATGCGGTTGTCAGAGGTGGATGTCGCAAAGGTCAGGTTGCTCACCGTTACGGTCAGGGAGGCGGGATCGATCGTCTCCCCGAAGGTCAGGGTGATGTCGGAGAAGACCGATACGTTCCCCTCGCTGTCGGCCGGGACGATACTGCTGACAAAATCGGTTGTTGTGAAGTTACGGGTATAGGCGGATTTCATCGCGGTATTGGTCAGATCCACGACACCGCTGACCACCAGGCGGTAATCCGAGCTGTACTCCAGGACGATACCGGGGTTAAAGGTAAGGGTATCGCCGCTGATCGTGGCGGTCCCACTGATGGCGGTCGTATTCCCGTCGGCATAGAGTGCCACGTTGGTCACGCTGTTTTTCTTTTCGTCGATATCTTTGTTAAATGTGATACGGATATCCGAACTCACCGATACCGCGCTGCCGTCCCCCGTCGAATCCGACACCACGTACGGTGCCCCTTCGGGTGTCGATCCGCCGCCGCAGGAGACAAAAAAGAGTGCCGTTGCCACAAACGCCAATACCCTATACATCATTAGCCGACCCTTTGTTAGATTGGGATGAGTATACCCAAATAAGAAAAAAAAAGTTATAAACCGGCGTGCTTCTCCGCCGCTTTGCGGTTTATCCAGCCCCGTTCCACCATCGCCTCTACACACTCTTTAAAGATGGGAGTCGCCGTCTTGGATGCGAAGTAGTCGGTCTTGGGGTTGATCACCAGGATCCCGATCGTATAACGGCGCTCGCCCTCCGTTTCATTGGCAAACCCCAGGAAAGTACTGTGGTAGAGATCCTCGTATTTCCCCTCTTTGGCGATGTGGGCCGTGCCGGTCTTCCCGGCCGTATAGACCCCTTCGACCCGGGCATTGACTCCGGTACCCCTCAAAACGGTCTTTCGCAGGATCTTCTGCATCTTTCGTGCCGTCACCTGGCTGATAGCCTGGCGCTCATTACGCGTGATGTCAAGTATCTTGCTTTTGCCGATGGCCACCTTGCGCGCCAGTTTGGGGTCGACGATCATCCCGTCGTTGTTAAAGACGTTGAAGCCCTTGATCAGCTGCATCAGGTTGACGCTGAAACCGTAGCCGTAAGAGGCGGTAGCGCGGATCAGCGGGTCTTTCAGCTGGGAGATGCCCAGCATGCTTCCCACCGCTTCATAGGAGAGGTCGATCCCCGAACGCTGACCGAACCCGAACTGCTCCATCAGCTCGTTAAAACGGTAGGGAGAGAGCTTCTGGGAGAGTTGTGCCATGGCGATATTGCTGGAGTGGTAGACCGCTTCTTCGACGCTGAACCACTCTTTTGGGTGGGAGTCGGTGATCACTTTGCGTCCCAGTTTGTACCGGCCGTTGTAGCCGCGGACAAGATCATATACCCCCACCAGCTTCTCCTCGATCAGTTTGGCGACGACAAAGGGCTTGATCACCGAACCCGGTTCGAAAAGGTACTGGACGGCATTGACCTTCATGTAGTCGACCTGCCGGCTGCTCAGGTGCTCGGCGTTATAACGGTTGGAGGATGCGATGGCATAGACCTCGCCACTGCGGCTGTCCATGACAGCCCCGAGGATCTCATGGGCTTCCAGCTCCTCTTTGTAGCGGTCGAAGATCGCCTCCATATCCTTTTGGAGCAACGAGTTGACGGTCAGGACAATATCACTGCCGTCTATTTTACGGCTCCGGTCGGCTTTTTTGTTGAGGATCATATGTCCCGAGACATCCCGTTCGGCCCGGATAAGCCCCTTTCTGTTTTCTGCCAATATCCGCTCATAGACGTTCTCCAGCCCGATTGTCCCTTTCCCTTCGCCGCGGTTGAAGTAGCCCAGGACCGGTTCGAGCATATCATCAAAGGGGTACTCCCTGAACACCTCTTCTTTTTTGATGATCTCCAGTCCCCGACGGATCTCCCGTCCGTTGACCTGCAGGGTCCGGAAAAAGCCCAGTCCGTCCAGTTTTCGCGTCAGGTAGCCCAGATCCTGTGCCAGTTTTTCATCAAAGCCTTCCAGCAGGACGACCCGTTTGAGTTTTTTGATCTCTGCCAGGAGGTGTGCCCTGTCGATCCCCGTGTAGATACTGAGGATATCGCTGAGCTCTTCCACCTTGTCCGCTTTGATATGGATCCCGTTAAGGGCCAGGTCGTATTTGTGGAAACTGCGCGAAAGAACCTTGCCGTCGCGGCTGTAGATCGTACCGCGGAGCGGAGCGTCGACGCGTTGTTTTGTGTAGTTGTAGGAGTAGATGGAGGAGGTAGCCACATTCGTGATACCCGAAAGAAAAACAATAAAAGAGAGGAAAATAATCGCGAAGATCGCCAGGATCTTCCCGGCGTTGTCGTTGGGTCCGAACTCTGATGCCATCCTATGCAGCTGCCAGGGGTCCCCAGATCACATCTGGGTTCTTAGGATCTCTTTGTAGGCGCTGACCGCTTTATTGCGCACCTCGAGCATCAGTTTCATGCTGGTCTCGGCTTTATCGATCGCGATGGCTGCCTGGTGAAGGTCTTTGACCTGGCCCGTAGCGATATCCGTCGCGGCCTTCTCACCCTCGACCTGGAGTTCGTTTGTCTCGTTAATCGATTTTTTCAGTATGTCGGCAAAGCTCTCCCCGCCGGTCTCCGTCTTGGCGGCGACACCGGTCCCTTTTTGAAGCTCGCTTGGGAGGATCTCCCCGACTTTATTCAGCAAATCTGCCAATTCCTATCTCCTCTAGGCTTGTAACATCTGGATGGCGTTACCCGCCATCGTTTTCGCACTCTGGAATGCCGACACGTTTGCCTGATAGGCCCGGGTCGCTTCGATCAGATCGGACATCTCAACGACGGGGTTGATGTTGGGGTAGGCAACATACCCGTCTTTGTTCGCATCCGGGTGCGTCGGATCGTACTTCATGATCGGTTCACTGTCGTCTCTTACTACTTTATCGACAAGAACCGTCATCACTGAAGGGTGTATTTTGTCATTATACCCTAATTCTTCGTCAAGTGGGTCCTCATACTCCAAAACGTTAAGATTTTCTTTCAGTTTGTCATTGAGATGTGATTCAAAATCGACCGCCTTGAAAACGACATTTCGTTTACGGTACGGCCCGCCCTCGTCGGTCCGCGTCGTCTGTGCGTTGGCAATATTGGAACTGATCAGGTTGGTTCGAAAACGCTGTGCGGAGAGCCCGTAGCCGCTGATGTCAAATGAGTTTAAAAACGCCACCTGTTACCCCTTATAGATTTTTTCCGGCTTCGATCGCCGCTTGGAACATGATCTTGTTGCGCTTATGTGTCTGGGTCAAAGCGCTGTACATGATATTGTTTTTGGAGAGTTCCGTTGTCTCCACATCGAGGTCGACTGTGTTGCCGTCGTTTCGCGCAAGGTGACCGTCACGGAAGAAGATGGTCGGGTTGAGGTTGTCGTAATCCTCCGCCGGGTTCATATGCATGGAAGAGGTCTTGGCCATCTCCAGCTTCTTCTGTTCGCCCTTTTCATACTCCCGGTGCGCCTCTTTGGCCAGCACGGTCTCGAAATCGATGTCTTTGGAACGGTAATAGGGGGTGTCCACGTTGGCGATATTGCTTGAGATCAGGTCCTGTCGCAGTGCCCTGGCATTGAGGGCGGTCTCGATGTATTTGTTCGAGCTGTTATACTCCACGCGGTCCTCCTATTACAATCTTCCTTTTTATAAGCAACTAATGTTCCAATTACGCGTTATCCCGCACGTGATTGGAGAGTTTCAGTCCGAAAAGTCGCATCTCCTTCTGCCCGTGGTGGTACGGCTCCCACCATTTGATGGAGAGGGGGACGGTAATATTGAGCAGGAAGGCCGTGAATATCAGGATATAAAACTCCTCCATGCTGATCACATGGTTCTGGACATAGGCGATATTGATGACGATAAACGCCAGCTCCGCGCGCCCCAGCATACCCAACCCGATCAAAACACTCGAGTGCCACTGGTATCCGCCCGTAAAACGGGCCGCAAGCCCTGCAGAGAGCACCTGGAAGACGACCACCAGTCCAAAAAGTGTCGCGATCGTCGGCAGCACACTGACCAGCACGTCCATGTCAAAGACCAGTTTGGCCCCGAGGTTGACGAAAAAGATCGGCCCGAAGATAATAAACGCGACATGGTCGATAAACTCCCGCACTGTCTCCAGGTGGCGCGAAAGCCGTGTGTTCTCCGACGGGATGTTCTCGATAAAGTACTCCTCCTGCAGGAAGAGCCCGGCAAAATAGGCCCCGATGGCCGCATGGAAACCGAACGCATGGGCCAGCGCCCCCATCGCCACGGCCACGAAGACCACAACCAGCGGGGTAAACTCTCCCTTATGAAGCAGCAGCAGTTTTTTGATCCCCAGCACCCGGTAGAGGATCTGGGGATAGAGCAGGATCCGTTTGAACTTCTCGATGGGAACCGCCTTGAGCTCCCGCTCGGGAAAACCGATCAGCCCCACTCCGATAACGATCATAAAGAAGATCACCACCTTGGCGATGATCCAGAGCACGTCGCCTACCATCGCGTCCCCGCCGTTGCTGACGCCGCTGCTGCTCATGATAATGATCGGGATCAGGATCGCCACCCCGATCAGGGAGAGCACGTCATCCACCACCGCGGCCGTCATGATCCCCGTTGCTGCCGTGGTCTTGTGCATATTGGTATTTTTCAGGGTCATCATCGTCAGCGAGACCGCCGTCGCCGTCATGGTCAGACCCCACACCATGGCTGAGTTGTGCCCGTAGCCGAACATATCCGCCGTGATATACCCCGCGATAAAGGGGAAGATCGCCCCGATAATGGCGATCCCCCACGATTTTTTCAGCCCTTTGGTGAAATTTTGCAGGTTCTCTTCAAAGCCGAGCGCGAACATAATAAATACGATCCCGATCTCCCCGATATACTCCAGTGCCTCGCTGTGGGTCGGGATCACTCCCATGTTCCCCAGGAGCGAACCGATTACGATAAGCCACAATACATCTACCGTGGATGTCTTTTTGGCAATCAGTTTTGCCAGGACCACCGCCCCGAAAATAAAGGCGGTTATCGTCCAGATCGAAAAATCTTCCCCGTGTGTCATAAAAAAACCTGTCCTCTCTGAAATTTAGCTAATAAAAGGATTTTAACGCTTTTTGATTTAGAAAGTGGCTATTTTTCGCAGGTTGAACCCCGTTTTGGGTAAAATAGACCGACTTTAATATATAGAGGAAGACGACGTGGCACGATTTACGATCAACAGCAGCTTTTCACCCATGGGAGACCAGCCCGAAGCGATCAAACGCCTGGCCGGTTCCATCAAAGAGGGCGGCCGGTACCAGACCCTGGTGGGGGTAACGGGAAGCGGGAAGACCTTCACGATGGCCAACATCATCCAGGAAGCCCAGATCCCGACCCTGATCATGACCCACAACAAGACCCTCGCGGCCCAGCTTTACAACGAATTCAAAAGCTTCTTCCCCGACAACCACGTCGAATACTTCATCAGCTACTACGACTACTACCAGCCCGAAGCCTACATCCCGCGCCAGGACCTCTTTATCGAAAAGGACTCCTCCATCAACGAGGAGCTCGAACGCCTGCGCCTCTCCGCCACCGCCTCGCTGCTCAGCTATGACGACGTCATCGTCGTCGCCTCCGTCTCCGCCAACTACGGTCTGGGGAGCCCCGAGGAGTACCGCAGCATGGTCTCCAAGATCGCCGTGGGCGACGAGGTCAACCAGAAAAGCTTCCTGCTTCGCCTCGTGGAGATGGGGTACAAACGCAACGACAAGTTCTTCGACCGCGGCGACATCCGCGTCAACGGCGACGTCCTGGACATCTTCCCCGCCTACAACGAAGAGGAAGCCGTCCGCATCGAGTTCTTCGGCGACGAGGTGGAATCGATCACCATCTTCGAACCGCTGACCAACAACAAGCTCGATGCACCCAAAGAGGTGACGATCTACTCCGCCAACCAGTTTATCGTCGGCAACGAAAAGCTCAAGGTCGCCATCGGCGAGATCGAAAAGGAGCTGGACGAGCGCCTCGCCTTTTACGAAAAGGAGAACCGCCCCGTGGAGTACCAGCGCCTCAAACAGCGGGTCGAATTCGACCTGGAGATGCTCAAAGCCACGGGAGCGTGCAAGGGGATCGAAAACTACTCCCGGCTTCTGACCGGTAAAAAACCGGGGGAGACCCCCTACTCCCTGCTGGACTACTTCGAGGCGATGGGGAAAGAGTACCTGGTGATCGTGGACGAATCCCACGTCTCTCTCCCGCAGTTCCGGGGTATGTTTGCCGGGGACCGTTCAAGAAAAGAGGTGCTGGTCGAGTACGGCTTCCGCCTTCCCTCCGCCCTGGACAACCGTCCCCTCAAATTCGACGAGTTTATCAACAAGGCCCCCCACTACCTCTTCGTCTCCGCCACGCCCAACGACCTGGAAGTGGACATGAGCGCCGCCGTCGCCGAACAGGTGATCCGCCCGACGGGTCTGCTGGACCCGGTCATCGAGATCAAAGACAGCGAAAAGCAGGTGGAGATCCTCTTTGACGAAGCCAAGAAGGTGATCGAAAAAGGGGAGCGGATCCTCGTGACGACCCTGACCAAAAAGATGGCCGAAGAGCTGCAAAAGTACTACCTGGACCTCGGCCTGAAGGTCAAATATATGCACTCCGACATCGATGCCATCGAGCGGAACGAGATCATCCGGGGCCTTCGTCTGGGCGAGTTCGACATGCTCATCGGGATCAACCTCCTCCGGGAAGGATTGGACCTCCCCGAGGTCTCCCTGGTCGCTATCCTCGATGCGGACAAAGAGGGTTTCCTGCGCAGTGAAACGGCCCTCGTCCAGACGATGGGGCGGGCGGCGCGGAATGCAAACGGCCGGGTTATCCTCTTCGCCCAGAAGATCACCGGCTCCATGCAGCGCGCCATCGATATTACCAACGCGCGTCGTGAAAAACAGGAGCAGTACAACAAAGAGCACGGCATCACACCCAAGACCACGATCCGGAAGATGGACGATTCCCTCCGCCTCGAGGAGCACGGCGACCTCTACCTGGCCAAAAAATCAAAACTGGAGAAGATGCCGGCCAAAGAGCGTCAGAAGATCATCAAGGAGCTGACGAAAAAGATGCACGAAGCGGCTAAAAAACTCGACTTCGAAGAGGCAGCACGGCTCCGCGACGAGATCGCCAAAATACGGACCCTATAAAGAATGGAACTCAACTTTCTCCTCACCTACCTGCTGGTCCTTGTCGCCCTCTTCTTCTCCCGCCGGATGGAGCTGGGGCTGGAGCGCAAGATCCTGATCGGCTCGGCCCGGGCCTTTTTGCAGCTGATGCTGATGGGGTTTGTGCTGGTCTGGCTTTTTGGGGAGGACCACCTCTTTATCACGGCCCCGGCGATCCTTTTTATGATCGTCTTTGCTGCCTATACGGCCAACAGCCACACCGGCCTGGAGCGCGGGTTTTTTATCGCCCTGCCGGTCTTTCTGCTGGGAGTCGTCATCATCCTGGGATCGCTGCTGCTTTTTGGGATTATCGGAACGGAGACCAAGGAGCTGCTGCCCATTGCGGGGATGATCATCGGCAATGCACTGAACGTCTATACCTTGACCGTTAACCGGCTTAAATCGGATGTAGTCCAGACGATCGACGAGCTGGAAGCCAAAGTGGCATTGGGAGAGGAGCTGAAAAGTGCGATGAAAAGTGCAATGCAGGGAGCCGTCAAGGCAGCGATGCTGCCGATCCTCAACAACCTCCATACAGTCGGGGTAGTCCTGATCCCGGGTGTGACCGTTGGAATGCTACTCGCGGGAGCCGACCCGATGAAGGCTGTGGCATTTCAGCTGGTGATCATGTACATGATCGTCGGCGTCGCCGTCTTTACCGGGATATTTACGGTCAATTTCGGCTACCGCCGTGTCCTGGAGACTCAGTTTCGGGCCAAAGGCCCGACGCGTTAGGCGTCGATCCGCTCCACATAATCGGACAACGGCAGCCGTTTTTTCTCCGGCTGGTCGTTTTTTCGGTACCCGAAGGCACAGAGTACTACGACCTCTTCTTTGGCCGTATCGAGCCCCAGTACCTTCTCCACACCGTTTTTACTGAACCCCTCCAGCGGACAGGAGTCGATCCCGATCATCGCCGCGGCACTCATCATATTCCCCAGCGGGATATAGCACTGCTTGGCTGCCCATTCATAAAGGTCGTCCGGCTTGCGGCAGCTGTGGAACAGACCGTACATAAAACCGATAATCGAACGGGTAAAAAACCCTTCGATCCGCTCTTTTAGATTCTGATGGAACCCGGCGTAGCGCTCGTAGTACGCCTCCTGGGCATCGGCAGGCATCCCCCGGTCGGCGAACCGGGACTTGACCCAGTCGCTCCCCGGTTCAAGATCCTTTGTCCGGGTAACGAAGATGACCAGGTGACTGGAGGTATCGATCTGCACCTGGTTCCAGCACTCTTTTTTCAGCTCTGCACGAAGTTTCGGATCGGTGATCACCAGCATCCGCCACCCCTGCATCCCAAATGAACTGGGGCTCATTCGGCCGGTCTCAAGGATATACTCCAGATCTTCCTCGCTGATCTTTTTCGTCTCGTCAAACATCTTACAGGCATGACGAAAGTTGCATGCATTCAGCACTTCCTCTTTGATCGTCGCTTTCTCCATCATATCTCCTTCTTATACTGTTTCCAACAACTCTTTGACCATCAGCATATCATCATACGCCTCTTTTTTTGCCGACGGGTTACGAAGCAGGTAGCTGGGGTGGAATGAAGGCACCAGTTTGATCCCGTGGTAGTCATACACTTTTCCGCGCGCCTTGGTGATCCCGATGCTCTCTCCGCTCAGGTAGGAGAAGCTGATCCCTCCCAGCGCCAGGATGATCTTCGGCTTGATCATCTCGATCTGCTTGTCCAGGAAAGGTTTGCACATCTCCACCTCTTCGGGTTCGGGGTTTCGGTTGGCCGGGGGACGGCACTTGATGACGTTGGCGATAAAGACGCTGCTTCGCGGGATGCCGATGGCATTTTCGATCATCTTGGTCAAAAGCTCCCCACTCCGTCCCACAAAGGGCCGTCCCTGCTCGTCTTCCGTCGCGCCCGGGGCCTCCCCGACGATCATCAGCCGGGCCTGCTCGTCCCCTTCGCCGAAGACGACATGCTTTCGGCTTTTTGCCAGGTCGCACAGGTGACACGCCAGTACCGTCCGGCGCAGCTCCTCAAACGAACCGGAGCTCACTTTCGGTGCATCGTTCTGCGGCATATGGACCGGATCGCAGTATTCGTATCCCATTTTTTTCAGCATCTGGAGCTTTGCCAGCTCCCGGATCAGTTTCTCTTTTTGCATACGCCATTATAACGCCTTGATCCAAAAGGTAGTTTGACCAAATAATATCGCCGCCTCAATAATCTTTTTGTTTTCTTAGATTATGATTTAGGAAAGGCAATGTAATGCAGGATGTTGAACAAAAATTGAAAGATTTATCCATACTGATCGTAGATGATGAAGAGTTCATCCTCGAGACAATGGCACACTTTTTAAAACGCCGCGCCAAAAACGTCGATACGGCGACTGACGGACAAAAAGCGTTGGAGCTTTTCGAGTCCAAACGACACGATGTCGTTGTCAGCGATATCGAAATGCCCGAGCTAAACGGCTATGAACTCTACGACGCCGTATCCAAGATAGACAAAAAAACTGTATTTATTTTCCTCAGCGGCCACGACAGCCACGAGATTGATGAAGCGTTTTTGGAGCAGACCCTCTATAAACCGATAGATAAAGATCGATTGATCGAAAAGATCATTACACTCGTAAGACCCGGAGGGTAAACGCCCTCCGGAGTGCGCATCAATCCAGCTCGGTCTTGAGTGCCGCGCCGTTGGAGGCGTTGGAGACCAGCAGGGAGTAGCGCTTGAGCCACTTGGAAGGGATCTCTTTTTTGATCGGCTTCCAGTGGAGACGGCGGCGTTCCAGGACCTCGCCGTCGACATTGAGCTGAAGCAGGTGGGTATCGACATCGATCTCGATCTCGTCCCCGTCTTCGATGAGGGCGATGAGACCGCCTTCCGCTGCCTCCGGGCTGACGTGCCCGATAGACGCGCCACGCGTCGCACCGGAGAATCGTCCGTCGGTGATCAGGGCGACTTTGTCCCCCAGACCCATTCCCATGATCAGGCTCGTCGGGCTCAGCATCTCCTGCATCCCCGGTCCCCCCTTAGGCCCTTCGTAACGGATAACGACGACATTCCCCGCCTTGACCTTGTGCCCGACGATCCCGGCGATCGCCTCCTGCTGGGAGTTAAAGCAGACCGCCGTTCCTTTGAACTGGCGCATATTGGCATCGATCCCCGCCGTTTTGACGACCGCACCCTCTTCGGCCAGGTTTCCGAAAAGGATCGCCAGACCGCCGACTTTGGAGTAGGCGTTTTCATTCGTATGGATGATATTCGTATCCTTGATCTCCGCGTTGGCGATCCGGTCTCCGAGCGTCTCACCTGTGACCGTCATATTATCCAGGTGCAGCAGGCCACCGCGCTTGCTTACCTCTTTCATGACGGCATTGACACCGCCCGCCCGGTGGATATCCTCCATGTGGACGGTAGAGAGGGACGGGGAGATCTTGGCGATGTGCGCAACATTCTTGCTGATCTCGTTGATCCGCGTGATATCGAAATCGACCTCCGCCTCTTTGGCGATGGAGAGCATATGCAGGACCGTATTGGAGCTGCCGCCCATAGCCATATCGACGACGAACGCGTTATGGACCGCATTGGCGTTGAGGATATTGCGGATGTTGTTTTTCGGGTTGTTCTCTTTTGCCATCTCGACGACACGGCGCGCCGCCGTTTTGATCATCTCGATCCGTTCGGGTGTCATAGCCAGGACCGTACCGTTACCCGGCAGGGCGATCCCCATCGCTTCGCAGAGCGTATTCATGGAGTTGGCCGTAAACATACCGGAGCAGGACCCCCCGCCCGGGCACGCTTCGCACTCGATCTCGTATAGCTCTTCGTCGCTCATCTGTCCTTCGGAGTGCTTGCCGACTGCCTCGAATGCCGTCGCCAGATCGATGGGTGTGCCGTCTTTTTTATGCCCCGCAGGCATCGGTCCGCCGGAGACGAATACCGTCGGGACATTAACGCGAAGTGCCCCCATGATCATCCCGGGAACGATCTTGTCGCAGTTGGGGATACAGAGAAGCGCGTCGAGCTTGTGCGCGTTCATCACGGTTTCGATACTGTCCGCGATCAGCTCGCGGCTTGGCAGGGAGTAGAGCATCCCGTCGTGGCCCATGGCGATCCCGTCGTCGACACCGATCGTGTTGAACTCGAACGGCACGCCGCCCGCTTCGCGGATCGCCTCTTTGACGATCCGGCCGTACTCCTGGAGAAAGAAGTGTCCCGGGATAATATCGATGTGGGAGTTGGCCACGCCGATAAACGGCTTGTCAAAATCTTCGTCTTTGAGCCCCGTCGCACGGAGCAGGCTTCGGTGCGGGGTCCGGTCAAACCCCTTTTTGATCATATCGCTGCGCATCGGTTTCCTTTTATCTATGCGGTAATTCTTTTCGGCATTATAGCAGAAAGGGCTAAACTTTTTTAAGGTTTCAGATTGGTTTAAACTAATTTTAAACGTTTTGGGGCTATAATTCGCCTTCATAAAAATGCGAGTGTTTTTGGTCGGAGTACGGCCAGAGCGAGCCAAGCCCGCTCTTAAAGCACACTATGCGGACGTAGCTCAGGGGTAGAGCATAACCTTGCCAAGGTTAGGGTCGAGGGTTCGAATCCCTTCGTCCGCTCCATTTTATGATTTTAAAAACTTAACGCCTTGGTGGTGGAATTGGTAGACACAAGGGACTTAAAATCCCTCGATCATTAGATCGTGCCGGTTCGAGTCCGGCCCGAGGCACCACGGCAGACTTTTTTAGATAAACATTCTTTAAAGTCCTCGGGCGGATGGCGGCATAGCCAAGTGGTAAGGCACGGGCCTGCAAAGCCTTGATCCCCAGTTCGAATCTGGGTGCCGCCTCCATTCCTTTTACTCGAAACAAACAGTGTTTATCAAAACTTTTCAAATGCGGGCAGGTGGCAGAGCTGGTTGAATGCACCGGTCTTGAAAACCGGCGAGGGTCACACCTCCGGGGGTTCGAATCCCCCCCTTCCCGCCATCACTTCAAACTCACAAATTTCAAGCATAAAACAAACTTCAAATAAATACGCAATTTTTCTGTAATCCCGGAAGGGGCTGATGAGAACCACCGATGGGGTTCGGTGCAGACGGCTTGTCCAAAGCCGACAAACTCGGAAGCAAGCTCTGCTTGCAACGCAAATCCCCCCCCCACTGGTACTTATGCAGATAAATGCCCCCAAGCAACAGAAGGTTAAAGCCCGACCTTTTTTAATTATTAATAGGGTCTAAAAATTTCTTATAGTTGTTTTTAATGTCTTCAAGAATTTCTTCTGCTTCAGAAGATTTACTTGTTATCGTAATTTGAGGCATCCACTGCTGCAATAGTTTGATTACTTCAGTTTTATAGTTATATATCATCTCCATCTCTATAACGTGGCTAGAATCTTCTGAAACAAATTGGAAATTATCATTTTGGAAAAGTCCTTCTCTTTTGAAAAAGTTTGCGGCTGGCCCTGAAAGACGAAGTAAGATTTTTTTCGAGTTCTCGTCATATCTGCCAAATGAATTTCCAATATTTTGTGTCCGGAATGTCTGATCACTCACATACTCAATTGGTTCAATATTATCAATACCATTAAAAGCCAATTGCCTGCTTTCACCGATATTTTTTTTATTTCTTTGGTCATAGATTACATATAAATAATAAATAGCACCTGTAGCAATAATCTGGTTTGGTTGAATATATTTTTCTTCTTTTACTTTCTCGTTACCTTCATATGAAACTCTTAGAACGCAATTATGATTAATTGCAATGTTAGCTTGAATAATTTTTTTTGATAACGCCGAGAGTGAATCTGTATCTATCATCATATTGTCTAAATCAGAGTGCATCTCTTCAGTAATCTTCATCGTATCTTTTTTTAGCAAAGGATTTGAAAAGTTCTCTTTCACAAGATCAAAATAATTTCGATAGGAAATAAGTTGTGGAAGTAGGTTCTTAAAATAATAAGCTCCAAGTTTTTTACTGTAACCAATGTCGTCACAATCTTTGATCGTATTCTCTATGGTTTTTGTTGTTTTGGAAAACTTATCTGCTAGTTCATCTTTTGTACATAGTTTAGAATAGAGTTCATTGTAAATTGCATTTTTTCTCTCGTTCATCTCACCCCTTTTAATAGAATAATTTTAAAGATATTATTCTTATATCACGGTAAGAAATATATTTTTAAGAAAAAATAGAAATTATCTTGACATATATTTCTATTTAATGTATGATTTTGTTATAAATTCATTTTATTAGAATTTATATAACTAAATTATTCTATTTTAAAAAGGAAGGTATATATGAATAAAAAATTTAGAGTCCTTAGTTTGGACGGCGGCGGTGTCCGTGGATACCTCTCCGCCAAACTTCTTGAAAACATCGAACAGTATTTAAATAAAAAAGAGGGGAACGAAAAGCCTTTGGGAATGCGGTTCGACCTCATTGTGGGCACATCGACCGGTGCAATCATCGCCGGTATGCTGGCCCTGGGAAAAAGCGCCAAAGACATCCGTAAACTCTACGAAAATGATATTCCTGTCATATTTGGTCCCGCAATGAAGCGGAATAAACTCGCAGGGTTCATCTGGTCAAAGTATAAACCCGATGCTTTAACGCAGAAAGCTCAAAGCTATTTTGAAGAGCTGACGTTTAACGATGTCAAAACAGACTTGGTGGTGACGTCCGTAGACATTACTACTATGACGCCTAGATTCCACAAATCCGATTTCGCCGATAAAAACGGGAATAGAGCCGATGAGAAACTTTCAAAAGCCGTTCTTGCCTCGGCCTCGGCACCCGCATATTTCCCGGTTGCCAGGCACTTGATTCATTCTGACTATCTCATTGACGGTGGTATTGTGGCGAATAATCCGTCTATGGTGGGACTTATCGATGCCTTGACGTTTGAACGTGAGAGTAAACGGGGCACCAGGAAACCGGATGGCTTGGATGACATTCTTTTGTTGTCTGTAGGCACAGGTGAGCAAACCGAAGTACCGTATGACTTGAAACCACTTCTGAATTCCGGCGGGATGGACTGGCTGGTTCAGCTGCCACTGGGGAAATACGAGTCGAGTACACCACTGATAGACATTCTCATGGCTTCCCAGGCGAAACTTGTTGAGTTTCAAGCCAAAACGCTTCTGGAAAAATCATCTGGTATCTACAGGCGGTTAAATCCGAAGCTCGGGGCCAAAATGAAACTTGATGATGCTTCCAGCGTGGGGAAACTCAAAAATATCGCTGACCTGGTATCTGATGATATCGACTGGCTAAATTCACATTTTATTGGAGGTGAAAAATGATCCGCGACTGTTCTAAAGAGATGATGGATTTTCTGAACAAAAAAGTTCGTCTTCTTGATACTGAGAAAAATAAACTGAAAGAGTACCGTGACAAAAATCTCACGCGTCTCGAAAACGGTTTGAAAAAAAATGATGACCCGATGTATACCAAGTCCATAAACCAGGGCTCCTATGCCATGCATACCATCAATCAGTATCCGGACAATGATTATGACATTGATGTCGGGATCATTTTTGACAAGGCAGATCTCAAGGGCAAACAGGGAGCAGATAAGTCCGCCCTGGATGCTAGAAAAATGGTGTGCAGTGCCATGCAAGACGACAGATTCAAACGCCAACCGAAAGTGCTGAAAAACTGTGTACGCGTTTATTACAATGAAGGGCACCATGTTGACATGCCGGTTTATCGCACCTATGAAGAAGACGGTGAAACGATTCAAGAACTCGCCAGCAGCGAATGGGAAACATCAAACCCTGAAGAGATCACGACATGGTTCAATGACGCCGTCATCGAAAAGAGCCCTGATGAAAATAACGGCCGCCAAATGCGACGTATCACTCGGCTCAAAAAGAAGTGGGCCAACAGTAGAACGTCCTGGAATATGCCAAGCGGTTTTTTGCTGAGTGTCTTAGTTGATGAAAAGTATATCGACAAAAAAGATCGGGATGACGAGTCACTATATGAAACACTCAAAGCTATTCGAGACCGGTTATATTGGGACAAAAAAATCTATCACCCTACTACCGGCGATCTAATCAGCGAAGGGAAAGAAGCACAAATCCAAAAACTTTACGATGAACTGGATTATGCTTTAGAAAACACCCTCGCTGTCTTGGAAGACGAGAGTTGTTCACGGGAACAGGCACTAAACGCATGGAGCTCATTTTTTAAAGACGATTTTTTTAAAGAGCAAATCGACAAATCCAAGCATGCCGCAGCAGCCTATGCTTCAACAGAAATCATCGCTCCGCAAAAGCCATGGATATCATTTTAAAACAAGAGGATACTGAGTGGATCAAAGCTCAGTATCCCAAACTACAAATTAATCAACTGGAAAAAGTGATTACTGGAGAGATTGATTTTACAAGAAGCTATGAAGGGTATGAAATATCCGATAGCTACACCATCAAAATCTCTTTAAAAACCTCAGGAGGTTCAATGCTTCCAAAGGTATACGAGGTCTCGAATAAAATATTCGACATTGCCAAACGTCACAAAATGGATTTGATAGATTTACACATCAACACCGACGGATCATTTTGTACGGTTATTCAAGAACGGGAGCACGAGCTCTTTGCTGGTGGGTTCACTATTCAAGAGTTTATGAAGAATGCTGTTGAACACTTTCTGTTTCAGATAAGTTATTTTGACAAAGAAGGAAAATTTCCCTGGGGCGAATATGCACACGGTTTTCTTGGGTATTTCGAACTGTACGCAGAAGGTGATATAGATACAGAGAAGCTGCTTGAGGTATTGGATAAAAAAGAACTGATTCAGGCTCTACTGACTAGCAGACAAAGCCCCTGTTTGTGCGGGAGTGGGAAGAAGCTTCGGAAATGCCATCCATGGGTTTTTCGTGGAATTACTAAGTTAAAGAGAGATGCATTATTTATATAATTCAGGTGATACCTATAACCATACTAGTTTAAAACTCAACCGCACGATGGTCGTGATGCTCCCCATCGCAACCGGAGCAGCTCACCTAACCCCATTGTTTAGATTGAGCTCAACCAGTAAAAACTAAACTTGGGAATTACCAGAGTATTCTTGAAAACATCCGGGGAGCGTCCGCTGTAGAGGTCTGTTAGTTGATGCTGTTTCAGATCGTACCGGGCATGGATCTCATCAAGATTAATGGATTGCGGCTCTTTGTCAAAATTGGCTACTACCAAGACATATTCATCGGGCTTGTGAATATTGTAACGGCCCAATACAAAGAGATGCGGGTTGCTCACCTCAAGCAGTTCGCGATTATTGTAGTCGGCAAAAGCATCAATCCCTTTGGAGACGGCGATCATCTTTTTGAGTGCGCTGAAGATTCTATTTTCGACCGTACCGGCGACATGCCTGAGCTCGGCTTTTTCCCAGTCTATGGCAGGACGGTGTGCCCAGCGGGAATCTTCGGCTTTATTAGGATCCTCAAGGTAGCTGTAATCATTGGTCGTTCCGATTTCATCGCCATAATATAGAAGGGCAATCCCGCCAAAAGAGAGCACGACACCGTGTAGCAGCAAAATGGTTTTGATGGCGTCTTCGACTGCTTCTTCATCATCATGCTCGCGCGCATACTCAAGTCCGACGAGTGATGCGAGGGTACCTGATATTCTGGAGTCGCCGGTTTTTTTATTAAAACCGAACGGCACCCCCTTCGCATGGGAGTGTTTAAACTTTCCGACAAAGTACTCAAAGAGGAATTTCCGGTGCTCACGCGGCGTATAGCCGATTGCGGCAATATCGGCATCATCAAAACCCAATCCGATGTCATCATGACAACGGATATAATTGAGCCAGGTCGCCCGGTCAAGTTTGGGCGGCAGGCTTTTGATACCCTGATTCAGCAGTTTGGCATTCTTGGTGGCGACAGCGTCCCACAACAACGACATAAAGGTGGCGTTATAGGCTACCTCACACTCCTTGGCGACAATGGTATCCTCTCCAAAATATTTGATCACCTCTGAGGGGGAGACAATGGCTTCGGCAATAAAGAGTACTCCCGGTGCGACCACCTGGGTGCAATCTTTTAAAAGCTGCAGGATGAGATGAGCCTCATACTCGTTTTGACAGTTTGTGCCTATTTTCTTCCACAAAAATGCCACGGCATCCAGACGCAACATATCAACACCCTGGTTTGCCCAATAGAGAAAAATATCAAGTATCTCGATAAAAACGGCCGGATTGGTGAAGTTCAGGTCCCATTGATACTCATGAAAGACCGTCATGACCCAGCGTCCCATCTCCTCATCCCAGGTAAAGTTCCCCGGTGAAGTTTCAGGAAAAATTTCCGGCATACTCCGCTCAAACGTATCGGGTATATTGCGCGTTTCAAAGGTATAGTAATAGTCTTGATAAAACGGATCGCCGGCACGTGCCTTTTGCGCCCACTCATGCTCATTGGATGTATGATTCAACACAACGTCCAACACCAGAAGCATGTCACGATCACGCATCTCGTCAGCCAGTGCTTTAAAGTCCTTCAGCGTGCCCATTTTCGGATCGATATCACGAAAATCGCTGACGGCATACCCCCCGTCGCTTTCACCCTCGGGAGAGCGCATGATCGGCATGATATGCACCATATTGACACCCAGTTCCTGCAGATAGTTCAGGTGGTCGCAGAGCCCCTTTAAGTCGCCGGCAAAACCGTCACAATATAGGGCCATACCGACCCAGTTCTGATCAAGAAACCAGTTGTAATCCTTTTCTCTATCGAGATCAAGCTGATGGAGTTTATCGGGGCGATTGATGTACCCGCGTGCCATGGTTTCGACCAGGCGCAGCATCGCCTGGTCCGAGTCGGGCCGGTTGCCGTATAGCTGTTCGAACAGCGAGTGAAGCCCATAAAAATTGGCACCGAGCCGGGTATAGAAATGACGCAGGTCCTGTTTGGAAATTTCCGGCTTGATCTGATTAAGAATATCATTTAAAAGTGCATGTGAAACCTGTTCGTACATGGTGCTCCTTTATCACTTAATGCCGCGCAAACTCCCGGTAGAATGAACGATCCTCGGTCGTCGCGCCGCGTAGACCGATCACCTTCAGGGCAAAGCGTTGTGCGATCCTGAGCGTCTCTTCGATCGGCCAGCCCGAAAACAGCCCGTGGATATAGACAGCACTGAACGCATCTCCGGCACCGACCGTATCCACAAAAGCGTCTGCCTTTTCGGGTACGACCTCATAAAACGCTCCATCCTCTGCATGGACGATCGCTCCCCTCTCACCGCGGGTAAGGATCAGTTGTTCAAGCCCAAAGCGCGTAACAAATTCACCCATGCTTTGACGGATATCCGAGGTTGAAAAACCGAGCATGTCCAGTTCGTCTTCGTTCACTTTGGCCCATGTCGCCTTCTGCAGCCAACGGTAGACCTCCTCTTTTTGCCACCAGGGCGGTCGCAGGTTGACATCGATAAAAAGGGATAGGTCGGCATTATCGGCGAGTTGCATGAGTGCACGTTTGGAAGCCTCATTGCGGATTCCCAGGGTTCCATGATACAAAATACCGGTCCCGGTAATCGGCTCCAGCGCATCGGCATCGATAAAGTCATAGGCACAATCCGGGGTAATGGTGTAGTGGGGTTCGTTATCGATCACTTCGATATCAACACGACCGCTTTGGTGTAGCGGGTCGATCTGAACATCGTTTGCATCCATGCCCCACGCTTTCATGGCAGCAAGAATGGTCTTTCCCTGAGCATCATCCCCCACACGCGTAATCATTCGGGGCGTGTCACCAAAACCCTGCAGGTGCCAGGCGACATTAAACGGGGCCCCGCCGAGGATCTTGTCTCCTGTGGGAAAACAGTCAAAGAGCACTTCGCCGAAGATCAGAATATTTGAGAACCGCTTCATTCAATCCCTCCTGTCGCTTCAAGGATGCTTCGAAAAGCAGGGGCAAAATGCCACACACCCTGTAAAACACCGGCAGCGTAGTTGCCGTTCATTCCCAGTCTACCCGATTTTGCAATGTAAAACGCGTCACCGTTTCCACTCTCATTCACTAATCTTAGCGCATCGGCTTTGATCGCGTCACTTGCATTGGCGACCAGTACCGAACGGATCGGACTGACAAGTACCGGCAAGTCGTTGCCGCTGTCGCCGGCGAAGACCACCTCTTCGCGCAGGTAACCCAGTTGCGACTGCAAAAACTCAATGGCATGCTGTTTCGTGGCATTTCGCGGCAGAAGATCGAGCAGACCAATGTGGTTTGGCTCGTCAATACTCCAGATCAGGCTGGCCGATACCCCGGCATCGTCCAGGTAGTGCTGCATCCGGGCCATTACGCCTTGATGATCCCTCTCCAAGGAGAGGTAGAAGCTGAGCTTGTGGGTGTTTTGCTTGCTCTTCTCCTGAAGCTCCAGCTCTTTAACAGGCGCAAGCAGCTGCCGAATCTCTTCATGGCTTTTACCGTTCCATGCCGTATCGATCTCCTCCTCCCAACTCTCAAGCGGTTGCCATACATCGTCACCCACCCGGTAGATCTTGGTACCGACGTCTGTAATAGCAAAATCGGGTTGAGGCAGCCCGTACGCTTGGATCGCATCCTTAACAAGTGCCTGATGGCGGCCGGTGACATAGACTAACGCCACCTCTTCCCGTGAACAAAATGCCTTAAATCGTCTACGTGCCCGGGGGTCCTCAGGCGCTTTACCGTTGGGGATCACGGTCCTGTCCATATCGGTACAGAGCAGCAGTCTCATCCCTTGGTCCCGACTCATTTGGCGTCCGTTAACCCGTTAAAAAAATCGTAATGCTCCAACGCTTCAATAATTCCCCCCGCATAGGGCTTATCGGCAAAATAGATCTGATCGATATCCACAAGCTGGGAGAGCTCTTCATGGTGACGGTTGGCAACAACGGCGGCAAGGGTATTGCCGCGCATCATATCTTCATCCGCACCGGAACCGCCTGCTACAAAAAAGCACTCCAGCGGAATCTGCAAACGATCCGCGATATGACGCAAAGCTATCCCCTTGGAAGCGCGATGTGGCAGGATATCGAGATACTGTCCGAAAGCGACCTGGATATGCACGGTCTGCTCCCCGTAATGCAGCAGCTGTTTGATTGCTTCAATATCGGCAATAGAGGGATCAATATAGTAGCTTAGCTTAAAACGGCTCTGTTCTGTTTTTGGCTGCATTTTGAGTCCGGGAAAACCGTCCAGAAGTTCTCTTACTTTGTACGGTGTCCAGTGATAATCGATATGCCTGCTCCAGGAGGTGTCGGCCGTCAGTTTCGGCGCATAATAGATCTCCGTACCCGAACTGGCGATCAGGATGTCAGGCTCCGGGATAGCGAGTTGTTTCATCAGCTTCAGTGCCGAATCGTAACGGCGCCCGGTCGCAATAATAAACCGGGTGTTTTTCCGATGTTTCCGCAATAAGGCGATCAGCTGCTGCAGCGCATCATTATCGCCTACCAGGTTCTGGTCCAGGTCACTGACAATCGCACGGTCCCAATAGAGCTCCCGCCGTCGTTGCAGCGGTTTGCGGATCAGCTGTTCGGAGCGCTCGATAATCGGTTTGATCTTTTGTAAATAGGTCTTAACGTGGGCATCCCAGGAGTAGTGTCGGCGAACACCAGTTAAGCCGCTCTGGGCCAACCGACTCCATAATTCGCTGTCTTGCAGGAGTTTCATCAACGCCTCGGTGATGGTTGAAGGCTCCAGAGGATCGATCAAAAAACCGTTGCCGCAATTGCCGATGATATCACGCGGTCCGCCGTCTTCCGTCGCCACGACAGGCAGGCCAGAAGCGGCCGCTTCGATCAAGGTCAGACCAAACGGTTCAGTCAGTGCGGGATTGACAAAAACACCCCCGGTGGCTGCTGCGATACGGTAGATCAGCGCCACCTGATCACGCCGGTGATGTTTTGGCATGGCGACCTTGCCGTAAAGATCATGACGGTCGATGGCCACCAACAGTTCATGGAACACCTCCTGGACCGCCCCGTCAAGATCATCGATATCGTCGCGATTTCCTGCAATAATGACCAGGTTTGCTTTTGTTTGCAGCTCAGGCGATATGCCGTATGCTTCAATAAGTGCTGCAATATTTTTGCGTCTGTCGGGACGTGAGAGTGCCAGGATCATCGGCTTATCCGGTTCTTTCAACGATCGGACCAGCTCTTTATAAAGCGGCGTTTCCAGCTCTCCGCTTGAAGGCGGCATAAACTTCTCCAGGTCAGTCCCCGGAGGGATGACCCGCATCTGTTCCGGCTGATAATAATCATACAGTTCATACTGCTCTTCGATCTCCTGGTGCGTGCTGGTAATGACACGCTCCGCGGTGGCGAGCGTTGTCTCCTCCGCCTCGATGCGATGCGCCATATTGTACTGCTCTTCGACCCCTTTGGCCGTAAGACCGCTTGCCAAAAGGCGGCTGAGTTTGACCCGGCCAAGTGAGTGGCCCGTATGAACAAGTGGGATACCTAAGAGATTGGAAAGATGCGATCCGACATAGCCGGCATCAGCATAGTGGCTGTGAATGAGATCAGGGAAGCGTTCGTTTGAGCGTAGGGTTTGGGTGAGGTTGTCGGTGAAACTATCCAGATGATCCCACAGCTGTTCCTTTGGGATATATTCATCCGGACCGGCGGGAATGCGCACGATTTGTACATTGTTCGGGAGTGTTTCGACAGGTTGTGCATAATCATCGTCAACCGACGGGTCTGCAACAAGCCGGGTTACCAGATCCACGCGATCTACGTCGGGATGACGGCCTAAAGCCTGCGCCAGCTCGAGAACATAGAGCGTCTGACCTCCCGTATCGGAGTCACGCCCCAGTTCCAGGTTTTTTCCACGGATGAGACCGTGAATACTCAGTAAAACGATATACAATTTGCCTGTTTGTTCATTCATTGTCTGTCTTTTTTACATCCATGAAGATTATTACACAATATAGCTACATCAGACTTAGGTCCTGGAATAATCTACCCCTCCGAACATCTACCCGAAACTATCCAACAAGCAACCATCAACTATAATTGCCAAAAAACCTCAAGGCTCTGGGCATGACACAACGGCATATCGTATTTTTTTTCATCCTGACACTTTTCACACCGCTCCTTTTTGCTGAGACCTCCACCCACCGCTATCAGGTAACGCAGCAGTTTGAGATCGCCAGACCTGATCTCAGGCTCTGGGTCCCGTTGCCCTTGGAGAGCGGTTACCAGAAGGTCTCCGATATTGCGGTAAAGGGAAATTTTAAAAGCGAATCGGTCCACACCGATCCCCGCTACGGTGCGCGCATCCTGCATCTGGCTTTTGACCCCGAAAGCCGTGACAACCGTGCGACGCTGAGCTTTATCGTCAAAGTGCAAGACCGCCATACCGATTTCGACCGTCCGCGAAAACCGGAGAAAAGTGAAGACCTCTCCCTCTATCTACGCGGTACCGAGCACCTCCGTATCGACGGCGTGGTCAAGGAGTATGCCGACAGGATCACCAAAGAAGCCAAAAGCGACCTGGAAAAGGCGCGTCTGGTCTACGACTGGGTCGTGACCAACATGTACCGCGACAGCTCCGTCCGCGGATGCGGTATCGGCGATGCCTACCAGAGCCTGGAGTCGGGCAACCTTGGGGGCAAATGTGCCGATGTAAGTGCCGTATTTGTCGCGCTGCTTCGCGCAGCGGGCGTCCCGGCAAGGGAGGTCTTCGGCATCCGGGCGGCCCCGTCGCGCTACTCCAGTGCCTACGGCGTAAAAAACAGCGATATCACCACCGCCCAGCACTGCCGGGCCGAGTTTTACCTGAGAGACTACGGCTGGGTCCCCGCCGACCCGGCGGATATCACCAAGCTGATCCTGATCGAGGAGCTGGACCGAAACGACCCGAAGGTCAAGGCTGAGATCGCACGACAGTTCGGCAGCTGGGAGATGAACTGGTTTGCCTACAACAGTGCCCGCGACTTCGTCCTCACCCCCGAGCCGATCCAGTTTCCCCTGAGCATCTTCTCCTACCCCTACGCCGAATCGGGTGACGAACCGCTGGATTATTACGACCCCAGATCCTTTGCCTATACCATTACGGTCAAAGCATTGCCATGAGAGCGGAATTTATTGGGATCGGGGCGCTGCTTTCGGGAGTGCTGGCCCTTTCATGCTGCGGGAGTGCCCTGCTTTTTCTGCTTTTCGGCGTCTCCATGGCCTCCTTCGGGTTTCTCGACCGGCTGGCTCCGTATCAGCTCTGGTTTCAGATCACAAGTCTCCTGCTCCTGACACTCGCCTGGATACGGCTCTACCGCCGTCGGACCTGCCTGCGAAACAGCAAGCGTACCCTATGGATACTGCTGACGCTCACCGTTCTCCTGCTGGTGCTTCTGGCCGTTCCCTACATGGATTTTTCATGAGAACCGCTCTGATTCTCCTCTGGCCGCTACTCCTCTCAGCCAAAGTCCTCAGTACCTATTCCGTGCCGAAGATGCACTGCCCTCTCTGCACCACTGCGGTCAAAAAGAGCCTGCTCACCCTTCCGCAAGTCCGAAAGGCGGAAGTGCGCCTCAATACAAAACAGGCGAAGGTGTGGCACGAAGAGACCCTCTCGGACGAGGCACTGCAAAAGGCGATCCGAACGACGGGATATGAGGGCCGTCTGCTCTCCCGCAGACAACTCCCCTCACACGACCGGCTACGACCAGAGGAAGAGTGACACCAAAGGGAGAGGAAATCCCTGCGAATAACGGATCGGCATTCACTGATCAAAGCACAATAATAAACCGCGCCCCATTCTCACCGTTTTCCACACGGATCTCGCCGCCCAGGCTTTCGTTTACGATCATCTTGGACATATAGAGCCCCAGGCCTGTTCCGACCTCCCCCTTGGTCGTATAATACTGCTCGAAGACCCGGGGAAGCACCTCATCCGGTATCCCGCCGCCGTTATCCTCGACACAGATCACCGCAGCCCGGTCCGAACGCTCTGCCGTGATCGTGATCTTTGGGGATGCAATCCGGCGCTCATGGAAAACATCAGACGCGTTGCTCAGCAGGTTAAGGAGTACCTGCTGCAGCTCGTTTTCATAACTCTCCACACGAAGCGTCTGATCGATGGATACCTCGATTTCGACGCCCCTGGCCGCAAGCTGCTTGCTTAGCAGGTTCGTGATCATCTCTACCGCATCTTTAAGAAGAAAGCTCTTTTTCTGTTTATCGGGCCGGAAAAAGTTGCGAAAATCATCGATCGTCTGACTCATAAACATAATGCTCTTCCAGGCCCCGTCCTGTACCCGGTCGACCGTCTTCCGATCCAGGTCTCCGTGATGGAAACTGTCGACCATATCATGGATATAGAGGGAGATCGCGTTAAGGGGCTGCTTCAGCTGATGGGCAATGACACCGATCATCTCCCCGAGCGCCGCCTGTTCGAACTGCCGTAACATCACCGCCTCCTGCTTGCGGTTTTCCTGCAGAGCCGTCTGTACGCGTTCTTCCAACTCCTCGGCAAACGCCTCTTTCTGACGGATGATCTCGACCTGCCGCATCTCTTTGTAGCGCAGCGCATCCCGCTCCACACGTAGCATGCGGTAACGGTCCGCCAGGGCGATAGAGAGCAGCATGGCATCAAAGATGTATCCGATATCGGCCGCCCGGTAGGTGAAGAAGTTAAACGGCAGGAAACTAGAGACCGTCAGTGCGGTGATCGTGGCGCCAAGGAGCCCGGCCGTCGTCCCCATGACAAAAAAGCGGGCGGTCCGGTTCCCCCTGACCCATGAGACGACTCCGAGGACAAAGGCGATCAGTGTAAAGGGGATAATAAAAAAGATGGATGTCAGGACATGATGGGCATAGCCGCCGCTGAAGATCGTCACGATAAAGGTGACACCCATCAGGGCCATATACCCCAGGACCCAGCGGTGCGCCCGGGGAAGCCGTTTTTTCGTCTCCAGGAAAACAATCATAAAGAGCAGCCCGCTCAGGACATAAAGGTAGATGATAATCGAATGGGCCCAGTTTCCCCACTCGGGAGACTCCGGCCACAGAAGGGGAAAGGCATACCCGCTATAGGTAAAGTTCATCGCCATAAAGAGCAGGATATAGAGGACATAATAGACATTGACCCGCTCACGCAGCGTAAGAAACAAAAAGAGGTTATAGATCGCCATGGCGATCAGGATACCGTACAAAAAACCGATATAGCTCGAATACCCGCTGTCGGATTTGAAAAACGTCCGCTCCTCCCACAGCTCCATCATCACGACAAACGGGTCCCGGGTCTCCACCCGAACCAGGACCGTCGACACACCGGGTTCGAGCCCGAGTTCAAATGCCGTATTGGGGTGCGTAAACGCCCGTTCGCTGTAGGGGTAGCGGTCGCCCCCCTGGAAGCTGCTCCGGGCTCCCGAAGGGGAGATCAGCCGAAGATCGATCCGGTCCAGCCAGGTCGGTTCGAAGGTCAACAGACGTTTGATCTCTTCCTGACCACCGTTCTCCAGGTCAAAACGGAACCAGAAAGCCGAACCGCTGAAATTGAATCCCGCCGCTTTGCCGCCTACCTCACACTGCTGTTCTTTCGTCACCGCCCCGAACGATTCAAAATCCATACTCTTGTTGGGATCTTCCAGGTAGCACGCCTTCTCCGTCACATTTACGTGATTTCCGGTCGCATCCACGACCGTCCCTCCCCGGCACAGGCTTACAAACAGCAGTATCAGGAAAAACGACTTTGTATACGTGGACGTAAACGACATAACACCTCTTTTGTCGACCCGGCCGACGGTAACATTCTCATACTACTTTACAATAATATTGTGTCTATCGTATCAAGCAGAGCGGAATTTGATAATTTTTTAACCATTTGCAGATAGCTGACAGTGCCTCTACTCCTGCGGACGGTTCCGTTCATTGGGCAGGCGGATCGTAAAGCAGGCTCCACCGTCACCGTTTTCGACGCTAAGGCTTCCGCCCATGTTTTTCTCCACGATCGTCTTGCTCATATAGAGCCCGATACCGGTACCCTGGGACTTGAACTTGGTCGTGAAGTAGGGGTCGAACACCTTCTGGATGATCTCGGGGTCGATCCCTCCCCCGTTGTCGCAGATGCGGATAACGACCGCCTCTTCTTCCTGGGAGAGTATTACATCGATCCGACCCCCCTCTTTGGGCAGATAGGCATCGATCGCATCCTTGGCATTGTTGATGATATTGATCACCACCTGCATCAGCTCGTTTGAAAAGCCCAGCAGCGTCGTATCGTCTCCGCTGATCGTCAGCGCGATATTGTGGTTCTTGAGCTGGGCGTTTACGAGGTTGCGGACATCTCCCATCATCCCGACCAGGCCAAAGATTTTTTTCTCCTTCTGCGGGGCGAAGAAGTTCCTGAAATCGTCGATGGTCTTGGACATGTGCTGGATCACCTCCATCGACTTCTCCGTGATCTCCTCCAGGTACGCCTGGTCCAGCTCCTTGAACTCGTAGGCATCCAGGATATCCTGGATATTGAGCCCCAGCGTATTAAGGGGCTGGCGCCACTGGTGGGCGATATTACTGATCATCTCACCCATGGCGGCGTGTTTGGACTGCTGGATCAGGATATCGTCCTTATGACGGATCTCCTCGATCTGGCGCGCCACCTCCTCCTGGAGATTGCGGTTGAGCTTCTCCAGTGCCCCCTGTGCCTCCATCAGCCGGGACTGGGAGAGGCGCAGCGACGACTCCCGCTCTTCCACCGCCAGTGCCAGGCGGTTGATGTTCTTGGAGATCGCGCTCAGTTCGTCCCCCGTCTGCAGCACCAGTGCGGGGGTATAGTCCTCCTGTTCGATCTTGTTGATCTGCTTCATCAGGTGGGCCATGGGGCCGGCCAGCCACCGGCTGAAGAGAAAGCGTGTCAACATCAGTGCCGTCAGGGCGACAAAACCGAGCAGGAGGATAAACTGCCAGCGGTTCCGGTCCAGGACCGTCTTAAGGGCCGTCTTGTTCAGGCGTTCGACGAAATAGATGGGCCGGGAACGGGTATCGATGTGCCGGACGCCGATATAGGTCTCGTCGGTCTGGATGATATCGAATTTCCCGGGCTCGATATCCCGAAACAGCGGCAGGGAGTGGCGGCCCAGCCGCGACTCCGTACTGTAGTCGATATCCACGTTCATATCCTGTGACATCTCATCGAAATAGCCCCGGTCCAATACCTTGAAAAGCTCGATATGGGCCATGATATCATCCGTATTTTTATTAAAAATACTCAGGTGTGACTTGACAAACACCCCTTCGTCCGTCGCCTGGTAGGTGATCAATGCCCTTCCCCGCGGTTCGGTCTTTTTATACAGCTCCGCGTGGGAGAAGCCGATATACGGGTCCGAATGCTTTTCACTCAGGTGATACTCACTCTCGCCCTCCATGCGGGTAAAACGCCGCGCCTTTCCGTCAACATAGGTGATAAAGCTGAGCCGGTACCCCTCCGGCTCCTTGATGACATAGGCGATCAGCTCCTCGTTCTGGTCGTAGAGGACGATCGCACTGTTAAAGGAGAGTTTGACCCGGCTGAGCAGTTCGTCTACGATCAGCTTCTTCTCTTCATCCAGGAGGATGGCGCTGTAGTTGTTTTTGTCCTGGTAGTTGTTGATCAAGTCGATGGAGGCGAGGACCCCTTCGTCGCTGTTGATGAAAGAGACCCCCTTGCTGAGCTCCTGCTGGATGACCGTCAGGTTTGAAGCCAGCCGTTCGTACCCGTGCAGCATCCGCCCCTTGGTATCCTCAAGGTAGCTCTGTTTCAGAAAGCTGTCGAAATAGAACCCGATGATCCCCAGGATGAATATGATCGCCCCGACGACGACCAGGGAGAGTTTATCGGTAAGGTTGAGATTTCGAAACGGGCGCATCATATCAGAAGATCGGAGGGACTTTCTCCACGTTCTCTTTGGTCACCAGTTTGACCGGGATGAAGATATGCTTGGGCACCTTCTCGCCCCGGAAGATCCGCTTGGCGATCTCGACGCTCTTTCGACCCCCCAGGGGGAAAAGCACCGAGCCGCTCTGCTTGCCGTTTCGGATCGCCTCCCTCGCCTCGCTGGTATAGTCGCACCCGACGGTCACGAGGGAACCCGGGTCGATCCCGTGCCGTTCCAGTACCATGCGGGCCCCGCTGAGCATACTGTCGCTCTCGGAGAAGATCGCGTCGACATGGATCCCTTCGGCCAGCAGCTTCTCCATCTCGGCGATCGCATCGCGGCGCAGGTAGTTCCCGGTCCGCTTGATCACTTTGATCCCCCTGGACTTGGCGATCTCATCCAAGAATCCCTTGCTGCGCAGCTGGGTCACGTCGGCGGTCTGGATCCCCTCGAAAAGCAGCACGGTCCCTTTTCCGCCAAGGCGCTTGGCGATATATTCGGCGCCCAGCTTCCCGATCTTGATGTTGTCGGAGTTGATAAACGTCGTATACTCGCTTCCCTGGATCCCGCGGTCGAGGATGATCACCGGGATACCGGAGCGGTACGCCTTGGCGATCACGGGGACCACCGCACGCTCATCGTTGGTCCCGACCACCAGCAGGTCGACTTTTTGCGCGATAAACTGTTCGATCTGCCGGATCAGCAGCGACGTCTGCCCCTTGGCATCGGAGTGGACGAACCCGATCGCCTTCTCTCCGGCCAGGGCATCCCGCACTTCGTATACCTGGGCAATACGGAAGTCGTTGCTCATCGTATCCTGGGCAAAAGCGACAATACGCTTTTGCGCCGTCTCGGCAGCCCCGGCCGAGAAAAGCAGACCGATCATCAGCAACAGTCTCATAAGGTGTCTCATCGCATTTCCTGTCTCGGCACGGGATCGTGTGCCGCCTTATAGGTATGATAAGATTACTTTAACACAGAAAAACTTTTTCCAAACCGGGTTACAGAAGGGCTTCCAATTCCTTAAGGGTATCGATGCGGTAGGTCGCTTTGGAGAAGTCGTGGGATCGGGTAAACTCGTTTTTGACGATGACGCACTCGATCCCCGCCCGGACGGCCGATGTCAATCCCCGTTCCGAATCCTCCACGACGATCGCCTCATGCTTGGGTGCGCCGAAACGGGCCAGGCCCGCCAGGTAGGGGTCGGGATTAGGCTTGACCCGGGCATACTCCCCTTCGCAGAGGACAAAATCCATATGTTTGGTGATATTGCCCGAACGGTGGATCAGGTCGAAATCCTCCCGGCGTGACGCCGTGACGATCCCCATGCGGTACTTTTTCCCAAGCTCCGCAACCACTTCGGCCACCCCTTCGATCTCGATAGGCTGGGTACGGATATAATCCTGGTAGTAGTCGTTACGACGGTTGCGGGCGATGGTCACTTCCGCCTCGCTGAAGCCGGCGGCGATGGGTTTTTCCCAGACCGTCCGCCCCTCGGCCATGACCCGCATATACTCGTGCTCCGGCAACTCGAACCCGAGCTCCTCCAGCACCCGTACGCTGGCCCGGTAATACCACACTTCCGTCTCGACGAGGACCCCGTCGTTGTCAAAGAGGATATACTTTTTGTTTCCGGCCATCCGTCGACTCCCAAAATTTTTTTGGAATCATACAACAGATTGCGCCGATTGCAAAATTCAAACTCCTGTATAATATGCGCCATGCAAACCCTACCCGTCCATGAAGCCATCCCGGGGCTCAAATCCGCCCTTTCCGACCATTCCAGAGCCGTACTCCAGGCCCCGCCCGGAGCCGGGAAGACGACCGTCGTCCCCATCACCCTGATGGATGAGGCATGGCTGGACGGACAGATGATCATCCTCCTTGAACCCCGCCGCCTTGCTGCACGCAATGCCGCGGCACGTATGGCGGAGCTTCTGGGGGAGACGGTCGGCGAACGGGTCGGCTACCAGATACGAAACGAACGCCGCTATGGCAAAAAGACCCGTATTCTGGTCGTCACGGAGGGGATCCTGACCCGCAAACTCCAGTCCGACCCGAGCCTGGAAGGGGTGGGCCTCGTGATCTTCGACGAATTCCACGAACGCAGCCTCCACGCCGACCTCGGCCTCGCACTCGCCCTCCAGTCCCAGGAGCTTCTCCGAGAGGATCTCAAACTGCTTGTGATGTCCGCCACCCTCAATACAGACGCCGTCTCCGCACTGCTGGATGAGGCCCCGGTCATCCGGAGCGAAGGACGCAGCTACCCCGTGGAGATCACCTACCTGGACCCGAAAACACCCCAGCCCGACCGCAAAAGCCTGGTCTCTGCCGCCGCGGAGCGCATCACGGGGCTTTTGGAGAGGGAGGCTGGCAGTATCCTCGTCTTCCTCCCGGGGGCCCGGGAGATCACGGCCCTGGAGAAACGCCTCACGGAGATCATCGCGGCCCGGAAGATCGCCCAGACCCATATCGCGCCCCTTTACGGGATGATGGATAAAAAGGCCCAGGACGAGGCCATCGCGGCACGCCCGGGCATCCGCAAGGTGGTCCTGGCCACCAACATCGCCGAGACAAGCCTCACCATCGAGGGGATCACCCTGGTCGTCGACTCGGGACTCCAGCGTACGGTCAGCTTCCATCCCGGGACGGGCATGGACCGGATGGAGACCCGATTTATCTCCCGGGACTCCGCCACCCAGCGCTGCGGACGGGCCGGACGGCTGGGGCCGGGGAAATGCTTCCGTCTCTGGCATGAAAGCAAGCCGCTCCCACCCCACGGGACCCCGGATATCCTCCAGGCCGACCTGACACCGCTGATGCTGGAGATCGCCGCATGGGGCGCTACGGTGGATGAACTGCACTGGATGGATCAGCCGCCGGAAGCGGCGACTGCCCACGCCGCCGAGCTGCTCCGGGAACTGGGTGCCGTGGACAGCGCCGGAACCGTGACGCCCCACGGCCGCGAGATCCTTTCCCTCGGCCTCCACCCCCGCCTCGGCCATATGCTCCTGCGGGCCAAGACACTGGGCTGGGCTTACGAAGCCTCCCTGCTGGCGGCGCTGCTGGAGGAGCGGGATATCTTTACGGATGCTTCGCGTTTCAGCAGTGACATCTCCATGCGGCTGCGCATCCTGGACGAGGGGGAGTGGAACCGCCCCGGGATCGATGCGCGCCGCTGCCGTGAGATCATGCAAGAGGCGCGCCGCTTC
Organism: Campylobacterales bacterium; assembly: GCA_050297855.1. Classification (GTDB taxonomy): domain Bacteria; phylum Campylobacterota; class Campylobacteria; order Campylobacterales; family SZUA-545; genus SZUA-545. Next base: position 117,929 of record JBNKTC010000001.1, read on the forward strand.
CGGGAACGGGCGGGTATGACGGAGCAGCAGCCGCTTGATACGGAGCGCATCGGCATCCTCCTGGCCCTCGCCTACCCCGACCGGATCGCCAAGTGCCGCGGGAAACGCGACACCCGTTACCTCCTAAGCGGCGGGAAAGGGGCCACCCTGGGCAGCGACGACGACCAGGCGGGAGAACCCTACCTGGTCGTCGCCGACCTGGAAGGATCGGGCACCGAGGCGCGTATCTACCTCGCCGCCCCGATCCGTCCCGATCAGCTCGAAGAGCACTTCTCCGACCTGATCCGCCATGAGACCGCCGTGACCTGGAACAGTGAAAGCAAGCGCCTCGAAGCCCGGGAGACCACCACACTGGGACGTCTCATCCTATCCGAACAGCCCGCACCCCTCCCTCCTGGGGAGGCAACGGCCCGGGCGCTGATCAATGCCCTGCGAACCGAAGGACTGGACGCCCTCCCCTGGGGCAAGGAGAGCCAAAGCCTGAGGCAACGGATCATCTTTTTAAAAACACAGCAGCCCGCCTACCCTGACCTGCTGGCCGGACTTGACCTGCCCGATCTCGGGGATGCCGCACTGCAGGAGAGTATGGAGACGTGGCTGCTGCCGTACCTGGACGGGGTCAGCAGCCTGGAAGGGTGTAAAAAGCTGGATATGAAGGGGATTATCCTGGGACTCCTGCCGTGGGAGACACAGCAGCGCCTGGATATGCTGACCCCCAGCCATATCACCGTCCCCAGCGGTTCGCGCATCGCCGTCGACTACCGCGACCCCGAAAGCCCGGTCCTGGCTGTCCGCCTCCAGGAGCTCTTCGGCCAAAAAGAGACCCCGGCGGTGCTGGAGGGGGCCTTTCCGCTCCTGATCCACCTCCTCTCTCCGGCCCACCGGCCGATGCAGGTGACAAAGGACCTCGTCAGCTTCTGGCAGAACGGCTACGACGAGGTGAAAAAAGAGCTTCGGGGAAAATACAAAAAGCACTACTGGCCCGACGACCCCCTGACCGCCCAGGCGACGAACAGGACCAAAAAGTTTATGTAGCCTTAGCTGCCCGGCAGCTGTTTGGAGAAGGTGTGGTGCGCTTCGTTGGCCTCGATATCGTACCCGATCAGCTGGGCGACCCGTCGGACATTATCCAGCATCGATTCGGTCTGGGCGCTCAGCTCCTCGCTCGTCGCCGCCGCCTCTTCGCTTGTGGCGGCATTTTGCTGGGTGATGTCGTCGATACTGCTCATGGCATGGGAGATCTGCTTCATCCCCTCCGCCTGCTCGTGGATCGTGGAGGTGGTGTTGCTGATGAGCCCAGAGGTCTTCTCGACCCGTTCGATGATCGTCTTGAAGACCTCGCCCGTATCCTGGGTGATCTTATCGCCCACCTTGATCCGGTCGATCGCCTCCTTGATGATCGTCTCGGTCTCTTTGGCCGCCTCGGCCGATTTGCTGGCGAGGTTTTTCACCTCATCCGCCACGACGGCGAAGCCCAGCCCGTGCTCCCCGGCCCGCGCCGCTTCGACGGCGGCGTTTAGGGCCAGCAGGTTGGTCTGGAAGGCGATCTCGTCGATCGTCTTGATGATCTTGGCGATCTGTTCGCTGTCTTCGGTGATCAGGACCATGTATTTAAGCAGGTCTTTGAGCTTGTCGTTCCCTGTCTGGGCGATCTCGTTGGCCAGACGCGCTTCGTCGTTGGCCTGCTGGACGTTCTCGGCGTTCTGTTCGTTGGTCTGGGTGTACTTTTCGATCGTCACGTCCACGTCCGAGACATTGCCGGCCTGACGGCTGGCCGCTTCGGCCAGGTCGGTGGCCGCCTGGGCGATCTGCGATGCGGCCATATTGACCTGGTTGCTCCCGTCCACGATCTCTTTGATCGCCTTGACCGACGGGCGCACCATCATCCACTGGTTGACGCCGAGCATCACCGATACCATCACGATCACCAGCAGGGCTGCCAGACCGAAAAAGATATAGACCAGCTGTTTGGATGCCATGATATGCTCATCCACGATCTTTATATCCTTGCCGATCAGGTGCATCCCGATCACCTTCCCGCCGTAATCCTTGATCGGGACAGCCGTCAGGAAATAGTTCCCCCGGTCCATCCAGCCGCCGTCCAGGAGCGCATCCAGTTTCGCCCCTTTGACACTCTCCAAGAAGTCTGCATCGTAACTTTTAAGACTCACGGTATAGCCGCCCGCCTGCGGACTCTCCTTGGCCAGGGTAGCCAGGGAGAGGAGCGAACGGTCCATTAAAAAGAGGTATTCACTTCCGTGTTTTTTCAGGTTTTTCTGTACCGAGTTGAGCCCCTGGATAAACTCCATCGACCCCAGGTACTCCCCGTTATCCATGATCGGGACGATGGAGCGCAGGGTCATCCCGGCCCGCCCCACTTCGATAGCCGTCACCGGTTTGTGGGTCTTTTTGACCGCCAGGACCGTGTTGCGGAACGAACGCAGGTCGTCCCCGTGCTTTTTATTCCAGCTCCGGATAAAGGAGTGGACATCCGCGGTATGGATATGAACCTTGATGTTCTTATAGTTGGTGTAGCTGCGGAAATTGTCCGTCACGTCCGCCAGCGCCTTGGCCGCCATATCGTAGTCGTTCCGGCGCAGTGCCGCTTTGAGGCTGTCGCTGGAGGAGAGCGATACCGCCCCGGCGATGGCGACATTGTTCTTGATCGCCAGTTCGTTCTCCAGCTCCTCTTGAAGCTGCTGGACGATCTTGGCATGCTCTTTCTCCTCGTACGAAGCGAGATAAAACTGCATACCGACCCATGATACGACCAGGATCGACACCGAGATGATCACGATCAGCAACGCGGACTTCTTCCCCACACTCATATTATGAAAATCCATACCCTTTATCCTTTCCATCTTTCTAATTTCAATCTTATCCAATTTTTTGCTTAATCACCATATGGTGTTGCAATCACCTGCTTTTTGGCTACAATAGAATTATGCAACCGTTCACTCCGCTCCTGATCCTGGTCCTTGTCGGCACCGTATTCGCATCCGAGTATACGGGACGTGCGGCCCTGCGGGTCGATTCCGCCTCCCTTACCAACGGGTATGATCCGTGGCGTAGTACCGCTGCACGCATCGCCGTGGCCCATCAACGCATCGTCGGAGTCGGTTTTTTTAAAGAGCAGCTTGAACGCTATAATGAGAAAGACACCCGCAACGGTCTCTCCGCCTGGCTTAACATAGGCAGACGCCTGGGCTGGTCCGGGGAGTATGTCCGTGCGGACGAAGGGGTCACGGTCCCCGAAACCGCTACGACCAACCGTATCGCACTGAGCCTCTTTAGGGGGTGGCGTATCGCGGTGGGGCACACCGACAACCGCTATGCCGCGGGTGCCGAGACGACCAGCCGTTCGGGTGAACTGATCCGCTACGCAGGGGCCTACCGTATCGCCTACACCCACTACCGCTCCGATGTCAAGGATGCCGGAAGTGCCGCAAGCGACAGGCTCTCCCTCCACCGCTTTCTTCATGACGGGTTTATCGCGGCATCCTATGCCAAAGGGCGGGAGCTTGAAGCGCTTCCGGGGAACCGTATTCTCGAGCAGGACGTACTGACCCTCTCCCTCTTCGGGGAGTACGGCCTGACGCCGGCCTGGGGGATCGAGTACAGTTACGAATATGTCGAGCAGGGGGATATCTACCTGCGAAACGGAGTCGGTTTTGGTATCTTCTACCGCTTCTGAGACCCTGGTCGCCGTCGTCTTTTACGCCGGGATCACGATCCTCGGCATCTCCCTTTTGATGATGTTCTTTGTCATCTTCTTCCGGCTCTGGAGCCTTGGGAAAAACCGGGCAATACGGCACTTCCGAAGAGAGTGGGAGGGAATCCTAAACGCCCTGGACCATACCATCCCGCCCAACCTGCCCAAGATCCGCGCGGGAGAGCAGTACTTCTTTCTTCAGCTCTGGTCAGACCGCTACGAAAAAGCCGAACCGGCAGGCCGGGAAAACCTGCTCGATCTGGCCGCCTACCTGAAGCTCGACTCCATAGCGGCCTCCATGCTGGAACACACGAACGGGGATCACCTGATGCTCGCCATGCGCACCCTGGGGCATCTCAAAAGCGAAAAGGGCACCACGATCCTGATGGAACTGCTCAAGCATCCCAACCCGCTCTTCTCCCTCCTTGCGGCCAAAACCCTGGTCCGTATCGAAGAGGCTGCGGCCCTGGATCTTCTCATGCCCTATTTCATTGCAAAAAAAGAGTGGCAGACCAATAAGATCCTCCTGATCCTCGAAGGGATCGATCCGGAGACGATCAGCCCGATACTTTACAATGCCGTCAGTTTTACACCCCCCTCCCAGCTCCCCAGACTGATACGGTTTTTTACCCTTATGCCTCCCGAACACGCCCGAAGCAAAGCCCTGGATCTACTGGAGAATAACACCGACCCAGAGATCATCGCAGCGTGCCTGCACTATACGGACCATCCCGAAGACAAACGGCTGCTGACGGAGTACCTCAGTCACGAAGCATGGGTCGTTCGAATGCATGCGGTCAAGGCGATCGCCCCCCTGATTACCGCACTTGATATCGCGCTCCTCTTTCCACTGCTCAACGACCCGTCATGGTGGGTCCGGTTCCATAGCGCGCGGGCGATCGTCAGGCAGCCGTTTGCCGATGATCCGTATCTGGATGCACTGGACGCCTCCCTGGTAGACCTCTACGCCAGGGATGCCCTCCACCAGGCACGGAGCAGAAGGAGCATCTTTGAACATCAATAATCTTATTACCGGATTCGAATGGGTCTTTATCCTCTTTTTCCTCCTGATCAATACGGGCTACCTCATCGTAACACTCCTCTCGATGCAGGGGCTCTGGCGCCATGTCCGGTCCAAGCTCAGCGGAATCAGCGAACACCCCCCTGCGGGACTGGAGACCCCCGTCTCCATCCTGGTCCCGGCCTACAACGAAGCGGCTACCATCGTCCCGTCACTCCACTCCATCATGCAGCTGAACTACCCCGAATACGAGATTATCGTTATCAATGACGGCTCGGACGACGATACGATGGACCTCCTCAAAAAAGAGCTGGAGCTGGTCGAGGTCTACGTCGTGGACCAGATCCGGATCAAGACAAAGCCCGTCCACGGCCACTACCAGAGCCTCAAATACAAAAAGATCCGGGTCATCGACAAGGAAAACGGCGGCAAGTCCGATGCCCTCAACGCCGGGATCAACGCCTCGGTCTATCCACTCTTCTGCTGCATCGACGCCGATTCGGTCCTGGAAAAGGAGAGCCTGATGAATGTCGTCCAGCCCTTTTTGGAAGATCCCGATGTCATCGCTGCCGGCGGCACGATACGGATCGCCAACGGCTGCCGGGTACGAAACGGCCGCCTGGAGAAGATCGGCATCCCCCAAAACCCCCTGGCCCTGGTCCAGGTCGTGGAGTACCTCCACGCCTTTTTGTTCGGTCGCATGGGATGGGTTCCCCTCAACAGCCTGCTCGTCATCTCCGGGGCCTTCAGCCTCTTTGTCAAGGAGCACGTGATCCGCGTGGGCGGTTACCGTACCGATACTGTCGGGGAGGATATGGAGCTGGTCTTACGCCTCCACAAACATATGCGCTACAAAAAACAGCCCTACAAGATCACCTTCGTCGCCGAACCGATCTGCTGGACCGAAGCCCCGGAGAGACTGGAGACCTTGAAAAATCAGCGCGTCCGCTGGCACCGCGGGCTGGGCGAGAGCCTCTTTTCCCACACCGACATCCTCTTTAACCCGAAAATGGGAAGCATCGGGTTTTTTGCCTACCCCTTCGCCCTCTTCTTCGAGTTTTTAAGCCCGGCCCTGGAGCTGGCGGGATACGTCTTTTTCTTTCTCGCCATGTACCTGGGTGTCATCAACCAGGAAGCCTTTATCGCTTTCCTGATCGTCGCTGTTGGGCTTGGAATCCTGCTTTCGGTCAGTGCGATCCTGCTGGAGGAGATGACCTTCCAGGTCTATCGGAAAAAGAGTTATATCCTGATGCTCTTCCTGGGCGCGGTCATTGAGAATATCGGCTACCGCCAGCTTAACTCCTTCTGGCGCATGATCGGGTTTATGAAGTTTTTTTCCGGCACGCGGGGCGAATGGGGAAAAATGCTGCGCCACGCCTCCTGGCATCACAAGAAGGAGTGATCACTTTGCCGGGTGCAAGAGCTTCCGCACGATCCGGTCGACAAAGAAGAATGACCCCCCTTTGACATACCAGTACCCGATCATCGCTGCAACAAAAGCACCTGCCGTATCCATCATCAGATCGGTCATCGTATCATTCAGTCCCGATTTCATCATATTGGTGCCGAAAAAGTGGTCCATCAGAAACTCGAACACCTCCCAAATCGCCCCCAGTGACACGGCAAAAGAGAAAGAGAATAAGCTGATATAAAAAGGCGGCATCTCGATCTTCTTCTCCGTATAGAAGACGTAGACCAGCAAAAACCCGACGATCCCCATGATGATCGCCGAAAACCCATGCAGCATCAGGTCCCACCACCAGATCCGCAGGTAAAACGCCCGCACCTCTCCCAGGGCGAAGGAGGCGAAGAGAAAAAGGGTGTTGACCAGGATAAACTCTACGGGGATATAGATCCCGAACTGCCACTCCAGGATGGAGGGCATAAACGTCAGCAGGAAGACGATCGACGCCGTAAAGGCAAGCAGCCAGCGCCCCTCCCAGAGAGCCGAGACCAGAAAGAAGAGGATCACGAGCTGAAGCACGACGGCGATCCAGAGCTGGATCGCGTCGGCCCGGTCCCCCTTAAAACCCAGTTTGTCCAGCAGCCGTCTCAGAACCATATCGCCTCCCCCATCCGGGGCAGCAGGATCCGGCCGCGGACCCCCTCTTCCTTCTCCAGGGTACCGAACCATGCGGCCAGTTCGTTGGCACTCTCCTTCGTCAGTTTGAAGGTGCCGTAGTGCATCGGGATGTAGTGCTTTGCATTCAGGTCTTTTAGGGCCTGGAGGCATTCTGCGTGGCTCATGTGGTTCCCCTCCGAGACGTAGGGCGGGTTGATCGGGATGATGGCGTAGTCGATGTCGAACATCTCCCCGATCTCTTTGAAGTGGACGTTATACCCGCTGTCGCCGGCAAAGTAGATCGTCTTCCCACCGCCACGGATGATAAAGCTCCCCCAGAGCACCCGGTTATAGTCGAAGGCCGTCCGCCTGTGCCAATGGTGGGCCGGGAGCAGGAACACCTCTACCCCGTCCGTCTCGTATTTCTGGTACCACCCCGCCTCCTGGAGCGCAATACCCCGGTTCGCCCGGTGGATCAGCCGCCCCATCCTGAGCGGTACCAGCGCCTCTTTGATCCCGCTTCCCGCCGCACGGATCGTGCGGGTATCGAGATGGTCCAGGTGGCCGTGGGAGATGAGCAGGTAGTCGATCGCACCCAGTTCCCGGATATGAAACGGCGCCGGGGAGAGGCGTTTTTTAAAGGGGATGTCGCTGAAACAGGGATCGGTCAGCAGCCGTTTGCCCCCCAGGTCGATCAAAAACGACGCATGCCCGAGCCAGACGATCCCGGGTTTGACTGAGGCAAGAAAAGCCCGGTCGCGGATGATCGCCATGCTGCTGGACTCCCCAAGCCGCTCCCGGCGCACCGTATGCCCGATATAACGGAACGCCGCACCGAGCTCCCCTCCCTGGCGGCTGTGGGAATCAAATGGCCCCGTAAACCGGCCGCGGCGGATCGGCACTCCGGCAAACTCCGGCTTGATCGTCTCGAGCCGTTCGTTTTTGAGGTATCGGACCGACGCCATTACGCGTGTCCCCGCTCAAGAGTCCGCATGACACGCCGCTCCAGGGTCAGCGAGAGCAAAAACATGCCGAAATACCCCAGTGAGAGCCCCATCACCACGTCCACCACGCTGTCGGAAAAAATCCGCAGGATAAAAAAGGCCCCAGCGAAAACGATGACCCCCGATACCCGCACGGCCAGCGCCTGCATGAAATGTCCCGCCGCCTTGATAAAGGCCAGCTGCAGCGCATTGAGCATCACGAAAGGGAAAAAGAGCACGAGGTGCACCAGCATCAGGTATGCAGCCCCGTATTCAGGGGGAAAAAGCGTATCCACGAACCGCTGACCGAAAACGATAAAAAAGAGCACAAGGACCATCCCGCTCGCCGCGGCAAACTTGACATACCAGGTCCTAAGCGCTGTGATCCCCGCCATGTCCCGCTCCCCGATCAGGCGCGAAAGTTCGGGGAGAAAAAAGCGGAAGACCGGGAAGACAAAAAGGGCGATCAGCCCCATTAGCACCGGTTTGACGACAACCTGGAAATCCCCCAGCTCTTCCCGGCCGTGGAAATTGAGCAGCAAAATGACCGCCAGGTAGATCATGACGATCCCCGAACCGAACTCCACGGTGGAGATGACGGAGTTGCGCAAAAAGGTGCGCATATCGGGATCGGGCATCTCCAAAAGCAGCGGCGGTTCTTTGACCTTGTGGCAGAATTTCATATAGAGCAGGTAGATACTCAGGCTCAGGCTCCCCATCACCGTCCCGATAAAAAGGGCCTGCATCCCCCGCACTTCCGCAGCATACCACGCAACGGCGAACCACCCCAGGGCCAGGGTCGGCTCCAGGAACGTCGCCTTGTTGATCGCCCCGTAGAGCCGGTACATTGCCAGCTGGTTTCCCAGATAGGTCCAGAGCCCCATGGCAAGCAGGGCCGCCACTAGGTACCAGTAGTCGACATTCACCCCCAGGATATGTTTGAGGTAGGGGATCACGGCGCCCCAGGCCAGCAACACGGCACCGAAAAGGATAAAACGGAAGATGTTGAGGATATGCAGGTCGTCTTTGGTCCGGGCATAGGAGACGACCATCGAGGAGCGGAATCCCACGAGGATCACCAGTGAAAGGGCGAAGATATCCATCGCCGTAAAAAAGAGCGCCAGGGTCTCCCGCTCGATGAGCGAAGCGGTCCACACCTTGTACCCGACCCCGATGACCAGGGCGAAAAAGGTGATGGGAAGGGAGGCTAAAAAGGCCCCTTTGGCCTTGTCCGTACTCATGACTGCTCCTTGTTGCGCACTTTCCGTATTAAACTAGACAATAGCTCAAGGCGTGCTGACACGGAGCAGCGAGGGATTAGAGGTATCCGCGCATTCCCTTGTCATGGAGGCGTTTGTTGGCTTCGAGTATCTTCTTGGAGACCTCTTTGAGGAAGCTGCGGTAGACCTTGACCAGGATGTCGTTGTGGTCCTCGTTGTGCAGGTCGATCTTGATCGCCAGCAGGGAGGTGTCGTCGCTGTTGGCAACGACCCGGGCCGTCCTCGGCATCTGGGCGACCGTGGAGATCTCCCCGAAGACATCCTTCCGCCCCAGTTTGGCCACGGGCAGGAAGGTTACCTTGCGCTTGACCTCCTTGCTGTCGATCAGGCGGTAAAAGACCGTACAGGAGCCGCTGAGGATGATGTAGATCTCCTCCCCCTCGCTCTCCTGTTCGATGATCACCTCCTCCTCACGGTAACGGACAAAGCGGATATCGCTGATGATCGTCCGGATCTCCTCACCGTCCAGGGGTTTGAAAAAAGGGATACTGTCCTTGATATCGATGAGGGTCTTAAGGTACTCCTCGCGTTTGTCGGGCTCTACGGCTTTTCTGAATACGTCTCGTGGTGGCATGGTCTGTCGGTTCTTTGTATTGGTCTGTTATTCGCTCGGGGTGTTCGGGTACATAAAGGCGATAAACTCCCCCAGCAGGGTCTTGTCAAAGGCGGGGGCCATCTCCGTCTCCAGGATATGAAGCGCCTCGTGGGCCGTATGGGCGTCTTTATAGACCCGTTTGGTCGAGAGGGCGCTGTAGACGTCGCAAAGCGCGATGATCTGGGCAAAAAGCGGTATGCTGCGCCCCTTCAGCCGCTCGGGGTAGCCGTAGCCGTCGTGGCGCTCGTGGTGGTAGCGTACGCCGCCGAGGATATCGCGGTCGTTCTCCTCTTTCCCTTTGAGGATGAAGTAGCCGAACGTCGTATGGCGTTTGACCTGCTCGTACTCCCGGATACTCAGCTCCCCTTTTTTATAGATCAGGGATTTGTCCACCTTGCTCTTGCCGATGTCGTGCATGATCGCGGCATACCCCAGCCGCTCCAGGTCCCCCCGGCCGAACCCCAGGTGATTGGCAAAAGCCGTGGCGTAGACCGCTACGTCCACGGAGTGGGTCTGGGTGAAATACTCGTAGCTGCTGACGTCCACCAGGGTCTTCGTGGACTCGTCGTGGGAGAGGACCACCTCGACGGTGTTGCGCACCAGGGATTTGACCTGCTCCGTGTTGATCCGCGACTCGGGGTCTTCAAAAAGGTCTTCCAGCACCTTCACCGATCCGTCGTACAGGGCGAGCGCCTTCTGTTTCAGGGGGATCGTCCGGTCTTTGGATATGGCGTCAAGGGTCTTGTCCAGGTAGGAGAAATAGTTCTCCTTCTCCTTGATATTGACAAAAAGCTGGTCGATCCTGACCGATGCCAGCTTGCGCTTAAGCTCTTTGCCGAAAAGGGTCCCGCCCTGGAATATCTTCTTGAACTTCTCGTCCTTGCCCTTGTAGTAGAGGGAGAAATCCAGATGGGAATCGGGCATGATCGTATGGAAGGGGATCGCGTCGACAATCGTACGCTGTTTTTTGACAATAGCCGCCATTCTCCCCTCCTTTTTCATTTTTTACCCGTTGTAACCGAACCATAATATAAATGATTTTATGGTGACTTAGCTTACAGATATATTATATTTTTTTAATTATTCATGGGTAAGATGCAGCTACTATTAATAAATTTTGCCAATAAAAAGAGATATACGATGAAAAAAGAGACAGCAACACTCGGAGGCGGATGCTTCTGGTGTCTGGAAGCGGTTTATAAACGGATCAAAGGCGTCGAGAAAGTCGTCAGCGGTTACAGCGGCGGGGCGAATGCGAATCCGACCTATAAGGAGGTGTGCAGCGGCCAGTCGGGCCATGCGGAGGTGGTGCAGATCACCTACGATGCCGACCAGGTCTCGTTCGAGGATCTGCTGGATGTCTTCTGGGTGATCCACGATCCCACTTCGCTGAATAAGCAGGGGGCGGATATGGGGACTCAGTACCGTTCGGTCATCTTCTACCACAACGATGAACAGCAGGCCGCAGCCCAAAAGGCGATCGCGGAGCTGAACGGCCAGCTGGAGCATGAGATCGTCACCGAACTCTCCCCCCTGGATATCTTCTACCCTGCGGAGGATTACCACCAGGACTACTTCGACACCAACCCCCACGAAGGGTACTGCATGGTCGTCATCGACCCCAAGGTCGAGAAGTTCAAGGAGAAGTTTAATTCGCTTCTTAAAGAGGGGGCGTAATCAGCGCGCCGCGATGATCTCCGCGACGATCGCTTCGGTGCTTTTGCCCTCCGTGTCGATCACCACGTCGGCTACTTCGGCATAACGCTCCAGCCGGCTCTCCAGGAGTTTTTTCGCCTTCTTTTTATCCTTGAAAAGGGGGCGTTTTTTGAGCTTTTTCTTAGGGTTCGGGCTCTCTTCGATCCGCTTCATGATACCGTCGAAACTGTTTTTGAGGTAGAAGACCTTCCCCATCGGCCTGACCTCCTCGACATAGATCGGAAAGCCGCCGCCCGTGGAGACGATCGTGTTGTCGATGTTTGCCGCGACCCATGCGGCCATCTTTGTCTCAAGCCCCCGGAAATAGGCTTCGCCCTCCTTTTTGAAGATGCTCTTGATCTGCCGTTTCTGCATGCTGACGATCATGTCGTCCGTATCCAGGGCCAGCATGTCCAGCTCCCTGGAAAGTGCGCGGGAGATGCTCCCTTTTCCCACGCCCATAAAGCCGATAAGCACGATGTTGTTTTTCATAATCTTCCTTGTCCCTGAGTCAAATGGAAAGATTATAGACCATCCCGCCACTTAACTTTACGGCATTTTTTTACTATTTGATAACAATAAGATTATTTTCATGATTTTTTCATGAATCACGGGTAATATTTGAGGATAAGAAGCGGAAGGGTCAACCACTATTACGATTTCTTCAAATCCAAGTAAACAAGCCCTTTACTACCTTGCTCTTCCCTTCTTATAAATTTCAGGTGATAAACTCAAGTGAAATTTTCCTGTCCGCGGACCGGTAACTGCCCATACCGGTCCGCACTTTTCCCTAATCCACCTCTTTTCCCCGCAGATACCGAGACGGCGTAAACCGCATCGCCACAAACCGGAATACGAACAGAATAGCAATCACCCCCATCAATGAAAATATCTTCGTCTCGTCGAACTTCTCATTGGCCACCAGCATCACGTCCCGGATAAAAAAGACGATCGTCGAGTCGATCATCAGTCGCAGCTTGATCCGGTGCTCATCGTCCATCAGAAAATCGATCAGCATACGCACGATCTCCAGTACGATAATAAACTCCAGCAGCGCGATCACCAACCGGTTGACGGAATCGACGGTTTGAAAATCCTTCACACTGAAAAAAAGAGAAAAAGCGATAAACACTTTCACCATCACCTGCACACGCGGAAGTTCCAGCTTCTCAATCATCTTTCGCATGGTCATATTTCCTTCAAATCCTAAATTTCGGACGGAAATATATCACAAAAACCGGGCTGTTTCGTTACAAAATTTTTTCCTAAACCGAATCTGATACAATGCCGGGAAAAAAGAAGGCCGCCCATGGTCCCGCGACGCTACGAACGTATTCTCTTCTCTTTTTTGATGTCGTCGTTTATGTCCTTTTTTATGTCCGGTATTATCACCTGGATCAACCTCGGGTTTATCGACCACTTCGTCGCGGTCTGGCTCGAAGCGTTCTGGAAAGCCTTCGTCGTCGCCTTCCCGACGGTCTTTTTCGTCGTCCCGGTCGTACGCCGTCTTACCGTAAGGCTTTTAAAAGCGGAGTAGCCGATGAATTTTTCCCCGCTGCACCGGGCGATCCGGACCTGGTACGAGACAAACGGCCGCCACGACCTCCCCTGGCGCAACACCCAGGACCCCTACCCCATCTACCTCAGCGAGATCATGCTCCAGCAGACCCAGGTTGGGACGGTGCTGGAGCGTTTCTATTTTCCCTTCCTGGAGACCTTCCCGACCCTGAAAGCGGTGGCCGATGCCCCCCAGGAGGCGGTGCTCAAGCAGTGGCAGGGGCTGGGCTACTATACAAGAGCGCGCAACCTCCACGCCGCGGCTATCGCCTGCAGCGGGGTGCTTCCCAAAACCGCCGCCGAGCTCCAAAAGCTCCCGGGCCTCGGAAAGACCACGGCCAACGCCGTCGCCGCCTTCGCCTACCGCGAAGCGGTCCCCATCATGGATGCCAACGTCAAGCGCATCCTCTGCCGCTTTTTTGCGCTAAAGACCCCGACGCCGAAAGCACTTTGGGAGAAGGCCGAAACACTGATGGACCGAAACGACCCCTACCACTACAACCAGGCGATGATGGATATCGGCGCTGCGGTCTGCACACCCAAAGCACCGGCGTGCACACGCTGCCCGCTCCGCGAAGGATGCAAAGGACAAAACGACCCGACCGCCTATCCCGCCCGGAAAAAAAAGAAAAAGAGCCCCCACCACGTAAAGATCGCGCGCATCCCCGTCCATGACGGGAAGATCGGCCTCATCCGCCGCACGACACGACTCCTCCACGGCCTCTGGGGTTTTATCCAGACAGACGACGCCCCCGACGTCAGCCTCCCCCTCGGCGAGGCCAGCCACACCTACAGCCACTTCAAACTGACCCTCACCGCCCACCTGACCGAAGAGAGACCCCCGTGCGACGGCTGGTTTACCCTGGAGGAGATCGAGGCCCTGCCGCTCTCAAAGATCGATGAGAAGCTCCTCGCCCTCTACAAAAAGACAGCCAAAAGCTCATGAAAAAAACATTAAAACATCATAGAAAAGTCATCTAATTAAACAGAGTCTGAAATAATCCAATTAATAAAACCGATATTTTTTTAACGCTATAGTATTACCGACTCTTCACAAAACTGTTTCAAAAGGGAGTGCCATGCAAGAGCCGGGGGACCTCACAGCTAAGCTTTCCGTCATCGTTGAACTGACCAACCTGCTAAGAAAAGAGACAAAGATCCTCGATATCTACCAGGAGATCACCAAGATCGCCACGGATATCACCCACTCCGAACGCAGCTCGCTCTTTATCTACGACAAGGAACGCAACCTGCTCAGCAGCAAGATCGCCCAGGGGCTGGACGAGAAGATCTCCATCGATCTGGACGAGGGGATCGCCGGCTACTGCGGCAAGACCCGCCAGCGCATCATCGAAAATGACGCCTACACCAACCCCCTCTTCAACGCCACGATCGATATGCAGAGCGGCTACCGGACCAGACAGCTCCTGGCCGTCCCGATCATCGGGAAATTCGACAATCTCCTGGGCGTCCTCCAGGTCCTGAATAAAAAAGAGGGGGACTACTCCGAAAACGACGCAGACCTGCTGGTGATCGTCGCCGAACTGGCCGCCTCGGTCATCGAGGACCACCGGATCAAAAAGATCCTCAAGGAGGAGGTCGATGCCAAGACCAAAGCCCTCCAGGAAGCCAACGACCAGCTGGGGGAGCGGGTCGCCTCGGAGATCGAAAGAAACCGCAAGCTGATCGAAGAACGGCAGCTCCAGGAGGAGCTCCTGATCGAACGCTCCAAACTGGCGGAGCTGGGGAAGATGATCGGCTTTATCTCCCACCAGATGAAACAGCCGCTAAACGTCATCAACGTTGTCATCCACGGGCTCCAGGAGTCCTACCATGACAACGACCTGGATGCCGAAAGCCTCGATGAGGCGATGGAGATGTTCGGGCGCAACATCACCTTTCTCGCCCAGACCATCGACGACTTCCGTCTTTTTGTCAAGCACGACCGGACCAAGGAGGTGTTCGAGCTCCGCACGGCCGTCGACGAGATCCTGCGCCTCATGGGGCCGCTGCTGCGGATGAACAGCATCACCATCACCAGCGACGTGGAGGCGGGTCTTAGAAGCTACGGCATCGCCAACGAGTTCAAGCAGGTGATCATCAACCTCATCACCAACACCATCGACCAGTTTGGCCCGGAGGGGCCCGACACCCCGGTCATCAAGCTCATCGGACGCCGCGACGGGGGCGAAGCGGTCCTTCAGGTTCGCGACAATGCCGGGGGGATCGATACCGCACTCCTCCCCGACCGTCTCTTCGAACCCGACGTGACGACCAAAGGGAGCCAGGGGACGGGGCTGGGGCTGCACATGTGCCGCCTCATTATCGAAAAACATATGGAGGGCGCCATCACCGCCGGCAATGCCGAAGGGGGCGCAGAGTTTACGATCCGCCTCCCCGAAAAGAGCTGACTACCACGCTTCTGAGTCGTGATCGACAAAGACCTCCAGGTCCTTCCGCATCGTCTCGTCGTCGTTACAGTCGATAACGACACACACGGCGTTGCCCTCATCCCCCAGCGGTTCCAGTGACGCCTTTTGCAGAAAATAGACCTCCCGGTCCGCTTCGGAAGGGTCTTTCCCCTCCGCTTCGCGCCTGGCGATACGCGCCAGTGCCACCGCCTCGTCGCAGCGGCACTCCAGGATATACCGTCTGGCAAATCCCGCAAAGCGGTCACGCTGCCGCCGCTTGAGAAACGTCGCATCCACAAAGACAGGATACCCCGCGTCGCTCACGATGCCCGCAAGCTCGGCAAGCCGGCCGTAGGTCGCTTCCGTGGCGTCGTCCGTATAGACCCCCTCGCCGAATATCCGCTTCCGCTCAACATCCGAGCGCACCCGGATGCCGCCCGAAAGGCTACAGGCAAAAAGCGCCGCATAGCTTTTCCCCGATCCCGACAGGCCGTACATGAGTGCCACGAAGTTAACGGCCTGTCGGGTGTACCCGAGCGCCAGGTCGAGGTAGCGTTCGATCTCTGCCAGCAGTGCGGCCTTTTCTGTCTCGTCCGTCCCCTCCTGTCCCAGCCGAAGGGCCGTTACCTTCACCCGGACCATCGCCCGGTAGGTCTTATAAAAGCTGAGTGCCCTCAAAGCCCCGTAATCGCCCGTCAGCTCCAGGTAGCGGTTGAGCAGCCGGTTGGCCAGGGCCCTCTGCCCGAAGTACTCCAGGTCCATGAGTAGGAAACTAAGGTCGCTGATCACATCGATCCAGCGGAAATAGGGGTTAAACTCGATGGCGTCGAAGGGAGTCACTTCATCGTCGACCAGGGTGATGTTATGCAGGTGCAGGTCGCCGTGACACTCCCTGACTTTTCCCTCCGCTTTCCGGGCGGCAAAAAACTCCGCCAGCTCCCCGTGCCGCTCCTGGCTCCACTCTTTGATCTCCTGCACCTTCTCCCAGGCCGTTTCGGGGAAGAGGGAGCGCTCCAGGATGGCAAAATTCTCCGTAACGGGGTGAAGGACCCGTTCGGGGGTGCCGTAATCCGTTTCCGGTTCCGCCGGCACGGCGTCTTCATGCAGCATCGCGACCCGTACGGCGATCTTCTCCACCAGGGCTTCGTCCAGCCCCCCGGCCTCCGCCACGTGGTCCAGCTGGTTCGACTGTTCGAAGCGGCGCATCCTGACGGCATACTCGATAGGCCACCTGCCCGATCCCAACCGCGGCCGCTCCACCGACCCCCCGATGGTATCGACCTCGTAATCGAGCACCGGGGCAAACGCCCCGTTGATCCGGACCTCCTCCTCGCAATACTCTTTCCGTTTTTCCAGCGTCGAAAAATCGAGGAAACCGAAATCTACGGGTTTTTTGAGCTTGTAGACATAGTGGTCCGTCAGGATCACCGAGGAGATATGGGTCTCGATCAGGGTACTGCCCGGTATCTGGGCCATAAGGTTCTGGACAAGTTCGCGGTGCGTATTCATTGCAGCAGCGTCACGATCTCGGCGAGGCTGGGGTGGACGTAGATCAGGTTTTTAAGCTGCGAAAGCGTCATCCCCTGCTCGACCGCCACGAGGAGTTCGTGGATCGTCTCCGTCGCCCCCACCCCGACGATGGCGGCCCCGAGCAACCGTTCCGTTTTGGCCTCCACGACCACCTTGGCAAAGCCCCCGTCGTTGCCGTGGATCTTGGCCCGGGCACTCGCTTTGAAATACGCTTTTTTCACCTCTATTTCGAGTCCCCGGGCCTTCGCCTGGGCTTCGTTCAGTCCGCAGCTCCCCACGTTGGGGTGGGCAAAGATGGCCGACGGGCTCAGGTGAGCGTTCTCCCGGCTTTCCCCGGTAAGGATATTGTGGGCAGCCACCTTCGCTTCGGCATAGGCGGTGTGGGCATAGCCCGGGGTCGGGAGGCAGTCGCCGACGGCGTATATGTCCGGATTGGCCGTCCGGAATGCGCCATCGGCTTCCACGTATCCCCTGGCATCCAGGCTCACCCCTGCCTTTTCCGCTTCCAGCCCAGCCGTATTGGGGATGCGCCCGGCGGCCACCAACACCGTCTCGCACACCACTGACTCCTCCCCGATGGCAAGATTCACCCCGGTGTCCGTCACCTCGGCACGTGCCACGCTCGCCCCGGTCAACAGCCGTATCCCCCGCTTCTTAAACTCCCGCATCAGCGCCTTGGAAACGTCTTCGTCCTCATTGGGCACAAGAAAATCGCGCCTGCCGTTCAGGACCACCTCCACACCGAAGCCGTTAAAAAAGCTTGCCATCTCGCAGCCGATGGGCCCGCCGCCGATAATGACGATAGAACGCGGCAGGGCATCCATCTCAAACACTTCCGTACTGGAGATGATCCGCTTGCCGTCGAAGGGGAGGTTAGCCACCTCCCGCGCCGTCGAACCCACGGCGATAATGCACTTCCCGAAACCGATCTGCTCCCCGTCCAGCTCGATCGTCGTCTCGTCAATAAACTTCGCCGTCCCGTAGGCCAGCTCCACCTTCGCCTGGTCCAGGAGCCAGACCACCCCGGAGCGGATCTCGTCCACAAGCGCGTCCTTCTTACCCCGGAGTACGCCCAGCTCCAGCTCCCCGATCGTCACGTTCAGCCCCCGTTCGCGAAATATCTCCGCACGGTGGTTATACTCCGCACTCTCCAGGTAGGTCTTAGCAGGGATGCACCCCTCATTGAGGCAGACCCCGCCGATGCGCTCCTTGGCCCGGTCGATGAGCAGCACGTTTTTGCTGCCGCGTCCCAGCATCAGGGCCGCTTCGTACCCGGCGGGGCCTGCCCCGATCACCACCACATCATACATCCGCATCGGTTGCCTCCTCAGAACCAATCTCAAGCATAGCTGGTTTAGAGGACGGAGAGAATTTTAGGTTGAGGCAAGGCGTAAGCAGCGTGGTGTAGCCAACGCTACATAAGCTGCGCACAACGAAGCTTCGGCCTAAAATCCTCCCGCCCGAAGGGGAAAATAAAAACTGCATTATCTCGATATTTTGAATTATCCAAAACCGGATAGTTCTCTGCAACCTCGCCATGTTCCGATTCCTTTTATTTTCTCATCTGGATTAGCTATGCTTGAGATGGGTTCTATATTCATCCGCCATATAGCTGCTGCGCGTATAGGGCGAGCTCTGTATATAATCATACCCCATTGCCAGCCCTATTTCCCGGAAAAAGTCAAACCGTTCCGGCTCCACGTACTCCACCACGGGGGCGTGTTCGGGCGAGGGGGCGAGGTACTGCCCGATGGAGAGCAGCCGGCACCCCGTGGCCAGGAGCTCCTCCATCAGCCGTAACACCTCCTCCTCTTTTTCCCCCAGACCCAGCATGATCCCGCTTTTGGTGGCAATCGTCGGGTTGAGTTCATGCAGCCGTTGCAGGACCCGGAGCGACCGGTCGTATGCCGCCCCTTTGCGCACATGGTAGAGCCTCGGGACCGTCTCCAGGTTGTGCCCGACGATCTCGGCCCCGCTTGTCGCGACGGTCTCCAGTGCCGCGACGTTTTCCCGAAAATCGGGGATCAGCAGCTCCACCCGCACCGAAGCATCCTGCGCTTTGATCGCCGCGACGGTCCGGGCGAAGTGCCCCGCCCCGCCGTCGTCCAGGTCGTCCCGCGTCGGGCTGGTGATGACCACATGCCGAAGCCCCATCGCCGCAACCGCTTCTGCCACCCGCCCCGGCTCCCCGGGATCGACGGGAAGCGGGTGCCCTTTGCTCACGTTGCAGAAGCTGCACGCTCTGGTGCATTGGTTGCCAAGGATCAGGAAAGTGGCCTGCTTTTTGGCAAAACACTCGGTGATATTGGGGCACATCGCCTCCTCGCAGACCGTGTGCAGCCGCCCTTTGGCCAGGAGCGTTTCCACCTCCCCCAGAGCGCTGGGACGGATCTTTTTTCGCAGCCATTCAGGCTTTCGTGTCACCATGCCATGTCCATTTTTCGTCGGCATACTTCTTTTCCGCGAGCTCGTCACTCCGGCGCGACTCCGCCTCGCTGAGGCTGTCGGGCTCCATCTCCGCGTCGAAAGTGTGCCAGAAGCTGTCCACCACCATCTCCGCCAGCTCCTCGTACTCGATGGGGATGCAGAGGCTCTCCAGGCAGGCCGCCCGCTCCAGCCCCGAATCGCCCGCAAAGATCGGGGCGAACCGGTCCCGGTCGAAGTGCATCGGGATACTCCCGTGCATCAGGAGGGAGCGTTTGCTGTAACGCTGGGCGTTGCCCCCCATCTTTTTCCCGTTGATGACGATATCATAAGCCTCGTTGGCCGCCAGGCAGATGGACGAGGAGGAGGCCTCCAGCCCTGCATCGGCCGTAAACCACGCCTCAAGCCCCAGCTTCTCATAGAGACGTATAAGAAACTGGCAGAGGTTGCGATAGCTCTCCTTCACCCCGGCCCCGGCAAGGTAGCTGCGCGGCATGACGAGCGAATAGGAGAGATCCCCGCCGTGGACCAGCGCGCCGCCGCCCGTCATCCGCCGGACACAGGATATGCCGTGCTCTTCCATGGCCGGACGCCGGATACTCTTTGTATCCTGAAAACGCCCCAGGCTGATACTGGGTTCCCAGCCGTAGAGCCGCAGCACCGGTTTTCCGCTTTGCTCCAGTGCCTCGTGCAGCGCTTCGTCCGTCGCCATGTTCGCCGCAGCACCGCCAAGGCCCGTATCGATCACCCGCCATCTGTTTTTCATAATCGTCTCTTATTCTTAAAATTTTTTATATACATTCTATTACCCATTCTTTCATAAGGATTCTAAAATCCGGTTTATCCTAAGATTGAAAGAAATCGTCTTGAAATAAACATTTTCCGTAATTTTCGCTCACCTCCGTCCAAAGGACACATCAATGAAAGAGCAATGGATAGACAAAGACCCGGGCAGCCTGGCCGTAGAACCGAACCTGCCCGACTATGAGAAAGCGCGCGCCGAGTTCAGCTGGGATTCGGTCGCGGCACAGTTTGACGGCCTGCCGTCCGGCGGCGGGCTCAACATCGCCCACGAGGCGATCGACCGCCACGCGGACGGCCCGCTGGCCGATAAAGTCGCCCTGCTCTGGCTCGGGCAAAATGGCGAAAAACGCACCTTCACCTTTGACCAGATGAGAAGACTCAGTGCCATGGTGGCCAACGTCCTCTCGTCGCTCGGCGTACACAAAGGCGACAAGGTCTTCTCCCTCTCCACCCGCATCCCCGAACTCTACATCTCCGCCATCGGGGTGCTCAAGCGCGGCAGCGTCTTCTGCCCACTTTTCTCCCAGTTCGGCCCCGAGCCGATCCTCCAGCGGATGGAGCGCGGCGAGGCCAAGGTACTCCTGACGACCAAAGCCCTCTATGAAAAAAAGGTCGCCCCGCTTTTAGAGAAGCTCCCCCACCTCCACTATGTCCTCATCATGGACTGCGACGAAGACCTCGGCCGCCAGGTCCTCTCCCTGCCGCGCCTGATGGAGACGGCTTCGGATATGTTCCACATCCCCCCGACCGACCCCGAGGATATGGCCCTGCTCCACTTCACCAGCGGGACCACCGGGATGCCAAAAGGCGCCGTCCACGTCCACAAGGCGCTCTACACCCACTGGATGACGGGCCGCTACGTGATGGACTTCCACGAGGACGACATCTACTGGTGCACCGCCGATCCCGGCTGGGTCACGGGCACGGCCTACGGCATCATCACCCCCTGGATCCACGGCATTACCAACGTCATCGACGAGGCGGAGTTCGATGCCGTGCGCTGGTATCAGACTTTGCAGGATTATAAGATCACCGTCTGGTACACCGCCCCCACCGCCATCCGCCGCCTCATGCGCCTGGGCAACGAGCCGACCAAAGAGTACGACCTCTCCAATCTCCGCCTCGTCCAGAGCGTAGGCGAACCCCTCAACCCCGAAGCGGTCACCTGGGGCGTGGCAAAACTCAAAATGCCGATCCACGACAACTGGTGGCAGACCGAAACGGGGGGCATCATGATCGCCAACCTGATCTCCCAGCAGGTGCGCCCCGGCTCCATGGGCCGCCCGCTGCCGGGCATCGAAGCGGGCATCGTCCGGCGAAACGACGACGGCAGCGTCTCCGAGGTGACGGAGCCGGGCAAAGAGGGCGACCTTGCCCTGCGCCCCGGATGGCCCTCCATGTTCCGCGACTACCTCCACACGCCTGAGAAGTATCAGAAGTCTTTTGTCGACGGCTGGTACATCTCGGGCGACCTCGCCTACAAGGACGAGGACGGCTACTTCTGGTTCGTCGGCCGGGCCGACGACATCATCAAGACCTCCGGCCACATGGTGGGCCCCTTCGAAGTGGAAAGTGCCCTCATGGAGCACCCCGCCGTCGCCGAAGCGGGGGTCATCGGCAAACCGGACGATGTGGTCGGCCAGGTGGTCAAGGCCTTTGTCTCCCTCAAAGCGGGCTTCGAACCCACCGACGCCCTCAAGCGCGAGCTGACCGGCTTTGCCCGAAAAGCCCTGGGGGCCGCCGTGGCCCCAAAAGAGATCGAGTTCCAGGACAATCTCCCCAAGACCCGCAGCGGCAAGATCATGCGGCGGCTGCTCAAAGCACGCGAATTAGGATTGCCGGAAGGCGACACCTCCACCTTGGAAGACTAAAAGGGATCACTTATGGATATTAATCTGGCCAAAAAATTTTACAAGCAGATGCTGCTGATCCGCCGTTTCGAGGAAAAAGCAGCCGAGATGTACACCAAGCAGAAGATCCGCGGCTTCCTCCACCTCTACATCGGGGAAGAGGCTGTCGCCACGGGTGTCATGCACGCCCTCACGCCCGACGACGCCATCCTCTCTACCTACCGTGAACACGGCCACGCCCTGGCGCGGGGAATCTCCGCAGGCTCCGTCATGGCCGAAATGTACGGCAAGCAGGAGGGGTGCGCCAGGGGCCGGGGCGGCTCCATGCACCTCTTTGACGCCGACACCCGCTTCTACGGCGGGAGCGCCATCGTCGGCGGTGGGCTGCCTCTGGCCGTGGGGATGGCCCTGGCCGATAAAAAGATGGGCAAAAACCGCGCAACGGTCGCCATCT
This sequence comes from Campylobacterales bacterium, assembly GCA_050297855.1. Lineage (GTDB taxonomy): Bacteria > Campylobacterota > Campylobacteria > Campylobacterales > SZUA-545 > SZUA-545. Next base: position 140,307 of record JBNKTC010000001.1, read on the forward strand.
TCGGCGACGGGGCGGTGGCCGAAGGGGAGTTCCACGAGTCGCTCAACCTTGCCGCACTCTGGAAACTCCCGGTGCTCTTCGTCTGCGAAAACAACCGCTACGGCATGGGAACCGCCCTGGAGCTGGCCGAGTCCGAGACCGACCTCGCCAAAAAAGCCGCCTGCTACCACATGGAGTCGCTCCATGTCGACGGTATGGACGTGATGGCAGTAGCCGACGCGGCGGTTTGGGGGGCCGATTACGTACGCTCGGGCAAGGGCCCCGCCTTTTTGGAGTGTCAGACCTACCGCTTCCGCGCCCACTCGATGTTCGACGCCGAGCTCTACCGCGAAAAAACGGAAGTAGCCGAGTGGAAGGAGAAAGACCCCCTCGTCAACCTCCAGAAAAAGCTGGAAGCTTCCGGCCAGTGGAAAGAGATCGATGCTGAAGGAATAGAAAAAGAGGTCGCCAAAATTGTCGACGATGCCGTCGCCTTCGCCGAAGCGGGCACGCTGGAGCCGGTGGAAGATCTTGAAAAATATGTCTACTCGGAGGTGCGATCATGAGCAACGAAACAACCTACCGCGAGGCGGTACGCCTGGCGATGACCGAGGCGATGGAGAAGGACGAGCGGGTCTTTTTGATGGGTGAAGACGTGGGCCATTACGGCGGCTGTTTTGCCGTCAGTATGGGGATGCTGGAGAAGTTCGGGCCGGAGCGCATCATGGATACGCCGCTATCCGAGTCGGCCTTCACCGGGGCAGGGATCGGCGCGGCGCTAAACGGCATGCGCCCCATCGTCGAGATCATGACGGTCAACTTCTCCCTTTTGGCCCTGGATCAGATCATGAACAACGCCGCCACGATCCTCCACATGTCCGGCGGGCAGTTTAACGTGCCGCTGGTCATCCGCATGGCCACGGGCGGGGGCAAGCAGCTCGCCGCCCAGCACTCCCACAGCCTGGAGGGGTGGTACACCCACATCCCGGGGCTCAAGGTCCTCACCCCCGCCACGGTCCAGGACGCCTACGACATGGTGGGCCTGGCCCTGGCCGACCCCGACCCGGTCCTGGTCTTTGAAAACTCCCTGCTCTACAACGCCAAAGGCGAGCTCGACACCAAGGCCAAGCCGCTCCCCATCGGCAAGGCCAAGACGATGCGGGAGGGCAAAGACCTCACGATCCTGACCTACGGTATCAGCGTTTTCAAATCGTTAGACGCCGCCGAGGCCCTGGCCAAAGAGGGGATCGACGCCGAAGTGATCGACCTCCGCAGCCTCCGCCCGCTGGATGACGAAGCCATCATGGCCTCCATTAAAAAGACCCACCGCGTCCTCGTCGTAGACGAAGGGTGGAAGACGGGCAGCCTCTCCGCCGAGATCATCACGCGGATCAACGAGCAGGCCTTCTACGACCTCGACGCCCCACCGGCGCGCCACTGCACCGCCGAAGTGCCCCTGCCCTACGCCAAACACCTCGAAGAGGCGGCGATCCCGCAGGTGGAGACGATCATCGCCGCCGCCAAGAAAGTGATGGCATAAATGTCTACGTTCACAATGCCCAGCCTCGGCGCCGACATGAAATCCGCCGTGCTGATGGAGTGGAAGGTCAAACCCGGCGACACGGTCAAAAAAGGCGACATCCTCGCCGAGGTGGAGACGAGCAAAGGGGTGATTGAGATCGAGGTATTCGAAGACGGCGTGGTGGAAAAACTCCTCGTAGAAGAGGAGACCGAGTGCGAAGTGGGCGCCGCCCTGGCCGAGATCAAAAGCGAAGGCGAACCGGAGGCCAAAGCCGCCCCCGAGCCGACACCCGAACCCAAAAAAGAGGAGCCCGCCCCATCTAAGGCAAAGCCGGAACCGACTCCACCCAAAAAGGCCGCCGAACCCGAACCGCGTGAGCGCCCCCACATCTCCCCCGCCGCCCGAAAGCGGGCTGAAGAGCTGGGCGTCGACCTCGCCGCCCTGGCGGCCACGGTAAAAGGAGAGATCCACCTATCCGACATCGAAGCCGCCGCAGGCAAACAATCGGAAAAACCAAAAGCCAAACCGGCCCCGGCACCAAAAAAAGAAACTGCAAAAAGCAGCTCTGACGATGCAATGCGCCAGGCGATCGCCGCGGCCATGAGCAAGTCAAACGCCGAGATCCCCCACTACTATCTCAGCACCTCCGTCAATATGACCCCGGCACTGGAGTGGCTCGAAGCGGAAAACGCCAAACGCTCCATCAAAGAGCGAATCCTCCCCGCCGCCCTGATGATCCGCGCCGTGGTCAAGGCACTCCAGGCCGTCCCCGAGCTCAACGGCTTCTGGGAGGGCGGCGGCCACCGGGTCAGCCCCGAGATCCACCCCGGCATCGCCATTGCCCTGCGCAAAGGCGGCCTCATCACCCCGGCCCTGCTGGATGCCCAGGACAAAGACCTCACCGCCACGATGGCCGGCCTCGGCGACCTCATCACCCGAACCCGTGCAGGCAAGCTCAAAAGCAGCGAACTGACCAAACAGACGATCACCATTACCAACCTCGGCGACCTCGGCGTCGAACGCGTCTACGGCGTCATCTACCCGCCCCAGGTGGCCATCGTGGGCCTGGGCCGCATCATGGACGCCCCCTGGGCCGAGGGCGACCGGCTCGCCGTACGCAAGGTAATGCAGGCGACCCTGGCGGGAGACCACCGGGCCACCGACGGCCGCACCGGTGCGCAGTTTCTCGATACACTCAATAAACTACTACAAAATCCAGAAGGACTTTTATGACTAAACCAGAAATCAAAGCCATCATCATCGAAGAGATCCTAAACATCGCCCCGGATGCCGAAGAGGGCGACATCCCCACCGACGCAAGACTCCAGACCGCCATCGAGTTTGATTCGTATGATTTTCTTACGCTGCTGACCGCCATGAATGAGCGGCTCGGGGTAGAAGTACCGGAAAAAGATTATGGTCAGGTGGGAACGTTGAATGATATGGTGGATTATTTTGCGGAGAGAATCTCAACATAAAAATACACACAAAATCAAAAAAAATTTATTTTTTGTTCTAATCTAAAAGATTTATTATTTTCAAAAGACTAGAATAGACCAGTTAAAAGTATTCCAATTATTTAGTCTTACAGAAGGTTTTAGAATGATAAATAAAGCAGATAGCTATCAAATTAAAGTAATCCTAGACAACTCTTATACTATTCCAAAGTACCAAAGAGAATATTCGTGGAATAAAGACAACTGGGAGGATTTATATAGTGACATTCTTGAAAGTGAAGAAAATTATTTTTTAGGTTCTATTATCTGTATAGGTTCTGCTGGAAATTTTGAATTAGTAGATGGACAACAAAGGTTAACTACACTTTCTCTTTTTTTATTGGCAATCTACGAAAGTATCAATAGGTACCATAAAAACAATCCTCAAGAAAAAATTTTAGACTACAGCTCAAATAAAGAGAAAGTTACATTGGTTGGACAACTAAGCGAATGCCTAGTAAACGGAGAAATACCCCGACTAATCCTTTCAACTCAAAATAGAAATAATGATGACTATCGGTTTTTATTACAACGCAATGACCTATTGTGCGATATTGAAAAGCCTGCAAACTTTGGGAATAGACGAATCAGCAAAGCCTACAACTTTTTTCTTCATAAACTACATGATGAAAATGAAGACCTTAATATTTCTATCGACGATCTTTTTAGACTGTTAAAAAAAGTTTTTTCTGCAATGTTAGTCCGAATAGATGTTAATAATGCAAGTGATGCCTTTGTATTATTTGAGAGTATTAACCATAGAGGAATGGAGCTAAGCCCTATTGACTTGTTAAAAAATAGTATGCTGGCACATTATGAAAAGAAAGATGTTGATACGGCATATGAAAAATGGCAATTAGTGTTAAAAAACATAGAGGAATACACAGATCAAGTTAGGTTTTTGAGACACTTCTATAATGTTTTTCAATTTCATTACAAGCTAAAAACTCCGGGCAGCTCAAAGGCTACTAAGGCAAATTTAATCCGGATTTACACAGAGTTGATCACTAAAGATGCCAAAGGCCTACTGGATCAACTTGTACTGAATTCAAAAATATACAAAAAAATTATTTTACCAGAAGACCTATCTAATGATGATCCATACTATGGTTTACGAAAACAGCTTCATGATTTAAAACGCTTGAGTTGTATTCCTGCCAATATGCTTCTTCTACACGTATTTAATAAAGTTACACAACCTAAAGAAATAATTCACTTTAAAGAACTTCTTGAGTTTATTGAAACATGGTTTATACGACGTCATCTCGTAGATTATCCAGCAACGCGTGATCTCGACCAAATATTTATAGATTTAATTGAAAAAATCAATACCGAAGTCTCGGTAACTACAATCATCAAATTGACAAAAGAATTTCTTACTGGAAAACACCCTGATACTGGTAAAAAAATGTACAAAAATGATGAAGAAATTCGAAAAGCCTTGACAGATGACTTATATACCATTAACAAAAATTTAGTTAGATATATATTGATTAGACTGGAAGAAAAACAACGAACAAAAGAAGAAAAGATTGATTTTTGGGAGTTAGAAAATAATAAACCTATCTGGACTATCGAACATATCTTACCTCAAGACTCCAAGCATTGGAATGATCCGTGCTGGGAAAATATAGATAAAACAATATATCTACATGTTTTAGGCAACTTAACATTGAGTGGATACAATAGTTCATTATCAAATAAGCCTTTTGAAGATAAAAGGGATGCAACAAATAACGATGATAAGCCTATCGGTTATCAAAATGATATAAAGCTAAATGAATACATAAAAGACCAAAATACCTGGTGTAGTGACCATATTACAGAACGTACTCAATTATTATCTAACATGTTTCTAGAAGCTTTTTCACTTGAAGAATAAAATTCCTGCAAGACCCATTTAAAAATATCACTATTGTCCCGCATGGAAGAGGCTAAAATATTAAAGCCTCTTTCACAGTGATATTCTAAATATTTTTCAAATTCTTTTTCAGAGGAAATCTTTTTATCTTCTTTAGCACTAGCAATGATCACGGCCATTAGATCATTATAGTCAGCTTGCTCGCCAGTCACATCAAGCTTTCCTTTCCCAGTAATTACTTCCATATTGTACGTTTTGCCATCAGTGAAATCTATCGATTCATTAGTATTGATAGGAGTATCAAGAGCAGTTGAAATAGAAATGGCGAATCGAATAGTCAACCACTTAGGTTCATTCTCAAAACCAAGAAGCTTTGCAATTCTTGGCAAATTCTCTTCCACAAAAGCTGTAGTTCTCATGATGCCGACTCCAAAACTTGCTTATCGATGGCATTGTTAATTACTTGACTTGTCTTTATCTCTTCAACCGAAGTCGCCGATCCGCCATTGCTGAGTAAGAATGTTTGAGAAACATGCTCTGTTAGCTTCTTAAAGCCTTCGTGCTTTAATTCACTAGGCGTAGGTAGGATAATTACCTGCTTAGAAACGTTGGGATAAAACTCATTTAGAATGAGCGATTGATTTTTATCATCGAGTCTTCCCAGTGGCGTATCAATAATCATAGGAATATCTTCGCCGATATATTCGGATATACCCCAAATAAGGGCCGTAGCAATGATCTGCTTTTGTCCAGAGGAGGAAGATAGGATATCCATGGGATGACCATTTGCATCATAGATATTGATATTAAAATCATCATCTAAAACGATCTTGCTTGCTTCGTATCCCTCTTTTCTCAGTTGCTGGAATTTAACATTGATCGATTTTTCCAAATTTTCTCGTTTGTCGCTTTTGATTTTCTTTTTTATGACACTGCTGACAGAGATTATTGATTTTAAAGTATTGATTTTTTCATTGGCTAAGCCATTTTGGTGCTCTTGTATTGTTAGTTTGGCTAGTTCACTTTTGATTGTTTTTTCTTCTGTTTCAAGAGTGCTTATTTTCTCTTCTAGGGCCTCACACTTAACTTCTTGACGGATAATGGTCTCTGTTACATCTTTCAATGCTTTGAAGTCATGTTCATACTCTTTTTTGTCATCGGCAATTTTATGCTCTAGCTCGATGATCTCCATTTCGCATTCACGAACCTCTTTGATATTGGTCGAAAGTGCCTCTAACAATTCAGGCAAATTGATATCAGGAAGTGCATCAAACTGCTTCTCTACTTTGTGAGGATCGGCAAATGATACGCTTTGATCTTCTGTACTAGACTGAAATACTGCATCAAAAGTATTGGAAACACTTTCTTTATCAGAAACTGCCAGAAGATCTAGAAACTGTTTTTTCTTTTCAGATAAAACATTCTGATCTATCTGAACTTTTCCTCTGTAATGTTGATCAATATCGTTAGAAATTTTTTCACGTAAACTGCTATTTAATAAAAGTGGCAGTTGTACCAAAACAGCCTGCTTGAGAGCCAAGACAAAATTCTTTCGTTGTTCTTTTAAAAGTTCTAATTGTGTTCTGGCTTTTTCGAGAGGTTTTTTGTGCTGGCTTTGCAGTTTTTTTAGTTTGGTATCGATTTCACGTTTTTTGCTTTGTAGCTCGGAAAGAATTTCTTTTTTTTCATGTTGGAAAAGTTCTTTTATGGTATCTATTTCCGCGCGAAGCTCTTCAAGGGCACTCTCTTTTTCAACTACCTGTTGTTGCAGATCTTGATCGAGTTCGGATTTGTTAACTTTTCGGATAAGCGCTTCGGAATCTTTTGCCATTTGATCATATATATCAAGTTCAAGTACATCTTCGAGCATTTGGGTAAACTCTTCATGACTAAAGTCTGCAATAGTTTGAATCTTTTCTCCATCAAAAAAGAAAAACCTAGCCATTGTCGGAGATATTTTTGCATTGACAATATCCTGAGCATCATCACCTTCGGCTAATATGTTGCCCTCTTCATCATAGATTTTGAGTGTTTCCGCATAATTATTGCTATTAATGGTAAATGTTCTCTCTACGACAAGAACATCATCATCATCTATTGTAATGGTTACCTTAGCAGTATTTTCACCCTCTTGTTTAGCTTGTCTGTTGAGAATACCACTGAAGTTTTTTAGATTATTCCCCAGGATAAAATCCTGTTTTGTTAATGTCTGATTACCAATGCTTAGAATATCTCTGTTAATTCCATGAAAAGCAATTTTGACTGAGTTGATGAATGATGTTTTTCCAAAACCATTTTCACCAATGATGAGATGTACGGGCTTATCACTATTTGCAAAATCAAAGTGCTTCAATCCATAGTACGAGAAAAAGTTCTCTATTTTAATAGTTTTAAATCGCATTAACTTTTCCTGTCGCGTAGCTCTCTACAAGCTCTTCCATCTCTACAAATAATTTTGTACGTCTCATTTGATGTCGATAGCTATGCTCTTTTTGCATCAAATCTTCGATTAACTTCACTGGGATTCCATGATCCTCACAAACATCTTGTATAAATCCTCGTTCTTCATCATTAAAAGATTTAACTGATTCATACTCTACAAGACGACCTACCTCTTGGGCTATTTTAATGGCCGTTTCAAAGAAATCACCATCATGGAGCCAAAGTTTTTGAATCTGATTGATTTCATCATCAGAAATTAGTGTTTTATTGCCCATTTTGCCACTTTTTTGTAGCTGCTTTTCTATGTCTAAAAGCTCACTGAAAAGCTCTTGTCGGATAGACAATAAAAAAGGCCCGACTGATTTTTGACCGTTTCGTCTTCTTGGTTGTCGCTTGGAATGATCGTAACGATACGCTTCCAATTTATTTCGAAACTCATGGAGAGGGCGCATCCATTCATCCTCTTTATTGCGCAGCATATTTGCCATCGATTTATCCTGGCTAACTACCGTACAAACCCAGCAACCAAAGCGTGTTTTTCCACAAGAAGATGCTTCTGGATTTAGAGCGATATTACAGTCAGTTTCACCTGAGCCTTTATCATAAAGCACCATCATATCTTCATGTTTTCCCCAAGGGGCTGTATGAGTACTTAGAAATGTCCAGACTTCAGCATTTGTCCAGTCTTTGATTGGGGAAAATGTAAAGGCATTAGGAATTTCTGTGTGCTTTGAAAAGCCCCTATGATTGACATCACGTTTTTCGATAGATTGAGCCCTAGATTGTGATTCATCGGAACGCACCCCCAAAAGCATCAATATGGACTCGTTTTGTTCAGTAAGGTTTTTGAGGAAATTAGTCGCGGGTTTGATTTTCATCCGATCGGTACACCAACGGAAATTTTGATTGGGTGAAGGGTAGCCTTTTCCAAGCAACAGGCTCCAAAATGTCTCCGTAACTTTTGGTTTTAATAGTTCGACATCAATATTTAGATTTTCTTCTTGGATATAGGTTTTGATTTGTTCAATTTTATTAAGTGTGTAATCTTCGATGATAGGCATCTCGACACCTGTATCTGAAGATACTACATAAACTTTTTTTAGTTTTTGGTGACCCTCTTTTTTAAGGTCTTGTAACATTAAAACAACAAGATGTAAGACCGTCGTGGAATCTTTCCCACCAGAAAAAGTTACGACCCATGGTCGTGTATCATATAAAAATTCTTTTTTTAGTTTTTCTTTGACAGCTATAACTTTTTCAAAAAGAGTATTCATTTTTTCCACCATTTTTCATTATTGAAATTATATCTTTTTAACCAACGACCAATATAAAGGTCAGTCATTAATAGTGATCTTGTATTGGACATCTTGGTAACAGCTTGCATCCTTAAACATTTCCACCAATTCAAAGCTAATTGACACGACTGAAATAGAGCCATCTTGACAATCGAGCACTGTTGCCTCATTATCGTTTAATTCTGCCCTATCCACAATATACTTGCCATTTTTGCTGACAAATAGCAATGTTTCACCACTTTCAACCAACTCTTCTATCTCTTCAGACATTTCCTGTGATATATTTGCAATTTTTTTCATGCTTCCTCCACATTCCTATAGGAACTTGTTAAAGCATCATAGCTAGCATAAACTTAGATGAAAATTATTCCTATAGGAATTTATGTGAAATTTATGAATTTAGATGAAGAAGCTCTAAAGTTTGAATCTCTTGTCAGAGAAAATGTGAAACGAATACGGGAGGAAAAAGGTTATAGCCAACTCCAACTCTCGTTGGAAATTGGACATAGTTCAACAACTATTATTGCCCAGGGCGAGTTGGGAAAAAATAATAAACGTTTTAATATCAGACATCTTTATAAAATAGCACGGGTATTAGAATGTGATATCTGCGATTTTTTTAAAGCTCCCTAGCTGCTTGGCGGGATCATTCACATGTTGATCCCTGCTTATTTAAAAAACTCACAAATATCCACATCCAACACCTTTGCAATCTTATAAAGATGCTCGATATTAAAATGCCTTTTATCATGACAAATCTCTGCTGCAGAGACTAACGATACGGACTTGTGCCCGATTGCCTGGGAAAGGTCAAGCTGCGTCATCTTATTTTGCTCACGAATGTTTTTGACGTTTTTCCCTATTTTTTTATAAAAATCCTCGATCTCTATATCCGTAAAATCCATCAGGTTTTTTTTCAAGATTAACTCACTATTGTAGATTTTTTTAAGTTTAGTGAGTTACTATGTATGTGTTCAATCCACTATAGTGGATTATTAACAAAGGAAAGGTCATGAAAAACTCCATCCATCCAAACCTTTTCGACGAACTGGACACTGCTATCGCCCTATTCCACCGGGAACCGTCAGGGGAGTTTTCCCTCGCCGCGATCAACCCTGCGGGAGCGACGATAGAGAAGCAGAAGCGTGACACGCTTATCGGTATGAAACACTCCACACTCTTTCCCAATACAGACAGAAGCGGCCTTTCCGAGCTCTTGAAAAACGTGAACGAGAACGGCAAGGTAAAAAAGGCCCGGCTGGTGATATCCGACTTTGCGGGTAAACTGTCGGTGCGGGAGCTGAAGCTGGTCGGTCTGGAGGATGGGAAGATCGCCATGCTCTATCGCCTCGCCCCGGAAACTCCCGGACCAGACGACATCCTCCGGCAGTGGAAGTGCCGGACGGCTACCGTCACCGACGTAATGGGCCGCATCGCCCACCAATGGCGCCAACCGCTGAGTGTGATCACCCTGATCATGCAGGTCCTGCAAGAGAGCTACGCGCACGGTGAGCTTGACGCAGCGTTTTTCGACAAGCAGCTCAAGCTCTTCATGCGTGAAGTGATGTTTCTCTCACAGACCATCGATGAATTCCGCAATTTTTTTGCCGATGATCCCGTGCGAAACAGCTTTGCCGTTCTGCCCGCCATTAGAGAGAGCAGGAGATATTTTTTTACAGGTGAAAACGCACGGCTTATCAGCGTGGAGATCACGGGTGATGATTTTTGGCTCTATACCTATCCGGGAGAGTTCAGCCGGGTGGTGCTGATCCTTTTGGAAAATGCCCGTGAGGCGATAGAGAAGCGGCGGGAGACATCGCCAGAGATAGAGGGGCACATCACTATCACAACACGCCGGACGGATACGACAAGGCTTATCCGTATCCAAGACAACGGCGGCGGCATCCCGCCTGAGACAATCGAAAAGATCTTCGACCCCTACTTCACCACCAAGTTCGAATCCCGGGGAACCGGGATGAACCTCTACATCGCCAAGATACTCACCGAGCACCGCCTGGGCGGATCACTCCATGCACGAAACAGTAAAGAGGGTGCAATCTTTACCTTGGAATTTGACAACTAACTTTGTTGTCGTTAATATGCTTGCTTTGCCGGGATCACTCCTCGTACGCCGCCTTTGGGATTTTCCATATCCCCTTTGCGTCTCGGGATCAAGTGAACATGCACGTGGAAGATCGTCTGCCCGGCATCGGCACCGCAGTTGACACCGACGTTAAAGCCTGTGACGGTTTTGTCTGTCTTTTGAATACTCTCTTTTTGCGAACATAAAAGTTTATTGATCGCTTCCAGCTCATCGGATGTCAGATCAAAATAGTCAGCTACGTGGCGTTTTGGAATAATCAATGTGTGATATTCAGTTACTGGAAAGTTATCTCGTATTGCAATAGCGAATTCGTTGCTTGTTATGATTTGATTTTCGTTGAGCGTACAAAAAATACAGTTATTATCTTTTCTCACAGTGACTTCCCTTGTCTTCGTGGTCTTTTGCGTGAATAGAGCAGCTTCTCTTGTAACTCTTCGGGATAAAAGGTGATCGCTTTTTTGACCAGGGCTTCGAGCTCTGCTCTGAAAGCATATCGCGGGTTTAGCCGGTAGATGACAGTACGTCCGACCTTTTGGCTCACCAGCACACCACCCAGCTCCAGGCTTTCGAGCTGCTTTTGAACCGGTGAGATACTGACCTCAAATGTCCGTGCGATCTCCCGGGCATATCCCTCTTCATTAGTAATGATAAAGGCAAGTACCTGTTCTTTTGTCTTTGAGCCGGTGATTGCTTCGATCATATTGACCTCTTTTATAGGTTATATAACCTACATTATAGGTCAATGGAAAAATTTAGTCAACCCTTTTTTCTTTCACCCCCGCATAAACTCTACAAAAGACTGCTTCGATCTTAAAAGCTGATCTTTAAACTCCGGGCTGATGCCCGCCATAATCCAGATGAAAAGTCCCAGCATGATGATAAGTTCCATTTTATGCTCCTTGATTTTCTGATAGTGTCAGATTAGGAAATCTTGTGGACAAAAGTTTGTCCATACGTTAAAATGAAGCATGAGCAAAATGACAGAGATAGGACTGGCACTATTCAAACAGGCCTTTATGGGCGGGAGTGTCTCGACGGAACAGGTCTCGGGAGAGGACTACAAAGCGACGCAGCGGGCACTTCGCGACCTAGTGGATCGGGGGCTACTGGAACCGGGGGCGGGGGATACGAAGCACAAGCGCTACCGTGTCCCCTCGGCGATCCGCGAGGTGCAGGCTCGGAGCAACCTGAACGTGGAGCGGAAGATGTTTTTGTGCCATGCGATCTACCATGCCGATGTGAAGGCGCTGGAGACTTTCCGGATCGACAAGGGCACCCTGCTGAAGATCCTCTTTGATGATTCGCTCCCGACGCACTTCTATTCGCTGAGCGACTACGGGGAGCAGTCCCGGGCCAATGCCCTTTTGAGGGCCCACGGCAAGGTCGCCGAAGCTGTCGCCCTCTCCCACGGGCTGAAGCTCTCGTATCAGAAGGCCGACGGCACGCTCAAAGACTACACGCTGCAGCCCTACGCGATCCTCGTGGAGCGCTACTGGGACTACCTGCTGGCCGTGGACGTGAACGAGAGCGAGCGCAGCCCCATCAAGACCTTCCGGCTCGACCGCATCCGGCAGGCGGTGCCGCTCAAAGCCGACACCTTCGAAAAAGACCCGGCGATCCTGGAGGATATCAAAAACGCCAAGAGCATCTACCACTTCACCCAAGGCGACTACCAGACCGTGATCCTGGAGATCGGCGAGGAGCTGGCCGAGAGCATCCGGCAGGTGCCCTACTTCCCGTTCCAGGAGTTTCTGGGCTACCAGGGCGACCGGATCAGGATATCGACCCGCATCAAACGCCCCGAAGAGATCATCCCCGATATCAAGATGCTCATGCCCCACGTGCGGGTCGTCGACAACGATGAGATCAGTGAAAGGATCCGGGAGGATATTAAAAAGTATTTGCGGGACTAGGAAAACCGGCTGCTATTCTGCCCGAAAGCAGCCGGTGGGAGGAGGGTCTACTCGAACAGGCCGGCGCGTTTGGCTGTGTTCTCTTTTACGGCTTTGCGTTTTCGGTCGCGGCGTGTGCAGCGGCAGAGGCGCTCCTCTTCGAAAACGTTCTCGTAGGATTTGAACCCGGCGTTAAAATAGGGGTCGCGTTTTTTTGTTCGGGTACGTTCACCGAAAATGTTTTTTACGATTCTTCTCATCTTCAAGCTCCATATTTTTTCCGGAACTTTAACCCACAAAAATGGAGAAATCATGGAGATTTCTCCATTTGTAACCAAACAGTCAATAAAACGACCATTTTTCCCTTTCCATTGCCCTTTTATTGACGCGCTCATCTCTTTATATACATAATAAAAAGTGCAATGAGGTGTCTTTATCTGAACATAGTGATCCCATTAAATTTTCCATATGATTAAATTTTAGGCATTCGGTGCTGACTATTTTTGATCATCCTGTGTTACACTAGGGGTAATTGTCAAAGATTGACTGGGAGAACGGCTCTTGCGAGCGTGTTCTTACTGTTGTCCAATATACAGCTAGGGTTCCGGCCGCGAGGTGACTGGTCCGAGAGCTGTAGACCTTCTGGGTGAAGGTTACACGGAGGGATAAAAGCCCGGGAGAGTTTTTCTCCCAGCCGGTTTTTTTCAAATCCAATCACTCAGGAGTTTTCAATGAAATCTCACATCTACTCCCCCTTTAGAATCTTAGTTGCCGCGTTGATCGCGCTCGGTCTTTTGAGCACGTCTGCACTGGCTGAAACAAAAAAGAAATTTACCGTATCCTGGACTATCTACGTCGGCTGGATGCCTTGGGATTATGCCCAGCAAAAAGGTATCGTCGATAAATGGGCCAAAAAATACGGCATCGATATCGAGCTGGTCCAGGTCAACGACTACATCGAATCCATCAACCAGTACACAGTCGGTAAATTCGACGGCTGTATGATGACAAACATGGATGCGCTGACGATCCCGGCTGCGGGCGGTGTCGACTCTACTGCTGTCATCATGGGCGACTTCTCCAACGGTAACGACGGGGTCATCCTCAAAGACAAAAAGAGCCTCAAGGATATCAAGGGCCAAAACGTCAACCTGGTCGAACTCTCCGTCTCCCACTACCTGCTGGCACGCGGACTTGAGACTGTCGGTCTGAGCGAGCGCGACGTCAAAGTCGTCAACACATCCGACGCGGACATGGTCGCAGCCTACGGCTCCAAAGGCGTCACGGCGATGACGACATGGAACCCGCAGCTTAGCGAGATCCTCTCCACAAACAAAAGTGCCAACCTGGTCTTCGACTCCAGCAAGATCCCCGGCGAGATCATCGATATGCTCGTGGTCAACACCGAAACACTCAAAGACAACCCGGCACTGGGTAAAGCACTCACGGGTGCATGGTTTGAAGTCATGGCCCTTATGAAAAAAGGGGACAAAGCTGCCCTGACGTTCATGGCCAAAGCATCCGGTACGGACCTGGCGGGCTACAAAAGCCAGCTGGACTCCACGATGATGTTCTACGACGCGTCCGACGCGGTCAAGTTCGCCGTAAGCGACGCACTGCCTACGACAATGAAAAAAGTGGCTGAGTTCTCCTATGATCACGGTATCCTGGGTGAAGGTGCACCGAATGCCGAATTTATCGGTATGGCATTCCCCGGCGGCAAGACCTTCGGTGATACAAAAAATATCAAACTCCGTTTCGATGACACTTACGTGAAAATGGCTGCGGAAGGCAAACTGTAAGGATTTCCCATGAAACGTCTGATGAATCTTCTTCCATCCCGTCCGGCAACGGTCCTTCTGGGACTGCTGCCGTTTGTCCTGATCGTGGTTTTCTACTTCGTCGCATCCGATGCGCGCCTGGCGGAAAACCCCAACGACAAGCTCCTCCCCTCCATCAGCTCCCTGGCTGACGCGGTCGACCGATACGCGTTTACCGAGAGCAAGCGGACGGGGGAGTACCTCTTCTGGGCGGACACCTCCGCATCGCTGGAGCGTCTGGGAATGGGGATTTTATTCAGTGCGCTTCTGGCCCTGATGATCGGGATCCCTTTAGGGCTTATCCCTTTTGTGCGGGCGGGACTCTCCCCTTTTGTCGCGGCATTTTCCATGGTGCCGCCCATGGCTATTTTGCCTATCCTGTTTATTATCTTCGGGATGGGCGAGGTGGCCAAAGTGGCCCTGATCATCATCGGGGTCACACCGATTATCGTTCGGGATATCCAGCAACGGGTTGCTGAGATACCCGCCGAACAGCTCATCAAGGCGCAGACACTGGGCGCATCCACCTGGACGATCGTGCTCCGAGTGGTGCTTCCCCAGGTACTGCCGCGGCTCTTTGACGCGGTACGGCTCACACTGGGAACGGCCTGGATCTTCCTGATCTCCGCCGAGGCGATCGCCGCCACGGAGGGGCTGGGATACCGGATCTTCCTGGTACGCCGCTACATGTCCATGGACATCATCCTGCCCTACGTCGGATGGATCACGCTGCTGGCATTCTTCTTTGACTACGGGTTGAAGAAGCTCACCGGCAAACTCTTCCCCTGGTATGAAGGCACAAGGAGCGGAAAATGAACCTGGTAACCATTCGAAACCTATGGAAACAGTACGGCGAGACGGTGGTGCTCGAAGGTATCAACCTCGACATCAAACCGGGCGAATTCCTCACCCTGGTCGGACCCTCCGGCTGCGGGAAGACGACGCTTTTAAAGATGCTTCTGGGACAGGAGACACCGACACGCGGGACCTTCCTGCTCGAAGACAAGCCCTTCCCGAGCGAACCGGGCGTCGAGCGCGGGATCGTCTTCCAGCGCTACTCCGTCTTCCCGCACCTGACGGTGCTGGGCAATGTGATGCTGGGACTGGAGCTGGAAGGCTCCTCCCTGCTGGGCAAACTCCTCGGCAAAAAGCGCAAAAAAGCCAAAGCGGAGGCGATGAAGATGCTCGAAGCCGTCGGTCTGGAACACGCGGCCGACAAATACCCCAGCGAGCTTTCGGGAGGGATGCAACAGCGTCTCTCCATCGCCCAGTCCCTGGTCAAAAAGCCGAAGCTCCTGCTTCTTGATGAGCCGTTCGGGGCTCTGGATCCGGGTATCCGTGCGGACATGCACGCCCTGATCCTCAAACTCTGGAAAGAGAACGATCTTTCCGTACTGATGGTGACACACGACCTGCACGAAGGGTTCTACCTTGGGACCCGCCTGCTGGTCTTTGACAAAGTCCGAAACGACCCGCAGGCCCCCCACGCCTACGGGGCGAAGATCACCTACGACATCCCGGTGGGGGATACACGTGAAGAGGTGCTGGAAAGCATCAATACCTCTTTGGAAAAACAGTAAAGGAACAGACATGATAACGGAACACAAAAACCTAAACTCCAATGACATTATTCTCGACGAAATCCTTCCCGGCGGGGCACGCTGGTCGAAGATCATCAAGCGCGGCGATACGATCCGTATCTCCACCGAAGACGGGAAAGGGAGCCTTTCGGCACTCTTTTACAACGCCGACAACACGGCCGAGCGCTTCAACTCCGCCGATACGGTGAAGATCCAGTGGAACGCATTCCTCGGCAAGGGAAAGGTGCTCTTCTCCGAGCTGGGCCACGTCCTCTTCTCCATCACGGAAGATACGACCGGCGGCCTGCTTGATACGATCGCCGGGATGAGCAACCCGCGCATCCTCAAAGAGCGGTTCGGCGAAGGGGATTTCGAACATATCCGAAACGCCTACTACAAAAGCGACCGCGAGAACTTCCTCGTGGAACTGGGCAAATACGGAATGGGCAAACGGGACATCATGCCGTGCCTGAACCTCTTTAGAAAAGTAGACGTCAAGGAAGGGAGCCGACTCGTCCTCAGCGACAAACGCCCGGAACCCGGCAGCTACATCGAGCTGCGCGCCGAGATGAACGTGCTGCTGGTACTCTCCAACACGCCCCACGTCATGGAGGAAGGCAAGTACGACCCGAGCGATGTCCAGCTGACACTCCACAAAGCCAAAGCAGCCGAGATCGAGTTCAGCCCCGAAGCCAAACGCGGTTTCGAGAACAACACACGATATTTTGCATAAGGAGACCACGATGAGCAAAGATATTTCAAAAGCAGTTTACAACGAAAAGATCGCAGCCGGCGTGCCGTGGTCTATGGTGGTCAAAAAAGGCCAGAGCATCCGTATTATCGACTCCGAGGGGTGCCAGGCCGTCGATACGCTCTTTTACAACGCCAACGACCACGAGGAGCGCTACAGCGCGCAGGATACGGTCCGCGAACAAGGCTCCATCTTTGTCACGACGGGGACCAAACTGATCTCCAGCGACGACAATGTCATGATGACGGTCACGGCAGACACATGCGGCAACCACGACACCCTCGGCGGCCACTGCAGCGCCGAGAGCAACACGGTGCGTTTCGGGCATGACAAGAAGTACATGCACAGCTGCCGCGACAACTACCTCTACGAGATCGGCGAGCTGGAGATGGACCCGAGAGACCTGACCAACAACATCAACTTCTTTATGAACGTCCCGGTGGAAGAGGACGGCCACCTGGCGATCGTCGACGGTATCTCCAAACCGGGGGATTACGTGGAGATGAAGGCGGAGATGGACACGCTGGTGCTGATCTCCAACTGTCCGCAGCTGAATAACCCCTGCAACGCCTTCAACCCGACCCCGATCCAGATCATCGTCTGGAACGACTAAGGCAATACGATGACGCAGGTTAAGAAGTTCTGGCCGATACTGACAGGAACCCACCGCTACGAGAAGACCCTCTCCACGCGCGGCCACGGGCAGGGCATCATCATCGACGCCCCGATCCTGGCCTACCTGATCGAAACGGCCAACGGGCGGATCCTTTATGACGTAGGGTGTGACTACGCCAAGATCGCCGACGAGGTCAAACGGAAGAAGTTCTACGAAAACGAGGACTTCCCCTTCGGACCGCCCCAGATGACCGAGGAACAGCGTCTGCCCAACCGCCTGGCCCAGCTGGGTCTTAAAAAAGAGGATATCGACGTCGTCTTCTGCGGTCACCTGCACTTCGACCACGCCGGCGGCGTCTGCGAGTTCTGCGGTGCCGAGGTGCACGTGCATGAGAAGGAGCTTGAAGCCGCCCGTGAACCGGCGGATGAAGCCTACTTCCCAGAAGACCTTGAGTGCCCCATCAACTGGCGCGTCTATAAAGGCGAGTACGACCTGGTCCCCGGAGTCCGTGCCATCGAGACCCCCGGCCATACCGCCGGGCATATGTCCATGCTGATCGAGCTGCCCAAGGGGGCTCCGATCCTGCTGGCGGGCGACGCGGCGGACCTGCGTGAAAACATCGAAAAAGAGATCGCCCCGGGGCTCTGCTACCGGGACGATGCGAGCCAGGCGATTACGAGCATCCAGAAGCTCAAACGCCTGGCGGGTGAAACGGGGGCCGAACTCTGGCCCAACCATGACATGACGTTTTTCGAAAGCAAGAACCGCTTTCCGAAATTCTTCTCCTGACACTTGGAAGAGTGACTCTTCCCCCGCCGCCGGACGACCTGCGGCGGGCACACGAACGGGACGGCCCGAAAATATATTTTTTAAGGACCAAACATGTTTAGCAAAGTACTGATCGCAAACCGGGGTGAGATCGCCTGCCGCGTCATCCGTACCCTCAAAAAAATGAACATCCAATCCGTCAGCGTCTACACGGGCGCCGATGCCGACAGCCTCCATGTCAGCCTGGCGGACGAAGCCTACTATATCGGCCACGGCGTCGCCAGTGAGAGCTACCTCGATGCCGACAAAATCCTGGGTATCGCCAAGGAGTGCGGCGCCGAGGCGATCCACCCGGGCTACGGCTTCCTGAGCGAAAACGCCGCCTTTGCCGAGGCGTGCGAAGCGGCGGGCATCGCCTTTATCGGACCGCGCACGGAGCACATGGAAAAATTCGGCCTCAAGCACACGGCCCGTGCCCTGGCCGAGGCCAACAACGTGCCCCTGCTTCCGGGTTCCTCTTTGCTAAACGACCTGGACGAAGCCAAAAGCGAAGCGGCCCGCATCGGCTACCCCGTTATGCTCAAAAGTACCGCGGGCGGCGGCGGGATCGGGATGCAGCTCTGCTTCGACGAAGCGCAGCTTCTGGGTGCCTACGACTCGGTCAAACGCCTGAGCGAAAACAACTTCTCCGACGGCGGGATGTTCCTTGAAAAATACGTTGCCAAAGCGCGCCACATCGAGGTGCAGGTATTCGGTGACGGCAAAGGGTTCGTTGCCGCCATCGGCGACCGCGACTGTTCGGTGCAGCGACGAAACCAGAAGGTGATCGAAGAGACCCCGGCCCCGGGCATTTCTGACGCAACCCGCCAGGCCCTTTACAAAGCGGCCGTGGACCTGACATCTTCCGTCAGCTACCGCTCGGCCGGGACGGTGGAGTTTGTCTACGATACGGGCAGCGGGGAGTTTTACTTCCTTGAGGTCAACACCCGCCTGCAGGTCGAACACGGGATCACCGAAGAGGTGACCGGTGTGGACCTCGTGGAGTGGATGATCCGCACCGCCTACGGCGAAAACCCGGGTCTTTACGACTATGTCCATGCGCCCAAAGGGCACTCGATCCAGGTGCGCGTCTACGCCGAAGACCCGATGAAAAACTTCCAGCCGAGCTCCGGCGTGCTCACCAACGTGGAGTTTGCCGGTGATATCCGCTGCGACACCTTTATCGAAACGGGCCTGGAAGTCTCCGCCTTTTACGACCCGATGATCGCCAAACTGATCGTCAAGGGAAGCGACCGTACCGATGCCCTGGCAAAGATCGCCAAGGCGATCGCCGATACCCGTATCGACGGGATCGAGACCAACCTGCGCTACCTGGGTGCTATCGTCGCCTCCGACGTATTCGAAAACGGACTCCAGACGACCAAATACCTCGACAGCTTCGCCTTTGTGCCAAACAGCATCGACGTGCTTCGCCCGGGGACCCAGACAGCCATCCAGGACTACCCCGGCCGAACGGGCTACTGGGATATCGGCGTACCGCCGAGCGGGCCTTTTGACTCCCTCTCCTTCCGCTACGCCAACCGCCTGGTGGGCAACGACGAGAAGGCGGCGGGACTGGAGATCGCCATCTCCGGGCCGACGCTGAAGTTTAACACCGACTCGGTCATCGCGCTGTGCGGGGCAAAGATCGACGCCAAACTGGACGGGATCGACGTGCCGATGGACTCTCCCGTCGTGGTTAAAGCGGGCAGCATCCTGAAACTCAAGAAGATCGCAAGCGAAGGATTCAGGACCTACCTCGCGGTACGGGGCGGACTGGACGTACCCGAATACCTGGGCAGCCGCTCCACCTTTACCCTGGGTCAGTTCGGCGGCCACGCCGGGCGTACCCTGGTACCGGGCGACGTGCTCCACATCGCTGAGATGACAGACGGCAAACCGGCTTCGGGCAGCAGCTTTGCAGCACCCAAACTTGGCAAACACTGGGAGATCGGGGTACTCTACGGACCGCACGGGGCACCGGACTTCTTTACCGATGAAGATATCAAGACTTTCTTCGACGCGGAGTGGGAGATCCACTACAACTCCAACCGCACCGGGATCCGCCTCATCGGGCCAAAACCGACATGGGCACGGACCGATGGCGGCGAAGCGGGGCTTCACCCCTCCAATATCCATGACAACGCCTATGCTATCGGCGCGGTGGACTTCACGGGCGACATGCCGGTCATCCTGGGGCCCGACGGCCCGAGCCTGGGCGGATTTGTCTGCCCGGTGACGATCGTCAGCGCCGAACTGTGGAAAATGGGGCAGCTGCGTGCCGGTGACAAGGTGAAATTCGTCCCGGTCACCCACGATACGGCGATGGCCATGCTCAAAGCACAGGAGGAGGCGGTCGCGTCGCTAAGCACTTACGACGCGACGCCGTTCCTTCAACCCAAGCCGATCGGTTCGCCGATCCTCTTTGCCGATGAAGCGAAGGGTGAGCTTCCGGCGATGGTGATCCGCCAGTCGGGTGATGCCAACCTGCTCGTTGAATACGGTGAGATGCAGCTGGATATCGAGCTGCGTTTCCGTGCCCACGTATTGATGGAGGCTGTTAAAAAAGCGGCCATCCCCGGTATCACCGACATCACGCCGGGGATCCGTTCCCTGCAGGTGCACTTCGATCCCAAAGCGTGCGACCGTGCCGAGCTGATCGAACGCCTCAAGGAGATCGAACTCACCCTGCCCTCCATCGACGACATCAAGGTCCCGACGCGGATCGTCCACCTTCCCCTCTCGTGGGATGACGAATCGACCCGCGTAGCGATCGACAAGTATATGCGGACCGTCCGCCCCGACGCGCCGTGGTGCCCGAGCAACATCGAGTTTATCCGCCGCATCAACGGCCTGGATAGCATCGAGGAGGTCAAAAAGATCGTCTTCGGCGCCAACTACCTGGTCATGGGTCTGGGGGATGTCTACCTGGGCGCTCCCGTCGCCACGCCGCTTGACCCGCGCCACCGCCTGGTGACGACCAAGTACAACCCGGCGCGGACCTGGACGCCGGAAAATGCCGTGGGAATCGGCGGGGCGTACATGTGCGTCTACGGGATGGAAGGCCCCGGCGGCTACCAGTTCGTGGGCCGTACCGTGCAGATGTGGAACCGCCACCGACAGACGGCTGATTTTAAAGAGGGCAAACCGTGGCTGCTGCGCTTCTTCGACCAGATCAAATTCTACGAAGTGAGTGCGGACGAGCTGCACCAGATGCGCGAGGAGTTCCCCCGCGGACGGATGAAGCTCAAAGTCGAGGAGAGTACCTTCTCGCTCAAAGAGTACAAAGCGTTCCTGGCTGAAAATGACACGAGCATCAAGGAGTTCAAAACAACCCAGCAGAACGCCTTTGACGAAGAGCGGGCGATGTGGGAACGGACCGGTCTGGCCAACTTCACCAGCGAAAGCGGCGAGGTCAAAGCCGAGACGATGGAGGTGATCGAGATCGACGAGAACCACGAAGCGGTCGAGAGCCCGGTACAGGGAAGCCTCTGGAAGGTGATGGCCAAGCAGGGCGACGTCGTCAAAGAGGGCGAGGTGCTCGCCATCGCCGAAGCGATGAAGATGGAGGTGGATATCGAAGCCCCCGAGCACGGCCGTATCGCCAGGGTGCTCTGCCACGAGGGCGAGAGTATCACCGCGGGCAAGATGCTCTTTGTGATCGAACCGCTGGAGGAGTGACCCATGCGGCTGCTGCGCTTTAAGACGATGTGGGGTTTTGCAGGCGATTTCGAATCCGCCTGCAAAGAGGCCAAAGAAGCCGGCTTTGACGGTATCGAAGGACCTGCCCCGCTGGATCAAAACGGGCGCGAAACATGGAAACTGTGCCTTGAGAAGCATAACCTGCTCTACATCGCCGAAGCGGTAACGGGGGGTGATTATGTCCCGCGCCGTGATCTGGATGTCCGGGCTCACCTGGACGATCTTGAGACGATATTAAAACGCAGTGCCGAGCTGGACCCGCTCTTTGTCACCTGCATCGGCGGGCTGGACGCCTGGAGCGAAGAAGAGAGCCTTCGTTTTTTTGAAGAGGGGATGCGGCTGGCGGCCGAACACAGCCTGGAGATCAGCTTCGAGACCCACCGAAGCCGAAGCCTGTTTAACCCGTGGGTGACCAGACGGATCGTCGAGGCGATGCCGCAGATTTCCCTGACGGCGGATATCAGCCACTGGTGCGTCGTCTGCGAACGGCAGATGGATACGGAGCGTGAGACCCTGGAAGCGATTGCGCCCAATATCCGCCATATCCACGCCCGAGTCGGTTACGACCAGGGACCCCAGATCCCCCACCCGGCTGCTCCCGAGTATGCCGGGGCACTTGCCGCCCACCAACAAAGCTGGGAGCTCTTCTGGGATGCCCAAAGGAAACGGGGCTTTGAGGTGACGACGATGACGCCCGAATTCGGGCCCGACGGCTACCTCCACACACTCCCCTTCACCCAGGCCCCGGTGGCCGATCTCTGGGAGCTGAACCGCTGGATGGGGGAAACAGAACGTGAACATTTTAAAAACTACATGAAAGGGGTGCATCAATGAGAGCCCATCTTCCCGTTTTCATACTGCTGGGGGCTTCCGTTTTCTGGGGGCTTTCGTGGCTGCCGCTTAAATCGATCAACGCCATGGGCCTGGACGGCATCGCGCTGAGCCTCGGTGCCTACGGCCTGCTGGCTCTGATCCTCACCCCGATCCTGGCGCGCCAGGCGACACTGTGGCTGCAGCACAAGAGAGCGATGGTGCTGATCCTGTTTCTGGGCGGCGGGGCGAACCTCGCCTTTACCTATGCGCTGATCAACGGCGAGGTGATCCGCGTGATGGTGCTCTTTTACCTCCTGCCGGTGTGGGGCGTCCTGGGCGGGAAGTTCTTTTTAAAAGAGCATATCGACCGCTGGCGCTGGCTGGGGGCGACCTTTGCCGTTGGGGGCGCTTTTTTGATCCTGGGCGGGTTTGACGCCCTGGGCGGGGCACCGTCGTGGATCGACCTGATCGCCCTGCTTTCAGGCCTCTTTTTTGCCCTGAACAACCTCGCCTTCCGCGCAGCCCAGGCGGTGCCGGTGGTCTCCAAGATCACCGCCATGTTTTATGGGGTTGCCATCATGGCCATCGTGCTGCTGGCATTCGGCGTCGAACCCATCCCCGGTGATGTCGATCCCGATGCCTGGAGCGGCCTGGCACTGTACGCGCTCTTTTGGCTGCTGGTGGCCAACCTCGGTTCCCAGTGGGGCGTGACCCACATGGAGGCGGGACGCTCCTCGATCATTATCATCATGGAGCTGATCACGGCTGTCATCTCCGCCACGCTGATCGCGGGCGAGACGATGAGCCCGGTGGAGATGGTCGGCGGGGCCATGATACTGGCCGCCGCCTTTATCGAGGCGGCACGGACCAAAGATGACGAAATACCAGAGACCACCATTTGAAACGCTCCATGAGCAAAAGCCCATGAAGCTACGCTCGCCGCTAAGGCACTAAAGCTTGCCCCATCGGGGCAGAATAAAGGAATGAAGATGAATATCGAAAAGCTTTTAACCGACTATAAAAACAACACCACGACCCCACGCGAAGTGCTGGCGAAGGTCAAAGTGGGCATCGAAGCCCACAAGGAGAACCCGGCCTACATCTACCTGCTGAGTGATGCGGAGCTGGAGCCCTATCTTGCGCGCCTGGAAACGTGCACTCCGGACTCCCTGCCGCTTTACGGTATCCCCTTTGCCATCAAGGATAATATCGACCTGGCCGGCGTACCGACAACGGCCGCCTGCCCCGAGTTCAGCTTCATCCCCGGAAAGTCGGCCGTCGTCGTCGAAAAACTGATCGAAGCGGGGGCGATCCCCGTGGGCAAGACCAACCTTGACCAGTTCGCCACGGGCCTGGTGGGGACCCGAACCCCCTACGGCGTTTGCCAAAACACTTTCGACCCCGCCTACCTCTCCGGCGGCTCCAGCTCCGGCTCCGCCGTAACGGTGGCGCTGGGGGATGTCTGCTTTTCGCTCGGGACCGATACGGCGGGTTCGGGCCGTGTACCGGCGTCGTTTAACAACCTCATCGGGCTCAAACCCTCCAAGGGGGCACTCAGCACCACGGGGCTGGTGCCTGCCTGCCGTTCGCTGGACTGCATCTCGGTCTTCAGCCTCTGCAGCGAGGATGCGGCGAAGGTGTTTGAGATCGTCGCAAAATATGATGCGCAGGACCCCTATAGCCGGAAACTTGACTTCCCCAGACCGGAAGCCAAAACGGCGTTCCGCTTCGCCGTCCCGAAAGCGGAACAGCTCGCCTTCTTCGGCAACGACTCGGCCAAGGCCCTCTTCGAGAGAACCATTACACGCCTGGAGTCGCTGGGCGGGGTGAAAACGACGATCGACTTCTCCCCGTTCATCGAGGCTGCCCGCCTGCTGTACGAAGGGCCGTGGGTGGCGGAGCGGTACGTAGCCATCGAGGAGTTTATCAAGGAAAAACCCGACGCGCTGGTGGATGTTACCCGCACGATCATCGCCGGGGGCGAGCACGCCAAAGCAAGCGACTACTTCAAGGCCGAATACCGCCTGCGTGCGCTTAAAACCCTGGCGGACCAGGCGATGGAGGGGGTCGATTTCGTCCTCACCCCGACAGCCGGGACGATCTACACGATCGACGAGGTGATGAACGATCCGATCCAACTCAACAGCAACCTGGGGTACTACACCAACTTTATGAACCTGCTGGACTTCAGCGCCTGCGCCGTCCCGGCGGGCTTTTTGGATTCCGGCCTGCCGTGGGGGGTCACCCTCTTTGCCCACCCGGGTGAAGAGTACCGGCTGCTGGCCGTCGCCGACCGCCTCCACCGCTCCGTCGCCGCCCCGATGGGTGCTACGGGCAAAGCACTGCCCAAGACGTCCGAAACAGCCGAAGGAACCCTCCGCGTGGCCGTCTGCGGCGCGCACCTCAGCGGCGAACCGCTCAACTACCAGCTGACAGAACGCGGCGGCAAACTGGTCGAAACGACCGATACGGCTCCCCTTTACCGGATGATCGCCCTGCCCGGTGCCCTGCCCAAACCGGGCCTCATCCGCTCCGAAAAAGGCGAATCGATCCACGTAGAGGTGTGGGAGCTGCCCGCTTCGACATTCGGTACCTTTGTCGCCCAGATCCCCCACCCCCTTGGGATCGGGAAGGTCAAACTTCTGGACGGCAGCGAAGTGAGCGGCTTTATCTGTGAAGGATATGCGGCCGAAGGAGCCGAGGATATCACCCACCTGAAAAGCTGGAAGACCTACCTCCACAACAACTGAAGCCCTAGCCGAAAATCACCAGCCCCCTCCCGAAAGGGACCTTGGCCGGGCGGGAGAGGGCCCAGAGCACCTCGTAGGCGGGCGGGATACGGGGGAACCAGCCGTCGCCGTCGGTGAAGTAGAGCAGCATCGTGGTCATGGGAAGATTAGCCTCGATGTATTCGAAAACGGGGCGGTAGTCGGTCCCGCCCCCGCCTTTTAAAGGGAAATCCATCTTCTCCCCGCCCTGGAAGGTGTGGTGGGCGTGGACCCTGGCATCGGCGATAAGCAGCTCGATCCGCACGGCGGGAAAGTTCTGCATGATACTCTTAAACTCCTCCATAAAAGCCCCCAGAAGCTCTTCGTTGATGGAGCCCGAGGTATCGACGGCGATGCAGAGGCTGAGGGTGTCACTGGTGAGCGACGGCAGGGCGATGCCGCGGTAGATGTGCTTTTTATTCGGCGGCATAAAGGCGTAGTTGTTGCGCATGTGGCGGTTGACGGCGTTGTAGAGTTCGAAACGCCAGTCCACGTCCCGCGCTTTGACCTTTTTGGCCAGCCGCTCCAGGCCCGTGGGCATGGCGCTTTTTCGGTTGGCGACTTCCTTGGCCAGCGACGCGGCATACTCCCACTCCGCCTCGGCCTCGGTAGCCAACTCTTCCAGCATGGCCGCGGGGTTGCCCATGGGGTTCTCGTCCCCCTCTCCCTCCACGTCGCCCGGGACCCTTGCCCCCGGTGCACTCTCAGCCGCTTCGTCAAAGGCATCCCCCAGGCCGCTGTACTGCTCCTCCTTGAGCAGATCGTAGATCTCCTCGGCGTACATCCCTTTGAACTCCTCGTTGTAGTTGGCTCCCTGCGGGATCATCACGCCGTTTTGGGCCAGGAGGTTGTTGATGGCATAGTCGGTGGCGAGCTGCCAGAGGGAGCCCTTGCGTCCCAGGCGGCGCTGCTGGTGGGAGAGGATATGGTGCATGACGGCGTTGGTGAGGATAAACATCACCTCCTCCAGGCTCCGTGCTTCGATAAAGGCGGGGTTGTAGAGGAAGCGCACGCCGTTGCTGGCGTAGGCACGGACCTCATCCCCGGGTTCATGCTTCAGACGGGAAGCGAGCATCCCGAAATAGGGATGGGTCATGGTGAGTCTGGCTTTGGCCTTTTGGAGCAGCTCGTCCGCTTTCATCTCAGCGCATCAGGGTGTTGAATTTTTTCATCCAGAGCGGCCAGCTGTCAACGTAGCTCAGTTCGATATCGCGGCTGCGCAGGTCCTGGACGACCATCACGGCAAACTCCCCGGGAAGCCCCAGGGTGTAGGCGACGAGGTTGTTAAGCTCCTTGGTAGAGGTACGCTCGTCCACCCGGATCGCCAGGGCGGTGCAGAGGATATGGAGCGCGGCGGGGTCTTCGGGGACGTCCTTGCACTCCCCGGCCATCACCGCGTCCATGTCGGGCAGCTCCCCGGCCACGGCACGGAAACCGAGGAACGACGCCGCAAGATCCTCCCCGATCGCCCCGGCGACCATGGGAAGGACCAGCTCCGGTTCGGGGTCGGAGGCGAGGATGTCGCTCACGTAGGCCCAGCTTCTTGGCGTAGCAAAGGAGCGGCTCTCGCTCTGGGTGTCGAAGGCAAAAAGGGCGTCGGGCCGGTGGGAAATGTAGCCGATGATGGAGGCATCGATCCCCGACCCCATCGCCCAGGTGCGCCAGTCGTCGATGCTGGGCTCCATCTCCAGGTGGACAAAGCGGTTGGCCAGTGGTGCAGCCATTCGGAAGACGACCCCCCGGTCGCTCTCGCGGTTCCCCGCAGCGATAATGGACCAGCCCTCGGGCAGGTGATACTCCCCGATTTTACGGTCGAGGATCAGCTGGTAGGCGGAGGCCTGGACCATGGGGGCGGCGGTGTTGAGTTCATCCAGGAAAAGGATCCCTTTTTCTTCGCTCCCGTCGGGCAGAAAGGAGGGCGGAGCCCAGACGGCGGTGTCGTTTTTGGTATCGAAGAAAGGGATACCCCGGAGGTCGGTGGGGTCCAGAAGGGAGAGGCGCAGGTCGATATAGCCGATCCCCTGCTCTTTGGCGATCTGGGAGACGATGGAGGATTTACCGATCCCGGGCGGTCCCCAGAGGAATACGGGGACTTTGCGTTCGCACAGGTGCGCGAGGGATCGTTTGACACTTTGGGGGTTCATGGGCTTCCTTGCAATTGCTGTTGCAAGGAAGCGGTGCAATTATCGTTCGAGCGCTACTTCACCTTACACTGTCCGAAACTCAGTGTGGAGGTCTCCTGGTTGAACTTCAGGTGTTCGGCAGGGGCGATCTTTTTGGGTTCGCTGGGCTTCCCGCCCTGGCGGATAGCAGTCATAAACCCGCTCTCCACCACCTTTGTCACCCCGGCGGATTCCACCGTAATGGCCCCTTTGAGGCAGTAGATATTCTCAAATTTTTCGGTTACCTCGCCGCCGAAGATCGTCCCGCGGATCCCCATCGTGGCTGTGCGCGTCTTGAGCGTAAACTTCTCCTTGGCTATCTTCCCGATCTTCCCGGTAACGGCTTTAAAAAAGCCTTCGGCCACCTTGAACTGGGCGTCATACTCCCCTTTCCGCTGGTCAAAAGCGTAGCTTTCGGTCTTAAATACGGTCGATTTTCCGACGACCATCACCGTCTCATCCAGAAACATGAGCTTGGCCCGGCCGTCGGGCCCGGTCTTGATCACATCACCCACCAGCAGTGCCGCGCCGGCCTGGGCCGGGGAGAGCTTGTTCTCCCGGATCAGGGAGACCTCCCCTTTGACAAATGCGATCTTCCCGCTCTCTGCCGCGGCGAACATACTGCACACCGCTGCCAAAATCAACACTAAGTGCTTCATCCGATCCTCCCCTCCTCTGATTCTTCCTATTATACCCCAACCGCCCAATAAATAAATTGGACGAAAGTACAATTGTCTCCCGTCGCGATCCGTCCTATAATTAGGTAAAGATCAATAAAAAGGGGTCGGTCATGGCAAACAGCGAGACATTGGGGAAACTCACAAATATTGAAGGGGTCGTCAACATCAAGATGGAGGATGGAACGATCCGTCCCGCAGCGGAAGGTGAGACGATCAGCGACGGTCAGATCGTTATGACCGGAAGCGGCAGCAGTGCGACGATCGAATTCTCCAACGGGTGCGAGATCGTCCTGGGGGCCAATGAGCAGAGCCTGATGGATAAGACCCTTCTGGCAACGGAAGGGCTGGTCGAAGAAGATACGGTCCTCGCCGAAGAGTCGGCCAATGACATCGTCAATACGATCCTGAGCGGCGAAAACTTCATCAACCTCGAAAGCACCGCAGCCGGTGCCCCGGATGAGGGTGACAGCGAGATGGGCGGTATCGACCTGGACGAACGTAAAGATGAGCGGGGTGAAGTACGCAGCGAGACATCTGAACTGCCTGAAGCATCCGGCGGCGGGACATCCCCTGCAAGCAGCGGCAACGACGGCCTTTACGAATCGATCCTCTCTACACTGGGAGAGGAAGAGAATGTACCAGCCTATTCACCGGAAACACAGCCAGTCGATATGACCGCACCGGTCGCTCCGACCCTGACCATTTCCGGTACCTCTTACGAAAATATCAGTATCAGCAATGACAACACCCCGACCTTCTCCGGGACCGGGGAGCCCGGCAGTACGATCATCATCTATGACGACTTTACCGAAGCCCAGGCGGGCAAAAGCCTGATGGGTGACAGCCGTGCCGTCCTGGGCGAGACCGTCGTCGAAAGCGACGGGACCTGGACCTTTACCCCCGAGCCCCTGGCAGACGGTCGGCATGTGATCAGCGTCGAATCGGTGGATGATGCCGGGAACCGCAGTGCGGCAGCCGAAATCGCGACGCTTATTATCGATACGGTCGCACCCGATGCGCCGGCCATCGACAGCATGGAGCAGACAGACACCCTGGCCCTGGCTATAGCCGGAACCGCCGAAGCAGGCAGCAGTGTCACCGTCCAGGTCGACGGTACGACATACAGTACTACAGCCGATACAGACGGGAACTGGTCTGTCACAACCGACACTCTCGCGCTGGGAGATCACGATATCTCGGCCACGGCAACCGATGCGGCGGGTAATACCAGTGATCCGTCCGCACCACAGACCATGAATGTCACGATTGTCATGGAACCGGTAGCCGGACCGACACCTGAGGAACCGACACCTGAGGAACCGACACCTGAGGAACCGACACCTGAGGAACCGACACCTGAGGAACCGACACCTGAGGAACCGACACCTGAGGAACCGACACCTGAGGAACCGACACCTGAGGAA
>JBNKTC010000002.1:0-242254 GCA_050297855.1 Campylobacterales bacterium
AGGGGCGCATCGACTCCGATGCTTACCGAAGAGTCCGAGAGATAGGACGTGATCAGCTCCACTACCTCCTCCAGGGTCTGGACCAAGCTGTGTTCTATCAGTCTGGGAACAGGGTCATCGGATAAAACGGCAACGCCGGAAAGATTGTTATCCGTCCAGGCTAGATCGATACCGATAAAGACACGGGGACTCACGCGTCGTTACGGCACCTTAACAGGATTCTAAAAACCGCCCCGTCTTGGCCGTTTTCAGCCTCCAGTTTCCCGTCCATACTCTCTTCGACGATCATCTTGGACATATAAAGCCCGATCCCCGTCCCCTTCTCTTCCGATTTGGTGGTGACGTAGGGTTCGAACATCCGTCCCATGATGCTTTCGGCTACGCCGCCGGCGTTATCTCTGATCTTCACCGTTCCCTTCTCGTCATCCGCCGTGATCGTGATCGTGACACGGCGTGCGGCGATCTTGTTGTCGATAAAGGCATCACGGGCGTTGTTCAGGAGGTTGATGATCACCTGTTTAAACTCGTTGATGTGGCCGTAGAGGATCAACGGCGCCTTCTCGTCGATGGAGACGGCGATGCCGTTGTTCTGGTACTGTTTTCCCAGCAGGTCCAGGACGTCCAGCACCGCCTTTTCGACGTTAAAGTGCTTTTTGTTCTTGTTGGGTTTGAAGAAGTCCCGGAAATCGTCGATGGTCTGGGACATGTAACGGATGTTGCGCATTCCGCTTTCGACCACATCGTTGATATAGGTCTCGTCGATCTCCCCGAACTGGTAGGCATCCCCGATATCCTGCATGATCAGCCCCAGGGCGTTAAGGGGCTGTTTCCACTGGTGGGCGATGGCGCCGATCATCTCGCCCATCTGGGCCTGTCGTGACTGCATCTCCAGCAGGCGCTGTTTAAAGGCGATCTCCTTTTTGGCATCCAGGGCGATCTGTTCGAACTTGTCCTTTCGCTCTTCCAGTTGGGTGATGTCCGAGAAGGTGAAGAGGTAGCGCTCCAGGTCGGGGAACTTGGAGTACTGGATGATGTAGGGGATCGGCATCTCGCCGGGAAGTCCGCGCAGGTAGGCGATGTGCTGGCGGCCGGGGTTGTTGATGATGTACTGGAGCCACATGTTGGCATCGAAGAGCTCGTCGCTGTCCTCCTCGATCTTTTCGATATGGTCGATGAGGCTGTCGCTGGAGTCTAGGAATGCCTCCAGGGAGTCGTGCCCCATAAAGCGCAGAAAGGTCTTGTTGATAAACTCCACCTCCCCGTCGCGCATCGTCAGCATAAAAGAGGGGCTGGCATCGAGGATGTGGCGCATGAACTGCAGGTGGGATTCCAGTTCGTACTGGCGTTTGATCAGCAGGACGCTTTTATAGATCGCATCGCAGAGCCGGTCGTAGTCGATCGGTTTGAGGATATAGCTGTCGACCCCCAGGTTGATCGCTTCCTGCAGGGAGGCGGGATCCTCGAAGGCGCAGGTGATGATCACCGGGATGTGGGGGTTGAGTTCTTTAAGGGCCTTGATCATCTCCAGGCCGTTTTGGACCGGGAGCTTGATTGCCGTGATCAGCAGGTCGGGCTGATGATCACTGTAGAGGCGGAGGGCCGTTTCGGCATCGGCGGCACTGTAGAGTTTTTTGACACGCGGCGAGAGGGTCTTTTCCGTTGTTTTACGGATAGCGGCATCATGTTCTACATACAGAACAGTAATATCTGACAATATATTGGAGTGGATAGGTGTCATGCGGTCCGATCTATTGGGTTATCTCTATTTATTATAGAGCGTTTTTGTTAAAACAAGTAGGGGGCTTTACGCAAGGTGTATTATAATGCGTCGGTAAAGAGAGGGAGTACGATGAGTGAACGGTGTCCTTGCGGAAGCGGTCTGGTCTTTAAAAAGTGCTGCCGCCGGTTTATCTTGGGCAAGGCGAGTGCCGCGACACCCCTGGAGCTGATGCGCTCACGTTACAGCGCCTATGCGACGGGTGCGGTGGAGTACCTGATCAAAACGACGCTTCCTGCAAAACGGGATACGTTGGACGCCGCGGAGCTGAAGGCGTGGTGCGACCAGACGGAGTGGAGCGGACTGGAGATCCTCCGTTTCGGTATCGAGGCGGAGAATCCCGATGCGGGGTTTGTGGAGTTTGTCGCTTCGTACGAGACGGGCGGGCAGCTGCTGCGGCACCATGAATACTCTACCTTTGTGCGGGTCGATTACCGTTGGTATTATGACGAAGGGAGGTTCGAAGATGAAGATCCGGCTTAAACCGCTCCTGTTTGTCATCTACCTGGTGTTCTGGGCCGTGATGGCGATCGATCCGCTCTATCCCGACGACTGGTTTTTGGAGAATATCCTGGTATTCGTCTCGGTTCCCGTGATCGTCTGGCTGGATCGCCGCTACGGGTTTTCGACCGAGAGTGTACTGTACCTCTTTATCTTTATGATGCTCCATGCCGTCGGGTCACACTATACCTACTCCCATGTCCCGCTTTTTAATGCGCTGTGGGAAAGCCTGGAGCTGAGCCGCAACCATTTTGACCGGGTAGTCCATTTTCTTTTCGGCTACCTCTTTATGCTGCCGATGTTCGAAGTGATCCGCAAGAGCGGGACAGCCAAAAACCCGGCACTGGCGCTCGCTTTTTTTATGCTCGTCTCCTTTTCGGGGCTGTACGAGGTGATGGAGTGGGCCGTAACGGAGATCACCCACAGTGACCTGGGCATCGCCTTTTTAGGCGTCCAGGGGGATGTGTGGGACGCCCAGAAGGATATGGCCCTGGCCTTCTGCGGAAATATTCTGGGGCTGATGAGGAGTATCTATGTTGCGAATCGGCGAGTATAACACCCTTCCCGTCGTCAAGGAGGTGGAGTTCGGCTGTTACCTGCGGGCTGATGATGAAGAGATCCTGCTGCCGGCGAAGTATGTCCCCCAAGGAACGAAGCTCGGGGATGAGCTGAACGTCTTTATCTATACCGATTCCGAGGATCGCCTGATCGCTACGACGCGTCGTCCCAAGGTGACTGTCGGCGAGTTTGCCGCGCTGGAGGTGGTGGACGTGGCCGATTTCGGCGCCTTTTTGGACATGGGACTGGAGAAGGACCTGCTGGTCCCGAAAAAAGAGCAGCGCCCCCGCATGAAAAAAGGGGAGACCTATGTCGTGCGGGTCTACCGGGACAAGCAGACCGAACGCATGGCGGCTACGGCAAAGCTGGAACCCTTCTTAAAAAAAGCAGGCCGCTTTTTGAAAAAGTCGCAGAGAGTCGAGATCATGGTCTATGACCGGAGCGACCTGGGGCTTTCCGTCATCGTCAACGGACAGTTCCAGGGGATGGTATTCGGCAGCGACATCTACGGGGAGCCAAAGATCGGGGAGGTACTGAGTGGATTTATCAAGAACATCCGCCCCGACGGCAAACTGGATATCTCCCTCAAGCCCCTGGGTAAAGGGGCGTTGCGCGAACACTGCGACACGGTGCTGCGGGTACTCAGGGAGGCGGGGGGAAGCCTGCCCCATCACTACAAGAGCACTCCCGAGGCGATCAACGAGACTTTCGCCATGAGCCGTAAGGCGTTTAAGAGTGCCCTGACCACCCTGATCGACGAGGGACTGATCACGGTGGATGAGAACGGAACGAGGCTAAAGGGGTGATGCACTCCGGCATACTGTTCGCACTGCTGCTATTGGCAGAGGCGCTCTTTGGGGCCCAACTGCGCAACACGATGCCCAATGCCGCGCTGGAACGGTTTAAAACCGATGCCAACCGAAAAGCGGCCCGCTTCCCAGCCACCTACATCCTGGAAGGTGAGCAGGAAGGGCGGACCCTCTACCTTACTTTCGACGACGGCCCCGACCGGTTCAATACCCCGAAGATCCTGGATATCCTGGCTGTTGAAGGGGTCAAGGCCACCTTCTTTTTCCTTGGCTCGCGCCTGGACGGTGCCCCTGAGATCGTCCGCCGGGCATCGGCGGACGGGCATACTATCCTTCCCCACGGTTTCCACCATGTCGATTTCCGCAAACACTCCTTTGAACATATCCTGATACACCAGCTTATCCCCGCTTCCAAGGCGATTGCCGTTTTGACGGGGAAAGAGGTCCCCAAAGCGTTCCGGCCCCCCTATGGTGCGGTGAGTGACGGGCAGATCGTCCGCCTGGGGGACGGGGGATACCGTATTATCAACTGGTCCGTGGACAGTTTCGACTGGATGAAGGGGCGCAGCAGCGGGGAGATCGTCGCCGAAGTGATGCGGTATGTCCATCCCGGCGCCATCATCCTGCTCCACTCGGGCGGGGGCAACCGGCAGACTCCCGCCGCCCTTAAAGAGCTGATCCCGCGGCTGAAACGCGAAGGGTACCGTTTTGCTCCGTTGTATTAGTCGGAATACGTTAGGATTAGGGAACTAAATTCAACCTAGGACTGACGTTTGGAATGTTCGCTGATCGATATGCACCTGATCGAACCCCATCTCGAAGCCATCTTTGAAGAGTTCTATGAGAACATGCTCAACGACGACCACCTGGCCGTCTACTTCAAAGACAGCGAGCAGATCCGGCAGCTGATCGTCAAACAGAAGCAGTTTTTTATCACGTCGCTCCACGCATCCGACGCCCAGGTGGAGGCGGACTATTTTAAAATGGGTGAGCTGCATCACGAGATGCATATCCCCCTTTCGGATATTATCGCAGGGATCGAGTTTATCCGCAAGCGGATCTTTTACGTCCTCTATCACAACCGCTCCCTCGATCTCTATTTCGAGACGATCGATACCTTTTTTGACCGTGCCAGGAACAGTATGTCCAAGGGGTATTTCAAAAGCCAGCTCCTCAGCTCCCAGAAGCGTTACCGGGGGGAGCTTGGAGGAAAGATCCAGTACCGCGTCCATATCCGGTGGGTACTGGATTTTATCGAGTATCTGGGTTCGGACTGCACCCTGCCCAAACCGCCGATCGACCATGAGAAAAGCGTTTTCCAGGAGTGGCTTAACCATCCCCAGTCCGAGATCATTTTCCGCGATTCGGGGAAATACGACGAGATCCGCGATACCAATATCCTGATCCACCGCCTCTCCAACAGTATCATCTACCACATCTCCAAAAACAACTACTACGAAGCGTACTCTATTTTCAAGGAGTTCAGCAACAAATCGACCTACCTGATCCATACGCTCAACATGGTGCTGATCAATTTTTACAACAGTAAAGAGGAGCGGTTTTTCAAGCACATCTTCGCCGATTCCGCAGCCCAGGGGCACCTGAGCCTGCTGAACATCCGAAAACTCGGTTTTATCAATAAGTACAACGGGGTCGATGTGGGGGATCATGTCATCTTTACGATCGACGAAGCGATCAAAAGCTACATCGTCGGCCTGGACGACTCCATCGTCTATACCCGTATCTCCGACGGGGAGTTTTATATCTACTACCCCGACATCTCTTACGAGCAGGTGATGAAGCTCCAGGACTCCCTTAAAGAGTACCTGGAGAACCTGCTGATGGAGAAGGAGGGGTACCGCTTTACCGTCAAGGTGGCCATGGGGACCCTGACGGTCAACGGTTATTACAAGAAAGCGATCCTCAACAAGCTGCTTCACTACGTGATGATCAAGGCCAAGGAGTCGGCAGAGAACAGCTACTACCTCAGCGAATCGGAGCAGAGCGAGGCGATCGACCTGATCAACAAGTCCACCGAGGACATTATGTTTGTACAGAAGGCGCTGCTGGAGAACAACCTGGAGATCTTCTTCCAGCCCATCTACGAGCTCAAGACCATGCAGATCTTCGACGTGGAGGTGCTGGCCCGGATCAAAAAAGGGGAGTTTTATATCACCGCCGGGGCGTTTATCGGGCTGATCTACGAACTGGACGTTATCATCGAACTGGATATCCAGATACTCAAGCGGCTGCTGGAAGTGAAGGAGAAGATCAAAAAGGTAAGTGCCACGATCTTTGTCAACGTCTCGCCCCAGTCGCTCCGTTCCAGACGCTATACCGACTTTTTAAAGACGATGCTGCCGCAGTTTAAAGATGAAGGGCTTGAGGTCGTGTTCGAACTGACCGAGCAGTCGTTCCTGGAGAACATCGAGCTGGTGGCGGAACTGCACCGCACCTTTGACATCACCTTCGCGGTGGACGACTTCGGGACGGGCTACTCGTCGCTCCGGACCGTAGCCGACCTGGCGGAGCACAACGTGATCAGCTTTATCAAGATCGACGGTTCCATCGTCAAGAACATCGTCCTCTCCCAAAGCTCCTTTGACGTCCTGGATGCCACCAGCTACATGACCAAAAAGCTGAACCTGAGCAATATCGCCGAGTTTATCGAAAACGAAGAGATACTGGATAAGGTCAAGAGCCTGGGCATTGCTTACGGGCAGGGCTTCCACCTCTCCAAACCGATGCATATCGACGACCTTCTTCATCACGAGAAACTTACTTAAGGGGGACGATCACCTCGAATTTTGCCTTGGGTGTCAGGTTCATCTTCTCCAGGTCCTCTGTCTGGTCCGGTTCGACCCCCAGTTCCATAACGGGGATGATCCGCTTGGTCCCGGGTATGACCAGTTTGTAGACCGCCCCCTCCCGGCCGATATCAAAGCCCGATTTTAGTTCCTCTTCCTCTGAAAGACGCAGGGGGGTATCGGGCGTTTTCTGTGTGATCCCGTAGATATCAAGGGGGAGTGTTTTCCCGGGGACATCGCTTTCAAGAAGCCTGCGGATATTGATCTTTTTAAGCTCCTCCTGGAGTGTCAGGCGGGCCTGCAGCGGGGCGAAGATAAGGTAGTCGATCGCTCCCAGGGGGCGGCGGTAGGTCCGATAGGAGAGCAGGTATGCCAGGACATCGGGGTCGGTGAAGTAGCGCGGGGCTTCGGGCATGACGGGTCGGGAGATGATACGGGTGAAATCCTCTTCGTAGCGGAACCATAAGGCCGCCGCGATCAGTCCCGCAAGCAGCAGCAGGGTGGACCACTGGAGTCTATGCATGTTAGAAGAGGTATTTGATACCGATGAACCCGGCGTTGGTCAGTTCGTAGCTGCCGGCGTCTTTATGCTGCAGGCGGATGTTCTTCCCTCCGATGTAGCCCTTGAGTCTTTTTGTCAGGGCGACGTTGAGACTGAGTACGACCTCTTCGTATCCTTCGAAACGGTCGGCAAAGACCAGGAATGGAGGGGCATAGTAGTAGACGACCGCCGCATAGAGCTGCCGTTTGATCGGGATATGGTAAAAGGCGTGCA
Source organism: Campylobacterales bacterium (assembly GCA_050297855.1). Lineage (GTDB taxonomy): Bacteria > Campylobacterota > Campylobacteria > Campylobacterales > SZUA-545 > SZUA-545. The sequence continues at coordinate 7,228 of JBNKTC010000002.1, forward strand.
CTCCGGCGGCCAGGGCCTTGAACTCGCCGTCTCCCGCGTCGTGGCTGATATCGGCTTTGAGCAGTTTGCCCCCCGCCCCGAAAGTCCAGTGGTCGTAGGGGCGTTTCCCGATGGCGATCCCTTCGACAAAGAGCATCTGCTGGCGGGTATCGAACTCGTCTTCACTCTGGAGGTATCCAAGGGAGATCTGGCCGTTGGTGGCGGCATCGATGCGCGTATGGAGAGTCCCGCTCAGTTCGTAATCGCTGCCGTTGCTGTTAAACTCCAGCGATTCGGCCTGCAAAAGAGCGGCTCCCATCAGCAGAATAAGCAGTGCGCGTCGTATCATCTCCATCCTTCCGGTTTGTTTTGGGCCATTATAGCCGATTCTTTATGTGATTGACGATTTTAAAGGCGTGGTTGAGCCCCGCAGCGATGGAGCCGCCGATCTCGATGGCCACGTCCCCGGCCACATAGAGCCCCGGGATGGGGGTCTGGTGGTCCGCGTCGCAGACCGGTCGGCCCTTTTCGTTGACCTCGATGCCGCATTTTTTCAGCATGTCCGTCGGCATCACACCGCCCAGGGCGTAGATGATGCGGTCGTAGTAGAAGACCATCCCGTCGGTGTAGGTGACTTTGATCTTCCCCTTTTCTCCTTCCAGGGAGGTGATATCCGTCCCCAGTTTGAGGAACATCCGTTTTTTCTCCACACACTCGTAGACGATCTTCTCGTTTTCGGGGTTGAGGCGGCTGAAGCTTCCGCGGCGGTAGTTGAGGGTGACGTTGTTGGTATCGGCCAGGTAGTAGGCGTATTCGGCCGCGGTGTTGCCGCCGCCGACGACCAGGACCTCTTCGTCCTTGGAGCAGTGGTCGAGGTTGAAGTTGACCCGCTGTTTTATGGAAGGGGGGATCTTGTAGGAGGGTTTGTTGGGTTTGCCCATGCTGCCGATAGCGACGATGACGTTGCGCGCTTCGTAGAGCTCGCCGTCCGTCGTCTTGACCAGGAAGTGGGTCTCTTTGACGACCGAGTCGATCTCGGTGTTAAAGAGGGCGTTGACCTGGTGGTCGTCGAGCATCTTGTCGAAGAGGTCGAGGGTGCTCTCTTTGGTCCCGTCGGTAAAGTCGATATTGCCGTGGAGATCGACCTTCTGCCCTTTCCAGTCTTTATCGACACGCTTGTTGTCCTTATAGTATTTCCGGATCGTCATGGAGTGGTTGTCCCCCTTCTCAAAGAGGATCACCTCCTTCATCCCGCCGATGACCGATTCCACCGCCGCGGCGATCCCCGCCGGTCCCGCACCGATGATGGCGATATCATACACTGTTCCCATATTGCCTCCTTGACAGGCTTTCGTGTCGTTCTTTAGGCAACAATCTACTATGATTTTGTTTATAAAAAAATTGTATAGGAGTCAAATGAGCCGGATCACCATATGGCACAACCCGCGCTGTTCCAAATCACGGGAAGCGCTGAAACTGATCGAAGAGCGGGGGGAGAGCCCCGAGATCGTCAACTACCTGGAGGCAACCCCCGACGCGGCTGCGCTCAAGGCGACGCTGAAGATGCTGGGCATCGGACCAAGGGAGCTTTTGCGTACCAAGGAGACCGAATACAAGGAGCTGGGTTTGGATGATATGAGCCTGGAAGATGATGCGATTATCGACGCGATGGTAAGACACCCCAGGCTGATCGAGCGCCCCGTGGTCATTGCAGACGGCAAAGCGGTGATCGGGAGACCGCCGGAAAAGGTAGTGGAGCTTCTGGGCTAGGCTTTTTGGGCCGTCATCAAAAAGACGGGGTACTCCCGCTCTTTTTTGAAGACGTGGGCGGTATGGAAGGCGATGTCGGTAAAACCGGCTGCCTCCAGCAGGATATGCAGCGCTTCGGGTTCGAAACCGAAGTGGTGAACCCCGGTATTGTCGTCGTGAAAGGAGCCGTCCTCCTTATAGAGATCGGCAAAGGCGATGCGGCCCCCCTCTTTTAGCAGCGTGTGAATCCGCTCGAAGAGGCGTCTGGTGTCGGGGACGTGGTGCATCACCATGGAGCTGATGACGGCGTCAAAGCGCTGCTCTATCTCCTCGGTGAGGAGGTCCATGCAGCGTGTCGTGATCCCTTCGGCTTCTTTGGAGTCAAGGACTTCGAGCATTTTGGATGAGGTATCGACGGCGGTGATGCTATGGACACGGGGAAGGATCTCCAGGCTCACAAGCCCGGTACCGGCGCCGAAATCGAGCAGCTCCATGGAAGGGGAGAGGGGAAGGTGTGTCGTGATCGCCTTGGCGACGTTTTCCGCCAGGATCAGGCGGGTCGGTTTGTGGTCCCACTCTTTTGCCGCGTTGTCAAAGCGGTTGGCGGAACCCTGTGCCATTACTTCAGGACTCCCTGTTTGACAAGCTTTTGGACGTAGCGGAGGTTCTTTTTGACCCGTTTGTAGTATTTCCAGTTGCTGAGACCGCCGTTGTAGCCGCTGACGGCGCTGTAGTAGGTCTTGCGGTAGTCGTTAAGCCATTTCATATAGTAGGCTGCGATGGTCGCGGAGAATTTGATATCGCTGATCAGTTTGTTGACGATCTTAAAATCACTTAGGTCATTGACCCATGCCAGCTCTTTATAGGTCCGTGCCATAAAACGTGCCGTGCTCGCCTGGATCTGCATCGCCCCCAGGGAGGCTTTGGTCACGGAGGTCCCTTTTTTGAAATCCCCGATCATATCCCGCCCTGCCGAACTTTCGGTCAGGCAGATCGCACTGAGGGTGTTTTCATAGGTCTCGCCGTTTTTGTCGGGTATCGTTCGCGCCACGTCACGGATCGCCTGGATGGTATCGATCTGCTTCTGGCTTAGTGCGAACAGTGTACTGGTAATAAAGGATAAGGCCACCATAAATCTCATTCTATATCAACTCGCTCGTGTGGAAATGTAATGCTTGGAAATTTTTTGCGGATGATACCTAAAAGGGGGTGGGAAAGGGATAAGAATTTAGCGATAGTTTAAAAATTAAGCCACATTTTAGTCACTTTGTGTTGACTTTGTAATCGTACCACACTTTTTTTAAAACTATATAACAATTTGGTAGTATAATCATATTAAGATTAAAAATGACCCTAGTTTGTATTGAGAATATATTATGAGACGTAAAATCAGAATCAGCGAGGCGGATGTCAAAGTCACGGAGGGGAGCCTGGAGTCCCGCCATATCGACGAGATCCGTAAGGATATCCACGACACTCCCGAATATGAAGGGCTGCCCCTGCGGGTTCTGCGCAGTAACTCGACGGTGATGTTCGACATCTTCGTCAAGGCCTTTGACGGGTTTAAAAAAGTAGCCCAGAAGTCGACGACCGTGACCGACAAACTGATCGACAAGCTTACCGAAAACAAAATCGATACGATCTACACCCCCTATGAGCAGAAAAACAGCCTCTATGAGTACGTGGAGAACAACCTCGATACGATCATCTACGACACGGGGGTGACACAAGAGCAGAAGTCGGAGGTGATCTACTCCACCGCCACCGATATCGCCGAAGCGCTCTTCTCCAGTCCGATCACGTCCGGTTCCATCCAGCGGACCCGGGGCATCATCCGCCCGATGCTCGACAGCATCCTTTCGGACAATACGACCATCGATTCACTGATCGCGGTCTCGTCGTACGACTACTACACCTACACCCATTCGGTGGACGTTTCGGTCTATGCCCTGGGGATCGGACGCGAACTCGATCTCTTCCCCACGACGCTTAACCTCCTGGGTGAGGCGGCGATCCTGCACGACATCGGCAAAAGCCAGGTGGATATCGGCATCGTCAACAAACCGGGGCGCCTGAGTGCCGAAGAGTTCGACCAGATGAAGCTGCACCCCGTATACGGTTACCAGCTGTTGATGGAACACGGGGTCAAAAACCCCGCCATCCTTTCAGGGGTACGCGACCACCATGAAAAACTCAATGCCACGGGATACCCCCACGGACTGAAGAACGAGGATATCAGCAAGTTCGCCCGTATCATCGCCATTGCCGATATCTTTAACGCCCTGACGACCCGCCGCTCCTATAAGCCCGCCCTTTCGACCTTCGAAGCGCTCAAGATCATGAAACACGACATGGAGGGCGAACTGGATGCCGACCTGCTCAAACGCTTTATCTATATGATGTCCGAAAAGAGAGACAACTGAAACAGCTGATCACAACCGAAAAACCGAGTGTCGCCAAGGAGTTTGCCAAGGCGCTGGGAGCACGCTACGTCAAAGTCGGCGAGGGGGCGGGCTACTACGAGCATCCAAAGTACCTAATCGCCAACTTCTACGGCCATATGACCCGGTTGAAAAACCCCGACGAGTACCGTCCGGAGTGGAAACGGTGGGAGGCGAAGCTGCTGCAGCCCGAGAGTTTTGAGAAGGTGCTTATCGACGAGAAACGTGAGCAGACAGAGCTGATCATCTCCCTGATCAACAAAGCGGAGGTAACCACCCTCATCAATGCCGGGGATGCCGGGCGCGAAGGGGAGGGGATCCAGAGGGACCTCTACGAGATCGCTTTTGAAAAAGCGGGAAGGCGCAAACCGGTCTACCGCTTCTGGACATCGGACGTCCTGAGCAAGGCGGTGATCTTACAGGAGCTGGCGGAGCTGAAGGAAGGGACTCTCTTTGACTCCCTGTACGCCGCCTATCTTGCCAGGGAGCGTTCGGACTGGCTGGTCGGCTTTAACGCCACCCGTGCCTATACCGCACTCTACGCCAAGGGGGGCAAGCCTCTCTCCATCGGCCGGGTCCAGACGCCGGTGCTGGCACTGATCGTTCGACGTGAGGAGGAGATCGAGCAGTTCACTCCCCGGCCCTTTTGGAACGTGACCGCAGCGGGGGAGGGGATCGAGGCGAAGATGATCGCCCCGGAGCATGATGACGGTGACCGGTTCGCCTTCTGGGACGAAGCGGATGCAGAGAGAGCCGTTGCCGACTGCAGCAAAAAGGCATTTACCGTGACAAAACTGGAGAAGAAGAGCAAACGGGAGTATCCGCCCAAACTTTTCTCCATGCCGCTGTTGCAGCAGTACTGCAACAAAGCTTTCGGCTGGGCACCGGAAGCGACCCTCGAACTGGCCCAGGGCCTATATGAAAAGCGCTTCACCACCTACCCCCGGACCGACAGCGCCTACCTGGGCAACGCCCAGAAAGAGGACCGCCTTATCGCGGCGCGTGCCGGAGCCGCAGCACCGCTTTTCGGTCTCGAAGCGGCCGCGGAGGCGATGCTGCCCGTGGCTGAGACCGGGACCCGGATCTTTAACGAAAAGAAGCTGACCGATCACCACGCTATCATCCCATCGGACCTGGCCGACACGTCGTGCCGTTTTGACGCACTGAGCCGGGAGGAGAAGCAGCTTTTTGAGACCATAGCACGCCGTTTTATCATGGCCTTCCTGCCGCCGGCCGTGATCGACGAGAGCGAAGCGGAGCTGGCATGCGGAACGTGCCGGTTTGTCGCCCGCGCGTCCGCCCACCGGGAACTGGGGTGGAAAGCCTTCGAGTCCGGGGAGGTAAAAAATGCCGTACTGGCGCTGGAAGAGGGGGAGAGCCTGCATCTTGATGTGGGGATAAAAGCCTTTACGACGTCTCCCCCTTCGCGTTTTACCCAGGGTGACATCATCAACGCCATGACCAACGCCCACCGCTATGTCAAAGGGACGGTCTCCAAGGAGATGGCCGAGGTGCTGCGCCGGGCCGAAGGGATCGGAACGGGCGCAACGCGGGACAAGTTCGTACCGCTGCTTGAGGCCAGGGGCTACGTGGCGATCGAGAACAACATCATCATCCCCCAGCCCAGGGGTCGGGAGCTGATCCGGCTCCTGGGGGAGCAGGCTATCACCGATTTTGCCTATACGGCGCTGCACGAGTATGAGCTGCAGCAGATCGAACGGGGAGAGTCTGCGGACGGTATCGAGGCCTTTTTGGAGAAGAGTCTGGCCGATACGAAGGAGCTGATCCGTCACGCCAAAGCCCATGAGGGGGAAATTGCAAAGGGGGTGCTGAGCGAGCGCGAAGGGGCAGCGGCCATACCGCCGAATGCAAAGATCGTGGGCAAATGCCCCGAGTGCGCCAAAGAGGTGGTGGCAGGCCCCCAGAACTACTACTGTATCGGGAGAAAATCGGGCTGCCGTTTCGTGGTATGGTACGACGGCCTGGCGATGCTTGGCCATAAAAAGATAAGCGAGAGTGAGATCAAAAAGCTGCTCAAGAACAAGCCGACGACGATGAAGCTCAAAAAGCAGGACGGCCGGGTCTTCGAGGCGGCGGCTTCCCTGGAGAAGAACGGTGAGAAGTGGCGGGTCAAGATCGATTTTGACGCCGGCCTCAAGGCCGAGACCCTGGGCCGCTGCCCCCTGTGCGAGGCGGAAGTGATCGAGTCGCCCAAAGCCTACGGCTGTTCGCGCTGGCGCGAAGGGTGCGGGTTTAAGATATGGAAAGACGCCCTGGTCCGCCTGGGTGGCAAAAAGATCACCAAGACCGCTGCCAAACGACTTCTGTCAAAAGGGGAGGATGTGGTCACGCTAAAACGCAAAAACGGTAAAGAGGATGATTTTTTTGTTACTTTGGATGAGAATTATGGGATTCGGGTCGATTTTGATACGAAAGTGAAGCAGAAATAAATTAGATATAAAAAAAAATTCGATATATTAAGTAATATTATCGTGTAAGGTCAGGGATGTTAATCAAACAGCAGAAGGTTCTCAAGTCGACGGGTACGCCCCTTTGTATGTCCTCGTACGACGGAGAGCTCTATATGATTGACAGCTCCTACATCTTCTACCGGCTGGATAAGAAAAACTTCTCCGTGACCGAAGCCAAACGGATCAACGCCAAAAACAAACCCCACCACAACTTTTACCGTGGCTTTTCCGCCGCGGGACACTATCTCGCCATCACCCTGGCGGGCAAACATGCTGTCTTTTTGCTGGATGTAAAGGACGGGCTGAAAAACATCGGGATCTCCAAGTGGCATGCCGCGGAAGTGGAGTCAAGCCATATCTGCCGCCACCGCCGCTTCTTCCTCTCCGGCGCCCAGGACGGGAAAGTCTATATCTATGACCTGGAAGGGGTCAATATGATCGGCTCCCTTCCCCAAAAACCCGACTATATCGCCGCCATCAGCGTCGGTCATGAGAAGAACCTCGTGGCGACCGCCTGTTTTGACCGGACCATCAGTGTCTACGATATCGACAAAAATATCGAAGTGGTCCGATTTAAAACCGACGAAGTGGCCCAAAACGTCCTCTTCTCCGAAGATGACGCCTTTCTTTTTGCCGCCTGCCGCGACGGCAAAGGGATCGTCTTCGATATCAAAAATGAGACCAGTATCAGCGTACGGGAGTATTTCCAGGAGTGGCCCATCGCCATGACCTACAGTAAGGACAAACGCCACGCTATCGTCGGAACGCGTGACGGCTATCTCCATGCCATCGACCTGAAGCATAATCACGAACGGTTCAAAATACGGGTCCGGGAGATCGGGATCTCCAATCTCTACCTGGACGAGGAGTATCTCTACGTCTCCTTTGTCGACGGGCTGACAGAGATCTACGACCTGAACAAAGGGGAGGAGGCGATCAAGAACTATATCCTCCAGCAGGATTATGAAAAAGCCAGAGAGGAGCTGAACCAAAACAGCATGCTCTATCTCCACCCGGTGATCGCCATGTTCGACAAGGCGTGGGAAGATGCCATTGAAGCGGTCAAAAAAGCGCTGCTTAACGACGACCTGATGCTCGCCAGTAAGATCGCTTCGCCGTTTCTTTTCGACATCAGCAAAAAAGAGGCGTTCCACACCCTGATGGCCGACCTGGAGTACGTGATGGAGTTCAAAGAGGCGTTCGACCGCAAGGATTACACCCTGGCGTATGAACTGGCGGATAAAGAACCGCTGCTTAAAAACTACCCGATCTACGACCAGATGGAAGCGCAGTGGGCCAAGATCGTCACGGCGATCAAGACCCTGCTCCAAAGCGATCCCGAAAGCAACAGCGGGAAGTGCCAGGCGCTGCTCAGACCTTTTATGGGGATCCCGGCCAAGCGGAAGACCGCCAAGGATATCCTGGATAACGCCCCGGTCTACATCGAGGCGGAAAACGCTGTGGCGGTGAAGGACTTCAAGGAGTACTACCGCCTGGTCAAGATGCGCCCCTTCCTTAAAGACACGCCGATGTACAAGAAGCTCGAAGCCCTGTCGCTGCGCGTTCTGGAGAAGATCAATGAACTGCTGCGCAACGAACAGTATGCCGAAGTGGTGAAACTGGCAAAAGGCAGCCTGCACTTTACCCCGATCGAAGCCCAATTGAAAGAGATCATGCAGGAGGTGACGGTCCGGCTCAAATTTATTGCCGCCATCAAAGCAGACGACCTGCGTACGGTCTACGAAGTACTGGGCCAGTACGACGCATTCTCCTACCTCAAGGAGTTTACTGTTGTGGACGAGGCGTTTAAGAAGATGGTGCGTGAAGCGATGAAGCAGGCCTTCAAAGGCAACAGCATGGAGGTCTACTCTATGCTCAACTTCTATTTCGACATCCCCTACCGCCTGGACAAAGCGGCCCAGGTGATGAAGATCTCATTCCTTAACGAGATGGTGGATAACAAAGACGGGGATGAGGTCAACTGGGCCGTGACCTTTAAGAAATATATCGAGCTCTACTCCAAGGATGCGGAGCTGAAGCAGATCGCGGCGCAGGTCGAACAGAGTGCAGTTTTGGAAGATCTCGAACCCAATATGGGCGGCGAACTTGATTACCGGGGCAAAGAGATCCCCTCCTCGATCATCGAATACAGTTGATCAGCCTGCTGAGGGCATGCTCCGGTAGATGGCGTTCAGCGTCTCGACGAAGCGGTCGCTGTCGTTGGGACAGCCGCAGACCCGGTATCGCTCAAAACCGTGCTTTTCGGCAAACTCCCGGTACTCGATCCCCAGTTCAAAATCGGTCTCCGAGTTGTCGATCGTAAACGAGAGCGGAACGATCAGCACCCTTTTGTTCTCCATCGACTCCAGCACCGATTCCAGTGACGGTTCCAGCCATTTGACAGGTCCCAGTTTGGACTGGTATGCGATGTGGGCGTTTTTAAAACGGATCCCTGCGGCTTCAAGGGCTTCCAGCAGGATCGCCGCATGGTCGTTTACCTCGCGTTCGTACGGATCGCCGCGGTCTATGACCTTCTGGGGCAGGGAGTGGGCGGAGAAGACCAGGTCGTAATCCTCCGCACGCTCTCCCGCCAGCCCTTCGACGATCTTCTCTACCAGGGTATCCGTATAGAGGGGGTTGTCGTAAAAGCGCTCGATAGTATGAAGGGCGGGGGTGTATGCCAGATGCGCCAGTTCGGTCTCGATCTCCTCGAGGGAGGAGCGGGTCGTAGTGGTAGAGTACTGGGGGTAGAGGGGGATCAAGAAGAGCTCGTCGACTCCCTTTTCCTGCAGCTGCCGCAGCTCTTCGCGTGCCCGCGGCGGGGTGTAGCGCATGATAAAGCGGACATCACACTCGGGCAGTACCGCCTGCAGCTTGGCTACCAACCGTTTTGTATGCCCGACGATGGGTGAACCGCCGCCGATCCGGGCGTAGTTCTCTTTGGCCGCGTTCAGCCGGGAACGGGTGATCAGAAACGCGACCAGTTTTCGGATAGGGTTTGGGATGTTCAGGATGTTTCGGTCGTTAAACATATTGGTCAAAAAGATCTTGATCTCGTCCGGGTTGGACGCCCCGCCCATGTTCAGCAGGATAACGGCTTTTTTGCTCATGGTCCACTCGCTCTTTTTTGACGCGATTATAGTACGAAATGTCTGAATCGTACAGCCGTCAGAACTTTTTGACGGGCTTGAGCTGAAGGATCACTTCGTCCTCGTCGCTGCCCGGTTCCAGCTCCACCTGTTTGTTGTTAAGTACGACCCGGGTCTCCTCTTCGGCCGGCAGCAGGCCGTCGGCTACGAAGTAGCTCGCGGGGTGCCAGAGCAGCCACCCGCCGGAGCCGAAATCCTCGGATGCGCTGATCTGGTCGCGTATCTCGGCGGCACGGAAGGGACGCTTGTCAAAACTGTAGTCCCGGAACGCCTGGAGCCAGGGGCGGAAGCGGCTGCGGTCGATCCCGGTACGGTCGTGGGCCTTTTCCAGCGTATAGAAGATGATCTCGTAGATATTGGCCATGGGATCTTTATACTCGGGGATGCCCAGATGAAAGCCCGACGGATAGAGCATGGGGCAGATGTAGTCGGCATACTTCTCCAGCTCTTCGAGTTTCTGGCCGATCCCGGTATCGTTCTTATTCCAGCAGACATAGCCGTAGGTATCCACCGATATCCTCACCCCCATCGGATCGAGGGCCTCTTTGGCTGCCTTGAGAAAACTGCTGATTGAATTGACACGGTTGTATTGGGTATTGGCTTTCCCGATACGGATCGTTTTGGAAGCGGGGAAGCGGATATAGTCGAAGTTGATCTCGTCAAACCCCATCATGGCCGCTTCGGCGGCGATCTGGACGTTATAGTCCCTGACGATACTGGAGGCGGGGTTGCCCCACGCCAGTTTTTCGTTGTTGATCCACACCTCGCCCATGCTGTTCTGGATCGCGAGGTTGGGGTGGCGGGTGGCAAAGAGGTGATCTTTAAAGACTACCATCCGGCCGATGACGTAAAGCCCCTGGCTCTTCAGGTCGGCGATAAAGGAGCGGATGTCGTCGATGGTCGCCCGTTTGTAAGCACCTATCGCTTTAGCGGAAGGGACGTTTCCTTCGTAGGCGATCTGCCCGTATTCGTTTTTGATATCCACGACGACGGCGTTGATCTCAGTCTCTTTGTTGAGCTTAAGGACCCGGTTGGTCACCTTGGAACTCCCCGCTCCCCAGAAGGAGAGGTAGAGGGCTTTGACTTTGGCGGGGGGGAGCGTAGCGTTGCTCCAGCCGTTAAACGCTTCGGCTTCGGGCGGGGATTCAGCCTGAAGCGAGAGTGCGGCATAGGTCGCCGCCAATAACAATATAAGAGTTTTTTTCATCGATAATCAATGCCGTACGTTCGCTATCGGCAGCGAAACTGGACGTACGATTCCTTTTCCGGATTTAATGGTCGCAGTTCAATCCGTGCACCCGCGGGCTTTTTTTTCAAAAGCGAAAAGAGTACGTTTTTCTGTGCCAGTTTCCGGCACGGTGGGTGTTGGTTCTCCATATGCAGATAACATCCCCACGGCTCTTTCCCGATCCGGGTGATATCCGACTCCCTGTCGATGCCGGGTGTCTCGGCATGACAGACGGCGCCGGTATCATGAGGCGTATAAAACACGATGATGCTTCTCGCATCGTTGACCAGTGCCTCACCCACTTCGCCGCACGTCTTAATGGCGTAGGGCGGGAAGAAGCTGACCGTCTCCCCGCCCTTTAGATTGATCATATTGGTAGTGGTGATAAACGACTCATTACAGGTAATATCGGAACTGTAATAATTATATGTACCCCAAAAATTGCGAATATGGACATTTCCTTGCGTAACATGGATACGGTTCTTTTGTCCCGTCTCGATATCGAGCTGCCCGCGGGCGCTGAAAACCGAGGCAAAGGGGGTGATGATCTCCAGTTTGGAGCCCGGGTGACGGCGCTTCAGGCGGTAGGCGGTACGCCCTCCGTTATGGACCACCTGCCAGCGGCTGTTGAGGGTGAGGGAGGCCTCCGCCCCCAGGGTGATCGCCGTATCGTCTCCCATGCGGATTTGGGCGCCGCCTTGCGGGCCGGTGATGAGGGTATCGTGGGCAAAAATGGGGCGGCGTTCCGCGGCGGGCCCGACGGCCGCCGTACGGTCGTTCCGGATCAGTGCGGGGTAGGGGCCCGTCGTCTTCTCAAGGGTCCCGACCCGGATCATGGGATCTTTTGCCAAAGCGGCGTTGGCATAGAGAATAAAAAAAGCTATAATGATTTCACGCATGGAACCATTATAATCAGCCAAAGGTTAGATATGAGACCCCTTTTCCTTCTTTTTTTTGCGACATCGGTACTTTTTGCCTCCGTCGGTGAGATCGTCACCCTTAAAAACAGCGTCAACGTCATCCGCGACAGCCGGGTGATCGGAGCCCGTGAAGGGATGAAGCTGGAGGCGGGGGATACGGTCAACACCTTCGACCACGCCATGGCCCGCATCCGCTTTACGGACGATACGGTGGTGACCCTGGGGAAGGAGAGCCGTTTCTCCATCAACGCCTACCTCTACGGGGCCAAGGGGAACAAGAGCGAACTCGCCTTTACCAAGGGGCTTTTTAAAGTGGTGACCGGGCAGATCGGAAAGATCGCCCGCGAACAGTTCCGCCTCAAGACGCGCACAGCGACGATGGGAATACGGGGAACCGAGATCGACGGCTTTGTCAGCCGCCAGAAAGAGGTGATCACCTGTACCAAGGGGGCGATCTGGCTGGAGGCCAACGGCAAACGGGTAGAACTGGACGAAGGGGAGAGTACGATCATCCTGCCGGGCAAGGTCCCGAGCGAGCCGAAGAACTACCGCTATGAGAAGCTGATCCGCGAAGGGCTGGCCGCCTTCGAGGCCGGGAAGTTTAAAAAGGCCGCGGCGATCTTCGGCGAACTGGTGGAGCTGGACGGGGAGAATCCGGTCTTTTACTACTACCTGGGTAAATCGCAGTTCCGCCTCCAGGCCTACGACCAGGCGATCCGATCCTTTAAAACCGTGCTCACCTTCGATAAAGCACACCTCAAATCCCACTATGAACTGGGTGTGACCTATTATGTGATCCAAAAACTCGACCATGCGATCGGTGAGTTCGAGGCGGTGATCGCCGCCGAAGGAAGCGATGCGGACGTCAAGCCCCTTACCTATGCCCTCAGCTACTACTGGCTTGGAAAGATCTATATGGAAAAAGGGGAGCGTGAAAAAGCGGCCGAATACTACACGCGCGTACTGGAGTTCAAACTCAAACCGGAATTCAGGAAGAAGGTGGAAAAAGCACTGGAAACAGTAAAAAGCAGCACGGGGGAATAGTGCTGCTAGAGGGAATATAGTGTATGCTTGATTTGACTTAACGTGGAAGTCAGTCTCTATTCTATCCTCTTTCCCCTAAATATAGGGCATAATTTTGATTAAAAATTAATCACTATTCTAGCTTTCTCCATCAGCCCTTTTTGAGCGCACCTGAAGTATAACTGCTGGAAAGGTTTTACAAAAGGGCGTGGTATGCGGCGACGCGATTTTCTCGGACTGGTTGCACTGTTCGGTTTCGGCGGGTGCCGTTTTGAGGAGAGTCCCTACAGTGCCAATCCTTCCCGGACGAACCTCAACCCGGCCAATATCGCCCGCCTGAACGCCGTCTCCCAGCCGACCGCCGAACCCTTTACGATCGCCGTTGTTTCCGACACCCACACCTATTATGACGATTTTTTAAAGACGATCCGGGATATCCGTGAAAACAGCGGGTGCGACTTTCTGATCCACTGCGGGGATGTGACCGACTCGGGTTTGCTGCGGGAGTTCGAGTGGGGGGACGATATCATCAAAAAGGCGGACCGCCCCTATGTCACCGTTATCGGAAACCATGATGCCCTTGCCAACGGGCGGGGGATCTACCGGGAGATGTACGGCTACTACGACTTCAGTTTCGAATACAACCGGGCCCATGTGATCTGTTTTAACAACAACAACTGGGAGTTCGGGCCGGACGTCCCCGATTTCGGGTGGCTGGAGGCGGAGCTGTCCGCAAAGCCCCTGGGAGAGGTGAAGATCGTGGCCACCCACGTCCCCCCCTTTGACAGCGACCGTTTCTCCCCGGCGCAGCAGGCACGCTTTCACACCCTCATGCAGACCTACAATGTCTCGTGCGTCCTTAACGGTCATAAGCACAACCTGTCGACGACCTACCGCGACGGTATCCCCTACGTCACCGTCGGCAGTGCCAACAAACATGTCTACGTCACCCTGGATGTGACGGCTGCCGGTGTAAGCGTGGAGCGAGTCTATGTTTAGGCCGATACTGGCGGCGGGCCTGTGCAGCCTTGCGCTGCTGGCTGAGCCCAAACCCGCTTCCCCCCTGGGGGACCATGTCACGCTCCAGCATGCCGGATTTATCGGGCGGGCGGCCCTGGGGGTGGGGCAGCACTTTTTTGACGGGCGCTTGCAGAGCGGACTCTTTTACGGCTATGTCCCCAAGGAGGTGGCCGGAGTCCATATCCACACCCTCACCCTGAAAAACAACTACCGCCCCTACAGTTTCCACCTCGAGAAGAGCACGGTGACCCCCTATATCGGTCTGGGGATCATGGATATGGTCAAACAGCGCTACAGCGCCAACTCCAGAGAGGAGGTCCCCTCCAACTACTACCATGTGACCGGCCTGCACCTTCTCGCCTACGCGGGAGCGGAGTACCGGCGGGAGTTCAGGGACCGGAACGACAGGAAACGGGCCTTCAGCCTCTACCTGGAGATCGGGACGATCGATACCTATTTCATCAGCTACTACAACAATCCGGATTTTCTGGGGCCTGAGGAGATCTACTCCCTGGCGATAGGAGTCGGATATCATTACTAGGATTTTTATCCTGCTGGCTGTAGCGGGGGTTTTTTTGTCGGCATCGGAGTATCAGCGGGAGGGACGGGATGCCTTTTTGAACCTGCGGGTGGGCAGCAGTGAAAACTGCGTCTACGTGGAGGCGGATCACGCCGTGACGTCCGGGAAAAACATCGCCGTGGGCTTCCATACCCAGACCTGCGATCAGTTTACCAATGAAAGCGAACGGGTCTTCGAACAGTCCGAAGGGATATTCCTGGGGGCGGCGTGGTTTAGTGCCAGTGCCTATGAAAGCTCCTGGTTTATCGGCGGCTTCGGCGGGCATAAGACCAAGGAGCTGCACACTTTCCTGGGATCAAAGTCGGAGACGCAAGTGTGGCGGAACGAACTGATCGGCGGATACCAGTACCACTTTGACATCGCCTTCTCCCTGACTGCGGGCTACTCTTTCTCCAGCGAATGGGTCCTCTCGGAAGAGACCAGTATGGCAGCCGGGGAGAATGCACAGACCCGGGAAGAGCTGAGGCGCCTGACCAACGACCGCCAGAGCGAGGGGCGTTTTATCGTATTGATGGGGTGGCGGTTTTAAAACTCGCAGTAGCTCTCTTTGATCGCAAGAAATTCGTCCAGGTTCTCAAAAAAGATATCCACCAGCGTCGGGTCGAAGTGGCGTCCCCGTTCCGATTTGAAAAGCTCCAGGATACGCTCCATCTCCCACGCTTTTTTATAGACACGGTCGCTTCCCAGGGCATCGAAGACGTCGGCGATGGCGGTGATCCGGCCGTAGATATGGATATCCTCCCCCTTCTTCCCGTGGGGATAGCCGCTGCCGTCCCATTTCTCATGATGCTCCAGGGCGATGGTGGCGGCTGTCTTCAGAAGGGTTCGGTCGGAGTTTTTAAGCATCTCGTGACCGATGAGAGTGTGGCGTTTCATATCGTCATACTCTTCGGGGGTCAGTTTCCCCGGTTTGTTAAGGATCGCGTCGGAGATGGCCACTTTGCCGATGTCGTGCATCGGGGAGGCGGTCTTGAGTAGTTCCGCTTCGTCACCGGGAAGTCCCAGTTTGAGGGCAAAAAGACGGGAGTATTCGGCTACGCGCTTGACATGCATCCCCGTCTCTTTGGAGCGGGACTCCCCCACAGCCCCCAGGGTGAGGATGATATCTTTCTGGGTCTGTTCGATCTCGTGCCCCAGCTCCACGATCTTGGTCACGTCGTGGCGGATGCTCATATACTCGGCGATCTCGCCGTCGGTATCCAGGATCGGGACGATGGTCGTATCGGTGTAGACGGCCTGGCCGTCCTTGCGGCGGTTTTTGATGATCCCTTTCCAAATCGACTTTTCGGTGATCGTCTCCCATAGCTCCTTGAAGGTCGCATCGGGCATGTCGGGGTGGCGGATAATGCTGTGTTTCTGGCCCAGCAGCTCCTCTTTGGGATAGCCCGTCCGGTTGCAGAAGGCATCGTTGACGTAGATGATCTTTCCTTTGGTATCGGTCCGGCTGAAGGAGGTACTGGCATCGATCCCCTTTTCGTATTCGCCCAGCATGTTGATCTTCTCTTCGAGGGTATGTTCGCGGTCGTCAAGCTGCTTTTCGAGGATCTCCCGGTACTGCTCCAGTTCGGTGACGTCGTGGCGGATCCCCACGTACTCGATCACATTACCGTCGAGGTCGGTGATCGGCATGATCGTCGCGTCGACGATATAACTCCGCCCGTCTTTGGTCCTGTTCTTGACGATCCCTTCCCACACCTTTCCCGAGGAGATCGTTGACCAGAGTTCCCGGAAAACCTCCGGCGGCATCTCGGGGTGACGGACGATATTGTGGGGTTTTCCCACCAGCTCGGCACGGCTGTAGCCCGAGATCTGGCAGAAGCGGTCGTTGACGTAGGTGATCAGCCCTTTGGGATCGGTCTTGGAGACGATATTGCTGGAGTCGACGACGTGTTTGTACTGCAGCAGCAGGGAGTTTTTGACCATCAGCTGTTTTTGGGTGTGCAACTCTTTTTGGAGTTTTTCCAGGACCCCCAGGAAGTGGCCGTACTCCAGGGGTTTCATCACATAGCCGTCGATCCCGGCATTGATGGCACTGCTGAGCTGGTTGATGTCCCCCAGGGCGGTGACCAGGACGATCTTGACATCCTTGTCCTTTGCCCGGATCTGCTGGATCATTTCGATCCCGTTCATCCCCGGCATCATGGCATCGGTGACAATAATATCGGGTTGTTTTTCCTCGTAAAGGGCCAGTCCCTCTTCCCCGTTCGAAGCCTGGTGGACCTGTCGGAACCGGGATGCGAGTTTGAAGACGATCCGCTCCCTGATAAGCGGCTCATCCTCTACGTACAACAACGACAACTCTTTCATCTTACCCCTTATCCCGCCGATGCCACCGGCGGTATCACGTTTACTCTTTTCGGCTAATGGTAGCAGAAAAAAACGGGCAATCCACGGGGTGCAATGGCCAATTTTTAGGCATGAAAACTTAGAATAGGGCGTTATAATTGGACAACACTCAAGAAGGAGCAGGAAGATGGAGTCGTCCATGAAACTGGAGAACGACCTTGCACGTGTCATGGTGGAGAGTTCGCTTAGTGCGATGGCACTCTACCGGGACGATATCCTCTATGTCAACAGTGCATTCGAAAAGATCACGGGCTACAGCCGCGCGGAGCTGGCAAAGATCAAGATCTGGGATATCTTCCATCCCTCTTTCCGGGAGACGATCAAGGAGAATGTATCGAGACGCCTGGCCGGAGCCGATACGGCTGGTTTTTACCACGATCTGAAGATCATCACCAAAAAAGGCAAGCTCAAGTGGGTGCGGAGTTTCGCCAAGACGGTCCGTCACGAGGGCGGCTATGCCGGAATGCTCAATATGTACGATATCACCGACCAGAAACTCCTCGAAGCGGAACTGAGCGATGTCTATAAGAACATGGCCAAGAAGGTGAGCGAGGCGGTGGAGACGCAGCGCCAGCAGGAGAACCTCCTGATCCAGCAGTCCAAGATGGCGGCCATGGGGGAGATGGTGGCGGCTATCGCCCACCAGTGGCGCCAGCCCCTTAACCTGATCTCGCTGGTGGTCCAGGATTTTGCCGAGATGTTCGACAACCCCGATACGACCAGAGAGGATATCAGCGATACGATCTACTTCTGTATGAACCAGATCAACTACATGTCCCAGACCATCAACGATTTCCAAAACTACCTAAAACCCTCCACCGAGGTGATGACCTTTGATGTCAATGCAACGATCCGCAATACGATCAAACTGCTCGGGGACAAACATCTGCGGGAGAATATCCTGACGACCCTGGAGCTTGCCGAGCAACCCCTGTATGTCACCGGTATGGAGAATGAATTCAAACAGGTGCTGCTGATCCTTCTGAACAATGCCATGGACGCCATCTGTGAGAAAGAGAACAAAGGGGAGGTGATCATCCGGACCGGCATGACCGAGACGGGAACGGTACTGATCACCGTGGAAGACAGTGCCGGAGGGATCCCCGATGCCATAATCGACAAGATCTTCGACAACTATTTTACGACCAAAAAAGAGAACGGGACGGGCCTGGGGCTCTATATGGCCAAGAATATCGTCGAGGAGCATATGCACGGCACGATCGATGTGGTCAATGGGCAAAAGGGGGCATGTTTCGGTATCCGTCTCCCCGTGGAGAGCGATGCCGGCGGGTTGCCCCCGATACAATAGGGCTTTTAGAGAAAATATGAAATAATGAACCCATTTAAACTCTCGGATAGTGATAGCACCCCCGGTATGCGGATGGGGGTAGATAAGGGTTAATGGATGCCAACAATATATAAGCTGTTTTTTTTCACACTGCTGATTACGCTCTTTACCGCCTGCGGGCCGGAACCGATCGCAGATGATATGGTCCAGGAGGAGCCGGTTAACGAGGTCGAGGCCGAGGTCAAAGCGATGGAGGAGGCCCCGCTTAATATCCCCAGTGTCGTCGATGAGGTAGTGGATGCGAAGGAGGAGCCCATCGAGATGGCCGAGCCGGAGCCGGAGCCCGAACCGGTGGCGGCCGAACCGGAGATCATCGAAGACGTGGAAACGGAGATGACGGCCGAGAATAACGCAACGGAACCGGAGGCGGCCGAGCCGGAGATCGTGCCCGAAGATGCCAATATAACGGCACCGGCGGAAGAGGAGCTCGCGGTAACAGAAGATGTAAATGCCACGGAACCTCAGGAGGAGCCGGTGGTCGAAGCGGCCCCTTTTGAACCCTACGAAGAGCAGATCGGGGTGCTTAGGATCGGGATCGAGGAGCATGCGATCCGCCTGAAGATGAAAGATCCCATTATCAAATATTTCTCCCTCGCCTCGCCGGACCGGATCGTCATCGATTTTAAGGATATCCGTTACCTTGAGCCGATGATGAAGGAGATCAATGCGCCGTCGGTCTCCCATATTGCAACGGCAACGCATGACAACTATAACCGGGTCGTTATCTATCTAAAAGAGAAAAGAGAGTTTACGATCTCAAAAAGCCGCGGAGACTGGCTGATCGACCTGAAATAGGAACGGGATTTGCTTCGGAAAAGGGAGTGCCCCGGTTTTGTTTCCTCCTGTTTTATATGGGATATTCTTACCAACGTTCATAAAAGATATCAAATATGACGGTGGCAAAACCGTGGGTTCTTTTCGCCCTTCTCACTCAACTCCTTTTTTCCTCACAGACCTACCAGATCAAATACGAACCCATGACACGCCAGTGTGACCTTTTTATCGGGCTTGAATACGTCGCCCATTTCGATCTAATGACCGATGACACCGGGTGTATGTTTATCCTCCCCAGCCGGGTTGCCGGGTGTACCCTGATCCAGGAGCGCAATACGGCACGGAGCGAAATCCGGCAGAATAGTATCATCCTGGAGCCGAAGCTGCGAAACAGGGTGGCATTTAATGGTTATGTATGTGAGGGTTCTTTATAATCACACTTAAATAAAAACATAAGGTACCTTGATGACACGGATGCTTCTACCCGGACTCTTTCTTCTGCTGAACGTGATGCTGTCGGCCTCGACGGACACGCTTGAGCAGGCGATCACCCTTGAAAAATCACAAAATGCCGCGGACCGGCAGTCGCAAAAAAAGGTCAACTCCCTGGATGACCGCCGGGCCAAACTGCTCGAACAGTACAAAGAGACCAGCGCCAAGCTCGATTCGGCCAAGGTCTATAATGCACAACTGGAGGAGATGATCCTCTCCCAGGACGAGGAGGAGGCGTCGCTCAAACGACAGCTGGGCAGTATCGACCGGACCAGCCGTGAGATCATGCCGTTGATGAAGGAGATGGTAGTGGCACTGGAGCAGTTTATCGCACTGGATACCCCCTTTCTCTCCGAGGAGCGGAGCTCCCGGGTGGAGAAACTAAAAGAGAAGATGCGACTCTCCAATATCTCCGTATCGGAGAAGTACCGCCTGATCATGGAGGCGTATACGATCGAAAACGAGTATGCCCGCACCATCGAGGCGTACCGGGGCAAACTGGAAGACGGCCGGGTCGTCGACTTTTTGCGTCTGGGCCGTGTAGGACTCTATTACCAGACCCTTGACCAGGAGGGATGCGGGGTATGGGATAACACGACACGGGCATGGAAGAGACTGCCCGATGAATACGCCGTGTCGATCCGGAAGGGGCTGAAGATTGCCAAGAAGCAGTCAGCCCCCCAGCTGCTTGAGCTGCCGGTTCCCACACCCGGGGGTGCCCAATGAGATCCCTGATCCTACTGCTCGTGACAGGTTTCACCCTGGCCGCTTCCCAGACACCCGGTACACTCGACGAACTGCTCGAGATGGTCAAAGCTTCCACACAGAAGAGCCGGGAGCTGAACCGTCAGCGCGAAGCAGCCTTTATTAATGCCGTCGGCAGACAGGAGACACTGTTAAAAAGCGCCAAACAGGAGCTGGCCGAAGCCAATCGGAAGACCGAGCGTCTCAAAGCGGTGATCGATGCCAACGAAAAAAAGCTGGCCGCACTGGAGGAGAAGCTGCGGATACGCAGTGCCAATCTCGGTGAGATATTCGGGGCCGTCCGCCAGACCAGCGGCGACCATATCGCCATGGCGAAGACCTCCCTGGTCTCCGCGCAGTTCCCCGGGAGTGACACGATCCTCTACAGACTGGCCGAAGCAAAGGAGCTTCCCGCCGTGGAGGACCTGCGTGCCCTTTGGGTAACGCTGCAGCAGCATATGGTCGAAAGCGGGAAAGTGAGCCGTTTCAAAGCGAATGTGATCGCCCCGGATGGCTCGAGCCGGGAGGAGGCGGTGATCCGGATCGGGGAGTTTACGGCAACGGCCGGGGAGAACTTCCTGGAGTACTCCGGGGATTCCAAAGCCTTTATCCAGTTTCCCAGACAGCCGGAGGGGCATTACACGGGAATAGCTGAAGCATTCGGCACGAGCGACAGTACGTACGCAACGGCGGTGATCGATCCGACGCGGGGGGCGATGCTTGGGATCATGATGGAGCGTCCCACCCTGGGTGAGCGGATCGCCCAGGGTGGGATCGTCGGGTATATCATCATCCTGATCGGGATCGGGGGGATCGGTTTTGCCCTGTTCCGACTCTACCGCCTCCATATCACCCAGCAGCAGATCGCTGAACAGCTGAAGCGTGTAGAGACCCCTGATGAGGGCAACCCCCTTGGCCGGGTCCTTGCCGCCTATGATGCCAACCGTGACCTGGGGACGGAAGATCTCGAGATCAAGCTGGACGAGGCGATCCTTAAGGAGACGCCGGCCCTGACCCACGGGCATGTCCTGGTCAAGCTTTTTGCCGCCGTAGCGCCCCTTTTGGGGCTGCTCGGGACGGTAACGGGGATGATCGCTACGTTCCAGGCGATCACACTCTTCGGTACAGGGGACCCCAAACTGATGGCGGGCGGGATCTCGCAGGCACTGGTGACGACCGTGCTGGGCCTGATCGCAGCCATGCCGCTGCTCTTTTTGCATACGCTGCTGAACTCCAAAAGCCGTGCCATGATCCAGGTACTCAGCGAACAGGCAGCCGGCGTGATGGCCCACTCCCTGGAAAAGGGGCGCTAGAGTATGGCGGCGATACTGGATATCGGAACCCTCTTTGAGTTCGGCGGGGTGGTGCTCTACCTGATCTTCATGTTGACGGTCGTGCTCTGGATGCTGCTGATCGAACGCCTCTGGTTCTATAAAAAAGTGCTGCCCGAGCGCAAAGCGGCACTCTTTAGGGAGTGGAGCGGGGTGCGGGACCATCACTCATGGGAAGCGCACTGTATCCGGGACTACTTCGTCTCGCGCCTGATGCAGGAGTTCCGCAGCACCCTGCCGATCATCAAAGTGCTGACCGCACTCTGCCCTTTCTTCGGGCTGTTGGGGACCGTCACCGGGATGATCGAAGTGTTTGACGTGATGGCGATCCTGGGTACGACGGATGCACGGGCCATGGCATCGGGGGTCTCCAAGGCGACGGTTCCCACGATGGCCGGCATGCTGGTGGCTGTTGCGGCCCTTTTGGCGACGGCACGGTACGAGAGCCGGATCAAGCAGGAGGAGCAGAGCATCGTCTCTGCCCTGACAAGGTAGGATTATGCGGAAAAAACGTGAATATATCCAGGCAGAGGAGGAGAACGAGATCAACATGACGCCGATGCTCGACGTCGTCTTTATCATGCTGATCTTCTTTATCGTCACGACATCCTTTGTCAAAGAGTCCGGTGTTTCGGTCAATCGTCCCACGGCCCAAAGTGCCAAGACGGTGCAAAAGGGGAATATCATCGTGGCGATCAAACCCGATGGAGAGATTTGGATCGACAAGCGTGCCGTCGATCTGCGCGCGGTCAAAGCCAATATCCAGCGGCTACACGCCCAGAACCCCCAAAGTGCCGTCGTGATCGTCTCTGACCGGGAGGCGAAGACCGGTATTCTGGTCAAAGTGATGGACCAGATACGCCAGGCAGGCGTTCAAAATGTCTCCATCGCTGCCGAGGTCAACCGCTAGTGCGCTATCTCTATGCATTGACCGCGGCGCTTGGGGTAAGCTACCTGCTCTTTGCCCTGATGCAGTATATGATTACGCGTGAAAGTGGCAGCACCAAAGGGGTGAGGGAGTATCAGGTAGTCGATTTTATCCGCATGGATAAAAACCTGGAGGTCCGCCAGAAAGAGCGCCGGAAAAAGGTGCTGCCAAAACCAAAAACCCAGCCCCGTATTCCCAAGCCGACAGCGCTCCGGCCTCAGGCGCCCAAACCCCAGGCCTTTAAAATGACGATGCCCCAGATGAAGATGCCCATCTCCCTGGCAAAGGATTTTTCCGTTGGCGATGCGAGCTTCGGTGCGGGTGCGGGACTCTTTGACGGGAACGTGATCCCCCTGGTGCGGGTCCCTCCGCGCTACCCGATGCGGGCGAAAAAACTTCGCCTAGAGGGGTATGTCAGGCTCGGTTTCGTCATTGACGAAGAGGGGTTTGTCGAATCGGTCCAGGTGCTCGAATCCGAGCCCGAAGGGATCTTTGATAAAGCAGCCATCAGTGCGATCAAGCGCTGGAAGTTCAAGGCCAAGACGGAAGCGGGCAAAGCGATGAAGCAACGGGCAAGCCAGATGATCGAATTTAAACTGGACGGACGATGATGGGACGGCTCTTTATCTTTTTTCTTTTTGTCATGCAGCTCTATGCGGGCGGGGTACTCAGTACCAAGACCTACAAATGGCTGACCGAAGTGCAGGTGCTGATGGAGAAAAAGGAGTATAACCTGGCCCTGGACTCCCTGAGCAAACTGGAGACGGTGACCAAAGGGCGTCCTTATGATATGGCCTTTATCCACCAGACCTTCGGTTACATCTACCTGGATATGGAAAAACCGGGCTTTGCAAAGCGGCGTTTTGAGCAGGCCCTGGCGGGTGATCTTCTTCCCACGGTCCAGACACTTAATATCCTGCAGAACCTTGCCGCTCTTCAGATGCAGGAAGAGCATTATGCCAAAGCTGCCGATCTGCTTGAGCGCTGGCTGGAACTGGCGGAGAAGAAGAGCGCGCCGATCTATATCACCCTGGCGATCGCCCGGGCGCAGCTGGATCAGAATATCCGGGCACTCAAGGCGGCCGAAAAGGCCATCGCCCTGGCCAAGACCCCGAGGGAGGAGTGGTACAAGCTGCTCTCCGCTCTCTACTACAAAACCGGGGACGAAGCGGGGATGATCCGGACCCTTAAAACGATGGTCGCGCTCTTCGGGCCGAAAAAACCGTACCTGGACCAGCTCTTCGCCCTCTATATGCAGCGGGAGGCATACACCGATGCGCTGGCTGTGCAGGAGTTGGCCTATCAGAATGGTCATGTGACGACGGAGTCGGAGTTCCTGCGCCTGGCGATGCTCTATGGCTACAACGGGACGCCCCTGGCGGCAGCGGAGGTGATCATCGCGGGACTGGAGCAAAAGATCGTATCCGAAAACGAAACGAATCTGAAACAGGTGTACGAGTACCTTGTTACGGCCCGGGAACAGACCCGTGCCATCGGCTATCTTAAAAAGGCGGCAGCCCTCTCCGAAACGGGGATGCTGGATCTTCAGCTAGCCCAGCTGCTTTTTGATGCGGAAGCGTATGATGAAGCTGCCGCAGCCATTAAGCGAGCACTGGAAAAAGGTGGGATCAAACGCCCGGAAGAGGCATATCTGCTTCAGGGGGTCGCCTACTACGAGGCGAACCGGATGGAGGAGGCAAAGGCCGTCTTTAAGCATCTCGAATCATTCCCGTCCAAGGCCAAAACGGCCCGCAGCTGGATCGAATACCTGGAGAACCTGGGGTAACGGCTTACCCCTTTTTAGTCTCTTTCATGGTGGCATTGTAAAAGAGCGTACCGGCCACCTGTTCATTGTGAAGCAGGTACTGTTCGGCGGCTTCGAGGTTGTAGCCGTTGCAGAGAAACATCTTGCGTCCGCGTTCCATGAGGAACCTGGCGGCTTTGAGTTTGGTGACGATCCCGCCGGTAGCAAAGGCGTTGTTGGGAGTATGTTCTTCATTTAGTGCTTCGTCGGGGATCGCTGTGACTTCGGGAAGAAGTTTGGCGTCTTTATTGGTCTTTGGATTTTTGTCGTAGTATCCGTCGATATCGCTTAGGATCACCAGCAGGTCCGCGTCGGTGAAGTGGGCGACGTGGGCCGAGAGCTGATCATTATCCCCGAAGACCTGTTCGGAGGTCGTTGAGATATCGTTTTCGTTGACGATCGGGATGATCTTGTTGTCCAGAAGCGTGTTGATGATCTCACGGAAGATGTTGGTACGCTTCCGCGAGTCAAAATCCTCCTCCGTCAGCAGGATCTGCGACGTGGTGATGTCGTAGATCTCGAATTTGCGTTTGTAGCCGCTCATAAGGATCGGCTGGCCGACGGAGGCAAGGGCCTTTTTGCCGATATGTTTTTTCCGGTCGAGTTTGAGGGCGGTGTAGCCCGAAGCGACCGCACCGGAACTGACCAGGATCACCTCGAACTTCTCCTGGAGCTTGGCGACCAGGCTGACAAGGTTGAGCATCCGCTCTTTGGCAATGGCGTTGTTCTCCGTCAGGACACCACTCCCTACCTTTATGACAATCCTTTTCATTGCTCTCCTTTATGTTCTTTCAGACAGTTGTCGTATGTCATTGTAACATGTTCCGGTGCAGGAATAAGCCGCCCCGTAATCCAGATGGCCAGGGAGGCAAACAGGAATGCGGGCAGGAGTTCGTAGAGCTCGAAGATTCCGCCTTCAAGCTGTTTCCAGATCAGTACGGTGACAGTTCCGCTGACCATCCCCGCCAGAGCTGCCTCTTTGCTCATCCGTTTCCAAAAGAGAGAGAAGAGGATCGCCGGTCCGAATGCTGCCCCGAAGCCCGCCCAGGCATAGCTGACCAGATCCAGGATCGAACTCTCCGGATTCATGGCCATAAAGACGGCGATCAGGGCGATCAGGACGACGGTGATACGCCCGACCCATACCAGCTCCTTCTGTCCGGCCTCTTTTTTCAGGAAGCTCTTGTAGATATCCTCCGTCAGCGTCGAGGAGCAGACCAGGATCTGGGAGTCGATCGTACTCATGATGGCGGATAAGATAGCCGCCAGCAGGATCCCCGCGATCCATGGGTTAAAGAGGGTCTGGGTAAAGAGGATAAAGACCGTTTCCGGGTTGGCCAGGGGGTCTTTGAAGTAGGCGATGCCGAAGACCCCGGTCATCAAAGCCCCGATCAGGGCCAGGATCATCCAGCCCATATTGATGCGGCGGGCGACGGGGATGTTCTCTACTTTGTTGACCGACATAAAGCGGGCAAGGATATGGGGCTGCCCGAAGTAGCCCATTCCCCACGCTATTAAAGAGATAAAGCCCAGTGCCGTGATCTCATGCCAGGGATCGAGGTAATAATCCCCCTTGGCGTTGATCGCTTCGGCGACGGTTGCCGGATCGCCCAGGTTGGCGATGACGACGACCGGTACGGCCAGCAGCGCGAGCAGCATCAAGATCCCCTGGACGAAGTCGGTCCAGCTGACGGCGTTGTAGCCGCCCAGGAAGGTGTAGGAGACGATGACGATACTTCCCACAAAGAGGGCCGTCTCGTATCCCATCCCGAAGGAGTTTTTAAACAGCACCGCCCCCGCGACAAGACCCGAAGCGATGTAGAGGGTGAAAAAGAGCAGGATCACCAGTGCGGAGGTGATGCGCAGCAGTTTTCCCGTATCGTTAAAACGGTTCTCGAAATAGTCGGGGATCGTGATGGAGTTCTCCAGTTTTTCCGTATAGACCCGGAGGCGTCCGGCGACGATTAGCCAGTTGAGGTAGGCCCCGATCGTCAGGCCGATACCGATCCACATCTGGTTCAGCCCTGAGAGGTAGAGGGCCCCGGGAAGTCCCAGCAGAAGCCAGCCGCTCATGTCGCTGGCTCCCGCGCTCAGTGCCGCGACGGCGGGGTTGAGTCCCCGGCCGCCCAGTACGTAGTCACTAAGATCGTTGGTCTTTTTATAAAAGTAAAGCCCGATCCACAGCATTCCCAATATATAGACGATAAATGTAATAATTGTTGTCAGTTCCATACTGTCCTTTCGTGCTTTTTTATGAAAAACCATCTCAAAAATAGGGGGTAGACACGTCTACCTTCTGTGTTTGAGATGCCTTTTAGGATAACAAAATAGTCTAAAGGCTATCTTATTGTCTTTTTCGTGACTTTCCAGCCACAAAAAGAACACTTCTTCACAGTTTTTTCACAGCGTGAAAAAGTAGCCATGTTTGAAAAAAAAGGGTGCACAAATTTTAAACTGTCCCGTTGGATGCTCCGGGTGGGAAAGAGCCTTGTCAAAAGGCCTGGTTGTGATTATGAGGGGGATGGATGATGGTCGATTTTTAATCCTTCGGTGATCCGGGGGACGATAGCGGTTTTCTGATAAAATTCCACAACTTTCACAGCCGTGTCGTAATAACGCGAAGTGTATGAACCCAGGAGTAAAAAATGACCAATAACGAAAAACTGATCGACCTGATCCAGAACCAGATGATGCCGGAACTGGAAGCCTATATGGACGACCTCTTTGAACTGATCGCCTCCAAAAAAGGGACCCAAGAGACCGAAACGGAGCTGGAGGAGACGCGGAGCCTTTACCGCGATTTCCAGGAGATCCTGGAGGATGCGCAGTCGGGCGACATGGATGAAGAGGAGTGTGCTGAGCTGATCAGCGAGATCCTTGATATGGAGGAGTGATCCTCCTATTGCGAAGCAGTGGTAAAGGAGAAGGTCTCCTGAATCCCCAGTGACGCGATAGTGAGCGAGACGAGATAACGCGTATCCGGCTTAAGCGGGTCAGACGGAGTAAAGGTGAGAACGCTGTAGCCGTAGGCCAGTTTCCCCGCGACGATCGTGCCGCCGCTCTCTTTCATTAAAAACTCGATCTCCCGGATCTCTTCGGAACTGAGCGGCGCGTCAAACGTAAAAGAGATCTTTGCATAGAGGCTCACATCCGTTGCCGCATCCAGCAGGTTGCTTGTATCCTCCGAAGGGCTCTCTGCCGTATCGGTAGTGTCGGGTGCGGTCGTAAAGGCGGTGCTGTAATCGGCCTCCATGGCCGAACCGTCACTGCTGACGAGACTTTTTTTCAGCGTGACGGTGTAACGGGTCCCTCCCGAAAGCGGTGAATCGGGTGTGAAGATGAGGACGGTCTGGTTGAGACTGAAGGAACCCGAAACAACACTGCCGCCTGCATCTTTTATCATAACACTGGAAGACGTGACACTGTCCGGGTCGACGGCCCGGTTGAAGTAGATGCGGATCTTGCTATCAACGGCAACGTCCGACGCATCGGCTTCGGGGACGAGGGAGACCACTTTTAGAACTTTCTGGAGGTCGGAATCCTCCATGAGAGTGCCTACATCCAGTCGGCCGCCGGTATAGACTTTCCCCTCCAGGGCCGTGATTTTTTTAGCATTTTTTAGAATAAACTCCCGTGTCTTAATATGGGTGAGGGAGTCGTCCATGGCCAGGGTCAGGGCCGCGGCTCCGCTCACAAACGGCGTTGCCATGGAGGTGCCCGAAAGGTAGGCGTAGCCGTTGCCCGGGATCGTGCTGAGGATATTCTCGCCCGGCGCGGCGATATCGACGCTTCTTGCCCCGTAGTTTGAGAAGGAGGAGAGGCTATCCCCACTCCCCGTCGAGGCCACGGCGATGATGTTGGAGAAGGGGAGGCTGGCCGGGTAGACGGGGGTTGCGTCGTTGTTGTTGGTCTCGTTGCCTGCAGCGGCAACGACCAGGACGTTGTTCTTATAGGCGTAGTAGGCGCCGTAGTAGCTCAGGTAGTTAAAGCCGTATCCTCCCAGGCTCATGCTGATGATACGGGCCCCGTTCTCCACGGCATATTTAAACCCGTAGTAGATACTCAGGGTACTCCCCGTCCCGTTGGCCGCCAGCACCTTCAGCGGCATAAGGGAGACAGAGGGGGAGACTCCTGCTCCCCCGACGGTATTGTTGGAACGTGCCCCGATGATCCCGGCACAGTGGGTCCCGTGGCGGTTGTCATCCATGGGGTCGTTATCTCTGTTGACAAAGTCATACCCCGTCACATCGTCGACAAGGCCGTTCCCGTCGTCATCGGCTCCGTTCCCTGCGATCTCATCGGGGTTATGCCAGATGTTCGCGGCGAGCTCTTCATGGGTGTAATCGATGCCCGTATCGATCACGGCCACAACGATGTCACTGTTTCCCGTCGTCTTTTCCCAGGCTGTCTCGATACCGATCTTCTGCAGACCCCACTGACTGGAGTATTGGGGATCGTTGACATAGGCCGCCGTGATCACTTCACCGGTCGAGACTTTGTAGTTGGGTTCGGCCAGCAGGACGCCGGGGAGCGTGTTAAGCCGTTTAAGGTCTACGGCATAGGCGTCGGCCGAGGCGGCGTCGGAGGTAAAAAGGCCGATCTTGTAAGTATCGTCCAGGTCGTTTTGATAGCTTACCCGATCCGGTTCGCTCCCCTCGTAGATGACGGTTATCTGGTTGCCGTAGACTTCGTCATAGAGCAGGGGTGTTGTCGTCTCCAGGCCGCTTGCTTTATCGGTGTAGGTAAGGGTATAGCTGCCGTTTGCACCGTCCAGCGCGGCGGTAGTGGTAGAGAGGGAGACTTCGGAGTCCTGGGGAATGGCCGTCAGCGTGGTCTTATCGGTCGCACTGCGGGCGGCCGCACTCTCCTCCGTCCCGCCGCACCCGGCAATGATGATGGTCATGGCTGCAAATAAAAAGAATCTTCTGATCATAATACTTCCGTTTCTTCCATTAACATATCGGTCGCTGTCCGCTTTTATTTATTCTAGCGAAACGGTGTGAAATCGGTGTGACAACTCTCAGGCGAGTTTTTCGATCGCCTTCCTGACCGTCTCTGCGGAGGACTCGATGGGAAGGGCAGGACCATAGGCGATCCGGATAACCCGACGGAGCCCCCGGCGTTCCGGGGTGAATCTTTCGGATGAACGGGAGAAGCGGCTGCCGTAGATACCGCTTATATAAAAGGGGATAATCACGCCGCGGTGTCGTTTGGCGATCTGTTCGAACCCTTTTTTAAACGGGGCCATCTCCCCGTCATAGCTGATGCTCCCTTCGGGGAAGATCCCCACCACTTCACCGCGCCGCAGGTGGATACCCGCCTGTTTGAACGCCCCCTTGGCCCCGCCCCCCGAGACGGGGATCACCCTGGCCAGCCGCAGGATCGGATTAAGCAGGGGGGTCATATAGATACCGCGGTCCATGATGTAGTGGACACGGCGATTGTAGGGAAACTGTACCAGGGCCCAGTCGAGCCAGCTGATATGGTTGCCCAGAAGCAGGACGGCTCCCTCTTTGGGGAGATGTTCGAGCCCTACGTATTCGATCCGGTAGCGCAGTGAAAGTACCATCTCCACCACGAGCCAGTAGAACATCAGCAGGTGGGCTTTGAAGTTTTTATAGACAACGACTGCCATCAGGGCGAAGAGAAGGTAGAAGATCGCCGTGGCGTCCATGCCGTTGTAGGCCAGCAGCGTGGTCAGGACCAGGGCACTGAACATGAAGATGTTCTGGACGAAGTTGTTGCCTGCCAGGATCGTCCCCAGGTGGACCGAGGGGGCGGTCAGTTGGATCAGGGCGTTCAGCGGAACGATAAAGAGACCGGCGCAGAGACCGAAAAGGAGGAAATCCCCCGCCATCCATGCCACATCGGTGATCCAGGGGACCACGAGGAGTGACCCGGCCATCCCCAGGGCTCCCAAAGCCGCCAGGCCGGTGTGGACATAGTGGCGGGAGAAACGGGCGGCCAGGAGGGAGCCCGCGATGATCCCGATACCTGCCAGGGTCATGATCCCCTGGACGACGATCGTGTTTTCTATTCCCATCTTATCTTTGGCGTAGGCTCCGAAGACCGCCAGGAGGATCTGGGAGACGGACCAGAAGACAGAAAGCCAGAGTACGGCGCGGATGATCTCTTTTTTGCGTGTCAGCCGGCGCATGTTTTTTCTAAGGTAGGCCCCGCGCAGGTAGCGGCCGGCGTCAAAGCGTTTGGCTTCTTTGACGGGTTTGATCTCCGGCAGGCGCAGGCTGAGCAGGAGCTCGATCACCGATCCCAAAACCAGCAGCCACCCCAGCGGCGCGACGGCACGCAGGAT
Source organism: Campylobacterales bacterium (assembly GCA_050297855.1). GTDB lineage: Bacteria > Campylobacterota > Campylobacteria > Campylobacterales > SZUA-545 > SZUA-545. The sequence continues at coordinate 37,868 of JBNKTC010000002.1, forward strand.
ATCGGCTTCGCCGGCATACTCCGCGGGCATCCGGCCCTCAAAGAGGATCGTGTAGACCAGGATACCGCCCAGGATGGCGGTCGTCGTGGCGGCCTGGACGGCGGCGTTGCCCTTGCTGATGAGCTCCTCTTTAAACAGCTCCTTGATGTAGCCGTATTTGGCGGGGGAGTAGACTGCGCTCTGGGCCGCCAGCACGAAGGTCAGGGAGAAGGCGGTCAGGAAAAGCCCGTGGTAGTAGGCATAGGTGATCCCCAGGGTCACCAGGACTGCCAGGGCCGCCGAGGCGACCATGACACGGTTTTTGGGGTATTTGTCTGCGATATAGCCGGAGGGAGAGAAGATCAGGATAAACGGAAGCAGTACCAGGGCGTTGACGATGGCGGTGAGGATGATCTGCTCCTGATTGTCGTAGATCTTGAAGATCGTGTTCTGGATGATGATCTTATGCCCGAGGTCCGTAAAGGCGTTGATAAAAAGTGCGGCCAGGTAGGCAAGGGCACCGGGGATGCGGTAGAGGGGGGTCACGGCCGTGCTTCCATCCGTCGGATCAGTTCCATTCTGCTCGTTTTGTCGTAAAAGGAGCCGATATGGCCCTTGCCCTCGATCAGCCAGAGGCTCTTGGGTTCCCGGGCCATCTCAAAGAGTCGCGTCGCATGGGAGGGGGCGACGACCGTGTCGGCCGTGCCGTGGATGATCAGCACCGGGATCGGGGAGATAGCGGCGATGTTATTGAGGGGATCGTATGCGACGTAGTCAAAAAAGGAGGCCAGGGAGGCAAAGGGCCAGGTGAACCAGCTCCCTTTCATCGCATCTTCGGCAATGGATTCGTACCCGGAGAAGGTGCTGTCGATGATCAGCTTGGCAAACCGCTGTTTATCGGGAAAGCGCGCCAGGGCGCTGACGGCCACCGCTCCGCCCAGGCTCTGGGCAAAGAGGTAGAGGGGTTCGTCTTCGGGGGTGTGGGAGACGGCCCACTCCATCATCGCCTTTGCATCGCGGTGGATCGTCTCAAGGTCCGGTTCGCCGCCGGAGCGTCCGTAGCCGCTGTAATCGAGGGTGATGACATCGTAGCCGTACCACGGGAGCCAGAAGACGGAGAAGAACTGGAGGCTGATATTGCCGCCGTTTCCGTGGAAGAAGAGGACGGAGCCTTTGCGGGGGAGCGTGCTTTTGATGTGCCAGCCGTAAAGTGTGTTCTCTCCACTTGGTATACGGAGTTCGTCATACTCCATCTCGAAGAGGGCAGGGCTCAGGGGCATATCCGCCCTTGGGTGGAAAAGCAGGGAGGTGCAGCCCGTAAAGAGGAGGGCGGTGACGGCACTCAGCAGGAGGCTAGAAATAGATCTGGTAGAGAACGGAGAGGGTCTCATAGCGTCTTGTGTACTCCTTTGTACTGCTGAGGTCGATCCGCACGGCACGCTCTTTTCCCAGGGCAATGTTCTGCTCTACCCTGGCGATACGCCGGTCAAAGTTTTCATTATGGAAGAAACGGCGGTATTCGGCTCCCACGTGGATACGCCATTGTGGCGTAATATTCCCTAAAATACCGCCTGAGATCCCGGCACCCAGGATCGTATTGTTATTAAAAAGGGAGGAGTTCTCCAGTGAGCCGACGGTAAGCAGATACCCTTTAAACCGATCGCCCACGGCGATCCCGCTTCCCCCTTCCAGGAAACCGATCGCCTCCTCGGAATCGGGGGTACGCTTCATCCCGATGGTCACCTCCCACGAGACCGGTTTGAAGAAGATCGATTGGGAGGAGAAGGATTTGATGTTAAAGAGCTTCAGTTTTCTCGGCTCCAGCCGCTTTTTTTCGGCAAGATAGAGCAGCTCGAGGTCGAAGAAGTTGATCTCTGCTCCATCGATGTAGCCGCCCTGGTCATCGAGGATATCGTGGTAGGAGGGTTTCAGGCGCATCATCAGTGCGCCCTCGCCGTCTTCGGAACCCGCACCCACAGCAAGCCGGCTGGTACTGTGGCCTTCGTGGGGTTTGACGGCGGGTTCGGGTACGGGGGAGAGCGGCTTCTCCCGCAGTCCGTACCGGCTGCGCTGCATGAGGGTCTTAAAGAGGAGTTTTTCGGGGTTGTCATGGCCGTATTCGTTGGCCAGACGGAGGTAGTCGACATACTCGTAGGCGATCTCGAGGGTATCCTGGATCTCCTTTGTCGGCATATCCTGCCGTGTCGCATCGGCGGGGGTGATCTCTTGATTGGCGATCTCCAGTGCCAGCTCCTGGGCCCTGGGTGAGCTCTGGGCGATGAGGTGCTTGAGCGCGGTACTTTTCGAGGGGCGGTAGATGACCGACTCCACCAGTCCGGCGTCATGGACCACCCGGATCGTGTCGGACGGGATCGCCCAGAGGAAAAAGCCGTCGGAGAGCTGCAGGCTGGGGCGGGCGTATTCAAGCAGCAGGAGGATATTGTAGGAGCAGTTCTCTTTAAAGAAGAAGTAGTCGCTGGCAAAAAAGTGCAGCTCCCACGCATGCCGTACCAGCCGTGCCACCTCTTCATGGTTCAGGTCCAGTCGGTATTCGTAGATATCCCGGTCCTCCAGGTCGTTGTACTCGCGGATCTTCTCGAAATAGGGGAGGACGGAGAAGTAGCCGGGATAGCCGCCGAAGATCCCCTTGATCGCAAAGCTGACGCCGTTGTCGTTGCCGGTGGTAGCGGCGTAGTTGAGCGCGTAGGAGAGGAGGGTGTCGGCCTCTTTGGTCTTGTCGATGCGCAAAAAGGAGTGGCCGAACATGGAGGAGGGGTTGTTCATATAGGCCGCGGGGAAGATGAGGGCGATATCCCGCCCCCCGACGGCCTGTTTCCACTGCTCGTATCGGGAGCAGTCAGCCGGGGGAAGACGCGCTTCGTCGATGGCCAGGGTCTCCTTGAGCCAGTGGTAGCGTTCGACGAAGATGCAGCGGGTCCTCAGCGTTGTATTGCCCTCGTAGGACTCCCGGAAAAAGGAGTCGATGGTGGCGCTCAGTTCATTTGCCGGGTCGGTTTTGCCGTCGTCGGCGATAAAGAAAGTGGGGTCATCCACAAGGGACTCGACGCCGCCAAAGGGGGCGGGTTTGTAATGCAGCAGCAGGTGCCACTCCCTGGAGTGGTCCAGTCCCAGTTCCCGCGCTTTTTGCTGAAGAGCCGTAGAGTAAGGCGCCTCGGCAAAGAGCGTGACAGTAATAAAAGTAAAAAAGGTTAAGAGTCTGATCATAAAAAAGGAGGGTGCGGGCTAAACGCCCGCGACACTTTAGATAACGCTGTTGACGTTTTTAAGAACTTCACCTGCTGTGATGTTCTCTTTTGTAAAGATTTTGCTGAAGTTTTTTTGCACGGCGGCAAAAAATTGTGGTTTCTTGTCTGCAGAGACCCCTTTAAGCTCGGCAAACGTGTTAAGCGTTTCACCTTGGCCTTTTGACATATCCGCTGCCAGTTTTTCCATGTTTTTGCTTGTGAAGATGTTCAGCTCTTCGTTTTGAGCCATCGCACCGTCAGGGTTGCACCCAAGTGTACCTGTTGTGATACCGAAAGTCTGATTACCGGAGATACCGTTTGTCGTAGCTGCCAGGATCTGGGAGACTTGGTCGTTCTTTTTAAAGATCATGGAACCAAGTCCACATCCTGCCATACCGCCTGCATAGGCAGAGACACTCATGAGTGACACAGCTGCAGCTGTAACGATTACTTTTTTCATACTGAACTCCTTGAGTTTGTTTTTCGGCATTGTGCCTAATCCATCTTAGGAAATAAAACTTAAACGGAGCGTTAAAATATATGCCCCGTTTATTCGAAGTTCACAATCATGGTTACACCAGGGCTGACGCGACGGTGTAGACGATAAACGAGACCAGGTAAGCCGATCCCGTCGTAAAGAGGAAAAGGTAGGCAAGATACCTATAGCCCCCCGCCTCTTTGCTAAAGACGATCGATGCCGCCAGGCACGGAAGGTAGATCATGACAAAGGCGATAAAAGAGAGGGCGGACGCCACAGAGATATGTTTGCGCAGTTCCGTCACAAGCCCTTCGCTTGTCTCATCCACCTGATCTCCCAGGGCGTAGAGGACGCCCAGTGTCGCTACGACCACCTCTTTGGCTGCCAGTCCCGTCTCCAGGGCAACGGTCATCTGCCAGTTGAATCCGATCGGTTCAAAAAGCGGTTCGGTCGCCTTGCCGATGATCCCCAGGTAGCTCTTCTCCAGCAGCTCCTTGTTGAGCAGGTTGGCAAGCTCTGCCTTTTCGGCTTCCGTTACGGCTTCGGCGATCTTGGCTTCATAGGCCGCGTGCAGTCCTGGCTGCTTGGGATAGGTGCTGGCAAACCAGATCAGTATCGATGCGGCGAGGATAAAGGTCCCCGCCTTTTTCAGATACATCATCGATTTGGAGTAGACTGTATGCCAGATCAGTTTGAGTGAGGGCATACGGTATTTTGGCATCTCCATGACAAAGGGCTCTTCATCCCCTTTGAATACGAAGCTTCGCAGGAACTTGGCGGCAAAGAGTCCCAGGATCGCCCCGGCAAGGTAGATAGCAAAGAGGATATTCCCCGCATTCTCCTCGGCAAAGAAAGCCCCGATGAAGAGGACATACACAGGCAGCCGCGCCCCGCAGCTCATAAAGCCGATGATAAAGAGGGTGATGAGACGGTCTTTTTCGTTTTTCAGGGTCCGTGCCGCCATATAGGCGGGAACGGAGCAGCCAAAGCCGGTAACCAGGGGGATAAAGGATTTTCCGTGCAGGCCGAAGCGGTGGAAGAAGCCGTCCAGCAGAAATGCGATCCGCGCCATATAGCCCGTGCCTTCGAGCAGGGCGATCCCCAGGAAAAGGATCATGATGTTGGGCAGGAAGAGTACGACGGCCCCCACCCCGGCGATGATCCCGTCGACGATCAGGGAGGCGAGGGCCTCGTTTTGGATCAGTCCGCCTACCTTCTCGCCCAGTGTCGCGAAGAAGCCGTCGATGTACTCCATCGGGATCGATCCCAGTTCGAAGGTAAGCTGGAAAAGCGACCACATAAAAAAGAGGAAGATCGGGATGCCGGCATATTTGTTGATCAGGATGGCGTCGATCTTCTGGGTGATGTTCTTTTTCTCTACGGTACTGAGGGTCACCGCTTCGGTGTATATCCCCTTGGCAAAGGCGTGTTTCTCCTCGATAAAGATCTCACTGATATCTTTGGTATCGTAGTGGATATACATATGCTCCAGGGCTTCACGCATGATCGGGAGCAGTTCGATCCAGAGGGGCTCTTCTTTGAGAGTCTTATAGGTCGCCCGCTCCTCTTTGAGCAGTTTGATGGCCAGGTCACGGTGGACCATCTCCCCGAAATAGCGCTTCTCATCCAGGAATCGGGTGATCGCACCGATCTCCTCTTCGATGACGTCGCTGAAGACCAGTTTGGACGGCCGGGCCGGCTTTTCAAAGGTTTCGATCGCTTCGGCAATAAGCGCATCGATCCCCAGCTTTGTCATGGCTGAGACCTTGATCACGGGTAGGCCCAGGACGTCTGCGATGATATTCTCATCGATCTTCAGCCCCTCTTTTTCCGCTTCGTCGGTCATGTTAAGCGTGACGATCATCTTCCGGTTCAGTTCCAGGAGCTCGGTCGTCAGCAACAGGTTCTTTTCCAGGTTCGTGGAGTCGAGGACATTGATAATAATGTCGTATTCGTCTGTCTCCAGGAAGTTTTTGGTCACCTTTTCGTCAGGCGAGTAGTCGTTTAGGGAGTAGGTCCCGGGAAGATCGATGATATTGATCCGATAGTCGTCCGTTTCGAAGAAGGCTTCGGCCTTTTCGACGGTCACACCGGTGAAGTTGCCCACATGCAGCCGGGCATTGCTGATGGAGTTGATCAACATACTCTTCCCCACATTGGGCTGCCCCACGAGAGCGATACGGATCAGCTGTTTCTCTTTTTTCATCGGGTCACCTCGATCTGTGCGGCCTCTTCCAGTCGCAGGGCGATCATCGTCGCATCAATCGTTATCTTAATCGTTTTTTTTGCAGGGGAGTACTCCTCCACCTGAATATCTGCCCCACGGATCACACCAAAAGACATCAGCCGGCCTTTTAGCCCGCTTTCGGCATCGATCCGTATGATTCTGGCCTTCTGGCCCTTTTCAAGTTCGCTAAGTCGCATCTGAAATTTTCCATTCTTTAAACAAGGGACCGCTATTTCTGCAGGGTCCCAATATAATTGTATTATGCATATTTTATTCGATTAAGACTTAAAATATAATAATACTGATAATTGTTATCAAGAATAGGGGGGGTTTTTTTACTTTTGTACCCCCGTCAATTGACGGGGACGTAGGCGTATCCCAGGTTCTGCCATTTGACCAGGCCGACCATGGCCGACTGGATCGGGGTGACGAAGTTGTAGATATCTTCGGAAAGGATGCCGCGTCGCTGCATACCGACCTTGCACATCTCAAACGTGATGCCGTATTCTTTGCGCAGGTCGGCCAGCTTTTCCTTTAGCTCTTCCTGGGCGTTTGCCAGTTGTTCATCGGCCCAGAATTTTGTGTTTTCGAGGTTGGCGACAAAAAACTTGTAGGCACCGCCGTGGATCACAACGGCGATCTCGACGCTGTCGCCCTTTTGTTTAAAATACCTGGCAGTTCCGGGAAGACCGCCGAGCAGGCGCGTCTTGACGGTCTCCAGGTCATCCGTCGTCAGGTCGATGACAATCTTCTGGGACGCGGCAGGCAGGAGGGTGGCAAAACATAACAGCAGGGGAAAGAAAAAACGCATAGGAACTCCTTGGCTGGATAGTAGATGATTATACAATTTTGGCGTAAGAGTGTAAATAATGTGTAAAAGGAAGGAGCCGCAACCCGGAGCTAAACGGGTCGCGGCGTTTAAGGCTTAACGTTTTGTACACATTTCAAAAGGGGTTTCTCAAATGTGAATGGATATTCTAGGGAAACGTCATGAAAAAATCATTAAGAAATTACTTATTTTTTTTATAAATTAGACTAATAGTGCCAGAACTTAAAATTTGAGGGAGTCGTAGACGACGAGGCCGTACTGATCGTTGATCCGGTAGAAGGTGGAGTCTTCGGTGATATAGAGCTTGTTGATCGGGGCGAGCTGAATGTAGCTGTCTTTGGCTACCTTGATGTTGTTTTCCAGGAAAAAACGGCGGATATTGACGAACTTGATCTGGTTGACGAACTTATACTCAAAGGCGTTGTAGAGCGACATCCGTTTGTAGTTAAAGAGGTGGCTGTCGGCATTGAGCATGTTGCTGGCATACTGTGTGGGGAGGTAGCCGTCCAGTTTTGTCAGGGACTCTTCGACCCACTGGTGCTTTTCCGGAAGGGTGTGGCGCTTGATAAAGACGTATCGCGGGCCCAGTTTGATATATTCACAGCGGTCCCAGTACCGGTAAGTCGGATTGCTGACACCCAGTTTGGTGTAGACCTCTTTCCATAACCAGTAATCATCCAGTATATTATAAAACGCTGACATGCTTTAAACCCGTTCCGCCGATCTTTCGAGATATATGTTTAATGGTATCACAATATTTTTAAGTTTTAAACGGAACGGGGTCAACGGGAGGTAAACACCGTTTATGCGTGGCGGGTAAGAAAGCGGTGCAGCTGGTTGGCAAACTCGTGGGCGTCTTTTTGGCTGAAGGGGGGAGGGCCCTTGGTCGTCTCCCCGCTGTCGCGGATCGTCTCCATGAGATTGCGCATTGCCAGATACTGCTTGATGTTATCCGGGGTAAACGCTTCACCGCGGTGGTCGATGGCATGGGCATGTTTAGTGATGAGACGGTCGGCCAGGGGGATATCGGCCGTGATCACCAGGTCCCCCGCTTTGACCATCTCTACGATACGGTTGTCCGCTTCATCCGTTCCGGCATCGACGATGAGGTAGGTGATCGGGGCCGACGACTCCCCGAGGGTGATTTTTTTATTTGCAATGACGTAGGTCACCAGGCCCAGGCGTTCGATCGCACGCAGTACGATGGGCTTGAGAAGGTTGGGAAAAGCATCCCCGTCGATGTAGAGGGTCACGGCTCGCCCGGGCGGTAGTTTAACACTTTTTTGACCGTATCGACCGCGCAGAAGAAGATCGCATCAAAGAGCGGGTCCAGCCGGACTGTCTCGCCGCTGCCGGAAAAGGCATGCAGGCTTAGACTGCTTTCCGGTGCGTTGCTTGCAGGTACGATTTCGAACGTGACGGGGGCCAGTGTCCGGACAAGGTTGAGGACGGTCTTGTAACTTTTATCATCCGGCGGCGGAAGCAGGGCAGCCTGCCGCTCCTCATCCAGACGGATTTTTTGCAGAAGGGTTATTTTGTCGCTAAAAAGTACTTTGCTCCATTTGACTGTGCCGTGGGGGGAACGGTAGGTGCAGTTTTTTGCTGTAAGGGGATGCGGTTTGCTCTTGCGTATCCCTTCAAGGAACTGGAGAAAAAAGTTTTTCCCGCCGAAGGCATCGACATATTGCATCAGCTCCTGCTGATACGCCAGTTTCTGCTCTTCGTCGAGGGAGTTAAAATTGCACATTGTGCTTCCTTATTGATAAGTGTCTTTAAACGGTTGCCGCATTATAGTGGAAAAACCATTGGCCGTGTTACCGCGTTTATATCTTGAACAGGCGTGTCAAAAATGCGCATATCGCCCTAAACCGATCGGCTGACTGGTCTTCGGCAACAGGTACAGGAAGGTCAATAATTTTGATATAGTAAAAAAGACCGGATGACTCTGTAATTGCGGTTTGAATATGTATCGGTAGATGATGTTCAGCAAGTAAATAGATGGTAGCAGAGGGGAGACTCGAACTCCCGACCTCGCACTTATGAGGCGCGCGCTCTAACCGGCTGAGCTACCCTGCCATCTTGTGAGGTCGAAATGATAGCTATTCAAAGCTTAAGTAAATATAAAAATTTGGTCATTTTTGGGGAGATATGTTAAAATCAGATATATTTTGACAAAAGAGGTAGATCGGTTTGATGAAGCATGCCATAGCATTAACGGGGGGAATATCCACCGGTAAAAGCACCGTTGCGAGTATCCTGAAGCTTTACGGGTTCGAGGTGATCGATGCGGATGCCATTGCCCATGAAGTGCTTCAGAACGTCGCGGCAAAGGTGGCGGAGCTTTTCGGAAACGATTACGTACATGACGGGGTCGTTGACAGGAAAAAGCTGGGCGCGTTGATATTCAGCAATCCCGAAGAGAAGAAAAAATTGGAACAGCTTGTGCATCCGCTTATCCGAGAGGAGATCATGCGCCGTGCCGAGCGTTCCGAATCCCAGGGGGTGCCGTATTTTATCGATATCCCGCTCTTTTACGAGACGGGTGCGTATACAATCGATAAGGTGCTGGTGGTCTATGCCCCGCGCCGGCTCCAGCTTGAACGGCTTGTCAAGCGCGACGGTTTTTCCGAGGAGGAGGCCACGAAGCGGATCGATGCCCAGATGGACATCGAGGAGAAACGCCGGCGGGCAGACTACGTGATCGACAATACAAAAGATATCGGCTACCTCACCGATCAATTAGAAGAATTTAGGAGAAAACTTGCAGATTTCTAAATACAGTGCCAGCGGAAATGACTTTGTCATCTTCCATACTTTCCATAAAAAAGATCGAACAGAACTTGCAAGGAGACTCTGTAACCGTTTCGACGGGATCGGGGCGGACGGCATGATCGTGATCGTCCCCCACCACGATTTCAGTTTCGAGTGGCAGTTTTATAACGCCGACGGCAGTGAAGCGGCCATGTGCGGCAACGGCAGCCGTGCCGCAGCCCACTATGCCCATCAGGAGGGACTGGCTCCTGCACAGATGAAGTTCCTTACCGGTGCGGGGGTGATCAGCGCCGAGGTCGACGGCGATGTGGTCGAGAGCGAACTGACCCTGCCCAATGTCTTTAACGAGGCGCTGGAAGAGCAGGGACGCAGATGGTTTTTCGCTGATACGGGGGTGCCGCACCTGGTGACCGAGATGTCCGATTACGATGAGTACGACCAGGCTGTGTGCGCCAAAATGCGGCATGCGCACAACGCCAACGTCAACTACGTGATGGAAAAGGACGGTGCGCTGTATGTACGGACCTATGAACGGGGCGTGGAGGACGAGACGCTCGCCTGCGGGACCGGGATGGCGGCGGCCTTTTTGTATATGAACAGCCTTGGAAAGGTGGGTGATACGGCTGCGGTCTATCCGCCGAGTAAAGAGGAGCTGACGCTCCGTATCAAAGACGGCAAGCTCTTTTTAAAAGGGAGTGTCAGTAACGTCTTTAATGTAGTTAAGAATCTTAAAAGCGTGTTAACGGCGCATTGAGTATAATAGAATAATCCAAGGAAAAGGTAACGGTTGAAACGAATCTTTTATCCGGTAGTAATATGGTTTCTATTGGCAATGTCTCTGAATGGAGCGGACGGGATGACAAAACGCGAGGTGCTGGCCTATGTCGACTCGCTTGGCATGCCCGACTGGTATTATGAGATCAAAGATGTAAAAGAGGCGAAAAAAGCCTTCGTTGAATACCTGCTTCCGATCATTAAAAAAGAGAATCAGAAGATCGAAGAGGAGCGGGCTCTTGTGGAGGGGATGTTCTCCAAGAGTTTTTTCGAGTGGAGCAGGCTGGAGGTTCTGAAGATCTCCCGCCTTGCCAAAAAGTACAAGATCCGTTCCATCTATGATTCCAGAACTTTCAAAAAGCGGGTCGCACCCATCCCTGTCTCCCTTGTCCTTGCCCAGGCCGCAGTAGAAAGCGGTTGGGGAAAAAGCCGTTTTGTCAAAGATGCCAACAATATCTTCGGCCACTGGACCTTCGGCAAACTGGGGATCGTCCCCAAAAAACGTGACAGCAATAAAAAACATAAACTCAAACTCTTTAAAAACATCTCCGAATCGGTCGCCACCTATATGCTGAACCTCAATCGTAACCGTGCCTACCGGGAGTTTAGGAGCGAACGGTATGCCCATATGATCAGCGGTCGGGAGTATACGGGTGAAGTAGCCGCAGAGAACATGCGGCGCTATTCGCAGATCGGCATGGAGTATGTCAAGATCATTAAGAGCGTGATTATGGAGAATGAGCTGCACCTGCTGGATAGCAGTAACGTATAAAAGCAGGCCCTTTGGGGACCTGCTGAGAAGTTTTTTAGAGGCCTGCTGCTTTGATTGCTTCGGCCTGGTAGTAGGAGATGAGCGGATCGACGATCTCGTCCATCAGTCCGCCGCTGGTGATCTCTTCAAGTCGGTAGAGTGTCAGACCGATGCGGTGGTCGGTGATCCGGTTCTGGGGGTAGTTGTAGGTCCGGATACGTCCGCTCCGGTCCCCGCTTCCCACCTGGGCTTTCCGGTCGGCCCCCTCTTTTTCCATCTGCTCCTGCATCTGGATATCATAAAGGCGTGCCTTTAGGACCTTCATCGCCTTTTCGCGGTTTTTGTGCTGGGATTTCTGGTCCTGGTTCGTGACGACGATACCGGTGGGAAGGTGCGTGATGCGCACCGCACTGTCGGTAGTGTTGACGCTCTGGCCGCCGCAGCCGCTGGAGCGCATGACGTCGATCTTAAGGTCGTTGGGGTTGATCTCGATCTCCACGTCGTCGACTTCGGGCATGACGGCCACGGTGACGGCGGAGGTGTGGACGCGCCCCTGGGATTCGGTCTGGGGGACCCGCTGGACACGGTGTGTCCCCGACTCGTATTTCAGGCGGCTGTAGACCCCTTCGCCTTTGATCAGGACAATGATCTCCTTGTAGCCGTTGTGATCACTTTCGCTGGAAGAGGTGATCTCCGCTTTCCATCCCTTAAGGTCGGCGTAGCGGATGTAGGTCCTAAAGAGGTCCCCGGCAAAGATCGCCGCTTCGTCTCCACCGGTCCCCGCGCGGATCTCCAGGTAGATATTCTTATCGTCATTGGGATCTTTGGGGATCAGGAGGACCTTGATCTCCTCTTCAAGCTGCTCTTTTAACGGTTCGAGCTCTTTGAGCTCCTCTTTGGCCAATTCGCCCAGCTCATCGTCGCTGAGGAGTTCTTTGTTCTCTTCGATGCTGTCAAGGGTGTCGATATAGCGGGTGGCGGCTTTGTAAAGAGGTTCAAGAGATGACTGCTCTTTGGAGATCTCAGTCATCTTCTTGATGTCGTTGGTTATGTCAGGAGAGCTCAGGAGGTCCGATATCTCATGATACCGGTCAATGAAGGGTTGAAGTCTCTCTTTTAGCATAAAGGGGGAAACTTACTGGATTTTGTTTACAAAAAGAGCCAGTCGACTTACTTTTCTGGAAGCAGTCTCTTTTTTCAGGATACCTTTTGATACCATTTTATGAAGTTCTTTGTTCGCAACTTTGAAGTTAGCTTCCGCTTCTTCTTTGCTTGTGGATTGAACAACCGCTTTGATGATGTTTCTCATTTTTGTTCTGTATGCACGGTTTCTTTCTGTTCTTACCGCAGTTTGTTTGATTCTTTTTAGTGCTGACTTATGGTTTGCCATTGATTGGATTCCTTTGGTTTAATCGTACTTAGGTACTTATTTTGGTAGAATCATACCCAACGGAAGTTTAAAATTAAATTAAAATAAATTTAATATTTGTTTAAGGAAAAAATATGTCCCTATTCGGAACCGACGGAGTACGTGGCCAAGCGGGCTCGACGATCAATCCCTTCCTCGTTTTAAAGCTGGCGATGGCAGCGGGAATCTACTTTAGAAAGCACTCCAAGACCAATAAGATCCTGGTGGGAAAAGATACCCGAAGAAGCGGATATATGATCGAAAACGCACTGGTAAGCGGTTTTACGGCGGTAGGCTACAACGTGGTCCAGATCGGCCCGATGCCGACGCCTGCCGTAGCGTTCCTTACCGAAAGCATGCGATGTGACGCGGGTGTGATGATCAGTGCCTCCCACAACCCCTTTGACGACAACGGGATCAAGTTCTTTACCCATGACGGCTCCAAGCTCAAGCCGGAAGAGGAGAAAGAGATCGAAGCGATCTTCAAAGACGAAGAGCTGCTGACGAGCAATATGCAAAAAGGTAAAAAGATCGGTTCGTCCAAACGGATCGATGACGTGATCGGCCGCTATATCGTCCATATTAAAAACTCCTTTCCCAAGGAGATGACACTGAATGACCGGCGGATCGTTATCGATACGGCGAACGGTGCGGCGTATAAGGTCGCTCCAACGATCTTCCGCGAACTGGGTGCCGAGACGATCGTCATCAACAGCGATCCCGACGGCTACAATATTAATGAAGACTGCGGGGCGCTCCACCCCTCCAACCTCGGCAAAGAGGTGGTACGCTACCGTGCCGATATCGGTTTCGGCCTCGACGGTGACGCGGACCGCCTGGTGGTCGTGGACGAGCACGGCGAATCGATCGACGGGGACAAACTGCTGGGTGTCCTGGCAGTCTCCCTGAAAGAGCAGGGGCGGCTGGATAATGACGCCTGTGTCGCGACGATCATGAGTAACGGGGCGATGGACGACTACCTCGCAGAAAACGGGATCAAACTCTACCGCAGCGATGTGGGTGACAAACACGTTGTGGACCTGATGGAGAAACACGGGCTCAAGTTCGGCGGTGAGCAGAGCGGTCATATCGTATTCAGCGATTTCGCCAAGACCGGGGATGGCCTGGTGAGTGCGCTGCAGACGATGGCCTACGTGCTTAAAAGCGACAAACCGGCCAGCAAAGCACTGAATCAGTTCAGCCTCTATCCCCAGATGCAGAAAGCGATCCCCGTTGCGGAGAAAAAACCGCTTGACCAGATTCCGGGATATCCCGAACTGATCAAGGAGATCGAAGGGGCGGGGCTGCGCCACGTGATCCGCTATTCCGGGACGGAGAACAAGCTTCGGATCCTCCTTGAAGGGAAAGATGCCAAAAAGCTCGAAAGCTATTTTGAAAAAACCGTTGCATTCCTGAGCAAGTAATGCAGAAAGAGCTTTTTCTTTTTGTCGTGGTTGCAGTGGCAGTATTCGGTGCGGACCAGTATATCAAACAGCTGATCCTGGACGGGTTCCGCTACGATACGGCCTGCATCTCCATCATCTATACCCTCAACACAGGTGTCGCGTTTTCGATGTTCGCCTTTTTGGGACCGTATCTGAAGTATATTCAGCTGGGGATTATCGCGGCAGGTCTCTTCTATATATATAGGGAGAATCTTTTTGCCCGATATTTTATTCCTGTAGGGATGCTTTTGGGGGCTGCATTGGCCAATATCCTGGACCGTTTTGTTCATGGAGGCGTTGTGGATTATGTCTTCTGGCACTGCGGGTTTGACTTTGCGGTCTTCAACTTTGCCGATGTGATGATCGATGTGGCAGTGGCTTTGATCCTGCTGATCCACTTCGGTTGGATCGGCAAAAAGGGTGAAAAAGAGGGGGCGGAATAAAAAATTTTCGGATTTTTTGTTTTTTGCCTTCTGTTTTAAGCTAGTTTAATGTTTAGATGGCTATAATCCCATCTACTTTTTAACCGCAAATGGTCGCGTAGCTCAGTTGGTAGAGCACTACCTTGACATGGTAGTGGTCACAGGTTCAAGTCCTGTCGTGGCCACCATTTTTTTCTGATACAATCTAAGGATTTTTTTTTTTGAGTAATAAGATAGCGATAAAAAAAGATGGTCAAATAATCGACCTGCAAACAGCCGAGGAGCTGGATCTTTCCGGCGAACCTATCTACTACGACAACTCCCCCGATGCTCTTTCCGTAATTCGACATTCCACTGCCCACCTTATGGCCCAAGCCATCAATGAACTTTATACTAATGCGAAATTTTTTGTCGGGCCGGTTGTGGACGAAGGGTTCTACTACGATTTTAAAGTCGACGAGCATATCGGTGAAGAAGATCTTGCCAAGATCGAAAAGAAGATGCGTGCCCTCGTAGAACAGAAAAGCGATATTACGAAATACTATATCTCCCACGACGAAGCGCTCAAGAAGTTTGAAAACGACAACTGCAAAGTCGCCGTTCTTTCAAAAATCCCCGACGAGCAGGTCTCCATCTATAAACAGGAAGGCTTCGAAGACCTCTGCCGCGGACCCCATGTCCCCAATACGAAACTCCTATCCAATTTCAAACTGACAAAAGTCGCCGGTGCCTACCTGGGCGGGGATGAGAAAAACGAGATGCTCACCCGTATCTACGGGATCGCATTTGCAGACCAGAAAGCCCTTAAAGCCCACTTCAAGATGCTTGAAGAGGCAAAAAAACGGGATCACCGCAAACTGGGTAACGATCTGCAGCTCTTTAAGTTTTATGACGAAGTGGGCGGCGGACTGCCGCTCTGGCTGCCGGCGGGTGCACGTCTGAGAACACGCCTGGAAGCCAAACTGATCGAAGCACACCGACGACGCGGCTATGAGCCCCTAAGAGGCCCGCAGATCCTTCGTTCAGACCTCTGGATGCGCAGCGGCCACTACCAGAACTACGGCGAGAACATGTACTTCACAGAAGTGGACAACATGGAGTACGGGATCAAGCCGATGAACTGTGTCGGTCACATCAAGGCATACGAAGCAGATGTGCGAAGCTACCGCGACCTGCCTCTGAAGTACTACGAGTTCGGTACAGTCCACCGCCATGAGCAGAGCGGGGTACTGCACGGACTCCTGCGGGTACGCGAGTTTACCCAGGACGATGCGCACATCTTCTGTACAGAAGAGCAGATCAAAGAGCAGATCGTGGAGATTATGGAGTTTGTCGACACGATCATGAAGAGCCTTGAGTTCGATTATACGATCGAGCTCTCCACGAAACCGGAGAAAGCGATCGGAAGTGACGAGTTTTGGGAGAAAGCGACCCAGGCGATCCGCGATGCACTGGAGTACCAGAAGCTTGAGTACGGTGTAGATGAAGGCGGTGGTGCCTTCTACGGACCGAAGATCGACATCAAAGTCACGGATGCGATCGGACGAAAATGGCAGTGCGGTACGATCCAGGTCGACCTCAACCTTCCGGAGCGTTTCGAGCTGGAGTATATCGACGAGAACAACGAGCGGAAGCGGCCGGTCATGCTGCACCGTGCGATCCTCGGGTCTTTTGAGCGCTTTATCGCGATCCTGACCGAACATTACGCCGGAGAGTTCCCTTTCTTCCTCTCCCCGACGCAGGTGATCGTTATCCCTATCGCAGATGCCCACGTGGATTATGCTAAAGAAATTAAATCTATGTTACTATCTAACGATATAGATTGTACGATCATGTCCAAAAACGAGAGCCTGAACAAACGTATCCGTACGGCAGAGATGCAGAAGGTTCCGGTTATCGTCGTCATCGGGGATCAGGAAGTGGAAAACCGACAGGTCGCCGTAAGGGACAGACGTGCAAAAGAACGAAGTACGATCTCCCTTGAAGAGTTTATCGAGGCTTCAAAACAAAAACTGAATGAGGTAAATTTTTGAATAGAAAAGACAACAAAAACTCCACACTGCTCAACGAAAAGATAAACCTTCCCGAAGTCCGTTGTATGAGTGACGACGGAACCCAGCACGGTATCATCTCCAGTGACGAAGCCCTCAAGATCGCCCAGGACGAAGGGCTAGACCTCGTTCTGATCGCACCGGACGCCAAACCGCCGGTCGTCAAGATCATGGACTACGGCAAGTTCAAGTACCAGCAGGAGAAAAAAGCCAAAGAGGCCAAGAAGAAGCAGGTCAAGATCGATGTCAAAGAGATCAAGCTGACGGTCAAGATCGCCCAAAACGACCTGAATTATAAAGTTAAACACGCCCTTGAATTTTTGGCTCAGGGAAAACATGTTAAATTTCGCGTTTTTCTTCGCGGACGTGAGATGGGGAACCCCGAAGCGGGAGTGGAAGTGCTCAACCACGTCATGGAGATGGTCGGCGATGCCGGCGTCATTGACAAGAAGCCGCACCTTGAAGGGCGGTTTGTCAATATGTACGTTCTTCCTCCCAAAGCAGAGAAGAAAAAGTAAGCTCCAGGCAGCGTAAACGCCTAACTTTACAAAGGAGAATAAATATGCCAAAGATGAAAACTGTCAAAAGTGCTTCCAAGCGTTTTAAAGTTAAAAAAAACAGCATTAAACGCGGCGCAGCATACAGAAGTCATATCTTGACGAAAAAAGAGCCGCAGAAAATGCGGAATCTTAAATCGCCAAAAGTCGTTCACGCAACAAACGAAACAGCGATTAAAAAACAACTTTGTATGGCTTAATGACATACTCCCCCTTCGTTTCCTAAAGTGTGAGGCAAGGGAAAGATCACATAGTGTGACACCATCAAAATAAACGAAAAGGTTAAGGAGATACCAAATGAGAGTTAAAACTGGTGTAGTTAGACGTAGACGTCACAAAAAAATCCTAAAACTGGCCCGCGGTTTTTACGCAGGTCGAAGTAGACAATTCAGAAAAGCGAAAGAGCAGCTTGAGAGAAGTCTGGTATACGCATACCGAGACAGAAAACAGAAAAAAAGAGAGTTCAGAAAACTGTGGATCGTACGTATCAACGCAGCGTGCAGAATGAATGATATCTCTTACTCCCGCTTCATGCATGGCCTTAAAGTGGCTAAAATCGAACTGGACAGAAAGATCCTTGCCGACATGGCGATGAACGCTCCGGAAGATTTTGCCGCGGTTGTAGCACAAGCTAAAAAAGCCATCGCGTAATTAACCGAATATTTATACGATAGCCCGCTTGCCAAATGCGGGCCCCTCCGAACACAATTAGTTCATTTATTTAACCTCGCTTCAAAATAAAATCACTAAAATATCACATAAAACATAAGTCAATAGAAAGTCAATAGGTACGCATGGGTAAAGTCTATATTGCAAAACAGTCAGTCTTCAATGTAAACGGCAAGGTTTTCGGTCACGAACTTTTTTTCCGCGACAACGAAGGAGGGATGAAAAATTTCCCGTCCGATCTTTCGGCAACATCTCGTGTCCTTCTTAATGTCACGAATCACATGAATTTCGATGCGATCAAAGGCGGTAAAGAGAACTTCCTCTTTATTAACGTCAACCATGCTGTGCTTAACTCCGGCATCCTCGAGATGCTCGATCCGTCCCACTTTATCATCGAACTGCTGGAAACGACCCAGGTCGATGAATATGTTCTAAAAAAAGTGAAACGCCTTAAGCAGCTCGGTTTCCGTTTCGCCCTGGACGATTTTGACTGTTCTACCCGGATGATCGAACAGTTTAAGAGCGTCATCCCCCATATGGATATCATCAAGTTCGACGTTCTTAATGCTGATCCCCAGCGTATGGCGGTCCTGGCTAAAAAATTTAAGGCTGGGGGCAAAAAACTGCTCGCCGAGAAGATCGAGACCAAAGACCAGTACCTGACCCATTCGCGGATGGGCTTTGACCTGTTCCAGGGATATTATTTTCATATGCCTGAAAACATCGAATCGACGATGAACCTCCATACGGAGGTGTATGATCTGCTTAATCTCATCCAGATGATCAAGGACGATAACGAAACGGTGGAGATCGAGCAGTTCTTCAGGTCCAAGCCCGATATGTCCTACAACCTGATCAAGTACCTCAACTCTTCACAGGTCGGACTGCGCAGCGAAATATACTCCATCGAACATGCCATTGCCCTGATCGGCCGGAAACAGCTCCTGAAATGGCTCCTGCTCTACCTCTACTCTGAACATCACGCCTCGGAACTTCCCGAGCATGTGCTTAAAACGGCGATTGCCCGGGCCGAGAAGATGGAGCAGCTGGTGCAGGGGGAGAACAATAAGATGGCCTATCTGACCGGGATGTATTCCCTGCTTGATATCCTCTTTGACATGGAGATGGGGGAGCTGATGAAGCACCTCTGTATCGACAGCTCGATCAAAAATGCGATCCTCCACGGCCGCGGCGAACTGGGAAAAAAACTAAAAACCGTAAAAAGCGAAGAGTCCGTTCACCTTAAAGAGCTGGTGATGGAGCACTTCGACCGGATACCGAAAGAGGATATCCTGCGCCTGTTAGAAAAGGCCGAGATCATTCAGAAGCACAGCTGAACGCCGACAACTTCTGCTTAAAGTCCTGGATGATAAGGCGCTGGTGCTCCGAGATGTATTCGGATAGTTTAGCGTCGTTCTCGCGGCTTAGATTAAAAACCACGATGATACGGTAGATGTTTTTTACCTTTTCGATATCGAGGATATTCCCTTCCGCAGAGATATCGACCTCCTGCTCCCCCCTGAAAACATAAAAATTCGTCACGACACTGTCCCCGGTATGGAGCTTGTCGATGCTGTCTGCAAAGATACTCACCGAGACGAGGGAGATATCCTGGACGATACCGGTAATCAGGCATTCGCGGTTTTTTATCGTGATATAGATGTCGTTGCCGGGTCTGACCCGGATGAACTTACGGTCCAGTGGACTGGATTCGAGGTAACGGAAGTTCGAGAGGGTGATCATCTTCTCTTTTGGGTCCTGATCCACGATGTTCGCAGAGATGTTCTTGACGGGGTAGGGTAGCTGGAAGTAGATGTCCCTGGAGAAATAGAAGGAGAAGTTCGTCACGGCCTGCATCACGATGCGGTCCTCTTCGAGTGCGACGATCTTCATATCCGATGTGATCGGTATCTCTTTATAGGTCGCCGTGATCTTCAGGGGTGTCCCCCGCTTAAAAACAGATGCGAGACTCTCCAGGATAAGTCTTTCCTCTTCCTGGAGCTTTTGGTCTTTTTCGATCGTGATCTCATCATCCCACACCTTTCCGCCACCGTTTTCCTTGATCTCTTCGATGATCTTGTCGGTCCGTTTTAAGAGAGCCTGTAGCGGTTCGGGCGGTCTGAAGCGCGTTACGGCAATGGAACAGTTGAGTTTTTCGTTGATGACATAGTCTGTGTTGAAGACCGCTTTGCGTATCGAATAAGCGAGGGAGAGGACAGCACGACGCTCATACCCTTGGCAGAGGAGGGCAAAGCGGCCGCTGCGGATGCGTGCCAGCAGCATATCATCCTCTTTGACTTCCGTGATGACCCCGGCACATTTGATGAGGATCGTATCGCGGACCACCTGTCCGTAGCGGTCATTGATGACTCCAAGGTTGTCCAGGTCGATAAAGAGGATAAAGAGCAGGTCATCGTTTCGCTGGTTCTTCGCGATGCTCCCGGCCAGTGCTTCGTCGAACTTAGCCGAATTGTAGACATTGGTGACGGGGTCCTGGTAGAAGTCCTGCTTGATCTTTTTCAGTTCACTGTCGATGTGGGTGACTTCGGCCATGGAGATAATATATTCTGACGGCATATTCGGAAGGCGGTTGACCTTCATCAGGTAGGCTTTTGTCTCATGCTCCCGTTTGTTGTTGAGGTAGATGACGACTGAACGGTCTTTGATACCGGTCATCTCTTCGAGCCATTCGGTATAGCGTTGATTGCTGAAGGCATCGTTCCCTTCAAAAAGCTGGGCGACCATCTGGCGGTAGTCCGGGTATTCAGAATGCAGTTCGTCAAGGCTCTTTACGCCGAACGCGTGCAGGAAAGCCTTGTTGGCAACGATGATCCGTTCGTCTTTGACGACGCACAGGAGGTTCTCCTGGAAGTTGAGGATCGCCTGGATATGGTTATAGGCGCGGTGGATCTCTACTTCATGCTGCAGTTTGGCTTCCCGCTCGCGGCTGAGCTGAGCGAAGACGTTTAATACCCCAACCAGGTTGGCGTCGAACACATCACTCATCTCCTCCAGGAAGGGTTCGATCTTATCCTGTTTATTTTTTTGGGAGAAGAAGCGGCTGAGAATGGAGCGGCGGAGTCCCATGCAGAGGGTGTAGATATCGGGGGAGTGGATATCCCGTTCGATCAGGTAGAGGATCAGCTTATGGACGACGGGGCAGTCACCGATGCTGTTCCTCCCCTCGATGACCCCCAGGAAGTAGTCCAGGATAGGGAGACCGAATGTCTTTTTAAACGAGGAGGGACTGATGTTGAACTTTTTAAAAAACGCTTTGATCTCTTGGCGTCCGATCCATTGATCGACAATATCTTCTCTCCCTTTTTCAAAAAAGGCGAGATGCTCTTTTAAATACTTAACGGAGATATCTCTGTTTTTCATGGCGTGTATCACCTTCTATCTGCTTACACCCATTGTACACCCACTCGTTTTATAGAATTATAATGCTGGCCCCGCTCATGCGTTTTTGAAGAAGGTGCGTACTTTTTTGACATCGGCGTGGCTGAGAACGACAGCTAGTGCTTCCTCGTCGGCCTTCTCTATGGCTTCGAAGGTACCGAAATAGTCGATAAGGCGTTTCATCTTGGCTTCGCCGATCCCTTTGATCGCCAGCAGCGAGATCTTTTTGTCGCTTTTGAGTTTCTGTTTACGGTGGAAGCTGATCGCCTGGTTGTGTGCTTCGTCGCGGATGCGCTGCATCAGCTGGAGTCTGGGGTCTGTCGGTTTAAGGCGGAAGATGTCCGTATCGCCGTAGAGGATATCCCGTGCGGCACCCTTGGCACGGTGGGCCTTGGCATCCAGTTTCTCCTTGGCGATGGCGATAACGGGGATAAAGATCCCTACGCTCTCTAAAATATTTTTGGCCAGGTTGCGCAGTGTCTCACCCCCGTCGATCAGCCAGAGGTCCGGCGGCGGGTTTTTCCCGAAGCTCTCGACACGGCGTGTCAGGAGTTCGCGCATCTGTTCGTATTCCGCCGTTGCCTCAAGGTTGTAGTTGCGGTAGTCCGCTTTGGCAAAACTGCCGTTTTCGAATATGACCATCGCACCCACGGGATTGGAGCCCTGGATATGGGAGTTGTCGAAACACTCGATCCGGTAGGGGAGGCTCTCCAGTTCGAACAGGGTCTTGACTTCGCCCAGGACCGTATCGTTGCGGTCTTTGATCTTGAGGAGTTCCCCGGCGTTTTTAAGGGCCAGTTCGGCGATCTTGAGTTTTTTCCCTCTCTGGGGATGGGTGATCGTAAACTTTCGTCCGAAGCGTTCATGCAGAAGGCTTTCGATGTCGTGGTCTTCCTCGAAGGGGTGGGCGGTGTAGACCGTTGTAGAGGTGATGGGCATATCGGGGGAGTAGAAGGCCAGAAATGCACGCTTATACGCTTCGTCCCGGTCGAAGCCGAAGGCGAACCGCAGGGTCGTATTGGCGCTGGAGACCACCTTCCCGTCACGGATAAAGAGGCGCACCGCACTCGCCTTGTCCCCTTCGTCGGCGATGGCCAGGACGTCGAAGTTCTCGTTTTTGGCCAGGTCGACCCCGCTGACGATCGTGGAACGTTCGATCCCCTCGATGCGCTCTTTGAGTTTGCCCGCCTCCTCGAACTGCAGGTTCTCCGCATACTGCATCATCCTATTCTTGAGGATGGCGATCAGTTTGGATTTGTTGTTGATATAGCCGGACGCTTCGTCGACTATCGTCTTGTACTCATCGGGGCCTATCTTCCCTTCGCAGGGGGCGAGGCACTTTTTGATCTGGTGGAAAAGGCACGCTTTTTTCCCTTTGATGCAGCTCTTTTTCTGTACCAGGGGAAAGAGATCATAAAGGCTGTCGAGGATGTCCCGACCCCCGGTGGCAAAAGGGCCGTAGTATTTGATATCCCGGCCTTTGATCACCTTGCGCGTGATCTCGAAACGGGGGAAATCTTCGGCCATATCGATGTAGATGTAGGGATAGGTCTTATCGTCCCGCAGCAGGATGTTGTATTTGGGTTTGAGCTGTTTGATCAGGGAGTTTTCCAGGATCAGGGAGTCGTTTTCGTTCTCCACCAGGATATACTCCAGGTTCGCCGTCTCCAGGATCATCTTCGTAATGCGGGGTGAAAGGTTGGCCGAAGGGCCCAGGTGCGGGGTGAAGCGGAAGTAGCTCTTGACCCGTTTTTTCAGGCTCTTGGCCTTGCCCACGTAGAGCAGGCGGCCGTGGGTATCGAAATACTGGTAGACGCCCGGGGCGTCGGGGAGGTTTTTTATCGTATCTGTCAGGTTCATTGCATCATTACAGTTTTTCCGCAATTATAGCCGTTTTTTTATTGCCTTCAGGATCGTCTCGTATGAAGGGGGCGGTCCCCAGGAGAGGGGCTTGCCGTCAATAAAGACGCCATCGCTGATTCCCCACTCTTCAAAGACCTTCGGGTCACTGGTATCAAACTCGAGGAAAACGACCCGTCCGCCCAGGGATTCGCAGGCACGCTTTGTCCGTTCGAAGACCATGTTCTGGGCCGGGCACCAGCCGTTTTTAAACGCGGCGACCGTAACGTTTTCTTCGGAGCGGGGCGGCTCTTTTTTCGGACGGACCCACTGCGGGGGAATGGCGTCATCTGAAAAGGGTTTGTAAAGCAGCAGGGCCATGCCGTCGCGATCGGCTTTTGTGTAACCCTTTTTTTTAAACCAAGACGCCTTCATCCAAAAGGGGAGCCAGAGTCCCCAGGCCGCCATCCCTTTGGCGCCCAGCACCCTGGCATCGGTCTCCGCGGCTTCCAAAAGCCGGCTCCCGATCCCGTGCCCCTGGCGGTCGCCTTTCGGTAGCATCTTGTGGCCGTGTACCCAGATGCAAAGGATGAAGTAGAGCCCTTCACCCCTGACGAACGACGACTCTATCGGCAGGTACTGGATCATCCCGACCGGTACCCCTTCAGAGTCCAGGGCCAGTTTGACCCGCAGGCCCCTCGCCTTGTATTTCTCAAACCAGCACGCTTTATGCTCTCCGGATTCCCGGATATCTTCGGACTCCTCTTCCAGGCAGTGGGTATAGGAAAAGAGGTGTTCGGGGGATGGATCGGTGACGGTAACGGGAGCGGTTTCGTGCTTCGTAAAGGGCCACATGGCAATCCTTTTGTAAGGGAGGTGCGTTACGGCTGCTTCTGGTTGGTGCGGATCGTCTCGCGGATCTTTTCCAGAAGGTCCCGGATCTCTTCGCTCTGTGCAAGGTTCTCGAACCGTCCTTCGGCCCGCTCTTCGTAGGCGTGCTTTTGGGACTGCTCTTCAGCTCTCTGGCGCTTTGCGTTGGAGACGGAAATGACGATCTGGGAATCCTGCAGATCTTCACATAAAGAACTCTCTTTATGAATCGATTTTAATAGCGATTTTATCAGGTCTCGTTTATAATTAAACTCCATTTTAAGACCGAATTGATCGATCACGATAAAAAGTTTTTGATTTTTTTTATAGATATAACTGATCGCCTCACCCAGGCGGGGCGGCAGCAATGCCTTGAGAACATTCAGGCAGCGTGCCTGACGTAACTTCTGTGAATTGGAAAAATAGAGATGGCTAATAACTTCCTGCGAATCTTTCATGCTATAATTGTAACATCTTTTTTAATTTCTCTTCAGGGCTGCGGCTATAAAGCCGATCCGGAATATCCTATGGAGACAAGCGAGCATACCGAGTGAAATATGACGTCATCGTAATCGGCACGGGAATAGCGGGGCTCTACTGTGCCAAACGTCTTGCCAAAGAGGGCAAAAACGTTCTGCTCATCAGCAAAAACGAAAAAAACGACTGCAACACCTACTGGGCCCAGGGCGGGATCGCCACGGCACTTAATGTCGACGATATCGCCGATCACATCAGCGATACCCTGCATGCGGGGGCCGGGATGTGCGACGAAGATGCCGTCAAGGTACTGGTCCAGGAGAGTCTTAGCGTCGTACCCGATCTGGTAGACCTTGGGGTCCCTTTTGACCGGGACGAAAACGGCAATCTTCTCTACACCAAAGAGGCGGCCCACTCGGCCAACCGGATCATCCATGCCGGGGGCGATGCCACGGGGCGTGAGATCCACACGACCCTTCTGCAGATAAACGAATCGGAGATCATGGACCGCTCCATCGTTGTCGACCTGCTGATCGAAGGGGATACCTGCTACGGTGTCTCCGTACTGCGGGATGATGTGGTACGCAATGTCTACGCTGATGATATCGTCATCGCCAGCGGCGGTCTGGGGTCCCTCTATGCCCTTAATACCAACGCCAAAGGGATCAGCGGCGATATCCACGGAATCTGCGAGTACCACGGCTGCGAGCTTCAGGATATGCACCTGATCCAGTTCCATCCGACCGTTTTTGTCAAGACCTCCGGCCAGCGGAAGCTGCTTCTTTCCGAAGCGCTCCGGGGGGAGGGGGCCAAAGTGGTCGACGAGGACGGCACCCGCTTCCTCTTCGACTACAACGAGATGGGCGAACTGGCTCCGCGGGATGCCGTTGCCCGTGCCATCTTTATGCACAAGCAGAAGACGGGCAAAGAGGTGTTCCTTGATTTCAGCGACTTTGAGCCGGAACACTTTAAAAAACGTTTTCCCACGATCTGTGCGACCCTGGGGGAGGAGGGGTATGACCTGCCAAAAGACCGTGTCCCGGTCTCCCCGGCCTTCCACTACGCCATGGGTGGGATCAAGACCGATCTTGATTCGCGGATGATCGGTTTTAAAAACCTTTTTGCCATCGGCGAAGCGGCTTCCAACCGCGTTCACGGAGCCAACCGCCTGGCCAGCAACTCCCTGCTCGAAGGCCTGGTCTTTGCCAAGATCGTCTCCGAATATATCCTCCACAGCGACTTCACCGCACCCGAGCGGAGTTTTCCCGAGTTTACCCGCATCCTCAAAAAACCGGATGATTCCAAGCTGAAAGAGGAGCTGCGGATGCTGATGTGGGAGAATGTCGGTATCATCCGCAGAAGCAGCGGATTAAAGGAAGCACTTGATAAAGTTTCACATTGGCTTGAAACAGATATCGGATGGTTGATGCGACTGCGTCTTCTCACCGCGAAAGCAATAATCACAGCAGCAATCGAACACAAAGTTTCGGTCGGTGCCCACTATCTTATAAACGAATAGGAGTACATGTATGGAACATGCAGAAGCTGGAAACTTGATGCTGACTTGGGTCGGTATCCTGAGTCTGATCATTTTCGTCGTCGCGTATGCGACGATCGCGATGGAGGAGAAACTCCATATTAACAAAAGTAAACCGGCACTTTTTGCGGGTACATTTATCTTTTTACTTGTCGGCGTTTACCACTTTACTCACGGTGGTGTGCCACACGGACTTCAAGATACGATCCATCACCTGATCTTCGAGATTGCGGCGATATTCTTCTTCCTATACGTGGCGATGACCTATATCGAGGCATTGATCGAACGGAATGTTTTCGAGCGCCTCAAGGTGAATCTGATCAACAAAGGGTACGACTATAAAAAACTTTTCTGGGTTACCGGGATTCTGGCATTTTTCCTCTCCCCGGTTGCGGATAACCTGACAACAGCACTTATCCTCTCCACGGTTTTGATCACGATCGAGCACCACAATAAAAAGTTCCTGATCCTGGGTGCGATCAATATCGTTGTCGCTGCGAATGCCGGGGGTGCCTGGTCGCCGTTCGGGGATATCACGACCCTGATGGTCTGGGCGGCCGGCAAGGGTGCATTTGAAGAGTTCCTCTTCCTCTTCCCTGCCAGTTTCTTCGGATGGGCGTTTACCGCTTTCCTGCTGGCCCGCTATGTGCCAGAAGGCAATCCCGGCGGTGAAGGAAATGCGGCGCATT
Organism: Campylobacterales bacterium; assembly: GCA_050297855.1. Lineage (GTDB taxonomy): Bacteria > Campylobacterota > Campylobacteria > Campylobacterales > SZUA-545 > SZUA-545. Next base: position 64,286 of record JBNKTC010000002.1, read on the forward strand.
GTGAAGATGTACAGATCAAAAAAGGCGGTAAAGTGATCATCGGTCTGGGTGTTTCCACGATCGTAATCGCCGTCCTCTCCCACAATATGTTCCACCTTCCCGCTTTCTGGGGGATGATGTTCGGTCTGAGTCTACTCAAACTCTACTCCTATAACCTCAAGATCAAGCACAATGAAAACATCAATGTCTACGGCAGTATCGCCAAGATCGAGAACGATACACTGCTCTTCTTCTTCGGCCTTCTGGCTGCGGTCGGCGGACTCTCCTATATCGGTTACCTTGCGGCAGCTGCAACGGTCTATGAGAGTGTCAACCCGACCTATGTGAATATTGCCATCGGTCTGATCTCTGCGGTCGTCGATAACGTACCGGTTATGTTCGCTGTCTTGAAAGCTAATCCGGAGTTGGATAACGCACAGTGGATGTTGGTAACGCTGACGGCAGGTATCGGGGGCTCCCTGATCTCCTTCGGTTCAGCCGCGGGTGTCGGTGTCATGGGGAAACTGCGGGGGATCTATACCTTCGGATCCCATATGAAATACGCCTGGACCGTAATGGCCGGCTATATCCTATCCATCGCGATCTGGTACGTCCAGTTCGAAATCCTTGGATTCCATATTAAATAAAAGGGCATAAGTGAAAGAAGTACCAATTGTTGTTTTAGATTTTGGTTCACAGTATACACAGCTGATCGCGCGACGACTGCGCGAATCCAACGTATACTGCGAGATCGTACCGTATTTTGAAGAGCTGGAGGCGATCAAAGCACGTAAACCGAAAGGGATCATCCTAAGCGGCGGTCCTGCCAGCGTTTACGCAGAAGACGCCTACCGCATCGACGAAGCGATCTTCGAGATGGGGCTGCCGATCCTCGGTATCTGTTACGGGATGCAGCTTACCGTTGACCATTTCGGCGGAAAAGTCGTCTCTGCAGACCACCACGAATACGGGAAAGCACAGATCCAGTTCGACGAGATCCACGGCCACCTCTCCCCGATCTTCGAAGGGGTCGAGAACAACCAGACAGTCTGGATGAGCCACGCCGACCGTGTCGAACAGCTCCCCGAAGGGTTTGAGCGGATTGCCCACTCCAGCAACTCCCCTTATGCCGCTATTGCCAACGAAGCAAAGCGTATCTACTGCATGCAGTACCACCCGGAAGTCGCCCACTCCATCCAGGGTGAGGTAATGCTCAAAAACTTCGCCGTCAAGATCTGCGGCATCGCTGCCGACTGGACGATGGAGAATTTTGCCAAAGAGCAGATCGAAGCGATCCGCAAAAAAGTCGGAAGCGGCAAGGTCCTCTGTGCACTCTCCGGCGGTGTGGACAGTTCCGTCGTCGCGGCACTGCTCTATAAGGCGATCGGCGACCAGCTGATCCCGGTTTTTGTAGACAACGGCCTGCTGCGTAAAAACGAAGGGGCCAAGGTCAAGGAGGTATTCGGTGAGCACCTCCATGTCCCGCTCATCGCCGTCGATGCGGAGAATGACTTCCTGGTCGAACTGGCCGGAGTGGAAGAACCGGAAAGAAAGCGGAAGATCATCGGGCACAAGTTCATTGAGATCTTCGAACGGGAAGCGAAGAAGTTCGAAGGGATCAAGTTCCTGGCACAGGGTACGCTCTATCCTGACGTCATCGAGTCGGTAAGCGTCAAAGGACCCTCCCAGACGATCAAGACCCACCACAACGTAGGGGGACTCCCCGACTGGATGGACTTCGAGCTGATCGAGCCGCTTCGTGAACTCTTTAAAGACGAAGTCCGTGCCCTCGGTATCGAACTGGGACTTCCCGACGAGATGGTCTACCGCCATCCGTTCCCGGGACCGGGCCTTGCGGTCCGTGTTCTGGGCGAAGTGACCAAAGAGCGGTGCGATATCCTCAGAGAAGCGGATGCCATCTTCCTTGAAGAGCTAAAGGCCAGCGGATATTATAAAAAAACGTGGCAATCCTTTACGGTCCTGATGAACGTCAAGACCGTCGGGGTCATGGGCGATAACCGTACCTATGAAAACGCCGTTGCGATCCGTGCGGTTGAAAGTACGGACGGGATGACGGCAACCTTTGCCCACCTGCCGCACGATCTCCTTGAGAAGATCAGTACGCGTATTATCAACAGCGTCGACGGTATTAACCGCGTCGTCTACGACATCACCTCCAAGCCTCCGGGCACCATCGAGTGGGAGTAATCTCCCCCTCGTTTCCCTCCTGTTATTGACTTTCTGTTGACTTTTCTGTATGATGGATTACTATTATAGATTCATCAAAATTGTTAAAGATTTTATAATCATGGAAAAGAAAAAATACAGAACCCTCCTGATCGGACTCTTTCTGCTGCCGCTGCTGACAGGCTGCGGTGACAGCGGCAGTAACGGCGATGAGGAGTTGACCACAGCATACGAAGAGTATGAGCAGAGCACTCCCACGACACAGTACCGCACCAGTTCAAAACTTCTTAACACCCTTTTCAAAGGGCCGGACCCGACCCTCTTCTTTAAAGAAAACGGGCGGATTTCCCTTGATCATGCCAGTGACGAATACTCCCTCCAGTCCATCCGCTCAAAACTGGATACGCCGCTGGATTCGCGTGAGATCATCTTCTGGGAGATTGATGATTTCTACCAGTTTGATACCAACTCCAAACCGCTTCAGTACCCGTTGACCACGTTGTATGAGATGCCGCTAAGCAGCGATTATTTCAACTTCTGGATCGGATATATCCTTGCCAATACGATCCTCTTCTCCCCGGCTGTCGAGCTTGACAGCGTGGAGGCACTGGATGCCCAGCGGGTCTATCACAGGCTTGTGACTCTGCTTGATGAGGGAAAGAGTATCTCCGAGATCGCCTATGAGCATATGCTCTCCCAGGAGAACTGGCGGCGGTTCCGTTCACCCGAAGACAATACCCGTGAGATGATGGAGATCTTCCTGGGGCGGTTTATGGACGAGGAGGTACCCAAGGCGGCCAAAGCATGCCAGAACTGGTATCTGAGTGACGATTCCCAGGATTACCAGTTGATCAAGACCTTTAACGTCAACGAAACAGCCCAGTCGCTACTGGATACGCAATTGACTACGTGCGAGGAGTTCTACCGGCGTGTCTCCACCCACCCGTCGCTGCTTCCGCGGGTCATCGGGATCCTGGTGGACTATTTTTATGACGGCGCCAGCGATGAGGCGAAAGCATCGATCGTCAACAGGCTGGTAGCCCAGGGGTATACCCACTTCAAACCCCTTTTCCTCGATATCATCTTTTCGGAAAGCTACCTTCTTGAGACGGAACGGCCCAAAAAATACGAAGAGCTCTTCCTGGGCCTCGGTCAGTCGATCCGATGGAAGGCGAACTACAACTTCTTCCGCTACCTGAACCGTGACCCTTCATCGTCCAACCAGGCGACGCTGATGGATATGAACCAGGCCTCCATGCGTTACAAGCTGGGACGGAACGGAAGTGTGCCCCTGGACTCCCTTAGTTTCTCCTACGTCCATAACTCCGTCCGGGACAGCCTCTTCTTTGACCGAAAGACCAACGAGTTCAGTGACTACGACGGAGGCTGGCAGGCAGGTTTTATCGATATCGTCCTGGCCGAGGGGAGCGATTTTATCGATTATGTCTTTGTCTCGCTGCTCGGCAGGGTGGCGACAGAAGATGAGAAGACGACACTTAACGAGGTGTTCGTCTCCCAGGGGGAGGAAGAGGATGAGCTGGCGCAAACGCTTATCATGATGGACTATATCTCCCGCCTGACGGAACTTTATTACTTTAAGTAGGTATGATGATGCAACGACGTGATTTTATGAAACGACTGGGACTCCTGGGGGCCTGCTACGGGTTCGGGATGGCTCCCCGCCTTAAGCTCCGTGCCGATGAGATACTGATTACCGAGAGTATGATCAAAGACCAGATCGATTATTCAAAACCTGCCGTCCTTCCCAAGGTGATCAATATCTTCCTGTACGGCGGGCCTTCGGAGCTGGCAGGGAACCTCTCCAATATCCAGACGATCAACCAGTACTCGCAAAACCCTTATCCCAATGCGATGCTGCCGGATGTGGACGGCTCGGATGTCACGGCCAATTTTTTCTGGAGAAGTGCCGGGGGTGAGCTGATGGAAACGATGCTGGCAAGCGGGGATATGTCGATCTACCGGACGATCTACCGGATCAAAGACGATCACAAAGGACACGGTAAATCGGTGACTCAGAATCTGACCGGATCACTGAGTACGGAGAACCCGGGTATCGCCACGACCCTCTCATCGATCCTTTCGGTATATAACCCTTTTGGCAAGGATATCAACGATATGGTCCTTCCCGTCGTCTCATTCGAAGGGGAGTCGGTGATATTCAGAAAAGAGTCGCTGATCATCCCGGATGTCATGAAACCGATCGCCCTGGATTATCGTCTGGATAATCCCTACAGCCGGAGTTACAGTACGTATATCCAAAAGGATTCCGATTCCGATAGCCGCCTCGAACAGCTTGCGCGTACGGTTTCCGGTCAGAACGCGGCATACGAACAGGTCAACGGGGCATTCCTTAAACGGAGTGAGATCGCATCGTTTATCGAGTCGAAGTTCAGCCCCGATATCCTGGATGCCAACCTTCCGATCGATCCCGATACCGGAGTGGCCATCGTCTATCCTGATACGACTTTCGGGCGCCAGATGAAAGCGGCCATGAGCCTGGCGATCGAGAACGAGGATACCTATTTTATCAGTGTCGGGGGCGGCGGCCTCGGCGGCTGGGACGATCACTCCGATGCCCTGGCGGAATATCCCGTGCGGATGAACAATCTGATGAGTGCGGTCGATGTCGCCGTCAGACATGCCAACCTGAAAGCAGCCGACAATATCGTGATCAACGTCTTCGGGGATTTCGGACGGAATGTCAACCTGAACAACTCAGGGGGATGGGACCATGGGAACAACCAGAACCTCTATACCTTCGGGGGCGGCGGGATCGCCGGGCGTACATTGGGAAGGATCGTCGGGGAGACGGAGTGGTCGGGGACGGCCAATGAAAACCGGCAGTTTACAGTCCCCAAAGAGGGAAGCTATTCGGCCGAACCCTTTAGCATCGCCTCGACGATCTACCGCTACTTCGGGGTAGAGAACCCCGAGATCCTGACGGGCGAACCGGTCCTGGAATAAGGTTACCTGGCGTAGTGCTGCCCCATGAACTTGATGAAGTTCAGCAGCAGTTTGGGGTTGAAGTTGGCGGTCATCTCGTTTTTCATCGTGCTGAGGGCATTAAAGGATGAAAAGGCGTCTTTATAGGAGCGCTTGGTAGAAAGGGCACTGAAAACATCCGAGATGGCGATAATCTGGGCAAACGGCGGGATCTCATCGCCGGGCAGTGCATCGGGATAACCGCTTCCGTCGAACTTCTCATGATGGTATTTGACACCGCTTAGGATATCAAGGTCGTTCTCCCCCAGCTTTTTCATGATGTTAAACCCATGGTGCGGGTGCAGCTTGACCGCTTCGAACTCTTCGGACGTCAGCACCCCTTTTTTATTGATGATCTCTGAAGGGACCTTACTTTTACCGATGTCGTGCATCATTGCCGAATAGCCCAGTCTTTTAAGCTCATCCCGGTCCATCCCGAGGTAGTGACCGAATCCGACTGCATAGACCGAGACGTCCACGGAGTGGGTATAGGTGTAGTAATCGAATGAGCTGACCTCGATGAGGCTGCGGATTGAGCGTTCATCCAGAAGGACCACATCGATGGTACTCTCCACAAGGTTCTTGACCTTGCTGACGTTCTCCTGGGACTCGGGCTTATCGAAGATCCGCTCCAAAACCTTGGAGGCACTCTGGTAGATCGTACGGGACTTCTCTTTTAAGGGGACCGTCGCATCCTTGGTAATGGCCGAGAGGTGTTTCTCCATATATGACATATAGATCTCGCGGTCCTCGCTCTTGATAAAGAGCTCTTCGGTCTTTTTTTTGGCCAGGGCCGCACGTTTTCCCGAACAGTAGGTACTCCCCCGTTCGACAAGTTTTTTGTATTTTTTCTCGCTCTCTGCATCCGTCATTTTGAAATAGATATCAAAATCGGGTTCGGTCTCATGGAGAATGGAATAAAAAGGGACCGGTTCGACAATGGTTTTTTTAATATTTAAAGCGCTCATGAAAACTCCGAAAATTGACCTTCTGTTGACTTTTTTTGAGATTTTAGTATAGATTTGTGGCTTTGGTATAAATATGAAAAAAAATATAAATTTTTTTTAAAAGTTCACAAAAAGGACATGTATTCGTGTTATTTTTTTGTTATCTAAAAGGAGTATGCGTGTCATGTTTTTGTAATAATAACGACTGTTCGGCATTTCATACCTGCCGGGAAGTAAAAGAGTCGATGCACCTTCCCGAGGGTGTAATGGAGCGTATGATGCAGGTGATGAACAAGACCTCCAACTATCTTGTTGTCAAAAAAAATGTCCATTACGATTTTGACCTGCACGGGATCAACCTCCGAAACTACTACAACACCCTTCTGGAGATCAGTGACAACTGCCGGGTCTAATAGAGCTGCTTTAAGACGGCATCGCATTCGTCGATCCGCTCTTTAATATAGCGTATCCGCTCGTGGATGTCCGGGACGAGTCGAAGCACCTCCTCTTTGGTCCGGTTCTTCTGAAAATCCTGAAAACCTTTGAGGAGTTGTCGTAATGCGTGTTTGATCGCAAGCAGTATCTGGATAAACTCCATTATATTCTCCCCCCTTTTTCCCCTTTGTCGGTTGGAATCCCTCTTTTTACCGCTACTCTTATCCTCGGCCAGGCCGAACATCTGCTGTTCCCGCCGCTCTTTTTGCTCGATGCTCTCATCCGTATCGTGAAGCGTTCCGACCAGTGATGCGTTCAACTCCGTATGGCGCATCAGCTGGTTTTGCGTATAGGTGTGGAGCGGGGCTGCGGCAGGCGAAGGTGTCGGCTTGGCCGTCAGGGTATGAAGTATCTGTTTAAAAAGCGTGTCCAGCTTTTTTTTAAAGCTCTGGATGTCTGCCGGACTCTGACGTTCGGGCAGGGAGGCAAAATGGCGTATAAGATCCGTAAGCAGCTCCCGTCCGCGGAGTGATTCGGGAGACGAAGATGATGCGAAGAGAGAGGTGGCAAAATGCTCGATCAGAGTCTTGGCACTCGGGAGGTCAAGACCGCTTTTAAGAAGTGTAGCGAGGAGCTGGGATGAGTTGCTTTTGATCAGTTCGGCTGCCGCATTTTTGGAAAGTTCGGTCTGGCCGCTTAAAAGGTTTGAAAGGAGGGAGCTCATGACATTCATACCCCTAGTATCGGCTTTTGGAGCTTGTACTGAAATCAGTGGGACCAAACCCGATTTACGTTACGCTTTTAAGAGAGTTTGTGCAGGGGAGCAGAGTGGTTTTTATTTTAAACGAAGCGGAGTTTGCTGGGGTAGAGAACCTTCCCCTGCTCAGGACCGAGTACCTGAAACCGGTGATCGACTTCAGCGCTGTCAACAGCCTGATCGTGACATCGAAAAAAGCGTTGACGGCCCTGGAGATGATGGGGGCTCCCTGGCGGGATAAACACCTCTTTGCCGTCGGTGAGGCAACGGCTGAGGCGGTGCGTTCGCTGGGCGGTTCGGTCTACTATTGTGCCGAGGGATACGGGGAGGCGCTGGCCAAGACGATCATCCGCAGCTATCCGCTGGGTAAGTACCTCTACTGCCGAGGTAAAGAGGTGGCGACGGATGTGGGGGGCCTGCTTCGCCGCTCCAATGTCCGGGTTGATGATGCCGTAGTCTACACGACCCGGTGCGATACCGATATCCGTGCCGATATTCCGAAAGGGAGTGTCATTATCTTTACCTCTCCCAAAACGGTCCGCTGCTTTCTGAAAAATTGGGAGTGGGATGCGAGCTGGAAGGCCGTCGCAATCGGTAAAACAACGGCAAAAGCGTTGCCTAAAACCATAGCAGTCTCCCTCCCGGCAAGCCCCTCCTTCAGTGAGGCGGTTGCCCTGGCAAAGGGGTTGGAAAATTAATCGGTTTCGCGCTATAATTAGGTTTGCTGAGCGGTGACGCTATCCGTAACATTTTGTTTCTTCAACCTAATATATTCAAGGGACAAATATTGGACCGGTGTGCCGGTGACTTCGCCTGAGCGTCTGACGCGAGAAGCTGCCGCCTAAAGGAACGATGAGTCTCTTTACTGAAGTGATTAAGATCAAAATCACTAATGAGAACGCCCGCTCGGTGAAAAGCGTTAAGAAAAGGTGACTGAAGGTCACGTTTTTAGCTTTGAAACCGAACGTGCTGAGCACAGCGAACCGTGAGGTCACAAATAAAATGTAAGCTGGATCTTTGGGATGCAGTAAATATTACGAAACCGAATGTGCCGAGCAAAGCGAGCCATGAGGTCTCAAATAAAATGGAAAAAGCTGCAAAGTGCAAAGCGAGCCGTGAGGTCTTTACTTAAGATAAAAGACTTGACTGATCGCAGCGATCGTAAAACAATCCTTTGCCACCCGTGACAAAGGAAGCTGATAAACTCTAAAAAATTTTCAAAAACAACAACCACAAGGAAACCAATGAACGTACTGATCCTAGGAAGCGGCGGACGGGAATACTCCATCGGACGGGCACTTAAACAAGACAGTAAAGTCAGCAAAATCTATTTTGCTCCCGGAAACGGTGCCACGGAAACGCTGGGCGAGAACCTTGCCATCAAAGCGTATGACGAGTTGGCACAGTTTGCCAAGTCAAACGGGATCAACCTGACGATTGTCGGCCCCGAAGCGCCCCTTACCGACGGTGTGGTGGACATCTTTAAAGCCGAGGGACTCAATATCTTCGGACCGAGCAAAGAGGCGGCCCAGCTTGAAGGCTCCAAGGTCTACATGAAAAATTTTCTTAAAAAGCACAATATCCCCACGGCGAAGTTTATCGAGACGGATGACCTGGAGAAGGCAAGTGCTTTTATCGATACGATGCGTACGCCCATCGTCGTCAAAGCAGACGGACTGTGTGCGGGTAAAGGGGTGATCATCGCCATGTCCCACCAGGAAGCGAAGGAGACAGCCCGCGATATGCTCAGCGGCGCCTCATTCGGGGATGCGGGGAAAAAGGTGATCGTAGAAGAGTACCTTGACGGATTTGAACTCTCCGTATTCGCCATCTGCGACGGTGAGAATTTTATCACGCTGCCTGCCGCACAGGACCACAAACGCCTCTTGGATAACGATGAAGGACCCAACACGGGGGGAATGGGCGCCTACTGCCCTACGCCCCTGGCAACGGACGATCTGATGGAGAAGATCAGCCGTGATCTGATCAAGCCGACAGTCGACGGGATGAAAGCGGATGGTACGCCGTTTGAAGGTGTACTTTTTGCCGGCGTCATGGTCGTGGACAATACCCCGTATATCCTGGAGTATAACGTCCGTTTCGGCGATCCCGAATGCGAAGAGATCATGGCCCTGATCGACTCTTCGGTCTTTGACCTGTTTGATAAGGCGAGCCGTAAAGAGCTGGATAGTCTCGATATCCGCTTTAAAAAGAAAGTGGCCATCGGTGTCGTCGCAGCCAGTAAGGACTACCCGTACAAATCCAGTGAGCCGGCACGCATCACTGTCTCCCAGGAGGATAGCGACGCGGCACACATCTCCTACGCCGGTGTCGGTAAAAAAGAGGACGGGCTGTATGCTACAGGCGGCCGGGTACTGGTCAGTGTCGGCCTGGGTGACGATATCAAAGAGGCGCGTGAAAATGCCTACCGGCTGCTGGAGAATATCAGCTTTGACGGAATGCAGTACCGCAGCGATATCGCCTACCAGGCACTGGGGAAATAGTCGATGGACGAGAAGCTCGAACGGGATCTGATCCGCGAAGGCCTCACCATTGCGGGAAGCGCCAAACGGATCAAGGCGTATGTGATTGATGAAGTCCTGATCACGCTTATCATCATGGCAGCGTTTTGGGAGAATCTTGCCCGGGAAGAGAATATAGAAGTGGTGATCCAGACGATCAACTCCCTCTTTTTCGTCGTCGTGGGCCTTAAGGTGGTCTACCATACGCTTTTTGTCTACCTCTACGGAGCCTCCCTGGGCAAGATCATCACCCGCTGTATGGTCGTGGCGTATGATGACTTTTCGAAGCCGACACTGATGGCTTCTTTTGTCCGTGCAAACGGCCGGATCGTCAGTGAGATGATCTTCTACATCGGGTTTATCTGGGCCTTTATGAATGAAGAGCGTCAAACCTGGCATGACAAGATGGCAAGAACCCTTGTATTAGATGTTTAGCCGCTTTATCCCCCTCTTTTTTCTTCTGCTATCAAGCCTCTGCGCCGAGCAGGTAGAGCTTTATGCCGACAAAATCGACAACGACGCCAACCGTACGATCGCCGAGGGGGATACTTATCTTATTCGTAAAGATTCCACGATCAAAGCGGATATCCTCTACTACGACAAGAATAAAAAGACGATCGAAGCCTATGGCAATATTTTTATCACGCAAAAAACAAACAGTTATACTCTGACCGATTACCTCTTTATGGACATGGACGAGAAGTATACGGTCCTGGATAAACTTTTCTATATGAGCGATGCGGAAAATATGTGGATCAGTTCTCGACAGGCTCGCAAAGAAGAGGCGATCTATACACTCAAGGCAGCACGTATTTCCAGTTGTGATCCCCAGGAGCCCGACTGGACGATCGGTTTTAGTAACGGGAACTATGATGAGGAAGACGAATGGGTGAACCTCTACAACCCGGTTATCTATGCCGGGCGGGTGCCGGTCTTTTATCTACCCTACCTGGGGATACCGACCTCGACGAAGCGTCGCAGCGGACTATTGCGTCTGACTTTCGGGACATCGGATAAAGAAGGTTATATCTTCAAACAGCCGGTCTATCTAGCTCCGCATTTGTGGTGGGATGCGACAGTCACACCCGAGATCCGCAGTAAACGGGGGACAGGACATAATGTGGAACTTCGCGTCGCCGATTCTCCCTATTCGGAAGGCTCTTTTGAGATCGGGAAGTTTGATGATTACGAAGGATATGCTAAGGAGGAGGAGCTTCAAAACAGTACACACTCCGGTGTGCATCTAAACTATGAACGCAGCCGGGTGTTTGCAGAGCCATCCGACGGGGCTCATGATGCCCTCTATATTGACTACCTAAATGTCAATGATGTAGACTACCTTGCACTACGGGACCTGCCCGCTACCCAGAATGTCCCTTCAAAACTGAACTACATGCTGTACAATGCGAACAATTACTTCGGGGTCAATGCCAAGTATTTTTTGGATACGACCCAGCCGACAAATGACCGGACGGTCCACATCATGCCCCAGGTCCAATACCACTCCAACACCGATGATCTAATCTGGGACAACCTGCTTTTCAGTATGGACTACCGATATAAAAACTATACCCGGGAAGAGGGGATGACAGCCAAGGAACATGCGGTTACGGTACCGCTCTCCTACTCATTCGGACTGTTTGACGACTATCTTAATGTACTGCTAAGCAACAACTTCTACTACTATAAGATCAATTATGAGAATGAGAATGAAGAGAGTGCCGTTGCAGCCGATTTTGAGGAGGGCGGGCAGATCCATAAGGACAATGTCTACCTGGCGCTTTTTACGGATCTTTCCAGGGGATACGACAGCTTTTTCCACAACCTGAACTTTACATTGGGTTATACGCGGGTCACCTCCTATGATGCTTACGGCCATTTTGAAAAACAGTTTGTCACTCCAACCCAGGATAAGGATACGGTCGAGATGAAGTTCTCCCAGTATTTCCTTAACAACGGTACCAGTTTTCTGACGCATCGTATCGGCCAGTCGTTTGTGATCAACGAGGAGGATAACGTTACGACATCTGATATCGAAAACGAAATCAACCTGAAGCTTGCGGGCGGTTTTTCCCTGGACAGTCTGCTCACCGTTTCGCATGAATACAGTGCCATATCCAAAGCGACTCATACGGTCTCCTATACCAAACCCAATTTTTCACTCTCCGTCAATAATATTTTTGAAAAGAATATGCTGCTGGATACGATCACGACCAACTACTATACTTATCAGGCGATGTATCGACCCTTCCCTGCCCACACGTTCAAACTCGATTACAATTATGATACGATCAATGATACCACGACGGGCTATGGAGCCGAGTATCTGCTGAGCAAGAACTGCTGGGACTTCACGATGACTTTTACCCGGACGATTACACCCTACCTTTCCAATGACGAAGTAAATTCAAAGATTAATGATATAATCTACTTAAAAATCAATCTCAAACCACTATGGGGCTTTGAGCAGAAAGCGTATGAATTCGAACAGGACGGGTAAAATGATCTGCAACACCGTTGCCGATATGGAAAACCGGATCAGGGCGGACAAGAGGAGAAAAGATGGTACTCTTTGAAAACAGGGAGGATGCGTTTAACCAGCTGGCTCAACAGCTTCCCATTCCCCGGATGAAAAAAGAGGAGTGGGTCATATTGGCCGTCTCCCAAGGCGGAGTCTTTTTTGCCGATAAGATCGCGGCCCTGACCGGAGGGAGTGCGGACTACCTCTTTACCGAAAAGATCACCGCTCCCAACAACAAAGAGTGCACAATCGCCATGGTCAGTGAAACCGAAGAGATCGTCGTCAACGAGCGTCTGATCGACTCCTTCGGTATTACCCTCGATTATGTTTACGGCGAAGCGAAGCGGAAGTATGACGAAAAGATCCTTGCCTATCTTTACAAGTATCGCAAAGGTGATATGGTCAGCAACCTCAAAGATAAGAATATTCTGCTTCTGGATGAAGGAGCCGATACGGGAATGACTCTTATGGCTTCGCTCAAGACGGTGATCGCCATGGATGTTGCCAAGGTGGCCGTCGGCCTTCCGGTCGTACCGGAGAGCATCGCTGTCGAGCTCTCTAAAATCGTAGATGAGGTATACTTTGCCCATACGATTAAAAACTATGTCGACGTCTATACCTACTACCGGGAGTTGCCGGAGTTTGACGCCCTTTCGTTCGGCGAGTTGAATAATAAATATTGTAGATTGAAGTATTAAAAGGAAAAAGATTAATGTCGTATGTATGTAAAACGTTCGCCCAAAACGGTTGCGACGAGAAGTATGAGTTCGGAAAAGTCGCAAAACAGGCGGACGGTTCGGTTCTTCTGACCGAAGGGGATACAGTAGTCCTGGCGGCGGTGGCCGTCGAACCGGAGCCGGTGGAGGAGGATTTTCTTCCCCTGACAGTGCAGTACCTGGAAAAGTCGTATGCCGCCGGGAAGATCCCGGGCGGTTTTTTCAAGCGGGAAACCAAACCGGGGGATTTCGAGACACTGACTTCCCGTATCATCGACCGCTCCCTGCGTCCGCTTTTCCCCAAAGGGTTTAACTATCCTGTCGTGATCTCCGTGACCGTACTCAGCTGCGGCGAGGGGGCTGATCTGCAGCGCCTGGGACTTAATGCCGCGTCCGCCGCACTCTTTACATCGACACTTCCGGTCGATCTGTGTGTCACCGGCGTCCGGGTCGGTAAGATCGAAGGGGAACTGAAGGTCAACCCGAGCTTGGAAGATCTGGCATCAAGCTCCCTGGATATGTTTGTAGCCGGGACGGGCGAGCAGCTTCTGATGATCGAGATGAAGGCCAATGGTACCACAAACCTCGAGGTGACGGAGCCGGTCATGGTCGATGCGATCATGGAGCCGATGAGCGGGGTGCAGACGATCAGCAGCTATAACGTCAACGAGATGGACGAAGCGGAGCTGGTGGAGGTACTGAAACTTGCCGGGTCCGTGATCAATGAAAATACGACGGCATACCAGGCGGATTTTAAAGCGGCAGCCAAAGAGAAAAAAGCATACACCCTTGCCACGGAAGTCAGCGATGAAACAGTCTACAAGTACATCAAAAGCAATTTCGAGGCGAAGATCAAAGCGGCAACAAATCAGCTGGCAAAAACGGAGCGAAGTGATGCTCTGAAACTTATCCGGAACGAGATCCTCGCGACTGACGAAGCGGTTTCCGGCGAGTGGGACAAAGAACTGGTCGACCTGCTGGTAGGAAAGATCAAAAAAGAGATCGTCCGCAAACAGATCCTGGAAGAGAAAGTCCGTGCCGACGGTCGCGCACTTAACGAAGTACGACCCATCAGCATCGAGACCAATATCCTGCCGCGTGCCCACAGCTCCGTGCTCTTTACCCGCGGTCAGACCCAGGCTTTGGCCGTGCTGACCCTGGGAAGCGACCAGGACAGACAGGCCCACGAGAGCCTGACGAGTTCCGGTACACAGTATGAAAACCTAATGCTTCACTACAACTTCCCAGGTTTTTCCGTCGGGGAGGCAAAACCATCCCGTGCTCCCGGACGCCGCGAACTGGGCCACGGCAACCTGGCCAAGCGGGCAGTCGAGTGTACGATCAACCCGGACTTTGATATGAGCATCCGGATCGTATCCGAGATCCTTGAGTCTAACGGATCTTCCTCTATGGCAACGGTATGTGCGTCGTCCTTGGCGCTCAAGGCGGCCGACGTCCCGACGGAAAAGCTGATCGCCGGTGTGGCGATGGGGCTGGTCGTCGAAGGAGACAAACATGCCGTCCTGACCGATATCATGGGCCTTGAAGATCATGACGGGGACATGGACTTTAAGGTGGCCGGTTCCCGCGAGGGGATCACGGCGCTCCAGATGGATATCAAACTGGGCGGGATCAACTACCAGATCCTTGAAGAGGCGCTGGAACAGGCTAAAGAGGCGCGTCTGCATATCCTCGGCCTGATGGAAAAAGCCGAGAGTGAGATCGTACTTAATACCGGTGCGCTGCCGTCTTCCATCTCCTTCGAGGTGGATGCAAGCAAGATCGTCGACATCATCGGCCAGGCAGGTAAGACGATCCGTGAGATCATCGAGAAGTTTGACGTCTCCATCGACCTCGACCGCGAAAGGGGCGGTGTCAAGGTCCAGGGCTCCGACAAGTCCAAAGTGGACGGCGCCGTCGACCACATCAAAAACATCGTCGAAAACAGCAAAGGGCGGGCGGGCAAACCACAGCCGAATAAAGCATGCGATTATGAAAAAGGGCAGGTGCTTGACGGCAACGTCGAGAAGGTCCTGAAGTTCGGTGCGCTGGTCAAACTGCCCGACGGCAACACCGGGATGGTCCACATCTCCAAGCTGGCCAACCGCCGCGTCGACAGTGTCGAGTCGGTCGTTTCCGAAGGCGA
Organism: Campylobacterales bacterium; assembly: GCA_050297855.1. Classification (GTDB taxonomy): domain Bacteria; phylum Campylobacterota; class Campylobacteria; order Campylobacterales; family SZUA-545; genus SZUA-545. Next base: position 79,499 of record JBNKTC010000002.1, read on the forward strand.
AGCGGTAAAAGTCCAGTTCATCGAGCAGGGCAAAGACGGCAAGATCAGCCTCGCAATGGAGGGCGTCTCTATCTAAAATGGGACCTTTTTTATAAAGGTCCTGGATTTTCATCTTTCTTTTAAGAAAAGTGGTGTATAATCCCGCCCAACAAAGTGTTAAGTAGGGATACGCAAGCCGAACGGACTTTGAATATTAAACAGGAGAACTTCAATGAAAGTTATCGCTCTTTTTTTCGTAGCGTTTGCAGCTTCTTTGTTTGCAAGTGATGCCGCTACAGGTACAGACATGATTAAAGCTTACTCAGTACTGGCTGCTGGTGTTGGTCTTGGTATCGCCGCTCTTGGTGGTGCTATCGGTATGGGGCACACAGCTGCTGCGACTATCGCAGGTACTGCAAGAAACCCAGGTATGGGTGGAAAACTTATGACTACGATGTTCATCGCTCTTGCGATGATCGAAGCGCAAGTTATCTACACACTGGTAATTGCTCTTATCGCTCTTTACGCTAATCCTTTCCTCGGATAAGTTTTAGCAACCCTCAGGGAAGCCTCGGCTTCCCGAATTCTTCTTTATGTGCGCCGGTGGTGGAATTGGTAGACACGCTATCTTGAGGGGGTAGTGTCCCATGGACGTGCGGGTTCGACTCCCGCCCAGCGCACCATTTCCTTTTAACTCCATCTGAGCAAAAATTGACCTTTCCATTACATTGCCATATAATAAGTCATACCATAAATACGACACTTTTTTATATTAGTATTATGCTTCTAATCGAATCGGGGGTGATAGGTGGTCCGGGTTTCGCTGATACTGCTCCTACTGTTTGTTTCCATTCTGCACGGACGCGTCATTACGGTCTATGTCAATGCACACCTGGACGTGGAGAAGACGGCCGGGCGTTGGGATGCGACAATCGACATGTTAAATCAAAAGATCCCCGAACATCACTTTAAACTGCTGGCCCTGAAACCGACCGAAATCGACACAATAAAACAGCTGCTCTCCCGTAAGAAGATCGACTTTCTGATCACCCAGCCTGCTATCTATGTGACACTTCAGCACAGCAATAACATCATCAAACTCCTGACCATGTCCAACCGGTTTGATATGAGCACCTTCGGTTCGGTCTTTATTACCCGCAGCGGAAGCGGTATTCAATCCCTTGCGGATATCAAGGGAAAAGAGATCGCGGCAGTGGCACCGCTCGGTTTCGGTGGGTGGCTTATCGGCTACAATGAGCTGTATGAAGCGGGGATCGATCCCGTCGCCGATAAAAAGGTGACGTTTCTCGGATCGCAAAAACGGGTGGTCGATGCGGTGCTGGACCGTGGGTACGATGTCGGCATCATCCGTACGGGTATGCTTGAAAAACTGTCGGAAAAAGGGTGGGTCGATATGAAGAGTATCCGGGTAATCAACGAAAAAGAGGGCTATCCTGTCAAATTGAGCACCCGTCTTTTCCCCGAGTGGGCCTTTGCTGCGGCAAGCCATGTGGAACCGGCTCTTGTCAACAGGGTGTTCAAAGTGATGAACGCCATCCGCCCGGATGACAGGGCTGCCCGGGATGGAGAGTACAGTGACTGGCATATCCCCGGCAACTATAACGAGGTAGACGAACTCTTTAAACGGTTTCGCATCGGCCACTATGCCGATATGCCCGAATACGACCGTGAGCATCTGATCCGTATCACCGTTGTCATGACCCTTTTTCTGATCCTCGTGGCCGCACTGATCATCCTCAGGACTCGCTACCAGATGCAAAAAAACCTCAAAAAAGAGCTCCAGGCCGAGGTGCGGGAGAAAACGCGCGAGCTGCATGAGTTGAACCGTACACTGGAATCGCGGGTCAAAGCACAGCTAAAAGAGCTGCGTATGAAGGATAAGATGCTGGTACAGAATGCCAAGATGGCGGAAATGGGTGAGATGATCGCGGCCATATCGCATCAGTTGAAACAGCCCCTTAACGCGATCGGCCTGGTCAGTCAGATCGTCAAGACGGATATCATGGAAAACGAGATGGACGGGGCGATCGAACGGCTCGATAAGGTCAACGGATATGTGACCTTCATGTCGGCCACGATCGACGAGTTCAGGAGCTTTTTCAGGCAGGACAAAAAACGTGAGGCCTTTTACCTCAACGAGACGATCCGCTCCATAGAGAAGATATTCGAATACCATCTGAAACTTGCCAGTATCGTGCTCCATATCGATGTGGACCCGTCACTCCAAAGCTATGGCTACCCGACCGAGTTCAAACAGGTACTCTTGAATCTTATCAATAACGCAAAAGATGCTCTCAAGATACGTGATGCAAAGGACGGATGGATACGGATCACGGCCTCTACGGAAGGGGATGACCTGGCTGTCACGGTTTCGGATAATGGGGGCGGGATACCCGAAGTACTGCTGGAGAAGATTTTCGATCCCTATTTTACGACTAAGAAAAAGACGGGGGGAACGGGCATAGGGCTGCATATTATCCGAGCGATCATAGAAGAGCATATGAACGGGACGATCAGCGTGCATAATGATAAAGACGGGGCGGTATTTGTAATAAGAATCCCACGCTACCAGAAAGAGGAAAAAGAGAAGAGTACGGGCCGCCAGTAAGGAGCGTCCCGCATCTGTAACAGAAATGGAATAGTTATGATTCGATGGTCAACACCGACGTGATATCGCTGGAACGCGGACCACTGAAAAATCGTTTAAACGACCGGATGACTCTTTTAAGCATAAGCAGTATCCTTTTTAAATGATAGCTATTTATATCATTTTGGGGTCAACCGCAGGTAAATAATGTCACATTGACATATTCCCGCTGCGTCAGGTCGATGTTACTCACCCAGCAGGTAACACGCGGTGCAAGCATGATAAAAGTAGGTTACGGTACCTTCCCAGGTCTGAACGCTTTCAATGATCTGCATCTTCGGCTCCTTATAAAATCACTACTCTACAACGTACAAAAACGGTTCCAGCATTTTTCCGCCCAAAGCGGCCATTTTTAGCGCCAATGTCGTCTGGAATGACAAAAATGTCGCATCATTGAATCCCGGGGCAACGGGGATGGAGAGAATGGAACTTGCACCTGTACAAAAAACCATAGATAAGGATTAAAATGGCAACACCACTGGATTTTATCATCGACAACTCCCTGGATTGGCAGTCTACGTTCAAAGGGGAACTCTCCGGCGGCCGATCCGGATACCGCGGGGCACTGGTTGTCACCGAAGGGAAAGTACTCTCTGCAGACAAGCAGCTTCCACCCAAAGCGACCCTGAAGCAGGCGGTCATGACGGCAAACAGCGAGAAGATCGAATTTCTCGCAGGCGAACTGGAGACGCTGGATTTCTTCGAGCCCTTTGTTGAAAAGTATAAAGATTACCTGGGCGACGGTCTGTATGTCCTCTATATCGTAGACCTGGATAAAGACGTCAGCTTTACCTATGAGGGTGTAAAATTCCAGGCGTTTGTCCTGGACGAAAGCTCCGTATGGAACGAACTGGTCGAGCTTGGCGATCTACAGAAGAGTGAACTGAAACGCCTGGATGCCGCTGAGAAGATCGATGCCGTGGCCGAAGCGGTCAAATCCGAAGGCGTCAGCCTGAACGAAGTCACTTTCGACGAGTTCAAAACGCTTAAAAGCGGTGTAAAAGCCGAAAAGTTCGGCGCGGTTTAATCCCTTACCCCTCTTTGTGTGCCGATGCCGGTGTTCTGCGCCGCATCAGCACCTCCGATATGGCAATGACCAGCATATCGTATTTTTCCATCTGCTCTTCATACTGTTCGCGTATCTCCTCGATACCGGCATTCTCCGCATCGATCTTCATGTTAAGAAACTCGACACGTTTTTCCATATCCTGGATACTATCCATCAGCTCCTGGTGGCGTCTGTTAAAGTCCTGGCTGTAGACCGGTACTTTGTTTTTTTCGGCATTGCCGCGCATATCGATGAGCAGCGCGTCGTCTTCGTCCCGTCCGTGCCGGCTTTTTATCTGTTGCAGGCGGCTTTGGGTAATACTCTGGCGGTTTTCAAGAAGCTGGTCCGCTATGCGGTCATACTCGGCCTGGGTGTGTTTCTCTTTTTGGCGGAGTGACTTGTCCAGGTTGTTGGAGTTATAGATGCGTGAGACCAGTTCGTTCTTTTCCGATTCATAGGCACGGATCTTGCTCTCTTTTTTCTTGATGGTGGCCTTGTTTTTGGCAAACTGCGACACGAAGTTGACGATGGCGGAGATGTTCCACTTCTGACCCTCTTCATCGATGATCTCGGGAGTGACATACTTTTCGCCCCCCACGATCGTCGTATCGCCTTTATAGTAGCGCAGGAAGTTCTCGGCGTTTTTATCCTTGCGTTCGATCAGCTCCAGGATGTTTTCCGCCAGCAGTTCGTGGATGAAGTAGAAGGACTCGCGGAAGATGTAGTTGGCCACGGCTTTGATAATGATCTCTTCGTGGGAGAGTTTGGCCTTGAAGAAGTCGATCAGGGCCTGCTGGACGATACGGATATGGCGCGTATCGAAGAAGTGGTTGTCGATCTCGGAAAAGTCGAGGCTGCTGTCGGCCAGCGTATCGACGATCATTTCCAGGTCGGCAGCCAGGTCGTTTTCGCCTGTTTCGCTGTAGAGTTCGTTGACGATCGCCTCCACTTCGCTCTGGGGCAAACCCTCGAAGCGGCGCTCGCAGGTGCTTTCGGCACAGAAGAAACGGATAACGATCTTACGGTTCATAAAGAGGACCAGGTCCATCTCGTCGAGCTTAAAGGCTTCGGTGACTGCTTTGCGGATCATCTTGCGGGCGTTGACCGGAACGGCGATCTCCTTGAGCAGGTGGAACATCTCGTCCACATACTCTTCGGGGATGATCAGGATACTGTCGTTGTCGTTGACCTTGTCCAGATCTTCGGCAATAGACTGGATATAGCTGCCGATCTCCCGGATATATTTGTCTTCGTTGGGGTGCGTCTCGTAAGGCATCACCTTGACGATGATCTGGTCCATCCCTTTGAAGAAAAGGGCGACCTTGGCGATGTTGATATAGAAGTCGTTGAAGGCGCGGCGGATCGCCTCTTTCTTCTCACTCTTCACCGCCTGGTAGGTCGGATCGAATGCGAGGATCCTCTGGTTAAGCTCCTGCGTGTGCTCATCCGTAAAGCTGCACTCCAGGCAGTAGGGATCAAATGTCTCGATAAGATACTCTTTGGTTATCTGGTAGATGCTCACACTAGAATCTTTACATATGCCGCAGGCAAGAAAATCAATTAATACTCCTGTATCATAACCCGAATCAAATTAAAGTGCTGTCGATGCCGGGCAGGGATGACTATTCGTCGTTATCTTTGATGGCAGCCGGTGTTTTGCGGTCCATCAGGACTTCGGATATGGCGATGATCAGCATGTCGTACTGTTTCTGCTGATCAGCAAACTTGCTCTGGATCTCCTCGATCGATTTTTGGTCGCTTTCGATCCGCATATGGAGAAAGTCGATCCGTTTATGCAAATCCCGGAGACTCTTTTGAAACTCTTCGTGGATCTCTCCCGGACTCAGGTCGTTGACCGAGAGCCCCTGGTTGCCTGTACGGCTCTTGTCGAGGATATGCCGGTTGGCTTCCAGCTGCAGTACGATCTTCTCCTGGAGTTCCGGCGGCACCGGTTTATCCGGCACCAGCGCTGCCACCAGTGGGGAGGCGGCGGCGATCTGTGTCGCGATCTCTTTCTCCTCCCCCTTGAAAGCCCGGATGCTGCTCTCTTTTTTGGAGATAAGCGTCCGGTTTTTGGAAAACTGGGAGATAAAGTTGACGATGGCGGCGATGTTCCATTTCTGCCCCCCTTCGTCGACGATCTCGGGGGCGATAAGTTTTTCGCCGTTTTCGATAAAGGTGCTTCCGTTGTAGTACCGCAAAAAGGCCTCGGCGTTTTTATCCTTGCGTTCGATCAGCTCCAGAAGCTTCTCTGCGAGCAGTTCATGGATGTAGTAGAAAGATTCCCGGAAGATATAGTTGGCAACGGCTTTGATAACGGTCTCATCCTGTGTGATCTTGGTCTGGTAGAACCGCACAAGCCCCTCCTGGATGATCTTGACGTGTCGGGTGTTAAAAAAGAGGTTATCGATCTCGGCAAAGTTCAGGGTCGTGTCCGAGAGGGTGGAGATGACCATATCCAGGTCACCGGCCATATCGCTCTCACCTTCCCCGGAGTAGATGCCGTCGGCGATCTTCTTGATCTCCTCGGCAGGCAGTCCTTCGAAGCGGCGCTCGGTCTCCGTCTGTTTAAAAAAACGTACGACCACTTTCCCGTTCATAAAAAAGACCGAATCATGCTTTTCCAGCTTGAAAACATCGTTGATCGCCTTTCTTAGGATCTTTCGGGTATCAATATTCCCCGGGAACTCCTGTAAAAGACGGTTCATCCCCTCGACGTGTTTGTGGGGGATCATCAGGATATTTTTCTTGCGGTCGGCTTCGCCGAACTTATGTTTGGTCGAGAGAAGATAGTCGGAGATTTTTTTGATATAGACCGATTCGTCCGGTCCATGCACATAGGGTATCAGTTTGACGATGATCTGTTCGCTTCCCTTGAAAAAGAGCGCGACCTTGGCACTGTCGACGTAAAAGTTTGTAAAAGCCCGGCGTACCTCCTCCTTTTTCCCGGTATCCATCCGGTACTCAGGGTCGATTGCCAGGAGTTTTTGGTGGAGCTCCAGCATCTGTTCGTTGGTGGGAGGAGTCCCCGTCTCGTGTGGGTCACAGGTCTTGGAAAGGTACTCTTTTGTTATCTTGTAAATGCTCACACTCAATCTTTATAACATGTCTTGCTGACAAAGGATACGAGACGAAAAAGACTATATGATAACCCGAATCGGATTAAAAAGGCTCCCCGCAGGCGGGGAGGGAAGGGGGGAGATTAGAGGGCTTTTTCCAGGATGGCGTTAAGCCGTTTGGCAAATTCCGCCGGGTTTTTGAGTTCGCTTCCTTCAAGCAGGGTCGCCTGCTCGAAGAGGAGTCTGGTGACGTCTTCGAAGAGGGCGTCGTCTTTCATCTCTTTCAGTTTGGCCACGATCGGGTGAGCAGGATTGACTTCCATGATCGGCGTGATCTTGGGCATCTCCTGGCCCATCGCCTTGAACATCTGGGCCATCTGTGCCGTCGGGTCGTTTTCGTCGGCGACGAGGCATGACGGGGAGTCGCTCAGGCGCACGGAGGCTTTCACCTCTTTGACATCTTCGCCCAGTACCTCTTTCATCTTTTTGAGTGTCGGCTCAAGTTCTTTGGCCGCTTCCTCGTCCCCTTCGGTCTTCAGATCGTCCGCCGTGTCGGTACGGTTGACGGATTTGAGCGGTGTCTCCTTGTAGTCGGTGACGGATGGGATGACGATCTCGTCGATCTCGTCCGCCAGGATCAGCACCTCGATATCCTTCTCTTTGTACGCCTCAAGCAGCGGGGAGTTGCGCAGGTTGGCTTCGTTTTCGCCGGTGATGTAGTAGATCGCTTTCTGGTCGTCCTTCATCCGCTCTTTGTATTCAGCCAGGCTGACCCAGCCGTCTGCTTTGTTGGATTTGAAGCGGACCAGTTCGAGCAGTTCGTCGCGGTTCATGTGGTCCTGGTAGAGACCCTCTTTGAGCGGTCGGCCGAACTCGTCGATAAAGGCGGCATATTTCTCGCTGTCTTTGGAGAGCTTCTTGAACTCGCCCAGGATCTTCTTGACGGACGCGGACTTGATGTTGGCCAGTACGCGGTTTTGCTGCAGGATCTCCCGGCTGACGTTCAGCGGCAGGTCCTCGCTGTCGATGATCCCGCGGACAAAGCGCAGGTAGGTCGGCAGGAGCTCTTTTTCATCGTCGGTGATAAAGACACGCTTGACATAGAGCTTCACGCCCGGCTGGTAATCGACCCGGTAGAGGTCCATCGGCGCTTTTTTCGGGATATAGAAGAGAGTCGTATACTCCAGCGTCCCCTCCGCTTTGGTGTGGATGTGGAGCATCGGGTCTTCGTTGTCGTGGGAGATCGTCTTGTAGAAGTCGTTGTACTCCTCGTCTTTGATCTCGGATTTGGAGAGCTTCCAGAGCGCCGTGGCGGCGTTGACCTGGTCGCGTTTTTCTACTTCTCCCTTCTCCTTGCCTTCATCGTCGAACTCTTTTTCCTTATAGTCCATGAAGATGGGGTAGGGGATGTGGTTGGAGTATTTCTGGATCACGTTTTTGATCGACCACTGGCCGGCGTACTCTTTCCCTTCGTCGTTCAGGTGCAGCAGGATCGTCGTACCCTGCTCGTCACGCTCGGCTTCGGTGATCTCGTATTCGCCTTTCCCTTCGCTGACCCATTTGTAGGCTTTATCTTCGCCCGCTTTTTTACTGGTCACTTCCACTTTGTCTGCGACCATGTAGGAGGCGTAGAAACCGACCCCGAACTGTCCGATGAGGTTGGAGTCTTTTTTCGCGTCGCCTGTCAGGTTCTGTACGAAGCTCTTGGTTCCGGACTTGGCGATGGTCCCCAGGTGCTCGACCAGGTCCTCTTCGTTCATACCGATACCGGAGTCCTTGATCGTCAGGGTCTTGGCCTCGTCGTCGAAGCTGATCTCGATGCGGGGGTCGAATGTCATGCTCTTGAACTTCTCATCCGTCAGGGTGAGGTAGTTGAGCTTGTCCAGGGCGTCGGACGCATTGGAGACCAGCTCGCGCAGGAAGATCTCTTTATTGGAATAGAGTGAGTGGATCATCAAATGAAGCAGTTGGTTTACTTCGGTCTGAAATTGATGTTTTGCCATTAATTTCTCCTTGGTAACTACAAATTTTTCTGAAAGTATAACACATAACTTGATAAGAGAAGACTAAAACTTTGAATTTTTTTTAGCAAATTGGTATTATGAGTGCTAAGCACCCCGTTTTAGCTTCATATCCGTATAATAGTTTTAATAGATATCCCGGAGCTCCCATGGTAAAAAGAATCATCTTAATCTTTATCGCAGCGATGTCGCTGAATGCCGCCGATTTTTCACGGACCAACCTCCAGCTTCTGCAGGGAAGCGGGTTCGACGACCTTGCCGGCGGCTACGTTGCCGACGACCGTATGACGACCCTGACGCTGGAGCACTACAGCACATGGGAGTACGGCGACAACTTCTTCTTTGTCGACAACCAGGAGGGCGATTTCGACCACTTCGGAACGAAACTGGAGTACATCACCTACATGGAGTGGGCACCGCGCCTGAGCCTTTCGAAGCTAAGCGGAACACAGCTGCAGTTCGGGATCGTCAAAGACCTCTACCTCAGCGGTCAGATCAACCAGGGCGAAGGGTATCACGCTACGCTTCTGGGTGCGGGGATGGACCTGGAACTGCCGTTTTTTGCCGTCTTCGGACTCAACGTCTACCAGAAAGAGGACAACTTCGACAACTCCCTGACCCAGACGACGATCAACTGGCTGATGCCCCTGGGACCGGTCGTTTTTGAAGGGTTCGTGGACATCACAGAGGACGATACCCTGGCCCAGCCCCAGCTGTTGCTGGACTTTGAAGCCTTCGGCCTGAGCCGCGACAGGCTCCTGGCAGGAGTCGAGCTCTACTATTACAAGACCGACACGGTCGATGTCTCCGTCCCGCAGATGATGCTCAAGTGGGTCTGGTAATGCGGCTGCGCACAGGTGTGCTGGCTTTTTTGCTGGCGGTTTCCACGCTGCAGGCTGCAAAAAAAGAGCTGGTCATCGGGGTGGAGAACCTCAATTACTACCCCTATTACGACTTTTCCGGCAAGGAGTACAGCGGTTTTTTTAAGGTGCTGATGGAGCGTTTCGCAAAGGCCGAAGGCTACACCGTCATCTTCAAACCCCTTCCGGTCAAACGCCTCTACACCGAACTGCTCGAATCGGGCCAGATCGATTTCAAGTTCCCCGACAACCCGCTCTGGGGACAGGAGTACAAAAAGGGGAAGAGGCTCCACTACAGTGACGGCGTCGTCCTCTTTATCGACGGGACACTCGTCCGGCCCGAATCGGCACAGGGGGATGTCGGCGGGATAAAGCAGCTGGGGACGATCGCCGGCTTTACCCCCTGGACCTATATGGAGTATATCAACAAAGGTACCATCCGCAATGTGGAAGTCCGCAGCATGGCGGCACTGCTTAAAACGACCATGGCCGGGCGTGTGGACGGTGCGTATGTCAACGTCTCCGTCGCCCGCCATATACTGGACGAGGTACTGAAGGAAAAAGGGGCGCTGGTCTGGAACCCGAATCTGCCGTACGGAAAAGACCACTACAACCTTTCGACCGTCAGGTACCCCGAGATCATCGAGGCGTTCAATGCATTTTTACGCAGGGAGAAGGCAGCCGTCAAGGCCTTAAAAGAGCAATTTAAAATAGGGATAGACGAGTAGACGTGGAACGACTGTACCGGCACAAGATCATTATCCGCGGAGCACTCTTCCTCGGCCTCTTTTTTATCCTGCTCATCGGGGGTGCGTCGTACCTCTTTATCAATACGGGGCACTCTATTGTCGAGCGCCTGATCAAAGAGGAGAAACGGTACGCTTCGGGGATCATCGAGCTCAAGTCCAAAGAGCTGATCAATGAGCTCGAAGGGAAGATCGGCTCCAACCTCGATACCCTCTCCCACCTGATCGCGGGCTTTTTATACAACTACGAGACCGCTGCGATCAAGGAGGCCCTCACCCCCTATTTCAATCTTCCCGAAGTGATGTCGCTGGAGCTGATAGAGCTGCCCCAGGGCAAACGCAGTATGCGGATGATGAAAGCGCAGTATGACGGGACTGAGAAGTACGGCCGCCTGGAAGCGCCGGTGCTCTACCGGGACGAGCTGCTGGGGAGGTTGATCGTCGAGTACAGCACCAAAACGATCTACAAGAAAGCCTATGAACAGAACCGTGCCATGGAGCAGAGCCAGGAGATGATCCAGCAGCAGGTGATGGCGACAGCCTCCCGGCAGATGTGGGACTACGCGTTTTATTTCGGGCTGGGACTCCTGGCGGTCATGGGCGGCGTGTTGTGGGTGCTGCTCTACCTCGACCGGGAAGTGAGCCGCAAGTCCGATGCCCTGGAAGCGATCAACAACGAGCTTGAAAGCCGTGTCGAAGAGGAGATACGTAAAAACCGGGACAAAGAGCAGGTGATGATCGAACAGTCCAAGATGGCGGCCATGGGCGAGATGATCGGGGCCATTGCCCACCAGTGGCGTCAGCCGCTCAATGCACTGGGACTCTATATCCAGGATATGGAGGATGCCTACCGTTACAACGAACTGGACCTGGAATATATCCAGAACACGATCAAAGACTCCATGCGCCAGATCAATTTCATGTCCAAGACGATCGACGACTTTAGAAACTTCTTCAAGCCCTCCAAGGTGGAGCAGGACTTTTCGGTACGGGAGTCGGTGGACGAAGTCCTCCAGCTCCTTGGCCCTCAGCTTGACAGCCACTATATCCGCGAGGTCAGCGTCGAAGGGGATGACGGGGGAAGCCTCGTCCGCGGTTTCAAAAACGAGTTCGAACAGGTTCTGGTCAACATCTTTTCCAATGCCAAGGATGCCCTGCTTGAGCAGACGTGCAGCGGCTTTGACATCACCGAGGCAAAGATCAACGTGACCATCGCAAAAGAGGATGGAACGATACGGATAGAGATCTGCGACAATGCGGGCGGGATCGAAGAGGAGGTCCTGGGCCGGATCTTCGAACCCTATTTTACGACCAAAGAGCAGGGGAAAGGGACCGGGATCGGGCTCTATATGTCCAAGACAATCATTGAAAAGAGCATGAACGGGACGATCGAGGCAGAGAATATCCAGGTGGGCAGCCGCAGGGGCGCGAAATTTACGATCACCCTGAAGGTGCTGGAAGCGGGAGAACGGAGTGCACCTGCGGGAATCGAGGTGAATGCAGACCATGGGTGAAGACGCCAAACGACTGATCGACATCCTGGAGCACGAAAACGTCTTCCTCACCGGGGGCGCGGGGGTCGGTAAAAGCTATACGACCAAAGAGGTGATCGCCTTTTACGAGAAGCTGGATAAAAACGTCGCCGTCCTGGCCAGCACGGGGATCGCGGCGGTACATGTGGGCGGCCAGACCCTTCACAGCTTCATGAAATTCGGTATTGCCAAGATCCTCCCCGAGCTGGTGGATATGAAGCTCTACCCGAACCAGCGCAAAGCCCTTAAGGCGATGGTCGGCAACCTCGACCTGCTCGTTATCGACGAGATCTCCATGGTCTCCGCCGGAGTCATGGCGATGCTGCACTACCGCCTGGAACAGTTCGGATTCCGGGGGCGTGTGCTGGTGGTGGGGGATTTCCTGCAGCTTCCCCCCGTGCGAAAACAGGACGAAGAGCGGCGCCTCATGTTCCAGTACGGTATCGACGAGGCGGAGCGCGATGCCTATTTCGGCTACGCCTTCGAGTCGACCCACTGGGACGAGTTCGGCTTCGAGATGGTGGAGCTGGACGAGGTGAAGCGCACCAGCGACGCGGAGTTCATCCGCTACCTCCACGACGTGCGCAACGGCATCTGCGACTGCGGTGTCAAGGATTTTATACGCTCCCACGTCTCGGGCCGCCTGACCAAAGAGCTCGCCTTTAAGAGCACGATCCTCTACGCCACCAACCGCAAGGTCAAGGCCTTTAACGAATCCCGCCTCACCGCCGATGACGATCCCATTTTCGATATCGAGGCGAAGGTGAGCATCCAGAGCAGCGCCGAGGGGGTGGAAAAACGCGTGGACCAGTACCTGGAGAACCTGCCGATCGAGCGGACGCTGCGTATCAAAGTCGGCGCCCCCGTCCTCTTTACGACCAACACGGATCATTTCCGAAACGGCCAGCGCGGTATTGTCACCGGTATCGTCAACGGCAAGGAGGACTACGCCGTCACGGTACGGATCGAGGACGGCGGCGAGGTGGAAGTGGAGCGGGGGAGCTACGAGCTGACCCACTACGACTACGAAGAGAAGAAGGAGGGGGGCGTCGAGGTCAAACCCAGCGTCATCGCCAAGATCACCCAGTTTCCCATCCGCCTGGCGTGGAGCCTGACGATCCACAAATCCCAGGGGATGAGTATCGACAACATCGCCGTCTCCATCGACGAGATCTTCGAAAAATCGCAGTTTTACGTCGCCATCTCCCGGGCGACGAGTACGGAGGGGCTGACGCTGCTCTCACGCAAGAGCGAAGCAGCCCTCGAAGCGTGGATCGAGAAGATGATCATGGTGGACGAGAAGGTGCTTGAGTTCTATCAGAACTACACCAAACCTCCCAAACAGCGGGCACTGTTTTAGGGGGAGGCGTTTTTTAGTCAGTGGACCTCGGAGTCGTCGTAGGGGTCGAGGTGGATGTTGATCACCCACTCGGAATCGGAGTCGAGTTTCTGGATGTTTTCCTCTACGCGGTCGGCGGCCCGGTGGGCGGTGAGCAGCAGCATGTCGGGGGTAAAGACCAGGTGGACGTCGACGAAGTTGATATTGCCCGAGCGGCGCGTTTTGAGGAAGTGGTAGTCCTGGGCGTCCGGTTCGGCGGCGATGACGTATTTTATTTTTTGGACCATCTCCTCCTCCAGGGCCACATCCAGCAGGTTCAGGACTCCCTCTTTGATGATGCCGTAGGCCGAGACGATGATGTAGATGGCGATGGCGCCCCCGACCAGGGAGTCGATAAACTCAAGACCTGTGAAGGCGATGAGGCCCAGGGAGGCGATGACCGCGGCATTGGTGTAGAGGTCGGTCTTATAGTGCAGGGCATCGGACTTGATGACAAGATTGTTGGTCTTGGCCGCGACATGGTTGAGAAACAGGACAAGCGCCAGGGTCAGGACGATGGAGACCCCCATGACCATCAGCGAGACGTCCAGGTAGGTCGTGGGGGCTTTCGTAAAGAGTTTTTCGATCGCTTCGTAGAGGATATAGAGGCCCGAGACCGTAATGACGGTCCCTTCGATGACGGATGCGAGCCCCTCGATCTTTCCCTTGCCGTAGTTGAACTTCTCGTCAGCAGGCTGTTCGGCCTTGGTGATGGCGAAGTAGTTAAACGCCGAGATGATCAGGTCCAGTACCGAGTCGATAGCCGATGCCAGAACGGCTACGGAGCCGCTCATGATCCCTACGGTCAGCTTGATAAAGACCAGGGTGGTGGCTGTGATACTGGAGATGATGGTGGCTTTACGTTGCAGGGTCATGGCTGTCCTCTCTGAAAAATGGCTAGATTATAGCTTAGCCGTGCTTAGCGGGGGAGGCGGTAGTGGCTCTGGACGAAACCGTTGTGAAAGGCGAGGGTCTTGACGTGTTCGAGGGGGATATCTCTCTGCAGCGGGCCGAAGAGCGGGATACCCGACCCCAGCAGAATGGGCACGCGGGTGATGACCATCCGGCTTACCAGCCCCGCATCCAGGAACTTCCGGATCGTCAGTCCGCCGTCGACGTAAAGGTGGGTGATGCCGGTGGATTCCAGTTCGCGGCAGAGCTCGGCGGGGGTGGTGTTCCGCAGGGAGACCGATGCGGGCAGAGCGGGATCGAGGCTGCCCAGGGTGGAGCTCAGGATCACCACCGGCATATCCCCGTAGGGCCACTTCCCAAAGGCCTGCACCATCTCATAGGTGCGCCGCCCCATGACGATCGCATCGACCGAATCCATAAAGGCTTTGTAGCCGTAGTCTTCGGGATCGTTCCCCGCCCCGTCGCTTCCGGGAAGCCAGTCGAGCGCCCCGTTCTCCCGTGCGATAAACCCGTCGAGACTGGTGGCGATGTAGACGCTGATTTCCATGGCATTCCCATTTTTTTCTTCTGTGCTGACCGATTGTATCATAGAAAAATTGGCGGCATGTAGCGAATTTTTAATCACTTTTTTTGCCTACGCCTGATAGATTAATCGAACTGATTTTAATTATTAGGAAATATTGTGATCGAAGTCACCGGGCTGACCAAACACTACCATACGGGCGAAGTGGATATTCCTGTCATCGACGGGCTGGATATGCGGATCAACGAAGGCGAGTTCGTCGCCATCGTGGGCCCAAGCGGCAGCGGGAAGACGACGCTGCTGAACATGCTCGGCTGCCTCGACCGCGCCGACAGCGGCACCGTCGTCATCGACGGCGTGGAGGTTGGAGACTTCTCCGCGAAAGAAGCGACGGCCTTCCGTGCCGAGCACCTGGGCTTTATCTTCCAGGACTTCAACCTGATCGACAGCTTCAGCGTCTATGAAAACATCGAACTCCCCCTCAGCCTTCTCAAACCGGGCGGCGATCCCAAGGCCAAGATCGAAACGGTCCTGGATGCCATCGGGATGAAAGAGCAGATGTACAAATACCCCGACCAGCTCAGCGGCGGGCAGAAGCAGCGCGTCGCCGTGGCGCGGGCGCTTGTGATGGAGCCGCGTATCGTCCTCGCCGACGAGCCCACGGCCAACCTGGACAGCCAGTCGGCCCACCGGGTGATCGACCTGATGAAACGGATGCAGGAGCAGTTTAATACCACCTTTATCTTCTCCACCCACGACACGAAGATCGTCGATTCGGCCAAGCGGGTCATCACCCTCGAAGACGGCAAGATCCTATCTGATGAGGTGCGGTCATGAAAAGTTTCCTTTTAGCCTACCGGACCCTCCGACGCAACATGCGCCGCACGCTGCTGACCGCTACGCTGATCGCCATCGGCGTCGCCTTCGTGCTCATCTTCGCCTCCTTCTCCGGCAGCTTTAAAAACTACATGGTCGGCCAGATCACCGACAGCATGCTGGGCCACCTCCAGATCCACAAAAAAGGGTACGTCGCCAGCCTGGACAACCTTCCGATGGACAAGAACCTTCCGGCCAAGGCGGTCACGAAGATCACCGAGGCGCTGGAGGCCAACCCGGCGATCACAAACTACTCCATGCGCCTCAAACTGGGCGGCATGATCAGTAACTTCGCCACCTCCACCAACGTCCGTCTCAACGGCGTGGACCCTGAGAAAGAGTTTGCCACCGTGCCGCTGCTCAAGGATAGGATCACCGGGACGGGTACACTGAACCGCGGCGAGATCGCCATCCCCGAGGTCGTGGCCAAGGGGATGGACCTGAAGGTGGGCGACAGCGTTGTCATCGTCGCCACCAACCAGCACGGTTCCATGAACGCCATCACCTTCACAATCAGCGGGATCGTCGGGATCATCTCCGGCCCCGGCGGGCGGGACGGTTACATCCACATCGACGATGCGCGAAAGCTCCTGCGCATCAAAAGCCGGACGGTCAACGAGATCGTCATCCGCACCAGCGATATTGCCAAGACCAAGCAGGTGGCCAAAGAGCTGACGACCCTGCTGCTCTCCGGGGAAAAGAAAGGGATCGAGATCCACACCTGGGAGAAGCTCTCGCCCTTTAGCAACATCGCCAACATGATCGACCTCATGAGCATCTCCATCAAGATCATCCTGATCTCCGTCGTACTGGTGAGCATCCTCAATGTCATGATCATCAGCGTCTATGAGCGGATCAAGGAGATCGGAACCCTGACGGCTATCGGGATCAAACGGAAGTTCATCATCTTGATGTTTATCAACGAGGGGATTTTGCTGGGCATCGTCGGCTTCCTGGCGGGATTGGCGGTGACGGCGGCGGTGGTCTTCGGGGTCGGGGACCTTACGATCGCCTTCGGGCGGCAGGATGCGATCCTGCTGGTGCCTGCGATCCATACGGGTGAAGTCCTTTTTGTGGGCGTGCTGGTGACCATCATCGCCATGCTCGCCTCCCTCTACCCGGCACTCAAGGCGGCCAACATGAGCCCCGTCGACGCGTTAAGGAGATAAGATGCGACTGTTGATATTTCTATTCCCGCTGCTGCTTCTGGCGGACAGCATGATCCTCAAACAGATCGACGAGCGGCTCCAGCCCTTCTCCTACGAGAGCTACCGCAAGCTGATCAACATCGAGCCCGACGGTACCAAAAAAGAGTTCGTCATGTACATGCTCAAAAAAGACAAGGACAAGGTGATCTCCTACTTCCTCTCCCCCGCCTCCGACAAGGGGCGGACGACCCTGCGGCTGGGGGACAACATGTGGCTTTACATCCCCGGCATCGCCAAGCCCCTGCGCATCGCCTCCATGCAGAGCGTGACGGGCGGGGTCTTTAACAACGCCGACATTATGCGGCTCGATTTCCACGTCGAGTACGACGTGGCCAAACAGACGGAAAAGGGCGGGGAGCTGATCTTGGACCTCTCCGCCAAAAACGAGACGGTCACCTACGAAAAGCTCGTTATGACCGTGGATAAAGCAAGCCTCTTCCCCAAGGTGATCGACTGCTACGCGGGCGGCATCCGGCTCAAGTCCATCCGCTACCTCGACACCAAGGAGTTCGGCGACGGCGTCAAACGCCCCTCGCTCCTGGAGACTACCAGCGACCTGCAAAAAGGGTACAAGAGCATCATGATCTTCGGCAAGATCAAAAAGCGAAACCTCGACGACGCGGTCTTTACGATCGACAACATCGCCAAAGTGGGTGAGCTGCGCGAGTGAGACGCTTCGCCCCAATCCTTTTGATGGCATCCGGCCTTCTGGCAGGGGAGTACGACGACCTCGGCTTCGACGTGGAGGATTTCGAAAAGAAGAGCTTCGAAGCGGACTTCCTCCTGCGCAGCGACACCCGCTCCGTAGAACGTGAACGCGACGGCCGCGAGTACCGTCAGAGCCGCAACGAACTCAACGCCAAAGCGGTGTGGCAGGAGGATGACTTCGCCCTCTACGGCGACGTCTCCTACCACCACGTCACTGAGACGGATAAAGAGGGTGAGGGCGACGGCCTCGTCAACGAACTCTATGCCCGGGCAGGCGACGAAAAAAACAGCGCCGAAGCGGGCAAGCGGGCGCTGCGCTGGGGCAAAGGCTACGCCTACTCCCCCGTCGCCTTCTTCGAACGCCCCAAGGACCCCGTCTACCCCGAACGCTCCAAGGAAGGGTATGTCGGGGCCCAGGCCCAGATGACCCGCACGACGGACAGCGATATCCTCAAAAACTACTCCGCCACGCTTCTCTACTTTCCCAAAGATATGCAGAACGAGACACTCTTCGAACATACCGACAGCCAGTGGGGCGCACGTTTTTACGCGCTCCTTTTTGATACCGACATCGACCTTATCGTGGCCGACGGCGCGGGCGGGGCGGACCTCTCCACCAACCTTACCGAATACCTCGAACTCCATGCCGAGTACGCCACGAAGAACGATCAAATCAGCCACCTGGCGGGTATCTCCCTGGAGACATGGTACGATCTCAAGCTGATCGCCGAGACCTATGTTACCTTTGACGAGGAGCATAACCGCTATTACAAGCTGAGCCAGAAGGAGCCGTTTGGACTATACTACTCCTCTATCTACTATCTGAAGATGATTAACGAGACAAAAGATCAGGAGACGGTGCAGGCTGGGTTTACTTATGATTTTAAGAATGGGTTTACGATTGATGTTGCGCGGCTTGAGAGTTCTGAGGCTGTTGGGGGGAGGGTTTTGGTGCAGTGGTTTTATTGAACAATTGATGGTAAATATCTACTCGTAGCAGGAGTTGAAAAGTTACTAGAAGATGCGATTTGATTTTTTAAGGTCTGGAAAGGGAACTCAATACTCTATAGAAAGCAGAGTTCCTAATTTTAATGAGTTTATTGTTTGCCTACTTTTGAAACACCGAACCCAGCAATGAAGCCTAGAACAGCTGTCGCCAAGTGAGTTATTACCTTGAATCCTAATTCATCTTTTCCGATCGCTACAAGGTAAACCCCAAGAGCAAGGATTATGAATACGATTAGAGAGGAAACACCAAATGCAACATACCACCTAGTATTTGCTCTAATTGCTTCACCTGTTGCATATTGAAACTGTCGTTCATTATCTTTGTCATTAGCTTCAATCTGACGAAAGTTGCTTTCTTGTCTAGCTTTTTCGACTTGGGCTATTCCGTCAAAGAATTCATCAGGGGAAAGTTCTACTTTATCAGTATGACCCAATACCTCAGGTTTGGTTTCGTCTTTTTTAGTAGGAGAATCTGCCATAAGTTTTCCCTCTTACATTATTTCTACTATGTACAGATGCATTGACAAGTGACATCCCAAGAGGTTCACATCTAACAATATAATCAGTTCGATTATATGGTGATCTCACGATTTTGCAGATTACACCACTTTGAGTTTTATTAAGTTGTTTTGCTTCTTTGTAGGCTGCTCGTAGAGTTTTGCTCATGTAAACTCCTTTCATATTGCAGTCTTATTGTACAAATTGTACGAAAAAAATACATAAAGTCAAGTTATATATCGACATATTTTGTCAATATTAAGACTTTTTTTATCCTCATTGTAACATTAAAAGAAGTAGCAATTTTTATTCCATCGAAGTAAAAAAAGATGGGCAACTTTTACTGAACCTCTTGCCCTGATGCCGGGCGGGCACTTACCTTTCTTTAGAAGTAAAGGTAAGCCAAAGAATCGTCAGGCGGTTGTTTTTCTTCTTCCCTCCTCCGGCACAAAAAGAAGGGAGCTGCGGAACTCCTCACTTCGTTCGTCAGACAGTCCTCGCTCTTTTTCCTCCTTTTTGCTTCTCCGTCAGGGAAAAACAAAGCCTGACATTTTAGGAAAGAAAGCGGTTTTCTTTGCTTTCTTTTTTTAGGTTTTTTAACCTTTTGAAAAACCTAATAGTTGCAGGGAGTGTTTGGTCGCCCTTGCCACGAGGCTCTGTTCGGGGCGGAACATGGCGTCGGAGATAGTTTTTACGGTGGTGTAGATTGCTTCGAAATCGTTGTCGGGGTAGCCGCTTTGGAGCAGGAAGCGGTCCATTGAGAGGGTGTTGAGGGCTTCCGCGCCAAATTGTTTGACCGTGTCGGGGCCGATGCTGAGGTGGAGGTGTTCCAGTTCGGGGTGGGGGTTTGTGGCGTTTAGGATGACGCCTTTGACGGTTTTGTCGGAGAGGGCCTGGATCGTTGTATCGTTCAGGTCGTTTTCGTCGATGAAGAGGGTCTTGCCTGCGACGTTGCTTGAATCCAGTATGCTTGAAGCGTTCAGGTTGATGCCGATGCAGTTGTCGTCGGCTTCGGCGATGAGGTCCAGCGGGACGGAGTAGAAGACGGCGCTGTGTTCGGCGGCCTGTTCCTTGGCCGTTTCCAGGGCTACCTGGTCTTTGGGGTGGAGGATGAACATCTGGACCATGGTGTCCTCCATGATATCGTCGATGTCGTCGAAAAAGTTTTCATCCAGGATGGTTACGTTGATGTCGATTGTCATTGTGCCTCTTATGCGTTTGCAAAAATGAGTGCAAAATCGGTTCTAGCCTTCCTTCACGATTTTCAGCCGGCAAGGGCAAAGCAGGTTTGGGTAAGATGGGTGGAATCGAAGCATGGCAGGAAAGGAGGGCGGAAGAAGCGATGAACAGCCGATCTTTTTTCGTTCAAATCGGATCAAACGACGCCTTTTCCGATATACCGACAGAAAACTATATCGTACTGCATGTGCAAAAAGGGGCGGGACGCCTGCTCCTGACCTTCCAAACGGTCATTGTCGAAGCCGGGTATTTTTACTTTTTCTCTCCAGGGCATTTCGTCCGCTGGGAAGGCGAAGGGATGGCGGTCGCCGTGGCTTTTTCCCCGGAATTTATCCCAGGTGCCAACCATACCCTCGAACAGCTCTTCTCCCTGCACCATCCGGCATTCGGCATCCCGTTGACCGAGGCGGAGCGTCCCGCACTGGATGGGCTGATCCGTTTGATGGAGGCCGAGCAGCGCCGGAAGATCCGCGACGATGCCGTCCTGGGTGCTTTGCTCCTTAGCCTGCTGCTTGTCTGTGTGCGGATGCGTTCGGGTGTCGTACGCAAGCGGAACACCTGGCGCCAGGAGCGGATGGCTCGGATCGAAGATCTGATCGAGACGCATTACAAAACGGAGCATTATGCCTCTTTTTACGCCGCGGCGATGGATATCACCACGCACTACCTCAATACGTTGTTAAAACGCCATATCGGCAAGACCTTGCCGCGGCTTTTGATAGAACGTATCATAACCGAAGCCAAACGGGAACTGCTCCATACGTCACGAAGTGTCCGGGAGATCGCCGAATCTTTGGGATATACCGACCCGTCTTACTTTTCGCGTCTTTTCAAGAGAGAGGCGGGGGAGACCCCCCTTCGCTTCCGCGAGAGTTTCAAAAAGTACCATTGATTCCATTTCCTCGCCATTCTCTTTTCCCCGTTCTCCTGTTAGCATAGGAGAATACTAAGCTCAAGGGAAAGCCATGAAGATTCTTGCCGTTACCGGAAGTCTCCGGAAAAAGTCGTATAATAGTGCGTTGCGTGATGCGGCGGTTGCACACAGCTCCGAAGAGATTCAGATAGTCTCGGGGCCTTCGGTCGGGGCGTTGCCGTTGTTTAATCCCGACCTGGACGATGAAAGAAATCCGCTTCCGGCGGTCAAAAAATGGCGGGATGCCCTCACGTCTGCCGACGGCGTGATGATATTCAGCCCGGAGTATGCCCACGATATCCCCGGCAGTCTCAAAAACGCCTTGGACTGGATCGTGGGGAGCGGCGAACTGGTGGACAAGCCCGTCGCGGTCGTTAACGCCTCGACGACCCATATGGGCGGCGTGAATGCCCATGAACGGCTCTTTTACACCATGCGTCTGCTTTCGGCGAGGTTGGTGGCGGATGCCTCCATGATCTTCGACTCGATCAATGCAAAGGTGGACGAGAAGGGAAAGATCACCGACCCCGAAACGGAGGCGGCATTGCAAAAAGGCATTACCGCTTTTGCCGCTGCGATACAAAAAAGATAGAAACCGCATTCTTTATTATGGAAACTCAGTAAACGGATTGTATATTGTCGGAAAGAATTTCCAAGGAGAGCCGATGCCCGATAAGCGTGCCCAGGATGCCAGACGTCTGAAATATGTGCGGGTGCTGGAGCGGTTTGTCCGGTCGGTGATGGGGTACCTGGTGAAGGAGGACGACATCACCTTCGGCGGCTTCAAGGGCAAGGTGACCAAGCAGGGCAGGCTTGTGGACGTGACGCCGAAAGAGGAGCTCTACAAAGAGGAGATGGTGATGCTCGAGCAGTTCGTGCAGAAGCTCCGGGACGCGGCGGCGGGGGAGTGCGAGGATTTTGCAAAGCTGAGAGAAGAGCTGCTCTACCAGTCCAACCAGATGCAAAAACAGAAGAACCGGCGCAAATACAAAAAAGATAAGCACCAGAACAAAAAGTTCGACGAGTGGGAGTAGCTTTTTAGGCCGGGCCACAAGGTCGCCACAGAATTGTGGCAGAATTTAGCATCAGTCGTTTGAGATGGATGCTGGTAAGGAGCTGTTACATGGAACCACGGATCGAAACCCTGGAAACGAAGAGGCTGGTGGGATTGCGGCTGACGATGTCGCTCTCCCGAAACCGTACGCGGGAGTTGTGGCAGACCTTTATGCCGCGCCGGGCAGAGGCGAAGGCGGTCGGGTCCCACTATATCTCCATGCAGGTCTATGACACCCACCGGGGCGATCCCTTCTCACCCGACGCGGAGTTTGAGAAGTGGGCTGCCGTGGAGGTGGCCGAAGGGGAGACGGTCCCCGAAGGGATGGAGGGATATACGCTCCGGGGCGGGCAGTACGCCGTCTTTACCCACCGGGGCCCGGCCAGTGCCGCGCTGGAAGTGTTTCACAAGATATTCGGGATCTGGCTTCCCAATTCGGATTACGCCCTGGATTCCAGGGAGCATTTCGAGGTGCTTCCCGCCGATTACCGTCCTGACGACCCCGAGGCGACCGAGGAGATCTGGATACCGATCCGCAGCTAAGGATGCAGATGAACGCGAAAAACTACGAAAAGGCCGAGATCGGCCGTCTCAGTGACCTGAAAGACCACATCCATCTCCTCCCCGATTCGGGGCTGGAGATGCGGGGGAAGCTCTTTATCAACGAGCTGGTGGGACTGACCGGCAGCGAGATATCCTTTAACGCCATGGCACCGGGGGAGTCGATGCCTTTTTACCACACCCACACGCACAACGAAGAGGTCTATATCATCCTCTCGGGCCTGGGGGAGTTCCAGGTCGACGGGGCGCTGATCCCGGTCAGCGAAGGGAGCGTCATTCGGATGGCCCCCGGGGCCGTACGGACCTGGCGCAACGTCTCAAACGATTCCGAGCTGCGCTTTATCACGATCCAGGCACGGGAACACTCCATGGACAACAGCCGGCCCACCAGTGACGGCATAGCCCTTGACGAGGCGGTCAGGTGGCGTAAATAGCACCCGGATCACAAGCTCTTTATAATCAAAGCTTACCTATGATGGCCCGATATTTTTTAATAAAAGGCTTATGATGAAACGTTTATTACTGGTTGTCTCCCTTTTGGCGGGCATCTATACGGCGCTCTTGGCCGAAAATGAGACGGCCAACAAAGCAGGCAATCTCGGTCTGGGTGCCTATAACGGCGGAGGGCTGAAAAACGGGATCAGCGCGAAGTACTGGCTTGACGAGGAGAATGCCGTCGATGCGGTACTCTCCTTTGCCAGCGGGGATTACGAATATACCTACTTCCACGCGGATTACCTCGTGCACCGTTTCGGGCTGGTGAATGTGGAAGACGGCAAGGTGCCGCTCTACTTCGGCCTGGGGCTTTTCACAGAAGACGACGATAAGATCGCCACTAGCGGCTTCCGCGTTCCCGTAGGGTTCAGCTACCTGCTGAAGGACGCACCGCTGGATATCTACATAGAGGTGGCCCCGACGGTCGTCAGCGGGGACATCAACGGATTCTACATCGCAGGCGGTTTCGGTTTCCGCTACTACTTCGAAGGGGAGTAGACTTCACTAACGGGGAGGGCGCAAGCCCCCTCTCTCACTCCCTGCTTCCTTTCATGATCAACACCACCCCGATCACCGCGGCAATAAACGAAGCCGCAAAGACCCCCAGTTTTACCGAATCGATGATCACCTGATCCGCAAACGCCAGGTGCGTGATAAAGATCGACATCGTAAAGCCGATCCCGCCCAGGAAGCCTACTGCCAGCACCTGCATCCACGAGAGCGTATCGGGTTTGCTCACCAGGCCGATCTTGGCGGCCAGCCACGTAAAGGTAAAGATCCCCAGCGGTTTCCCGATCAGCAGACCCAGCACGACCCCCATGACAATCGGCAGGTGCGCATTGACCCCGGAGAAGTCGATCAGCACACCCGCATTGGAGAAGGCGAACAGCGGCATGATGAAAAAGGCACTGAAGCCGTGGAGGTTGTGCTCCAGGCGTACCAGGGGATTCTGGACATGGTCGTAGTTGTTGGCGATACACTCCAGGGCGTCGATCTGGTGATGGTTGAGGATCGGGATCGGATCCATGTGCCGCTTGAAGTGCTCGACGGAGGTGTGCATGTTGCTGATAAAGCTCTCTTCGTTCATCTTGGAACGGATCGGGATCGCCAGGGCCAGCAGGACGCCGGCGACGGTGGCGTGGATGCCGGTGTGGTGGATGAATACCCACAGCACCACACCCAGCAGCAGATAAGGCAGAAGTTTTTTAACACCGGTATAGTTCAGTGTCCAGATAGCGAGGTAGACCAGGGCCGAGGCGATCAGGTAGGTCGTCTCGATGGAGTCGGTATAGACAAAGGCCACCACCAGCACCGCACCCAGGTCGTCCACGACCGCCAGGGCGACGAGGAAGAGTTTAAGTGAGGTATGCACGCGGCTGCCCAGCAGCATCAGGATCCCCAGGGCGAAGGCGATGTCCGTCGCCATCGGGATGCCGAAGCCCAGGGGGTTGCCGGGGTTGATGGCCACGTAGATCAGGGCCGGGACGACCATCCCGCCGATGGCGGCGACGACGGGAAAGGAGGCTTTTTTGACCGAGGAGAGTTCGCCGATCATCAGTTCCCGTTTGATCTCGAGCCCTACCATGAGGAAGAAGAGGGCCATAAGGCCGTCATCGATCCAGTGGGTCAGGTCCATGGTAATCTTGCTCTCGCCGACGGCGATGCCCAGATTCATATGCCACAGCGCGAAGTAGGCTTCGCCCAGGCTGGAGTTGGCCACGACGACCGCAGCGACGGTTGCGAAAAAGAGGACCACACCACTGAGGGCCTCTTTGGATATAAACTGGTTAAATGTCTCTATTAAGTGACGCATTCATTCTCCTGAAGGTTGATAAAATAAATTGTGTTCTAATACAGTGTAATAATAGCAAATCTTGTTGATACCGCTGTAACGGAGTTTTCACCCGGATGTATTATAATAGGTCATGCTAGATACACGACGCCATATCCGACCCTTTTTTGACTACGAATTCAGCTTCTCCGTAAAGGGGGGGATCGTTAAATTCCTCCTCTCCCTGGCCGTCGCCCTGGGAGTCGCCTACCTCCCCGCCTACGGGGGGCTTTCAAGCGCCGGGGTCTCCACGCTGTTCATCCTTGTTTTTGCCGCGCTGCTCTGGATCACCGAGGCGATCCCCGCCTTCTCCGTGGGGCTTTTGATCATCGCCCTGGAGATCGTTATCCTGGGCTTCCCGGGGTTTGATTTCGCCCATGGCGGCAAGGCGTGGGAAGCGTACCTGAAACCGTGGTCGAGCCCCCTTGTGTTCCTCTTCCTGGCCGGGTTTATCATGGCCGCGGCCGCCTCCAAAACGAAGCTGGACCTCTGGCTGGCGAAGAAGGTGCTCTTTTTTGTCGGGGACCGGCCCAAAAACGTCCTGGTGGGGATGGTGGCGATCACCTTTTTAATGTCGATGTTCATGTCCAATACCGCCACGACGGCGATGATGATGGCGGTGCTGGTCCCCATCATCGGGAGCATGCGCGAGGACAACGCCTTTCAAAAAGCGCTCCTGCTGGGCGTGACCGTCGCCGCCAATATCGGGGGGCTGGGTACGATCATCGGGACCCCGCCCAACGCGATCGCCGTAGGGATACTGGGGGAGCAGGCCCCCAGTTTCGTAGGCTGGATGCTTATCGCCGTGCCGCCCGCGGTGGTGATGGCGGCGATGATGACTTACCTGTTGATGCGGCTATACCCCAGCAACGAGGAGCGTCTAGACCTGGCACAGCTTAAGACGGTCCCGCACTACGACGACTCCACCAGAGAGTTCAACCCCGTCCCCGGCGTGCCCAGCTGGAAAAAGAGCGTCGTCGTCGTGATCTTTTGCGTGACGATCCTGCTCTGGCTGACCGGTCCCCTTCACCACATCCCTACCACGGTGGTCTCCCTGCTGCCCATCGTCGCCTTTACGATCTTCGGGATCATCGACACCGAAGATATCCGCGAACTGCGCTGGGATGTGATCATCCTGATCATCGGGGGGCTCTCGCTGGGGCTGGCCGTAGCCCAGACGGGGCTGGCGGCATGGTTTGCCGGGCTCTTCCCGCTGGGCGGTGTGCCGATTGTCGGGGTCGTGGCACTTTTCAGTCTTATTATCGTGGTCGTTTCCAACTTCATGTCCAACACCGCCGCGACCAACATCATCCTGCCGCTGGTCGTCGCCCTGGCGGTCCATTTCGGTCCCGAAGAGGCCGTGCTTGCCGTTATCGCCGTGGCCATGAGCGCCTCCTTCGCCATGGCGCTGCCGGTCTCCACCCCGCCCAACGCCATCGTCTACTCCTCGGGGCACATCGAGGCCCGGGACTTCCTGCTTATCGGGGCAGTGACGGCGGTGGCGGGACCGATTGTCGTTCTGGGGTGGATGGGGCTGATGTAATCTTAACCGGGTGAGTTTTCCCCGGCATTAAAACACCTTTTTGCCCCCACCTGCTATAATCACGGAAACAAATAACCAGGAGATGATTTTGGAAGCACTTCATACAAAAGAAGAATTTAGCGAACTTATTAAAAAACTGCAAAACCAGAAAGGGTACAGAAACCCGATCGGCTTCGGTATCTGCCGAGTCGATTTCGGTCAGCAGAACGAAGAGAAGGTCCTGCAGGCGACCTATCCGCTGGTCAACTGGAACGAAAACTTCGGTTCCGCGGCGGTCTTTATCGCGGCACTGGAAGCGGCAGGCGAAAAGGTAAACTTCGAAGCCAACGAAGCGGTACACGAAGTAAGCTACGACTTCGTCAAATACGCCCTGGCGACATTCCAGCCTTACCTGGACGAAGCGTGCGGCGATGCACACAAAAACGTCCAGGTGATCAAGACGCTTGACGAGATCGCCAACGATACAGGCCTGAAAGCCAGCGCATTCCGTGTCGTCTTTATCTTCGAAGACGACTGCCCCGAGTCCGTCGAGAGCGTCTACCTCAAGCTCTACGCCCTTTCACAGGGTAAAGCACCCCTGCGCGGTGTAAACCTGAACGGTGCCTTCGGTATCCTGCACAACGTCGCATGGGTCGGCAACACACCGGTCGAGCTGGACTGGCTGCGCGCGAACGAGATCGAACTCAAACTGACGGGCAACTACCCCGAGATCACGTCCGTGGACAAGTTCCCGCGATTCCTGCAGCATGTGATCCCGGCCGACAACACACGGGTCCTGGACGCTTCCAAGGTGCGTATGGGTGCACAGCTTCACGCCGGTACGACGGTCATGCCGGGTGCGAGTTACATCAACTTCAACGCCGGGACGACGGGACCGGTCATGGTCGAAGGGCGTATCTCCAGCTCCGCCATCGTCGGCGAAGGCAGCGACGTGGGCGGCGGTGCCTCAATCCTGGGTGTCCTCTCCGGTACGAACGGCAACCCGGTCTCCATCGGTAAAAACACGCTGCTGGGCGCCAACAGCGTTACCGGTATCCCACTGGGCGACGGCTGTATCGTCGACGCGGGCATCGCAGTCCTTGAAGGGACCAAGTTCCATATCAACGACGCGACACTGACAATGCTCCAGGACATCAACCCGAGCCTGGAGAAAAAAGAGGACGGCTTTTACAAAGGGCTCGACCTTGCCGGTATGCACGGTCTGCACTTCCGTTACGACAGCGTCAAGAGCCAGTACATCGTGCTTCGAAGCAAGCGCGAAGTCAAGCTCAACGCCGACCTCCACTAAGGAGGGAGCGATATCGTGAGCGAGCTGGCTTTCGAATACCCCGAGGCACTCGCTCTCTTTCTGCTCTTCCTGGTCTGCCGTCACTTCTGCAAAAGGGTGCCGGCCCCGAAATATTTTCCCCATCTCGCCTTCTTCGGCCATATCAATCCCTACTTCTCCATCCGCAAAGCGCTGATCTACCTGATCGTCCTGGCACTGAGTATCGCCATCGCGTCGCCGATCGTCATCGACCACCACAACCCGGGCAACCGCAACGGTTTCGATATCGCGCTCTGCATCGACTCCAGCGGTTCCATGAGCGAGAGCGGCTTCCATACCGGCAACCGCGAACTGAGCAAGTTCGAGTCGGTCAAAGAGGTGGTGGGCAGATTCATCCTGGGGCGGCGCAACGACAACATCTCCCTGGTACTCTTCGGGGATTTCGCCTACATCGCTTCGCCCCTGACCTATGAGAAAGAGGTGCTGGTGGAGTTTATGGAGCTGCAGGATATGGCGATGGCCGGGAAGAACACCGCCATCGGCGACGGCCTGGCACGCAGTATCGACGCGCTCAAAGACTCCCGGGCCAAGACCCAGCTGATCATCCTGCTCACCGACGGCAAGCAGAACGCCGGGAGCGTCTCCATCGAGACGGCGGTGGATATTGCCGCCAAAAACGGCATCCGGATCTACACGATCGGTGTCGGGGAAGATGCGGATACGGCACTGCTGGAGCTGATCGCATCCCGGACGGGGGGACGCAGCTACAGCGCAAA
Organism: Campylobacterales bacterium; assembly: GCA_050297855.1. Lineage (GTDB taxonomy): Bacteria > Campylobacterota > Campylobacteria > Campylobacterales > SZUA-545 > SZUA-545. The sequence continues at coordinate 108,202 of JBNKTC010000002.1, forward strand.
AGACAGCGATGCGCTTCGTGACGTCTACGACGAGATCGATACGCTGGAGAGCTCCCGGATCAAGAGCCGGGATTATGCCGTCAAGGCGTACTATTTCCACTATCCCGCCCTGGCGGCACTCCTGCTGCTCGCACTCTACGGGCATCTGCTCAGCCGGAGGATCGCATGAGTCTTCTCTATCCCCAGGCCTTTTTGCTGCTGCTTCCCATGGTGCTCTTTGTCCTCTGGCGTGTCAGCCGGAGAAAAATGCACCTGGGACGTGACGTGCTGCTTGTCGGCGGCGGGATACTCTGTGTCATCGCCGCGCTCTCCCACCCCTACACACTCTCCGATGCGATGGAGGAGAAGGCGTACGGCGTGGATGCGGTGGTGGCGGTGGACGTATCCCACTCCATGAGCGGGACCGATGTCGCCCCGACCCGTTTCGAGGCGGCCAAGGGGATGGTGCGCGAGCTGGTGATGCGTGCGGGGGCCAACCGGTATGCCATCATGGCCTTCACCTCCAATGCCCTCCCGCTTTCACCCCTGACCTCCGACCGGGAGATCCTCGCTTCGCTTCTTGACGGGATCACGATGGAGAACATCCTGACCAAGTCCACCGACATCATGGCGGTCTTAAAAAAGAGTGCAAAGATCCTCAAGTCCGAACGCAAGCCGGTGATCATCTTCAGTGACGGCGGGGACCGGCGCGACTTCTCCGAAGCGATCCGCTTCGCCAAGGCAAACGGGATCCGGGTCTATTTCGTCCCCGTAGCCAGCGAGGCGGGGACGAAGCTCTACGACATCTACGGCGAGGTGCTCCGCGATGCCAAGCGGCACATGGTCATCAGCGCCAAAAACCCCTACCTGCGCTACCTGACCGACGCGACGGGGGGGATCTATATGGACGATTACGACGCCGGGGCGCTGCTTGACGCCGTTAACGATTATGGCGAAGCGGTCTCGGGCCAGGAGCAGAAGACCCTGCGGCAGGTGCCCTTTTTCGGGCCGCTGCTGCTGGCCGGGTTTATCCTCTTTTTGCTGACGACGGTGCGGCTGGGACGGCGTTCGGCGGCAGTTATTCTGTTTCTGGGGCTATGGGGACAGCAAGTGCCGCTGCATGCCGGGGCAGTGGCATTCTGGCACGAGTACCAGGCGCGCCACGCCTACGAAAGCGGCGATTTTAAAAGCGCTGCCGAGCATTACGAGAAGCTGGCCGAGGAGAACGAGGCGTACGACGTCGCCTATAACCTGGCCAACAGCTACTACCAGCTGGGACGTTTCGACGAGGCGATCATCCTATACGAAGCGATCAAAAGCTCCGACAAGGCGTTTAAATCGGCCGTCTATTATAACCTGGCCAACGCCTACGCGCGTAAAGAGGAGTTTAAAAAGGCCGATGCGCTCTACCTGAAGTCCCTGGTCCTCAAATACGAAGCGGACGCCGACCGCAACCGGAAGATTGTCGCCCGGGCCAAAAAGGGGTATAATCCCGATTCGTTAAAGAAAAAGGGAGAGGGGGAGAAGGATAAGGCCACCCAGCCCAAAAAGGGCAAAAAGAAGCCGCCGCAGAAAAAAGGGGAAGCCCAGCAGACCCAGGCGGCATCCAAGAAAGTCGACCTCTCCAAAGAGGAGCGCGAAAAGCTCAAACAGGCCAAAAAGCAGAAACCCCTGAGCTATAAACAGTATCAACTCATCAACGAAAGGGCCGGAAGCCGTGAAAAAAATCCTTGGTAGTCTACTTCTTTTGACCACGCTGTTGTGTGGTATGGAAGGCAAGGCGTATTACTTTACAGCCGATCTCTCCAAACGGGAACTCTATACCGGGGAGCAGGCGGTACTGACGGTGAGCTTTTATCGCCACCGCGATATCAATACGGTCCTGGGGCGCTTTAAGCCCCACTCCCACGATGCGATCACCTACGAGGAGTTCCAGGTCGAGAGCGAGAGCCGGGGAGAGTACGACATCGAACACTACGTCTACCTCGTAAGCTTTAAAAAGGCGGGGCGTTTTACACTCCCGGTCCGGGCGGAGGCCCGCAAATACAACGAACAGGACCTGATCGATTCGAGCAACCACCGCGATGCGATGAATGTCGCCGCCGCGTCGGTTGAGCAGGTAGATGTGGGGAGTTTTGCGGTAACGGTATTACCCGGGGACGGTGCCGATGCGGTCGGGGAGTTTACGCTTCGTGTCATACCGGACGAGCCCTCGGTACTGGTCAACGAACCGGCCCACTTTACACTTACCCTGGAAGGGGAGGGGGATATCAACGCACTCTCCTTCCCCAAGGTCGAAATCGAGGGGGCCAAGGTGTTTCTCCAGGAGGGAGAGCGGACCCGCTGGCTGGAAGCGGGACGGATCAAGGGGCGTAAGAGCAACCAGTATGCCGTCGTGGCGGCGGGGGACTTTGTCATCCCGGCTTTTAGCATCCGATACTTCTCTCCCCGAAGCGGTGCTGTTCAAAGTGTGAGCAGCAGTGCCTGTACCGTCACGGTCAAGAGCGACCCGGTTTTTGCGGAAAAGAGCCTGCTTGACAGTGATGAAGAGATCCGGGAGGAGCCGGAGTTTACGCCCGAGACCCTGATGCGATGGGGGCTCTACGGCCTTCTTTTTTTAAGCGGTTACCTTGCGGCCCGCATCCGGATACGCCTTCCGGGGCGGAAGAGGGAACCGGCCTGGATCAGGGAGATAGCGGAAACCGACGACCAGAAAGAGCTTCTGGCCCGCCTGCTGCCCCACATCGACCACCCCGCGTGTCATGAGTTTATCGTGCGCCTGGAGAGCGGGCCTATGGAGAGATCGGAAGTGGTTAAATTGAAACGTGAACTATTAAAAACGCTAAAATCGTATAAAAAAAGTCTGGGTTAAACTTCGCGGATGTATAATCAAATAAAATGGGTGGACAACGGAGCAATATGTCTGATCTCGAAATATTAAAATCCCTTTCGGTCGTATACGCAGAAGACGATGAATTGATACGCCAGAGTATTACCCGCATTATCAAACGACGTGTCAGAGAGATCCATTCGGCCGAGCACGGCCAGGAGGGACTCCGGATGATCCAGGAGTTTAATCCTGATATGGTGATCACCGATATCGAGATGCCTGTCATGAACGGGCTGGAGATGATCGAAGAGGTGCGCAAGATCTACGGTCCGGATACTCCTGTCATCGTCGTAACCGCCTACCAGGACGAAGAGCATCACTCGGAACTGGCCGACGCCTACATCTATAAACCCATCGAGTCCCAACAGCTTTTTGAGCTGATGATCCGCCTGGTCAAAGAGCGCAAGAAGTTTTAAAACGGGGACTTAGCGCGTCTTCTTGACGCAGAGATTCTCCATTATCGCCTGTTTGATCGTCTTGAGCGTATCGTCGTACGCCTCGAGCCCCTGGTCCTCCAGTTCTTCCAGTCTGTCCAGTGCCTTGTTTAGTTTCTCTTCGTACTCGGGAAGTTCGGTATTATACTGGCGCATCTTCTCTTTTAAAACATTTTCCGTGTTATTGACGTTGAGGTTTTCATAAAACTTCAGCGCTTTTTTCCCGTCCTCTTTCTGCATGGCCGTTTTGGCGCCGCGCCGTCCGCGGTCGGCCTGTTCGATCAGGTAGAGGGCGATATCGCCTTTGGGGGCGAACTGGAGTACCCGTTTCTCTTCGGTGTACTCCCCCTCTTCGTTCAGGGCGATGTCCACCAGCATCTGGGGGGTATATTTTTTAAGGGCGCCCACCGTCAGTTTGAAGGCGGTCCGGATGGCGACGATGTTTTTCTTCATACCGTCGACTTTTTTCTGATAGTAGTCGACATTTTTCTGCTCGTCGGCCAGGATCTTTTCACGCTGGACCTTGGCCTGTCTTACCCGCATCCATACCTGGTCGGCTTTGGTGGCGACGGAGTTGCCCCGGGTGATCTCCAGGATCGGTTTGTAGTGGTTGGTCCCGTTGATCGCCTGCTGGATGATCCCGGGGATCGTCGTCATCGATTCGGCCATGGCTGTACACTCCAAAAAGCTGTCGGCGATGATCTCGTTGAGCATTTCACCGTACTTACTCTCGTAGCTCTTGGCCAGGGAGGTCAGGAACTCGTCGCTTTTGGGGGAGCTGAGGATCTCTTCGACGATCGCCTTGGGCATATGGGGAATATTATTCAGAAAATACTCCACCTCTTCACGCAGCAGTTGAACGATATATTTATGGACACTGCCGATCTTGAGGTTGTCGTAGGAGTCGAGGTGCGCGAAGTTGAGGGTAAACTTGGCGTCGGTGTTAAAGACGATCTCTTTGAAGATCTGGCGCATGAGGAAGGTCTTTTCACTTTTGCCGCTGACCTGGAGCACCTCTTTTTCGAAGATGCGATGGCTTTCGAAGAGTTCGTTGGCGAATTTACGGAACTTATCTTCCGGGCTCATACCCTGGGGGGTGGGGGCGTGGGCCGGTTTGGCTTTTTTAGCCTCTTTTGCCGAAGCATACTCCTTGATCCCCGTCGTCAGGATCAGCGGGTCTTTGATGGAGCTGAGTTCGAAGACCATGTGGGGTGCTTCGCCGGAACTGTCAAGCCCCCATTCGTAGAACAGCACCTCGCTCACCTGGTGGCGGTCGAATACGCGCTGGTTCTGGAGCATGACATCTTCAAAGATCGCTTCGAACATCGTCGGGTCGTGGATCAGCTTGACCAGGGTGGGCGGGAAGTTGAAAAGGACTTTTCCGGCACTGTGGAGCTCTTTGACGAACTCTTTTTTGAGGATCTTGGCATCGATCAGTTTGATGAAGATGATAACGGTCTTGACGATCTGCTCTTCCTGTGCGATGAGGGCATTCCACGCCTTGGCAAACTCCGGCGTCCCCTCCGGGGTATTGGCTTTGAGGGTCTGCTGGTCTTTGATGAAGTGCTTGTAGATGTGGGGAAGTTTACTCTTTAAATCGCTCTGCATTGCTACTCCGTCTTTGGACCCGTCACAAAATAACCGTTATTGATGGATAGGTTACGGCTATTTTATCCTAGAAAATCTGATATAAGCGTATATTCCTCTTCGATCGTTTTCATGTTTTGGACAATTCGCGCTTCGTCGGCATGGGGGTTTTCTTGTAAAAACTCCTCTTTCCAGGCGATCTGCTGCTTCAGTTCCACCAGGCCCGTCTCGACATACTCTTTCATCTTTTCGATGTCGCCGCCCCGGACGACCCCTTCGGAGTCGGCGGTATAGAACATCTGGGCGATGTCGTTAAGTTCATTGGAGTAGCGGAAATCTTCGGCGATATTGTGGATCGCCTCCTTGACCTTGGTGTCTTTGATGATGCGTTTAGCCATTATCGCCTCCCGTGACCAGTTCGTTGCGCACTTTCGGGTGGTGCAGTTTTTTCTGCAGGGCCGTCCGGATCGCCTCGAGGCGTTCGGGATCGGGTGCGATCTTGGCGATAAGGTCGGGCGTCAGGCTCCCCTCCGCTTCGGCCGTGAGCAGTTTGCGCTCTTTTTTTGTCAGTCTGCGCCGCAGGATGTCGGCCAGTTTTGCATCGTCGTTTTCGATGCTCATTTCGTCCACCGAGAGGGCGGCTGCGATATAGGTTCGGATGCTGTTTTCCATTTAGCCTCTATTTTAGGATTCGTTCAAAATTGCGGTAGTGATTATACTGTTCGGGGCTTATGAATTCATGATAGCGCATATCTTTGAGGATGCGGATGTATTTTTTTTGGTTGGAGGGGGAGAGGTGGCGGTTTTGGAAGATGCTGTAGGCATAGCGTCTGGGGGAGGGGAGCAGCAGGGCGATGAGCGCCCCTTCGCCCGCATTGATCTTGGAGGGGTACTTGCCGAAGTGGTTCCAGGAAGCGGCCCGCACGCCATAGAGGTCGTTCCCCAGCTCGACGATATTAAGATAGATCTCCAGGATCTGGTTTTTGCTAAAGCGCTTCTCCAGGGCTTTTGTAATGGAGTACTCCCGCAGCTTTCTAAAGAGGGTCTTCTGCTTGCCCAGGAAGATGTTCTTGGCCACCTGCTGGGTGATGGTGCTGGCCCCGTAGGCGAACTCTTTGCGTTTGATGTTCTCGGCCAGGGAGTTCAGAAGCGCGTCGTAGTTGATACCGTTGTGTTTGAAGAAGTTGCTGTCTTCGGCCATGACGATCGTATAGAGGTAGTCACGGTTTACCTGGGATAGCGGGACCCAGCGGTACTGTTTTTTCTTGTCTTTAAGCTCGTTGTGGACGTGGTTTCTTGCCAGGGTCTTGAGGTTTTCGAATGACATGTTCTCGATGGGCGGCAGGGTATAAAAGTAGACAACGGCGAGCAGGATCATGGCCGTAAAGAGTGACAGTACAACGGCCCCCGTATAGAAGCAGAGTCTGCGCAAAAAGTTGTACGGGTGCGAAAGTAATGATTTGATTGCATCGCTGATGGTTGATTTAATCGTTTTTTTTACCATATCTCTCTATAATCTTATAAAATATATTTATGTAACCTGACAGGACAAGGAATTTTTTATGGATGAAGATATCAAAAATAACCTAAAAGATCGAAGCAACTGGCTTCGCGGGCTGTTTATCCTGCTTTTCGTGGTCTTCTATAACGTGGCGGAGGTCGTCTTGATGGCGGTCGTGGTCGTACAGTTCGGCTTTAAGATCATCACCGGGGACGTGAACGACAAGGTGCTCGAGTTTTCAAAAAGCCTGAGCCGTTATATCTACGAGGTGTTCCAGTTTATCACCTATGAGAGCGAGACGATGCCGTTTCCTTTCAGCGACTGGCCCGACAGCGAAGCCGATCAGGCGTGATCTTCCGTCCGGACCGTGGGTGACGGTTCGGCGAAATAGAATCCCTGGGAGTAATCCACGCCCAGGGATTTGACCTTCTCAAAAATACTCTCACTGCTGACAAACTCGGCAACCGTCTCGATATTCATACTTTTGGCAAACGTGATAATGGTCCGTACGATCATCTCCGATGTGGGGTCCGTATCGATGTTTTTGATCAGCGAACCGTCGATCTTGATGTAGTCGGCCCCCAGGTCGGCGATGTAGTTGAAGTTGGAGTAGCCTGATCCGAAGTCGTCGATGGCGATCTTGCAACCCAGGTCTTTGAAGTGTTTGATGAACGCGACGACCCGTTTGTAATCCTTGATCTCTTCGGACTCGGTGATCTCCAGGACGCAGCGGGGTGCCAACGCGTTCTCAAGCAGGCTCTTTTCGAGGTATTCGACTGTTTTGGGGTTATGGATGTCGTCGGCCGTGAGGTTGATGGAGAACTCGCGGTCGTTGTGCTTAAACGCTTCGACGCTGTGGCGGATGATCGTCTGGGTGATAAAGGGGTAGAGCCGGGAGCGTTTGGCCATGTCGAGGAAGAAAAACGGTGAGGTGACGCTGCCGTCTTCGTTGACCATACGGATCAGCGCCTCGAACTTCTCATAGCGTCCCGTTTCGTTGTGGACGATGGGCTGGAAGTAGGTCGCCAGTTGGTCGGTGGCGATCGCCTTTTTCAGCCGGGAGGTCCAGAAGATGTTTTTTTCGTACTCTTCGAGGATATTGATGGCATCATCGTAGCGGAAAAGATCGATATTCTGCCGCAGCGCCTCTTTGAGGGCCAGGTCGGCATTTCGGAAGATCCGTTCACCGTCGGCTTCATAGGCGATACCGGCCGTGAGGTCGACATAGATCTCGTAACCGTCGAAGACGATGGGGCTTTTGTTGATACCGCGCAGGCAGCTGCCGATTTTGGCAACGATCTTCTGGTCGTCCTTGGGCTCCTTATAGAGCAGGGCAAACTGTTCGGAGGTGATCCTGAAAAGTCCGCAGGGCTTGAGAAAAGGGTGGTGTTCCAGGGCAGAGGCCAGCTCTTTGGTGATGCCGTCGGTCACTTCGACCCCGTAGAAGTCCTTGATCTCGCGGTAGTTGTCGATGTTGAGGATCGCCAGGAGGTTGACTCCCCCGTTTTCCAGCTCATCCTTGAGGGCGCTTCTGTTGCCAAGACCCGTCAGGTGATCGGTCTTGATCTCCTGGAGCTCCTTCTCCCGCTGTACGAGATCGGTGATGTCATGGCGGATGGCGATATACTCCACGATCTCCCCCTCGGGATCGAGGACCGGGACGATCGTACTGTCGACGAGGTATTCGCTGCCGTCCTTTTTCCGGTTTTTGACGACCCCTTTCCATATCTGCCTGTTCTTGATCGTACGCCACAGCTCCTCGAAGACCGAAGCGGACATGTCGGGGTGGCGTATGATGTTGTGGGGTCGCCCGATAAGCTCCTCTTTGCTGTAGCCGGAGATGCGGATGAACTCTTCGTTGACATAGGTGATGACGCCTTTGGGATCGGTCTTGGAGACGATATTGCTCTCGTCTACCGCTTTTTTATAGGTATCCAGCAGGGCGGTGTTGGCATTGAGCTTTTTCCGTTTGATCTCCGCCTTCTCCTCCAGGGCCGCATTGAGGCTTTTGATCGCCTCCTGGCTCTTTTCGATCTTGCGGGTGATGCGGTTGAGCAGGACGCCCGAAAGGTAGAAGACAGCCGCCAGGAGGATCAGCGTGACCACTGCCGCGGTGAGGGCGTATCCCACCAGGGCTTTCCGGCTCTGGGAGTGGTCGATGAGCAGCAAAAAGTGCCCGATCTGCTCTCCGCCGATCCCCTGTACCGCCTTATCCGTATGGAGGCGGAAGATGCTCTCCCCCTGGGATAGGGATTGATTATCCCGCATCAGGTCGAATGTTCCGGGGATTTTCAGGAAGCCTTTATAGTCCGAGAGGGTGAGCACGTATCCCGGGAACTCCCGGTCCACCTGGTTCAGGGGAAGGGCAAGGGATCGTTTGAGTACGACAGCACCATGTCCTCCCAGCACGTCGGTAAAACGGCGGATAAAGGTACGGGCCGAGACGCCGGTCTCCAGTACGGCCACCACGTCTTTATCGATTCGGATCGGCTGGCGTGAGAGGAAGGTGAGACGGCCGTCGATGACGGCAAACCCGTCCCGGAACGTTTTAAGCGAACGGATAAACTCCTCCTTTGTGCCGATATGGTCGTTATTGCAGGGAAGCCCGTCGGTATGACTGCCGAGCGATATGACGCCGCCGTCATCTATCAGGTGCAGGGTGAGGAAGCTGAGATACTCTTCGGAGAGGGAGAGGTCGCGGAAGATCGTATCGACCTTGGTCTGCAGCGCGTCCCGGTCCTGCGCGGCGAGCGCTTCTTGAAAAGGGGTATCGCTCAGAAGACTCCGGTAGAGGTTGGTGTTGATCTTGTCGAGGCGGGAACGTTCCAGGTCGAAGAGCTGGGATATCTGGTACTCTTCATACTGCGTCGCCTGTTCCATCAGCGACGATTCGCGTAAAAAACCGAGCAGGATATAAAACAGCGCGACAGAGAGGATCCCGACGGCGATGATAAAATAGAAGTTCTTTTTATAGTTCACGTCAAGCTCTCTTTGCGGGAAGGTGTCGGTTATTGTTATATAGTATCGCCACTTTGTGATCTTTTGTTACAGATCAGGGGAAAAATGCATATACCTATGGTAAGGGCAATGGGATTAAAAAACTATTAAAACAGGCTATACTATTCTACTTGTATTATTAGTGGAGGTAATACGTGCGCATACTGATCGTGGAGGACGACCGGGACCTGAACAGCCTGATCTCCCTCTATCTGAAAAAAGAGTACACCATCGATTCGGTCTACAACAAAGAGGATGCGATCTCGTATATCGACTCCTATACCTACGATATCATCCTGCTTGACCGCGACCTCGACGGGGAGGATGTGGGACTGACCCTCATCGATATGATCAAGTCCAAACGGATCGAGACCGGTGTGCTTGTGATCAGCTCGTTCGGCTGTACCGACGATAAGATCGAAGGCCTCAACAGCGGGGCGGACGACTACCTGGACAAACCTTTCGAGATGGAGGAGCTGGCCGCGCGGATCAAGGCCCTGAGCCGCCGCTTCGTTAAAAACGATATCCGGATCGGCGATATGCTCTTCGATATGAAAAACCGTACGTTGCTTTTCGGCGGGGAGGAGATCGTCTTTACGAAAAAAGAGGGGGATATCCTCTTCTACCTGTTATCCAAGATCAATACGATCGTACCGCGCGAAGAGCTGCTGGACGCCGTCTACAAAAACCCCGAGAACATCTCCTCCAACACGATCGACGTGACCATCACCAACATCCGTAAAAAACTGCCGGTGAATATCATCAAGACCATCAAGACCCGGGGATTCAAGATTGAGCTTTAGGGGGGGACTGACGATCCGCTTTAAGATCCTGCTCTTTTTTGTGGTCTTTTTCCTTGTGACGTCGGTGACGATCGGGTGGATCTTCGTCAGGAGCTATGACCACAGCCTTCAAAACGACCTGAAGAGCAAGCTGACCATCCTGGGCGAAGAGGTGATCGACCACCGCTACTACCGCATGGAAACCGAAGCGATCCGGCGCTTCCTGCACCTCGACCAGCAGAAGCATCTGGGGGTGCTTGTCGAGAATCTCTCCAACGTCGAGATCCATATCACCGAAGCTCCCCATGTCCCGCAAGATAAAAACCTGATATACAGCACCCGCGAGATCCCCGAAGGCGGTTACCTGACCCTGGTCTCCGATACCGACAAGATCGTGCAGAAAAGGCAAAACCTGATCTGGAGCCTCCTGACGGTCCTGGGGGGTGTGCTGGTCCTGGGAAGTCTCGTTTTTATGTATTATCTTTACCGCCTGTTCAGTCCGATGGAGTGCCTGGTGGACTTTTGCCGGCGGTTTCCCCATGACCGTTCCCAGCTTCCTGCCTGCAGCGGCAGCAGCGAGATCTCGCAGCTGAAAGATGCGGTCATGGAGCTGCTGGATGCCAACGGCAAGCTGGTCGAGCAGGAGCGGGACATCTTCAAGGCGGCCGCCCACGAGATCAAGACCCCCCTCGCAGTCCTTAAGGCACGCCTCTCCCTTTTTAACAGCGGCGAATATGAGCGGGAGGAGTTCGTCGGCGAGGCCAATAAGGACATCGACCGCATCACGGTCCACCTTAAAGAGCTGCTTTTCCTCAAATCGATCGAGCGGATCCTTATGGGCAACGAGGAGACGATGGATATCTATACCGAGCTGGAGGGGCTGACACAGGACTTCCGCCCGCTCCTGGAGAAGAAGTCGCTGCAGGTCTTTTACGGCAATAAGTTCACCTTCAAAGTGATTATCAACAGACAGGCGCTTCGGAAGCTTCTCAAAGCGATCGGCGAGAACATCATCTCCTACGCGGAGCAGGGCAGTGTGATCTTTATCAACATCAACCCCACCAAACGGACCATCTCGTTTATCAACAAGATCGGCAGCGAGGAGGACCGTGAGATGTTCAGTTCACAGATCGGGTTTAAGATCATCGATCACCTGAGCGAGAAGCTCGGTTTTACCTTTGCCACCTCCGTGGAGGAGGAGAAGTTTACGACGACGCTGATCTTTAACGACCGCCCTACAGAGTGATGGTGAAGGCCGCGCCGCCCTCTTTGGAGTTGGCCGCGCGGATCGAACCGTGCATGTGTTTTTCGATGATCACCTGGGACATATAGAGCCCGATCCCCGTCCCCTCGTCACTGGTCTTTGTCGTGAAATGGGCGTCGAAGACCTTGTCGATGATCGCGGGATCGATGCCGTCGCCGCTGTCGGTTACGGTCAGAAGGGATTTTCCGTCATCGTCTTCGTCGATCTCGATGCGGATCGTCCGCTCCCCGCTTTTATGTTTTTTGAGGGCATCCTTGGCGTTATTGAGGATGTTCATGACCACCTGGGAGTATTCGTTGGCATAGCCGAAGGCCTTGGCATGTTTGTGTTCGATGACCTGGACGTCGATGCGGTTGTTTTTCAGTGCGCTCCCGGTGATGACAAGGGCCTCTTCCACCACGTCCTTGAGATAGAACTCTTTTTGTTCCTTGTCCTGCTTGAAGAAGTTGCGGAAGTCGTCGATCGTCTGGGACATCTTGTTGATGATCGTCATGGCTGTTGCGGAGCTCTTATCGATAAACGCCTTGTCCAGTTCCTTGTATTCGTAGGCATCTTTGATATCCTGGATCACCAGTCCCAGCGCATTGATGGGCTGGCGCCACTGGTGGGCGATGTTTTCGATCATCTCGCCCATGGCGACCTGTTTGGACTGGTGGGAGAGGAGCTCCTCTTTCTCGCGGCGTTTGTCGATCTCGTCGCGGACGCGCTGTTCGAGGGAGGTCTTGTACGACTCCAGCTCGTCGGTCATCAGCTTGTAGTCGGTTGTATCGCGGGAGATGCCCACCAGGCCGATCAGCTCCCCCTCTTCGGTGATCAGCGGGGATTTGACCGTGTGGAGGTAGTGGCGGCTGCCGTCGGGGTAGACGACCCACTCGTTGTTGGAGTTGCTGGTCCCCTTTTCGAACATCGTCGTATCCATACGGCGGAAGAGTTCTGCGGTCTCTTTGTCGAAGATCTCGAAATCGTTTTTGCCGATGATCGATTTGATCGGGCGGCCGATGAAGCTTTCGAAGGCTTTGTTGGCCCCGATGTAGCGGAACTCCTTGTCTTTATAGAAGATCAGGTCGTTGATCGAGTTGGTCACACTGTCGAGCAGTTTTTTCTGCTTGTTGATATCGACCTGGAGTTCGCTGTTGAGTTTGACGATCTTGGCCTGTTTGGTCTGCAGGTCCCGGTTGAGCCGTGTGATGTGGATGGAGGTGATACCGGCGGCGGCGATAAGAAGCAGCAACCCGAGGACAAGGTACCAGTACTGGTAAAAGAACTCTGTGAGGGTGATCTTCCCGTAATCTTTATAGGGACCGACTTTGATCGCCTTAAGACATTCATGGATCGGCTGGTAGTTCTGGGGGATCGTCCATCCTTTGATCTTGGCCTTTTTGGCCGCCTCGGATTCCGGAGGCATGGCGATCAGGGCCAGGGCGATCTTCTCGGCGACGGAGTTTTTGATATGGGGCAGTTTGGCAAAGGGCCATTCGGGGTAGAGCATCGTGCTGAGCAGCCGCTCTCCGTCCTGTGAAGGGTGCTGGTGGATCACCTTGATGGCATCGGACTGTATCTTCCCCTCCTGCACCATCTTCTCGATGGTCTCGGTCCGGACCGTTCCCGCATCGTCTTTATTTTCCAAAACCCGGTAGACGACGTTGTCGTGGGTCCCCGCAAAGTCGATGGCGGTAAAATCCTTCGGCGGGTTGATCCCGTCTTTGACAAATTCGTAATAGGCAGCGTGCCATCCCCCGAAGGAGCGCGGGTCGACGGCGGCAAACCGTTTGCCGACGATATCCTGCAGGGTGTTGATGTCGTCGCGGTCCGCGCGGGTGAAGATCACCCCGCCGAAGAGGGTGGCGCATTTGTCGCAGGGGTAGACGTTTTTGAGGGTGGCGATACGCTGGACCCCGTAGTTCATCTCCACGTCGATGTAGTAGGCGGAGTTGGCGATGATAAAATCGATCGTCCCGTCTTGGACGCTTTCATGGATCTGGTCGAATCCCAGGGGGACGATGGTAAAGGCGTACCGGGGCATCCTTTCGTGCAGGTAGTCCGCCGTGGCCTGCCAGCGCGCCAGGGCGATGGCTTCGCCCCGTTTGGCCAGCACGCCGATACGGTACTCCTCCGCAGCCTGCGCCCGTACAAATGTCAGAAGAAAGAGAAAAACGAGAAAAAATCTGATAATACTCAACCGTAACCCTGCCTCAAAATCTTATTACACTTCGTTAAGTATAATATTTATCAAATTAAAAGGAGTCATACGTGAGATTAAAACGATTGGTTTTTCTGTTTGCGCTGTTTGCGGGTCTGCTCCAGGCAGCAGCACCCAAGGTGGTATTCGAGACGACGCAGGGGAAGGTGGTGATCGAACTGATGCCCGATGTCGCACCCAAGACATGCGAGAACTTCACCTCGCTCGTGGAGAGCGGGTTTTATAACGGGATCATCTTCCACCGCGTTATCAAAGGGTTTATGATCCAGGGCGGCGACCCGACCGGGACGGGACGCGGCGGACAGTCCAAATGGGGCAAACCCTTTGAAGACGAGTTTGCGCCCAATGTCGTATTCGACAAAGTGGGCATCCTGGCGATGGCCAATCGCGGCCCCAACACCAATACAAGCCAGTTCTTTATAACGACAGGCCCCGCCTATTGGCTGAACGGACGCCATACGATCTTCGGCAAGGTGGTCGAAGGCTACGACGTGGTCAAAAAGATCGAAGGGGTCAAAACAGGCCGTGGAGACCGCCCGGTCGAGGACCAGAAGATCATCAAGGCGTATGTGATTAAATAGTGCCGCTTAGGCCGAATGCTTGAGGCATGGTCGGCCGTTTCTTTCAGATTATACTTTGCGTGTGACGCGGCTGAGGTAGAACCAGATGCCGCCTAGAAGCGTGAGCATGATCACCGGCGGAAGGTAGGGGTGCTCCGAGGAGTAGCCCGCCACCCGCATGACAATATCCCCCCCGAAAAATCCCGCATATCCCACAACAACAGCCCAGACGATCGAGGAGCCGAAGTTATAGACCGTAAAGCGTTTCAGATCGTACTTTGTCAGGCCGATGGCGATGGGGATCAGTGTTTTGATCCCATAGACGAATTTCTGAAAGAGGATCATCTTTGAGCCGTGCTTTTTGATCAGGAGGTGCGAAAAGGCGAGTTTGCGCCGGTGCTTTCTCAGGTAGCCGTGGACCTCTTTTTTGTTGTAGCGCCCCATGTAAAAGAGGATCGAGTCCCCGATGAAGTTGGCGATCATGGCGACCAGGATGGAGAGTTCCAGGTCCATCTTGCCCGCATAGGCCATGACGCCCGCCGCGGCCAGGGCGACGAAGCCGCCGCCGATGGAGTAGAGAAAGAGGATGATGTACCCGTAGGTGGAGAGGGAGTTTAAAATATCTTCCACAATCCGGCGCTTACGAGTTGAATTTGTTTAGTTTGTTGTTCAGGTCTTCGGCAGATTCCGCAATATCGGACGAGATCTTGAGGATGTCGCTGACCGACTTGTCGTTGGCTTCGGCGATCTCCGTGACGCCCTGCATCCCTTTGACCAGGGTTTTGGTCTTATGGGCGATCATCGTGGCGAATTTGGCCGAGTCTTTGGACTTGATCGTCGTCGTATCCATCTTGCCCTTGGTATCGGCGGTCTCGGCCTGGATGGAGTTGGCGCTGTCGGCGATCTTGTTCATCTCGTTGGAGTTCTCCACCATCATCATGGAGGAGTCGCCGATGGCCTGGAGGACGACGTTGATCGTCGCATCGATCTCGCTGAGACTCTTTTGGGTCTTCTCTGCCAGCTTGCGCACCTCGTCGGCGACGACGGCGAATCCGCGGCCGTGTTCCCCGGCGCGGGCCGCTTCGATGGCGGCATTAAGGGCCAGCAGGTTGGTCTGGTCGGCGATATCGCTGATGACACCCAGCACCTCTTTGACCTGTTCGGCCTCGTTGTTGAGTTCGTTGAGGCGGTCGGACATCTCGTTCTGTTTCTCGGAGGCGTCGTTGATGCTGCGCACGATCTCGGAGAGTTCGTTCAGGGTACGGTTAAGGGACTGGGCCGTATTCTCCAGCTCTTCGGCCGTGGCGATGGCCACCTCTTCACTGACGTTGAGGTCTTTTTGCATCTCCTCGACCAGCTTGTTGGAGTCGTGGGTCATCTGGTTCTGTTTAGCCACGCTCTCTTTGATATCCTGGGAGAGTCCCGTCAGCTGCTGGGAGCCCTGGACGGAGCGGGAGGCGCTGTTTTTGGCCGTGTTGACCGTCTCCTGGATCTTGCCGATAAAGCTGTCGATGTAGTCGGTCGCTTCGTTCAGTTCGTCACCGCTGGTGAGGTTCAGGCGTTTGGTCAGGTCGCCGTCGCCGTGTGCCAGGTCCTTGGAGATCAGCGTCAGTTTCTTGAGCGGGTTAAAGAGCTCCTTTTTAAAGAAGAAGACAAAGATGGAGATGACCACGAAGGCTGAGAGGATGATCGTCACGATGATCTTCGCCTGGGAGGTGGCGATGACTTCGTCGCTTTCGTTCAGGGAAACGGAGAGGTCCATGACCCCCAGGACATCCCCCGGCTGGGACGTGGCGTGGCACATGAGGCAGTCTTCACCCGCTTTGAGGGGTTTGACAAGCCTGAAATAGTGGTTGCCTTTGGTGGAGTAGTCCATGATCTTGTCCTGCCCGCTTTTAAGTACTTCCAGCACATCAGGGTCTTTGGTCAGGGTCGTCTGCAGACCGAAAAAGTCGATGACCCCCTGGGATTTATAGATGGTCAGTTTTTCCACCCCCTGGATCTTCTTGGCGGTGTGGACTGTATCTTCGACGACCGCGGGGTCCCCGGTGTTCATCCCCATGCGGACGGACTGGAAGACCGATTTACTGAACATCTGGATATATTTCTGGGTGTTGTCTTTGATAAGGTTTCGGTAGTCGCTTGCCAGGTAGAAATAGAGCAGCACCGTCGCGATGGCGAAGACGACGCTGAAGTTGAGGATCATCTTGTTGTTCAGTTTTTTTGGCATAGGGACTCTTTATTACGTGATTTTATTTTTAGATATTAAAAAATTATTAATAAATATCGTTTTAACGGCGAATTTTTAAAGCCTATTTTTTGCCTTTTTTGAAACGATATCCTTTAGCTTCAAGCAAAAGCCGTGCCGCATCGGCGACATCGCCCTGCAGTTCCAGGTTGGAACCGCTCATGCTTCCGCCTGTGGAGAGCTTTTTTTTCACCTCGGCGGCCAGTTTTTTCTTCATCTCCGCCGCGATAAAAAACTCGCCTATAATCGTAACAGTTTTCCCTTTGCGTTTCTCTTTTTTCACCACCAGCTCGTGGGCTTCGGCGCTGAGGATCTTTTCGGGTGTGACCACCTTGGTGCGGTTGTCGCTCTGCCACCCGTCGCCGAGGTTGGCTCCCATCGTGAAGGGCTGGTTTTTTCTGGAGTTGTTTGACATTAGGGCCTCCGGTTTAAATAGTGTTCTTATGGTAGCGGATTGCGGCTCAAAAACGGCTGGCCCCTTAGGGGAAACACAGCACAAAACGTGTTAGAATAGACGGACGTTCGAGACCAAGACAAAGGTGTGGGATGAAAGTAGTCGCAGCAATCAACGGGATGCTGACCGCGGAAGCGGCAGCCATGTACGCCCTGGCATACGCCAAGGCCAACGGCTTTACGCTGGTGCTTTTCCATGTCCGTAACCCCTCCGACGCCCTGAGTGACGTGCGCCACAGTATCGAGAGCATCCGCGAGACTGCCGAGGCCGAAGGGGTGGAGGTGGAGGAGGAGATCTACGACCTGGGCGGGGTCGCCTCACTGGTCAACTATGTCCACGCCAACCACGTCGACATGGTCTTCTGCAGTACGCGTGCTCGTCGACGCTTCCTCTCCGCATCCTTCAGCGACCGTCTGGTCAAGGCGGCCCCCCGCGTGGACATCGCGGTCGTACGGGTCGTCCACGTCAACACCGCGATGCGCCCCGAATCGGTGATCCTGCCGATCAAGGAGACGCGCCTGTCGGTCCAGAAGTTCACCTTCTTCTCCACGATGCTCAAGGCGTACGAAGCAGGCGGGACGATCCTCAGCATCAACATCCTGGGCCGCCGTACCCTGGCGCGATTTACGATCCACCGGACCAAACAGTTCTTCAAGGGCCTCAACCACCGCCTCAGCCACTACACCAAACTGGCCGACCTCATGGGGCTGGTCATCCGCCTCAAGCACGTCCTGGGCGAGAACGAGCGGCACGAGCTGCTTCACGCCCTGGGCAGTGGGGAGTACGACCTGATGGTCATCGGCGGCCAGCGCCTCTCCTTCTTCTCCAAGGTGCTGGGCGAACGCCCCATCGAGCAGATCCTGCGCGAGACCTCGGTCAACACGATCGCCTACTACGCCAAAGAGGATATGTGATGCACCTCTTTACCCTCAGCCACGACAAACTCTTCCGCAGGCTCAAAAGCTCCCCCGAAGGCCTGAGCTCCAAAGAGGCGGGACGCCGGGCCGACGAGTTCGGCGAAAACGTCATCCAGACCGGGGCCAAAAAGAACTATCTCAAACAGTACTTCAAAGAGTACACCCAGTTCTTCGCCGTGCTGCTGGAGGTGGCGGCGGTCCTCTCCTTTATCGCCGACCACTACGTGCCCGGCGAGGGGAGCGACATCCTCGCCTACGCCATCCTCTGTGCGGTCGTCATCAACGCCACCTTTACCTTCTGGCAGGAGTACAAGGCGGACAAGGCGATGGAGGCGCTTCTGAAGCTGATGCCGACGATGGTCAATGTCAAGCGCGACGGCAGGCGGCAGGAGATCGACTCCAAGCTGCTGGTCCCGGGGGACGTCATCTTCATGGAAGAGGGGGACAAGGTCGCCGCCGACGCGGTGCTGCTGGAGTCCAACTCGCTCTATATCAACATGTCCTCCCTCAACGGCGAATCGGTCCCGGTGCTCCGCGATACGGAGCCGGGGGACGCCCGGCGGGAGCTGGATGCGGACAATATGGTCTACGCCGGGACGACGGTGGTATCGGGCAGCGGCGTGGCGGTGGTGACCGCCACGGGGCACGCGACGGAGTTCGGGAAGATCGCCGTCATGACCAAAAACGTCCAGAAGACCCTCACCCCGATGCAAAAAGAGATCATCACGATCACGCGGGTGCTCACGATCATCGCCGTGGCGATGGGGATCGTCTTTTTCATCCTGGGGCTCTTCAGTGACCGCGGCTTCCTGATCGCCTCGATCTTCGCCCTCTCCTTGATCGTGGCCAACGTCCCCGAGGGGATGCTCCCGACCATTACCCTCTCCCTTTCCCTGGCCAGCCAGCGGATGGCCAAGCGCAACGCGCTGATCAAAAACCTCGACTCGGTCCAGACCCTGGGGAGTGCCACGGTGATCTGTACCGACAAGACCGGGACGTTGACCCTCAACGAGATGACCCTCAAACGGATCTACCTCGCCGGGGGCGAGGACGTGGAGGTGAGCGGCGAGGGGTATTTCGCCCCGGGCGAGTTCCGTTTCGACAAAGAGAGCCCCAGCGGGCATGAACGGCTCGAAGCCCTGCTGGGCGCAGGCCTGCTCAACTCCCGGGCCAGGATCGAAGGCCGGAATATCTTCGGCGATCCCACGGAGCTGGCCATCGTAGCAGCCCACGGCAAGCTGGGAATCGACCGCGCCGGGTACGAGAAGCTGGAGGAGTTCCCCTTTACGAGCGAGCGGAAGATGATGTCCTCCCTGTACGATGTGGAAGGGGAGACGATCCTCTTTGCCAAGGGTGCCTACGAGGTGATCGTGGAGCGCTCGACCCACTATGTCGACGCGGAGGGCAACCGCGTCGCCCTTGACGATGGCACACGCGAACGCCTGCACAAACAGGCCGGGGAGTACGAGAAAGAGGCGTTCCGCGTCCTCGCCATCGCCCGGAACGAAGGCCGGGAAGAGGAGGGGATGACCCTGCTGGGACTGGTGGGCATCATGGACCTGCCGCGGCCCGAGGTCAAAGAGGCGATCGCCATGTGCAAGACGGCGGGGATCCGGACGATGATGATCACGGGGGACAACCCCCTCACCGCCGCGGCCATCGCCGGCAAGATCGGCATGACCTACGACATGGTCATGACCGGGGACGAGCTGGAGAAGATGCGGGATGAAAAGCTCGAAGAGCTACTGGCCGAAAACGATATCCTCTTCGCCCGGATGGCCTCCAGCCAGAAGCTCAAGATCGCCACGGCGCTGCAGAACAACGGCGACGTCGTCGCCATGACGGGCGACGGGGTCAACGACGCCCCGGCCCTCAAACGCGCCGACATCGGAATCGCCATGGGCCGGACCGGGACGGAGGTCGCCAAGGAGGCGGCGGACATGGTCCTCATCGACGACAACTTCTCCTCCATCGTCTCCGCCATCGAAGAAGGCCGGGCCGTCTACTTCAATATCAAGAAGTTCGTCACCTACATCCTCTCCTCCAACGTCCCGGAGATCGTGCCCTATATCCTGCAGTTCTTCTTCAAGATCCCGCTGCCGCTGTCTGTCATCCAGATCCTCTCCATCGACCTGGGCTCCGATATGCTGCCCGGCCTGGCCATCGGGAGCGACAAGCCGGAGAAAAACATCATGAAACGCCCGCCCGTGGGCAAGGACGAGAAGCTTTTAAACTGGGAGGTCTTCAAGCGCGGCTACTTCTTCGTCGGCGTCATCGAGGCCACCGCGGCCATGACCGCCTTTATCACCTTCCTGCTCATGCACGGATGGGAGTATGGCACGGTGGACCTGGGCGACGACCTGCTCCAGCGCCAGGCGATGACGATGACGCTTTTAGGTGCCATCAGCTGCCAGCTTACCAACGCCTGGACGATGCGGAGCTGGGAGTTCTCGGCCTTCAGTGTCGGCTTTTTCTCCAACAAGCTGCTGCTTGGCGCGATGGTGGCCGAGCTGTCGTGGGTGTGGATGCTGCTGAATGTCGAGGCGGTGCAGAATGTCTTTAATACGGCTCATGTGCCGCTGGCGGATATGTGGATATTGATTCCGTTCCCGATTATTTTGTTTGTTAGTCATGAGGTTTATAAGTGGCGGAGACGGGTTAAGGCGGGGATATGACGCTGTGTCTTGATAATTATGGTATTTATAAACCTGAAAGGATGTAAGGAGTTTGAAAACATACAAGTATATGAGCAACGAAGTATTAAAGATTGTTTTTTCTGAAGAAGGACAATGTAGTTTTAAATGTTCTTATCCACGAGATTTCAATGATCCATATGAGCTGTTTCTAACGATTGATTTAGAACAAAAACCTGGTATTTTGGCCCATTACAAAGAAGTCATTGGAGAATTACCTCAACGTCCAGTTACATGTTTTTCAAAAGCTCCTAATGTGATTCCAATGTGGGCACATTATGGAGATAATCATAGTGGAATTGTTTTGGAATTTGATGAAACAGAGTTTCAAAAACACTTTCCAAATGTTGGTTTTGGAGATGTTGATTATCAAGACAAACCAAATACAAATTTAGGGGAAATGTTAGAGAGAGCTTATGCTGTAGGTAAACCAAGATATCACTATTTACTACAACGTGGGGTTTTTAGTGCTGCATACTATACAAAACATTCATGTTGGAGTTATGAACAAGAACGAAGATTAGTTGCCAGTGAAGAAGATATCGTTGAAGTAGGTGATATAAAACTCTTAAAGTTTCCCTCATCATGTATATCTTCAGTGATTGTTGGTAGTCAAGCAACTGATGAAGAAAAAGCAGTTGCATTAGAAATAGCTGAAAGAATTGGTGCATCTTATTATGAAATGAAGATAGGAAAAAGTTCAGCAATTCCTTTTTTTGTAGACGTTGATCAAAAAGTTTATATTTTTGCTTCTGAAAGTATACAGGAAGCAAACAATGTATGTCCTTCATGTAGAGAACCAATAGCTGAAACTGATGAAGCCTGTAAATGGTGTAGTATAAATGAGGAAGATCAATTAGTTGCTGCTGAAAGAAATCCTTTTCGAATGATGGAAAGTGCTGGTTTGCTAGAAAATTACTATAAAATGATGATGAGTGTTGAAAAAGGTAAATGAAATATCTACAAAAATTGATTTAAGGGGATAGTCCTCTATATCTCATGGCTAAAGTAGGAGAAAAGAATGAAAACAATATTTGTAGCAACTTTTTTGTTATTTTTAACTACATTCGCATACTCTGCCTGTGAAAACGCTTTTGAAAATTATGTTGGTTGGACAATAGTTGCCAGCAAAACGATCGAGGGCCACAGAGACCCAGGCAAAGAAAAGCAAGATGATTTTGAAGGATGTGACTTTGATCGGGTGGTTTACTTCTTGGACGGCACAACAGTTACGTGTAATTCATATGGCTATCAATATGCATATATGCCAAAGGCAATACTTCTTGGAAAGTCAGTCACGTACAAAGGAAGAAATCTAACTATGTTCAAGATGATAGTTAATGGTAATGAATATGATGTTCATTAATGTCTCTAACAATCAGAAAATAAAGGAGAGAGGCAACTTTAACCGTACCTCCTGCCCTTATGCCGGGCGGGCACTGACTTTTCTTTAGAAGTAAAAGTAAGCAAAAGAAGCGTGTGGCGGTTGTTTTTCTTTTTCCCTCCTCCAGCGTAAAAAGAAGGGAGCTGCGGAACTCGCTTCGCTCAGACAGTCCTCGCTCTGATTCCTTCTTTTGACGCCTCCGTCGGGGAAAAACAAAGCCACACAACATAGGAAAAAGTTTTTATTAAAAAAGCACATGAAAAAAAACAAGGAATAGACTGAATGCATAATTCGAAAGAGCTGTTGGCGCTTAATAAGCCTAAGGGCTATGTGGTCACGCGATCCGACGAACGTGGGCGGAAGACGGTTTATGATCTTTTGCCGGATTGGGCTTTTGATGAGGGGTGGATGCCCATCGGGCGGCTTGATCTGGAATCCAAGGGGCTTTTACTGTTCACGACTAACGGACAGATCGGCAATGCGTTGACCAAGCCCGGGAATTGCGTCAAGGTATACGAGATCTGGGTCAGGGGCCACGTGACAGACGAACATATTGCCCAGGCTGTGAAAGGGGTGGAAACGGCGCAAGGTGTCATGAAGGCACTGAAGGTCGAAAAGATAGGCAAGGGCGGTGCGAAAACGAAACTCAGGGTTGTGATCGACGAGGGGAAGAACCGGCATATCCGCCGGCTTTTCGGGGCGTTGAAAGACCCGAAGTTCGGGACGCCCCTAAAGGTCGTGAGCCTGAGCCGGATAAGCATCGGCAGTTTTAACCTCGACATCGAAAGCGGTAAGTGGCGTTTCCTTTCCTTGGAAGAAGAGAGGATGCTCATGAGTACTGTAAAATAAAGGGATAAAAAGAGCCACACTATGTATTGATTACGCAATAGAAGCAAAGCTCCTAATGCTACGCTAGCCGCCGGAGGTGGCAGACTTTTCGAAAATGTTGTGTTGTGAAAGATAAAACGTAGGACTTTGCTGCATTCCCACTGGCATGATATATGCACCTGTACTTATAACTTCTTACAAGCGCAACAGCAGCTATCTCTTTCCACGGTGCTCGCACATTACTTGAACGGAGAAAATCTCGAATTTCATTGCAAAGATAACTGGACGCGGAAGCAGGGATAATCATTTCGTTCATTCACGATTTTTTGAGGTGGATTCACACCAAGGATAAACCATGGGAACAGCTATCGATTACATATACGACAACAAGTTGGAGTGGCAGCCTGCCATGAAGGGGGCGTTGGGCGTGGCCGGGCGTTACGGATACCGGGGTGCGCTGGTCGTAACGGAAGGCAAGATGATCACGGCGGAGAAGCAGATGCCGCCGAAGGCGACGATCTCGCAGGCGATCGCCATTTCGGGCGAAGAGAGTATGCTCCTTTTGGCCGGGAAACTGGACAGCTTTGACGATTTTGCGGCGGCCTTTGAGCGCTACAAAAGCGTACTGGTCCCGGATACGCTTATCACCCTCTTTTTCGAGGACCTGATGAGCGATGCCGTTTTCGAATATGAAGGGAGTACGGTGTACGCCTTTTCACTGGACGAGAGCTCGGTCTGGAACGAACTGGTCGAATACGCCGACCTGGAAAAACGCGAGATCAAGCGCCTGGGTGCCGAGGAGAAACTGGACACCCTCTATGATGCACTCAAAGGCGCAACCCTGAGTGCCGCATCAAAAACCTACGAAGAGACGTGCGCGCTTAAAATGGCGTAAGCCGTCACCTCTTCCCTGCCGGGATTTTCCCGGCTTCTTCTTTACATTAACATACGATACGTTTTGATATTTAACATGCAGTTCCGGCACACAATTCCGAAAAAAGGTTTCTATTTTTTCTTTGATGTTGTAAAGTAGGAAACAGAAGAACCCCAAGGAGTATATGTGAGCAAATCAAAACAAAATACCGAAAAAGTCAGCCGGGGCGTGTATACCCTGATCAGCTTGTCGCTGGGGCTTATCAGCCTTACGATGATCGGTTCGGGGCTTTATAACATCTGGGCTTCGATACATGAAAACACGCTGCTGACCAATGCCCTTCTTGATGCCGTCGGTTTGATCGTGATCGGGACGGCGGTTTTTGACGTCTCCAGATTCCTGATAGAAGAAGAGGTATTCAAGGTTCACGGCGAAGAGTCAAGCATAAAACAGCGGACGACATTGATCAAGTTTATTGTCATTATTATTATCGCCGTCCTTCTTGAGGCCTTGGTATTCGTTTTTTCCGCGGCAAAAAAAGATATCAGTCTGTTGATCTATCCGACCCTTTTGCTTGTAAGTGCCGTTTTACTGGTGATGGGGCTGGGGGTGTACCAGAAAATGACCCGGGAAGAAGAGTAGAGAAGAAACGCTCAGCGCGTGCTTTCGTACCCTAAGTCTAAAAGCGAGTATAATTATCCATAATATTAAGTGGTCATGATTCAGGGCTCGCAAGGAAGTATCAATGAAAACCATTTTTAGTATCCTGGAAAGACGTTCTCCCAATGCCATATATTTTTTGTCATTGTTGATACTACTTGTCGTGAGTCTTCTCTCCGTTGCCCTTCAAAATACCCTCTCTCTTGAGCCTTTTTATATTTTTGCCATCCTGTTCGCCAGCTGGTACGGCTCCCGGAAAGCCGGCATTATTGTCGCATTGATGTCGACGACGGCATTGGTCGTCGCGAAAGCATATATTTTACAATACGCAATCGGTGCACTGGAACTGGTATATATTGCCGCCCCGTACGGGGCCACTTTCCTGATCCTGGCGGTACTGATTACGAACTTCAGAAATGTCCATCGGGTCGAGGTAACGGCAGCCGATACGGATAAGTTGACGGGTATCGGTAATGTCAGGAGTTTTTATGCCGGTCTTGCCAATGAATTGCTTCGATCCTACCGATATCAGCACGTTTTTTCCATGGCCTACATCGATGTGGATAATTTTAAAAACATCAATGACACGTTCGGGCATGCGACCGGTGACAAACTCTTGATCGAAGTCGCCGATTGCCTTGAGTCTTCCCTGCGGCGAACGGATATGGTAGCAAGGATCGGTGGGGATGAGTTTGTATGCCTTTTCCCGGAGACGGAGCAGGAGGAAGCGAAGGCCGTATTTATTAAAATAAAGGAGCTGCTGAAACAACGGATGCAGGTCCACGGCTGGCCGGTCGGGTTTAGTATCGGGCTGGTGACGTTTCAAACCTTGCCCGAGGATATTCATGAGGCGATGGAGATCGCAGACAAACTGATGTATTCGGTGAAAAGTACAAAAAAAGACAATATTGCCTACAAGGTATGGCATGGAAAGATCTGACAGACTAACATGCTTTTCTCTAAATAAAAAATAAAGTGGAGAGGCAATTTTAACCGTACCTCCTGCCTATTTTGAGATGAAGAGCGAGTATGACATTTTCTGAGATCACAGAAAGGATGACTTTTTATGATAAATCAACTACTGGGCGCTGTCTGTATTGTTATGTTTACTTTGAGTGTGACGACGCAGAGCGCGTTTGCCGATACCGCAGGGGATATCAAATACCGGAAATCCATGATGAAGTCGGCCGAGAGACATATGGGTGCTATTGTCAGTATCCTGAAATACGGAACCCGGAGTAACCAAGACCTGATGATACATACTCAGGCTTTGGCCCAGCTCGCGGTGGTTACCGGTACGCTTTTCCCGAAGGGCTCCGGTTCCGGTGATACCGAAGCGAGTCCTGCGGTGTGGGAAAAGCCCGATGAATTTGCCAAGGCCGTTAAGCAGTTTGGTGATGCCACCCGGGATATGAACGCTGCCGCTATGGTGGGGGATATGGCTATGGTCGGCCATGCCCTGGGTGAGTTGGGTAAGGCGTGCAAGAACTGTCACAATCAGTTTGTAAAAAAGGGCGCTGCCCGAAATATGATATTGGATGTAGAGCACAAGCCCGGGTCATTGAAGTATTGAATTAATCATGAAGAGCAGGAACATATATAATGCATAAATTAAAAATTATCGGCACATTACTGATCATTATTTCATTATTGATGATCATTGGGTTTATGCTGCATAGCAATCTCTATTGGTATATTGTCGATGCCTTTGTAATCATCGTGAGTGGTATCAGTGGGGTTTTGTTAATAAAGATGAAACCGGAATAAATCCTACTCTGTTTCCTCGTCGGGAACGTACTCCAGAAGATCTCCCGGCTGGCACTCCAAAAACGCGCAGATGTCATTCAGGGTGGACAGCCGGATCGCCTTGGCTTTTTGATTTTTTAGGATCGAGAGGTTTGCCAGGGTGATGCCTACGGCATCGGAGAGTTCGCTCAGCTTTTTTTTGCGTTTGGCCAGCATTACATCCAGATTGATCACGATCGCCATCTTAAACCGTCAACCTCTCATTTTCATACATTTCCAGTGATATTTTCCATATATGTCCCACGATGACCACAAAGATGCCGACGATCACCATCGAGAATCCGACGTTTGCATAGGCCTCGCTTTGAATGGCGCCTACCGTTTTCAGAACGAGACTGCCTACCAGGGATTCAAATATCTTCGCAAAGTCTATCACGACAAGAAGGTACCCGATATACAAAACGGCTGCTATCGTGTTGCGGGAGAAAAACTCTCCTTTTTTGAAGAGGTCGAAAAGCCGAAAGAGTTTTTGAAAAAGCAGCATGTAGACGGCAATGGAGATCATCGGGATCAGTGCGATGAGGGCCTTGTGGGATGTTGTCAAGAGGGCTTCGCTGAAAACAACCTCTTTGGGCAGTTTGAGCAGTATCGACCATTCTCCTGCATAAAGAAGCCAAAAATACAACAGCGGGGTGCCCACCAGAAAAAGCAGGCTTAGATACTGCGCGATCCGGCTGAGGCGCGTTATTTTTGCATGAATTCCGGTGTCCATATTCTTTCCTTTACACGCTGACAGTTATGTAAGCCAAATCTGTTTTAGCATTGTACTTTATAAGATATTCAGTATATATATTTATTGAATTACATGTATATTTTATCGTTATTCAATAAATTTTTGCTAATATTTTGCGCAAGATCGAAGCATGTGGTTCTTTAAATCGAGAAGAATCGCAGTTGAATTAAAAATATTCGGATACAAAAGCGAGGTAGAACGTGGCACGGGGATGGGTGATTTTTTTTCTTTTGTTTTCTATTGCATGGGCGGAGATATTTGGCAAGATCGAACGGCGCCGGGACCAGTATCTGCGAACACCGGGCTACTTTGTCGTCCCGGCTCCCTATTCGCTTCCCGGAATCGGTACGGGCATGATGCTCGTGGGGATGGCCAACAATATCTACGGGACCCAGACCGACGTATTGGCGGATGTGATCGACGGGGATGCGGGAGGATACGGCTTTGCCGTCGCCGATTGGTACCTGATCGACAAGCATCTGAAATTCGAGATGCTCCACAACTACTTTGACAAAGCCTCGATGCAAAGTTACAAGACCCGGGGGATGGAATCCAAAAAGGATGAGTATGTACTGATCTCCGTGGATGAGATGCAGTTTACGGGGCTTAGGGCGACGGCATCGTTCTGGGACAAGATGCTGGAGTTTTACTCCATGGCCTACCTGGCCGGCTATCAACTTGACTCTATCCGGGACAAGGATGGGAAGCTACTCGTAGAGGCGGACGATATCGGGGTGCAGGATACGAAGTTTTACATCTTCGGGATGATGGCCGACTATACCGATGACCGCGTCGACCCTCGGCAAGGGTTTCGGTTTGATACCAGCCTTGACTACTCCCCGCCCAACGGGGACGAGGGACCGGACTTCTACCAGCATAACTACAATTTCACCGCCTATATCCCGCTGGGAAAACAGAGCAGCTGGGTCTTTAACTACTACCGATCCGATGCGATCGTACTGGAAGAGGGGGAGACGGATTACGACCGGCTTGCCGACCAGATGGGCCTGGACTGTACCCTTTTGAGCGACCCTTCCGAGCGAAGTGATTGCGAAAGTGTCATTGCAACGACCCAGGTCGCCAACAAATACGGATCGGCTACATCGCTGGGGGGACGCAGCCGGCTGCGCGCTTACCCGGAGGGACGCTTTGCCGGGGCCCATACCCAGTTTTACGGTACCGAATTCCGCTGGAACCTGACCGAGGAGGTGACCCCGTTTGATATCGGGTTTATGAAGGATATCCGTACCGGTGTCCAGGTGGCGTTTTTTTACGAGCGGGGGAGTGTGGCCGAAAGGATCAGTGACCTGGGCAAGGAGGAGCGCTACAGTACGGGCATGGGGGTGCGTGTGGTAACCGCTTCGGGACTTGTCTACCGCCTGGACGGCGCGACGGGGGACGAGGGGTTCGAGATGACGGTGATCGTCAACTACCCGTGGGAGATATTCTAGGGTTTGGATATGGAGAAGATGGAAAAAGAAGGATGGAAATGAAACGACTGTTTTGGAGCTGTGTTATCATCAGCAACATATTTTGGTTTTCTGCCTGCTCGGGAAAGCAGGTAAAGTCGGTTTTGGATGATATCTCAAGAGATACCTATGAAAACAGCATGCGACAGCAGCGATATAAATATGGAGATGATCCGAGCTACGAAAGACCGCCGACATACGACCAGTATCAGCAGAGAAGAAAAGAGTCGCTGGAAAAAAATTGAGACAGTAGTCGTAACGTGTAATTCAGATGGAAGATCTAGAGATAATAAGGATAACCGAATGACAGATGACAATGGAAAAAAACAGTTTTCGGGGATTGTACGACTACCCATCAAATTTTTTCAGCTCGCCCTCTATATCCCGATCCAAATCCTTTTTATTCCCCTTATGATTGTCGGGCTGATAATAGGCCTCTATAAGGAGATGGTCAACAGCAGGCGGCTGGGGGTCTCTTTTTCGGCAGGACAGGCGCTTCAGACGCGGTGGTTTATGCACTATCTCGGTACCCGGCCCGACCCTCTTTCTGTGGCGTTTATCAAGAAGTTTCCATGTGAATCGCATTTTGCCTTGTGGTCTACGCTGGGGGCGTTGATTATCTCCCGACGCCTATTCGGTTTTAAAACATGGCTCTCTGAGGTTGCCAAACCCGCAGAGGCAGATTTGGCGGCTATTACGGGTGCGCGAACGGTCGTATTTGATAGGATCATGGAGAAGTATATCGATACGGTGGAGCAGGTGGTTCTGCCGGGGGTGGGTTTTGATTTGATCGCCCTGCATTTTACTCAAGGAAAAGAGGTCAAGGTCTTTGAACTTGACCAGGTCAAAACGCTCAATATAAAAGTCGAGACACTGGATAACGCGGGTATCGAACATGAATGGATCACCTATATCCCGGTCGATTATGCACACGAATCGTGGGCGGAGAGACTACTCGAGGCGGGGTTTGACAAGACAAAAAAGACGCTCTTCCTCTGGCAGAGCGTATCGCTCTACCTGGACGAGGAGCGTGTCAAGGCGACACTGAGGGATATGGCGGATCTTTGTGCAGAGGGGAGTGTTATCGCGCAGGATTTTTACTCCAAGGCGTACAGCCTGGGCGAGTACTCGTGGCTTGCCAAACGAAACATGCGCCTGATCGAGAGCATGGGCGAGCCCGCCAGATTCGGTATTGATATGTCGGGTGATCCCAAAGGGGCCGTTGACGCTTTGTTGGACGAGTGCGGGTTAACCATGACGGAGTACATCCAATTCGGCGAAAAGCTGGATGTCAGACCGTTTTACTGCATTGTCGAGGCTGTAAAAGAATAAAAGGGACAGGCAACTTTAATTCTGCCCTCGCTCTTTTTCCACCTTTGCGCTTCTCTGTCGGGGAAAACAAGCTATACAATTTTTGTTATGTAATGTTGTAAAACTAAGCAGATAGTTAATACAATGTATCAACTTTTTTAAAAAATTAATTGCTACAGAATGGCAAAGGTTAAGCTTTGAAGGTAATTAAAATCCTCTCACTCTTGCTCACGGTATTTTTTATGTTTGGATGCGAAGCAGAAGACAATCGAGAACAACAAACCGATGACCCGCAAAAAAGCACTTACTTCGTGACGGTATCCGATACCAGCGATTTAAACGAAACGGCTGATCTATTGTTAGACAGTTACGCGTCCGTTGAAGTCTTAGATGTATTGGAAAGCAGCAACTCTCTTCTTATGAAGTCTGATCCGGAAGATTATGAACTAATGCAAAGTGAAAGAGACGGTTTGGATTTTACCGACTATTATGCTTACGGAGAGACAGATGCCCTTGATGACATTGTCCGATGGTCAAGATTTTTTGTAAGTGAAACGGATGCCGGTGAATGGCTTAATGACATTGATACGCTCTATTACATGATACCGGGGGATAGCGTTGAGGTTCATTTCCTTGACCTGAACCTTACCGGGACTGTAAAAGAAGCTGAAACATCGGATGCCGGAAACAGATACATAGTAGTAGATAGTAACAACGCTTACTTTTCGGTATTTTTTGGCACTAATAATAGCACAGCCGGAACGATATATCCCGTTGACAGTGACCCATATACGTATAAATTTGACGGAAGCTATGGATATGTCATGCCCGAACATGAACTGACGTATCTGACCGGAGCACTTGGTCTTGAATAAAATTAGAAATAAGGGGACAGGCAACTTTAACCGGACCGCCTGCTCTTATACCGGGCGGGCAGCTTCTTTGTGAAGGAGAAGAGAACATGAACAAACATGAAAAGCTTAACTACGTAGAGTTTGCAGCTAACGACCTGGTAGCGACAAAAGCGTTTTTTTCTACGGCATTCGGGTGGGAGTTTGTAGACTTCGGTCCCGAATATACCTCGTTTTCCGACCAGGGTCTGGACGGAGGTTTTTTTCAGGCGGATGTGTGCAGCCGGACATCAAACGGCGGGGCACTGCTTGTTTTTTACAGTTCGGATCTTGAAGCGACACAGGTAAAAGTCGTCGGCAACGGCGGTACGGTCGTGCGCCCGATCTTCGATTTTCCCGGCGGTCGTCGTTTTCATTTTACGGAACCAAGCGGTAACGAATTTGCCGTATGGTCGGATAAATGAATAAAGAAGTCGATCATGATTACTAAACAACCACCCGTAGCCAGGTGGCGGGGGCTTTTTATCGGGCTTTTTTTCTGGGTCTATCTCTCTTTTATGTCGGCTTTTCTGTTCGATTCGCCACAGGCGGCGGAGAGTGTGGCGGCCAATAGCCTGGCGTGGTCGATCTGGACGTATCCTTTGGTGCATCTTCTGGCTATTGTGCTGAGCCGCCTGGCCGCGGCGAAGAGTAGAGATGCCCGGAGCGTTCGGCGGTTGGCGCGGCTTTGGTGGGTAAACATCGCCTGGTTTGCAGGGAGCTTTGCCTGGATCATGCTGGTGTGCGGCGGCGATCTGGGGTGTGCGTAGCAATCAAGTATAAGCTACACTGTAGATCACCAAAGAGAAAGGAGTAGCGATGAAAAAGGTCTGTATCGTCGGGGCTTCGGGGAAACTGGGCCGGTATATGGTGCGTCATGCGCTGGACAGGGGGTATGAAGTGGTCGGGGTCTGCCGGGAGCAGAGCGTGGGTAAGCTGGATGATTTTAAAGGGCGTATCACGATCGTGCCCGGGGATACGAACGACCGGGAGGTGATCCGGCGGGCCGTTGCCGGGTGCGACGGGGTGTTGACGGTGCTGGTGCCCTGGGGCGTGCAGCAGTATGCCACCGGTACGGCGCAGGCGGTGCTTGATTTCGCCGAGCCGGGTGCACGCCTGATCTTTTCCAGCGGGTGGCATATTTCGCGCGACGGCAAGGACATCTACCCGTGGAAGCTCCGGCTGTTTGTGGCGGTTTTCGGCTGGCTCGCCCGCCTGGCACGTTTTGCCGACCTGGGGGACCAGGTGGAGGCGTGCCGGAGGATCTTCGCCAGCGATACGCAGTGGACCCTGGTACGGGCAAGCGACCTGGAGGAGGGCGAGAGCCAGGGACTCCCGGCCTGGAGCTACCACGTGGGGGACCCCGTCCTGGCGAGCAACCTCACGCGGCGCATCGATTTTGCACTCTTTATGGTCGCAGCACTTGAGAACGACGCGCTGATCCGGGAAGCCCCGGCGATCGTCGGGTGCCGTACCCCTTCGGCGCTTGAGCATGGCAAAAATCCATACGTTACTTCAGATTCAATCTAATTTGTCATAATGCATCTTATAAAAAATATAAGGATATACAGTGGCAACCATTGAACTGACAGAAGAGAATTTTGAAAAAACCATCACCGACAACGATATCGTCATTATCGATTTCTGGGCTGAGTGGTGCGGACCGTGCAAGTCATTCGGGCCCATTTTTGAAAAGGCGTCGGAGGAGTTCCCCGACATTACGTTTGCAAAGGTCAATACGGAAGAACAGCAGGCGCTGGCAGGGCACTTCCAGATCCGCTCCATCCCGACGGTCATGGTGATGAAAGAGAAGGTGATCGTATTTCAACAGCCCGGTATGCTGCCACAGGAGGCGTTTGCCGATCTGCTCGGGCAGGTGAAGGCACTTGATATGGATGAGGTGCGTAAACAGATCGAAGAGCAGCAGGCTGCCCAGCAGTAATAAGACTCCCCCATCATGCCGCCCCGGGCGGGGCGGTTGTGTTATCTTCCTGCGATTACCGCAAACTCGTCGGTGGTGTCCGAAAAGCTTTTTCCGGCTACGTCGGAGAAGTATTGATTGATCTTCAGTCCCGCCGCTTCAAACTCCGAAGCCAACATCTCTGTTGAAAAGTACTGCAGCCAGTTGAAGACGGTCTTGGACGACGCTTCTTCGATGATCGTGTATTTATCCAGTACGACCTTTTCATCGTCATACTTGAAGGTATTGACAAAACCGTAATACCTGTTGGGCGACCAGAAGCCGAACAGCTGGTTCAGTTCATAACTGCTCTGTTCCTCACGCTTCACATAGGCGTTCAGTGACGAGACATCCATCAGGATGCGGCCGTTTTCTTTGAGTATGGATGCAAAGATGCCCAGCAGCTGTTTGCGCTGCACCGGGCTCAGTGCACAGAAGTCACAGAAGATCATCGTGACGAGATCGAACTTCTCATCGCTTTGAAAGTCAAGGTAATTGGCATTGACGTAGTCGATAGTCAGGTTGTTCTCCTGCGCCGTTTTCCTTGCGTATTCGATGGAGTTTTTCGAAAAATCGATCCCGGTCACCCGGGCGCCTTTTTGGGCCAGGGCCGTTGTGTAAAGACCCGGGCCGCATCCGAAGTCGACGACTTTTTTCCCCTCGACATCGAAGGTTTTTGCAATCCACTCGACGGAGCGTTCGATAAACGCCGCGTTTCTCGATGAGAGGTCGACATCGGGATTGAGGTGGTACTCAAGCATTTTTTTGGATGTGTATTCATTTGTCCATAGCTCTGCAGCCGTATAGACAGAAAAAACATCCGGACGGTTATTTATTTTTTCCAGTTCCTGGAACATTCGTTCCTCCAATAATGATTAAAAAAGAAGTAGGCATGGTTACCATGCAACGGATTGACCAACCGTCCCGGGCCAATCCTTAAGATTTATATTCGGGATTGACCTTTTGTCGGGAAATGTTTAATAGTGAATTTCAATGTACACCTCCTTATTGCTTAAAAATGGGTTTGATATGCTATAGTGTTTCGACCAGCGGTCGAGTTTTGTATTGTAACAGAAACCGGGCCAATGATCAAGGGACGAAAAGAGACCTTTGAGAATTTGAAAAGAGAGGAGAATAGAGTTGATTATTATAGAAGCGGTATTGATGGGGGTATTTGCAACATACATGATGGATTTGTTGGCCGGTATCCTTGCCAAAAGAAAACTCATTTATCCTTTTATGTCGCCGGAGGCTATGGGTCGGTGGTTCCTTTACATCTTTAGAGGGAAGATCCTGCATAAGGATATTAACGAAAGTCCAAAATTGAAACATGAAACGCGGTGGTATGTGATATCGCACTATCTGATCGGCGTCGCCCTGGCAGGCATTTACCTGGCACTTGATCTGAAGATCGAACTGATCCATGAGCATATGTGGATGACGCTGGTTTTTGGGATAGCGACCGTATGCTTTCCATGGTTTTGGCTGCTCCCCAGTATCGGTCTCGGGATCATGGCCTCCAGATCACCGAAGCGTTCTCTGATCATCCGGACCAATCTTATCAATCACACAAACTTCGGGATCGGGCTTTTTGTATGGATGATCCTGTTCCATCATCTCTTCCGGTAATAAATAGAAATAAAGGGGGCAGGCGACTTTCTGCCTTTATGCCGGTCGAGATCTTCTGCTAATCCCACGCTACAAATATAAGTCTCATTCGGTAATAATTCGGGTATAAACGGGTGGGTACTCACATGTCCACCCCGGCAATAAAAAAGGAAACCTGATTTGGAACCATCTGGGAGGTGTACCGGCACAGCCGCATGGCGTGCCGGCAACGAAGCAAAAAGCAATAAAAAAAGAGTCGAGAAGCCGGCGGGGTTTGTGCCTGGGCGGTTCGTCCGCCTGTGGGTGTGATCATGGAGATTGCAGTCATTATTGCGCTTATCGGCGCATCGGGGATGTTTTCCGGTCTTACCATCGGACTCATGAGTCTCTCCGTGGACGAGGTCCAGCGGGCCGCGGACCTGGGGGACGGCAGGGCCTTGAAGGTGCTTCCCATTATCAGCCGCAGCAATCTGCTTTTGGTGACCTTGCTGCTGGGGAATACGGCGGTCAATGCCGCGCTCTCCATCTTTTTGGGGGTCGTCGTCGGAGGCGGTGTCCTGGCAGGCTTTATCGCGACGGCGCTGATCCTGGTCTTTGGTGAGATCGTTCCTGCGGCGGTTTTGACGCGCCACGCGTTGAATGTGGGCTCGAAGATGGCCGGTGTGGTGCGGATGCTTATCTGGGCAGCGTACCCCGTCGCCTGGCCCATTGCGGCCATTCTGGACCGCGTGCTCGGGGAGCCCCTTCCCCAGATTCTCAGCCGCAGGGAGCTCAGCCACGTGATCGAAACCCACCACCGATCCAATGAAAGCGATATCGACGCGTTGGATCGTGACATTATGCTCGGAGCCCTCTCGCTGCAGGAGCGGCGGGTGGATGAGATCATGACCCCCGAGGAGGAGGTCCTGACCGTCGGGGTAAAAGAGCCCCTGACCAAAGAGTTGCTGGACCGTCTCAAAGCAAGCGGCTTTACCCGCTTTCCCGTGGTCTGGGACGACCGCGTGGTGGGGGTGCTCAATATCAAAAAGCTTGTCGGTATCTGTGCCAGCGGCGGGACCATAGAGGAGTACAGCCGGGAGTACAAGATCATCCATGTACCCTACGATGCCAAGGTTGACGATATCCTCTACCGGATGATCAAGGGAAGAGTCCACATGGCCTCCGTAGCAGACGAACGGGGCTGGGTGGGGATCGTAACCATGGAAGACATCCTCGAAGCCCTGGTGGGGCAGGAGATCACAGATGAGTACGGGCATTAGGAGAGCAGAGTATGGGAAAGAAGAGGGAGTAAATCCCTATAACCGACATGTCCATTTCACGGTATCGATCCTGAGCATCCTGCTGGCCCTTGCGGCGGTGCTCAACTACGGGCTCTTCGAGATACGGCAGGGGTTTACGGAGACGGGCGGCTTTTTTATCGAAGCCATCGGCACGGCGGACCGCTTTTGGCTCTATGGAAGCGAAGGGGCGTTTACGCTGGTGCCCAACTTCCTGGTAACGGGTATCATCGTCGTGGCGCTGGGGTTCGGTCTGATCGTCTTTGCACTCAAATACCTGGCCGTGCCAAACGGTTCGCGAATCCTGCTGGTGTTTTTTATCCTGCTCACCCTCTTTGGCGGGGGGCTGGGGCACCTGGTGATCTGGCTTCCCGTCTGGGGTTTTGCCACCCGTATGCATTCATCCCTCGGTGGGTATGAAAAATGGGTACCGCAAAAGCTCCGTATGCTCCTCGGCAGACTCTGGCCGGTCCTGCTTACCGCCGCATGCCTCTCCTGGCTGATAGTGATGGAGTTGGGAATCTTCGGCTATTTTCCCGGGGTGGGCGATCCCGATGCCGTGATGAACGTGGTCTTTGCCTTTTTGCTCGGGACGACGTTTTTTTTGAGTCTTGCTTTTTTGGGTGCAATGGCAAGGGACCTGCAGGCGCGATCTTAAACCGTACTCTGCAATATGATAAAATCTGTCTAGATAAGCGAGGGAATATGCAGTTAGACGAAACAATGACCAAAAAAGTAGAAGCGCTGGCGCTGATGATGCATATGTCACCCGAAGAGGTTTTAAACGAAGCGCTGGAGAGTTATCTGGAAACCCAGCAGAAGAAGCTGGTGGAAGATGAGCTGGAACGCGAGCGCAAAGAGACGACCTTCACCAGCGACGAGTTCTGGGACGGGGTGGATATCTAAATGCGGCCTCTTAATACTATTTTACTTTTTGCGATGAGCCTTTCGGTTTTGCATGGGGGGCAGATTACGGAAGACAAGGGGTTTAAAGCGATATATGCCCAGAGGGAAAATGCCTCTAAAACCCTTCTGATGATGTACACGGCCAAAAGCTGTCCCCAGTGTGCCTATATGAAGCGGAAGGTTTTTCAGGAGCCGGAGGTGAAAGCGTACATGGACCGCAACTTTGTCGTTTTGGAAAAGGATATCAACCACGACGACCTGCCCGAAGGGTTTGCCTATTTCGGGGTCCCCACGATGTTTTTTATCGATAAAGAGGGCCGGCAGGTCGCAAAGCTCATCGGGTCGTCGCGGGGCGGTGCTTTTTTGAAGCGGCTGCAAAGTATCCGAAGCAGTGCCCAATGAGACGCTGGGGCAATATCCTTGTACTGGCGACGGTGCTTTGGGGATACGACCCTGCCTGTATGGAAAGGCTCATGCAGGACGAAGAGGTCGCGGGCTGTGACTTTTCCAAAGCCGATCTAAGCAAGCGTGATCTTACGGCTTTTGAAATACCAAAGGCTAATTTCCGGGGAGCCGACCTGTCGGGAAGCAATTTTTTTATGGCCGACCTTCACGGCTCGGATTTCAGCGGTGCGAACCTCGAAGGCGCGGTCTTCTGGAAAGCCGATCTTAGCTTTGCAGTCTTTACGAACACGAAGGCAAAGGGTGCCAACTTCAAAGGGGCCCACTTCCAGCATGCGGTCTTAAAAAACAGCGACCTGAGCCACAGTATCTCCTGGAAGGCCGATTTCACAGACGCGTCGATCCAGCGCTGCGACTTCGGTGCCAGCGAGCTGGGTGCGGCCGGCTTTGTCGGCAACGATCTGCGCGACAGCAACCTCAGCGGCGCCATCCTGTGGCAGAGCCGATTTAAAAAGAGCGTTCTGACGGCCCGGCAGTGTGCCGATGCGAGGAGCGAGGAGGCGATCTTTTTGGAAGCGGTACGATGCAAGGAGACGGAATGAAAACAAGACTGCTTATCGTCATCAGCACCGACAACCCCGACACGATCATGAAGTTCCCGCTGCTTTACGGTGGGGTCTCCCTGCCGCGCGGGTACTGGGAGCGGGTGCATGTGATGTTCTGGGGTGCGTCGATCGTGCAGGCGCGGGAGAACAGGACCATACGCGACAAGGTCGTTGCGATGCAGGAAGAGGGCGTGGAGTTCAGCTCGTGTGTCGTCTGCGCCGGGGAGTATGATGCGGTCGAATCCCTCGAAAGCATCGGTATCACCTGCAACCATACGGGTGAGCTTTTGACCGAGGCGCTTAAAAGCGATGCCTGGTCGGTGATGACGATATGAGAGTCATCGAGGTCGACGGGCTGACAAAGTCCTTTAACGGGCTCACTGCCGTCGACAAGATCAGCTTCGGCATCGACAAGGGCGAGGTCGTGGCATTCCTGGGCCCCAACGGGGCAGGGAAGAGTACGACGATCAAGATGCTGATCACCGTATTAAAACCGACGGAGGGGCACGTCAAGGTCAACGGCTACGATGTACGCAGCCAGCAGAACGATGTCCGCAAGAGTATCGGGGTGGTCTTCCAGGACGTCAGCCTGGACGACGACCTGACGGCATACGAAAACATGGAGTACCATGCGGTGCTCTACAAGATCCCCAAACGCGAACGCCGGGAGCGGATCACGGAGCTGTTGGAGTATGTGGGACTTGCCGACCGGCAGGGGGATTTCGTCAAGACCTTTTCGGGCGGGATGAAGCGGCGGCTGGAGATCGCCCGCGGGCTGCTCCACGAACCTGAGGTGCTCTTCCTCGACGAGCCGACCCTGGGGCTGGATGTGCAGACACGCTCCTTCCTCTGGAGCTATATCAAAAAGCTGAACGCAGCAAAGGAGACGACGATCTTCTTCACGACCCACAATATCGACGAAGCGGAGAAGACCGCGAACAAGATCTTTATCATCGACAGGGGGAAGATCATCGCATCGGGGACGTCCGCGGCGATCAAGGAGCAGACGGGGACCGAGTCGCTGGAGAAGGCGTTTCTGGCCCTGACCGGGTATGACATCAGGCAGCAGGCCGCCAGTCCCCTGGACCGGATGCGGAGGATGCGCTGATGGAGGTGATCTACATCATGTGGAAGCGTCAGGTGACGCTTTTTTGGCGCTCCAAGCCGCGGGTGCTGGGATCTATCGCCCAGCCGCTGCTTTTCCTTATCGCCCTGGGGTTCGGCTTAGGCCCGGTCTTCGAACGGGCGGGGGGCGTGGAGTATATCCAGTTTCTCACCCCGGGGATCATCGCCATGACCCTGCTGTTCGGGTCGATGTTTTCGGGAATGTCGCTTATCTGGGATCGGCAGTTCGGGTTTTTAAAAGAGTCCCTGGTAGCCCCCGTCCCCAGGGTGAAGCTCCTGGCCGGGCGGACCCTGGGCGGGGCGACGATCGCTGTACTGCAGGGGCTTTTGGTCCTGATCGTGAGCCTTCTGATCGGCTTCCGTATGGAGAACTGGCTGCACCTGATCCCCGCCGTGGCGCTGATGTTTATGGTGTCGCTCTTTTTTACCCTGCTCGGCACCACGATCGCCACACGGGTAAAAGACATGGAGGCGTTCCCGCTTATTATGAACTTCCTGATCATGCCCACCTTCTTCCTCTCGGGCGCGCTCTTCCCGCTGGAGGGGCTGCCGCCTGCGATCATGCTGATCACCCAGCTTAACCCCCTCTCCTACGGGGTGGACGCGCTGCGGCTCGTACTGGGGGGCGAGGCGGTCTTCGGGCTCTGGACCGATATCGGGCTGTTTGTCCTCCTGACGGCCGGGATGCTTTTTGTTGGCAGCCGTTTTTTCGAAAAGATCGAGGTGTAAAAACGGGTGCGCTACAATAACGCCCAAACGGATCTCTCTTAAGGAACGGCAGGTATGCAGAACTTTTATACGGTCATTATCGGAACGGAACTTTTAAACGGTCGGCGTGAGGATATGCACTTCCCCGTCGTTAACGCGGCCCTGCTCAAGCGGGGCTGGGAGCACAAGGGCAACTTCGTCATCAGTGACGATCCCGCCTTTATGGAGGATATCTTCCGCCTGATACAAAAGGACGAGAAGAGCGTTATGTTCTGTTTCGGAGGGATCGGGGCGACCCCCGATGACTATACGCGCCAGGTGGCGGCCAAGGTCTTTACGCAGGGCGGATTGGAGATCCATCCTGAAGGGAAACGGATTCTCGAAGAGAAGTTCGGCGATCAGATCACCGACCGGCGGCTGGAGCTGGTCAACTTCCCCAAGGGGGTGGGGCTGTTAACCAACGTGGTCAACCGGGTCCCCGGCTTTTACCTTGAGGAGCGCTTTTTCTTCGTCCCCGGCTTTCCCCAGATGGCCCACCCGATGGTTCTGGAGGCGCTGGAACGGTTCTATCCGAAGGGAAAAGAGAAGTACCGCCGCAGCATTATCATCGGCACCTCCGAAGGGCACCTGCTGAGCCTTATGGATACGATTCCTGCGTCCCTGGAGTTCTCTTCACTGCCGAGCATCCACGATGACCGGCGCGAAGTGGAGATCTCCTTCGCCTCCCACATCCCGGATGAGGTGGAGGAGTGGATCGGGCGTTTCGAGGAGGAGGCGAAGCGGATGGGTGTCGCCTATGAAAAACCGGCTCCCCGTTAAGCGCGATATATACTTTAATGAAGTCGGCGATTTGCCGATATTACCCCCATGGATGATAAAAACGTAAAACTGTGGCAAGTGGTCTTAGCCATCATATCCCTGGCCCTCGTAATCGTCAGTATGGTCTACTGGCTATACGGTAATGTAGACGGTATAAATGCAGGAGAAGAGAGTGAGAGCGCACAGCTGCAGGAACAGATTATTGAATACGAAGGGGAGATTACATCCCTGAAAGCAGAGAACGAACGGCTGCGCAACATGCCGCCCAAAGAGGTGATCGTCGAGAAAGAGTGCCCGGCCGAAACCGTCGGAGCCGTGGCCCAGACGGCCGAGTGTGCGCCGTGCTCCGAGTGCCCGCAGCCTGAACAGGTCAGCGTGGCAACGGACCACATGACACAAAAAGAGCTGGTGATCAAAAAGCCGATGGCAATCTCCACGACGGTCTGTACGAAGATGAAGATCGGAAAATGGGACATGCCGAAAAGCTGCCTCAAAGAGATCAAAAACTTTCTTGACAAGCGGCTGGACGAAAACCGCGACTTCTTCGTCATCACCCCCATCGTCGATACGCGCAAATATAAAGGGAAGCAGCCCGAGCTTAAGCAGGCGGGACTGGGGCAGTACCGGGCCAACAGTGTCAAGCGGATGCTAAAGGAGAAGGTGGGGCCCAATATCCACATCTTCCAGAAGAACACGATGCAAAAGCACGAGATGCGGGGCTATGTCCTGGAGCTGTACCGGATCGGGCAGGCGGAGTAGGGGAGAACCCCGGGGTTTACTCCACGCGCTGGTGTAGGAACGAGATCCCCGTCTTGTCCAGGTCGTTTGCCTCGGCAAAGGCCCGGATGTCGGCGTTGGCATATTTCGCCGCATCGTAGATGGCGATATAGATCTCGTCGCCGGG
Organism: Campylobacterales bacterium; assembly: GCA_050297855.1. Classification (GTDB taxonomy): domain Bacteria; phylum Campylobacterota; class Campylobacteria; order Campylobacterales; family SZUA-545; genus SZUA-545. Next base: position 148,977 of record JBNKTC010000002.1, read on the forward strand.
CTTGAGGTAGGTCGTTTCGCCCACATGGGTATAGCGGGTCGCTCCGATGGAGATGAGCGCTTTTTTAGGGTAGCCGTTGGCCTTGAGGATCGCAGCCAGGTCTTCGAGCGGCCCATTGTCTTTTTGGTCGTTCATCTTGGCCACCATCCAGGTGATCAACTTGCCGTAGAAGTAGGAGTACCCCAGTACCGGCGAGTCTTCGCCGTACTCATGCAGCTCGCCGTCACGTTTGAGGAAGCTGGCGATATGGAAGCTGTCCATGACGCCGCCCCGTTCAAAGGTGTCGATCTCAAAAAAGGTCGTGCCGACCCCTTTGGTCTCTTCTCCCCAGTTTTTCTTTTCACTGATCTTCTTGGCACCCTCTTTGCGGATCGTACAGTCGTTGTAGGCACAGAATTGTCTGGGGACGATATCCGTTACACTGTTGGCATTGTCGTAGACGATCTCGCACAGCAGTCCCACTTCGGGCTCCACCTGGAGGTTTTCACCCTGCTCCTTTTTAGGCATACGGATCGTGTCGTTGGAGAGGGGGAAGGTATGCAGAAATGTATCCGCATTATTGGGTTGGTAGAATGGGAAGAGCCCTTTTGGTGCGTTCTCTTCCTCCACCTCTACGTTGACGAAATCGCTTACTTCGCCGGCCTGTTCGAGGTGGTTGGCAAAGTTTCCGGCGATACCGAAACCGATGATATCCTTAAAAGCGGCCAACTCCATTATTGTGCAGACCCTTTGGATTCGACGTATTCTTCGTAGGTCCCTTTGAAGTCGATGACGTCACCTTCGCTCGTGATCTCGATGATCCGGTTGGCAAAGGCGTCCAGGAGCTCACGGTCGTGGGTGACGCAGATAGCGTTGCCTTCGAAGTTGTAAAGCCCTTCGCCCAGTGCGACAATCGCTTCGAGGTCGAGGTGGTTGGTCGGTTCGTCCAGGACCAGGAAGTTCCCGCCCTCAAGCATGATTTTGGAGAGCATCATACGGTGTTTTTCACCCCCGCTGATCCCCTCGACGCTTTTTTCCTGCTGTTCGCCATTAAAGAGCATTCTTCCCAGGCAGTTTCGGATCTCGCTGATCTCCGCTTTTTTGTCAAACTCGCGCAGCCAGTCGTAGAGGGTCGAATCCCCTTTGATCCGGTCGGTCGTATCCTGTGGGAAGTAGCTGGGCTGTACGGTCGTTCCCCATTTGATCTCACCGGCATCGGGCTTGACACCGTCATCCATGATCAGTTTACAGAAGGTGGTTTTCCCCGCCCCGTTTGGCCCGATGAGGCCGATCTTATCGCCCTTTTCGATCTTGATATTCAGGTCTTTGAAGATCACGAGGTCGTCGTAGCTTTTGGAGACATTGACGAGCTCCAGTACCTCTTTCCCGATCTCGCGGTTTTGACTGAATACGATGCTCGGGTCCCGTCTGGAAGAGGGTTTGATGTCGTCGATGTTGAGTTTATCCAGTTGCTTCTGGCGGCTTGTGGCCTGCTTGGCCTTGGAGGCGTTGGCGGAGAATCGGCGGATAAAGTTCTCCAGGTCCGCTTTCTCTTTGAGTTTCTTCTCACGGTCCATCTGCTGTTGTTTCATTGCCAGGTTGGCTGCGATATACCAGTCGTCGTAGTTACCGGTGAATTCGCGGATCTTCTGGTAGTCCACGTCGAGGATATGGGTAACGACGGCGTTGATGAAGTGACGGTCGTGGGAGATGACGACCATCGTCCCTTCATGGTTTTTCAGCTGGTACTCCAGCCAGCCGATCGTCTCGATGTCCAGGTTGTTCGTCGGTTCGTCCAGGAAGAGGACGTCGGGTTTTGGAAAGAGTACCTGGGCCAGGAGGATCTTGAACTTATCGGCATTGGTCAGCGTACTCATCTTCTCCTGGTGGATCTCCGTAGGGAATCCGAGGTCCGAGAGGATCTTTTCGATGTGGACGTCCGCCTCGTAGGTCGGGTCCTCTTCGACGCAGACGATCTCCAGCTCCGCCAGGCGGTTGTTGACCGCATCGTCGGTGAAGTCGCCGTTGGTGTAGATGTCTTCCTTCTCCTTGATGGCGTCATAGAGGCGTTTGTTCCCGTAGAGAACAGCATCGGCCAGGGTGAAGTCCTCAAAGGCGTATTGGTTCTGCCCCAGGACGCCTACCTTGAGGCCTTTTTCGATGGAGACCTCTCCGCCGGAGGGTTCGATCTGCCCGGAGAGGATTTTCAAAAAGGTGGTCTTCCCGGCACCGTTGGCCCCGATAAGACCGTACCGCTTGTTGCGGTCTAGTTTAAGGTTGATGTTATCAAACAGCACGCGGCTGCCGTATCGCATTGTTAGATTAACTGTTTGTACCATGTGTCTCGTTCGCTTTTAAATTTTTTGGTGATTTTAACAAAATCTTTATTTACCCTCCCGTAAAAATGGATAAAAATGCTCCGATATTAAACGAGTTGGTCCCAACTTAAGAATCTTTCACCGAAAATTATGTAAAATGGGCGAGCTTTGATTGATTTTTTTCATGACGATTGTGATGATAAATACAAATAGATGATAGTTTTCTAGTGGGAGTTTGATGGCAACAAACGTTACGAAACCTAAGATTGTCCAGGATGTTGCCGTTTACAGTATCGGGCCGGAGATCGTTCCGGCAGCAGTAAATGTCTTTTTGAACAATCTGGAGCGACACCGGCCGATTTTACGGGGACTCAATGTCCGTGCCATTGTCTTTTCCCTCGCCGACATCGAAAAGTTTGACAAAGACGCGTTTTTGCAGGTCGTGGAGCGGTTCGACATCCTGCAAAAAGAGCTGAAGGTCCTTACCGGGGTCGTGGGCTATACGGAAAAGCAGTTCGGCGTATTGAAGATGATCCTCAAAGACACGGCCGTCGCCCTCTTTAAAAATGTCCAGATCGCGACCCTGGCGGCGGGAACGTCGCGTGTGCGGAAAAGCAGCGCCATCCTCGTCTATTCCGAAGATAACGACGAAAAGAACATGATCACCTCCGAACTGATCAGTAACGGCTACTTTGTCATCCAGGCGCACAACTTTAACGACTTTAAAAAGAAATACGAGAAAAAGGGCTCCTACTCCCTCATCGTCGCCCAGAGCCGTTTCGGCGGGATGCGGGACGATGTCATGGTGCTCTATAACGACGGGGTCTACTACTATACGGTCCGCGGGATCATCGACGAGACGATGTACAACCGTTTTGATTTCGAAGGTCACACCAAGCGCCTGGAAAAAGGGTTTAAGACCTTTGTGATCGATGCGACGAAGATCAGTACGATGGATGTCAAAGGGGCCCACTTCTTCCTGCGCCTGACAGAAGAGGCAGCCCGGTACGAGGCGATGATCTGCCTGGTCGGGATCGATTATGCCAAGGTCTACTCCAATGCGATGATCGTACTGGAAAAGTGCCATCTATGGGCCTACGACTCCCTCGAAGACGTGGCGGCGGACGACGAGTTCCTCGAGCTCGCCCACAGCGGCCTGACACAGCGGGCCGGCAACTTCAAGCTGAGCAAGGATACCGCCTCCAAGCACCAGTTCTTCAGTTCGGTCCTGCAGGATACGGTCAAGACTTACGGCAAGTGGGCGCTGGAGACGGTAAGCCCGCAGGTGCAGCCGCTGGGCAAGCTGCTTGACCAGGATGTGACGATCGAGAACTCCATCTCCTTCGACGGGGACATCGACGGCAGCATGGTCTTCCTCTTCCCCCGAGAGACAGCCAAGATGCTCTCCACGGCCATGACCGGGGTGGACAGCAAGGACCTGCTGGACGACGACCTCCTGGATGTCATGAGCGAGTTTGTGAACAGTGTCACCGGTAAGATCAAATCCTCCATCGTCAGGAAGAGGGTCTATATGTCTTTCTCCCTTCCCCATCCACATCTTTCTAAAGATGCGCAGCTGAAAAAGTTCCGCGATATCCACGGGGTGGTGCTCCAGGTGACCCTGGACGAGCAGCCGATCTACATGTTCATCAGCGGCGGAAGACTGACATAAGGGGCCGGCGATTCTTTTAGACCTACTCATTCTTCTCCTCCTGGCATTTGCCGCATACCTCGGGTACCGACACGGCCCTTCTGGGCAGCTTTACGACCTGGCCAAGATATTCCTGGGGCTTACCCTCGCATCCAAATATGCCGGAAGCTTCGGCATATTCCTGACCCGTTCGGGGATCATCTACCCCGATACGTGGGCAGTGCTGCTTCTGATCGGTTTTTTGCTGCTTTTTATCCTCTATTGGGGGGCGGTCATTGGGATCGAGTGGGGATACCGCCGCTACCTGGCCCAGAAGGCACAGCCCTTCAAGGCCCTCAGCGGCGGGGTGATCACACTGCTGGAGGCGCTGCTGCTTTTGACCTTCGGGCTCTTTATCCTATCCCAGTTCAAACCGGTCAAGAGCAACTTCTACCGCTACATGCACCAAAACAGCGTGATCTATCCCCCGATGGATCGCTTCTGCCGAAAGGTCGTGACGGTGGGTTTTGTCAATTCGCTTACCTCCAGCAGTTCGGGTACCAGCTCCAAAGAGGTGCTGCTCAATACCCTGACCGATAAAAAGACCTACGAGATCCTGGGACGATGAGGACCGCCGTCTTTTTCTCCATCTTTATCGGGGTCTTCGCCTTGATGAACCTCTACATCTACCGTCGTTTTGTCAGGCGCCTCGGTGTAGGGGAGGGAGCCAAGCGCGGCATGAAGTTCGGCCTGCTTTTCCTCTTTGCCAGCGAAGTGGGGTATGCACTCTCCTTCCGCCTGGATATCCTGCCCTCGTTTGTCTACTATATCCTCTCCACGGCGATCGCCGTCTCCTTTATGCTCTTTATCACGGCACTGCTGTACGACCTGCTTCACGTCCTGCTCCACAAGACCCCGATGCAGAGCCGCCAGCGCGATGCCCTGAAGGTGCTGCTGGACCTGCTGATGATATTGCTCTTTTCGGTCTACCTGGTCAGCGGATTTGTCGGGGGACGCAGCGAACCGCTGCTGCGGACGGTAGAGGTGGCGGTCCCCGGTTTTCCCGTTGACGGGTTTGTCATCACCCAGGTGACCGATGTCCATGTGGGCAATACGATCACGCGCGATTTTGTCGAAAAGATGGTGGCGACGCTTAATGCCCAGCAGAGCGACCTGGTCGTGATCACGGGAGACCTCGTGGACAGGGCGGTGGAGAAGGCCGCCTACGATCTGGAGCCGCTGAAGGATATCCGTTCGCGGTATGGTACGTTTTTTGTTTACGGGAATCATGAGTATTTCCACGGTTTCGAATCGATCGGGGAGCATCTGAAGAGCCTGGGTATCACGGTACTCGATGACCGGAGCGTCGTGATCGGCCAAGGGGCGGAGCGGTTTGACCTGGTGGGGCTTAGGGACCGGGTCGGTGAGCGGATGGGCTTTGGGATCGCCGACCTTCCCAAGGCGTTTTCCGCGGTCGATCCTGCCACCCCGACGATCGTCCTGGCACACCAGCCGGTGATGATCGATCAGCTCGAGAGCTACCGGCCCGACCTCGTGCTCAGCGGCCATACACATGGGGGACAGATCTTCCCCTTTTCCTACCTGGTCAAACTGGCCCAGCCTTACCTGGCGGGCCTTTTCCGGCATAATGCCGAGACACAGATCTTTGTAAGCCGGGGGACCGGTTTCTGGGGCCCGCCGATCCGGGTACTGGCACCCAGCGAGATCGTCCGCCTCGTGATCAGACGGGCAAAAGAGGAGTAGAAAGATGTTGGTACTGTTTTTGATTGTCGGGATTGCAGGTGTTGCGGTCTTCTTTATGGAGCAGAAGAACCGGAAGGAGAACGAACGCCAGTTTGACGCGTTTGTAAGGGGTGTCAAGGGCAACGGCGAGCTGACCCAGGAGGAGAAGCGCGAGCATATTAAAAACCTCTACCTCCTCAACGGGTTCAAGCTGCTCCAGGTCAATCACAAGTCGGTGACCGTATCCAAGAAGTATTTTAGCCTGGGGGCCGCGATGATGTGGTTCGGGCTGCTGGGAATCGGCCTGGTCGCCTACCTGCTTTATGTGCTCTTTAAACGGCCCGAGGTCAAGATCATCTTTTTTGATTAGGCAGAGGATGCAGCGTAGAGACTTTTTGATCGGTTCGGTACTCACCTTTATCATGCTTTCGGGCTGTTCGGAGAAATACCAGATGGTACGGCGCGGGGAGCGGGACCACCAGAAGCTTCGGGATAACGCGGGGGACCACCAGTATATCCGTTTCCGCCAGGAAGTGGAGAAGTTCCACCAGCATGTCCGGAAACAGTGGGGGGACGATGCGGAGGTCTCGGGTGTGACGACCTTTGTCAAATACAACAACAAATTCAAAAGCCGTGCCACGATCGATTTTGCCGCGCGCAAGGTGACCGTCGAGACCACCGACGACGTCAATCCCGACGAGAGCCTCAAACAGGCGATCGTAGCGACGCTGCTGACGCCAAAGGATCCGACGAAGGTCGATCTCTACTCCGACAGCGACCCGGTCTACTACGGCGAGCCGTTTTTGCACGAAGAGGTGCTCGACCACGACGGCAAGGCGATCCGCTGGCCGTGGCGGGCCAACCGGTACGCCCAGCACCTGATCGATACGGCCAAGAAGAAGCGGACCGTCACGACCCAGGGCGGGGTGAAAAAGAGTGCCTATTACGTAACCTTCGATATGGTCGGGGCCGGGAAGTTCAGCGACGTCAAGGTCGCCCATGCCATGGGCAGGAAGTATAAGCCCTATGTCATGAAACAGGCCCGACGGTTTAATCTCGATCCGAGCCTGATCTTTGCGATCATGGAGACCGAGAGCCACTTTAACCCCTACGCGGTCAGCTCCATTCCCGCTTTCGGCCTGATGCAGGTGGTACCGGGGAGTGCGGGGAAAGATGCGTGGAAACTGGTCAAAAAGCGAAACGGAAGACCCAGCAAGCGTTATCTCTTCGACCCGGAGAACAACATCGAGATGGGATCGGCCTATCTCCATATCCTCCATACACGCTACCTGGCGGGGATCAAAAACAGCAAGTCGCGGGAGTACTGCGTGATCGCCGCCTATAATACGGGAAGCGGAAATGTCCTGCGTACCTTCTCACGCGACCGCAAATACGCGGTACGGGTGATCAACAGCCTGTCGCCGCAGCAGGTCTACAACCGGCTTAGAAGTTCCCTGCCGTACGAAGAGACGCGGCGTTATGTGAAGAAGGTGACCAGCGCCAAACAGCGTTACGTCTCCCTTTAGACCATGGCCGCGTATTTCTGCTCGACCATCTGGTCGAGCAGGGTGTAGAGCAGTTCGCTGGCGTCTTCGAGGAGTTCGAAGTTTTTGATGATCTCATCTTTACGGTCGTCGCAGCTTTTGTTGAAGATGCAGCTGAGGTTCTGCATGACGATCTCGCGCATCTCGCGGGTCGGTCCGTCGAGCTGTTTGAACGCCTGGGTGTCGCGGAAACGCTGCGCCTCTTCCCCCTCCAGCCACTTGTTGACCAGGCAGCTGTCATAGCCTTCGGAGTCCGGCGTATCCTTGGTCGCCTCTTCCAGGACCAGGGAGTAGGTGGTGGATTTGAAGATCGTATACTCCAGCTTGACCAGGGTGACGGCAAGCTGGTCGTCGGTCTTTTGCGAGAGCGAAGCGGTCTCGTTGGCTTTTTCGCTGAACTCTTCGAGGATATCTTTAAAGAGGGCGATCTTCTCGGCTGACGATTGGGAGATCGAGGTGATGCTTTCGGAGCTGCTCATAATCTCACCGGTCTCTTGCTGGAGGCTGCGGATCGTCGCGGAGATCTCCGCCGTGGCCTTCTGGGTCCGTTCGGCCAGTTTTCGAACCTCCTCGGCGACGACGGCAAACCCACGGCCGTGTTCGCCCGCCCGGGCTGCCTCGATGGCGGCGTTGAGGGCGAGGAGATTGGTCTGGTCGGCGATGTCGGTGATCAGGTTGACGATGGAGCCGATCTCCTCGGAACGGGTGTTAAGGGATTCGATGGCCACGTTGGTATGGTTCAGGTGGTCGACCAGGTCGATCAGGTTCTGGTTGACCTCCACGACGCTGCTGAGGCTTTCGGTCGATTTTTTGGCCGTCTCTTCGGCGTTGATGGAGATGTGCTTGATGCTCTGGGAACTCTCTTTGAGATAGTCCTCGATCCGGTTGAGGCCGCCGGAGATACCGCCGCCAACATCGTGCAGCTCCTGGGCCAGGGCACCGCGGAACTTCTGTTTTTCGCTCTCAAGGATCGCGTCGACCGCCCCGGCGATCATGCGTGCTGAGCTGTTAAACTCGCCCCGGAGACCGTCGGCATAGATGTTCCGGTGTTTGATCCCTTTGCCCGCGGCGTCGATGGAGGTCTTCACCTCCCGGATAAACGCTTCAAGCTGGTCGAGGGTAAGGTTGATCCCCCAGGCGACATCGGCCATGGGATGGGATTCGTTGATATGGGTGATTCGTGACTCCAGCTTTCCTTCGCTTGCCTCGTGGGCTACGCGGTGCATCTGCCGTATGAGCGAATCCCCCTCTATCGAACCCGCGGAGGGCACGAGCAGGGAGATGACCGCACCGGCCAGCAGGATGCTGCCGACAAGGTAGGCGCCCTGGGCGGCCGCGACGATTCCGCCGGCGAATACTGCGATAAAAAGGAGCAGGAAGTTCTTATTTTTGAAGAGCTGCGATAAGTTCGTCATAGCTTACTCCTTTTTCGTCCAAAGTCTTCTGCAGCAGGCGCAGGGAGGCATCCATCCCGCCCTGTGCTTCCGCATCGAGCAGCGCGCGGTAGATCGGTTCGATCGCTTCGATAGCCGCCTCTTTCGGGCGTCGTCGTACGGAGTAGTAGCCGATGATCGTGCCGTTTTCGTCATAGGAGGCGGTCACGTTGGTAAAGACCCAGTAGTATGAGCCGTCTTTGCAGCGGTTTTTGACATAGGCGAAGATCTCCTGGCCGTTCTGGATCCTGTCCCAGAGGAGTTTGAAGACGATCTTCGGCATGTCGGGGTGGCGGAGGATATTGTGCGGAGCGCCCAAAAGCTCCTCTTCACTGTATCCTGACATATGGATAAATATTTTGTTTCCGTAGGTGATCTTACCCTTTGTATCCGTCTTGGATACGATAAAATCCCCCTCTTTCATAACCTTGCGGTTACTGCTCTGCCCGTTCATAACTGTTCCTGTTTTTTGAAAAAATAATCCAACTTATAATTCTTATTATATTACAAGTTGGTTAATGCGAGATTATTAACCATGTCGATGGATATAAGCCACAGGTGGTTTTGAGCCGTATTCCTGTATCATTGTACCATGCTAAAAGAGAATATTATACGCCTTTTGACCAAAGAGGAGAGCGAAGAGCTTCTGGGGTTTGTCTACTTCGAAAGCGCCCGTATCGTCCTGGGATGGGAAAAACAGGCGTTTATCAACAAGTTTAAGGCCTACCTACTCGAGGGGCTGTGTAAAAAAGGGGAGAAGGAGCTTTTCGACTTCCTGATCGAACTGGCTTCGCTGACGTTCTCCCTCTACAAATGGGGTATGCTTCTTTACAATATGGAGGAGAAGGTCCACGACAACCGCATCGTCACGATCCGCGTCGGCGAGCAGCAGTGCGTCCTCTCCGACCCGGCTCTTTTCGACGTGACGGGCCGCCTGCATGAGGGCGATGTCGGGCTGGCGCTGATCGATATCCAAAACAAGGCGATCGTCTACCAGGCGGAGGAGAACCCGAAAAGTCACCTTTTGATGATACTCTTGCACCTCTATGCCCACGGGGATACGGATATGTACCTGATCCGGCTGGATGAGTATGACGAGCGCTTTACCGGCAGCTACCTCTCCTTTGACGAGAAGCGGGCTTTCGAACAGCGGGACTATATCAAGTACCTCCGCGGCGAGTTCGACCGCTACAAGCAAAGACTGGACGAGCTGCAGGGCCTTTTCTATCAAAACTTCAGGGTGGAAAAAGAGTGAACCTCCGGGCAACAAGAGCGTCTTATGGGGGGGATAGGCTCTCATGGCGCATGAAAGGATATGCATGAAACTTGGCGTTATAGGAGCAGGAAAATGGGGCCAGTCGATCCAGTTCGCCCTGCGGCAGCAAAACGGCGACGTGATGATCACCTCGCGTACACCGCGGGAAGATGTCCCCTCCTTTACGACCCTGGAAGCGGTGCTGGAGTGTACCCATATCGTCATCTCCATCTCGACCCAGCACACCTATGACTGGCTGAAGGAAAATTTCCGCTTTAACGGCCAGAAGATCCTGGTGGCGAGCAAGGGGATCGACCTTAAACGCAACCGTTTCCTGAACGAGATCTACGAAGAGTTTATCCCGGCGGAGAACCTGGCGTTTCTGACCGGCCCCTCCTTTGCCAAGGAGGTAAAAGAGTCGCTTCCTACGGCACTGGTGATCAACTCGACGAACCTCGACCTTGCCAGCGAGTGGATGGACCTTTTCCCTCCCTTTATCAAGACCTACCGTTCCGATGACGTCATCGGCGCAGAGATCGCCGGGGCGTATAAGAACGTCATCGCCATCGCCTCGGGTGTCAGCGACGCCCTCCAGCTCGGTAACAACGCCCGGGCCGCACTCATCACCCGGGGGCTGGCGGAGATGAGCCGTTTCGGGATGAACTTCGGGGCGCGGATGGAGAGTTTCCTTGGGCTCAGCGGGGTGGGGGACCTGTTCCTCACCGCCAGCAGTACCCTCTCGCGGAACTACCGTGTCGGCTTCGGTCTGGGCAGCGGCAAGCAGATCGGGACGATCCTGGAGGAGTTGGGTGAAGTGGCCGAAGGGGTGGCCACGGCCGAGGCGATCGTCGATATCGCACGTAAGCATGACATCTACACTCCCATCGCCGTTGAGGTCGACCGGATCATCCACGGAAAGGATGTACGGGAGAGCATCAAAGACCTGCTGGTACGCGGTTCCCAGGAGGAGTTTCCCGGACAGCAGCCCGAAGCCTAAGTATATTTTCGTTATTGTCAAGGGAGAAATAAGATTAACGTTTTTTGCGAGGGATAATGATGTTAGAGTTTGTAAAAAAAGCCAAAGCAGCAAGCCATGTGATCGCCGGACTGCAGGATGATATGAAGCAGACGGTGCTTCGGGATATGGCCGTCGCCCTGGAGATGAACGCCGAGACGATCATCGAGGCGAATAAAAAAGATATGGCCTATGCCGAAGAGGCGGGGCTGAGCAGCGCACTTAAAGACCGACTCTTGCTGGACAAAGGGCGTATCGGTGCCATGGCCGAGGCGCTTGAAGAGATCGCGGCGCTTAAAAACCCCGTCGGGCGCGTTCTGGACGGCTGGGTCAACCCCAACGGCCTGAAGATCGAAAAAGTGGCCGTACCCATCGGCGTTATCGGCGTCATCTACGAATCCCGCCCCAATGTGACCAGTGACGTGGCGGCACTCTGCTTTAAAAGCGGCAATATCGCCATCCTCAAAGGGGGCAAAGAGGCGGCCCACTCCAATGCCGCCATCGCCTCCGTACTCCAGGAGGTACTGGAGAAGAACAACCTGCCCAAAGAGGCGGTCGCCATGCTCCCCGACAGCTCACGCGAAGGGGTCAACCAGCTGATCAAGATGGACAAATACATCGACCTGATCATCCCCCGGGGCGGGGAGGCGCTGATCCGTCACGTGAACGAAAACGCTACCGTCCCGGTGGTCAAACACGATAAGGGGCTCTGCCATATCTTCGTCGAAAAGAGCGCCGACCTGGAGAAGGCGACGCCGATCCTGATCAACGCCAAGACTCAGCGTCCGGGCGTCTGTAACGCCATGGAGACGCTGCTGGTCGACCGCGGCGTAGCCGCCAAGTATCTTCCGGAGGTGAAAAAAGCGTTCGACGAGAAGGGGACGGAGCTGCGCGGCTGCAGCGAGACCTGCAAGATCATCGATATCAAGCCGGCGACGGAGGAGGACTGGGATACGGAGTACCTCGATAATATTCTCTCTGTCCGGATCGTCGACGGCATTGACACGGCGATCGAGCATATCGGGCGGTACGGTTCGGGACACTCCGATTCGATCCTGTCGGAGAACTATCACGCCATCGAAACGTTTCTAAACCGTGTCGACAGTGCGGCGGTCTATGCCAACGCCTCCACCCGCTTTACCGACGGCGGCGCCTTCGGATTCGGTGCGGAGGTGGGGATCTCCACGAACAAACTCCACGCCAGGGGCCCCATGGGGATCAACGACCTGACGACCTACAAGTTCAAGATCACCGGAAACGGCCAGATCCGAAAATAAAGAAGTATACAAAAAATGGGAAACGAACGAAGAGGTTTTGATCAGATAAGATCTGTACAATGGGAAGCTAATTAAGGGAGCGGAGGAAGAGGGGATGCCTCTTCCGTCAGGTTACTCTTCCTTTTGGTTTTCGTCCTCCCCGCCTTCAGGCTCCTCCTGTTCCATGTCTGCTTCACCAAGGCAGGATTCGTATTTGTCCTGGCACTCCTGATAGCAGTTCTCTGTCGGAGTCGTCGCATCACACGTGCTGTTGCACGCCATCAATTCTGTCTCGCAGATATCCGCGGGATCTTCACCCGCCGCCTGAAGGGAAATAACACTTGCTACGGCAATAATAAAAGCTACCGTTTTTTTCACCGTTTTCTCCTGGTATGAAATTTTGTGTTGTGGATTGATCCGTTGATTTCCGGATCATTGTATTTCGGACGAAAATAGATTAGTGTACCGCTCACCTCCTGTATGAAGTAATAAACGGATAATTATACATCTCAGATAGATTTTTGACGCTAAAACTTATCTTAATTTAGAACGTGGATCAGTCAAGTTTTTGCAGCTGGAAACGGAGGGTATAGTGCTTAAGATTGATCTTGACCTTGACAATAAGCGGGGTATCGTCGTTCTCCTGCGGAAGGCGGATTCGGAAGATCCCGCCGTCGACAGTCTCGGGGTCGCCGGGGGTGAGGATATTATCCAGGACGACATCGTGTTCTTTGGCACGGTAGGCTTTAAAAAGTTTGATCAGTCCGTGCTGCAGATGGTCCAGCTCTTCCTCTTTGAGGGTGTTTTCCGTCTTGACCGGCGAACAGCCGTAGGCCTGGAGTTTCGGGGTCAGGGCCTTGGGGTAGTCGAGGGAGTCGAAGAGTTCCCCTCGGCCGATCGCCTCTTTAAGGGGGGCTCCTGTCAGAACGGTAAGCTCCCCACTGCGTGTCCGTGCCGATTCGACGGTGACGGCGACGTTATTCCCGGAGTTGCAGGCGGAGAGGATCAGGAGGTCGGCATAGCCGTTACTCTCAACCGGGTTGTTCAGTACGGTGGCATAGGCCCTGACGCTCTCATCGATCCCCAGGAAGCGGACGCCGTCATAGATATGGGCATGTTGCCGTGTCGTCTCAAGGGGGTAGAGTATCCAGTAGTCGCTACGCTCTTTTAGCCCTGTCCAGAGGCCCAGGCTCAGTACAAGCAGGAGTAATAGACCACCGATAACTCTTTTTGACACGACAACTCCTAGTATGCAAGATATAAAACCGATTGTAGTGCGAATGAGGTTAAAGTTGTCTCAATGAAGTCGCTTCCAAGGAGTGATGGTATAATGGCACAAATCTAATACCAGGAGTGTTTATGCCTTATATCAGTGTACGAGTTGCCGGTGAGCTGACAATGGATCAGAAGCGGACGATTGCCGACGAATTCAGCGAGACGATGCTGAAAGTCGCCGGGAAGCCGAAACCAAGCTGCTATATCGTGTTTGACGAAGTAAGCCGGGATAACTGGGCAAAAGGTGCCGATGTCCTGAGCGACGTGGACAAGGCGAACGCCGAAAAAGAGCAATGAACCGCGATATCGTCCTCTCTGTATCAGGGATCGATTTCGGGTACGACCGCAGCCGCCTGCTTTATGAAGGGTTTTCCCTTGAACTGAAACGGGGGGAAGTGTGTGCTGTCGTCGGTCCCAGCGGGGCGGGGAAGAGTACGCTTTTTGATCTTGTCAGCGGTGAGCTCTCTCCCTTGAGAGGGTCGATTACGACCGGGCGCATTGCCCAGGTGTACCAGGACCCCTACACCTCGTTTCACCACAGCTATACGATCCTCAACCAGATCAGGGATGTTGCCGGTACGGAGGGGATGGAGGAGTACCTGGAGATGCTGGAGCTCAAACGGGAGTTTCTGGACAAACGGCCCTACGAACTAAGCGGCGGCCAGCTTCAGCGCTGTTCGATCCTGCGGGCGCTTTTAATGAAACCGGATCTCCTGATGGCGGATGAGCCCACATCGGCACTGGATAATATCATCCAGCTTAACGTCATGAAGCTTCTGATGAAGTTTCTGGACAGGGTGGGGATCCTGCTGATCACCCATGATGAGGAGTTGGCTGTCTGGTCAAGCGACCGGATCATCCGGGTCGGATGAATCGCCGTTACGGCTTTTCGGTTGCACCCAGGAGGCGTTCCGCTTCGGCCAGCAGGTAGGGGGGGATATCCAGGCCGATCTTTTCGGCCGCTTTGAGATTGATGATAAGATGATTCTCAGCCGTTTCGACAGGTATTTTTGCCGGGGTCTCCCCCTGTAGGATCTTATGGGCCTGTGCTGCAGCCTGTCGGCCCATGTCGGCGTGGACAAAGCCGTAGGTAAACAGTCCGCCCGCCTCGACCTGCTGAAGGCTGGGGGCAGCAAGGGGCAGGCGGTTGTTTTCGGCATAGGCCACGAGCTGAAGGATATGGGACTCGATGCCTGAATCACGCGGGATGAAGAGGGCATCGATTTTGCCCGCATACTGCTGCAGTACCTGTTGCAGATGCTTACCGTTTTCCACCGGTGCTTCGATCAGGTTGATCTCTGCGGACTGGGCGGCATAAAACGCCTCAATCCGGGATATCTCCGAACTTTTATCTCCCGGGGTATAGGGAAGCAGGACCTTTGTGACATTCGGACAGAATTTCGGAAGCCATTCGAATCGTTTGCGTTCGTTGGAAGGGAGGCGGATCCCCGTGTAGTTTCCTCCCGGATAGGTAAGGCTCTCGACGACTCCGGTGCTAACAGGATCGTTGACCGGACAGAAGACGACCGGAATGTCCGCCTGCTTGATCGCCTTTTTGACCGCCAGCACCCCGGGGGTACTGGAGACAAAGAAGAGGTCGACCCCATGCTGCAGCTGCCTTTGGACCATCGCATCCAGTTTTTCTATCTCGCCTGCCGGTCCCTCATGAAGGTATCGGATACTCTCCCCGGGGAGATATCCGTAGGACTCCATCGCCTTTCTGAAGCCCTCAAAGGTCTGCTGGTCGACATCGGTCAGACTGACAAAGCCGACGACGGGGATTTTTTTCTCTTCCTTGCCGCGTACAAGGTAGACGGTGACTAAAGATACAATCAGTAACAGCGGTATGATATAGCGTGGTTTTTTTATCATCCTCGTGTATCCTCTATAGGGGTGCTGCACTCAATACCGTACAGGCAGATGCAATTGTCTCTTATCCTGCCTCAGGATCGGCTGGATGTCGGAAAAACGGATTATTGCGGCCATTGTAGCATACTCCGGAAGGCGATTCAACCTCTTGGAACGGCTTTAAAGGGAGGCGAGGCGCGTATACTCCTCCTGCATCCGTTCGCGGGATGCCTCAAGCCAGTCACTGCCTCGTTCGGGCGTAAAACTATCCTGGAAAGTGATGTGGACATCTCCGGGATTGATACGGTGGGTCTGGGTATCCAGGACCTGGTCGGTACCGTAGACGACGACTGGCTGTACCTTCAGGCCGTGTTTTTCCGCTACCATCTTGGCGCCGGCTTTGAATTTCAGCAGCTTGTTCCCTTTGCTTCGCGTCCCTTCAGGAAAGATCATGATCACACGCCCCTCCTCGATCCGCTCTTTGGACTCCTTGAGGAGTTTTACAAGCCCGCTTCTGTCCTCACGGTCGATGGAGATCATCTTGGGGACATCGTTGATGCGCCCGAACCAGGGGATGTCGCTGATCTCCTGTTTGGCGACCCAGCACGGGTCGCCGGGCATGATCGCCTCCAGGGCGATGATGTCAAGCATACTGCGGTGGTTGACGATAAAGAGCTTGGCATCGGGATCGACCGTGCCGGTCATATGCATCTTCGCACCCAGCATCCGTGTCTGGAAACGTGCCCATCTGTGTCGGAAGGTCCGGTGTTTGGACGGAATGAGGTACATCAGGACGATCGTGACAGAGATACTGAAAAAGCCGACAAAATATTGTAACAGGGTGTTAATCTTCGAGAACATCGTCTTCCTTGACCCACCCGATCTTGTCATCGGGCAGCATGATTTTAAAGTACCCTTCGCGCTCTTTGATCATCTCGGTCGCGATAGGGTACTGGGTTGTAAAAAAGATGGAGGAGTTTTTAGTCGGCAGAAGATAGACTTTGGCCCCCTCCTTGACCTTGATGCTCTTGTCCCTCAGCATATAGACCGTCGATGCGGCGATCAGCAGTGCCAGGACCAGGAACACGGGATTCTTGCGCCAGATATAGAGCAGCACGAAGAGCAGGATAAACGTCAGTGCCATCAGGACCGCAAGGTAGGGGAAACTCTTCTTGTTGGGGTTGATCTCGATCTGGGTGCTGGTCTTCTGACCGAATTTGGAGAAGTCGAAGGTGACCTGGAGTTTTTTAAATTCACCGGTGGAGGGGCGGAAGTAGTTGAACTCCAGGTGCTCCATATTGTTGGGGATGATCCCGTAGTAAAATACTTTGGAGACCGGCAGTTCGACCGAGGACCAGTCGATCCCCTCTTCTCTGACGAAGGGGAGGGAAAAGTCTTCCAGGTTCCCCAGGCGGCTCTCCATCTCCAGGACGAAGATATTGAGGTCATCATCGTATTTATCGATCTTGTGGTTAGTGATGGTCAGCTCTTCGGCCAGGACCTGGCAGAACTGGTTATTGGGCTGGATGCGCGTTGAGTGGAGCTTCTGTCCCGGCTGGGTGATACGGTCGAGCTCGTTGCCGTCCAGAGTCACGCTGATATCAAGATCGGGTATCTTCAGATAGCGGTCATAGGCCCGGAGATAGTAGGTGAGGGAGAAGGTATTCTGCTCTTTGAGGTACCAGGTCGGGTGTTTTGTCAGGATATCGACACCATAGTAGGTTCCGAATTCCGTATCGATGCTGTCAAAGACATCTTCGGCAATAATGGCATCCACCGTGACGGCAAATATCTGCTCGGCATAGATCTTTTCGGGATGTTGCTGTTCTTTTGAAAAGATGATCCGCTCATGGGATTGTGAGTCGTTTGTATCGGCTGCTGCTTGCGTATCGGGCTGTGCGGTGAGGCTTCCGAGCAGGAGGGCCAAAAAGAGTAGAAGACGCATCAAGGGTTATAAAAACCCTTTGAGCATCTTGATACCGTCGGTAGCATGGATCTTGGCATCCACGGCCCGTTCGGGGTGGGGCATGAGGCCAAAGACGTTTTTGTCTTTATTGCAGATCCCGGCGATGGCATCAACAGAGCCGTTTGGATTGGAGATATTCCCCTCCTTGTCGCAGTAGTGCAGCAGGACCTGCTCGTTCTCATAGAGCTCTTTTAAGGCACCGTTTTCGATATAGTAGTTCCCCTCTGCGTGGGCGATGGGGATATTCACGATATCGTCAACTTCCATCTCCTGCAGGAAGGTGTTATTGCTGTTGACCACTTTGAGGTGGTGGAACTTACTGATAAAGTGAAGGTTCTCGTTCCGGCGCATGGCTCCGGGAAGCAGTCCCATCTCCAGCAGGATCTGGAAGCCGTTGCAGATACCGAGCACTTTCCCGCCGTTTTCGGCAAAAACACGTACCGCCTGCATGATGGGTGAAAACTGTGCTATCGCACCGCTTCTCAGGTAGTCGCCGTAGCTGAAACCACCGGCGATGACGACCAGATCGGTCTTTGCCGGAAGTTCTTTCTCAGAGTGCCAGACGATCGTACTTTTGCATCCAAGCTTGTTAAAAGCAAACTCCGTATCGCGTTCGCAGTTTGTCCCCGGGGACTGGATGATGGCTACATTCATGCAACGATCTCGATATCAAAATCTTCTGTGACCATGTTGACAAGAAGTTTTTTGGCCATGTTGGTCGCTTCTTCTCTGGCCGCAGCTTCGGAGTCGCTGGAGAGCTCGAGAACGATCTGTTTACCGATCCGGACATCTTTGAGGGTATCAAAGCCCAGGACTTCCAGGGCGTGGTGAACGGCTTTTCCCTGGGGATCCAGGATCCCGGCCTTAAGGTATACGTTTACGATCGCTTTCACTTCATATCTCCTAAAATTCTATTCAGTAGGTCTTCTAGTTTCATCGGTTCCCTTTAGTAAAATTATTTAACAATAATCAGTGCGCGCAGAATGCTGATGGCATTTCTGAGCTGATAATCTTTTTTGACGTTTTCGGCTGTCAGGATCGCGTCGTTATCGACACTCTTCTCTTTTTTTACAACCTTTTCGCTTTTTCCGTTGCCGTTGATCTTGTCCAGTTCGGCTTCAAGGTGCTTTTTGAGCTGGGACTCTTTGATCTCAAAGCCGTCGTCAAGCTCTTCGATCTTGGCCTGTTTGATCAGGATATCGGGATCGACACCCACGGCCTGGATCGTGCGGCCGCTTGGCAGGTAGTAGCGTGCGACGGTCAGGCGGATCGCTTCACCCTGGGAGATCGGAAGGATCGCCTGGACACTCCCTTTCCCAAAGGTCTTTTCGCCGACGATAACGGCCCGCTTGTGGTCCTGAAGCGAGCCGCTGACGATCTCGCTGGCGCTGGCACTCCCGCCGTTGACGAGGACGACGATGGGGTACTCTTTGTATGTCCCCGTACTGGAGGCTTTAAAGTCGATGTTCTCTGCTTCGTTGCGGCCTTTTTGGGAGACGATGATCCCTTTGTCAACGAAGAGGTCGACTGTCTTGATCGCCTGGTCCAGCAGTCCGCCGGGGTTGTTTCTCAGGTCGATGATGATCCCTTTGACTTTATCATCGTTTTCGCGGATCGCTTTTTTGATGGAGGGCTCGACGTTCTTGTCGAAGCTGGTGATCCGGACATAGAGGATGTCGTCTTTGTACATCTTGGAGTAGACGGAGTCGATCTTGATGATATCCCGTGTGATATTGGCCACGATCGGTTTGTTCTCGCCTTTTCGTACGATGGTCAGGATGATCTCTGTTTTGGGTTTGCCGCGCATAAGGGAGACCGCTTCATCCAGTGTCATCCCCAGGGTCGACTTGTCGTCGATCTTAAGGATGATATCCCCCGCTTCGATTCCTGCTTTATCTGCCGGTGTCCCTTCGATCGGGGCGATGACCGTCAGGGCTCCGTCACGCATGCCGACAGTGATTCCGAGGCCGCCGAATTCGCCGCTCGTTTTGATCGTCATCTCTTTGTACTGTTTTTTATCCAGGTAGCTGGAGTGGGCGTCGAGGTTGGTCAGCAGGCCGTTCATCGCCTTCTTGATGATCTCGTCCGCTTCCAGTTTGTCTACATAGTTCTGTTCTACGGTGTTGATAATGGTCGAAAACTTCTTCAGTGCTTCAAGGCGCGTTGTCTTATCACTGCCGTTGTCGGCTTCCAGTGCCGTTGCTGCAAAGGTGATGGAGACAAGAAATGAAACAAAAAAGCTAACAATAATCACATTGCTTTTTTTCATTTGGCGGCTCTCTTTATATTAAATATTATTGTAGGGAGGTATTGTACTTCAACTTTTCTAAATAAACAATCATGAAATGTATATCCCGGCTTTTAAATTATTTCAATAAGAAACCTTGACATGATTAGACTAAAGGTATATAATGCATACCAAATAAATGTTAACAACCGGAGGTGTTCATTATGGACCTGCTTAACAAACTGACAAATCAAATGACCGAAGGGCTGGATTCATCGGTTTCCCTTGCCCTCTATAACAAAAACCCCGAAATCGAACCGATCCATTTTCTCTGGAGCCAGGTGACCAACACGAACTCCATTCTCAACCAGGCACTGAACAAGATGAATATCGATAAAGCGGCTCTGGAACTGGAGATCAAAAGCAGCGCGGAGAAGCTGCCCAAAGCCTCGTCCGTAACGAAAGAGACGATCAAGATCTCGCGCAAGTTCGTCGACTCGCTCCAGGCGGCCGAAGGGGTGGCGACCAAAAACGGCGACAGCTACATCTCGGTGGATGCGTGGCTCAGTGCCAACTGCAGTGTCGAACCGCTTAAAGGGATCCTCTCCAAATACATGGATGTCAAAGAGCTTCAAAAGACTTTCGAAGTGATCCGCGGCGGTAAAAAGATCGATTCCAAGGGAGCCGAAGAGACGATGGAGGCCCTCTCCAAATACGGGATCGACCTGACGGCCAAGGCCAAAGAAGGTGAGATCGACCCGGTCATCGGCCGGGACGAAGAGGTGACGCGGACGATGCAGATCCTGCTTCGAAAAAGCAAGAACAACCCGATCCTTCTCGGCGAACCGGGAGTCGGTAAAACGGCCATCGTCGAAGGCCTCGCCCAGCGGATCGTCGACCAGGACGTACCGCTGTCACTTCAGAACAAGCGGGTCATTACCCTCGATATGGGCCAGCTTATCGCCGGGGCGAAGTACCGCGGTGAGTTTGAAGAGCGCCTCAAGGCGGTCATCGACGAGGTAAAAAAAGACAAAAACATCATCCTCTTTATCGACGAGATCCATACGATCATCGGGGCGGGGGCGAGTGAAGGGAGCATGGATGCGGCTAACCTTCTCAAGCCGGCCCTGGCACGGGGAGAACTGCGGACTATCGGAGCGACGACGCTCAAGGAGTACCGCAAATACTTCGAAAAAGACGCCGCCATGCAGCGCCGGTTCCAGCCGGTGACGGTCAACGAGCCGACGATCCCCGAAGCCCTCTCCATCATGCGGGGACTCAAGGAGCGCCTGGAGGCGTTCCACAACATCACGATCCAGGACAGCGCCCTGGTCAGTTCGGTTAAGCTCTCTGACCGCTACATTACCGACCGCTACCTGCCGGACAAGGCGATCGACCTGATCGACGAAGCGGCGAGTGAATTGAAGATCCAGATCGAGTCCGAACCGGCGGACCTGGACCGTGTCAAGCGGGATATCGCACGCCTCAAGGTAGAAAAAGAGGCCCTGGCGATGGAGGGCAAAGGCAAAAACGAAGCACGCCTGAAAGAGCTGGAGAAAGAGCTGGCCGATGCGACGGAGAAGATGAACACCCTGGCGGCCCGTTTTGAGAACGAAAAGCACGTCTTCGAGGATGTCGCCAAGATCAAGGTAGAGCTGGACGAGGCCAAACGCCAGGCCGAAAGCGCCAAGCGGGAATCGGACTTTAACAAGGCCGCCGAGATCGAATACGGCCGCATCCCCGAACTGAACAAACGACTCGAGGAGCAGAACGCCAAATGGGCCCGGATGCAGGAGGAGGGGACGCTGCTGAAAAACAGCGTCGACGAGGAGACCATCGCGGAGATCGTATCCAAATGGACCGGTATCCCGGTGACACGGATGCTCCAGAGCGAGAAGGAGAAGGTCCTGGCGGTCGAAGAGGTGATGAAAAAAGAGGTGATCGGCCAGCACGAGGCCCTCGCCGCCATCGCCCGGACGATCAAGCGCAACAAGGCGGGGCTCTCCGATATCTCCAAACCCATAGGCAGCTTTATGTTCCTGGGGCCGACGGGGGTCGGGAAGACCGAAACGGCCAAATCGCTGGCACGCTTCCTCTTCGATACGGAGAAGGCGCTGATCCGCTTTGACATGAGCGAATACATGGAGAAATTCTCCGTTTCACGCCTCGTAGGGGCAGCTCCAGGGTATGTGGGGTATGAAGAGGGCGGCCAGCTCACCGAAGCGGTGCGGCGCAAACCCTACAGTGTCATTCTCTTCGACGAGGTGGAGAAGGCCCACCCGGATGTTTTTAACATCCTGCTCCAGGTGCTGGACGACGGCCGCCTGACGGATAACAAAGGGGTGACGGTCGACTTTAAAAACACGATCATCATCCTGACGTCTAACATCGGTTCCAAGGATATTATGGAGACGGATGACAAAGAGCACCGCGACAAGAAGGTGTGGGACCAGCTCAAGGCCAACTTCCGCCCCGAGTTCCTCAACCGACTGGACGATGTGGTGATCTTCAACCCGCTGGGTCTGGAGCAGATCACGGCCATCGTGGACAACTTCGTCAACGAGATCCGCGAGAAGGTGGCGGAGCGGGAGATCACGATCAACGTGACCGAAGCGGCCAAAAAAGAGCTCGGCAAGATCGGGTACGATCCGCTCTACGGTGCCAGACCGCTCAAACGGGCGATCTACGATACGATCGAGGACGAACTGGCCGAACGTATCCTGCGGGACGAGATATCAAACGGCGATACGATCACCTTTGACGCGGAAGGGGAGACGATCGTCTCCCGTATCGGCTAAACGCCCAGCAGAAGGTAAAATAGGGGAACGGTTACAAAACTGACCGCGATCCCCAGGACTACGGCATTGACCGCCAGGTCCGCCCGAAGCCCCGCGTTGATCGCAAAGACCGCCGCCATGACCATCGGCGGCATGGCCGATTCCAGGATAAAGGTGCCGTAGGAAAGGGCAGCGGGGTCAAAACAGCAGGCGATGATGCCAAAGAGCAGCAGCGGTTGGAGTGCCATCTTAAGCCCCAACGCGATCATCGGCAGCTTCAGGTCGCTCCGCAGCCTGGAGATATCGACGCGCATCCCTACCGCCAGGATCGTCATGGGTGTCAGGACCGTTTCGAAAAAACCGAAGACATCGTCCGCAGCAGCCGGGAAAAAATCCGCCGGGACGAGCAGGGCGGCGATGAAGACGAGAAAGGGCGGGAAGCTGAACAGGTCCCGGCCCACATTGACGAAGGAGACCTTTTTCTCCGCTCCCCAGGTCACGATCACGGTGCCGATCAGGATCAGTGGCAAAAAGCCCGCGACCGTATCGTAGATCACCGCATACCCCAGGGCGTCACTCCCCAACAGACCCTTCACATACGGAAAGCCGACAAACGACGTATTCCCCAGACCCGAGACCATCATCAGCGTGGCCGTCGTGGCACGGTCCGCCCCCATTTTCCGGGCGATGACGTAGGCCGCCCCCATGGAGAACGGCAGCAGAAGCATCGCGGCCAGGGAGACAAAGAGGATATCGCCCCCCGCTTCCATATGGGGGACCTTGCTGAGGATAACGGCGGGGAAAACGACGTAGAGGACCAGGTCGATCAGGGGTTTGGACCGGTCCCCGACGACGAGGCGCAGCAGGTAGCCCAGTACGAGGTAGAGCAGGATCTGCAGAACGGTTTCGAGCATATGCCGGTTACTTCAGTCCGTCAAAATAGCGGTCGGTCTCGCTGACGATGATCCTGTGCAGCATCAGAAGCCCGATCAGGTTGGGGATGATCATGAGGCCGTTAAAGAGGTCGGAGATATTCCAGACCAGCTCCAGTTTGGATACAGCCCCGACCATGATCGCCAGGACGAAAACGAGGCGGTAGAGCTGGATGCTCTTTTCGCCGAAAAGGAACT
Source organism: Campylobacterales bacterium (assembly GCA_050297855.1). GTDB lineage: Bacteria > Campylobacterota > Campylobacteria > Campylobacterales > SZUA-545 > SZUA-545. The sequence continues at coordinate 172,373 of JBNKTC010000002.1, forward strand.
CCACCGCTTTTTCGCCGTAGTAGCTCCACCCCAGCAGCGTGGAGTAGGCAAACAGTACCGTGGCGGCGATGACGACGTAACCGCCCGCCTCACCCAGGAAGAAGCTGAAGCTCTGGAATGTCAGCTCCCCCGCGGAGACGCCGGTGCGCCACTCGGGAGCCATGAGGATCACCAGGGCGGTCATCGTACAGACGACCAGGGTGTCGATAAAGGTCTGGGTCATGCTTACCAGTGCCTGTTTGGCCGGGATATTGGTCTTGGCGGCCGCGGCGGCGATGGGGGAGGAGCCCAGACCCGATTCGTTGGAGAAGACCCCGCGGGCCACCCCGTAACGGATAGCGGCGGCCACCGTTGCCCCTGCAAAGCCGCCGCCCGCGGCGATCGGGGCGAAGGCGTGGTGGAAGATGAGCCCCAGGGCGTCGCCGACACGGTCCAGATTGAGCAGGATAATCACCAGGGCAGCGACAAAATAGATCAGGATCATAAACGGTACCAGGATGGAGGTGACCCGGGCGATGGATTTGATCCCACCCAGGATTACGAGCCCAGAGAGGAGCAGCATGGCCAGGCCCGCGGCCCAGTCGGGGACGGAAAAGGCGGTCCCCAGTACCGAGGCGACGGCGTTGGACTGGGTCATATTCCCGATGCCGAATGATGCAACGGCGGTAAAGACCGCAAAGGCGATCCCCAGCCGGGGGAGTCCGGCACCATAGGTGAGGTAGTACATCGGCCCGCCCTTCATGCCGTATTCGCCTTCCTGACGGTATTTGACTGCCAGGATCGCCTCGGAGTATTTGGTCGCCATCCCGATAAGCCCGATGACCCACATCCAGAAGACCGCCCCGGGGCCGCCCAGCGTGATGGCCGTGGCGACTCCGACGATGTTCCCGATCCCCACCGTTGCGGCCAGTGCCGTCATCAGGGCGGCGAAGTGGGAGATGTCCCCTTCTGCCCCGTCTTCCTGTTTGAAGATGAGTCTCAGTGCATGTCCGAGGGCACGGAACTGCAGCCCCTTCAGGCGGATGGTCAGAAAGAGGCCGGTCCCCACCAGCAGAACCAGCACGGGTGCCCCCCAGATAAAGGATGAAAGGGCGGCGATAAGCGATTCGAAAGCGTCCATTAAATCTCCAGGCGTTACGTTTTGTAAGGAATTGTATTCAAAAAAGCCCAAAGAAATGATATTCATGATTTTTTCACACAAAAATTAGAAAATTGTTATATCGTAATGTATCTGCAACGCTACCGGTATATACTTTCTGAACAATCAACACAGGGGTCTAAAAATGAGAGAAATTATCCCGCTGTTCCTGGCCGGCTTGATGCTGCTCGGCTGTGATACGGAAAAAAGTATGACGCAATCCGAATCCGAAAAGGCTCCACATACGATCGCTTTCCAGACGATTATCCAGACCGGGGTTTCAGGCGTAAAGAAGGCGGAGAAGGTTTTTAAGATTATCCGCAATGCCGATGAACTACACCGCTTTTATCCCAAAATCGAAACAGAACTGGCCGATTCGATCGATTTTGCGCATGAGACGGTGCTGGGGGCTTACGGCGGAGATGATATCCATATCGTCGCGCTGGAAGAAGGGAAAGAGTGTACCCAGGTAGAGGTCAAGGTCAAGGAGTTTGCCGAGACGAGCCCGTTTTACGGCATTCCCTATTCCCCGATGCACCTGGTCAAGGTAGCGGGAAAAGGTTCCTGCTTCCGTTTTGAGGAGGCCGTGGATATCGTCCGCTGAAACGCCTTATCTTTAAGAGAAGCGGGAAACGTACCCGCTTAACCCGTTTTTTAACTAAAAAAGATAAAATTCCACACTTGAATAAAACTAAACTAAGGACGAACGGGAATGAAACGAACGTATCAACCATCAAAAATCAGCAGAAAAAGAACACACGGGTTCCGTGCCAGAATGGCGACTAAAAGCGGTAGAAAACTGATCAACAGACGACGTGCACGAGGTAGAAAAAGCCTGGCTGTATAAGTAAGGCTCTGCTATAGTCACGTTTCAGACGTTAAACGAAAACAGGCTTTTTAAGAAAGCTTTTAACGACGGAAAGTCGTGGCATACACCCTATTTCGTATGCTTTTACCTCCCGGGCGAGATCCACGGGGTAGGATTTATAGCCTCAAAAAAAGTAGGAAATGCGGTAAAACGCAACCGGGCGAAGCGGCGCATGCGGGCGCTTTTTAGCGAATTTGAGACATCCTTTGTTACTGGCGTTTATATTTTTGTTGCAAAAAATCCTATAGTCCAGGAGGATTTCTCAAAGCTAAGGGACGCGTTCCTCTTTTCCATGAAACGGCTCAACACCATAAAAAGGTAACACTTGCTAGATAAATTAAGTATTCAGGCCAGAGTCATCCTGGCGACAGTCATCTCCTTTTTGTTTTTTATTATCTTCGACTCTTTCTATGCTCCCAAGACAGTCACTCCGGCATCGGCACAAACGCAAGCTACCCAGGCCAACAGCGCACCCGTAACAGCTGACGCATCGGCACAAGAGACGGCACCGGCATCCGAGCAGAAAGCGGCAGCACCCGTATCATCAGAGTCTACAACGATACTGACAACGGTAAAATTTAACAATACGGTATGGAATATCGACGCCCTGGGCCGCGTTGCGCAGGTGACACTCAAAGAGGCGCAGTTCCTGGACGAAGCGCATGAGGGCCTCAAACTCTTTAACGACCAGGTGACCAAGCCGCTGGAGATCCGTTTCTCCGATGCGGCTGTCAACGACGAAGCGTTTAAAACTTCCTACACCGCAGACCTGGCAGAGGTCGATGCGACGGAAACTTCCAAAACACTGCATCTGACGCAGAAACTGAGCACCCTGACTGTCAACAAAGTGTTTACCTTTTACCCCGACGGCCACTATGACCTGAAAATAACCCTTTCCAAGCCGGTAGAATACTTTATCACCCACGGTTTCCGACCTTCCGTGGAAGTGGACATGATGTCGATCCACGGCCTTTTGGTCAAGCAGTTTGACGATACGATCGAGATCATCGAAGACGGCGATGCGACGGGATACGAGTCCTACCGCGATGCCAAGATCATCTCCTCCTTTGACCGATACTACGCGACCTTCTTCTATAACAACAGCTTCGACATCTGGGTCAATAAAGTCGGCGAGGATGATCCCCTCGGCTTTGTCAAAGGGGCTCCCGAGTTCGCATTCAGCGGTTATATCGGGCCAAAATACGTCAGTGTCCTGAAAGGGATCGACCCCGCCCTTGTCGATGTCGTCGAGTACGGTATCTTTACGTTTATGGCGGCACCGCTCTTTACATTCCTCGACTTCCTGCACGGCTTTACGGGCAACTGGGGATGGTCTATCGTCATCCTGACGATCGTCGTACGCCTGATCCTCTTCCCACTCAGTGCCAAGGGGATGATCTCCATGCACAAGCTCAAAGAGCTGGCACCCAAGATCAAAGAACTCCAGCGCAAATATAAAGGCGACCCGCAAAAACTGCAGTCGCACATGATGGACCTGTATAAAAAACACGGGGCAAACCCGCTGGGCGGCTGTCTGCCCTTCCTGCTGCAGATCCCGGTATTTTTTGCTATCTACCGTGTTTTGGTCAATGCGATCGAGCTCAAAGGGGCCGAGTGGTTCTATATCACCGACCTCTCCCTGATGGATCCGTACTACGTCATGCCTGTCCTGATGGGTATCTCCATGTACTTCCAGCAGAAGATCACACCTTCAAACTTTACCGATCCGATGCAGGAGAAGGTCTTTAAATTCCTTCCGCTGATCTTTACCTTCTTCTTCCTGACTTTCCCTGCGGGTCTGGTTCTTTACTGGTTTGTTAATAATTTATTGTCTATACTACAGCAGTTCATTATTAATAAACGACTCGAAAGTGCGAAGGTAGAAAGACATGAAAAAGATTGAGGCTCCGACGCTTCAGGATGCCTATACAAAAGCGACCGAAGAACTCGGTTGCTCCATAACCGACCTCGATTTTGAAATCGTCCAGAACTCCTCCCGGGGGTTTCTGGGCCTCTTTAAAAAAAACGCTATCATTATTGCCAAGTGCAAACAATCATTTAAAAACGAATCCCAGCCCCGGCGCAAAAACAGCCCCAAGCCGAGACAGCGCGATGAAAAACGCGATGCCCGTCCCAAAGAGGAAGCCCTGGCTCCCGGCGATGATTCACCAAGCAAAAAAGAGCGCCGCAATCACCGTATCACCGATGACATCGTCAACAGCTTCAATAAAGGGAACGGCGACCCGGCAATCCTGGATGCCATCGAATACGACATCAAAGAGCTCTTCTCCCACAGCTGCTTCGACATCGCCGTGACGGAGGTCGACTTCTATGACGAGAAGACGATCAAGATCAAGTTCGATGGCGCCGATGCCGCCCTGCTGATCGGGAAAGAGGGGTACCGCTATAAAGCCCTCTCCTATATGCTCTTTAACTGGATCAACCCCAAATACAACATGCTGCTGCGCCTTGAGATCGCCGAGTTCCTCCAGAACCAGGAGGAGCAGATCCGCAAATACCTCGAGCCGATCAAAGCCAACATCGTCAAGTACGGCAAAGGCCAGACCAAACCCCTTGACGGCGTCCTGGTCCAGATCGCCCTTAAAGAGCTGCGTGCCACCTTCCCCGACAAGTATGTCGCCATCCGCAACAACTCCATCGGCGAGAAGTACATCATCGTAAACGAATTCGCCAACCGACAATGACACACGACACCATCGCCGCCCTTGCCACCAGCCGGGGCAGGGGGGCTATCGCCATCGTGCGCCTCAGCGGTCCCGACGCCCTCCCTATCGCCAAAGCCGTTTCCCGCAAAGAGAACTTTACGCCCCGCATGGCGACTCTGACGACCCTTAAAGACCGTGACGGCGAATTGATTGACGAAGCGCTGGTGATCTATTTTGAAAATCCGAAGAGTTTTACGGGCGAGGATATCGTCGAGTTCCAGCTCCACGGCGGGGATGCCGTGGCGATGCTGCTCATTGACGAACTCCTGGCCCGGGGTGCCCGTGCCGCCGAAGCGGGCGAGTTCAGCAAACGTGCCTTTTTTAACGGCAAGATCGACCTCACCAAGGCCGAAGCGATCGCCAAGCTGATCGACGCCAAGAGCAAGGAGAGCGCACGCCTTCTTGCCAAGCAGCTCAAAGGGGACCTCAAGGCGTTTGTCGATGCGCAGCGTGACGAGCTGGTGCGTATCCTGGCCCATTCGGAGGTAATGATCGACTACGCCGACGAAGAGCTTCCCGACGACCTGCTTCAGTCCCTGGAAAACTCCCTCATGGAGCTAAAGAAAGGCCTTGTGAAGACCAAGGAGTCCAGCCGCAACCGCGACGGCTTCTTTACCGGTTACAAGGTGGCGATCGTGGGCAAACCCAACGTCGGTAAAAGCTCCCTGCTGAATGCCCTTCTGGCCTTTGAACGGGCGATCGTGAGCGACATCGAGGGGACGACCCGCGATACGATCGAAGAGAACATCATCCTGGGTACCCACACGATCCGAATCGTCGACACGGCAGGCATCCGGCACTCTGATGATGCCATCGAATCCATCGGTATCGGCTACTCAAAAAAAATGATAGAAGAGTCTGATATAATTATAGGACTTTTTGACAGTTCACGGGCGTGCGATGCCAACGACGAGGAGATCCTCGGCCTGCTGAAAAAGGCGGGCGAAGAGAAGCCCCTGGTCGTCGCCCTCAACAAGACCGACCTGCCGTCTGCATTCGATGAGACGAAGCTGAAGGGTTTTGAGACCGTCAAAATCTCGTGCAAAGGAGAGATCGATTCGCTCAAAAGTGCCATCGTCACGATTCTTGACGGGTTGCATGACAGCAGCGAGCAGATCCTCATCTCCAAGCGCCAGATCGATATGGTGGAGAAGACGATCGACTCCATCGACGGTTCCGTCGACCCGCTTCGGCGGGGTGAACTGGAGATATTCAGTTTTTATATTAACGAGGCCATCGGGCACATCAGTGCCATTTCACGGCCCTACGAACACTCTCAGATGCTCGATGAGATGTTCGGGAATTTTTGTCTGGGCAAATAAAAAGAATCATAACCTTCTACGTAACCAAAGGAGAATAGGTGGAAAATTTAACGGAAGTTTTGGCTAACCATAAACTCAGCATGGATGAATACGAACACATCAAGAAGATCCTGGATCGCGAACCCAACCTGGTCGAGATCGGGATCTTCTCCGCGATGTGGAGCGAACACTGCAGCTACAAATCCAGTAAAAAATACCTCAACGGTTTCCCGACAAAAGCCCCGTGGGTCATCCAGGGACCGGGTGAAAATGCCGGGGTCATCGATGTGGGTGACGGGATCGCTGCCGTATTCAAGATGGAGAGCCACAACCACCCGAGCTTTATCGAGCCGGTCCAGGGTGCCGCGACGGGTGTCGGCGGGATCCTCCGGGACATCTTCACCATGGGGGCCCGACCGGTTGCCAACATGAACTCCCTGCGCTTCGGTGCCGCCCAGGAAGACTCCGAGATGGGACGCCTCCACCGCCACCTCGTCCGCGGCGTCGTCGAAGGGATCAGCTTCTACGGAAACTGTATCGGGGTCCCGATGGTCGGCGGCGAAACGACATTCGACGAGTGCTACAACGGCAACATCCTTGTCAACGCCTTCAACCTGGGACTTGCGCCTAAAGACAAGATCTTCTATGCACGGAGTGAAGGGGTGGGCAACCCGGTCATCTACGTCGGAAGCAAGACGGGCCGTGACGGTCTGGGTGGGGCGGTTATGAGCTCCGACAGCTTTGACGACGAGAGCGAAAGCAAACGGCCGACGGTCCAGGTGGGTGACCCGTTTACGGAAAAACTGCTCATGGAAGCGTGCCTGGAGCTCTTTAAAGAGGACTACATCGTCGGGATCCAGGATATGGGTGCCGCGGGTCTTACCAGCTCCTCCTTCGAGATGGCAAGCAGCTCCGGCAGCGGGATGATCATGCACCTGGACAAAGTGCCTGCCCGTGAAGAGGGGATGGTACCGTACGAGTTCATGCTCTCCGAATCCCAGGAGCGGATGCTGATCTGCGCCAAAGCCGGATTCGAAGAGAAAGTCCTTGATATCTTCAAAAAATACGAACTGGAAGCGGCGGTCATCGGTGAGGTGACCGACACGGGCCGCATGGAGCTGACATGGCACGGCGAAAAAGTCGCCGATATGCCGATCGCGCCGATCACGGACGAAGCGCCGATGTACGACCGACCGACGCAAAAACCGGCTTACCTTGATGAGATCAAAGGGGTCACGATCGACGATATCGACGCGCCGACACCGACCGACGCCCTCAAAGCCCTCCTGGCCCACCCGGAAGTGGCGGACAAGGCGTGGATCTACGAGCAGTACGACTCCACGATCCAGAACAACTCCGTTACACGCATCGGCAAAAGCGATGCAGGCGTCATCCGCCTTAAAGACAGCAAAAAAGCGATCGCTATGAGCGTCGACTGTAACCCGCGCCAGTGCTACATCGATCCGAAGATGGGTGCGGCTGCGGCCGTCGCCGAGTCGGGACGTAACGTCGCCATGAGCGGTGCCAGACCGCTGGCGATCACCGACTGCCTCAACTACGGTAACCCGGAGAACCCGGAAGTGATGTGGCAGTTCGCCCAGGGCTGCGAGGGGATCAAAGAGGCGTGTAAAGAGCTGACGACACCGGTCGTCAGCGGGAACGTCTCCCTCTACAACGAGACCAACGGTGTCAGCGTATTCCCGACCCCGTCTATCGCGATGGTCGGTGTCCACGACGACAACGAAAATATCCTCACAGCTGACTTTAAAGCAGAAGGCAACAGCGTCTACCTGATCGGCGAAACGGGCTTCGAGTTCGGCGGAAGCCTCTACATGAAAGTCTTTGGCAACAAGGTAGCCGGAAACATGCCGCGGCTCGATTATGAGAAAGAGCTGGCACTCTGGGACTTCGTTATCGAAGCCAACAACAAAAACCTCCTCGCTTCCGCCCACGACGTCAGCGTCGGCGGGGTCGCCGTAGCCCTGGCCAAGATGGCCGTCTCCGCGGGACTCGGATTTGAAGGCGTCATGCCGATCGACGACGAGCGGATCGTCTTTGCCGAGAGCCTTTCACGGGCGATCGTCGAGGTGACGCCTGAGAACGTCAAGGCGTTCGAGAAGTTTGCCAAAGGTACGGGGCTGAGCTGTGAGAACATCGGCCAGGTCGCGGCTAAGGACTTTATGCTTAACAGTATCAGTATCGAGAGTGAGGAGCTAGAGGCGATTTACTACGGTAGCTTCGACAAAATGATGCACCAAGACATCTAACACTTTTTTGTGGGTTCTTTTGAACCCACTCTTCTCCCAATTATCTTTTCTATTTACACTTACTTATTTAAATCCCGACTATATGCATTATAAGAGTGTTCACTGTGGCAGACGAAGTAAACCTTTGTGATCGTATCGTTTGTTTTTAAAAAGCTTTTTACCGTATCTACTGCGATCTGCGTGGCCTCTTCCAGAGGATAGCCGTAGATGCCACTGCTGATAGCCGGGAAGGCGATGGTTTTTATGTTGTTCTCTGCGGCAAGTCGGAGGCTGTTTTGGTAGCAGTCGGCAAGGAGCTGGGGTTCGCCGTGGGTGCCGCCGTGGTAGACGGGGCCGACGGTGTGGATGATGTAGTGTGCGGGGAGGTTGAAACCGGGGGTTAGTTTGGCCTGGCCGGTTTCGCAGCCGCCTAGGCCCCGGTTGTATTCGAGGAGTTCGGGGCCGGCGGCGCGGTGGATGGCACCGTCTACGCCTCCGCCTCCGAGCAGCGAGTTGTTGGCGGCGTTGACGATGGCGTCGACCTTCAGGGTCGTGATGTCGGCTTGGATGAGTTCGATTCTTTGGTCCATGTTCAGCCTTTTAGGAAGTGGTCCTTGAAGAGGCCTTTGATCGTGTCGTTGAGGCCGTTGGAGTTGAACATGATCAGCTCGCGGTAGTAGCGCTGGAGGGCGCGTTCGGCCAGGATGGAGGAGCCGCCTTTAACGATCATGCCGGTCGTGGTGATGTCCCGCACAAGGGTGAAGAGGTCGATGCGGAGGCGGTCCATTATCATGCCGTCGCTGGTCTGCATGAAGGTATCCCTGACCGCTTCGAGGCGTTCGGCTGCGGCTGCCTTGATTTCCGTATCTTCCAGGGCGTCGACGGCTCCCAGGCCGATGCCGTACATGGCGTAGTGGACGGTCTTGGAGATCGACTTGGCCTTGGTGTAGTTGCCGATGGGTTTGGAGGAGATGATGTCCGCTTCGGGAACTTCATAATCTTTCAGGTCGATATTGACCGTATTCATGCTCTCCCCCACGAACGTCTCCGCCGATTCGGCGATGGTCATCCCTTTTTGGGCTCTGAAGGGGACGATGGCTTCCATTTCCATTCCCTTGTGGTGGAAGCCCACGACCAAGTGGTCGAATATCCCGTATCCGCTGGCCCAGGTGAGGGTACCGCTTAGGGCGTAGCCGTTATCAGTACGCGTCGCGTCGACGACGGTGACGGGGGCGCGGAGGTGGTTGATGGCGATGCCGCACTTCTTTTCGTAGTAAGCCTCCTTTTGCACGAAGTCGTTGCTTCCCATGATCTTGTTCCCCGCCAGGATCTGGACGGCGAGGAAGGCGAGGCTTCCCGAGTAGGCGGGGAGGGCGCAGAAGAGTTCGTACTTAAGCTTCTCCTGGAGGGTGGGGCCGTACTCGAAGAGGCGGAAGAGCCCTTCGTCGTAGGCGATGTCAAAGGCCTTTTTTAAAAGGGCGGTATCGCTGTCGAGTCGGTGGGCCGGGAGGGAAGACAGTTTTCTCAGTGCCTGTTCGATACGTTCCCGGTACTGTGTGATCGCCTCCGTCATGAGTATCCCTTAGATGTTGTAGTACATCGCGTCTTTGTTGGGGACGACGAGGGCAGAGGTGGACTGTTCGGGATCGATCTGGCACGTCTCGGAAAGGGTGATGCCGTACTTCTCACCCTCTAGCAGCCTAAAGAGCGGACGGTTCAGCTCCAGGTCCGGGCAGGCGGGGTAGCCGAAGGAGTAGCGCGCCCCCTGGTACCCTTTCATCGTCACGTCATCCAGCCGGTCGCTCTTCTCCTTGGTGCTGATCCCAAGTTCTGCGCGGATTCTTTTGTGGATGATCTCCGCCAGTGCTTCCGCCAGCTCGACCCCAAGGCCGTGGACCAGGTAGTACTCCGTATATTTTCCGGCTTTAAAGAGCTCCTGTTCGTATTCGCTGAGTTTGCTTCCCGCACTCACCAGCGTCAACGGTAGAACGTCGTGGCGGTCGTGGTGGAAGTAGTCGCTGAGTGCCCGGTGGGGGGCTTTCTGCTGGCGCGGGAAGGTGAAGATCTCCTTGGCCCGGCCGATGGTCTCGGCCAGCGGTTCGCGGTTGATATCCTCCGTGCTTGTCCACCCTTCGCTGGGATCAAAGACCACCAGGGAGTTGTCATCCGCGCGGCACGGGAAGTAGCCGTAGATGACCTTGGGCCGGAAGAGTCCCTCTTCCAAAAACTGCTTTTTAAGCCGGTTGTAGTTGGGCAGGATCACTTCCTGGAGCTGCTTTTCATAGCTCTCTTTCTGTCCCTTGGACTTGTATCCCCAGCGCTGTTTGAAAAGCAGCCGGTGGTTGATCCATTCAAAGGCCAGCTCGGGATCGAACTCCGTAAACTCCCGCTTGCCCCAGAACGGCGGGGTGAAGTCGTGTCCCAGACCCGGCAGGGTGACCTTGTCATAGGGGATCTCCTCGATCACCCTCTCTTCGGCCACCTCTTCTTCCGCAACCGCTTTGGCCGGGTGGAGGTCCACGTCGAAGTTCTTCTTCTCGATGCGGCCCATGGCGGTGATCCCATCGAAGGCGTCTTTACAGTAGAAGACCGGGCCGTCGTAGTTGGTACGGCAGTGCTCCTCGATAAAGCTGGTGGTCAGTGCCGCCCCGCCCAGAAGGACGGGGACGTCGATGCCGCGTTCTTTGAGGGCCATAAGGTTCTCTTTCATCACCAGGGTCGATTTGACCAGCAGGCCGCTCATACCGACGGCGTCGGCATTGTGCTCTTTGACGGCTTCGACAAAGGACTCCAGGTCGGCCTTGATCCCGATATTGATTACCCGGAATCCATTGTTGGTCAGGATGATATCCACGAGGTTTTTCCCCACGTCGTGGACGTCGCCCTTGACGGTTCCGAGAACAATCGTCGTCTTCTCCCCCGAGCCCTCTTTTTTGGGCAGGAAGGGATTGAGGTAATCCACACTGGCCTTCATCACCTCCGCCGACTGGAGGACAAACGGCAGCTGCATCTGGCCCGAGCCGAAGAGCTCGCCCACCACCTTCATCGCTTCGATCAGGATCTCGTTGACGATCGTCTCCGCTTCGATCTCGTCCTTGGCCGTCTCCAGCAGCGGCAGCATCCGCTCCTTGTCGCCGTCGATGAGGAGTTTGGCGATCTTCTCGTTTGTGGGCAGGGCTTTGTACTCTTCATCGCTTGCACCCGTAGCGACCTCGCCCTCTTTGTATTTGAAGTGCTCGATAAAGCGGAAGAGGGGATCACCCGCTTCCCGTTTGTTAAAGAGCAGGTCTTCACAGAACTTGCGGTCTTCATTGCTGATCTTGTGCATCGGGAGGGTGTGCTTGACGTTGACGATCGCCATCGTCAGCCCCGCCTCGATGCAGTGGTGGACGAAGACCGAGTTGAGATAGAAGCGCGCCTCTTTGGCCAGGCCGAAGGAGATGTTGGAGACCCCCAGTACCGCGCCCACTTCGGGGTGCCTTGTGCGCACTTCGCGGATCGCCTCGATCGTCTCGATGGCCGCCGTCCAGTACTCTTCATCACCGCTTCCTACGGTAAAGGTCAGCAGGTCGAAGACCAGGTCGCTTCCCTTGAGGCCGTGGTGCTTCGTGGCACGTTCGTAGATGCGCTCGGCGATCTCGACTTTGCGCTCTTTGGTCTTGGCCATCCCCTCTTCGTCGATTGTCAGGCAGACAAGGGAGGTCCCCCAGCGTTTCGCCAGCTGGCAGATCTCGTCGAACTTTTCGATCCCGTCTTCAAGGTTGACGGAGTTGATGATCGGTTTGCCCCCGATGTGCATGAGAGCAGCTTCCAGGGCCGGGATCTGGGTGGAGTCGGGCATGAGCGGCAGCTGGATCTTCTGGGTATAGCGGCTCATCACCTCGTGCATGTCCTTGGTCTCGTCGCGTCCGGCAAAGCCGACGCTCACATCCAGGCCGTGGGCCCCGGCACGTACCTGCTCCTGCCCGACACTGACAATGGCGTCGTAGTCTTCGGCCAGAAGCAGTTCGCGGAACGCCTTGGAACCGGTGGCGTTGGCACGTTCCCCGATGAGGAAAGGGGAGGGTTCCTGCTTGAGTGCTGTCGCCTGGAAGAGGGAAGCGATGGAGGGCGGGTGGGAGCCCTTGGGTTTTTTGGGCGCGATCCCTTCGACCGCTTTGGCTACGGCGGCGATGTGCTCAGGCGTCGTTCCGCAGCAGCCGCCCAGGATCGTTACCCCGTCGATGGCGGCGAATTCCGACTCCAGCTTGGCAAACTCCTCGGGCCCCATCGGATAGACCGTGTGGCCGCCGACGTTCTGGGGAAGACCCGCATTGGCGTGGACGGAGATGGGGCGGTCCCACAGCTCGGAAAGGGTCAGGACGTGCTGCTTGACCTCCACGGGGCCCGTTCCGCAGTTAAACCCGAGGGAGAAGATATCAAAGGGCTCCATGATCGTCGCGATCGTCGCGGCGTCGGTCCCGATCAGCATGGAGCCGCTTAGCTCCATCGTCACGGAGACCATGACCGGCAGGCTGACGCCCGCCTCGTTCATCGCATCGAAGCAGGCGTGGAGCGCCGCTTTGATCTGGAGGGGGTCCTGGCAGGTCTCCAGCAGGAACATGTCTACACCGCCTTCGATAAGGCCCTGGACGGTGATCTTGTAACCTGTGTACATGAGGGGGTATTCGATGTGTCCGAGGGAGGGGAGCTTGGTCCCCGGCCCGATGGCCCCGGCGGCAAAGCGGGGCTTCTCGTGTGTGGAGAACTCCTCGCACGCCTCCTTGGCGATCTTGGCTCCGGCCAGGGCATTTTTATACGCGTGTTTACCCAGGCCGTACTCGTCCAGTACCCACGGCATGGAACCGAAGGTGTTGGTCTTGATGATGTCGGCACCGGCGCGCAGGTAGTCGCGGTGGATCTCTTTGATCGCATCGGAAAGGGTCTCGTTGAGGAGTTCGTTACACCCCTGGTTGCCCTCCCAGGCGGAGTCGGGGATATCAAGGGCCTGGATCTGGGTCCCCATCGCCCCGTCGATAATCAGAATTTTCTCTTGTGCTAATACTTCGATCTGTGTCATTTAGATATTTCTCTCGGTTCTTGTTAAAGTGATATATTATAGCAAATGGAAGGTAATTGGCGGGAGAAGCGCAGACGGGAAGTCTCTTCCCGCTGCCTGGAGGTGGTCTTTAGTGGCCGCAGCCGCAGCTGCCGCTGCCGCAGTGACCGTCGTCTTGTTTGGGCTGCTGTGCCGCTGCTGCCGTGGAGCAGGCGGACGGTGCGCCGTTGACGCCCATTGTCGGCTGGATGGACGCGTTGTCCACGCCGCCTTCGTCGTTGATCTCATCGAGTTTTTTGATGAGGGAGTCGGCTGCCTGCATGTAGCGCTTCGCACTCTCACTGGACGGATTGGCGAATGTGATCGGTTTTCCTTCGTCGCCGCCTTCGCGGATCGCCGGTTCGATAGGGATCTCGGCCAGTACGGAAGTGTTGTATTTCTTGGCCATCTCGTCCGTTGTCCCTTTGCCGAAGATGTCATACTCTTTACCCGTATCCGGGCAGATAAAGCCGCTCATGTTCTCGACGACACCCGCGATCGGGATGTTGAGTTTTTCGAACATGTCCATACCGCGGACCGCATCGTCCAGGGCAACGGTTTGGGGTGTGGAGACCATGACGCCGGCTGTGACCGGGACGCTTTGAGCCAGGGAGATCTGCGCATCACCCGTACCCGGAGGCATGTCGATAAAGAGGATATCCAGTTCGCTCCAGAGGATGTCTTTAAAGAACTGCTCGATCGCCTTCATGATCATCGGGCCCCGCCAGATAAGGGACTGGCCCTCTTCGATCAGGCTTCCCATACTCATCGCTTCGAGGCCGTAGGCTACGATCGGCTTGGCTTTGTTCCCTTCGATCTCCGGGGCCTGACCTTGGATACCGAGCATCCGCGGGACGTTCGGTCCGTAGATATCCGCATCGAGGATACCCACTTTTTTACCCTGCATCGCCGCGGCGATCGCCAGGTTGACGGTGGTCGTGGATTTACCTACACCACCTTTACCGGAGCTGACCATCACGAAGTTTTTGATCTGCGGGGCGATGTTTTTGCCGTGGCTGGATGTCTCGCGCGGTGCTTTGGGTGCGTTGATGTTGACGATCACCTGGTTGGCACCCAGTTTGGAGACTTTGAGTTCGATCTCATCTTTAAGCGTCTGGGCTACTTCCGGGGCGCTGGACGTGATGTCGACGGTGATTGTGGCGTTGGTCCCGTCGGTCTGGATATCCTTGACGAACCCGAAAGTGACGATGTCCTTTTCGAATCCGGGGTATAAAACGGTTTTCAGTTGTTCGTTAATCAGTTCTTGTGTCATTGTGTATCCTTGACTTTTGATCTCTTTTATCTGCCGTGCTAAGCACGGCTAGCTTTTGTGCTTACATTGTTGCGCAATTTCATGTGCCACAGCGGTGAGCGTAGCTTCAGGGACTTTGTCCTCGCTTCGCTGCAAAGTTTCACGTTCCTGAAGCGTTATAAATCAACTTGCACTTTGTTCGGAGGATTTTTCCCCGAACTGTTCTACGATATTTTGCGTGATCTTGTAGGAGCAGAATTTCGGTCCGCACATGGAGCAGAACTCCGCCTCTTTAAAGACATCCTGCGGCAGGGTCTCGTCGTGGAACTCCCGTGCCCGGTCGGGGTCGAGGGCCAGTTCGAACTGCTTGTTCCAGTCAAAGGCATAGCGCGCGTCGCTCATGGCGTCGTCGATGTCTCTGGCACCTTTGCGGCCCCGTGCGATGTCGGCGGCGTGGGCCGCGATCTTGTAGGCGACGATCCCGTTTCGGACGTCCTCCTGGTTGGGCAGACCCAGGTGCTCTTTGGGTGTAACGTAGCAGAGCATACTCGCCCCCTGCCATCCGCCCACGGCCGCGCCGATGGCGCTGGAGATGTGGTCGTACCCAGGGGAGATGTCGGTGACAAGCGGCCCCAGGATATAGAACGGTGCGTCGTGGCAGAGCGTGCGTTCGAGTTTCATGTTGTACTCGATCTGGTTCAGCGGTACGTGCCCCGGTCCTTCGATCATCACCTGGACGTCTTTCTCCCACGCTCTGAGTGTCAGGTCGCCCAGGATCTTGAGTTCGCTAAGCTGCGCTTCGTCGCTGGCATCGGCCAGACAACCCGGTCGCAGGGAGTCGCCGAGGCTGAGGGAAACGTCGTATTTGCGGCAGATGTCGAGGATTGCATCGTACGCCTGGTAGAAGGGGTTCTCCTGGTGGTGGTGCATCATCCAGGATGCCATGAGGCTTCCGCCCCGGCTGACGATCCCCATCTTCCGTTTGGCGACTTTGGGCATAAACTCCAGCAGGAATCCGGCGTGGATCGTGAAATAGCTCACGCCCTGCTGCGCCTGCTCTTCGATCGTCTGAAGCATCTTGTCGATCGTGAGGTTCAGGATATCCTGGTTTTTGATCTCGTCGACGATCTGGTAGATCGGCACCGTCCCGATCGGCACGGTGGAGTGGGCGATGACCGCCTTACGGATATTGTGCAGGTTCCCGCCCGTGGAGAGGTCCATGATCGTATCGGCCCCGTACTTGAGGCAGACATCGACCTTTTCCACTTCGGTCTGGGGATCGGACGCCAGGGCGGAGGCCCCGATGTTGGCGTTGATCTTGCACTTTGAGGCGATCCCGATCGCCATCGGCTTGAGGTTGGTGTGGTTGATATTGGCCGGGATGATCAGCCGTCCGCGGGCGATCTCGCTCCGGATCGTTTCGGGGTCGAGCCCCTCCACCTCGGCGACATACGCCATCTCTTCGGTGACGATGCCCTGTTTCGCATAATACATCTGAGTCTTAACCGGATCGTTTTTACGTTTTTCTATCCATTCTGCTCGCATGATAAGTCCTTGAGTAAATAAAAACCGAAAAGATTTTCTTTCCGGCTGCCCCTGCCGCGAACGGCAGATGATGCTTTAAATGAGCCATGAAGGCTCGGGAGCACCTGTGTAAGAAAGTTGTAACCTAACACAAAAAACCTATGAAAGAGCTTTTTGCCCGGGTAAACCCGATGCGGCAAAACCCCTCTGACCATGCCGTTCCCTTGGGTCTCGGCGACTGCGGGGACGGGGTGGGAAGAGGGGTGTGCGGTCGTACCGCTCTCACCGGCTACAACGGAATCTTTCGGGAAATATAGCAAAAAAAGATAAAAATAGTCTGATTAGTTTTTCTTTCTTTTTTTTCGTAAATAAAGATTGCCTAGTGTATAATTTGGTAACACTTTCGAGGAGTTCATGTGTCGATAGATGTATCGTTGATCATTTTGGCGGCGGGGAGTTCTTCGCGGTTTGAAAAAAAAGCGGCTAAACAGTGGCTGCGCTCGGGCGAACTGCCCCTCTGGCTGGCCGTAACGCAGAAGCTGAAATCGGAGTATCCCTTCGCGCAGTGTGTTGTGACGGCACACCCGGACGACCTGGCCTATGCGGCACAGTTTGTAACGGAAGCGGACGGGATCACGCTCGTCGCCGGCGGCGCGGAGCGTCAGCTCTCCCTTAAGGCGGCAGCGGCGGCGGTGGATAGCGAGTATGTGCTGGTGACGGACGTCGCCAGGGCATGCGTCGATGCGGCCCTGATGGAGCGGCTTTTTGAATCGGTCGAAGGGGCCGAGTGTGTCGTTCCCTACCTGGGGGTCTCCGATACCGTCGTCTACGGCGATGAAGGGATCGACCGCACCCAGGTGAAACGGATCCAGACGCCCCAGCTCTCCCGCACCCTTTTTTTAAAAAAGGCGCTGGAGGATACGACCCTCTATACCGACGAGAGCACACTGATCAAAGCCCACGGCGGTAACGTCGTCTATGTCGCGGGGCAGGAGCAGGCGGCCAAGCTTACCTATGCCGTCGACCTTGCCTCGCTGCCGTGCCTTCAGGCCCCGGCAAAAGAGACCTTCGTGGGCAACGGATTTGACGTCCACGCGTTTGAAGCGGGACGCAAAATGGTGCTCTGCGGGGTCGAGATCGACGATGTGGATTACGGTTTTAAGGCGCATTCCGACGGGGACGTGGGGATCCATGCCCTGATCGATGCGATCCTTGGGGCTGCCGGTGCCGGTGATATCGGGGAGCTCTTCCCCGATACGGACGATACGTTTAAGGACATCGATTCGAAGGTTCTCTTAGAAGAGTGTGTACGGCGGGTCAGCCGTTACGGTTTTGATATCGTCAACGTCGATATCACGATCATCGCCCAGGCCCCGCGCCTGGGTGCCTATAAGGCCCGGATGAAGCAGACCATCGCCGGGGTCCTGGGTATCGCGCCCTTCCGGGTGAACATAAAAGCCACGACGACCGAGAAGCTCGGTTTCGTAGGACGGAAAGAGGGGGTTGCGGTCATGGCGACAGCAAACCTGAAATATTTTGATTGGACGTTAACATGAGAGTATTGATAGTAGAGAATGAACTATACCTGGCGCAGAGCATTGCCGCCAAGTTGATCGATATCGGGTACGTGTGCGAGTTTGCCAGTACGCTGAAAGAGGCGGAGCGGGAGGACAGTTTTGATGTCGTACTCCTTTCGACGAACATCTCCGACCAGAACTTCTATCCCGTGATCGACATGTACAAAGACGCCATCATCATCCTGATGGTGTCGTACATCAACAACGACACGGTCTCCAAACCGCTTAAAGCCGGAGCCAGCGACTACATACTCAAGCCCTTTATGATCGAAGAGCTGATCCGCAAGATCGAACATTTCAAGATGTTCCACAAGCTCAAAGAGGAGAACCGCACGCTTAGCAGCTATATCGATTACACCTTTTCCAATATCAAGCTCGATATGCCGGCCAAAGAGGAGCTGCCGCTCCTGATCAAGACCAATCACCAAAAAAGTGCTGACTTCTTCGCCTACTCCCTGGCCAAGAAGCGCGGTGTCCCCTTTGAGTTCATCTCTCTGCTCAAAGCGTCCAACCTCGACAAAGTCGCCGACCTTCCCAAGGACGCGATCCTCTACCTGACCGATTTCCACAGCCTCAAAAAGACCGAGAAGAGCAAAGTCCTGGACATGGTCCAGAACAAAAACGCGGTGATCTGCTCGAACGACATCAACGAAGAGGTCGAGGGGATCAATACCCACGAGATCAAGACCGAACACAAATCCTATGACGACGGGGACATCCTCAGCATCGAGGAGTATGTCAAGCATGTTCTGCTGACCCACCAGCAGAAGTTCCCCGATACCGAACTATCCAAAAAACTGGGAATTTCGCGCAAGTCGCTTTGGGAGAAACGAAAAAAATACGGGATTGTGAAGAAAAATGCAAAAAAATAAGATTCTCTATATCGATATCGAAGCGGTCGCCACGCTCTCCATGGCGAAACTGGGAATCCTCACGCCCGTTACCGGCCTGATGGGAAGCAAAGACGCAGCCCAGGCGGACGAGACGGGATTGGTGAACGGCCAGTCCTTTCCCTTCTCCTTTGTGCTTGCTCCCAGCGGACGACGGAACAAAGAGGTGCTCGAAAGTGCCAAGCCCGGGGATGTGCTGGAGCTTCACTGTGACGGGAAGAAAAAGGGCGAGCTGACCGTTGATGAAGTCTTCCCCATCGACCCGGTCAAGCGGGTCCAGAACATCTATAAGACCATGGATATGTCCCACCCCGGGATCGAGAAGACCCTTAAGCGTCTGGGGTCGCTTGCCGTCAGCGGGGAGTATACGATCGCATTCAGCGACGTCGAAGACGCCATTGCCCAGGTGAACCAGAAGATCGAAAACCTCGAAGCCAAGGATGTGACGGGGATCGTCATGGCGGCCCGACCGCTGCACCGGGCACATGAGCGGATGATCCGCCAGGCCCTGGAGAAGAGCGACCTGCTGGTGATTTTCCTCTCCAAACCGTACCTGGATGACTTTATCCCCTATGACCTGCGCCGTTCGATGGTGGATTTCTTTATCAAGAACTTCCTTCCCAGCGAGAAGATCGTCGTTGTCCCCCTGGAAAATACCTACATCTTCGCCGGGAAGCACGAGGTGATCCTTAACGCCATCGCCGTCAAGAACTTCGGCTGTACGAAGTTTATCGTCGGCCAGAACCATGCGGGGCTCGGGATGCACTACGAGAAGAAGAAGATCAGTACGATCTTTGACCAGTTAGTGGGAATCGACCTGCAGGTGGAGACGGTCAGTGAGTTCGTCTACTGCAACGAGTGCAAGACGCTGGTAACGACCAACACCTGCCCCCACGGGCAGCATCACCACATCTCCTACCACTCCGAATCGATCCTGGAGCTTTTCAAGGTGGGGATCCTGCCGCCGGCGGTGCTGATGCGAAAAGAGATCTCGGCCATGATCCTGGCCAAGCTCCATCCCAACCGCTTTAAGAACATCCCCAAGCTCTACTATGACTTCATCCCGGGTAGCGGCCTGATCGAGGAGCACAGCGAAGAGGACTTCTACCTCTCGCTTATGCGTCTTTATCAGACCAGCTCGCTGACGTAAAGGGGAGCGTATGGATTTTCAACGACTTTTCTTGACCTTTTTTTACACGGGGCTCTCCCCCAAAGCCCCCGGGACCGTCGGGACGATCGCGGGGCTGATCGTGGGTGTCGGGCTGCTTTTGCTGTTGCCTAAAAGTACGCTCTTTACGGCGACGCTGGCACTTTTTGTCATCGCGGTGATGGAGGCGAACAAGTACGAAAAGAAGCATGAGGTCCACGATCCCGGCGAGATCGTTATCGACGAGGTGATCGGGATCTGGCTGGTGCTGGTGATGGTACCTTTTGACTGGGTCAGTATCCTGCTCGGCTTTCTCTTTTTCCGCCTGTATGATATCTACAAGCCCTCCGTTATCGGACGGGTGGACCGGAAGGTCAAAGGCGGCATGGGCGTGATGCTCGATGACGTACTGGCAGGCTTCTTTGCCGGGATCACGGTCCTGGTCGTTATCAATGCCTATGCGAAACTGGCCGCACTCTAGGAGGGCAGCATGGAAAATATCGAACGGGATGATCAGCTAAAAATCCTCGACGCTTATATCGAGGCGATCAAAAAGGGTGAAGAGCCCGAGATCGTCCTCCACGAATCGGATATCGCCGAGATCCTGACGGAGATCAAAAAAGAGGACAGCGAGAAGTTCTACGACTACCTGACCACCCTGCCGCCGGAGATTTTGGGGGATACTTTCCTCGAACTTCCCGACAAGTACCAGGATGACCTCTCCAGGGAGATGAGTGCCGAGGACCTTGCCCGGGTCGTCAACGAGATGGACACGGACGATGCGACCGATATGGTCCAGAAGATCGAAGAGAACGACGTCCAGAAGGCCAAAGAGGTCATCTCCCAGCTGGAAGAGGACCACAAGGAGCACGTCAAGAGCCTGAAACTCTATAAAGAGAACCAGGCGGGTTCTTTTATGCAGGTGGAACTCTTCAGTGCGGGCATCGACGAGACGATCGCCGAGGCCCTGAAGCGGCTGAAGCGTCTCAAGATCGAAGAGGAGCTGGAGAATATCCACTATGTCTTTATTGTCGACGGGGAGAACCGGCTTCTGGGGCACATCTCTTTAGAAGACCTGATCATTATTGATTTTGACAAGACGTTCCGGGATATCATGGATGAGCTGGAGGAGACGATCTCGGTCCACAGCCACGACGATATCAAGGATGTCTCCAATATCGTCGAGAAGTACAACCTGACCGTCGTCCCCGTGGTGGACAACTTCAACCACCTCCTTGGCCGGATCACCCCCGATGATATGTACGACATCATCGAAGAGAACGCCACCGACCAGATCTACTCCCTGGCGAACGTCAACGTCGAGGAGGAGCTCGAAGACAGCGTTCTCGAAACGGGAAAAAGCCGGGCCTACTGGCTCTTGGTCAACCTGGTGACGGCGGTGATCGCATCGCTTGTTATCGGTACCTTTACCGAGACGATAAACCAGCTTGTGGCCCTGGCTGTCCTGATGCCGATCGTCGCCTCCATGGGCGGGATCGCCGGGACCCAGACGATGACCGTTGTCGTCCGTCAGCTTGCCCTGGGGGAGGTGGACTTCGACGATACGAAGGAGATCCTCAGAAAAGAGATCCTCGTCTCGCTCTTTAACGGCCTGATCTTTTCGGTCGTGACGACGATCCTGGCCTATGTCTGGTTCCAGATGCCGATGCTGGGGGCCGTCATGGCGGGGGCGATCTTTATCAACCTGCTCTTTGCCGGCTTTTTCGGGGCGGGCATCCCGCTCTTTTTGAAAAAGATCAACATCGACCCGGCCGTCGCCAGCGGGGTACTGCTGACGACGGTGACCGATGTGGTCGGGTTTTTTACGTTTCTGGGCCTTGCGACCCTGGTGCTGTTGTAGGGTGTGCGGATGAAAGTGGTCTTTCTCGATTTTTCGACGCTGGGCGCCCTTGACATCAGCCGTTTCGGGGACTTCGGCCTGGTCGAGGTGTATGAGACGACGGCTCCGGATGAGACGGCCTACCGTGTTGCGGATGCCGATATTGTCGTTACCAACAAAGTAGTCATAGACAGGAAAGTCCTGGTCGGAGCGTCCAGGCTGAAGCTTATCTGTGTGGCGGCTACTGGGGTAAACAATATCGATCTCGAAGCCGCCCGGGATGCGGGCGTGGCGGTGGCTAACGTCGCGGGGTATTCGACTGAGAGTGTCGTCGCCCAGACCTTTGCGATCTATTTCCACCTGGCCCATCACAACGCCTATT
The DNA here is from genome assembly GCA_050297855.1 of Campylobacterales bacterium. GTDB lineage: Bacteria > Campylobacterota > Campylobacteria > Campylobacterales > SZUA-545 > SZUA-545. The sequence continues at coordinate 194,341 of JBNKTC010000002.1, forward strand.
ACGATGCCTACGGCAAAAACGAGTGGGTCAAGAGCGAGATCTTCACTCATCATATCCGGGAGTTTCATAACCTCGCGGGCAGACGGTGGGGGATCATTGGCCTGGGGAGCATCGGAAGACGGGTCGCCGAAGTCGCGACGGCCTTCGGTGCCGAAGTCGTCTACTACTCCACCAGCGGGAAAAACAGCGATGCGGCCTACCCGCGGCTCTCACTGGAGGAGCTGCTGAAAAGCTGTGACGTCATCTCCATTCATGCGCCGCTTAATGGGGCAACGGAGAACCTGATCACCAAAGAGCAGCTGGCGATGATGAAGCCTGCGGCCCTGCTGCTTAACCTCGGGCGAGGCGGGATCGTCAATGAAGCCGATCTGGCCGATGCGATCGAGGCGGGAACCATCGGCGGTGCCGGACTGGATGTGCTAGCCAGTGAGCCTCCCAGGCCGCAGAATAAGCTTTTTGCAATAAAAAAAAGTTATAATATCTTCATATCTCCCCATATTGCCTGGGCCAGCGTGGAAGCCAGAGAAAAGCTGGTGGATGGGATCTATGAAAATATAAAGGCTTTTAACAACAATCAATCTCGAAATAGGGTGGTATAAGGTGAGTAAACGCGTAGTAAACATCAGACGGCAGCTGGATTTTACAGAGCCGTGGAGTATATTTAAGATCATGGCCGACTTTGTCGACGGCTTTGATGCACTTAAGGAGATCGGACCGTCGGTCACGATGTTCGGGAGCGCCCGGACCAAACCGGATAATAAATATTACAAGATGGCCGAAGAGCTCGGCTTTATGATGGCCGAACACGGCTATAACGTCATTACCGGTGGTAGCAACGGGATCATGGAAGCGGCCAACAAGGGGGCGTTTCGAAGCGGGAAGGCGAAGTCCATCGGACTTAATATCGACCTGCCGTTCGAACAGAAATCCAACGACTATCTCGATGTGGACATGCAGTTTGACTACTTCTTCTCCCGGAAAGTAATGCTGGTGAAGTATTCCCAGGCCTATATCATCTTCCCCGGCGGTTTCGGGACGATGGACGAGCTTTTTGAAGCATTGACGCTGGTGCAGACCAAAAAGATCTTCCCCATCGGGATATTCCTGGTGGGCGTAGACTACTGGGCGCCGATGCTGGAGTTTATTAAAACGAGTATGCTGAGCGAGGGGACGATCTCGCCGGACGATTTTGATCTGATCAAAATGACCGACGATCTGGAGATGATCGTTAAATTTACCGAAGACCAGCTCAAGGCCAAACTGAACGAGCTGGAAGACGAAGAGCTGACGGATCTGACGATCTATCACCGGCTCAAAGACTTTTTAGAGGAAAGGTGAAATGAGACAGAGGGTACTTCTTGGGCTTTCGGGAGGGGTCGACTCGACCTTTGCGGCGTACCAGTTAAAAAAAGAGGGATACGAGGTGATCGGCGTCTATATGAAGATGTTCGACAACGACGCCTTTCACGAGGAGAATATCCGTAAAGTCAAGATCGTCGCAGAGTACCTGGGCATCGAGTACCATATCTACGATATCACCGAGACGTTCAAAGAGAAGGTATACGACCCTTTCGTCAACTCGTATGTCAACGGCATGACCCCCAACCCGTGCGGGCGCTGCAACCAGTTTATCAAGTTCGGGAAGTTCGTGGAGATCGCGGACGAACTGAACTGTGAGCTCGTCTCCACCGGGCACTATATCAATACCGACGGACAGTTTATCTACGAGGCGGAAGACGATTCGAAGGACCAGACCTACTTTCTTTTCCATATTGACCCCAAGGTCCTTAAGCGCCTGATCTTTCCTCTCGGCAACAAGGTCAAGGACGATATCAAGGAGTTTATCCGCAACATCGAACCCCTTAAAGACATCGCATCCCAGCGGGAGTCCAGCGAGATCTGCTTCGTGGAGACCGACTACAAAGACGTCCTGCGAAAATATGTCGACGTGGACCAGCCCGGCGACATCCTCAGCAGCGACGGCAGAGTGATCGGACGGCACAAAGGGTATATGAACTATACGATCGGGCAGCGCCGCGGATTTGAGACCACACTGAAAAAACGCCTCTTTATCAATAAGATCATCCCCGAAAAGAACCAGATCATCGTCGGTGAAAAAGAGGAGCTGACCCAGGAGGTGGTGAAGATCAAGGATATCAACCTCTTCTTTACACCCGAAAACAACGAGTTCCATGCGATGGTCAAACTGCGTTACCGCACCAAAAAACTGCCGTGCCGTGTCGTCGTCGACGGGAGTGACGCCACGATCTACCTTGAAGAGCCCGCGGAGCTCGGTGTCGCCAAAGGGCAGGCGGCGGTCTTTTACGAGGACAAGAAGATGCTCGGAGGCGGCTGGATCGTATGACCATCCGTGAGGATTGCGTCGGCTGCATCCTGAACCAGGTCGAAAAGACGCTGGCGGTGATGGATATCGACGCCGAAACCGCCGCCAGGATACGCGCCGAGTCCCTGGATATGTCACGGGGTTTCTCCTTCTCCCATACACCCCCCTTTGTCGCCAAAGACGTCTACCAGATGATCTCCCGTCTTTCGGGTAACGACGATCCCCTTTTCCGCGTCAAGCAGGATAGTATGCAAAATGCCGCAAGCCATCTCCCCTTTATCCATGAACAGATCAAGGCTTCCGAGGACCCCCTTTTTACCGCCCTTAAAGCGGCCGTAGCCGGCAACGTGATCGATTTCGGGGCCAAGGAGCAGTTCGACCTGGCCGAGGAGATCGCTACGGTCTTTAAGACCGATTTCGTCCGCAACGACTACGCGACCCTCAAAGCGGATATCGAAGCCAATGAAGATATTATGATCCTGGCCGACAACAGCGGCGAGAACGTTTACGACAAAGTGCTGATCGAGACGATCAAAACCCTCTACCCCCGCAAGCGTATCCGTTATGTCGTCCGCGGGAGAGCGATCATCAACGACATCACGGTGTATGAAGCCGCCCAGGTTGGGATCGATGCGGTGGCCGAGATCGTCGACAGCGGCGTGGACACCCCGGGGCTGGACCTGCTCCGGGCCGACGAGGGGTTTGTCCGGGAGTTCGAGGCCGCGCCCCTCGTGATTGCCAAGGGAATGGGGAACTACGAGTGTCTCGAGGGCAGTCCCAAGGCGATCTATTTTCTTTTCAAGGTCAAGTGCGACGTCGTGGCGTCATCCATCGATGCCCCCCTGGGGAGCCTCATCCTTAAGCGCCAATAGGCGGCCGTTTGTTCACCTCACTGAAAATTAGTTTAATTTCGCAATAAAACTATTATATTTGTTTATATAAAATGAAAATAGAAAAAAATGAGAAGTAGGCATATGAAGCGATTGATCACACTAAGTCTGGTATTTATCGTAGGGACAGGGCAGGTTACCGCAGCAGACCTGGAGCTTAAAAACTTCGCACTAAGCAAAAAAGAGAAAAAAGAGATGATGCGGATCAAGCGTATCAAGGAGATGTTTCTCAAACGTTTCCCGGGCTGGTTTGAGAGCAGTGAAGACGTACCGTTTATGAACTATCAGCTCGAAGAACGGATCGAGACGCGGAAGAAAGCATATCTCCGGGAGCAGCGCAAGATCCACCGAAAAGAGCAGCAGGCCAAACTGGAAAAAGAGATGGCCGAACGGGAAAAAGTAGAGGCTGAGCGTCAAAAAAAGGTCGAAGCCTTTAAACAGACCCCGCTGGGTGCTGCGCTGGATCTCTTAAAACAGAAACGCTATGAAGAGGCATACGAGAAGTTTTACGCCCTCTTCATGGAAGATACGTCCAACGCGCGGATCAACTTCTACCTGGGGCTCAGTGCCGCAGGGGCGGCAATGTACGAAGAGGCCGTGTCGGCCTTTGAACGGGTGCTGATCGTCGAGCCCAAACACACCCGTGCACGACTGGAGCTGGCCCGTGCGCTCTTTTTCCTCAAGTTATTCGACCTTTCGGAAGCGGAGTTTAACAAAGTCCTGGAGACGGGTGAACTTCCCGAAGACGTGGTCCGCAACGTCGAGAAGTTCCTGACGGCTATCGAGGGGACGCGGATCCGCAACCACTACGCCCCGGTCGTCATGGTCGGGATGCAGTATGACAGCAATATCAACAACGACGTCGGGGAGAACACCTACGTTATCGATACGGACCTGATCCAGGTAACGGGGGAGAAGGAAAAGAGCGATATGGTCCACCAGGAGATGGCCAGCATGAACCATATCTACGACTTCGGGACGCTGGGGGATTTCTTTATGCAAAACAGCGCCACCGTCTTCGCCCAGAACTATACGGGCAATGATGAGAAGAATATCCTCTTCGCCTCCGTCTCCACGGGGATCGGTTCCAAGACCAAGACCTACTCCTTCTCATCCAAGATCCATTACGACAACGTACAGATCGGCGGCAGTGCACTTATGAGCGTGATGGGGCTGGAGCTGGGGTACTCGCGTCCGGTTACCGATACGATCATCGGGGAGGGGAAAGTCAAATCCCAGCAGAAAACCTTTGTGGATGATGCCAATAACGACTCCAGCTACAGCGAGGTGACCCTGGGCGGGAAAAAGGCGGTCACCGACTCCAAGGACCTGATCAGCGGCGAGCTCCTCCTCTCCACCGAGCGGGCTACGGATGCCGTGACGATCGATCGGGATATCACCGGGGTCAAAGCGGGGTATTCGTGGGTCTACAGTGACACCCTGACCTTTAACGGCAGTCTCAACTACAAGATGATCGGCTATACACGTGAGAGCCTGGACCAGGACCTGCAATTTACCAAACGGGCCGATACCCAGATGACACTGACCCTGGGTAATGTCTACAAGCTGGACAAGAGCAAGATGGTCAACGGCTCCCTGGTCTATATCGACAATGCGTCAAGCCATACGGCGTTTGATTACAGCAAGATGCTGGCAGGGGTGAACCTGCTGATCCTGTTCTAGGTTGCATATGATAAATAAAAGTTATATAATGAATGAAAGAGCGGAGGTGACGGGATGAGAAAGTTTTTAATTGTTGTTTCGGCTTTCCTGAGTCTGAGTACAGTCCTTTACGCATCGATCGGTAAGATCGTCGCGGTCAAAGGGGAAGTAACGGTCACGCGGGATGCCCAGGTCCTGAAGGCCGTGACCGGTTTTGAACTGGAAGAGAAGGATACCCTGATCTCCAAAGCCAAAGCCAAAGCCCAGATCATCTTTAACGATAAGACCGTTATCACCATCGGGAAAAACTCCGAGTTCAGTATCCGGGAGTACCTCTTTGACGGTGGTACGCCCAAAGCCTCCTTTGGGATCACGAAGGGGGCGTTCCGTGCCATTACCGGTAAGATCGGGAAGGTAGCCCCGGACCGGTTCAAGCTCCAGACAAAGACCGCGACGATCGGGATCCGGGGGACCCAGATCCTGGGACAGATCAACGGGGACGACAAGATCGCCTGTACCCAGGGAGCGATCCGGGTAACCAGCTTGGATACGGGTGATTCGGTCGACGTCCCGGCCGGGCAGATCACGACCGTTGCCCCGGGCAAGCCACCGGCTCGGCCACGCGCCTATAAACCGGCCGAGATCAACCGGATGGGGTCCGCATCGGGCGGCGGCGGCGAGACGGTCGAAGCCGATGACGTGATCGAGACCGAAGGGGGCGACGAAGAGAACGGTGACGCCACCGCCGAAGAGGAGGGCGGAGACGACCAGGAAGAGGAGGCTGCTGCCGAAGAGGAGCAGCAGGATGAAGAAGCCACCGCTGAAGAGGATCAGCAAGACGAAACGGGAGCCGAAGGGGATAAAGAAGGCGATGCTCCGACAGACGACGGCGAAGCGACACCGGGTGAAGGCGGAGACGCCGGAGAGCCCGAAGCGGCTGTCGGTGATGACGGTATCGGAACCGATGAAGGAGGGCTTCCCGAAGGGGAGACCGACCTGGGCGGTGGCGAGACATTCGGCGATGATCCGTTTTTAGAAGCAGAGGGGCCTGTTTTAGATGATACAGCACCTGATGTCTTCGAACCTGAATTTATACCTCCGACAGTACCGATTCCACCAGATTGGACAAATCCGGAAGATGATATAGACAAATCACCGTTAAATGTTATTCCTCCGGTAGAGTCGATATATCCTGAATTTGCCTCCTTCGCCTCCGATCTCTATGATCAAAGCGTCGTGATCCCCGACAGCGACCCGTACCTCAGCTGGGGTGCCTGGTCCAATACGGCGGCGACAGATTATGCGACAATGGCTGCCAGCGATGTGGAAGCGATGTGGGTCGGTGGTGAGATGACGCCGAGCGACGTCATCGACGGCTATATCGTCAACGGGGCGAGCTACAGCTACAGCGGCGGGGTCGAAGGAGTCGTCAGGGATGCGACCTCCGCAGTCAAGATGGAAAACGGTACGGTCAACATGACCTTCGATTTTGCCAGTAGTACCAACGCGGTCACGGGAAGCATCGGCTTTGACGCCGGGAGCAATCACTGGGAGCTGGGTGTCGGGACATCGCGCCTGGACAACTCCGGCTTTGCCATCGACTCCTTTACGACAGGGGCGAACAGTGACGTGACGATCGGCCAGGGGAGCGGTACGGGCCGCTTCTACGGCTCCAACGCCGATTCCATGGGTGGTACGTTCGGCGCCTATAACGCCGACGTGACCGAGCAGGCTGTCGGTGCCTTTACCGGTACGAAGCAGTAAGGGGGAGATGATGGAAACAATGCAGACGACCCTTAACAAAGCGATCCGTTACCACCAAACAGGCAACCTCTCCAAGGCGGAGTCGATCTATAAAAAGATCATCAAAAAAGACAAAGCCAATGCCGATGCGTGGCATCTGCTCGGGGTTCTTTTTTACCAGATGGGTGAATACGATATTGCGGTCAACAACATCCAGAAAGCGATCGGGCTGAACCCGAAGATGGCACCGTTTTACTCCAACCTCGGCCTTGCCTACCACGCCAAGAAGATGTATGAAGAGGCCGAAGCGAGCTACGAAAAGGCACTGGCCCTGCAGCCGGCCTATCCCGAAGCCCTTAACAACCTAGCCAATACCCTGCGCGAAAGAGGACAGGATGGAAGTCCGGAGTACCGTCAGGCCAAGGGGATGTATGAACGTGCCCTTAGCCTCAGACCGGCCTATCCCGAAGCCCTCAACGGCCTGGCGATGCTGATGGTCGCGGAAGATGATTACCGCAGTGCCAAGACGCTGCTGGAGCGTGCCCTCGGGATCGATCCGGGCTTTGCCAAGGGCTACAGCAACCTGGGGCTTGTCTACCGTCACCTGGGGCTGTATGACATGGCTGTCAAAGCGTTTGAAAAGGCACTTTCTCTTCCTACACTGAGCAGTAAATTTACGCTCAACGCACTCTTTGAGACCAAAAAAGAGTCATGCAGCTGGGAGGGGATCGAAGCGCTGCAGGAGATGCTGGTCCAAAAGGCGCTGGAGATGCCGGAGCAGGTGCAGGTCGATCCCTTTACCACGATCTCCAAACTGACGAACGTCTCGAAAGAGAAGACATTTCAACTGCTCAAAAACCATATCGCCCAGGCGGTCGATATGCAGGTTGCGACCTTTGGGCACACACCTGTCAAAAAAGAGAAGCTCCATATCGGGTACCTCTCGGGGGATCTCTTCGACCACCCGACGATGCACCTGGCAAGCGCGCTTTTCGGAGCCCATGACAAAAAAGGGTTCGAGGTGACGTTGTTCGGACTCCATGCGGACCGCCAGAGCGAATACTTTAAAAAAGCCGCGGCGGGTGCGGACCGCTATGTCGGGCTGGAACACCTAAGCGACGAGGCGGCGGCCCGGGCGATCTATGAGTCGGGGGTGGATATCCTCGTCGATCTCCAGGGGCTGACCAAAAATGCCAGACCCCAGATCCTTGCCTACCGGCCGGCACCTGTCCAGATGCAGTACCTCGCCTTTGCCGGGACGACGGCCCACCCGGCCGTCGACTATATCCTCACCGACCGCACGGTCACGCCGGAAACAGATGCGGCTTTTTACAGCGAACAGTTTATCTACCTTCCCGGAAGCTACCAGGTCAATGACGACAGCCAGGAGGTCGCCGGTTCGACGCCGACGCGCAGTGAATGCGGTCTGCCCGAAGAGGGGTTTGTCTTCTGCTGTTTTAACAACAGCTACAAGATCGAACCCGAGGTCTTCTCCGTATGGATGGAGATACTCAAGGTAGTGCCGAAGAGTGTCCTGTGGCTTTACGCGTCCAACAGCGCGATGAAAGCGAACCTGCAAGACGAAGCGGAAAAGCGCGGGGTCGCTTCTGATCGTCTCGTCTTTGCCGAAAAACGGCCAAAACCCGACCACCTGGCGCGCCTTGGGTTGGCGGATCTCTTTTTGGATACCTTCCATTACAACGCCCATACGACGGCAAGTGATGCACTCTTTATGGGTGTACCGCTGCTGACGTGCGAAGGGGACCGTTTCGCCTCCCGCGTTGCAGGAAGCCTGCTGAAGAGCCTTAATATGGACGCGTGCATCACTGCCGATGCGCAGGAGTATCAAAAACGTGCCATTGCCCTGGCTACGGAGAAAGGGGTACTCCAAACACTCAAAAAAGAGCTTGCGGACAAACGCACGACAGCCGCTCTTTTTGACACAAAACAGTTTGCCGCGGGCCTGGAGAGAGGGTTCCGTGCGGCATGGAAAAACTATGAAAACGGGGAAAAACCCAGGATGATCACCATCGAAAGTGAGGTTGCATGATGCAGACGGCAATGATGAAAAAAAGCCTACTATCGGCAACAACGGCACTGGCACTGGCCACGTCGCTCAATGCGGCGACAGTTACGATCCTGACGGATGAGAACGACTTCTGTGCCTCCGGTGCGGGATGTTCGTTGCGGGAAGCGATCAATGAAACGGCCGTCGGCGGCACGATCGATTTTGCCGTAAGCGGTGCATTGGAACTGACGTCACCGGTTATGGTTTATAATGATGTGACAATCAACGGGGCGTCGGGTATCTCTTTTATCCCGTCAGGCGGTATCTTCATAATCGGTGACGGCAGTGTAAATATGCCGACGGTCAATATCAATAACCTTACGATCAACGATGCCAATAACAGCGTTGCCCTGCTGGTCTATAACGGGTCCACTTTGAACCTGAGCAACACGTCCGTCATCAACAATATCGGTGACGGCACGGGTGGTGCCGCGATCAAAGGGGACGGGTTTATTACGGCGGATCACTGTACGTTCAGCGGCAATAATGCCGGTATCTCCCTGGGGGCGGCGTTCTATTCGTACGGGGGAAGCGTGACGATCACCAACAGCGTGATCGAGAACAACACGGCAGACAGCGGCGGGGCCTTCGCTTTTTATAACGGCACGGCGATCAGTATCACCGACAGTAATATCTCCTACAACAGTGCCACAACCGGGGGCGGCGGTGCCTTTTACGGTTGGGGGGCGGGAAGCCTGGCCATCGCGAAATCACATCTCTCTTTGAATACGGCTTCAACAAGCGGCGGGGCCATCTATACCAGCGGTGTCAACCTGATGATGTCGGACAGTACGGTCGAAGGTTCCAGCGCCTCGTCGACGGGTGGGGGTCTCTACATCGATATCGGTTCGGCCAATATCATCAACTCCACTATCAGCGGGAATGTCGGGGTCGACGGTGGCGGGATCGCAACGGGTTCGACGGCTGATGTCAATATCTCCCACTCCACGATCGCCTATAACACCGTAACGGGCGGGGCCTCCGGCGGCGGCGGGATCCTGAACTATTCGGCCAACGTGAACCTGAAAAGTTCGGTCCTTGCCTATAACGACGGACTCAGCGGCGGGCCGGACTGTGCCGGTTCGATCACGTCGTATGACTACAACCTGATCAGCAGCACGGCGCAGTGTACAGTCGGTGGGACGACGACCAACAGTTTCCTGGATGTGGATCCGCTGCTCCTTACTTTGGGCGATAACGGCGGGCCGACGCCGACGTATTATATGGATGCCGCCAGTTCCCTTATCAACGGCGGCTCCCCGACCGACCTGAGCGGTGCATCGGTCCTCTACGACCAGCGTGGCGTGGCTCGTTCGCTTACGACGCCTACGATCGGGGCGGTCGAATATGTGCCCGACCCGGCGACGATCTCGCTCTCAACGACCTCTATCGATTTCGGCTATATCCCCTCCGGCGGGTATGCCGAGCAGATCGTCACGATCTATAACGGGGGACCGTCGGCCTATAACCTGAGCAGTGTCTCCTTTATGTACGGCAGTCCGGAGTACAGCGTGGACAGCAGCGCCTGCGGCAGCAGCCTCGCAGCCGGAGCCACCTGCGATATCCTGGTCGGGGTCTCGCCTGCCGCAGCGGATACGGATTACTATGACCAGCTGATCATAACAGGAGATGATATCGTCGGGACCCAATATGTCGATATCTATGCCAACAGCTGGTCCAGCCAGTACCTGAATATCGAAGCGTTCAACTACGACGAGCTTCCGATGGTCGGTAAGAGTATGCAGCTGACAGCCTGGTACGACGACGGGGTGACCTATAGCGACGTGACCGGAAGCGTTACCTGGAGTTCGGACAATACGGCGGTTGCGACCGTCAGCAGCAGCGGTCTGCTGACCGGGGTCTCGGAGGGGTCGTTTAACCTGAGTGTGACCTATAACGGTATCACGACATCACGCCTGATGTATGTCAATTCCATTGCCAATGCGAGCCCTGCTACAATCGGCGGAAGCTACACCGGCGGACAACTGATAGAGGGTCAGATGGCCTTTTACAGCGTGACCCTGAGTGAGACAGGAAACCTCTTTTTGGATGCCACGTCTACGGGTGATTCGTTCCTGCGCCTTTATGACAGCAACATGAACCTGATCGGCAGCAACGACGACAGTGGGGGTACGCTCAACTCCAGCCTGGCCCACCTGCTCAATGCGGGGACCTACTATGTGGGAGTCTCCGGCTGCTGTGACCAGATACTGCCCGATTACACCCTGAGCGTCGCTTTTACGGCGGGTACGACGCCGGTACTCTACTCCGTGGACTTCTACGGCTACGTGATCGGGCTTAACGAGGAGCACCAGCTTTCACTCTGGGCCTATTACAGCGACGGATCCACGCAGATGGTCACGACCGAGGCGGTATGGAGCAGTGATACGCCGAGTGTCATCAGCGTGACCTCGAGCGGGTATATGACGGCGCAGGGAGTCCTCGGCAGTGCCAATATCTCTGCCGTCTATAACGGCGTGACCTATACGGCTCTCTTTGACGTAGGGGATTATACAGTCGTCAATCCTACGGATATCACAGACCAGACGACGTGTGAAACGAACGGATACTATTGGACCGGTTCGACCTGTACTTTCTACCAGGACTATCCGGAGATGTATACCGACCAGACCACGTGTGAGAGCGCCGGGTATTACTGGACCGGTACCTACTGTACCTATCCCGACGGTGCCAGCGGAAGTGATTTCCGTATCGATTTCGGCCGTGATATTACGGCCGCAGAATATGCCGCAGCCGTTGCCCTGGATCCATCCTTCCTGGCCAATACGGAGATGTACATGCTCAGCTACGAGAGCTACAGCGGGTACAATACGGAGAAGTTCTCCATTGCCGGGACGACGGACTATACCTGGACGATCAACAAATTCAACCCGACGACCCTGGCATACGATACCCTCTCAGAAAGCCTTGTTTTTACGAAAGGGACCGACAATGTCCTCTCCTCCACCGAGTTTGATATCAAATATATCGGGACGCAGAGTGCCGGGGATGTAAACAGTACGATCTTCTCGACCCTGGGCAGCGCTCACCGGTTCGTCTATTCGCAGAAGGTCGATTCCTATGATCTGTACGATCAGCAGACCAATTACATGGATATGACGACCTACACCAGCCTGGAAGCGTTTATGCTGGACTTCAGTACCGGGTACAGCTACTTCGAACACAAGGAGGGTACGTACGATACGGGACTCGCTTTTGCCTATAGCAGCGGAGCGACGTCGGGGAACCTTGTCGAGGTCCAGTACGGCATCATCAGCAACACAAACGCCGGGACGTGGGAGATTATCAATGTCACCGGTATCGGCAGCGTGCTGATAGCGCACCCGAGCGATACGGCTGCCTACCGCGACAATATGATCTGGGCGATGCAGACGGACGGGTACCTCTACCGCGGCGAACTGCAGGCCGTGGGCACCGGGTTTAACTTCTACCTCTTCGACCAGGCGGCCCATGACGAGTTCGTCCAGTATATCGCTTCGACGTACGGCGTGACTGTTCCGGTCGTCGGGTTTAACGTGACGGAACTGGTGGGGCAGACCTTCTATTACGTCGCTGCCGACGGTTCGTACGGGGTCATGACCTATAATAACGACGGGACGACGCTGCAGCTTACATCCGGTTCGTTTGTCGCCGACAGTGCGGCACCGACCCAGACCTATGCGGTCAACAGCAGCGGACAGCTTGTCATCGGCGGAACGACGACCGTGACGCTTGTGAGCAAGACGGCCGATTATGCCGAGGTACAGGTCAGCTCGGGCGGCAGCCAGTACCTGCAGCGCATCTTTACGAACCCGGATTTTGCCCAGAGCTATCTGGACAGTATCACCGTCGTCGATACGACATTGAAGCTCACCTTCGCTTCGGGCTGGAACCTTGTCTCCCTTCCGGCCAAGGCGCACCTGGGAAGTTTTGACCTGGAGCTCTATTTCGGTGCTTTGTCCGGCTCGGTAGATTTTCTTGCCAAATACGGTGTCGCCGGATGGTCCTACTACCTCGTAGATACCGTCGACCCGACGGTCAGCCGCTTTACGACGCTCAGTTCGGGCGAAGGGTTCTGGCTGCGCGCGACAAGTGCCGGCGAGGTGGTCTTTAGCTTTACCGAGGATACCGCCTATGCCGATGAAGTGTGGCCGCTTCACAGCGGCTGGAACCTGGTAGGGGTCAACCGCAACATGACGGCGGCCGAACTCAAAGCACTCTATGATGCCTATGCGGTCGAGACGATGTGGATCTATAACGGAGCCTGGAAAGTGTTTACCGGGTATGACCTGGATGTGATTGACGAGAGCGGTGCGGTGGTGCCGAAATTTACGGATGTCAGCCGGACTGACGGTGTCTGGATCAAAGTCAAATGAGGAAGAGTATGATGAAAACCAAACATTACGCGACGATTTTTGCATGGGGGATGGCCCTCATACTGCTTGCCGGGTGTGGTTCGGGCGAGTCGAATGAGAAGAGTGCGCCCCAGCCACCGGCGACCAAAAATGCCGTCACTCCCCCCATGCCGGATATAAACAGTTAATGAATAAATAAACAAACTCTGGTAAACTGCTTGTACGTTACTTTTTAAAAAAAAGCAGGACCAATGCTGAGTGATACGCTCTATATCGGACGGCAGCCGATTCTTGACAGGGACGAACATATCTTTGCCTATGAGCTGCTGTTCCGCTCCTCGGAAGACGGGAATATTGCCGTATTTGACGATGATGTCAAGGCGACTTCACGCGTATTGGTCAATACCCTCAACAATATCGGGCTCGAAAAGATCACGGGCAAATGCAAAGGGTTTATTAACGCCAACAATGCCCTCTTAAACGACGAACTCCTCGATATCCTCCCCAAAGAGCACTTTATCCTCGAAATACTGGAACACTGCAACGTCGACGAGACACTGATCTGCCGGATCGATGCCCTGCGTGCGGAGGGGTACCGGGTCGCGCTGGACGATTTTGTCTTTGAGAGGGAGTACCTGGCGCGTTTCAAGCCTCTTTTAAACCGTGTGGACTATATCAAGATCGATGTGATGGACAGCGATACGGAGCTGCTGGGAAGACAGGTTCCCAAGCTAAAAAAAGCGGGGGTCAAACTCCTGGCCGAGAAGGTGGAGACACAGGAGATGTTCGAACTGTGCAAACAGCTCGGGTTTGATTATTTCCAGGGGTTCTATTTTGCCAAACCGGAGATCATCAAGGAAGGGGGGATCGAGCCGACACAGCTTGTCGTCGCACGCCTGATGAACCAGCTGCTGGGGGATGAAGACAATGAGACGATCGAACAGACCTTCAAGGAAGAACCCGCCATTACGCTCAACCTGCTCAAATATATCAATTCCGCCTCCATGGGCCTAAAGAGCGAGATCAAAAGTATCCGCCATGCGATCATGCTGCTGGGAAAACGCAAACTGCTGCAGTGGGTCACCCTCATCTCCTATGCCGACTCAAAGACCGGGGCACTCAATTTCCCCCTGCTGCAGGTAGTGCAGTTCCGGGCAAAAAGCATGGAACTGCTCCTGGGGAATTTTTCCCACCTGGGGACGCATACGGAGGACGAGGCGTTTATGACAGGGCTTTTGTCGATGCTCGATGCACTCTTCAACCTGCCGATGGACGAGGTGATCCACGAGTTTGCTATCGACCGCAAGATCAAGGATGCGATCCTCTTCGAGTCCAACGAATTGGGGGTCGTCCTCCAGCTGGTCAAGTATATGGAGCGCGATCACATCGAGGGGATCAATCAACTGGCCAACGCCCTCAATATAGAGCTGAGCAAGATGATCAAGATCAAGATCGATGCGATCCAGTGGGCGGACGAGACCTCCAGAAACCTCCTTTCATAAGCTAGGCGCTCTTTTGGTACAATTAGCCCAAATGTTAACAAAGTGCAGAAACGATGATTTTAGCCATTGAGTCCAGCTGTGACGACAGCGCCATCTCCATCACGGAGATCGATACCAAAAAGGTACTCTTCCACGAACGTATCTCCCAGGAGGCCCAGCACGCCGTATACGGCGGTGTCGTTCCCGAACTGGCCGCACGGATACATGCGGACAACCTTCCCGAGATCCTGCAGGCGGCGGAAGAGTACCTCCCTTCCGTCAAAGCGGTCGCCGTGACCAACGCTCCCGGCCTGGTCGTCTCCCTTCTGGAGGGTGTCGTGATGGCCAAAGCGATCGCCATGTCCCTGAATGTCCCCCTGATCCCCATCAACCACATCAAAGGACACATCTACTCGGTCTTTATCGAAAAGGAGACACTGTTTCCCATGAGTGTGCTGATGGTCAGCGGGGGGCACACCCAGGTGATCGAGGCCAAGAGCTATTCCGATATGCGCGTGATCGGCTCCAGCCTGGACGACAGTGCCGGGGAGAGCTTTGACAAGGTGGCCAAGATGCTGGGGTTGGGGTACCCCGGCGGGCCGGTGATCGAGCGCCTTGCCAAAAACGGCGACAGCGAACGGTTCGCCTTTACCCTTCCGCTGCGCCGCAGCAAAGAGGTCGCCTTCAGCTACTCCGGGCTGAAAAACAGTGTGAGACTGGTGATCGAAGAGCTGGGGGAGACGATCACGGAACAGGACCGCTGCGACGTGGCGGCATCGTTTCAGAAAGCGGCATTGGGGCATATTTTTGACAAGTTAAAACGCTATTTTCATCTCAAAGAGAACTCTGCGGAATTTCATGCTACCATACGCCCACAAAAGCTTGCCGTTGTCGGTGGCGTCAGCGCCAACGAATATTTCAGGGAGCACCTTGTGGAGCTCTGCCTTAAATACGGGGTGGAGACCCTCTTTGCCGACCTGCAGTACTGCAGCGACAATGCGGCCATGATCGGCCGTGCGGCCCTGGATGCCTATAACGAAGAGCGCTTTATCGCGATAGATGACCTGGATGTCCACTCCCGGGTCAGTTTGGAGAATTGATGAAAAGATTACTACTGTTTTGGATGCTGCTGGGCGGAATGCTCCATGCGGGGCTTGTTAACGGGGTCGCCCTGGTCGTGAACAACGAACCCATTACCCTCTACGATATCGATGTAACCGCCCAGAAGATGAAGCTGTCCAAACGGGAGGCGACGGAGTTCCTCATCGATGAGAAGATCCAGTCTTCCGAGATCAAACGGCTCGGGATCCGTGTAGATGTCTACGAGATCGAGGAGCGGATGGAGTCGGTAGCGGCATCGAACAATCTCACTCTCCAGGAGTTTAAGGATATCCTGGCCAGCAAGTTTATCAGCCTCGAAGAGTACAAAGAGAACCTCGAGAAAAAACTGATCCAGGAGAAACTGGCGCGCATGATCTTCTCCGAGGAGAGTGTGACGGTGGATACGGAAGATGCGCGGATCTATTACGAGAACAACAAAGGGGAGTTTTCCGTTCCCTCAAAGGTGAAGATCACCAAGTACGCCTCCAAAGACCAGCGGGAGCTGGCGGCCTTTTTGCGCAACCCGATGATGGTCGGGCACTCCGTGGCCGTGGAGAGCGAAGAGATCAAGACATCCGATCTTAACCCCAAACTCCTCTCCCTCGTCCTCGAGACACCCGAAGGGAGCTTTACCCCGATCCTGCCCGTCGGCAGCAACCTCTACGTCTCTATCCGGATCGACCGTAAGCTGGAGATGCATGAGAAGAGTTTTGAAGAGGCCCAGAGTGCGATCATCGCCAAGCTGCGCCAGGAGAACGAAGCCAAGTCCATCGAACGCTACTTCAAAAAACAGCGCGCCAAGGCCAAGATCGTCGAGGTGCGCCGTCCCTGATCCTTATTCCAGGCCGCTGACCGCTTCGTAGGCGACCGCGAACACCCTCTTCAGCTCATCTTCACTGATGGTGTAGGGGGGCATAAAATAGACCGTATGCCCCAACGGTCGCAGTAACACCCCGTTTTTCAGACCGTGCTGATACACCTTCAGACCGATCCGCTCCGAAGGATCATATCCCGTGATGTCAAACGCGGCGACCATTCCGTGCTGGCGGAAGTTGGCCGTGTTCTCCAGTGATCTGAAGCGCTCCAGCTCCTGGGCGATGAGGGCTGATTTTTTCCTGTTTGTTTCGATAACATCATCCGTTTCGAAGATATCCAGCACCGCGTTGGCTACGGCACAGGCGATGGGGTTGCCCGTATAGCTGTGGGAGTGGAGGAAGGATTTGCCTTCGCTGTAGTCGCAGTAGAACGCCTGGTAGACATCATTTCCCGTCATGACGACCGAGAGGGGGAGGTAGCCGCCCGTCAGTCCTTTGGAGAGGCACATGAAATCGGGGGTGATCCCCGCCTGCTCACAGGCAAAGAGCGTCCCCGTCCGCCCGAACCCTACGGCGATCTCGTCGGCGATCAGGTGGACGCCGTACTGTTCGCAGAGGGCTTTGGCTTTGGTGATATAGCCCGGGCCGTACATCTGCATGTTCCCCGCACACTGGATAAGCGGTTCGATGATCATGCAGCACACTTCGTGTGCCCGCTCTTTAAGGGTCGCCTCCAGGCTCTCCAGCGCCTCTTGTTCTGAGACGAGGGAAGGGGACTTGACCTGGATCGAGCGGATCAGGATCTCCCGGTAGGTCTCCTTATACAGCGCCACGTCCCCCACGCTCAGCGCCCCGAGGGTCTCGCCGTGGTAGCTGTTTTCCAGGGAGATGACAAGCGGCTTGATCTTCCCGTTGTTTTTAAAGTAGTGGAAACTCATCTTGATCGCCACTTCGATGGCGCTGGAGCCGTTATCGGCAAAGAAGAGCTTATCAAGTCCCTCGGGGGTGATCTCGACCAGGCGCTTTGCCAGGCGTACGGCCGGCTCATGGGTGAAACCGGCGAAGATGACATGTTCGAGGGTATCGGTCTGCTCCTTGACCGCGGCATTGATCCGCGGGTTGGCGTGGCCGAAAAGGTTGACCCACCAGCTGCTGACCGCATCGATGTAGCGGTTGCCGTCGAAATCCTCCAGCCAGACCCCTTCGCCACGCTTGATCGGAATCAGCGGAAGGGTCTCGTAATCCTTCATCTGGGAACACGGATGCCAGATATACTCTAAGTCTTCATTTTTTATTACGTCGTTTGTCAAAACCATCCCTTTAATAATACGAGTTTAATCCTATTTGCACTAGAATAAGTCAAAAATACAGGTTGTCTACCGGGTGGATTTTAACAAGAGATGGAGCAGAAAGCAATAAGGGCTTTTTCTTTTGGAATCCCGGTCGGGACGACCACTGTTTATTAAAGGGATAATTGAACATGATTACATGGATGCAGCGCAGGAAGAAGTTACTCGTTATCATCATGTGGGTAACGGTCCTCGCCTTTGTGGGCGCAGGATTTGTCGGATGGGGAAGTTATCAGTACGGATCGAAGTCTTCCAGTATTGCAGCCGTCGGTGATGTTCAGATCAAACGGGATGAACTGCAGAGCGAATACAACCGACTCTACAGCTACTACAACCAGCTCTTTGACGGAAATCTCCCGCAGTCCCAGGCCGAGGAGCTTAAATCCATTGCCATGCAGCGTCTGGTCAACCAGGCCTACCTGCTGAACCTGGCCGATGAGTTCGGTGTCGTCGTCAGCGATGACGAGATCGCCCAGAAGATCCTCGGGATGGAAGAGTTTAAAGCCAACGGTATCTTCAGTAAAGAGCAGTACCAGCAGGTACTGGCCAATGCCCAGATGTCTATCGCGCAGTTCGAAGCGAGTATTAAAAAAGATATCCTGCTGGCGAAGCTTGCGGATATGTTCAACCTTGACGTTGCGGGGATCGAGTTCGATACCGTCGCCTCCTCCCTTTTCCTGACCGACAAGGTCAATATCGCGGTCCTGGACGAAAAGGATATCAAGGTATCCATCTCCGAGGGTGAGCTGAAAAGCTTCTGGGAGAAGAACAAAGACCGCTACATGGGCGAGCCGACTTTTGATATCGGCTACATCAAAGTCACTAAAGAGGGCTTTACAGCCACTGAAGAGGAGGCCAAGGAGTACTTCGAGAAGAACCGGGCGGAGTTCATGAGCTTTGAAGCCGCTCCCAAGAAGTTCGACGATATCAAAGCCGACGTCATGGAAGCGGTAAAGCTGAAAAAAGCAAAAAAAGAGGCCCTTAAAAAACGGATCGCCCTCAAAAAGGGAAAAGTTGAAGCAACGATCGCCAACGGTGTCTCCCTCACCAACGATATCGTCCCCCTTGCGGATATGAAGACCCTGGAGAGCAAGGCGAGCATGGAGGTGAGCAAACCGATCGAGACCGATGACGGGTATGTCGTGGTCAAGCTCCTTAACCGTTATACGCCCAAACCCCTGGCTTACGCCGTAGCCAAACCCAAAGCCAAAGCGGAACTCCATGCTCAGAAACTCCAGACTGCCCTGGACGAGACGGCCCAGGCCAAGCTGAAAAATTTCAAGGGTGAAAGCATCGGCTACATCACGCGCAACGATATGAACAAGATCAAAGCGCTCTCGACGGAGGAGGCTTCTCTCTTTCTCAGCCACCTTTTTAACTCCAAGGATAAAAAAGGGTACGTCAACCTGGGGAAAAAAGCGGTCCTGTTTGAAATTGTGGAACAGAAATTGCTCGCCAAAAGCAAAGTGGATGAAAACCGTGACTTTGTCACTTCCAATGTCAAACGGCTGAAAAAATCGCTGATCGATACGGAGATCATCCAGTATCTGCAGCATGAATACGATGTTCAAAAATATTACGAAGGAATCTAATTGTCTTCCATTTTAGCAATCGATATCGGGTCGACCAAAATCTGTACGCTTATTGCTGAATACCGGGAGGATAAACTCCACATTACCGGGGCCGGGATCGCCAAGGCCCAGGGGCTCAAAAAAGGTTCCATCGTCAACATCGACCAGGCGTCCAAAGCGATCAAGGCCTCCATCAACGATGCGACGCGGGTCGCCGGGACGATCCTCAAAAAAGCCTATGTCTCCGTATCCGGTGCCTACTCCAAAAGCCTCAAAAGCTTCGGGATCGTCAATATCCCCAGCCGCGAGATCACGGTCAAAGAGGTCAACCGCGCGATGCAGACGGCGCTTTATAACGCCAACATCCCCGTAGAGTACGAGCTGCTGCATGCCCTGCCGTATGACTTCAAAGTCGATGAACAGGACAATATCCAGGACCCTATCGGGATGAGCGGCAGCCGACTGGAGGTGAGTGTCCATATCATCGCCATCCAGAAGTCGACGCTGGATAACCTGAAAAAAACGGTCCAGCTTGCCGGGGCCGAGATCGAAAGCGTCGTACTCAGCGGGTACGCTTCCAGTATTGCCGTCCTGAACGAAGATGAAAAGGACCTGGGTGTCTGCGTCATCGATATCGGCGGGGCGACCAGCGATATCGTTATCCACCTGGGGAATGCGATCCGCTACCACGACTTCCTGGGAGTCGGCGGCTCCCATGTAACGGGTGACCTCTCCATGGCGCTCCATACGCCGCTCGGTGTAGCGGAGAAGGTGAAGATCGAACACGGCTCGCTCCTCTCCCAGGATAATGCCATTATCGAGCTCCCGATTATCGGGAACGAGAACTCCACCCAGGAGGTCTCCCTGGAGGTGGTCTCCAACGTCATCTATGCCCGGATGGAAGAGACGCTGATGATCCTTGCCAAGCAGCTGGAAAAGAGTGGTTTTAAAAATCAGCTGGGTGCGGGGATCGTCCTGACGGGGGGAATGACAAAACTGGAAGGACTGCACGATATCAGCAGCCCGATCTTCGACAACATGCCGGTGCGGATCGCCCGGTCAAAAAGCATCGAGGGGCTGTTTGACTCCCTTAAGGACCCGGCCTTCTCGACCGTGCTCGGTCTGATCCGTTACGGTGCGGGCGAATTTACGCTTTATGAGATCGATTCCAACAAGCGCCTGCTGACGCGCGAGAGTGCCATGGACCACTCGAAACGGATGGAAATCCATGAAAACAGCCCGGATATCGAAAAAAATGACCAAAAAAGCGAAAATAACGCAGAAAAAAATGAAAACATTGCCGATATAATGGTAAGTAATGAGTCGCAAGGCGGTGTCGGCGACTTCTTTAAGAAGATGTGGCGCTGGGCTACACAGATATTTTAATTAACATTTCCAGGGGGCGAAAATGAGTGAACAGCTTTTTTCAATTGACGAAAAACACGAAGACAAGATAGCAAAAATCAAAGTGATCGGTGTCGGCGGCGGCGGCGGGAATATGATCAACTACATGATCAACCAGGGGTTCTCGTCTGTTGAGCTGATCGCGGCGAATACCGATGCGCAGGCACTGAATACTTCATTGGCCCCGATGAAGATCCAGCTCGGTGCAAAACTGACACGAGGACTGGGTGCGGGTATGAAACCCGAAAAGGGTCAGGAAGCGGCGGAAGAGAGCTACGAAGAGATCGTAGCACGCCTCCAGGGAAGTGATCTTGTCTTTATCGCAACCGGTCTGGGCGGTGGTACGGGTACGGGTGCTTCCAGCGTCGTAGCCCGCGCAGCCAAAGAAGCCGGTGCCATCACTGTAGCCGTCTGTACGAAACCGTTCACGTTCGAAGGGCCAAAACGAAGCAAACTGGCGAAAAAAGGGTACGAAGAGCTTAAAGAGTCATGCGACTCCATGGTCGTCATCCCCAACGACAAACTCCTGGCTATCATTGACAAAAACATGGGCTATAACGAAAGCTTCCAGATGGTCGATGATGTCCTGGCCAAAGCGGTCAGCGGGATCACCAGTATCGTCATGTCCACCTCCACTCAGGGGATCAACACCGACTTTGCCGATCTCCAGACGATCCTGAGCTACAAAGGGCTGGCACTTATGGGTATGGGACACGGTGAAGGTCCAAATGCGGCGATCGATGCGGTCAAAAAAGCGATCGAGTCTCCGCTGCTTGACGAAGTCTCCATCCACGGTGCGATGGGTATCCTGGTCCACTTCCAGATCCCGCCGAGTTTCCCGCTGGTGGCGATCAACGAGTCCATGTCCACACTGTACGAATCCGCGGACGAAGATGCCGACATCATCTTCGGTACGTCCGTCGACGAGAAGCTGGATGCCGACACGGTCAAGGTGACCCTGATCGCAACGGGCTTTGAAAAACAGAGTGCCAACAATATCCATGAACAGAGCGCAGAAGCTGTCGAAAAAAATGTCAAATCCATGAGCAAGACGCTCAAAGTCGTCGGCGGATACGACATGAATGAAAACGAAGACTACCTCGATATCCCGACATTCCTTCGTCAGCAGATGGACTAAACACTCTTTCAGCCCCTGCCGGCCCCTGGGGCCGGTCCTCTTTTTTTAGTTACCCGATCACAATCTTTTACGTTACGACGCTCTGCTCCGAAGATCTGCGCAGAATCCCCGATCCAGTCCGGCAAGGTCCCGGTAGAACGCGACATCCGTAATCCCTTTTCCCGCAAAATACTCTTTAAGTGGCTCTTTCTGGTCATAGCCCATTTCGATGCTCATGACCTGGATACCACGCTCGAGTGCGAGGTCGATGATCCGTTTGATCATCTCATCCCCGGCTTCCCCTCCGAAGAGCGCGCTGTCCGGCTCGTGGTCCAGATTGGGTTCCAGGGGAAAATCGTTGGCGATATAGGGCGGATTGGAGACAAGCAGTTCAAAGGTTCCGTCGATTCCGTCGAGATAGGAGGTCTCGACAAAACGTATCCGCTCGGCCACTCCGAACTTTTCAGCATTTTTACGGGCAAGTTCGATCGCTTTGGGATTGATATCCGTAGCCGTTATGGAGATTTGGGGATGTTTGAGTGCCAGCATGACCGCGATGATCCCGCTGCCGGTCCCGATTTCGATAATCCTGGTAAAACCGTTTTCTGAAATGGCGCGGCTGGTGACGTCGACCAGGATCTCCGTTTCGGGGCGGGGAATGAGGACCCCTTCGGTAATCAAAAACTCTTCGGAATAGAAGCTGACACGTCCCAGGATATACTCTACCGGGATATAGTTCTTCCGCAGTTCAAGGTGTCGGAAAAAAGGCTGGGCATCAACGGTGTCATGGTAGTGCATATGCAGCCAGATACGCTCCTGTTTCAGGGCATCAGCCAGAAGGATCTCAGCCTCCAGCTTGGGGCGTCTGGCGATATCGCGGAGCTCTTTGGCACCGATATCAATCAAATCTTTTATTTTCATGCTAATTGGGGAACTTCTTTTTTATCTTGTGGAAATTCCATATAATAGCCCCTCCCAACCAAGAAACTGATAAAGGCACAATACTGAATGACCATACTATTTGATCTGGACGGGACCGTGATCGATTCGACGGAAGCGATCCTCGAGTCCTTTCACGTGACGTTTGAAAAGCAGCGTGGCAGCCAACCCGATACGGAAGCGGTACGGCGTCTGATCGGCCATCCGCTCAGTGTCATGTTTGAAAGCCTCGGTGTGGAAAAAGAGGCGGTCGACAATTATGTCATGACCTATAAAGACCACTACCGCACGATCGCCAACCAAAAGACAGTACTTTTGCCCCGGGCAAGAGAGGCGATTGAAGCCGCAGCGGCTTTTGCTTCCCTCGGCGTCGTGACGACAAAAACGGGAAAATACTCCAAGGATATCCTTGACAATCTCGGTGTAGGCTGCTACTTTACAAGTGTTATAGGTTTTGAGGATGTGACCAATCCAAAACCCCATCCCGAACCTATCGAAAAAGCACTGCAGCAAATGGGTGCGGCAAAGGAGGGTACCTGGATGATCGGGGATACCCATCTGGACATCCTGAGTGCCAAGGCGGCGGAGGTGAACCACGTGGCGGTATCAAGCGGGTACGAAAGCGCGGATGAGCTGAAAAAGCACTCGAAAACGATCAAAAAAGATGTTTTTGAGGCGGTTGAGTTTATAAAGAATAACCAGAGGTAATAGGGGGCTTCATGGACCCCGCCGATGGGCTAAAGTGAAAGCGTAGATTAAGAAATCCTTAATTACAATGCAGCTACTTAATGAAACAATTATGTAAGGAATAGTGATGCTTGAAATTAGATGGCACAGCCGTGCAGGACAGGGTGCCGTTACAGGAGCCAAAGGGCTTTCGGACGTAATGGCAGCTGAAGGGAAATTTGTACAAGCATTTTCGGTATACGGAGCTGAGAAGCGGGGAGCGCCTATGAATGCGTTTAACCGTGTTGCAGATGAAAAAATTATTGACCACTCCAAAACGATGATGCCTGATTATGTACTTGTAATCGACCCTTCCCTTGCGTTTGGTGACATTACGTATGACACAAAAGATAGTACTAAATATATTATTTCGACTCACCTGAGCAAGGAAGAGCTGATTGAAAAAGCTCCGGCACTCAAAGGTAAAGAAGTATATGTTGTCGACTGTATCCGTATCAGTATGGATTCCATCGGCCGTGCGATCCCCAATACTCCGATGTTGGGTGCACTGATGAAAGTTTCCGGTCTCTTCTCCATCGAGGATTTTAAGACGGGGATCACGAAAGTCCTCTCTAAGTTCCCTCAGAAGATTATCGACGGGAACCTGACGGCGATCCAGACGGCATACGACGAAGTAAAGTAAAGGAACTGATATGACTGAAGAACATCTACTTAAAGGGTGGGAAGAATTTGAAGCCGGTGCGATCCTTCACTCATTCGAGGGTACTGCCGAGCAACGTGTCCACCATGTAAACAACTCGATCCAGCACTCCGTCGCCGACTGGCGTGCTGAGAAGCCGGTCTTTAACGATGAACACTGCATTCACTGTCAGTTCTGCTGGGTCTATTGTCCGGACACAGCTATCATCTCCAAAGATAAAAAATTCGACCATGTCGATTATGTACACTGTAAAGGGTGCGGGATCTGTGTAGACGTCTGTCCTACAAACCCCAAAGCGCTGCTGATGTTTACGGAGCAGACACCCGATGAAGAGGCTATTCGAAACTGGCCTGCAAAAGAAACTAAGAAGGATGCTTAATGGCAAATAGTATTGCGCCACAAAAACGGGTTGTATGGGATGGTAATATGGCCGCTGCTCAGGCAATGAGACAAGCGCAGATCGATGTCGTTGCGGCATACCCTATTACTCCTTCTACACCTATCGTACAAAACTACTCCCAGTTCGTCGCAGACGGCGAAGCAAACGGCGGTGAGTTTGTAATGGTCGAGTCCGAGCACTCGGCGATGAGTGCCTGTGTCGGTGCGTCTGCCGGTGGTGGTCGTGTTGCTACGGCTACATCTTCCCAGGGGTATGCCCTGATGGTAGAGGTCCTCTACCAGGCGAGCGGTATGCGACTGCCTATTATCATGAACGTCGTCAACCGTGCCCTGGCGAGCCCACTCAATATCCACGGTGACCACAGTGATATGTACCTGGGCCGTGATGCGGGTTGGATCAACCTGTGTGCCTTTAACCCCCAGGAAGCCTACGACCTTAACTTCGTCGCCTTCAAAACGGGTGAAGACCTGAATGTCCGACTTCCGGTAGCGATCAACCAGGACGGGTTCCTGACATCCCATACGGCGGAAGTCGTTGAGCACTTCGACGACCAGGATGCGTACAACTTTATCGGCGACTATGTCAACAAAAACCCGATGCTTGACGGCAACAACCCCGTCACATACGGGGCTCAGACGGAAGGGGAGTGGCACTTCGAGCACAAGATGCGACAAAACCACGCCCTGGTCAACTCCCTCGATGTGATCAAGGCAAACTTTGAGGCATTCGAGAAGTTCTCCGGCAGAAAATATAACGCTGTCGAGACATATATGACAGAAGATGCCGAAGAGATCATCGTATGTATCGGTAGTGCATACGGTACGGTCCAGATGACCGTGGATCAACTTCGAAGCGAAGGTAAAAAAGTGGGCCTTGTGGGTATCCGTGTATGGAGGCCTTTCCCTAAAGACGACCTCGCTGCAGCGATCAAAAACGCCAAATCCGTTGCGGTCCTCGACCGGTCAGCACCTATGGGAACAACGGGTGCCCTTTATAACGAAGTGGCAGCGGTAATGGTTGAAAACGGTATCAACGTTAACCTGATCGATTACATCTACGGTCTCGGCGGTCGTGATACGACGGCTGAGCACATTACAGGTATCTTTGCTGACCTCAAAGAGTGCAGCGATGCCGGCAAACGTGTGAAACCGGTTATTCAGACGATTAACCTCCGCGGTAAAACGCTCACGTTTTATTAATTAAGGAATAGTTATGAGCGATATTAAACAGATTAAAAACCTTAAAGACTTTTCAACGTCAGTTGAACGGTTCCAGGGTGGTCACCGACTCTGCCCGGGCTGTTCCCACTCCGTTATCGTCCGTGAGATGATGAACGCAACCGACGATGATATCGTTGTCTCCACGGCGACGGGTTGTCTGGAAGTCTGTACGGCCATCTACCCGTACACCAGCTGGGATACCAGCTGGATCCACATCGGTTTTGAAAATGCCGCGGCAAGTATTTCCGGTACGGAAGCGATGTACAAAGCCCTGAAAACAAAAGGGAGAAGCCATACGGACAAGCCGACGAAATTCGTTGCTTTCGGCGGTGACGGCGGTACGTACGATATCGGTTTCCAGTCCCTCTCCGGTGCTGCTGAGCGCGGACACGACTTTATCTACGTCTGCCTCGATAATGAAGGGTACATGAACACGGGTGGTCAGCGATCCTCCTCAACACCTCCGGGCGGCGCGACGACGACATCCCCGGCAGGTAAAGTCAGCTACGGTGAGAAGCAGCTGAAAAAAGACATGGTCCAGATCATGGCTGCCCACGGATGTGAATTCGTAGCGCAGGTCGCTCCAAGTAAATGGAAAGACCTTGTCAAAAAAACACAGCGCGCTTACCAGGCGAGCGGCCCCGTATACATCAATGCGGTCAGCCCATGCCCGACTGAGTGGAAATTCGCGCCTGAGAAGAGTATGGAGATCTCCGACCTGGCTGTTGACAGCTGTGTCTTCCCACTCTATCAGATCGAAGACGGCTACAAAGTTACGGTAACGTACAAGCCGAAAGTCAAAAAAACTGTCGAAGAGTACTGTGCGGCCCAAGGCCGTTTCAAACACCTCTTCCGACAAGAGTTCTCCCACGTGATCGACGACTGGCAAAAACGCGTCGACGCGACATGGGAATACCTCCTCAAGCGTGAAGAAGCGGGCCTTTAAACCCCTCACACCACTTTTTAACACTGTTCGGGACTTTCTCCCGAACACCTATACTTACAGCAGAAGCAACAGATTTTTCCTTCAAAACAACTCTTCCTAAAAGTCGGTTTTTAATCAAATCTTCATTACACTTTTTTTATGAAAAACGTATTTATCCTCTCCGGAGCCGGACTCAGTGCCGAAAGCGGTATCAAAACTTTTCGTGATCATGACGGATTATGGGAGAACTACGACGTGATGCAGGTCTGCAGTACCCAGGGATGGGAAGCGGACAGAGGTCTTGTCACAGAATTTTACAACCGGAGACGCCTGGACCTGAAGGAGAAGAGACCCAATGCGGCACACTTTGTCTTGGCACGTCTGGAAAAGGCCTTTCCCGGCCGGATATTCAACCTGACGCAAAATGTGGATAATCTTCTGGAGCGGGCAGGGTGCCGTGAGGTGATCCATCTCCACGGGACACTGACCGATCTGCGCTGTGAAAGCTGTAATCACGTATGGGATATCGGATATACGGAACAGAGTGCAGAGGAGGCCTGTCCCCATTGCGGGAGTGATCAAGTCCGCCATAATGTCGTCATGTTCGGGGAGAGTGCCCCCAACTACCGTTACATCTACGAAGCCCTCGTAGCCTGTGGACTTTTTGTTGCCATCGGGACAAGCGGTCAGGTGATCGATATCGTAGAACTTGCCAAAAACGTCCCATACTCTATTCTGGTTAATCCAAAACGCGAGGAGCACGTGACGATGTTCGGAAGCTTTGAGCGCTATATCGACAGCTACTTTTCCGAGTTTATCCAAAAGGGTGCCGTAGAGGCAGCCGAAGAGCTTGAAGGGAAGATTGCAGATTTTTTAAAAGGGTGAAGCAGGAGGGCACTACCCTCCCTGTGGTTTTATGCGTACGTATCCAGAACGATGCTCTCTGAAGTATCGCTTTTGCTGCTTTTGGTGGAAGAGCCGAATTCTGCCAGGATCTCGTCCAGTGCCGAAGCGATCTGGGAACCGATCTCCTCCCGGGTCAGGTCAGTTGAACCGCCCTGTATCTCACCGAGCGTCTCCAGGAGGGAATCCATACCTTCCTGGGAGAGGGATGAGAGTTCCTGCAGCGTTTCGGTCTGCTCCTCACCGGAGAGGGAACTGATATAGTCCATCAGGGTGCTGACCCCGTCGGTCTTTGATGTCCCATCCGATTTACCCATACCACCGGGTGGCGGTGGCATTCCTTCAGACTGCATCATCTGTCCGGAAAAACGGCTCTGCTGTTGCTGCTGAAATCGCGGCTGCACCTCCTGCGTGTTGTATCCGTGACTGTAGGTTGAAGCGCTTACATACATGACAAGCTCCTTGATAATATTTGTCCTCACATCTTTTTAACTTTACCCAAGGAGTGTAAATAGGGGGTTACGATAGGTTAATGCAGGGTAACATCCTATCGGATCAGGAAAATATGGCGCGATGTCTCCGCATCGTAGTCGTGGATGAGTTCCATGCCGTGGCGCTTGATGATGTTGGATGTGATGTAAAGGCCCAGACCCAGGCCCTGGGTCGCATTGCTTTCATAGGCCCGGTTAAAGGGGTGGAGATAGGTATCAAAGGGCTTTTCCAACGGTTTGCCGCGGTTGATTATCCGGATGGCACCCTTTTTGACGATGATCTCCGGTTGCCCAAAACCGTACCGGAAGGCATTATCAACAAGGTTCCTCAGTGCCGTTGAGAAAAGTTCAAAATCAACATCCAACCGTGTATTGTCATAGCGTATCTTTAAACTGGAAGGGTCGATATGCAGCAGATCCACGGCATGGTCCAGAAGGTCCATGACCCGAAAACTGTGGCGTTTGATCTGAAAATAGCCCGATGTGATCTGCTCCACTTTGGCAAATTCATTAAGCAGGAACTCCAGCCGTTCGAAGGACTTGACAAGCCGCGCTTTATACTTGGAGTCGTCGAACATGTCGACGGTGATCTTCCCCTTGGCGATCGGGGTCTTGAGTTCGTGCATGATATTGCGCAAAAAGAGGTTTCTGGATTCCTGCAGTGTACGGATTTTGATGATCGCCTGGTTAAAGGCGTTGGCGACTTCCGAGATCTCGTCTTTTCCCTTCATCGTCGTATCGATATCCGTATCCCCGTTGGCAAACCGGTGAATGGCACTTTTTAGCCGGTGCAGGGGTGTCAGTTTGCGGTAGAGAAAGAGATAGAAGAAGAGCAGCAGTGTGTTGACACTGATAAATAGGCCAAGCCAGAGGAGCTGTCCGTTAAGAGGGGAGGTCGGATCTTCGATGATAAGCCAGTCCGCACGCTCGAATCGGAAGAGCGCAAAATAGCGTTTCCCGTCCAGATGGGAAAGCAGGTGACTGGGGCTTTCGTCGATGACCCTGCCGTGACGAAGCTCCTCGATGGAACGTGTACTTACTTTGAGTCCGTAGTGCGGGAGTCGGGTCGCCAGTTCCTCCATATGAAGCGGCGGGATCGGTTCTCCCCGCGGCGGGGGCGGTACGGCCCCTTTCTGGGCAGGGTGAAAGAGGATGTCCAGATAGTGGCGTACTTCCCTTTGGGCCTCCTGGCGCAGCTGTTCGTTGTACTGAAAATAGAGCAACAGGTTGATAGCACCCACGATCAGCGCATAAAAGAGAGTGATGATCGTGATCAGGGAGTGTCTATTCATTGACCAGCTTATACCCGATTCCGCGTACCGAAAGGATAAAGCGGGGTTTTTTCGGATCGGGTTCGATTTTCTGTCGGAGGCGGCTGATCAGCACATCGATACTCTTTAGCGAGCTCTCATACTTGATCGACTCGACATTCATCAACAGCTCCTCTCTGGAGATGACATAGCCGCTTTTTTGAATAAAATAGGCGAGGATATAGTACTCCGCATTGGTGAGGTTCAGGGGAAGGCCTTTATGGAGTATCTCCATCTTCTTCTCATCTAAGGTGAAGTGGCGGGCCGGTTTATCCTTGGACGAAACGGTGCGGTTGCGGCGGAGGATGGCGTTGATACGCAGAACGAGCTCCTTGGTGTCGTAGGGTTTGGGCAGATAGTCGTCGGCCCCCATGGAGAAGCAGGCGGCCTTGTCGGTTATGTCTGAGCGTGCAGAGGAGATGATGATGGGCGTATCCCAGTTCTGGCGGATGAGACGGCACACCTCCAGCCCGTCGATATCGGGCAGGGAGAGGTCCAGGATGATCAGGTCATAACGCTTCAGGCGCAGTTGGCTCAGTCCCAGTACGGGTGTTTCGTAGTTACAGACCTGGATATTGTACTGTGAGAGGTAATCCGAGAGGATCTCGGCCATCTCCCTGTCATCTTCGATCATTAGAATCTGTGTCACATGTACCTCTTATAGATAATGAGTGCTAGAATAGCATAAGAGGGTAAACCTGATACAACAGAGAGTTAACGAAGTGTAACAAAGGAGAGAAGATGGCCACTATACTGATACCCATAGCCAAAGGGTTTGAAGAGATCGAGGCAGTCGCCCTGATCGATGTCCTGCGGCGGGCAGATATGAACGTCATGGTACTCGGCATCGGGGGCAGGGAGATCGAAGGGGGGCACGGTATCACGCTTAAGTGTGACGATGTATTGCGGGATGATATTTCCGCCGATTCACTTGACATGATGGTACTCCCAGGAGGGTGGGGCGGGACGCGCATCCTGGCGGCAGACCCGATAATCCAGCGTCTGCTTAAGGAGATGGATAAGCGCGGCAAAGAGATCGGGGCCATCTGTGCCGCGCCCTTCGCCCTGGAGAAGGCGGGGGTCTTAAAGGATATCTACACCTGCTATCCCAGTGTCGAAGAGCAGATCGAACACCCCGGGTACCATCCCGAACTCCACGTCGTGGAAGATCAGAATGTCATGACTTCCCGCGGACCCGGTACGGCGATCTGCTTCGGCCTGGCGATCGTCAAACGGTTTAAGGGTGAAGCCCTCTATGAGAAGCTAAAAAGTGCACTGCTGGCCGAACAGTGCTGATCACGCGAGGTCGATCGTGATGTCGAAACGGGCCCCCTCTTTGTAGTTTGCCGCGGTAATGGTGCCGTTAAAGCCGGTTTCGATGATCGTTTTGGCCAGTTTAAGGCCGATCCCCGTACCGGCGTCCCCTTTGGTCGTCAGGTACGGGGTAAAGAGGCGGGGCAGGATGTTCGGATCGATCCCGCCGCCGTTATCGCTGATCTGGAGATGGAGCATATTGCGCTGGCGGGAGATATTAAAATGGATCACCCCTTTAAGCGCTTTGTCACCGGAGGTTTTTTTATACATCTTGATGGCGTCTTTGGCGTTATTGATGATGATCAGGATCACCTGTTTGAACTCGTTCTTCCTTCCGAAGATCTCGTAGGGGGTTTTCGAGTCGCACTGGATATCGAGGGTGATATTGTTGTTTTTCAGCTGGGCGGAGAAGACGTTGGCCACCTCTTCGACGGCGCTTCTTACGGTAAAGGTCTCCTTCGTCTTTGACGGCTTGAAGAAGTTCCTGAAATCGTCGATCGTATCGTTCATGTAGTGGAGCTGCGCCATCATCACCTGCGTGATCTCCCCGATATACTTTTCATCCAGCTCTTTGTATTCGTAGGCGTCCTTGATCTCCTGGATGTTCAGTCCGATGATGTTAAGCGGCTGTTTCCACTGGTGGGCGATGGCGGCCACCATCTCGCCCATCTCGGCCATCTTGGACTGCTGGATCAGGAGCTGTTCCTGCTCCTGTTGCTTGATCTCGGCAATGCGGCGTTCGGTGATATCGAACATCGTCCCGACGATATCGAGGGTATTCTCCTCCTGGACGATCTCGGATTGGGCATGGATGTAGCGTACCTCCCCGTCGCTGCGCAGGATACGGAAATAGAGGTCGCTCTGTTCGTGGCTCAGGATCGTCTGGGAGAGGGTCGCCTGGACCTGTTCCCGGTCCTCGGCGTGTACAAACTCCAGGAAGTTTTCGAATGTCGGGGTAAAGAGGAGCGGTTTGACCTGGAATATCTTGTACATCTCGTCCGACCACCAGGTGGTGTGGGTATTGATGTTCATCCCCCAGCTTCCCACATGGGCGATCTGCTGGGCCTGCTCGAGTCTTTTTTTGGTGATCTCGATCTCTTTTTCGGCACACTTCTTCTCCGTAATATCCGAGATATACCCCTCGATCGTCTCGTTGTCGATGATATTTCCCTCTTCCCAGAGCCACTTCTCTTTGCCGTCGCGTGCCGTGATCCGGTATTCGATCTCAAAGCTGCCGTCGGTCTCTGCCGCGTGTTCGATGGACTGGAGCACAAAGCCCCTGTCCTTTTCGCTGATCAGGTCGATAAAGGAGAGGTGCCGGTTCTCGACCAGCTCATCGCTGTCATACCCGGAGATGTTCTGGATCTCATGGCTGACAAAAAGGAGGGTGCGCTGCTCGTCAAAACGCGCTTTATAGATCACCCCTTTGAGATTAAGAAGGATCTTGGAGAGCTCCTTCTCCCGGTCAAGGAGTTTTTGCTCCGCATTCTCCTTCAGCTTTTTGGCTTTCAGGTGACGGTGGGAGATAACGAGGAAAAGCGCAAAAAGCAGCAGGATAAAAAGCATAAAGGCATACTTGCTCGTCTGGATGAAGCGGTTGGTCTCCACAACGTCAATAGTGGGTATGGAGACACGGATGCCGCCCCGGATATCTCCCACCTTATAGCCCTGGGAGGCATGGCACTCCAGGCAGCTTTTTGTCGTGACCAGCGCGCCCATAAAGTTAAAGTAGCGGCTGTTGCTTCCATCGGTGTCGAACTCGTAATAGTACTTTTCCGAGCGCGCCTGCTCCAGGTGCTCCAGGGCCCGTTTTTCAAAGGTGTCGGGGATATTGTCGGGGTTGATGGGTTTGAGACTCGTGATCTTGTAGTAGTAGTTGCCCGCGGCGTTTGAGATGGTGGAGATCTGGCGGGTCATCCAGGCCGGGTTGATCTTGATCAGTGTCTCCCCCCGGGCTGTTTTTAGGGTGTTGTCTTTGAGGTAGGGGTTGGGTTTGATGTTTTTATGCGCTTTGACATAGACCCCGCCGTGCTGGGCATTCCACATACGGGTACTGACCATGGATTCGAAGTGGGCGATCGCTTCATGGACCAGGACTTTTTTGTTGTTGTTGATGAGTGTACTGGTGATAAAATTGACGGATACGAGCAGCAGCACGAGCAGAAGTGTGGAGAGAACGATAAGTTTTTTCATGGCAACCCCGGAAGTATAATACTTTTTTATAATAGCACAGCAGGGTTAATTTTTCAGTTGTTCGAGTCGCTCTTTTTTACTTCCGATGGTCGTGATCTGGATACCGAAGTTCCCGTCGACGATGACGACTTCGCCTTCGGCGATCTTTTTGTTGTCCACAAGAATATCAAGGGGTTCGTTGGCCAGTTGGTTGAGTTCGATAATGGAACCGATATCCATGTTGATAACATCCCGCAGCAGCATCTTTTTTGTCCCGATGCGGACACGGATCGTCAGGCGCACATCCATCAGCAGGCTGATGTTGCGCATCTCTTCGGAACCGAGATTCGCCGGCTGGGCGTAGTTCGCACCATGGCTCGCTGGTGGAGGGGTCGACGGCATATCGCCTGCCGGTGCCGCAGGGGCTTCGACGGCCCCGCCCCCTTCGATACTGTCGATCAGGTTCTTATCGATGGCAAACATGACCACGTTGTGCAGTTCGCCGATGGAGAAGTCATAGACCAGCAGGTTTTTAAAATCCCCCAGGTAGATCGTCGATTCGGCATTTTTGAACGTGATCTCCTTGATGGAGAAGTTCATCTTCGGCAGGTCGTTCTGGGCGCTGAGGGTAGAGGAGACGGCTCCGAGGATATTGGAGACGATCTCTTTTGTGGCATCAAGGTCGTCCTCTTCCATCTCCTCTTTCTGGATACCTTCGCCGCCCATCATCATATCGCTCAGTGCCGTTGCGACGCTTGGGGGGATGATCGCCTGCATCTTCCCTTCGGCTTCCCCTTCCACATCGATATCGACAAGAACGGCGGGCGGCACGACGCTGGAGTGCTCCTGCAGCTCTTCGCGCTCTTTGAGGGTGACATCGGGTGCCATGCCGAGCAGTCCGTCGATCGTACTGACCGTTCCGTCCTTTAGCAGCTCAATAAAATTATCCATTAACCTTCTCCCCTAAATGCTTGGATTTTTTGTCGTCGGTTCTCTTCGAGAGTCGAGAGGGTCTCTTTGACCGTATCGTGTTCGGTGCGGAGGATCTTGTTGATCTTGACCGTTTTACGGTAACGGTTAAGCCCCAGTTCCGCTTCGTATTTGTCCCGGCCGTCCACGCAGAGGATGACCGTATCGTCCGCCGGACGGTTGAGGATGATGACATCCCCCGTCTCCACATCCAGCAGCTCTTTGAGCGAAAGGTCCGCATCGCCGATGATGGCGTCGACATTGACCTTCGCACCCCCGAGCAGGGTTCTAAGCTCTTTGTTCCGCGATTTTTTGGAGCTGGTCTCACTGAGCATGATATCCCGGCTCGCCAGTTTCGGCAGGATAGGCTCCAGGGCGATGACGGGATAGCAGATGTTCATCATCCCGCTCGTGTGGCCGACGATGATCTCCATAACGACCATGACGACGATCTCATTCTGGGCAACGATCTGGATGACGTTGGGGCTCGATTCCCGCGCTTCGATAACGGGATAGAGGTCCGTGACGCTGTTCCAGGCCTCTTTGGAGTTCTGCATGATGACCCGCAGGATCGAATCGAGCAGTGTCAGCTCGATATCCGTAAACTCGCGGGAGACGTCGTAGCTCTCTCCTTTACCGCCCAGTAGGCGGTCTACCATCGGGAAGGCGATGGAGGGGTTGATCTCCAGGACCCCGGAGCCCTCCAGCGGCTTCATGGAGAAGACGTTAAAGCTGGTAGGCGAGGGGAGTGACATCAGAAACTCCCCGTAGGTCATCTGGTCGACGGAGTGGAGCTGGATCTCGACGATGGAACGCATGACCGAAGAGATCTGGGACGAGAGGGTACGGACCATCTTGTCGTGGACACTCCGCAGGGCCCGCAGCTGCTCTTTGGAGACACGGTTGGGACGTTTGAAGTCGTACAGCGTGACCTGCTGCTGCTCGACGTTACTGTCCTTCTCGAGGAAGTCTTCCGTGGAGCCTTCGTCTTCATCAACGATCTCAAGGAGCTGGTCGATCTCTTCTTGGCTGAGAATATCTGCCATTATACTGCTCTTTCACGTATTTTTTTGATCACCGTCTTGATGATCTGGGAGATCCGCGATTCGGTGATCTCCAGGA
The DNA here is from genome assembly GCA_050297855.1 of Campylobacterales bacterium. Lineage (GTDB taxonomy): Bacteria > Campylobacterota > Campylobacteria > Campylobacterales > SZUA-545 > SZUA-545. Next base: position 229,393 of record JBNKTC010000002.1, read on the forward strand.
TCTCGCTGATCTCTTTGAGGTTCAGCTCTTCAAAATAGTAGAGCTGGATGATCAGCTGCTCTCTTTCGCCCATCTTGCTCAGGATGTCCCGGATGATATCGATGATCTCGTCCTGCTGGACCTCCACGACGGTGGAGGGCTGCTCGAAAGCCTGGATCTGTTCGTCCAGGGGCATCATGGAGTAGACCTCCGTGGAGTAACGCGCCTTGCGGACCTTTTCGATGTCCTCGTCCAGGACCTCGGCCAGGTACTCGTCTGTCGGCTCTTCGTCAAACTCTGCGATATAGTCAAGCACGATGCGTTCCATATCCTTGAGGATCTTCCGGTCGGTGCGGCTGACCATATCGAGGCTTCGCAGGTAGTCCAGCATGGAGCCGTAGACCCGTTTTTTGGCATAACCCCAGAAGGAGTCGTTGAGGGATTCGTTGTAACGCCGCGCCAGTTTGATGATCTCTTCGGCTCCGATGGAGATCAGCTCGGAGACATCAATACTGGAGGGCAGACGCTCTTTCAGTCGGTAGGCCATCGCCTTGACTGCGGGGAGGTACTGGATCGCCAGGTGGTCCTGCGCCTCTTTTTGTGTCTGCTCGTAGGGATTGGCGGAGTTACTTTTTATCAACGGCTAGCCCTTCATCTTTTTTGGATAAAAACTCTTTTTCAAGGTTTTCAATAAAGTGGTGGGAATCTTGAATATAACGTTCCCGCTTTTCCATGAACTGGATGATCCGGTCAAGGAACTCCTCTTTATGCTCCTTGTTAATATTATACCCGGCTTTGAGGTCGACGTAGCGGATAAACATACCGGCACTCGCCAGGCCGATGATATAAAAAGCGACCGAGATGACGATAGAGGAGAAAAAGATATTAAACGCCTCTTCCCCCGCCAATATGGAGAAGATCAGGCCGATAAAGAAACCGCACACGGTCAGAAAATAGATAAAATTCTCGGGTCGCATCTACACTTACCTCTTAAAACTGTTTCAAAATCTTTTTGAAAAAGTTTCCAAAACTTGATTGCTCCTTTTTACTAAGCACTTTGCGTTCCATTTTCGCCAAAAGTTCGTTGGCGATGTCGTGGAGCTGTTCGGTCGGTGCGATGTTCGCACACTCCTTGACAAAAAGTGTCCGGCTCCGGACACATTTTTCGATACTTGTATCTTTGTTGATCGCGCCCAGCAGGACGATGTTGGCGTGGTTGGCGATGTTCTTCTCCGCCACCTTGATCAGCTTGGCGAAGATCGTCTCGGCCTCTTTTTTGTTCTTCACCTGGTTCATGATCATAAAGACGTTCTCTTTCTTCTCGCTGATGATCTTGAGCATGGCGTAGGCATCGGTTATGGCCGCCGGTTCGGATGTGGTGACGACGACGACGTAATCGGCCGCATCCACAAAGGTCTGGACGTTCTCGCCGATCCCCGCACCCGTATCGATGATAATGTAGTCCAGGCCGTCAAGCTGCTGGATCTGCTCGTAAAAGCGGTCGAGGATAAACTCGTCACTGTATTTAAAGATCCCGTCGCCGCTGTCGCCGGGGATAAGAAGCAGGTTTTCGTTGATCTCGACGATGATATCCGAGAGGTCCACCTCGCCTTTTAGGAGGTGGAGGATGTTCTTGCCGGTCTTTACGTTCAGGATGACATCCAGGTTGGCCAGGCCCATATCGGCATCAAAGAGGCCGACCTTGTATCCCATCTGGGAGAGGGTGTGGGCGAGGTTTGCACTCATGGTACTCTTACCCACGCCCCCCTTGCCGCTGGTGACCGTGATGAACTTGGTCTTGGAGGGCGTCGTGCGCTCCTCGTGCATCATCTGGGTCAGTTTATGCGCCTGGTTCTTCATCGCGCGCCTTTGCTAAAGCCGTTTAAGAGGCAGTCGACAAAGAAGTCAGCTGTTGCCGGCTGCAGGTCATCAGGGACCTCCTGGCCCGTGGAGAAGTAGCTGATGGGCTTTTTGTTCTCGTAGACAAGGGAGAAGATATTCCCAAAGCCGTTGGTCTCGTCCAGTTTGGTCGGGATGATCGTATCGATCCCCAGCACGGAGAACTTGCGGTAGATCTCGCGGAGGTCTTCGAACTTCGTATTGGCCGACATCACGAGGGAGACGTCGATACTGGTGTTGGACTCAGCATCGAGGAACTGTTTGAGCTTTCCGATCTTCTCGTGGTCGTGCTGGGAACTTCCGGCTGTATCGATCATAATATAGTCGCAGTGTTTGAGTGATGCGATGGCACGCGGGAAATCGAGGGGGTCTTCGACGCTTTCGATCCCCAGTTTCATGATCTTGGCGTAGTGCATCAGCTGCTCGACCGCCCCGATCCGGTAGGTGTCCAGCGTGATGATGCCGACACGGTATTTGACATCTTTTTTAAAGGCGAAACGGGCGGCCAGTTTGGCGATGGTCGTCGTCTTGCCGACACCGGTGGGACCGACGAGCATGATGATCTTTTTGTTCGGTTTGGTCAGCTTGGACTCGACCCGTACCGGGGCGAGCTTGCGCAGCAGCACGTTAAAATAGCGCTTGACCGTTTCGGAGTTCTGGCGCATGGACATCGGCATGTGCTCCAGGGTCAGTTTCATGATCTCGTCGATGTGCTCTTTGATCATGCCGCTGGCCTTGGCGATACGGAAGATCTCGGCAAACTCCGGGGGGATACTCAGGCCGTTACGCGTATCCTTCTCCTGGTCCCACATCATGTTCTGGATCAGCTTGACCTTATCGGTCAGTTTGCCGATCTCGCTCTGGATGTCTTTAAGGTGCATCGTATCGGCCGATTTGACGGTCTTGACCGCCTCTTCCGTCGCTTTGCTCTCTGCGGAGACCGGCTTGGGTGCTTCTTTTCTTTCATTCTCCTCTTCCGTGACCTGGGCGATCTTGGTGATCTGTTTGACTGTCTCGGAGAGGTTTAATAGGACATCATCGTTGTCAAACGGTGAGGGGGGCGGTGTGCTGGGAGCGGGTGTCTGGGATGCCGTCTCGTCCGCATCCTGCTCTTTTCCCTCTTCCGAAGCGACGACGACTTCATAAAGCGAGGGGGAGTTGATCGTACGTTTACGGATCTCTTTGGTGTTGACGACGAGCGCGTCTTCACCGCATTCGATTTGCGCTTTTTTCAGTGCTTCTGCCGGCGTCTCGCCGGTAAAAGTGTAGAGTTTCATTCAGTACCTTCGTCTTCTGGGCAGATATAGCATCGGAATCAGTACGCTCTCCCTTTGATGCCAATAAGGATGCGGTATTGTTAATATTTTATTGTACACCTTTTTAAATTCAAAAAATATTATGTCCAGATCAAGCGTCCTGGGGGCGTTTTTAAAGCTGCGGACCCGTCCGAATCGCTTCTCGATCCGCATGAGGTCATGCAGCAGCTGCAGGGGAGTCAGGTCGGTCTCGATGACGACGACCGCGTTGTAAAAATCAGCTTGTTCCGTAAAGCCGAACGGCGGGTTTTTCAAGACGGGGGAGGTGGCGACAATACGGATTTTCGGGTAGCTCCGCAGGTAGTTCAGCAGGCGCTTGAAGCGGCGTTCGGTGTTCCCGACGTTCCCCCCGATGCCGACCAGGGCGCGGTGGCGCCTGTTGGAGGCGGGAAACGCGGCGGGAAATCGGGGCAGGAAGCGCAGTTCCAGTCCCGGACCCAGTCTGCGCGTCACAGGATATGGGCCCCGTCTGCTTTGAGTACGACCGTATCCTCGATGCGGATACCGAACTCCCCGGGAAGGTAGATGCCCGGTTCGATCGTAAAGACCATGTTCTCTTCCAGGACCACATCGTTACGTTTGTTGATGTAGGGGTGCTCGTGTATATCCAGTCCCACGCCGTGGCCCAGGGAGTGGATGAAGCGTTCGCCGTAGCCTCCCGCTTCGATGACGGAGCGGGCAACGGCGTCGACCTCTTTGGCCTTCATGCCGGGTTTTGCCAGGCGGATCGCTTCGTCGTGTGCCTTGAGGACGAGGTCGTAGACCTTTTGGATTGTCGGGTCCTTAAAGTGCTGCTGGCGGGTGAAGTTGAGGCCGTTGTCAAACTGCACGGTGCGGGTACGGTCGGAGCAGTAGCGCTCGTGTTTGATCCCGGCATCCATCAGCAATAGATCGCCGTTTTTAAGAAGATCGTCCGTCGGCAGTGCATGGGGTTTGGCCGCGTTGGCGTTTACCGCCAGGATCGGTTCGAAGCTGACGGGCCGCTCGCCGCGGTCGGTGAGGATCTCGGTTGCTTTGAAAAAGAGGTTTTTTTCGGTGTAGCTCTGCCCGTTCTCATCCAAAAAGATGGCAAAACGGTCAAAGGCATCGGCCCCGATCTCCGCGGCTTTTTTCAGCAGGGCGATCTCGTCGTCGCTTTTAATGGCACGCATGGCAGCCAGGAAACCTTCTTTGGCGCGGAGATTGACCCTGGGGAGTTTTTCGGAGAGCTTTTTAAAGTCGTGGCTCCGCCACTCGTTGGGATCGTAGATCAGGGAACGCAGGGCGAATTTCCGGATCAGCTGACGGGCCGTCTTGATCAGGTCAGCCGACTCGATCACCTCCGTCCGGGTATTGACCGCTTCGGCCGCTTCGACCGTGTAGCGGCTGTCGGTGATGAAGTAGTGTTCGTCCCCCAGGGAGAGGACGACGGCATTGTCGCAGCTGAAGCCGGTTTTATAGTACTGGGAGCTTTCGTCTTTGATAAGCAGGTTCATCGCTTACTGCTGTGCGGCCTGGGCCTTTTGCTGCTGCTCTTTGATCATCTTGACTTCGTTGAGGATCTGCATCGTCGCCATCATCGCCAGGTGGTAGCCGAAGGGGCCGAATCCGACGATGGAACCGGCACAGACGGGTGCCACGAGGGATTTTTGGCGGAACTCTTCGCGTCGGTGGATGTTGCTGATGTGTACTTCGATCGTCGGCAGGCTGACCGCTGCGATGGCGTCGCGGATCGCGATGGAGGTATGGGTATAGGCTGCCGGGTTGATGATGATCGCATCGGCATCCCCCAGGCACTCCTGGATCTTATCAACGATTTCACCCTCGAGGTTGCTTTGAAAAAACTCGATCTCGACGTCGTTCTGTTCGGCCTGTTTTTTCATCTCGTTGTGAATGTTCTCAAGCTTCATAGGACCGTAGATGTTCTGCTCTCGGATACCGAGCATGTTGAGGTTTGGTCCTTGTATCACCATGATTTTCATTGATAAATCCTTACTGTTTTGTTGTGAACCGCAGCGGTGGGGTTCTGTTGCCGGGGATTATACAGGCATTTAACAAAAGCTTGGTTAAAATCAATCCGTTTACATAGACCAAGAGGATTTCAAAACCATGACGATTATCTACTCCGATTATATTTTAACGATGGACGGGAACTTCGATGTCATCCGCGACGGGGCCGTTGTCTTCGGTACCCATATCCTGGATATGGGAAGCGACCGGGAGGCGCTGCGGGCGAAATACCCCGATGCCGAACTGATCGAGTGCGAAAAGGACAGCGTCCTGATGCCCGGGCTCATCAACCCACACCTCCACCTGGAGTTCTCCAAAAACCGCACGACCCTTGAATACGGCGACTTTCTTCCCTGGCTCTACAGCGTCATGGAGAAGCGTGAAGAGCTGATCGAAGGGTGCGACGAACTCTGCGTGCGGCAGACGATCGACGAGATGCTGGAGTTCGGTATTACGGCGTTCGGGGCCATAAGCAGCTACGGGTTTGACGTGGATGCGTGTGCCAGGGCACGGCAGAAGGTGGTCTTTTTTAACGAAGTGATCGGCTCCAACCCCGGGGCCGTGGACGGCTTTTTCCTCGATTTCCAGGCGCGGGTGAATGCTTCCAAAGCCCTGGCAAGCGACACCTTTTTCCCCGCCATCGCGGTGCACTCCCCCTATTCGGTCCACCCGGTCCTCGCCAAAAAAGCTCTGGAGATAGCGCGGCAGGAGGATTTCCGTGTCTCGGCCCATTTCATGGAGAGCCGTGCCGAACGGGAGTGGCTTGACAGCAACAGCGGGGAGTTCAAACCCTTTTTTAAAAACTTCCTCAAGACCGACCGGGCCGTGACGGACGGGACGGCGTTTTTGAAGATGTTCGACGGGTTCGACCCCCTCTATGTCCACGGGGTCTACACCAGTGACGAAGAGCTCGATATCATCGAGCGCCAGGGCGGGCATATCGTCCACTGCCCCGTCTCCAACCGGTTGCTCGGCGGCGGTATCCTGGACCTGGAACGGCTCAAGTCCCGCGAGATCCCCTTTGCCGTCGGGACCGACGGCCTCAGCTCCAACTTCTCCATGAACATGTTCAAGGAGATGCGGGCATCGCTCATGCAGCAGAGCGGCCTGGACCTGCACCTGCTGGCCCGCGACCTGCTGCTGGGGGCGACGCGGAATGCCGCCAAAGCCCTGGGGCTTGATACGGGTGCTGTCGAGCCGGGCCGTGAAGCGGACCTGATCACGATCACCCTGCCAAACGGTGTAGAAGAGGACAAAAACCTGCCGCTGCAGCTGATCCTCCACTCCAACCTGGCGGACCGGGTATTTATACAAGGAGAACGCGTACGATGAATCTGCAAGAAAAGATAGCCATACTTTTTTGGCCCGTGACGGCACCGATCCGTTTTATACAGAACCATTTCAAGGCGACGCTGCTGGTGGTCGTTATCCTGATGATCGCCTTCTCGGGCGAGAAGGGCGAAACGGCGCAGGAGAACCTCTACAAGATCGATATCAGCGGTCCCATCTTCGAGAGCGAAAGCTTTTTAGCAGAGCTGGAGAAGGCGAAGCGGGAGAACGTCAGAGGGCTCCTTCTCGTGGTCAACTCCCCGGGCGGCCTGGTGCCCCCGAGTGTGGAGATGATGATGGCGGTCAGGGAGTATGCCAAGAGCCGTCCCGTGGTGGTCTATGCTTCGGGGATGCTGGCCAGCGGCAGCTACTATGCCTCCATCTGGGCGGACGAGATCATCGCCAACCCTGCCAGTATCGTCGGTTCCATCGGGGTGCTCTTTCAGGGGATGAACGCCAAGGGGCTGCTGGACAAGATCGGGATCAAACCGATGATCGTCAAAAGCGGGAAGTATAAAGAGGTCGGGGCCCCTTACCGCGAGTGGGAAGAGTACGAGAAAGAGGCGATGCGCGGGCTCTCAAGCGATATCTACATGATGTTCGTCGCTGACGTCGCCGAAGCGCGGAAACTGGACCCCCGTGATGATAAGGTCTTTGCCGACGGAAAAGATTTTCTGGCGGAAAAGGCCAAGAAAGTCGGTTTGATCGACCGGGTCGGAAGTATATCGATAGCGAAGAAACGGATCGCGGAACTGGCAGGCGTAAGTGACCCGAAATGGAATAGAAAAAGTGAACTGGAGACTTTTGTGGAAAGATTTTCCCAGCAGTCAAGCTCGCTGCTGTTAAAAAATATCTTCAGCCTGAACGGCTACATGAACTAAGGGGTTCCCCCTTAGTTCCTTTCAACTACATACCTTCGTAGGCTTTGTTAAAGCTTTTTTGCTGCTGCTCGTAAGAGGGGCTGTTGTCCGGTTTGACCACTTTTTTGATGGTGCAACCGCCAAAGACGAAGAGGGCGGCAAGGGTGAAAAGAATCGCTTTTTTCATAATGTTTCTCCTAGACGGATTTGGGATGGGACCATTCTATCATATCTTCTTTAGCACTTTGGATATTTTCCGGTAAAGGTCGGTGTCGGGCGTGTAATTAGAGATGAGGAAAAAGAACCGTCCCCGCTCTTTCCTGACCTTAAGCAGGGTAAACCCCAGGGATGCCAGGGAGTAGTCCAGGATGGAGATATCGGTCTCGTCCATCTGTCGGCTCACAAACTTAAGCTCAGGCATGGCCGAACGCAACTGTCTCAGGGAGATGGATGCGACATGGATCTGATGCATCCGCAGAGCCACGAGGGCGAGGGGTTCGGAATACTCCTCCGGGTCGCAGAAAAACTCCAGCGGCGTGCTCCCCGGACTGATGATCGACTGCAGCTTTTTGGCATCTTCAAGGAAGATCTCGTGGCTGATGGCAGCGCTGCACTCCCCGGCGTGCAGAAACGTGGCAGCGAGGAGAAGGGAGAGGGAAAAGAGCCGTATCATCCCAGGATATCCGCCGCAAAATCCTCCATCGCCTCCGGCAGAAGGGTGATCTTTCCGAAATGCTTCTCCAGGAAGGGACGGTTGATCCAGTCAAATGCCGTATGGCTTCCCATGAGGTTGATCCCCCAGCGGCAGGCGATACCCCGCGCTTTTAAAAAATCGAGGTTGACGATGCTTTCGCTGATCATCCCCAGTTTGTCCGTCGTAAAGAAGAGCACCTCGGCACCGAAAAGTTCCGCCAGGTCGATGACGAACTTCTCCTCATCCAGCGGGGTCATCACCCCGCCCGCGCTTTCGATCAGTACGATATCGCTCACCGCTTCGATCCGCTGCAGCGCCGCCTGCATCGCCCCGTAGTCAAGTGCTTCGTCCCCCTTGGCCACATAGGGGGCCGCGGGCAGAGCATAGCGGACGGGGACGACATCCTCCAGCGTCACGGAGGCGGCAAAGTCTTGGTTGAGCTCACAGCAGAGATCGTAGAGCTTTTTGCCGTCCGGGGGTAGGGTCTCGACCCCCGTTTCAATCGGCTTGATCGCCCCGACACGCAGGCCGCGGCGCGCAAATTCTTTCAGGAGATTAAGGGATAGGAAGGTTTTACCGCAATCGGTGTTTGAGGCTGTCACCAAAAGGCGTTTTTTTATCATATGTCTGAGTTCCAATAACGAAATAAAATTCTTTTCTTATAATGGTAACACAGACGATGTAAATTCAATGAAGAGTCCGATCTAAACGTATCGGCTTTAGATTTTACAAAATCACTAGAAGAGGTACTCCTTGAGCTGAACCGAAAAAATAAAATTGTTATATGCCTTGTCGCTCTCCATCCAGCCGGGGTTGATACCCCCGTATTCGGTGGTCATGCTTACGGTGAGTTTTGCGAGGGAGTAGATGAGTGACGAGGTGTAAAGCGATGCCTGATCCTGTGCCTTGTCATAGAAAGAGTATGAAGTGGCATAGGCGTAATCGGTAGTAAACATCAGGCCTTGCGTCCATTCATTGGCCATCGAAGGGATCAGCTGGGAGGGAAAAAGGGTAAAGGCCATTTTAACACTTCGTCCGCTGTCTTCCGAGAGCTGTTTGACACTATAAAACTGTTCGTTTGAGAGCAGTTCGTGGTATGCCTGCTGTGCATCGATATTGACGGATGCCTGGAGCCAGTTATAGAGGTACTTGGATATGTCGAAATGGGTTTTATAAAGGACGAATCGTTTGTTCGCTTCGTAGTTTTTGATCCCGTCGGGATTATCGTCCGCATCGAACCAGTCCATCCCTTTTCGGTATTTAAGATCGAACGTAATCGACCCGGCCGGGATGTTTTTTTGATAGGAAATGCCCATTTCGGCTGACGTGACGTTATGGCTTGAGACTTCGACCAGTGTCTGGTTGATAAAGCTTTTGTTTTTCCGGTGTTGGATATCTCCCTCCAGCAGGAGCTTCTGCGCCTGGTCTCTGAAAAGAACGTAGTTAAGCGTGAAGTTGTCCGTATAGACGAACCCGTGGGATACAAAAGTGGTGTTGCTCCCCTTGATCACCGAGCGGTATTTGGATTCCGAGTGCGTAATATCAAAAAGTGTATAGCCGAAAGGAACCGTGAAAGAGAGCATGGAGCTACGATCGTATATCTCATCGTTATCCCCGTCTTTTTGGCTCATACTACCGCTGATCTTGTCATTGAGTGCCAGGAGGTTTTCTGCACTGGCGGAGAGGGACCAGGTGACGGGCTTGGCATATTTCTCCCCGTCGTTTCTGTAGGAGAGAACCGGTTTGAAAATCTGACGTTCGACGGTTTTGACATAAAGCAGGCTGCCGTTTTTATTTTTTCCCGGTTCTATGGACATCGTGACGTTTTGCGAAGGGAGCCGTTTGATCTGCTCGATCCCCTGGTCGATATCCTTGATATTAAGACTCTCCCCTTTTAAAAAAGGGAAAGCCATATCCCGTTGCAACCTGTCTAAAAAAGAGTTGTCGTTAAAGACGATATCTTCGATCCAGCCTTCGGAGACCGTTATCTCCAAAATACCGTCCTTAGTCGCAAGTTGCGGGAGCTTGAGGTTGGCTTTTGAGGTGATATAGCCTCTGTTATGGTAGTGAAGCGTAATGGTATGGAGAAGGTTTTCGATATCTTTAGGAGAAAGGCACTGGTCGAGAAACGGAGCTGTCAACAGACGCTTGGCTTTTTTCGTCAAGTGGCTCTCGCCTGTAAAAATGATCGTGTGAATGGTGACACACTGTTCGCCTCTCCCCTTGTCGGTGATCTCGGGGATTTCCGTCTCTTTAAATTCCATGAGTGGTTTAAACGGTCGTGTCATGTTCTCTTTGATACGTTTATCGAGGTCCTGGGTGTGCCCGTGCAAAAACTCGTTTAACTCCCTTTGATCAGGCAGCGGAGCCGCTGCCGACAGTACGAGAAGGAAAAAAGTTGTGAAAAGGAAGGTGAATCTTAGGATATTCATAGATTGCTTTTGAGTTTTTCGTTATCCTCGATTTCGCTTAATATCTTTACGGCTTCCTTCTGGGCTTCGATGATCTCTTCGTATTTCAACTGTTTTGAGAGTTCGTTAAGCTTTCCTGTCGCCTGGGTGATCCCGAAGTGGGATGCCAGGTTGTAATAGGTGTGGGCTTTTGCCGGTAGTTTTGCGGTACCGCGTCCCGTTTCAAAGTCGACGGCCGATTCATAAAGGGCTTTGGGGTTCCCCTGTTTTGCCGCTTTTATAAACCACTCATGGGCAGCTTCACGGTCAGCTTTCGCCCCTTTCCCCTCAAGATAGAGGTAGGCGACGGCGACCTGGGCCGGAAGATAGCCCGCTTCTGCGGAAAGTTTGATGTTTTCAAATCCTCTGACGATGTCTTTTTTGATCACTTCGCCCTGGAAGTACATCGATCCCAATGTATAGAGGACTTCGCCGTCTCCGCTTGCCGCAGCCTTTTCCAGGTAAGAGAGGGCTCTTTGATAATCCTGAAGCACCAGCCCGCCTTTGATATACAAGAACGCCAGGTGTTTGTCCGCCTTGCTCTCATTATGGTCGGAAGCGTTGAAATAGTAGACCAGCGCTTTTTTAGTATCCTTTTTGATACCGGTACCCATCTCGTACATCCTGCCCAGGTAGTACATCGCTTCGGCATTATCCGATTCCACAGCCTTTGAAAAAAGCTCAAAAGCCTTTTGATACCGCTCTTTTTTAAAGGCATCCAGCCCCTCTTTGATGTCGGCAGCAAGCGTCAGGTCCACAGCGAGGAAAAACATTAAAACTTTATACATCTGCAGGTTTCCTTAACATTTTTTCTTCAAATTTTATTCAAAACTTTATTAAATATTTATTTAACAAATTATAAAATTAATAATAAGCATTAGTTCTTCTTAATTTATTTCTAACATTAAAGGAATCCCGATGAGACGTCATTCGTTTCTTTCGCAGGCACTTTCCGTATTTGTTTCCTGGCACATGGTATTTTCTCCTTTTTTTGTATTGTCGGCCGCGGATATCAATCCCGACGGGACAACGCAGACGACAACGGACACTGCACAAAATGGTGTGACTATCGTCAACATCGCCAAGCAGAACAGCGACGGGGTTTCCCACAATAAATACAACGACCTGAGTATCGAAGAGCGGGGCGTTATCTTTAATAACAGCGACCAGATCGGTGTCTCGCAGTTGGGCGGGGCCGTCGGTGCCAACCCCCACTTCGGCAGCGGAGACGGGGCCGCGGTCATCCTGAACGAAGTGACGGGGAACAGCCAGAGTAATATCCAGGGCTTCGCCGAGGTCTTCGGGAAGAAAGCGGACTTTATCCTTGCCAACCCCAACGGGATCGTCGTCAACGGCGGCGGGTTTATCAATGTCGGCCGTGCCTCCCTCATCACCGGGACACCGACACTCTCCGGTAGCGGATCGGTGCAATCGTTTGAGATGGGACTGGGAGAACTGATCATCAGCGGACTGGGGCTTGATGCGAGGGATGCGGATACGGTCGACCTGGTTTCCCGGCTCCATAAGATCACGGGCCAGATCCTGGGGGGCAAAGACCTCGGGATCTTTGCCGGTAACGATACGTTCTATTATAACGAGCGCTTTATCGAATCCCTTCTGACCCAGACGACCGACGCCCAGGACGGTCTGGCCATCGATGCATCGGCATTGGGTTCCATGTATGCCGGAAGGATCCGGCTGATCGCCACGGAGAAGGGGCTCGGGGTCAACAGTGACGCCTTGCTGGTCGCCGAAGCCGAGGATATCCTGATCCAGGCGGACGGTTCGATCCAAACCAATATGATGTACGCTGAAAACTCTATTGATATCCATTCAAAAGGCAATATTGAACTCAATGATGTGACATATGCGAATAAAGACGTTATAACAAAAAGCGAGCAAACGACTACGGTTCATTCAATCCTAAATGCTACATCGGTCAACTTGGAAAGCAAACAGCTGGTATTGGATGAAGGAAGTCAGACAATGGGGCTTGGAGGTGTGCAGTTAAAAGCTGAGAAGATACAACAGGAAGGCACAGTAGCATCTTTCGAAGACATGTACGTAGATGTGGATGAGTTAGAAAATAGTGGTTTAATACAGGTAGAAGGTAACGCTTTTTTCAATTTAGGAACGACACGTAATAGTGGAGAAGTCTTTGTCTCTAAAGATTCAGTGATTGAGTCTGATAAGCTTGCAAATAGTGGTGTACTTTACAGTGCGGGAGCGACGAGCATCAGCAGCGGGAGTTTGCAAAACAGCGGAGCGATCCAGTCGGAGGCGGGTATTCAGTATAGCGGTACGACATTGGAGAATAGCGGAGCGATTGTAACGAATGAAGCAGTC
>JBNKTC010000003.1:0-28015 GCA_050297855.1 Campylobacterales bacterium
TATTGACTTCAGATTATCGTATCGCTTCTGAAGCCAAAAATTATGGGATAAAACGTTCAGTAGGAATTGATGTGGTTCGCAATATCCCTCAAATCGCCAAACACGGTGATGCGATTATCTTTGATTCAGCGGAACATAATCCGACGATGCTTGAGGATATGACAACTTTTTTTTCCATTTTTATACGCATTAGCGATGATCCGGCTGAGGTAAAACATCCTAAAGAATTTTTGATATCTCCCTATCTTGATGGTGAAAAGATCTGTAAAGCTACTGTCGTTGACCCGGTATATTTTCAAACGCATGAAAAGCGTATAGAAAAATGTTTTTTCTTTGGCGATGATGATTATGAAAAAGATCTTGAAAAAAATCTTGAGATGTTTCGTGAACACAAAATGGATTTAGGTATAGGATTTTATTACTTTATCGGCTATGAAGAGACTTTGGCTTCAGCTTTTGGGAATCAGCATGAATTTGAAGATTACGAAACAATGATTAAAACGTCAAACATCTTTGTGAGTGCATCGCCACAAGCGATTTTGGAGAATCTTGCATCAGGAGGACGCCCTCTGTTTTTACAACGACCTGACTATCCAAAAGATTATCGGTTACTCTTCGAATCATTAAATATCCCAATCATTGATGGCTATGAAAAAGATAAATTAAGCAATTTCTTGGCTAAAAATGTATCACAAAAATATCACGTGCTTCAAAATGACACACCAAAAGCAGTTTCATTTCTAAAAGAAACCTTAAATTTATAAACACTTAATATAATTTAATGTAGTATGACACGTAAAATTTCACATAAGTGAGAGTAGTATGAATGAAAGTAGAAGAGGTTTCATTGGTGCAGCATTTGGTGCTGTAGCCGGTGTGGGTGCGGTCGCGTCACTTGTCGCGATGAAAAAAACTTGGGATCCGCTTCCAAGTGTTATGTCTGCTGGTTTTACCACAGTTGATGTATCAGGTTTAGAAGAGAATAAACTTGAAGTTGTTGTGTGGCGTGGTAAACCGGTATTTGTATTGAAATACAGTGCCGATATGGCTCCAACAGAGGGTCGTAATGTCAAAATAGGCGATAACTATTTTTCAGTGATGATTGGTCTGTGTACACACCTAGGATGTATTCCTGCGTATCGTCCTGATCAGCATGACTTCAAATGTGCATGTCACGGTGGTGAATTTACTGATGCCGGTGTCAACAAATTTGGTCCTCCACCACGTCCGTTGGATATTCCTCCATTTAAAATCGATGGTGTTACTCTGGTTCTCGGTGAAGAGGGTGAAGAGTACAAAGCCATGATGGCAAAAGCGTAAGGGAGGCATTATGGCAGAATTTAAAAAAGCTGACTCGATGCTCGAGTGGTTTGATCAACGTTTAGGTGTTATCGGCTTCGCGAAAGTGATGATGACAGAGTATTGGATTCCTAAAAATATTAACTTCCTGTGGGCGTTCGGTGTCGTTCTGATGACGCTTTTCGCACTACTGGTTATTTCAGGTATGTTCCTGCTGATGTACTACAAGCCGGATACGGCACTTGCATTCAACAGTGTAAACTACACGATCATGCAAGAGGTGGCTTACGGATGGCTCTTTAGACACGTTCACGCGGTTGCGGCATCGGTTGTCTTCCTGGTGATCTACATCCACATGCTGACAGGTATCTATTACGGTTCATACAAAAGCGGCCGTGAGATGATCTGGATCTCCGGTATGCTTCTGTTTGTAACATTCTCCGCAGAAGGTTTCAGCGGCTACATGTTGCCTTGGGGTCAGATGAGCTACTGGGCTGCCCAGGTTATTACGAATCTTTTCGGTGCTATTCCTCTGATCGGGCCGGACCTGGTTATCTGGATCCGTGGTGACTATGTCGTATCCGACGCGACACTGACACGTTTCTTCGCGCTGCACGTCTTTATCCTGCCACTGATCATCATGGCGATCATCGGTCTACACTTCTATGCGCTGCGAATTCCTCACGTTAACAACCAAGAGGGTGAAGAGATCGATTTCGAAGCAGAAGCTAGAAAATACAAAGCGGGCGAAAAGAAAAAGTCCAAAGTTATTCCTTTCTGGCCGGTATTCCTGTCAAAAGATATCTTTGTACTGAGTGCCTTCCTGGTATTCTTCTTCTACCTGGTATTCTTCCACTACAGTTTTGCGATGGATCCGATCAACTTTATCCCTGCAGACTCCATGAAGACACCGCCGCACATCTATCCAGAGTGGTACTTCCTATGGAGCTATGAGGTTCTTCGTGGATTCTTCTTCAGTGCAGACCTTGGTCTGATCGCATTCGGTATCGCCAACGTCATCTTCTTCCTGATGCCTTGGCTGGATCGTGATCCTGCGGTTAGACCGGCGACACGACGTCCGTACTTTAAAATCTGGTTCTGGGTCCTGATCGTTGACCTTATCGGTCTGACAATCTGGGGTAAACTGCCTCCGACCGGGGCAAACGCATACATCGGTTTTGTCTTCTCAATCCTTTTCCTGGCATTGTTTGCACTCCTGCCGGTGATTTCAAAAATGGAAAGAAACGGAGGGGCTAAATAATGAAAGAACTTAAAATCCTAATCGTTCTGGTCTTCTTTACGGCCGTGACTTATTACGGTATCGAGCCGTATGCACACCACGTTATGCACCCGCATACGGAAAAACCGGATTATGCATTCAGCGATCTGGAAGATTTTAATGTTGTCGGTGATGCGACAAAAGGGAAAGAGCTGTTTGCGATGAACTGCCAGGCATGCCACTCACTCTCTTCTGACGACATCCTGCCTCCGATGGAGCATGCGGACCTCGTAGCCGCTTACGGCGTTTATCCGCCGGATCTCTCCACTGCAGGTGACCTGTACGATACGAAGTTCCTGGCGAACTTTATTAAAAACCCTGCCAATGCATCATTCGAGTCCGCTTATAAGATGCATAAAGAGGAAGAGCTCGCCAACGCTAAAGCGAAAGCGACGCCGGAAGAGGCACAAAAACTGCAAGCCGCTTTTGAAAAGAACATTGCCGGGTACCAGCAAAAGCAGAAAATCAGCATGCCGGCATTTGATTACCTCGCAAACCAGGAGATCGCTGATATCATCGCGTACCTGCAGCTTGTGAAAAAAGAGACAACGCCGCGTGAAGCGACTGCCCAGGCGTGTGGTCGATGCCACAGTGTCGCCTATGGTCAAATGCACGAGAACAGCTCCAAAGCACAGCTTGTCGGCTACCTCGGTTCCTTCCCGCCTGATCTATCCCAGATGATCAAGTCCAAAGGTGACGAGTACCTGCACAAATTCATCAATGATCCGCAAAAGCAACTGCTCGGAACGGCGATGCCGCGTGTCGGTCTGACAAAAGAGGCTGAAGAGAAGATCGTTAGCTACCTTGAAGAGGTCGGTGATTCCAAAAAAGACGAGCGAAACGAGCTTGGTCTTTATGTGATCCTGTTCTTCATCGTGATGACGGTATTCGCATACTTCTTTAAAGTAAACACGTTTAAAGAGGTCCACTAACACTCCCGGGACCCGGTTTCCGGGTCCCGATACTGTTTTGCTACAACTTCCGATGCGGGAAGTCTAACACTCCCTAATTATCTCCACGATCCGTTTTAGATCATTTTCATCCATTGCCGTACCGCTTGGCAGGCAAAGACCGTTTTCAAAAAGTTTTTCACTGACACCGTTTGTCCGGTGGCCGTATCCGTTAAACAGGGGCTGAAGATGCATCGGTTTCCACAGGGGTCTGGATTCGATCATCTCTTTTTCCAGTCTCAGGCGTACCTTTTCGCGTGTTGAATAGTCGCTGAAGGTAGCTGCAGTGAGCCAGCGGTTCCCGATACTTCCGTTAATCTCGGGCATAAAGTTGATACCGTCCATCTCACCAAGATGGCCATGATAATAGGTAAAGATATCGCGTTTTTGACGGATACGCAGCTCCAGAACTTCAAGCTGGGCGATGCCGACCCCGGCCAGGATATTGCTCATGCGGTAGTTGTAGCCGTAGGTGGTATGTTCGTAATGGGGAAAGTCCTCTTTTGCCTGGGTCGAGAGAAAACGGGCCCGGTCGATCTCTTCAGTATTTTTGCCGATCAAAAAACCGCCCCCACTGGTCGTGAGGATCTTGTTGCCGTTAAAGGAGTAGACACCAAAACGACCAAAAGTACCCGAGTGCTGTCCGTGAAGCGTAGCCCCGAGGGATTCAGCTGCATCTTCTATCAGCGGAATGCCGTAGCGCTTACAGATCCCGAGGATAGCATCGACCTGGGCCATCTGCCCATAGAGATGGGTAAGGATAAGGGCCTTTGGGAGGGGGATTCCATTTTTTGTCCGGTGGGTCAGTTCATCCTCCAAGAGCTGCGGGTCCATATTCCAGCTCTCGGTATCACTGTCGATAAAGAAGGGGACGGCGTTCTGGTAGAGTACCGGGGCCACCGAACCGATAAAGGTGAAGGTCGAAGCAAATACTTCATCCCCCTCTTTGATGCCCAGTATCCGGAGTGCCAGGTGGATAGCCGATGTGGCGTTGACAAGGGCGAGAGCGTTCGGTGTGTCGGTTATCTCTTTGATCTTTGATTCAAACCCTGTGACATTGGAGCCCAGGGAGGTGATATAGTTCTCGTCGAACGCACGTTGAATATACTCCATCTCGCGTCCGGACATATGGGGAGGGGAGAGAAAGATACGTTTAGCCATGGGAAATCACTTTCGCCGGTGTGCCGACAGCTGTTGTGTTATCCGGTATGTCGCGTATGACAGTGCTGCCGGCCCCGATAATCGTATGGGCACCGATGCGCACCCCTTGGATGGCGCAGGCACCGATCCCGATATGTGCGAAGGCTCCTGCCGCCACGTTCCCGCCCAGTGCAACACCGGGCGATATATGGACGAACTGGTCGATCATGTTGTCGTGCTCGATGACGGCATGGGTGTTGATGATGCAGCCGCGCTCTATTACGGCATTGGGGTTGATCACTGCACCGGCCATGACGATACTGCCCGTTCCTATCCGGGCGCTTTGGGCGATAACCGCGGCGGGATGGATTAGGGTAGCGATCTTGGTCCCGTTTTGCTTTAAGTTCTGAAAGACCCGGGAGCGTGACCGGTTGTCGCCGATCCCGAGGGCTACATGGACATCACGGTGTTTGGCAAGGAACTCTTCATAGCGCAACACCCCTTCGGCCGCATCGTCAATATAGCCCGAGACGTGATAGCCGCATAGCTGTGCGATATCGGCGACCACTTTCCCATGGCCGCTGGCCCCATAGATAAAAAGTTCAGTTTTTCCCATTAAATTTCTCCATTGTCACATGCCCTTCCTGGGAGATCCCCTCCCGTATGAAGACTTTTTTCAGAGTCATCAGGATGATCTTAAGATCGGTCCAAAACGAGATGTTTCTAACATACTCCACGTCAAGCTGGAATTTTCTCTCCCAGCTGATGGCATTACGCCCATTGACCTGGGCCCATCCGGTAATACCGGGCAGGACATCGTGACGATGCTTTTGTGTTTCGGTGTAAAGGGGGAGGTACTCCACAAGAAGCGGCCTCGGCCCGATAAAACTCATCTCTCCCCGGAGTACGTTAAACAGCTGGGGAAGTTCGTCCAGCGATGTTGAGCGAATAACGCGGCCTACCCTATTCAGTCGGAGGTGGTCGGGGAGAAGTCGTCCGTCGGGACCTGTTTCATTGGTCATCGTGCGGAACTTATAGATGCTGAAGAGTTTTTCATCTTTTCCCGGCCGGATCTGTCTGAAGATGACCGGCGACCCCATAGTCAGCAAAATAGACAGGTAAACGGCTGCCATAAGGGGAAAGGTCGCAAGGATTAACACAAATGCCAGGCTTCGGTCCAGAGCCGGTTTGACAAATCGGGCGTATATCATGGGACAATTCTATCCTAGAGATGGTAAGAGATACGCGCAAACGGGCGTC
This sequence comes from Campylobacterales bacterium, assembly GCA_050297855.1. Classification (GTDB taxonomy): domain Bacteria; phylum Campylobacterota; class Campylobacteria; order Campylobacterales; family SZUA-545; genus SZUA-545. The sequence goes on from JBNKTC010000003.1 coordinate 5,929, forward strand.
TCACCGGAGTTGTGGTAAAGTATCGGCAAAAAATGTGGACGGTTATGGAGCAGTTAGCGGTATTACAGTTTCAAAGCGGCGGAGATTTTGAAGAGAACCTCGACCGCTTGATCACCTTATTTAAAGCGAGCGATGCCCAGGTCGTCCTAGCGCCAGAAGTGTGTCTGACCGGATTTAGTTACGACCGGATGGCCGAGGCGGCCCGGTTCGGCGATGCCGGGTTGTTGAGACTGCTGGAGGCAGTCGGCAGCCGGGTGCTCGTGCTGACGGTGATCGAAGAGATAAACGGCGGTTTCTATAATGTGGCCAAGGTCCTCCACGGCGGTGTTGTCGTGCATCAGCAGGCAAAACACAAGCTCTTCCTCCTGGGGGACGAGCACCGGCACTTCCAGGAGGGACCGGCTGAGGCGATCAGACCCTTTGAGGTCGCAGGGATCAAGATGGCGATCCTGGTCTGTTTCGAGCTCCGCTTTCCTGAATTGTGGCATCAGGTCGAAGGAGCTGAGCTGATCATGGTCCCGGCGATGTGGGGGAAGAACCGTGCGACTCACCTGGCGATCCTCTCCAATGCCCTGGCCGTTGCCAACCGTGCCTTTGTGATGGTCTCAGACAGTGCAAACGATGATATGGGCAGGGAGAGTGCGATCATCTCACCGTGGGGGGAGCGCCGCAGCGATAATGATGCCGAAGTGATCAGCCACCCCTTCGACCGCCGCGAGATCAAAAAAATAAAAAGAGCGATCCCCTATGAGTAACCTGATAAAACGCCAGAAGATCACCAAGGCGCATGTTATGGTCAACGAGATCCGCAAGCACGTGGATATCAGCGAAAAAATAGCCAAGGCGATGGGGGAGGTGGACCGGGAGCTTTTCGTCCCTAAGGGGATGCTCATGGCAGCCTACCGTCTGGATGCCCTTCCCATCCGGGGCAAACAGTTCATCAGCTCACCGCTGACCGTGGCCAAGATGACCAAATACCTAGAACCCGAAGGGGCCGATACGATCCTGGAGGTCGGGTGCGGCAGCGGATACCAGGCGGCGGTGCTCAGCAAGATCGTCCGCAGGGTCCTCTCCATTGAACGGATCGAGAAGCTTCTAAAAGAGGCCAAAGCGAGTTTTAAAGCTGCGGGCATTATCAATGTCATGACCAAACTGGACGACGGGCAGACGGGCTGGCCCGAATACGCCCCCTTTGACCGTATCCTCTTCTCTGCCAGTGCCAAGGAGATCCCTCTCAACCTGGTCGAGCAGCTCGAAGAGGGCGGGATCATGGTCCTGCCCCTGGAGCGGGGGCACCGTCAGGTGATCACCAAGGTGGTGCGACGGGGCAAAAGCTACACGACCGAGGCGTTGGAAGCGTGCGAATTTGTCCCGGTCCTCTCCGGGATTGACAAGGATTAGCCGATATATTAAGATAGGAAAAAGGAGTCACGATGCAAGTTAACAGCAAACAGACGGGTATCTCCTACACATCTATCGAAATCGAGGCGAATCAGAAGACAAAGAAGCTTAGTGACGAACAGGTAGAAGAGCTCCGTTTGGAGATCAGATCTTTCCAGGTTTCTGTCGCAAAACAGGCACTGGAGAATTTTGGTATTCAGCAGCCTAAGAGTTTTGAAGAGCAGTATGCCGATTTCCAGAAAACCCTGGAGACCATCGGTTACAAGGGTAAGCCGATCGCGGAACTCTCCCAGGATGAAGCGGCAGGATTGGTCGCGGAAGAGGGGATTTTCGGGATTGCCAAGACCAGCGAACGTCTCAGTCAGTTTGTCCTAAACGGAGCAGGAGATGATATCGATATGCTCCGAGCCGGTCGCGAAGGGATCATCGCCGGCTATAAGCAGGCCGAGGAAATATGGGGAGGTGAACTCCCCGAGATCAGTCAGAAGACGCTTGAAAAGGCCCTGGAACAGATCGATGCGCATATTGCAGCGCTCGGTTTCAGCGCGATAAACCTCGAGGGCTAATAGAGGGACATCATTTTGTCCACATCGTCCCAGGAGGGGCCTTTGGATTCCTCTTTTTTGAACATGTGGTAGACGTATCGGGCGAACATATCGGTCTCGATATTGACCCGGGTCCCCTTCTGGTAGCTGTCCATCAGGGTATCTTTCATCGTATGCGGGATGATGGTCAGGCGGAAGGTCTCCTCCTGGATGTCGTTCAGGGTCAGGCTTACCCCGTCGACGGCGACGGAGCCTTTTGGGATCATAAACTTCATCTGCTCTTTGGGTACTTTGATAAAAAAGTCGTAGCTGCTGCTTTTTTTATCGATTTTTTCCACAACGCCTACGCAGTCGACATGCCCCTGGATGATGTGCCCTTCGATGCGGCTGCCCAGCTGCATGGCCGGTTCGATATGGACCTTTCCGCTGTAGCGCTCCAGGGCAAGCAGCTCCTCACTCTCATGGGAGAGTTCGACACTGAAACCGTCGGGAAAGAGTTCGATGGCCGTCAGGCAGGCACCGTTAACGGCTATCGAGTCTCCGAGCTTGGGCCGGTGTCTGGCTTTTAGGGTCAGGATACCGTTGGTAAAACTTTTTACTTCGGCAATCTCACGTATCAATCCTGTAAACATCGTTATCCTAAATCTATTTCGTTAAGCGGAAGTGTACCATGTTTTACCGCCAGGGTGCCCGGCCGGACGGGGGAGGTCTTGGGAAAGTCGTGTTCGTAGAGGGTAAACCCGACTGCTTTCATGATCTTTCGTATCCCTTTGGCCTGGGAGTAGGTGGTAAGGATGCCGTTTTCGTTTAGAAGATTAAAGACATTCCCGAAATACTCTTCGCTCCACAGTTCGGGGTTGTTCTTTTTGGAGAAGGCGTCCTGGTAGACGATATCAAATTTTTTGACCGTGTCACGTACCATCTCCACTGCATCGCCGATCAGGATCGTGATGTTCATATATTCGTTATTAAAGTGGAGTTGGCGACTCAGTTGGCTGATAACGGGAAGATAGGCCAGAAGTTCCGTCGGGTAGGGCAATAGATGGAGCGAACGGACAAGCTCTTCGTCCAGTTCGGGTGAGTAGATCTCCACATCCCCCATGTACCCTTTCTGATCAAGGTAGTAGAGGGTTGCAATGGTGTTATACCCCAGGCCGAAACAGATATCCAGAATGCTGATGACTGCAGGATCTTGTTTTAGAATATGGTCGATAGCCGGGATGACGTGTTTGTGCATCGTCTCATCGAAGGCTCCCGATTTGCGGGAGTGGTAATGTTCGTCATATTTTTCCGAGTAGAGGGTAAAACTTCCGTCCTGTGTTCTGACGGGGTAGAGTTTGTTCATGATCCATCTTTTATACGCCAAAAGAGCAAAGCCCTTTTGACTTCGCTCGCCGCTTTGGCACTAAAGCTAGCCGTGTTCCACGGCAGAGTAGATTTATTATAACAAAGGGGAGTTGATTATTATGATAAAGCCATCATTCGCTCTAACGCGATGCGTCCCCATTTGATCGTCTCGTCGTCGACATGGATCTCATTGATGAAAGTACCGTTGTCGATAGATTTGAGAACATCGTAGAGGTTTTCCAGCGTTGTCTCGTTCATTGTCGTACACTCGGGCTTGGTCGAAGAGAGGACGTAGGTATTTTTCTTTCTGAGACGGTTGACCAGGTTGAACTCCGTTCCGACGACTGCTTTTTGTTCGGGATCGAGGGCCGCAATGTATTTGATGATCTGGGAAGTGGATCCCACGAAATCGGCCTTGGCCGTGACGGAGGGGTCACATTCGGGGTGGACTACTACTTTGATCCCCGGGTATTTTTTTCGGTAAAAGTCGATATCTCCCGGTTCAAATAGCTGGTGGACCGAGCAGAATCCGTCGTAGCAGATGATGTCGGCATCTTCCAGCTTTTCATCCTGGCCGATGACGGCCGATTTGAGTCCCATGTCGATGGCGATGTTCTGTCCCAGGCAGCGGTCGGGAAGGAAGAAGATCTTTTTCCCCTCTTTCAGGGCGTTTTCGATGATGATCTTGGCGTTGGAGCTGGTGCAGACCAGGCCGCCCATCTTGCCCACTTCCGCTTTGACTTCGGCGCTGGAGTTGATGTAGGTGACGGGCAGGATGTTCTCTTTGGCGATCCCCCGTGCCTCCATCGCTTTGATACTGTCAAAAAAGTAGCTCGTGTCGATCATTCGCGCCATGGCGCAGCAGGCGATGCGCGGCATGAAAACACGGGTCTTGGGGCTTAGGAGTTTGACGCTCTGTCCCATAAAGCCGACACCGCAGAAGACCAGGTACGGGTTGGTATCTTCCATCGCTTTTTTGGCAAGCTCCAGGCTGTCGCCCGTGATATCCGCCATGTCGAATACTTCGTCGCGCTGGTAGAAGTGTGCCACGAGTGTGACATTGTTCTTCTCTTTAAGGCGGATGATCTCGTTTTTCAGTTCTTCGTTTGTCATTAAGTCGTGTTTCCCCATAAAACAAAAGATGATAAAATGTCGCCTAAACAGCGACGCCTTTTGTGTAATTTGGGCGTATTTTACCAGCAAATGCGAGTAAGTCAAAGGATAATAATGGAATTTCTTGCAAATATGAATGTATTGGCCTATTTGGTAGCATATCTCGTCGGGGCGATCCCCTTCGGTCTGGTGCTGGCAAAACTGTATGCCGGTGTCGATATCAAAAGCGAGGGGAGTAAGAGCATCGGGGCGACCAATGTACTCCGCGTCGTCAAACAGAAAGACCCCAAGCTGGCCAAAAAACTGGGGGCAGCCACCCTGGCCCTGGATGCGCTCAAGGGGATGATCGTACTCCTGGTCGCCATGGGAATGGGCTATGATGCCAGTGTATTGTGGGGTATGGCGCTCTTCTCGGTTCTCGGACACTGCTACAGCCCTTACCTGGGCTTCGAAGGGGGTAAGGGGGTGGCCACGGGCGTAGGCGTTATTGCCGTACTGCTCCCACTTGAGGCGGTGATCGGGCTGCTGGTATGGTTCGGGATGGCGAAGTTTCTGAAGATCTCTTCCGTGGCATCGCTTTCGGGGCTGATTGCCGCGGTGGTCGCCAGCTTCTTTATTCATCCCGGGCTGGGGGAGGTCAACTCCCAGATCCCGCTGATCCTGATCGCCTTTCTGATCTTTTATAAACATATCCCCAACATTCTCCGCCTTGTCAAAGGCGAGGAGAAAGCGGCCATATGACGATCCGTATCAACGACCTTGCGTTCGAGACGATCATCGGGATCCTCGATTTTGAGCGGCAGTCGCCGCAGCGCGTGGTCGTTGACTGTACGCTGGAGTACGAAGGCGAGTACGTGGACTACAGTGTGATCCGCGAGATAGTCGTCCAGACGATCCAGAAGGGGGCATACGGCCTGATCGAAGAGGCACTTCCCGCTGTAATCGCTAAAGTACACGAGGTGTTCCCCCAGGTACGCTCCATAATTCTTCAGATCACCAAACCCGATATTTTCGACGATTGCCGCGTCAGCGTCGAAGAGCGGGCAGCCTTTTAAAAAGAGCTTAAAAAATTACAGGATGTCACAAAATTTTCTTTAAAGTTTCTTTAAACTTGCCGTTTTTTGTGTTATAATATGCCCAAAAACGGTTCACGCAAGAATAGGAATTTAGATGAGAATTTTAATCGTTGAAGACGAAACGACCCTTAACCGGACACTCTCTGAGGGGCTGAGAGAACTCGGCTACCAGACGGATGAAGCCGAAAATATCAAGGATGCGCAGTACTTTATCGGTATCCGGAACTATGACCTGGTCCTTCTGGACTGGATGCTTCCTGACGGTAACGGCCTTGATCTTGTCCAGGAAGTCAAAGAGAAGTCCCAGCGTACGGCCGTTGTCATGATCTCGGCGCGTGATGACCGCGAGAGCGAGATCGAAGCGTTCGGGCTGGGTGTGGATGACTACATCGTCAAACCGTTCGAATTTGACGTACTGGTCGCACGTCTTGAATCCCGCCTGCGATTCGGCGGAACCAACCTGATCGAGATCGGGGACCTGGTGATCGAACCGGACGAAGAGAAGATCTACTACAAGGGCAAAGAGATCGAACTCAAAGGGAAACCTTTCGAAGTCCTCACCCACCTGGCACGACACCGCGACCAGATCGTCTCCAAAGAGCAGCTGCTTGACGCCATCTGGGAGGAGCCTGAACTGGTCACCCCCAACGTCATCGAAGTGGCGATCAACCAGATCCGCCAGAAGATGGACAAACCGCTCAATATCGATACGATCGAGACGGTAAGACGCCGGGGTTACCGTTTCTGCTTCCCGCAAAAGGGATAATCTCCCCTTTCTAACAGGAGTCTAATACTCCTGTTATCAAAAAAATTAATTTTTAATAAAGTTTACATAAGCTATAACGCCGTCTTGTATTAGCATTTTTTCTCAAGGAAATGGAATGGCATTAATGATTAATGATGATTGCATCGCGTGCGATGCATGTTTGGACGAGTGCCCTACGGGTGCAATTGAAGAGGGTGACCCCGTCTATCTCATCGATCCCGATCGATGTACAGAGTGTGTAGGTTTTTATGACGAACCTTCGTGTATTTCCGTGTGCCCGGTAGATTGTATCGTTCCGGATCCTGACAATGTCGAAAATCCAGAAGAGTTGAAATATAAACTAAAACAGATTCAAGACGAAGAGTAGTGGCAAAAATCACTGCCGTAATCGATATCGGCTCCAACTCGGTCCGTATGCTGGTCTTCAAAAAGACCAGCCGTTTCGGATTTTATCTTCTCAAAGAGGTAAAAAGCCGTGTACGGATAAGTGAAAACTCCTACCAAAACGGCGGGGTCCTCCAAGAACCCGCGATGAAGCGCGCGGAGAAGGCGATTGCCGGCTTTGCGACAGTCGCCCGCTCCCTTCAGGCACGAAAAATCATCTGCGTCGCCACCTCGGCGGTGCGGGATGCTCCCAACAGAAACGACTTTCTTAAGCGTATCCGATCCAAAACCGGTATCAGTATCAAGGTGATCGACGGGAAAAAAGAGTCCCTCTACGGTGGGATCGCGGCCCTGAATCTTCTGCCGATCCAAAACGGTATCACGATCGACATCGGCGGCGGTTCGACGGAGCTCGCCCTGATCAAGAACGGAAAGATCGAAGATACAGTCTCGTTCCAGCTTGGAACGGTTCGTCTCAAAGAACTCTTTTTTGATGGCGAACCCGATATAGCAGGGGCCAGGGCGTATGTAAGAAAACAGCTTGAAAGTCTGCCGCCGCATTTTAGCGATACGCAGATCATCGGGATCGGAGGGACGCTGCGTGCCCTCGCCCAGGCTTTGATAAAAAAAGAGGGGTATGCCCTTAATGTCCTTCATGCATACGAGTACTCCATGGAGAAAAACCGCGATTTTTTTGAGACGGTGATTGCGACCCAGCGCCATGACCGCCTTAAAAAGTTCGGATTCAAACAGGACCGTTTTGACGTGATCCGTGAAGGGCTGCTGATCTTTTCCGAAGTGGCGGCCAAGGTCGAGGCGGATACGGTCATTACAAGCGGCGTAGGGGTACGGGAGGGGGTATTCCTTTCCGATCTGCTGCGAAGCAGCAACGGTGTCTTCCCGGAGGGCTTTAACCCCAGTATCCGAAGCCTGATGGACCGTTTCGAGATCGACCGGACCGCAGCGGCCGGTACTAACCGGATGGCCCTGGAGCTATTCGATGCCCTCAAGCCGATGCACGGGATGGACGACGGGTACAAACGGTACCTCTCCATCGCCGTCAAGCTCTCCAATATCGGGACTTTTGTCAACTACTACAAAAAGAGCCTGCATGCGTACAATATCATCTTCGAGGGGCTTGATTACGGGTTTACGCACAGGGAGCGTGTCCTGATCGCCAAGCTGGTGCGAAATCAGCAGAAGAAAGTATTGGCCAAATATGACACCCACACGCGCTTGGGGCGTTTTCTTCCCGGTGTGGAGATCGTAAGGTGGCTCTCGTTTATCATTTTTGTCGCGCGAAAGCTTAATATGGATAAAACCGCCCCCACTTTTTCGGTGCGGTGTGAAGCAAAGCGGATCGTCCTGCTTCTTGACGGCGAACACTACCTGGCCAGAGAGAGTCTGGCAAACGTCAAAGCCCCCGATAAGATCCAGCTGGCCTTTGAGGGGTAAGAGGGTCCGCTAGAAACGCTGACCCATTGTAAATTCGAAGCTGGCCGTATCGTCGTAATCTTTCGGATCGACGGCCCAGCCGAAGACAAACTGCAGGGGAGCCATCGGTGTGATCCAGTCAAAACTGAAGCCGTAGCTCTTCCGCTCCTCATCGAAATTATCCAGTCCGATCATCCCGTGGTCGTAGAAGAAGGACATCCGGAGGCCCGATGCGGGGACAAGGGGGACGTTTAGTTCGAGATTGTTGACAAGCATCTGGTTCCCGCCGGTGTAAATAGGGTTACCGAGATAGTAGAAGATGCTGCCATCATCGTTACGAAGCATGGGTGAGATACTACCGGTTCGAAAGCCCCGTACACTGCGCACACCGCCCATGGTAAGCCTTGAGGTATAGGGTAGTTTGGATGTTGTTGTGTAGTCCCCTTTGGCTTCATCGGAAGCATAGATATAGCTTCCTCTAAACCGATACCGAAGGATCCAGTCCAGATCGATCAGGTCTTCCAGGCCGTAAAAGTAGGCAAAGCGCATCGTCTCACCGGCATACTCCTGATCTGATCCGAATCCGACAAATTCGATACTGTTGCTAAAGGTCGCTCCGTTGCGGGGAGTAAAGTAGTCGTCTGTATTGTCAAAGCTGAGATAAGGCACAAACGAGATTTTGTTTGTTTTCCCTGATGTTTGATAGGGATTCTGGGAGCTGTTCTCTTCATCATAGGTGATATCACTGGAGGAGTAACCGATGGAAGCAGAGGCGTTCCAGTAGCGCGTGAGACGTTTCCCGCTGCGGACACTCACACCCTTGGTGAGACTTTTGTAGGCATTAACATTGGTGATCGTGGAGTAGTCCACTTCATTAACGTAAAAACTTGTTCCCAGGCTGTAGGTGCTGTCATTGACCCTTGGGTTGAAGATGGAGAACTCTGCCCGTTTAGCCAGTTCCGATTTTTCCAGGCTCAAGGAGAGGTTCATCGCACTTCCGAAGACATTCCGGTCGCTGATAGCTGCGTTGACGGTCCAGCCGTTCAGGCTCCCGTAACCACCCCCGACCGAGAGGCTGGCGGTATGGGTCTCTTCGACTTTGACGATAATATCGAGCTGGTCTTCGCTTATCCGCTTCTCCTCGACTTTGACGTCCTTAAAGAAGCCGAGTCGCCCGAGGGCGTTTTTGGACTCACGCATCTCGACGGTACTGTAGAGATCGCCGGGGGCCAGGAATACTTCGCGTCGGACGACCCGGTCCAGTGTGCGGGAGTTGCCCGAGACGATGACATCGCGGATATAGACCTTTTTCCCCGGTCTGATGGCGTAGACGATGTTGGCGATCTGCTTCTCTTTGTCTTTTTGGATATCGGGGTAGACCTTGGCAAAGGCGTAGCCCTGCGAGCCGACAATATCCTGAAGTTTCTGCAGGTCTTTCCGCATCTTTTCGACATTGAAAGTCTTGCCCGATTTGACTTTGAGCTCCTCTTCGGCACCCTCCAGGGAGACGTTCCCGTCCAGCAGGCGGATCTCGACGCTGCCCACTTCATACGGGAGCCCCTCTTCGATGCTGTAGGTGATATCGGCGGCATACTGATCGAAGTCGACACTCATAAGCGGTTCGCTGATCTCCGAATCGAGGTAACCGTTTTTCATGTAGTAGTTCTTGATGCGGTGGTAATCGAATTCCAGCTGGTCCAGCTTGAGTTTTCCATCACTCTGGCCGAACCACCAGCTGACGGCATCTTCTTCCTTGTTGGCCAGGTCCGTCTCCAGGTCGTCCCCGTCAAAGGCTTCGGCACCGTCGAAAAGCTGGCGGGTAATGATGATATTGGAGCCTTTGTTTACCTCGAAGGTGATGCTTACACTGTCTTCATGGTACTCCACATCGGTTTCGACGACCGTATCGAAGTAGCCCTCTCCCCGTTTCATCTGGATGATGCGCATCTTGGCCTCTTCGAGTTTCTCTTCGTGGAAGATCTCCCCTTTTTTAAATCCGACCAGTGGGATCAGTTTCTCCTCTTTTTCTGTCTCGCTGGAGCCCTTGAAATCGATGGAGGCAACGACCGGCTTCTCTTTGAAGTAGAGGGTCAGGGTCCCGTTCTCTTCCACGGCCTTGATGTCGGCGAAGTAGCCCTGTTCGAAAAGCTTTTTGATCGCCGTGTCGATTTCGGCTTCGGAGAGGTCTTTGCCCGCTTCCAGTTCGGAGATCTCCGTGGCGCTCAGTTCGGAGAGGTGGACCAGGCCGTCAAATATGATCGTGTCGTATCTCTTTGCATCGGCAAAGGTAAGAATGGATAGCAGAAATAGGATAATTCGTTTCATCAACAACCTGAAAATGTTTTATATTAAAGTCCGATATAATATCCCAATTGTGGTTTAACCGATATTAAAAGGATTTCGATGGTTGTAGGCATAGTCGGGCTGGGTCTGATGGGCGGATCGTTCGCCCTGGCACTTCGGGAAACGGGAGAGAAAGATCTGATGATTTTAGGAAGTGACCATAACACCCAGCATGTCAAAGAGGCGATAGATCTGGGGATTATCGATTCGAGCGTCACCTTCGAGGAGCTCAAGCAGAGTGCCGATGTGATCATCCTGGCGATCCCCGTCGGCGGGATCAAGAGCCTGATGAAACAGATGGAGGGGATCAAGCCCGCATGTACGGTGATCGACCTGGGGAGTACCAAAGCTTCCATTATCGAAGCCACACCGGATGCATTGCGTCATAACCTGGTGGCGGCCCACCCGATGGCCGGGACCGAGTACAGCGGGCCCAAGGCAGCTTTCAGCACGCTCTACAAAGGGAAAATCGTTGTCTTGTGTAATGTCGAGGAGTCGGGTGACGAGCAAAAAAAGGTTGCAGTCCGTCTGTTTGAAGCCCTGGGGATGCAGATCGTCTATATGGACGCCAAAGCACACGACCGCCACGCCGCGTTTATCTCCCATATGCCCCACGTCATCAGTTATGCCATTGCCAACAGCGTCCTGGCACAGGAGGATAAAAAAAGTATCCTTACGCTGGCTGCCGGGGGCTTTCGCGATATGAGCCGTCTGGCCAAAAGCCCTTCATCCATGTGGCGGGATATCTTCATGGAAAACGACCGGACCCTCTTAAGCTCCATGGAGGCCTTCGAGTCGGAGCTGCAAAAGGCCAGGGAGCTGATCAGCCGCGGCGAGTGGGACGAGCTTCAGGAGTGGATGAAAAACGCCAACACGCTCTATGAGATTTTTGATCCCAAATAGCCACTTTACGGTGTGACAAGCTCCAGGACTTCCAGCGGTTTTCCTGCTGCTTTGAGATTGATCAGCACCCGGGAGCTGTTCTTGTCTTCGTAGAGCTTAAAATGGGTGACATTTTCCATCAGCTCGTCAAACTTCACATGATAGACCGTATCGCGGTTCAGGGGAAGGGTGTAACCGATCCCTTCCAGCCGGACAAGTTTTCCCCCCCGCTTGGTCACCAGGTAGGTGATCTTGGGAAGTTTGATGTTGTGCAGCGAATTGCTGCTGGTCAGCTCCAGAAGGTCGAAGTTCTTGTGATCGGTCTGAAAGATCTTCAGCCCGTAACTCTGCATGATATCAAGAAGCAGGAGTTTTTTGAGCTCCGTTTCGTGCGTGCGCTCTCTCTCTTTTTCCAGTAGATGATCGTTGGCGTTTTTAAGTACACCGAGGCTCTGGTAGAGATAGGTGACGATCAGGGCGATGATGGCGATGGAGATCACCAGTTCGATGAGGGTAAAGCCCCGGCGCCGCATATCCATCTCGCTACCCGATATTGAGCGAGAAAATCGGTAGCAGCATGGAGGCGATGATAAAGCCGACAGCACCCCCGACAACCAGCATCAGGACAGGTTCCAAAAGGGAGAGGAATATTCCGATACGGTCGCGATTCTCTTCGAAGTATAGCGCCGAGAGGTTGGAGAGGATCGACTGGAGCTCGCTGGTCTCTTCTCCCAGGGCGATCGCCTGGACAAAGGATTTTTGCAGTTTATAGCGGGCGCCGTGAAGGGTTACGGAGAGGCGTTCTCCTTCTACGACCCGGTTGGCCGAGGATTGGAAGAGATCGGCAATGACGCTGTTTTTGAGGATCCTGGAGCTGAGGTTAAGGGCCTGGACGAAGGGGAGGCCCGAACGCAGCAGCATGGAGGTCATATACGAAAACCGCGCCAGCTCGGTTACTTCTACAGTCTTGCCGAAGAAGGGGATCTTGAGGATAAATAGATCATACGAGTACTTCAGGGTACGGTTCATCACCAGGGCAGCCTTAAAGAGTGCGATAGCGACGACAAAGCCGATGGCGAGCAGGTGCCAGTAGGACGAGAGAAATTCGCTGGCACCGATCGTAAATTGGGTAATGGGTGGCAGCTCTTCGTTCATCTGGGCGAAGATGGAAGTGATCTTGGGGACGACGACGACCATCATAAACGAGATCATCAAGACCGAGACGAGAATGATAAAGAGCGGGTAGGCGAGGGCAGAGCTGACCTGCTTGGAGATGCGCTCCTGCTCCTTGAGGAACTTGGAGAGCTCCGAGAGTACTTCGGCCAGGATGCCGCCGTCTTCGGAGACCTTGATCGACTGGCGGTAAAAGAGCGGAAGGTCATACACCTGCTGCAGCTCCAGGGCGACGGAGAAGCTTTTCCCTTCATCCAGGAAAGTGGCCAGGGAGCTTAGGAAGGAGGCAACCTTTTTATTGTTGCTGTACTGGCTGGAGGCGAGTTTGATCCCGTTGACGATGGAGATCCCGGCGTTAAGGTAGACGGCCAGGTCGCGGCTGAGCGTCGAGAGGATCGCCGTCTTGATCTTCTCTTTTTTTTTGAACTTGATCTTGGAGAGGATGGAAGGGGTATATTCACCGATCTTTTTATAGTAGATCGAGCGGGCTTTCAGCTTGGCGATCGCTTCGTGCTTATCGGTTGCTTCGATGGTCCCGCTGACGTTTTTCCCGTTTTGGGAGATGCCGGTGTACTTAAAGAGCATTATTGCCTCGCATAGTAGTATTCATGGGTATCCAGGAGAATGTGCCGCGCCGGGTCGAATGCCAGGACCGCTTTGTCATAATCGGTAAAGCGTACGGCTTTTTTCAGATAGGCGTAAAAGAGGTAGTAGACCCCTTCACGTTCTACAAGGATATTCTCTCCGCTGAGATTGTTACGGATAGTATACTCAAAACAGGTTGTGCCCGGGAAGCGCTTTTCGTTGAGATAGCCGAACCGGTCATACTCAAAGACTTTCGGTCTGGAGTGAAAAAGGGAGATCTTCTGTTCTTTCCCGCCGTTTTCGGGACGGATGACACAGCTATCGCAGCTCTCCCCGCCGCAGGTGAGCGTGGCGGGGGTGTTGCCCGTGAGCTTCAGGATCGTACTGCGAAGCTCCTCGAAGCGCAGGGGTTTGGTCGTCTCTTTTTTATTCAGACCGGAAATAAAGAGCATGTAGACTGCTCCGATCAGGATAATGACGATCATCAGTTCGATAAGGGTAAACCCCCGGGTTATTTGCTGCAAGTGGAGAGGCGCAGGTCTTTGTTCTCGTCGCTGCCGCCCTCTTTGCCGTCGGCACCCATGGAGATAAGGTCAAATCCGCTGTTCTCGTCCTTGATGTAGATGTATGGGTGCTTCCAGGGATCCACGGGCATCTTCTCCATGTACCCTTTGGCGTAGCTTGGATACTTCTCTTCATCCGGGTTGGTGATGAGCGCCTTCAGGCCCTCTTCGGTGTCGGGGTAGACCCCGTTGTCCATCTTAAACATCTGCAGGGAGTTACTGATGCTCTCCATCTGGACGCATACCAGCTTCTGTTTTGCCTGTTCGCCTTTGCCGATGATATTGGGCATGACGAGGGATGCCAGGAGGCCCAGGATGATGATGACAACCATCAACTCCATCAGGGAGAAGGCTTTTTTCATTTTTCTGTTTACCGCTTTGTATTCCATTAAATCCGCTTTATGAGGTTTTGGCAAATTTTACACTATCTCGTTTAATATTATCTTAGTAAAATTGGGCAAATTACAGTAAGTAAACAAGGAGTTGAAATGGAGATTATGTTTATCGGAGCCGGCAATATGGGCGGGGCGATTATCAATGGGATGAAAGAGAGCCCGAACAGTATCTCCATTGCAGCGCACAAAGCAGAACGTGTCGCCTCACTCGCGGAAGCCTATCCCTTTGCGCATGTGGCCTATGAAGAGGTGGTCGATGTTACGGATAAGGTGGTGATCCTGGCTGTCAAGCCCCAGGTCTACCTGGGTGTTAAAACCAAAGGGAAGGCCAAGGCCCTGATATCCGTCATGGCCGGGGTCAAGCTGGAGAAGCTGCGTCCGCTGGTGGATGCGGAGTTTTATCTGCGGGCTATGCCCAATGTGGCAGCTTCCAAGAAACTCTCCGCTACAGCATTTACGGGGGATGAAGGCTTCAAGGCGGAGACCAAAAAGATCCTGGACAGCTTTGGCCAGGGGATCTGGGTCGGCAGCGAGAAGGAGCTGGACGTCGCAACGGCTGTGGCAGGGAGCGGCCCTGCCTATATGATGCTGGTGGCTGAAGCGCTGGCTGACGGGGCTGTGCGGATGGGTCTAAAACGCCCAGCAGCCCAGCAGCTTGTCCAGGGGCTTTTTGAAGGGAGTGCCGCACTTCTGACAGACGGTCACCCCGGGGTGGTCAAGGATAGTGTCATGTCACCCGCCGGAACGACGGCATACGGGTATGCCGCTTTGGAGAACGGGAATGTCCGCAACGGCTTTATCAACGCGATCGAAGAGGCGGTCAAGCGGGCGGAAGCGTTGTCATAGAGCGGAACGTTCCGCGGCCTAGTCCTGTGCCTGGTAGCGGAATGTACCGTCACTGCTGGAGTAACGCCACTCGCCCGTGCGGTTGATATCGTTACTCCCGACATTGGCCACCCCGTCTTCTCCCGATGCCGGTCCCCGGTAGTCGGTGGTATTGGCATCTACGGAGTCTTTGCTCCACCCCTCGGCCGGTTCGTTAAGGATTTCGGCAAATCCCACTTTGTCACCGTCCTTATCATAGTCCAGTCCGCTTTCCAGGTTTTTTAGAAAGCCGTTTTCGGTGAACGCTTCGTTATTATTGTCCCCGTCCCAGTCCAGGCTATCCTTCTGGTTGATCAGCCATTTACTGTGGGATAGGGTGATACCGCCACGGACAGCCCCCACAACCCCTTTTTCCGCAGCGATCTTCGCATCATCCTGGATGCCGATAAATTTTGGCAGGGCCGTCACGGCGAGTATCCCCAGGATGATAATGACAAAGATCAGTTCGATCATCGTAAACGCACTCCTCATATTTCTTTGCATGCCCACTCCTTTTACGATTTCTCACGGGAAGTATTTGCTTAATGTAAATCATTATATGATTTATAAATAAATAAAAAATAAATTATTCATGAGGTTTATACTTAAAGGAAGCTGATGATAGTGCTGCTTGGCCATAATGGTGCCGGGAAAACGACTCTGCTCCACTGTATGCTCGGATTCTATGCCGATACGGCGCAACACCCTTTTCTCCCGGGATTTAATACCTTTTTGTCACGCAAAGAAATTGGCTTGGGAAAGACAGCCTATGCGCCCGAAGCGGCATATCTGGATCATGAGTTAAATGCCCGGGACTATTTTACGCTTGTGGCTTCGCTTCATGGAATGGGGCGGGATGAAACGCCGGGTGTTCTGCGACGTGTCGCCTTGGATGTGGAACTGGAAAAACCGATCAAAGAGTACTCCACGGGGATGAAGCAACGGTTGTTGCTGGCCCTGGCACTGCTTCCGATGCCGGATACGATCATCCTTGACGAGCCGACGAACGGGCTGGACCCCTACGGACAGGAAGTCATTGAGGAATTGATTTTGGAGTTGGCCCAGACACAGCAGCTCATCCTCTCCACCCACTCCCTGGATCTGGCATACAGGTTGGGGGGTGAGGTGTGGATCTTGCGCCAGGGAGAGGTTGTCTATGACGGCCGGGTCGGTAGCCGTCATGAACTGGATACCCTTGTGAGACGATACCGCCCCGGGACGATAACATGAGTAGAATCGTGACACTTTCCAGTCTCTTGGCAAAAGCCCTCCTTCGGGAGCAGGCAAGCTCCTTTTTCGGCGTGGTGGCTGTGGGTATCACCCTGGTTGCACTGCTGTTGGGCAAAACGGACATCGGGGTGAAGTATAAACTCTTTGGTGATCTGCTACTGGTCTCCCAGGGGTATCTCCTGTTGGTGGCGGCACTTATGTATACCTTTTTACAGATCCACCGGGAGCAGGCAGCTGGGCTTTTTCTTCTGCCTTTGGCCAACGGGATGAGCCGACAGGAGTACCTTTTGGCACGTGTGATCGCTCTGTGCCGTGTGGTTGGCACTGCCTGGCTGATATTTTTGGTAATTGATACCCTTCTTATATATATGGTTGCGGATACTCTCTTTTCTCTCTATTTCTGGCAGCTCTTCCTCTACTTGCTTTCCGCACTTTTTACGGTATTTATAGTGCTGACGCTTTCATTTTATGTCTCGGGTATGAATGCGGTTTTATACGGGATACTCTTTTTCCTTGCGGGAAGTGCCCTGGATGAGTTTTACCTATATACCCACGACACTTTATCCGGAGAGATGAAGCTACTGGCTGCACTGCTTTATTACGTATTACCAAATTTTTCGCTGTTTGATCTCCAGGGGCCGGTTGTCAACGGAAATGACCTGCCGCTTTGGGAGGGCTTTATCCTCCCGACTCTCTATTTTCTAACCTGGTCGGTTTTACTCTTTTTTATTGCCAGGAGACGATTCCAAAAAAAGGCACTAAGAGTTGGGGGATAGAGTGGTCATGACGATGTCGGCGGCGCTTATCTGCCTGCTGGTATCACAGTTTCCCAAACCCAAACCTGTACAGGGTGAACCGGGATTGGATACGCCGGGGCCGCTTATGATACGTGCGGCAAGCAATATATCCCATACTCTGTGTGCTGATATTGTGTGGCTTGCTTCGTCTAAATCGACTGAAGGCGGTAACCTTGCAGGCGGTGCGGTGGGGTCAGAGGCAGAGCTTATCACCGTATTGGACCCCTCTTTTTTCCCTGCGATCCGCTATTATGCGACCTATCTGGCCGGAGTAGAGGGAAATATCTCTGCCGGTGCGGCACTCTATGAGACCGCGGGACGTTTTCTTCCGAATGATTTCCGGCTGATGTTCAGCGAGATGCTTCTTCGCGTGACGTATGAAGAGCCCCTGGATAATGAGCGGATGATCATGCTTGCAAAACGTGCCGTTTTGTTGCCCGGGCGAAACAGGTACTTTGGGGATGTTGATTACAGTGCGATGGTCGAAGGGCTGATGGTTTATGCCGCAGACAGATTCCAACGCCGGAAACAGAAAAAAGTGGAGATGAAGTGGTTACTGGACCGGACCGTCGACCCCGGGAGGAAAAGAGCGATCCTGAAGTATATGAAGACTATAGAGTGATCCGGTTGATTTTATCGTAGACCGTGTCGATCTCGTGTTGGAGATGGTGCTTGTCGATACTGTTTTTTACATACGCGGCCAACAGCTCTTTGACGCTGATATCGTCCGGATGGGTAAAATCTTCCTGGATGATCTTTTCGATCTCATCGGCAATGTCGTCATTGAGGTTGATATCGTACTCTTTTTTATCGATCCTGAGCGTCACTTTTTTCACGCATATCTCCGAATGGTAAGCATATTTAGTCTGACCGATTTTAGTACAACTTCTTTAAATAATCAACTATAAGAAAAAGTTTCAAATCTCTACACTTTGAGTTTATTAAGGGTTAAAATATGTTACAAAAATAAACATATTTGAAAAAATTACCGTTTAAACACAGGGTTCTCTTTTAAAAAAGGTTTACAAAATGTTACTATTCCAGCAAAATCTTTATTTTAGGGAGAGTTAGGATGGCTCAAAAGGCGATACGCGAATTTGATGCGAAATCTATTTTAGCAAAACATTGGGATAAATACTTTCCAAACTTTACTTATGCCTATGAAACAGTGCTGGTCCAAAACGGTGCAGAACTGAAAGAGGCAGCCAAAACAAAAAACTGGCTAAACGAAAAAGCCCTCGTAGCCAAGCCGGATATGCTGTTCGGTAAACGGGGTAAAAACGGCCTGGTCCTCTTTAGAGACAGCAAGCCGGGTGACGTAAAACTTGCAAAAGCGGCAAGTTGGATCGACGAAAAAGCAAACGGTAAACAGGAAGTCTACTTTGCATTTGACGGGGATACTCCTGCCGGCAAACCTTCTGTCGATTACCTGACACACTTCGTTGTCGAGCCGTTTACTCCGCACGAGCAAGAGGAAGAGTACTATATCTCTGCGACAGTTGTCGGCGATGACGATGTCCTGTACATGTCTGCCGAAGGTGGTATGGAAGTCGAAGAGGGCTGGGAAGAGAAAGTGACGGAAGTCGCTTTCAAAATTACTGAAACGGAAGAAGAGATCGCAGCTAAGATCAAAGCGAACGTCCCGGCGGACGTTGCGGACAAAGATAAAGCAGCATTCGCAGATTTCGCGATCGGTTTCTTTAAAGCATACCGCGAACTGAACTTCGCATACCTCGAGATCAACCCGTTTGTTATGCAGGGCAACAAGATCGAGCTTCTGGACATGGTTGCCAAGCTTGACGATACTGCCGGCTTTATGATGACAGACGCATGGGGCGATGTGGAGTACCCGACAGCATTCGGTATGGAAGAGAAATCTCCGGAAGTCCTTGCTGTTGAAGAAGCGGATGCCAAAACTGGTGCGTCCCTTAAACTGACACTGCTCAAACCTGACGCTCGTATCTGGACAATGGTTGCCGGTGGTGGTGCGTCTGTTGTTTATGCCGATACGATCGCTGACCTTGCAGGTATCGATGACCTGGCCAACTACGGGGAGTACTCCGGTGGTCCGACAACAGGTGAGACGAAGTTCTACGCAGAGACACTGCTTGATCTGATGACACGTAAAAAAGATGCCCAGGGCCGTGACAAGATCCTGATCATCGGTGGGGCGATCGCGAACTTTACCGACGTTGCCAAAACATTCACCGGTATCATCCAGGCGTTTGAAAACTACGCTGACAAAATGAAAGAAGTCGGTATCAAGATCTACGTTCGACGTGGCGGACCTAACTATGAAAAAGGTCTGAAAGATATCAAAGAAGCGGCAGACAGACTCGGTCTGTGGATCGACGTTTACGGACCTGAAACACACGTAACTGACATCGTGCGTATGGCAGTAGAGGCATAAGGAGAGAAGATGGCACAACTATTTACTAGAGACACACAGGCAATTTTCTGGAACAACAACCGTTCTGCAATCCAGCGAATGCTTGATTATGATTACACAATCAAACGAGAAAAACCATCCGTAGCGGGTATCGTTGCTCCTACAAGCGGTAACAAATTTGACAAATTCTTCTGGGGTGGTGACGAGATCATGATCCCACTGTACAAGAATACAGCCGAAGCAAAAGCTGCCCAGCCTCAGGCTGACGTACTTCTGAACTTCGCCTCTTTCCGTACAGCATACGATGTAACAATGGAAGCGCTGGACATCGGCGGTTTCAACTGCATCATGATCACGGCAGAAGGGATCCCTGAGAGACTGGCACGTGGTATGAATGAGCGTGCAAGAAGCATGAATGTAACGGTTATCGGACCGGCTACGGTCGGTGGTATCGCTCCGGGTGCTTTCAAGATCGCAAACGTCGGCGGTACAATCGAAAACATCGTCAACTCCAAACTGCACAGAGCAGGTAGCTGCGGTCTGGTAACACGATCCGGCGGTCTGTTCAATGAGCTCTCCAACATCATCTCCATCAACGCTGACGGGATTGCCGAAGGTGTTGCCATCGGTGGTGACCGTTTCGTTGGTTCCGTCTTTATCGACAACCTGCTTCGAATGGAAGAGAACCCGGATGTTAAATACATGCTGCTTCTTGGCGAAGTCGGCGGTATCGAAGAGTACAAAGTGATCGAAGCGGTTAAATCCGGCAAGATCAAAAAACCGATCATTGCATGGTGTATCGGTACAATCGCGAAATACTACGACAGCGGTGTCCAGTTCGGTCACGCAGGTGCCTCTGCGAATGCTGAGCGTGAAACAGCTGAAGCGAAAAACAAAGCAATGGCAGAAGCGGGTATTCACGTACCTGAGTCTTTCAACGACCTGCCGGCTACGATTAAAAAAGTATACGAAAGCCTCAACATCCCTGCGATCCCTGAGCCAGAGATGAATGTTGTACCAAAAGTCAGAAGAAGCAAACAGTTCATCTGTACGATCTCTGACGACAGAGGTGACGAAGCGACATATGCCGGCTTCCCGATCTCTTCTGTTGCAACTCCGGACACCGGTAAAGGTATCGGTGATGTTGTTTCCCTGCTTTGGTTCAAAAAACAGTATCCGAAATGGGCGACAGACTTTATCGAAACAGTTATCAAAACCGTTGCAGACCACGGTCCGGCGGTTTCCGGTGCGCACAACGCGAAAGTTACTGCTCGTGCGGGTAAATCTGTTGTTGAGTCCCTGGTAACCGGTCTTCTGACTATCGGACCAAGATTCGGTGGTGCGATCGACGGTGCAGCTCAGTACTTCAAGTATGCAGACGATAACAACCTTTCTCCAAAAGAGTTCCTGAACTATATGAAAGGTGAAGGTATTCCGATCCCAGGGATTGGTCACCGTATCAAATCCCTCAAAAACCCTGACCTGCGTGTTAAAGGTCTGATGGATTATGCAGCGGCACACTTCCCGAAAACTCCGCTTCTTGATTATGCAAGAACGGTTGAAGCGCTGACAACGTCCAAAAAAGAGAACCTGATTCTGAACGTTGACGGTACGATCGGTATCCTGATGGTCGATATGTGGCGTGCTCTTGGTTACGCTGAAGAAGAGATTGATGAGTTTATCTCCAGCGGTACACTCAACGCCTTCTTTATCGTCGGCCGAAGCATCGGTTTCATCGGTCACGTACTGGACGAAAAACGTCTGGCTATGCCTATGTACCGACATCCGATGGACGATATCCTCTACGACGTACAAAAAGCCGAAGAGATCAAGTAACCCTCCAAGCAAAGAAGTGTGGCTTTATGCTACACTTCTTCCTATGAAGCATGCGTTCACCCTCGTAGAGTTGATCATCATCGTGATCATAATCGGCATTATTGCCGTGACCGCTTCCACTTCCTTTTATAAAGATAGACTAACACCCGCAACAAACCAGCTCTTGGAGCATATTCGTTATACCCAGCAGTTGGCACTGAATCAGGATATGTTTATTCCTTCTCCCTATTTTTCAATCTATTCCGATACGACACAGGCCCTAAAAGATTCAAAACAGTGGTTTAAGAAGTGGTGGCGGATACAGTTTCACAATAACGGCTCCTATTCAGTCTATTCTGACCACCCTACAAAAGGGAGTAGCAACCAATACGACTCAGATGTAGATGATAACGACCTGGTTGCCAAGGATCCACTGACAGGTTTATACCTATTCGGAAATCTGAGTGGTAGTTCTATCTATGAAGGGGATGAGCGTCTGGGCTTGGTTGATATGCAAAAAGTATACGGTGTGACGGTATCAATAAATAGTGCTTGTACGGGCGCCCATATACTATTTGACCATATGGGCAGGCCACATTGTAAAAAAAGTGCAAAGGGTGTCAACGTAGATAGTTTAAATCCTTATGATCGGATAGTCAGAGATTTTATTGCAATCACGTTGACGAAAGAGGATGGAAGTAGCAGCAAAACAATATGTGTCACACCCATCAGTGGATATGCATATATCACGGAGAAAAATGGCTGTCCTTAGCTCTTACTATATAATGGGAAATAAGGAAATTCGCATCTTTTTGCAAAATATTAAAAAATAGGCCGATTTGCCCTTGACAACTTAAGGTTACGTTGCTATAATTCCCCTCACAAAACGACGGAAGCGCATCGGGTTGATGGCTTCATAACTGGCTTTATAAGAGAGATGGTTAACGTTTTTTTTGACGTTCTTTGACAACTAAGTAAGCAAACA
>JBNKTC010000004.1:0-202248 GCA_050297855.1 Campylobacterales bacterium
GTAACTATAACGGTCCTAAGGTAGCGAAATTCCTTGTCGGTTAAATACCGACCTGCATGAATGGCGTAACGAGATGGGAGCTGTCTCAACCAGGGATCCAGTGAAATTGTAGTGGAGGTGAAAATTCCTCCTACCCGCGGAAAGACGGAAAGACCCCGTGCACCTTTACTATAGCTTGACACTGCAATCGGGATTAAGATGTGCAGGATAGGTGGGAGGCTTTGATCCATAGGCGCTAGTCTATGGTGAGCCACTGTTGAGATACCACCCTTCTTGATTCTGGTTGCTAACTCTGTACGGTTATCCCGTGCGAGGACAATGTCTGGTGGGTAGTTTGACTGGGGCGGTCGCCTCCTAAAATGTAACGGAGGCTTACAAAGGTTGGCTCAAGACGGTTGGAAATCGTCTGTAGAGTATAAAGGCATAAGCCAGCTTGACTGTAAGAGAGACAACTCAAGCAGAGACGAAAGTCGGTCTTAGTGATCCGGTGGTTCTGTGTGGAAGGGCCATCGCTCAAAGGATAAAAGGTACGCCGGGGATAACAGGCTGATCTCCCCCAAGAGCTCACATCGACGGGGAGGTTTGGCACCTCGATGTCGGCTCATCGCATCCTGGGGCTGGAGCAGGTCCCAAGGGTATGGCTGTTCGCCATTTAAAGCGGTACGCGAGCTGGGTTCAGAACGTCGTGAGACAGTTCGGTCCCTATCTTCCGTGGGCGCAGGAGAGTTGAGGAGAGCTGACCCTAGTACGAGAGGACCGGGTTGGACGTACCTCTAGTGTACCAGTTGTTCTGCCAAGAGCACCGCTGGGTAGCTACGTACGGAACGGATAACCGCTGAAAGCATCTAAGCGGGAAGCCGCCTCCAAGATGAACTCTCCCTGAAGGTCGCATGAAGACTACATGTTTGATAGGCTGGGTGTGTAAGTGTTGTAAGACATTTAGCTGACCAGTACTAATTGACCGTTCGGCTTATTATCCAACTTAGATCTCATTATCTAATTGAGGTTGTTAAGACTTCCTTGACTTCTATTTCTGACATTATATTCTCAACTAACACCTGAGAAACAAGCACATACTAACCTATGTCCTTCTTTCTCCGGTGATTATTGAGTGGTGGTCACACCCAGCTCCATTCCGAACCTGGAAGTTAAGCACCACATCGGCGATGATACTCTCCCTTACTGGGACGGAAAAGTAGCTCGTCGCCGGAGTTTCTTTCCTTTTTTTACTCACAAAAAACAATTCAACAAAAAAACATTTCAAAATCAAGTGCTACACATCAAATCTATTGCTATAATTGTTAAAAAAGTATGAGATAGATAATGTTTGATATGAATATGCAATCCGTGGAAGAGTTGCTCTCCTTGGAATTCTACCGTTTTAAACGCTATAAGGTGCCTATTGCGTTGGCACTTGTCGTAACAAATAACAGAGATTTTTTTGCCATTGCCGAGAAGAAGATCAGAAAGACCGACCTGGTTCAACAGATCGATAAAAACCTTTTTGCCATCATATACAGCCATACCGATGCGGAAGGGGCCGGTTTTGCCGTGGATAACATCCTGGCAGATATGGGGGAAGATAGGGATACTATCAACGTAGCTATCGGCGAAGCCGACTACCATGATGCAAGTGAACACGAGCTAGTGGCACGGGTTTTTGGTCAGTTGCCCCGTTCGTGAGGCTCCTCGTCGTCCCCCATTTTACGCTTAACAGCCACATAAAGAACCAGAACGAGAAAAACAACCAGAAGAATGGAGAAAACCTCATAGGCGAGGTTATCGATGAAGTCGTTCATGCCTTCTCCTTTTAATATCCTATTTTTACCACGAATTAATTGTGTGGTAGCTAAACTCACGCTATGAAAAAAGGACTGGACTGCCTCTATAACCTTATCGAATCCCTCGAGATGCTGCCGACTATCGGGAAAAAGAGTGCCCGCAATATTGCCCTCTATATGGTTAAGGAAGATAACTTTGCGGCACTGAAGATCGCCCATGCCATCGAAGAGGCAGTCTCCACAGTCAAAAGCTGTACGCGCTGCGGCGGACTCAGTGAACACGAACTGTGCGATATCTGTTCGGATGACGGGCGAGACCATACGATGCTCTGCCTGGTCAATTCGACCAAAGATATCTTTACTATTGAGGATTCCGGTCACTACCACGGACTCTATTTTGTCTTTGAATCAATAGAAAACAGTGATATGGAAAAACTGCATACCATGGTACGTGAGGGTGTCAAAGAGCTGATCTTCGCATTTCCGCCCTCTATCCAGAACGATGCGTTGATTTACTATATCGAAGAGAAACTTGGGGATTGTGACATTACATTCACCAAGATCGCCCAGGGGGTACCCACCGGCGTCAACCTGGAAAACGTCGATTCCCTCTCCCTCTCCCGTGCCATCGAGTCCCGGGTTAAAATATAAGGCCATATGCCCCTAAAGGGGGCATGAATATTGACTTTTTAGCAAAAAAGATGTAACATTCAACTGCTACAAAAATCCGGCAAACAATCTTTCACTTACGACCACATTCGGGGTAACCCAAATCAATTCAAAATTCAAGAAGGTTCAATGAGCGAAGTTAAAGAAAATAACAATCATAATAATAAAAAGCAGCGTACGCACGTACCCGTCAGCGGTTACACGATCGAAGACCTGCAGAAAAAATCCCTTTCCGAACTTCTCACTATCGGTGATGAACTGGAAATCGAAAACGCCAATGATCTGAAGCGTCAGGAACTGATGTTTGAGATCCTGACTGCCCAGGTGAGCCAGGGCGGCTTTATCCTCTTTACGGGGATCCTGGAGATCAAACCGGATGGTTACGGATTCCTCCGCGCCCTTGATTCCAATTTCTCCAATACCAAAAACGACGCCTATGTCTCCAATACACAGATCAAGCGTTTCGGTCTTCGTACGGGTGATACGGTCACCGGCCAGGTACGTCCTCCCAAAGAGCAGGAGAAGTACTGTGCGGTCCTCAAGATCGAAGCGATCAACTACCAACCGATCGAAAAATCCAAACAGCGGCCGCTGTTTGACAACCTGACACCGCTATATGCCCAGGAACAGTACAAATTCGAATACGACCCGATGAAACTGACAGGTAGAATCGTCGATCTTTTTGCCCCGATCGGTAAGGGACAACGGGGTCTGATCGTGGCACCGCCTAGAAGCGGTAAGACCGAGATTCTCAAGCAACTGGCCCACGGGATCGAAAAAAACCATCCCGATTCCGAACTGATCGTCCTGCTGGTAGACGAACGTCCGGAAGAGGTAACGGATATGCAGCGCTCCGTTAAGGGTGAAGTGTACAGCTCTACCTTCGATATGCCGGCGTTTAATCACGTCCGTGTCGCGGAACTGGTGATCGAAAAAGCGAAACGGAGCGTTGAAAACGGTAAGGATGTGGTCGTCCTTCTTGACTCGATCACCCGTCTTGCACGGGCTTACAATACGGTTACCCCTTCAAGCGGTAAAGTCCTCTCCGGGGGTGTGGATGCCAACGCTCTGCATAAACCGAAACGATTCTTCGGTGCGGCACGTAACATCGAAGACGGCGGAAGCCTGACAATCCTGGCGACAGCACTGGTCGAGACGGGGTCCAAAATGGATGAAGTCATCTTCGAAGAGTTTAAAGGGACCGGTAATATGGAGCTTGTCCTCAGCCGTGAGATCTCTGACAAACGTGTCTATCCTGCCGTTAACATCACGAAATCCGGTACGCGTAAAGAGGAGCTTCTCCTCGACCCGGGAACGCTTCAGCGTGCATGGGCGCTTCGCAATATGATGAGCCAGGCCCAGGACGAGATCAACGAGCTCAAGTTCCTCTACTCCAAAATGCAAAAGACCGAATCAAACGAAAAATTCCTCGCTATGATGAACGAATAGCAAAAAGCCTCCGGGCTTTTTGCAACCTTCCACTTATTCCCGGTATCAGCTTCTTTTGAGATGGCTTGATTATACTTTCCAAAACATTTTCCAGGAGTATCTCCATGAAACAAAACGGTGTAAAAAAACATATTACCAAGGCATCCTCCTATGCGGCAGTCGGTGGACTGGGTCTTGTGGTCATGGCAGCTTTAAGCGGTTGTGAACATCGCCAGGAAGCGGACTCCATGCAGGTCCAGGGTCAGGAACAGGGCTATTTTATCGTCATCCAGCAGACGGGTCCTGAGAGCTATAAGATCATGGAGCAGTACCCGACACCGGGGACAACCCGGGCGATCCTGAAAAAACAGGACGGGACAGAGCAGCTGCTGAGCGAGGCTGAGCTTAAAGAGTTGTCCGCTGCGGAAGCTCAGAAGGTAGAGCAGGGGACCTCCCGTCTTACCCGGGAGGAAGAGATGAGCGGCGGTATGAGTCTGGGCGAGGTGATCCTCGCTTCCGCAGCCGGAGCGATTATCGGCTCCTGGCTTGGGAACAAGCTCTTTAACAACCCCAACTACCAGCAGCGGGCCAAACAGGCCCCGTCATCCTATTCACGTCCGGCACAGCAGACACAAAAGAAGGCGGTGCCCCAGCAACGCAAAAGCGGTTTCATGAAAAGCAGCTCTTTCAAACGCTCCTTCGGGTTTGGCGGCTGATGGTATCGCCTCTCTCTATCAAGCCGGTTTCCAACAGTGTCATGGACGAGATCGGGTTTCACTGGCATACCGACCCCGACGGCAGCGGTTATATCACCAATGAACTCCTGGAAGTGACTGAGACGGAAGCCGAAGCCTACTATACGGCGGGCATAGAGCTCTACCGGATGTTCAGAGAAGCCGGGGAGCATGTGATCCAAAACAATCTTCTGTTTGACATCGGGATCCCTTTTAATATGATCGACATGGTAAAAAAGAGCTGGGAGAACCGTGTCCATTGGCACCTCTATGGGCGCTTCGATCTCGCCGGTGGGATCGACGAGCAGCCGATCAAACTGATCGAGTTTAACGCCGATACTCCCACCGCCGTATTCGAGACCTCCGTGGTGCAGTGGGCGATGCTCAAGGCCAACGGTATGGACGAAGACGCCCAGTACAACGACCTCTATGACGGGCTCAAGGAGAACTTCAGACGCCTGATCACCCTGGAGGATGCCCCGGATCTTTTTGAAGAGCATTATGACGGCTGGAAGATCCTCTTCTCATCGGCACGGGATAATGCAGAAGAGGAGGGGACAGTCCGCTACCTCCAGATGTGTGCAGAGGAGGCTGGGTTTGCAACCGGGTTCTGTTATCTGGACGAAGTACAGTTTGACGAAGCTGACGGGATCTTTGACCCCTCGGGTGAGAACTATGAGTACTGGTTTAAGCTCTTCCCGTGGGAAGATATTGCACTGGAAGATGAGCTGCCGCTGATCCTGACCGATATCATGAAAAACCAGAAAGCGATTATCCTCAATCCGGCCTACACGCTGATGTTTCAGTCTAAAGGTTTTATGAAGATCCTTTATGACCTTTTCCCCGATTCGCCTTATCTGCTTAAGGCGGATTTTAAACCCCTGGAGGGGCTCAAGCAGGTCGAGAAGAAGTTTTTCGGCCGTGAAGGGGCGAATGTGACGGTTACTGGGGCGGACGGCGAGATTGTTGCCAAAACCGACGGTGAGTACGGCAGCCACAACTCCCTCTACCAGGAGTTCGTTGAGCTGCCGAAGAACAGTGCAGGCGAATACTACCAGGCAGGGCTCTTTATCGCCCATGAACCGGTGGCACTGGCGTTTCGCAAAGGCGGCGTGGTCATGGACAACTACGCCAAGTTCGTAGGGCATCGGTTGGTCTAAAAGGAGACGTTACATGCAGGTACAAGAATGTATCGAGGCACGCCTGAGTGTCATTAACGGTGAGGTGATGGCACTGGTGGAGAACCAAAAGCTCTCCCTGACCGAGAAGAACAAGCAGATGAAGCCGCTGATTGATGAGAAAAAGGTCCTGGAGCAGACACTTGAGGCGCTTCGGGTAATCGAGCAGACCGATTATGCCGGGCGCTGCTCAGGGTGATAACCTTGACAGGATTCCTATCAAGGTTATTGAATTCTTTATCGATATATGATAAAATCCGGCAAAAAAATCTGAAGGCGAATAAGTGGAAGATTTCGATTATTATGAGATCCTTGGGGTCGACAAAAGTGCGACCGCGGATGAATTAAAACGGGCTTACCGAAAAATGGCCATGAAGTATCATCCTGACAAAAACCAGGGCGATGCTGAAGCCGAACAGATGTTTAAAAAGATCAACGAGGCGTACCAGGTCCTTAGCGATGAAAGTAAGCGGGCAATGTACGACCGCTACGGGAAAGCGGGACTCGAAGGCGGCGCCGGTATGGGCGGCGGGGCCGGAGGATTCGGCGGGTTCGAGGACTTTGCCGATATTTTTGACTCCTTTTTCGGAGGCGGCGGACGTGGCAGCGGCAGACGCCAGCCGCGTGAAAACCTCGATATCGCCGTGGAGCTGGAGATCGAGTTCCTCGAAGCGGTGTTCGGTTGCAAGAAAGAGGTCAATTACCGTTATGAAAAGCCGTGTGACGCGTGTGACGGTACCGGCTCAAAAAGCGGTGAGCGGGAGACTTGTTCGACCTGCGGCGGGAAAGGACAGATTTTTCAGCGCCAGGGCTTTATGACATTCTCCCAGACCTGTCCGGCGTGTCACGGTGAAGGGACGGTCATCAAGGATAAGTGTCCAAAATGCCGTGGAACCGGGAAAGAGCAGGTCGAAGACAGCTTCTCCCTGGATATCCCCGAAGGGATCGACGACGGCAACCGTCTGCGTGTCGCCGGACGCGGGAGCATCGGAAAAAGCGGAAACCGGGGAGATCTTTATGTGATCATCCGGGTGCATGAAGACGAGGTCTTTGTCCGCCATGAAGATGATATCTATGTGGAAGTACCGATCTTCTTCACACTGGCCGCGCTGGGCGGCGCGATCACGATCCCGACGCTTCGGGGCGAAAAGGAGATCGAGATCGCACGAAACATCCGCGACAAGGAGCAGATCGTTATCCGAGGCGAAGGGGTGGCCAATGTTCACTCCGGACGTAAAGGGAATATGATCGTCCAGGTCAAGATCACCTATCCACAGAAGATGACCGACGAGCAGGAGGAGCTTTTAAAGAAGCTGCATGAGAGTTTCGGACACGATCAGGTCAACGAACCGCACAAAGGGGCGTTCGAAGAGGTTGTGGACAAGATAAAAAGCTGGTTTAAAGACTGACAGAAAGCCCACAGGCCCGCGGGCCTGTGACGGCTAGAGGGGGATGATTATTCGATAATCGGGATCTCAAGGGTCACGCCGTTTTTGGCAAACGTGCACTTGATATTGATCCCTTCGGTAATCTCCTGGATATTCTTCTGGAGAGCAGGATCTTTCTGCTCTCCTTTGACGGCAAGTTCAAGCAGCTGGTAGCGTTTTGTATTGATCTTGACGGTCTCACCGATCTTCAGCTTAAGGACGGTCGTAATCACATCTGCCGGCTGGAACGAGTCGTAGACTTTGCGCAGCAGTTTCGTAAAGTCGTTCTGGGAGAGTTTGAACTCCGGGATCGTCGGGTCAAACTCCTTTTTAAAGAGCGTGTCGTTATTGACGCTGGCCAGGGAGATGCAGAGGTCGATCAGCACGTAGATGTTGCTGCTCTCTTTGGATATCTTGCTGGGTGCAGCGCGTGTCGGCCCCGTCAGCGGATTCTGGTAAAGCTTGATCCCGATCGTCTCCTCGTCTTCATAGCCGACTGTTATGGCATAAAAGTGGAACTTGTCGTACTCGAGGTTCATAAAGGTGGTCTTGTACCCGAAATCCTGGGGAGCATATGCCAGGGCCAGGTCGTGGAAGATCTTCTTTTCCGCGTAGCTCAGCAGCAGTTCGGCCGATGTATTGGTGTAGGTCATATCCCCGCTGTTGGAGAAGAGGATAAAAGGGTTATAATCGTTTTCGATCCACCCTTGGAGATTAGTCATCATCACTGCCTACCTTGATATCGAGTTCATTTACTTTCTTGCGAAGCGTATTGCGGTTGAGACCCAGCGCATCCGAGAGTTTAAGTTGCGATTTATACCGCTTGAGGCCCATTGTAATGAGCGGCTGTTCATAGAGGTAGAGGAATTCGCGGTAGATATTGTTCCCCTCCATCCGTTTCTCCAAAAACGCCTCCATCAGTGAGAGGATCTCGTTTTCTGTGATCTCATCCTGCAGAAGCTGGAAGAAGACCGACTTTTTCAACGAGTGGCAGTTTTGGGAGATGTCCAGTTTCTGGGGATTGAGTACGATCTCCTCGTCGTACATCAGCACCTCTTTTGCCTGGGCCAGGAACTTCTCCGCGATGGGGAGGATATCCTCTTCCCGCTCACAAAGGGGCTGCAGCTCGATGGTGATCCCGAAGAACTTGTCGATGATTTTCTCATCGATCTTTTTGCTGCTGATCCCGATCACTTTTTTATTGGAGAAGTCCAGGGCCGAGTATTTGGTGATCTTGTCGAAATTCTCGATAATGATCTTGTCGCTGCGCTCGGTCAGGGAGAGGAGTTCGTCGATATCGGTCGCATCGGCGATGACCCCGTCGTTTTGCATGTACTGGGCCAGCAGCGACTTGCCGCTGCCCGCAGGCCCTGTAATAAAGGCATTAATACTGAGGTTCTTAAAGAGTGTAGCGGTCTTCAGGACCTCTTTCGAGGATTTGGAATAGGCGAGGTAGCTGACGTCGTTATGCATGATATGCTTTGACAAATTGGGCGATGCGTTCGATCCCCTCTCTGATCGTGTCGATATCCATGGCATAACTGAAACGGAAATAGCCGTCGCTTCCAAACCCGATGCCCGGTACCGTCGCGATACCCGCCTCTTCCAGCAGTCTCAGACAGAACTTCATGGAGTCCTTTTCGACCTGGCTGCAGTTGACAAAGAGATAGAAGGCGCCGCTGCCGTTGGCGACGGAGAGGCCGTCGATCTCATTAAAGGCCTTGACGGCGAAGTTCTTCCGCTCTTCGAAGGCTTGTCGCATCGCCTCGATATCGGCGTCGGCACTGCCGTCGAGTGCCGTAATGGCGGCGTATTGCGTCGGTGTATTGATGTTGGAGGTGCTTTGGCTCTGAAGTTTGATCGCCGCCTTGACCACGCTCATATCGTGGAAGGCGAAATAACCCATCCGCCATCCCGTCATGGCAACCGCTTTGCTGATCCCGTTGATCGTGACGGTCCGCTTGTACATATCCTCGCTCACGCTGGCAAAGGAGGTAAAGACCGTGCCGTCAAAGACCAGTTTTTCGTACATTTCGTCACTGAAAACGAGGATATCGGTTCCTTTGAGCACTTCACCCAGGGCCAGGATCTCCTCTTTGGAATAGACGCTTCCCGTAGGGTTGGATGGGCTGTTGAGCATCAGGATCTTTGTCTTGGGCGTGATGGCCGCCTTAAGGGCATCCGGTGTGAGCTTGAAGCCGGTGGATTCGTCGGTCTGGATAAAGACCGGCTTGCCCTGGTAGTAGTTGACCATCTCGGGGTAGCTGACCCAGGCTGGGTTGGGGATGATCACCTCATCGCCCGCGTCCAGCAGGATAGCAAAAAGGATAAAAAGCGACTGTTTGGCTCCGTTGCTGACTACGATGTTGTTCGGGGCATAGTCTAGCCCGTTATCGCGTTTGAGTTTGTCGGCGATCGTCTGTTGCAGTTCGGGAATGCCGGCAACGGCGGTGTATTTGCTCTTGCCTTCGTTGATCGCTTTGATCGCGGCATCTTTGATCACCTGCGGGGTATCGAAATCCGGTTCACCCGCTGAAAAACTGAGCACATTTCTGCCCTCTGCTTTTAACTCTCTTGCTTTTTGCGTCATGGCGATTGTCAGAGACTCTTCCATGCGGTTGATTCTTTGTGAAAGCAACGTATATCCTTGCATTATAGATCTATAGGTGTAATTTTTCCATAATGCGAATAACAAACAATTGAAATTACCCTATATAACGGTTAAAAAATGGGCAAGTGTTAACAAAAAAAGTCTATAATCTGTGAATCATGATTAAGGAGTATGAATGTTTAAAAAACTGGCGCTTTTTATAGCTACTATTTCATCAGCCATGGCGTATAACATGGCTGATATCAATATCAACGGCAGCGACCTGCAGGTTTCGGGGACGACGGCATCCAAAATGAGCCGTACGACAACGGCGTATTATTCGCTCAGCTACCTGACCGTCGAAGACGAGAATGAAAAGCAGCATACCTCCATCTACGGTGACATGCTGCTTTCAGGCAAGCAGAACAAGGTGTTTAACTTCGGTCTGGGATTTCGGGCACAGTATGTCAATATTGACAGTGATTACAATGTGGACGATTATGTCTGTGTCCCTCTGCGCGGGAAGATCTATCTGACGCTGCCGGTCAAAGCAGTCAAGACCGTACTCTCCGCCGAGATCGCCTATGCCCCGGAGGTCCTGATGTTCTCCGATGACTTTACCAGCAGTTCCGATACCCGTTTTGAATTGAGCCTGGAACTGATCGAGAACGGTTTTGTCTACCTCGGTTTCCGGGATCTTCAGGTAGAACCGGAGAACGGCGGCGACTCTTTTGATCTAAACGACCGTGCCAGCTATGTCGGTCTCAAGATGGAGTTTTAAAACAGAAGCTCAAACCACCGGGAGCAATTCCTCCCGGCTCTTTTCATCACCCCTACTTCTCCATCGATTTGATAAAGGCCTGGTAGATATCGTCCAGCTCCTTGTCTTTTTCGATAAAGTCCGTATCCCCCGATACGATCGCATCTTCCAATATCGAGATTCGTTTGACCAGGTAGCCGAAGAGCTCGCGGTCGATATCGGGTAGTTTGTTGTGGGAGAGGGGGGACTTGATCGATCCTTTGGTAATATTCCGCGCCGGGACCCCCACGGCGGTCGTGTCGTCAGGCACGTCCTTGACTACGACAGAGTTGGCACCGACCTTGGAGTTTTCGCCTATGGTGATGTTCCCCAGGACTTTGGCCCCGGCACCGATGACCGCCCCGTCTTTGATTGTCGGGTGGCGTTTTTCATCGGTCAGCTCCACGCCGCCCAGGGTCACCTGCTGATAGATCGTGACATCGTCCCCGATCTCCGCCGTCTCGCCGATGACGACCCCGAGTCCGTGGTCGATAAAAAGGCGCCGTCCGATCGTCGCAGCGGGGTGGATGTCCACCATGCAGGTCAGGGCTCCGATGGCCGAGACAAGGCGGCCCAGACGTTTGTAGTTGTTACGGTAGAGTTTGTTGGCAATACGGTGCCATACGACTGCCCAGACACCGGGGTAGTTAAAGATTACCTCCAAGCGGCTGTGCATGGCCGGGTCGCGTTGGTAGGGTACGGAAAAATCCTCTTTAATCTGTTGTATCAGTGTCATATAATGTTTCGCTTTTATCGTGTTGTTTTCAGGTAACCGTTCTCACTCAGGTAGATATAGAGCTCCCCAAGGACCTGTTTTTTCGCTTCATCATCCAGGGCCGGGGCGTTTTCAATATTGTTTTTCAAACGGTTCTGCATATCGTTAATATCGTAGTCGATGTCGTCCAATATATCAAAAATATTCTTTGACTGGATCAGGTCTTCGATGACAAAGCCGTTATCGTCGATGACGATCGTCGCTTCGGTCGGATGGGAGAAGAGGTTATGGTTCATCCCTAGAACCTCCTGGTAGGCCCCGACCAGGAAGAGGGCGATGAAGTACTCCTCGCTCTCCAGGTCAATATCGTGCAGGAAGAGCGGCGTGCCCTGGTTAAAGGGGATCTCTCCGTCACTGTCGCAGGTAATATCCCAGATAGTGGCCGCCCGGGTGGGTTGCTCATCCAGTTTCGTAATCGGCATGATCGGGAAATCCTGTCCCAGGCCCCAGAAATCGGGGAGGCTCTGGAACATGGAGAAGTTGACCAGATAGCGCTCCTGGATCTGTTCAAGCAGATCACGCCGTTCGGGAATATTGGTATTTTTAAAGCTGAGGCTCTTTTTGATAATGAGGTGGACCAGGATCTCGGCATTGGAGCGGTCTTCCAGATCGATATACCCCAGATCAAAAAGCGTCAGCAGGGATTCCAGGTGATCCAGGGCATCGTGGATATACTCTACGGCGTTTTTGGCATTAATCGTTTTAAAAAGATCGTGCAACTCTTCCAGGAGTGGGGGATTCCCGTTCTCTTTGAGACGGAGCGACTTGGGCGAGTACTCTTCGGAGAAGAGCTCCAGGACCGGGGCGATCAGCACGGCGTGGGAGGCGGCGATAAAGCGGCCCGACTCGGTATAGATATCGGGCTCTTTTACCTTCTTGTCCGCGGCGATCGTCTTGATGTTGTAGACGATGTCGTTGGCGAATTCGGCCAGGGAGTAGTTTTTATTGAGAACCTCTTTGTGTTGGGCGTATTCCACCGCCAGACCGCCGCCGATGTTGATGGCATTGAGCTGTTTGGCTCCCATCTTCCGCAGTTCGGCATAGATGTTGCCCGCTTCGCGCAGCGCTTTTTTCAGCGGTGTGATATCGCTCATCTGGCTGCCGATATGGAAGTGGATCATCGTCAGGTGGCTTAGGAGATTGGCCTCTTTAAGCAGGTCCACCGCTTCGATCAGTTCGGTGGAGTTGAGGCCGAACTTGGCATTGATCCCGCCGCTTTTGCTCCAGCTGCTGGCGCCGGTGTTGTGCAGACGGATACGGATGCCGATGCTGGGGACGTAGTCGGGGTCGTTTTTCTGGAGGTCGATGATCGTCTCCAGTTCGTTGATCCCCTCGATGGTCAGGGTGATGTCATGTCCCATCTTCTTGGCAATAAAACCAAGCGAGATCATCTCATAGTCTTTAAAGCCGTTGACGGTGATGGGGTGGCCCAGGTGGTTGTAGGCCATTGCCAGGATCAGCTCCGCCTTACTCCCCGCTTCCAGTCCGTAGCCGTAGGGTTGTCCGCATTTGAGAAGATGGTGCACGAAGCCCGGGAACTGATTGACTTTCAGCGGGAAGACTGCTTTGAAGTCTCCTTTATACTGGAACTCTTTGATCGCCCGGTTAAATTCGCCGTAGATCGTATCGATCTGCTTGCCGATGAGGTGGGGAAAACGCAGAAGAAGCGGTCCCCGGTGCCCTTCGTCCCGGATTCCCTGGACGATATTAAGGAGGGAAGGGCTGCTTTTGTGATTGAGCCTGACGCTCCCTTCATCGATCACAAAATTGTTGTTTCCCCAGTATTTCATACCGTATGGCATCGCACACCCTTATCGAAAATATTTGACGGTATTATAGCTAATATCCCCGGGAAGGGGGAGGTTTTTTTATATTTTTTATTGAAAGGAATCGAGTGGGAGAACGGACTCCTCTTTGGTCTCCAGGTCTTTGACCCAGACGGTTCCGTTTTTCAGCTCTTCCGTACCGATGACGGCGCAGATCCTGGCTCCGGCTTTGTCGGCCTGCTTGAGGTGCCCTTTAAGGCCCCTGGATTTGTAGTCGAAGGTGACCGTGTGGGCACGGCGCAGTTCGTTGGCTTTTTTAAAGACGGTGTCGATCCCCGCGTCGTCCATGGCACCGATGTAGATGCCGTTACGCGTTTCGCTGTCCGGTTTGATCAGGTCGAATATCCGTTCGATCCCGATGGCAAAACCGACGGCCGGTGTCGGACGGCCGTCGAGGAACTCTACGAGGCGGTCGTAGCGTCCGCCCCCGGCGATGGCACTCTGGGCCCCGATCTCATCGGAGACGAATTCGAAGGCGGTCTTGGAGTAGTAGTCCAGCCCGCGCACCAGTTTTTTGTTGACGGTGTAGGGGATGCCGCTTGTTTCCAGCAGGGATTTGAGCTTCTCGAAATCCGCCGAACACTCGTCACAGAGGTTGTCGGTGATAAAGGGGGCATCGACATACTGTTCGGCACAGGTGATCGTCTTGCAGTCGAGGGTACGGATCGGGTTGGTCTCCTTGCGCCGCAGGCAGTCGTCGCAGAGGTGGTCGTGCTTGTGATCCAGGAAGGCCACCAGCTTCTCTTTGTAGGCGGGGATACAGTTCTTGCACCCCAGGGAGTTGATCTCGATTGTATGTTTGATCCCCAGTTCGTTGAAGATGGTGCTCAGCATGATGATGAGGTTGGCATCTTCGTAGACGCTTCCCTCCCCGAATACCTCGCAGCCAAACTGGTGGAACTCCCGCAGACGTCCTTTTTGAGGACGTTCGTAGCGGAACATGGAGCCGTGGTAGAAGAAGCGTCTGGTCTGTTCGATGCGGTCGAGTTTCTTCTCCACAAAGGCACGGACGACCCCGGCGGTCCCTTCGGGCCGCAGGCAGACATCGTTTTCACCCTTGTCGATAAACTGGTACATCTCTTTGCCGACGATGTCGCTGCTCTCGCCTACGGAGCGTTTAAACAGTGCCGTCTCTTCCAGTTTGGGGGTCTCAATATAGGTGAACCCGTAGTGTTTGGCGATGCGGGTCGCCGTTTCGATAAAAAAGGTAAACTTACTACTCTCGTCGACATCCATGATGTCTTTCATGCCGCGCAGGGCTTTAACCATCGATAAACTCCTTGATCAATTCAAATATTTCCGTCTCACTCTGTTTTGCGTCGATGACGATATGGTCGACGCCCAGGGTTTTGGCCGCTTCGATAAAACGGACCTGGGTCTGCATCATGTACGCCAGGCCGCGTTTTTCGATATTGTCCTCTTTCTCGCCCCGGCCCCTGATGCGCTCCTTGTATCCTTCTTCATCGATCGTAAGGATCACGACCTTGTCGGGCAGGACGTTGTCCACGGCAAAGCGGTTCAGCTCACCCAGGTACTCCGGGTCAAAGCGGTTGTCCGTATAGGCGATGCCCGAGATGAGCGAGCGGTCGCTGATGACCGTCTTCCCTGCATCCAGTGCCGGGATGACGACTTTTTGGGTATGTTCGGCCCGGTCGGCGAGGAAGAGGAAGAGCTCGCTTTTTGGGGCGAAGTCGTTATCCCCCAGTACCAGCTCACGGATGCGCTGTCCCAGTTTCGTCGCTCCGGGCTCTTTGGTGATCACGGCATCGGGAAAGGCGCGATGCAGATGGCCCAGCTGGGTCGTCTTGCCTACCCCGTCGATCCCCTCCAAGGCTAGATACATTTGATCCCCCGTGTCTTGATATACTCGTCCACTTTTGTAGGGACCAGGTGGCTGATCTCACCGTCGTGCTTGAGGACCGAGCGGACGATGGAGGAGCTGATAAAGGCGTGCTCCAGGCTGGGCATCAGGGCGACGGTATCGATCATGGGGTCAAGGCTGCGGTTGGCGTATCCCAGTTGCAGCTCGTATTCGAAATCACTGACCGCACGCAGTCCGCGGATGATGATATTGGCCCCCTCCTGTCTGGCAAAATCGACCAGCAGGCTGTCAAAGGTCTTGACGGTGATCCCCTCGATCCCCTCCGTTGCCAGTTCCATCATCTTGGCCCGCTCCTCCAGGGCAAACATAGGAGTCTTATCCTTGGAGGTGGAGATGGCGATGAGGACCTTGCCGAAGATCTTCTGGGCCCGTTTGATAATATCCAGGTGTCCGATCGTAATGGGATCGAAGGTCCCGGGGTAGATGGCGTTTGGGTGCATGGTTATCCTTCCCACCGTTTGTATAGCGTGTTTTCGATGCCCATCAGGTCGAACCACTTGCCGATGATAAACCGTTCCATCGCCTCCAGGGAGTCGATACCGGCGTAGTACCCCATCACCGGCGGGGCGATGAGGACACCGTAGCTTGAGAGCTTGTGCATGTTCTCCAGTGCGATCGGGCTGAAGGGCAGCTCCCTGGGTGCGAGGATCAGCTTTTTCTGCTCCTTGATCATCACGGCCGCACTGCGGGTCGTCAGGTTGTCGGCGATGCCGCAGGCGATCTTAGCCAGGGTGTTCATACTGCAGGGCGCCACGAGCATCATATCCGCGCCGAAGGAGCCGCTGGCCGTGGGGGCGGCGATGTCCGTATCGTCATACAGTGCGATCCCCTGTTCCTTCTCAAGGACGGTCCGGGCATGGTCGGTGCCGATAAGATGGACCTCGTACCCTTCCGGGACAAGCCGGGCTGCTTTAATGCCCAGTTCCGCGCCGCTGGCCCCGCTGACGGCGATGACCACTTTTGTTTTTTTCACTCGATTGCCGCCTTGTTCTTGTCGATGACACGGGCATTATAGAGCTGCCCGTTGTCGCTTTTTAGCTGGATGGTCTCACCGATCTTTCCGTCCTGGAGTGCCGTTGCATAGATCGTGACGTTCAGCCCGTTGGCTTTCAGGATCGCCCGGACCTTCTGGTTCTTGACGATATCGGGGATCGCCCGGATCATCGACTCGGTGATGACTGCGTCTTGCTTGACGTATCCTTTGACCCGTACTCTCTCGAGGCTCTCTGTGCCTACCGGAAGTGCCGCAAGCCGCGTAAAGGGAACCTGCTGGGTATAGGTGTTTTCTTTGCTTAAAATGGTACCGTTTGCCATATTACGTTTTGCTTTCAGGACCTGGACATTCCCGGTGATCTTGTAGCTGAAATAGACTTTTTTCTGCCGGTTGTTCCCGTCGTCGTAAAGGGCCCAGAAGGTGCCTTTGTTTTTTGTAAGGGTCGGGGCGGGCAGGGTAACGGAGAGCAGGGTCCACGCCTTCTGCTCGAAAAAGGTGCGGGGACGGATCGTCAGTTTTTGGATCGAAAGCCCCGGGTAGTGGGCCAGGAACCGTGCCGTCAGTTCGTTCTGCAGTGGGGCTTTGTCAAAGCTGGAGTTTTTGGAGAGGGCGATGACCGGGTGGGTGATCGTCACGTCATAGCCATGCGCTTTGAAAAGCTTCTGGACCTCCCTGGCGGAGAGCTGGAGGTGGCTGCGGTTTTTGAACTCGCCGATGATAAAGTTCTCCTCGATATCGGGGAAAAAGTCTTCGGCGGTGACGACTGTATCGTCGCAGTAGTACCGGTTTTCGAGGACCATACCCTTTTCTTCGGAGAAGAGCGTGGAACAAAACAGTAAAAAGAGCAATAGGAGAAACGGTTTTTTGATCACATCAATATCCGGTTTTTTGATTGGAACTTTATCACAAAAAGCGTGGAATCGTCAATTGGGGAATTTGTTGAATAGAATGGAGCGGACGAAGGGATTCGAACCCTCGACCCTAACCTTGGCAAGGTTATGCTCTACCCCTGAGCTACGTCCGCATGGGTATTTTCGCCGATCGTCAGATGCGATCCCGAAAAAGTGACGGAATTATTTCACAAGAGCCCTTAAAGATTCCTGATAAAATTATCCGATTTTGTTGAAATTTAAGGATGGTACCGCGGGTCGGACTCGAACCGACACGGTATCGCTACCATCGGATTTTGAATCCGACGTGTCTACCATTCCACCACCGCGGCTTTTGAAGAGTGAAAGAATAGAACAGATTGGATTAAAAAGGGCTAAAAACCGGGCAGTGCTGCTTGATCGCGAGATTAAATCAAAAAGCGGATTTTCCGATATATAGAACAATAGATGTGGAACTGTTTTTGCTTGTGGGTTTGGATAAGACAGAGAGGTAACAAAGGTAATATTATGAGAGTCGGAAGTTTTGGGGTCTATGACCAGTTTGTAACGAACCAGAACAGCGCCCTGCAGGACCTGCTGCGGGTCAACAACCAGATTTCATCGGGGATGAAAATCCAGTACGGGCATGAAGATGCCAATGTCTATGTCGACGCCCTGCGGCTCGATTCGGAAAAGGCGACGCTGGAGCAGGTGAGCGATACCACCAAAAAAGCGACGACTTTTTCGGACAATACGGACGTGGCCATCAACCAGCTCAAGGGCTCCCTCGAACAGTTCAAAGTCAAGCTGCTCCAGGCGGCAAACGGCGTCCATTCCACTACCTCCATGCAGGCGATCGCGGGGGACCTCGAGGCGCTTAAACTGCACATGCTCGATACGGCCAACTCTTCCATCAACGGGACCTACCTCTTCTCCGGGACCAACCTCAAACAGCGTCCCTTCGACGCCGAAGCCAACTATTACGGCAACGATCAGATCCTTAAGGCCCAGGCGGGGGACAAACTCCAGATCGGGTACAACATCGACGGGGCGAGTATGTTTTTCGGCAAGGATACCGACTACAACAAGATCATCACGACCAATGTCAAGCGCTGGAACATGGTGCAGCTGCACCACAAAGCTCTGAGTGAAGAGGATCCGGAAGGGACGGACAAAGAGGTCGTCATCGACGGCAGCAACACGATCAAAGAGCTGGTGGGACAGCCCGATGACGACCAGCCGACGACGTTCTACATCCGGGGGCGCAAGGCCAACGGCGACCCGTTTAAAGAGAAGTTCGACATGACCAACGATGCCAAGATCCACGATCTGATGGACAAGATCGGCCGGGCATTCGGGAATACCAAGCTCTATAACGCGGTCGAAGTGACGATGAGCGAACACGGGCAGTTCGAGATCATGGACGTCAAAGACGGTCGGATGCTGACCGATTTCCACATGGTAGCTGCCGATGTGGATGTGGACGACCTGGATGAACTGGCCGGTATGGAAAACGTCCATGTCACCGAGTTTCAAAAGA
Organism: Campylobacterales bacterium; assembly: GCA_050297855.1. Taxonomy (GTDB): domain Bacteria; phylum Campylobacterota; class Campylobacteria; order Campylobacterales; family SZUA-545; genus SZUA-545. Next base: position 18,493 of record JBNKTC010000004.1, read on the forward strand.
GCGGGGTCTCCTATCCCAGAACCCACTCGACGATCGTCAGTACCCAAAGTTTTTACGATCAGCGTATTTTCAATTTTAATGCGGAGTTCCGGGACGAGTACACCGAAGAGACGGCACTGTACGACGACCTGGCCCAGGATATCTTCGGCAAATCGGTGGATCAGATCACGATCAATGTCAACGGAACGGACTATGTCCACACCGTTACCGCACTGACGGAGATGGGGGATATCCTCGATACGATCCGCCAGGACCTCGAAGCCGAGACGGGAAGCGAGTTCGACGTCTCCATGCGCAACGGCAAGATCGCCGTATTCGATAAGACCGCTTCAGACCCTTACGCGGAAGTACAGGTTCCCACCAAGCTCGATACTTTCTCCCTGACGACGCAGAACAGCACCACCGGTGCGGATGTGATCAGCTTTTCGGACCTGGATGCGATGGGGTATGACCAGGCCCGTTTTGAAAAGGATGGGGCGGTGCTCTACTCCAATGTCTCCCAGGTGGTTCAGGAGACCAATGAGTATGCCACCCTGGGAACTTCGCTTAACGAGGTCGCAGGAGTCAACGGGATGGATGAAAAGGTCTTCTTGATGGATGTCGTGGATATCAACGGGGTCAAGAAGAAAGTAGAGTTTACGATGCGCGACGTGCCCGATGCCAACGGGAACCTCTCGACCTTCAAGGTGGTCGAACCCGCTTCGGAAGTGAGTGCGGAGTACAGTATCTACGACGAGTTCGGCAACAAGACCGCCGGTAAGAACTATACGATGATCAAAGAGGAGATCGACGGCTACACCAAGGTCTCCAAAGAGGTGGAGGTCAACGGGGTCACCTACAGCCAGATGCTCAGCGTCATCCAGGTCGTTATGGCCGATACGCTTCCGGCCGATACGACGTTCGACGGCTACGTCAATGCGGTGGAAGACTCCATGGATTATGTCAATGTGGAGATGGACCACCTGGGCAAGATCAGTATTAAAGATTTGACAACAAGTGCCACGGATATGCAGTTTAGCATGTATGATAGCGATTCCAATCGTTTTGACAGCTATGCAAAAGATATGACCAAAGGGTGGCAGGAGACATTCCGGGGTATCAAGGGTGAACAGGGCTGGGACGTCCTGGAGAGCAACCCCAATACGCCGCTCTACCGGCTTTTCGGATTCAGTTTTACCGGCGGCCTGACCCTGAACGGAACAGACCTTAACGGCAATGCCGCGACGGTAACGCTGAACGATACCGATACCCTCCAGGACCTGCAGGACCAGATGGATGCAACGTTCGGTGACGGTGCCGGCGGCGGGCTTTTTGTGACCTATGTGGCCGACGGCAAGCTGATGTACCGGGACAACTCGACAAACAACCCCACCAATGTCAATATCGATTTTGCGTTTAACAACGCCCAGATCGAGATGGACATGACCCAGGGGGCACCGTTGACGTTTGCGGCCAACAACGCCCTGACGATCGACCAGCCGAAGATCGACTTCTTCTCCCAGATCGATACGGCGATCCAGGCGGTCAAAAGCAGCTCTTACCGTGCCGACGGGGACAGCGGGACACCGCGTAACATCGGGATCGAGAACTCGATTTTGATGATCGAACACCTCTTTGACCACGTCATCCGGAAACAGACCGAAAACGGTTCCCACGGTGAGGCGCTGCAGCTCTCTTTCGAGAAGTCGGAAGTGACCCTGCTCAATGTCGCCGAACTCAAATCCTCCGTACTGGATACGGATATCGGGGCGGCCGTGGTGGAACTAAACCGACGTAGTGTATCATATCAGGCAATGTTATCAACGATCGGTAAGATCAACACACTGAGTCTGATCAACTATATTCGTTAACGATTAAAGGATATACCATTTTAAAAGAGATCGGTTTTTTACTCGTCTTTTCCCTTCTGGCCTATATGAGCCTGGCCGTCTACCTTGACGGGGCGGAGATCGTGGGAAGCTTCGGTGCCGTCGTGGCGGAAGTAGGCTATTCGCTTTTTGGGTATGTCGTCTACCTGATTCCCCTGCCACTGTTTTTTTTCACCTATAAACTCTATAAAGACTTTACCTATACCCAGCGCAAGGCGGAGATCGCCGCTGCATCGTTGCTGTTACTGATTGCGGCACTGATCTTCCAGGATATCGTCACCAACTATAAGATAAGCCGGATCGGCAGTGCGTTTGTCGATGTCTTTTTCCCCGTTATCGGGACAGTAGGGATTGCGATCATTATCCTGGGTCTTATGGTGGTCGCTTCGCTGATCATCTTCGAGACCACGACCTACGGGCTTTCGCTCTATCTTTCACAGCGTTTCCGTAAAGAGGAGACAGTAGTATCTGAATCCGGTATGCAAAAGAGAGAGGGTGAGACATCTCAAAAACGTACACTCATCGAGGAAGATCTCCCTGAATATGACGCCCGGGCTGAAACCCTTCCGGAATCCACGGAGGAGCCGGGAGAGGCAGAAGTCCCAGCAGAGAAGCAGAAGGGGAAAGGGCACCATTCCGATATTGATGCGGAAGAGAGCGTGTCTGCGTACCTCGAGCGTCAGATCAGCCAGCTGATGCCGGTGGACGAGGAGAGTATTGTCGAGGACCTGGAGGCCAAGCGGAAGCTCTTCCTCTCCCTTCAGGCGGGGCAAGAACCCCACATCGTCCAGAAAGAGGATGCCAAGGCGGATGAGGAGGAGAAACTGGCCCGGGAGATCAAGGAGATCGAAGAGATTGAACGGATCGTCGGCAGTATCGAAAAAGCGTCGGGTAAAGAGGAACCTCAGCCTCCGGAAGAGTCTCCGACAAGTGCAGTGCCGGAAGCAGCGGAGCCTCTTCCCAAAAATGATGTGAAGATCGTCAAGGAGCTGGAGGAGAACAAACGTCTCCTGGACGATATCGATGTGGGAGAGAAGGAGAAGCCCAAGGATTTCATGCTTCCCAAGCTGGAGTTTTTGGAGGAGCCGAAGCAGCAGGCCAAAACCGTCAATGAGGCGGAGATCGATGCCAAGATCGAGGACCTGCTTGAAAAACTGAAGATGTTCAAGATCGAAGGGGACGTGGTCCGGACCTATTCGGGACCGGTCGTTACGACATTCGAGTTCAAGCCCGCTCCCCACATAAAGGTCTCCAAAATCCTGAATCTGCAGGACGATATTGCCATGGCGCTTAAGGCACTGACGATCCGTATCCAGGCGCCGATCCCGGGCAAGGACGTGGTGGGGATCGAGATCCCCAACGACAATGTCGAGACGATCTACCTGCGGGATGTTCTGGAGAGCGATATCTTTAACAAAGCCTCATCGCCGCTGACGATCGCTTTGGGGAAAGATATCGTCGGCAATCCCTTTATCACCGACCTGAAAAAACTGCCCCACCTGCTGATCGCCGGGACAACGGGAAGCGGGAAGAGTGTGGGGATCAATGCGATGATCCTTTCGCTCCTGTACCGCAATTCACCTGATGAGCTGAAGCTTTTGATGGTGGATCCGAAAATGCTGGAGTTCAGTATCTATAACGATATCCCCCACCTGCTGACCCCCGTGATAACCAAGCCAAAACAGGCGATCGCGGCGTTAGCCAATATGGTCCGGGAGATGGAGCGGCGCTACTACCTGATGAGCCAGACCCGGACCAAAAATATCGAGAACTACAACGAAAAGGCGAAGAAGGAGGGTTTTCCCCCATTCCCCTATATCGTCGTCGTGATCGACGAGCTGGCGGACCTGATGATGACCGGCGGAAAAGAGGTGGAGGTCTCCATCGCCCGCCTGGCTCAGATGGCCAGAGCCAGCGGTATCCATCTTATTATCGCGACTCAGCGCCCGTCGGTGGACGTCATCACCGGGCTTATCAAAGCGAACCTGCCGTCGCGTATCAGTTACCGCGTCGGCCAGAAGGTCGATTCCAAGGTGATCCTGGACGTTATGGGTGCGGAGTCGCTGCTGGGGCGCGGCGATATGCTCTTTACACCTCCCGGAAGCGTCGGTCTGGTGCGTCTGCATGCGCCCTGGAGCAGCGAGAAGGAGATCGAGAAGATCGTCGATTTCCTCAAATCCCAGCGCGAAGCCGATTACGATCACAGATTCCTGGCGGCTGACGGCGAAGGCGGTACGGGAAGCAGCAGCGGCGGTTCGGACGAATTCGACGACGAACTGGACGAACTGTATGAAGAGGCCAAAGAGATCGTCTACGCCGAAAACAAGACCTCCATCAGCTATCTCCAGCGCCGGCTACAGATCGGGTACAACCGGGCTGCCCGTATCGTAGAACAGCTGGAAAAGACGGGAATCCTCTCCGAGCAGAACGCCAAGGGACAGCGAGAGATCGTTGGATAATGTTTTTGTGACTTTGCGGGACTTTTACGAGTCGCGTTATGGGCTTTTGGGGCAGATGGCTGCCCCGCTGGACTTCTCCCAGATCGACCCGACGGTCGTGTATGACCGGACGCTGGAGGCAAAATCCCCCCATCCCATCATGATTATCGGGGAAGCACCCGGGGCCAACGAGGTTGAACAGCAGGTCCCCTTTATCGGGATGGCGGGGAAAAACCTTTCGCGTCTTATCGAAGGGGCGGGTATGAGCCGGGAGAAGGATTTTCTTATTACCAATGCCTTTCCTTTCCGGACCTTCCAGGAGGGAGCCAAGGGGATCAAAAACCGTACCCCCAACACGGCAGAACTTAAAGCGGGCGCCGTTTTGCTCCGGATGGAGCTGGCGATTGTGCAGCCGCGGATGATCCTGGTACTGGGAGGCAGCGCCAAAAAGGCATTTTTGAAACTGGACGACCGATCTGCCACAAGCGTACTGAAGCAGATGCCCAACCACACTTTTGAAACCGTGACGACGGGTATGGGATTTGATACGGTACTGGGTCTCTCTTTCCACCCCAGCCCGCTGGTCTTTAACATGCAACAAAAACGGGACCATCTGATTAAATTCTTTCAAGAAATCAGAAATATTCAAATATAAGTTTATTTTCTAATCATTTTCCGATAAACTCTTTACTAGCTAATCGTTAAAGGAGCGAGTATGTTTAGAGTCAGTTTCGTATTATTGATCCTAGTCGGCGGTCTAATGGGGGCAGGGGAGTGTGCCTACAAGTTCAACACGGCAAGCAGCAAGATAGTGCTGCCAAACGGCTACTTTAACAACTATGTCCTGGAAAACCGTACGTCCAATCCGCGTTACGCCGGAGTGGAACTGAACGTCAAGCAGCTCGATGACGGCTATATCTACTGTGTCGCCCTGGAACGTAACGGAAAGACGGAGTGCCTGGACAACCTTAACGAGCTGGCGGATAATGTCCATGTCAAGTTTATCGGCATCGACGGTAAAAGCCACACCTACTTCCTTTTCAAGGGGAATAACCTCAATCTCGATATCCTGATGCCGGTAACCAAGCGCTACCTGGATAAGTCAAGGATGAACATGACGCTGTTGCAGTACAGCACCGACGGTGTAAAACGGGTCTGTGAAGCCAAAAGCTCCGATCTCCAGATCGATCTGAAGCGCTTTGAAGTCAGTTACAAGATCGTTCAGGACATCACGGAGACAAACGGGGGAAAGCCCAAAATTGAGGCCACGGCGTCGGTTATAAATCCCGATGCCGTGGGCCTCGTGGTTTCGGATATTGTGACGGGTGACCGAAAAGCGCTCAGTGACCCGCAGTTCAACCTACCGCTGAATGTCAGTAAAGGCGGTATGGCCGGTTTCTGTCTCACCATGGCCACAGAGCCTGATGATGAGACCCTCAAGCAGGGGAATGACTACTTCTGCCGCTCTGTCACACTCGGACAGGGGATCGAACAGAAAGGGATGAGTGCGCTTCAGCGGACGAAGCGGAACAAATACGTCCAACTGGCCAAATGTGCCAGCAACAAGGGGTGTACCGATCCCCTTGAGACCCTTGGGTCCAAAAAAGCGATCGCATTGAGTAAAGCGGGCTTCAACCTCCGAAGTGTCGAAGGGAAAAAGGGGAACTATATCCTTGCCGGACCGTTTACCGAGGCTAAGCTCAAAGAGCTCCTTCCAAAGATCAAGACGATTGTCCCCAAAGCTTCACCTTTTTAAGATGAGGGTGCGGGTAACAGTATGAAACGATTTCGTGTTGGCACACTCTGCAGTATCCTGCTGCTGTCATGGGGCCAGAGTCCGCTCGGTGCAAAGGATATGGATTACCGGCTTCTGTTTGAAGAGTCGATCCATTCGGCCTGGCGGACGGATGTGGCCCCTAAGGTCTCCATCTCCAGCAGCTCACGTCTCATCCTTCATGACAAGGTAGAACAAAAAAAGATCCAACTGACCCGATCGGGTGCTCCCCTGGGGATCGACGATAACAATATGGCCGACTTCTGTATCGATGCCCCGAAGGAGCCGGTATGCCGGGAGATCATTATCAGCGATTTCAGTTACCGGGGGCTTGAGGGGGTTTTACTGGGTAACCGCGGTGAACGGCTGCAATATATTGTTCTTGCGTCATGCGAGGGTGATGAACGGACATGCCGATATCCCCATCTGAAACTGGGACCAAACCCGATCTTTTTGCTTTTAAAGAGGGGAATCCGTGTCCATGTGCTCGAGGAGAAGGGAAGCGATTTCGTCGTAGCCGGGCCCTATTCCCGCGTTCAGGCGGAACGAAACCTCAAAACCGTCAGGGAGTTTCTCCCCGACGCCTTTTTACATTAGGCCCGTTTCGGGCCTTACCTCCTATTTTTTTGCAACCTCGATATCCGTACCCCTAACATCTACGACCAGGGTCTCCACCATTTTGCGGTTAACCCGTCCCCACGCTTCGAATGAGCGGTCGGGTTTGAGTGCCAGGGTGTAGTTCTCGCCCGGAAGGGCAGAGAGCCATCCGGAAGCCTGGGAGAGCATTCGCGGGTTCAGATAGCTCGGCGCGGTCGTGCTGGCCAGCTGATGCATGTCGTTATTTCCCCAGCCCCAGAGTCTGCCCTGCTGGTCGATGGCGATGGTATGACGGCTGCCGGGATAGACGGCCTGCCACTTCTGTTTTGCAGCCAGTCGTTTGGGTGTCAGGACGTCATTACGGCTTCCGTCACCCAGCTGGCCGAATCCATTGTAACCCCAGCCCCAGAGCGTCCCGTCCTTACGCAGAGCGAAACTGGTCTCTCCCGCCGCAGCGATACGGATCCACTGGTCGCTTTTGCCGATTCGGCTCGGTTCGGGGGTGACGACCTTGGCCGACTGGCCGATCTGTCCGAATTCGTTCTGACCCCAGGACCAGAGTGTCCCGTCACGTTTAAGTGCCAGTGAGTAGTTGTCCCCGCAGGCGATCATGCTCCAGTCGTTGTCAAATCCGATCCGTTTGGGGAGGGTGCGGGTGAGGGTCGTGCCGTCCCCGATTTTTCCGGCGACGTTCTGACCCCAGGACCAGAGCGTGCCGTCGTCACGGATCGCAAGGGAGTGCTCATCCCCGGCCGCTACGGCACTCCAGTTATGGTCCCCGCCGATCATGACGGGGCGTTTGCGGTCTGTTTTGCTTCCGTCACCCAGCTGTCCGTAACGGTTGGAACCCCAGGCCCACAGTTTGCCGTCGGTATCGATGGCCAGGGCATGGCTGCCGCCCGCAGCGGCTTTGAGCCAGCGTTTGTCGGCCTCCACGGCGACCGGGTCTTTCCGGTCGTCGGTGCTTCCGTCACCCAGCTGTCCGTGATCATTCCGGCCCCAGGCCCAGAGGGTATGGTCGGTCTTGACGGCGATGACAAAGCCGTTTCCGCTCTGGATGTTATCCCATTCGCGGTTCTTTTCGACGACGACGATATAGGACTTCTTCTCATTCTGCCCTTCAGCCTTGGCATCCACGGCAAAACGGTATTCGCCATAGACGACATTCGGCGGCTTGATACGGACCGTACCGTTTTTACGGTCGATATTGAGTTTGATATTCTTGTCTTTTTCCGTGATCTTGAAGCGCGGGTTGTCCAGTTTGTCGGCATTGATCCCGACTCCGATATAAAAGAGCCCGCGCTTGACGCGGACATCGGGCAGGGAAGTCAGCATCTTAAGGGACTGCTGGATCTTCTCCTGGACTTTTTCAAGGTCTTCGTTACCCGTACCTTCCAGGATCGGAACGATCTCCTCATAGGTGTACTCTTTGGGTTCCGGGGCTTCCATTACGACCCTGGGGACCGTTTCGTTGGCTTCGAGCACCACCTCTTTGGATTCGATGACGATCTCTTTCCCCACACCCAGTTCAGCCTGGGAATCCAGTACCTGGGTGTCCACTTCAACCTTCTCGCCTTTTTTGTCGATCCGGACGTGCTTGGTCACACTCTTACTCTTGACCTCGATCTTCCCTTCGATACAGGCGATCTTGATCTTCTTCTCATCGGTCAGGTCCCCGACGATGTGGGTCCCGCGAATTCCCATCGTGGCTGTCTTCGCCTTGAGTTTTATCCGGTCGGGGGCGATCTTCCCGATCTTCCCGGTGATACTCTCAAAGAGACCGTTTTTAAACCAGAGATCGGTCCGCATCTCGGTATTGTTCGCCTCGTAGAAGTAGTCCTCGATGGAGAGCTCCCCGTTTTTTCCGATGGCCACGAGGGTGTCGTCGTGGAAGGCGATACGGATATACCCGTCCGCATCGGTCGTGACGACATCTTTTCGGTGGATCTCATCGTTCTGGTTAAGGGTGATCTGCTGATTGTCGCGGAGTGCGTGGGCACTCCCTTTAAGGGAGAGGACACTCCCCACCACTTTTTCCACGGCCTTCTCTTCGGGGGCTGTTATCATCCCCTCTCTCAGGAAGAGAAACAGTACAACCCCGACAGCGGCGAGAAGCAGACCGCCGATAACTAGTTTTTTCATGATCGAGCCTTTTGATCGTTTAGGATGGTCACTACGAAAGTCCGAAAAAACAATATAACTGCTATCCATGATACAGGAAAGAGGTTAGAAAAAAATAAGGAAAAGTTATTAACTTTCGGGCGTGCCGGAATCAGCGGTTAAGCTGTATCCCGAAACCGAGTTTTTGTATGTACTCATTATAGTCGATGAGACTTTCGCCGTAGCCGTTAAAGTAGCGGGTATAGAAGTAGACTTCGCCGAGTGGGATAGAGAGATCGAACATGACGCTCCGTTTTCTCAAAAAAAGGCCCGCCCGGTGGCCGTAATAGTCATAGTAGAGATTCAGTTCGGTATGACCGTAATACTCGGCGATATCGGGATTATCGTCGCCGTAGGGGTCGGTGGGGTCCTTTTTATCCGGTTCGGAGAAACGGTGCCAGATCTTAAAATCCCCGCCGAAATTCCCCCGTCTGAAAAAGGCTTTCAGGTAGAGGCGGTCCCAGCTGCGGGAGGTGAGGGTGGACTGGCCGTTGGATTCGTGTTCGTATCCCCCGTAAACGCGCTGCAGACCGTAGGCATGGAAGCGTTCGGGGACGTGTTTGGAGAAGAAGATCTCGGGATTGTAGTTGGTCTCACGGAAGGGGCGGGAATGGTCCCCGTCGTAGACCTGCCAGAAGGACTTTTGCGTATAGCCGAAATAGAGCTGGATATCCCGGCCGAATATCTTGTTGAGCATCTTCCGTTTCAGGCTGATCTGAAACATCGACTCTTTTGCATCGCGGTACGCTTCGTGGGGGTTGAAATCGTAGAGAAAAAAGAGGACGAAGTTTTTTTTGTGGGTCAGGAGGTGGGTGTCGGTGATAAAAGTCGATGCATCATTGTCGTTCTTGAGAGGGGAGCTCGTATTGGTATCGAAAGCCTGTAAACAGAGGCCTGCCAGCAGCATCGCCAAAATTATTCGCATCGCATCGCTCTTTTTATGGTATAATCGCCCATTGTTTAGGTTCGCATTATAATAATAAACTGCTTCAGTGAAGTGTGGAACAGATAAAGAAGGCGGATAGCTCCGTCCCCAGAAGACTCCTGGAAACGCTATAGATTTTTTAGAAAACTACAATGAATCACCTGCCTTTGAGGGTGGGTTTTTGTGCCCGGTTTACGGCGTACGATTGCATATGCCAAACGGCGAGCGCAGCTTGACGGGCTGCCCCATTGAGCGTTTACAAAGGTTAGGGTCTTTCCTTGATTGAATTTGCATTATTGCGGGATTAAAAAAGGTGCTGAGGCACGTGATATGATGAATTTATAATTGAATCCGAGCAAAAATTTTTTTTAAAAGAGTATGACAGAATGAGTGATGTTACACCACAAGAGTCAGCCACGCTGACATTTGAAGATTTTGATCTAAGCGAAGAGATCAAAAGCGGCATTCAGGCCGCGGGATTCAAGATCCCAAGCCCCATCCAGGCCCAGGCGATTCCTGCGGTCCTCGGAGGAAGCGATATCGTAGCCCAGGCCCATACGGGTACGGGTAAAACGGCGGCGTTCGGACTGCCGTCTATGAGCATGATGGATATGGACCGGGGGGTCTCCCTCCTGGTCATCGCCCCGACACGGGAGCTGGCGACACAGGTGAGCGATGAGCTCTATCGCCTTGGGAACAAAGCCGGTGTCCGCACCGTAACGGTTTACGGCGGGATGTCCGCGGGACGCCAGGTCGATCTGATCAGCCGCGGGGCCCAGGTAGTGGTGGCCACGCCGGGGCGTCTGCTGGACCTGCTTAGTTCGGGCCGGTTGAAGAACTTCAACCCCACCCATGTCGTTTTGGACGAAGCGGACGAGATGCTCGATATGGGCTTCCTGGACGATATCCAGGAGATTTTCACGTTCCTTCCCGAAGAGCGGCAGACGCTGCTCTTCTCGGCGACGATGCCCGAGGCGATCAAGAAGCTGGCCAAGCGTATCCTGAAAGAGCCGACGTTTATTACGATCACCAAAAGCGAGACGACCAATAAAGATATCGACCAGCAGTACTACGTCATCGAAGAGTACGAGCGCGACGATGCGACGGTCCGTCTGATCGATGCCCAGGATGCGAAGAAGACGATCATCTTCTGCCGGATGAAAAAAGAGGTCGACCGCCTGGCGACGACCCTGATCTCCCACGGCTACCTGGCCAAGGGACTCCATGGGGATATGGAACAGCCGCAGCGGGAAGAGGTGATCAAAAGCTTCCGTAACGGCAAGATCGATATCCTGATCGCCACCGACGTAGCGGCACGGGGTCTGGATGTGAGCGACGTGACCCACGTCTTCAACTACCACATTCCGTTCGATGCGGAGAGCTATGTCCACCGGATCGGCCGGACAGGACGAGCCGGGAAAAAAGGGGTGGCGATCACTCTCGTCACACCGATGGAGTTCAGAGAGCTGCAACGGATCAAAAAAAGCGTCAGCACCGAGATCCAGCTTCACCACATCCCGACACTGGGTGATGTGAAGAAAGCCAATGTCGCCAAACTGGTCGATTCGATCCGCAAACAGCCGCTTAACGATGCGGCCGGCGAAGTGCTTCAGGCACTGGAAGAGGAGATGGATATATCCCAGATCGCCTTTAAGCTGATCTCCCTGACCATCGAACAGCAAAAAGTGGCCGGTCCCGAAAAAATCGGGATCGACCCGGAGAAGATCGCCAAGATGCTCGACCGTCTCAAACACGATAAAGGCGGCAAAGGACGCGGCGGATATCGTGGACGCGGCGGGTACCGCGGACACGGCGGCGGCAGACGTGACGGCGGCCGACGGGGACAGGGCGGCGGCGGACGCAGCTCTTCCGGGCGCAGCAAACGATATTAATCCAGAACAATAGGGGGCAGGATGCGAACAGTCAAATTCAGTGAAGTCGATTTTAACGAGCAGGTTGAATCCATTATTGCCAGTGCGACGACATCCATTTCGGATGTGAGCGACCGGGTCATGAAGATCATCGATGAGGTCAAAGGGGAAGGGGATGACGCCCTGATCCGCCACATCGGGATGTTTGACGGCTGGACGCCGGAAAACGCCCAGGCGCTCACGATCGACGAGTCGGTCATCGAGGCGGCGTATAACGAAACGGACGACGAGCTGAAAGAGGCACTGATCCTCGCATACGAGCGGATCAAGGCGTTTCATGAGAAGCAGATGCCAAAAAGCTGGATCGACTTCGAGGCCAACGGCTCCATGCTGGGGCAGAAAGTCACACCGGTCGACTGTGCCGGGCTCTATATCCCCGGCGGAAAGGCGAGCTACCCCAGCTCCATGCTGATGAACGCGGTTCCCGCCAAAGTGGCCGGGGTCGAGGAGATCGTCGCCTGCGTTCCCACGCCCGGTGATGAGCTTAATCCCCTGGTCCTGGCAGCTGCCTATGTCTGCGGCGTGACCAAGATATTCAAAGTGGGCGGAGCATCCGCCATCGCCGCCATGGCCTACGGGACGGGAAGCATCCCCAAAGCCGACGTCATTACGGGCCCCGGGAACATCTACGTCGCCACGGCCAAAAAGCTGCTGTTCGGCGAGGTGAACATCGATATGATCGCCGGACCCTCCGAGATCGGTATCCTGGCCGATGAAACGGCCGACGCGGCACTGCTGGCAATGGACCTGCTCTCCCAGGCGGAGCACGACGAGATGGCCCGTTCCATCCTGATCACCGACAGCGAAGCGCTGGCCGGGAAGGTGGCCGACGAGGTGAAAAAGGCGCTGGAGATCCTGCCGCGTGCCGAGATCGCCCGTAAATCGATCGAAGCCAACGGTGTCATCATCGTTGCCCAGGATATGGCCCACGCCATCGAAACGATGAACCGTATGGCCCCGGAACACCTGGAGATCATGACCGCAAACCCCCACGAACTGCTTCCGCTGATCAGACACGCCGGGGCGATCTTCCTGGGGAACAATACCCCTGAAGCCATCGGGGATTATGTCGCAGGGCCAAACCACACCCTTCCAACAAGCGGGACAGCACGTTTCTTCTCACCGCTAGGGGTGGAGAACTTCCTTAAAAAGTCCTCCATTATCAGCATGAGCAAGCAGGGACTTGAAGAGGTCGGACCGGCCGCAGCGATGATCGCCGGGGTCGAAGGATTGGATGCGCACCGCCTTAGTGTTGAACTGCGACTAAAAAAATAAAATACAAAAGTATCTGCCGCGTAAGTGTCTGGCTTTAGAGCCACAGCGGCGAGCGTAGGAAAAGGGGCTTTGCTCCTTTTCCGTGTAAACAGGATATTGGATGCGCACCGCCTTAGTGTTGAACTGCGACTAAAAAAATAATATAATTCGCTCAACGAAACTTGGCCATACGGAAACTTAAGTGATTTCTGCTTCCAAAGGAAGCAAGCTTTAGTGCCACAGCGGCGAGCGTAGGAAAAGGGGCTTTGCTCCTTTTACGTATATAAGTTAAAGGATCATAATGAAAAAACGCGATATCAAAAAGTGTGTCCTTGCCTACTCCGGCGGACTGGATACTTCTATCATCCTCAAATGGCTGGAAGACGAATACGGCTGTGAAGTCGTCACGTTCACGGCAGACCTTGGGCAGGGTGAAGAGCTGGAGCCTGCACGCCAGAAAGCTCTGAAACTCGGGATCAAACCGGAGAATATCTTTATCGACGACCTGAGAGAAGAGTTTGTCCGTGACTTTGTTTTCCCGATGTTCCGTGCCAATGCAATCTACGAAGGAGAATACCTTCTGGGGACGTCCATCGCACGACCGCTGATCGCCAAACGTCAGATGGAAATCGCCAAACAGGTGGGTGCCGATGCGGTAGCCCACGGTGCGACGGGTAAAGGGAACGACCAGGTCCGGTTCGAGCTGGGGTACCTGAGCTTTGATGCCAATATTGCCGTTATCGCTCCCTGGAGAGAGTGGGACCTTAACTCCCGTACATCCCTTCTGGAGTTCGCCGATAAACACGGGATTCCCATCGAAAACCGCGGTGAAGCCAAACCGTACTCCATGGATGCCAACCTGCTGCACATCTCTTATGAGGGCGAGTGGCTGGAAAACCCGATGAATGAACCGGAAGAGAGCATGTGGCGATGGTCCGTCTCCCCTGAAAAAGCTCCCGACGAGCCCGAGTATATCGAGATCGAATACAAAAGCGGTGATCCCGTCAAGCTTAACGGCAAGGAACTCTCCCCGGCAACGATGTTGACCAAGCTCAACGAATACGGGAATAAACACGGGATCGGCCGGATCGACATCGTCGAAAACCGCTATGTCGGGATGAAAGCCCGCGGCTGCTACGAAACACCGGGCGGTACGATCATGCTTAAGGCTCACCGTGCCATCGAATCCATCACGATGGACCGTGAAGCGGCCCACCTCAAAGATGAACTGATGCCAAAATACGCCAAACAGGTCTACAACGGATACTGGTATGGTGCCGAGCGTAAAATGCTCCAGGCGGCGATCGATGACACGCAGAAATACGTGAGCGGCAAAGTACGCCTGAAACTCTACAAAGGCAACGTCATGGTTGTCGGCCGCGAGTCGGAATTCTCCCTCTTCTCCGAAGCCCACTCCACGTTCGAAGCGGACGAGGTGTACAACCAGAAAGACGCGGAAGGGTTTATCCGTCTGAATGCCCTGCGCTTTATCATCGAAGGTCAGAAACGAAAGTAGCATCTGCTACTTTCTGACCGTATTTCGTTTTTTCTTTCTTTCATTCTGAAAGTATCTCTTTTTTTTAAATCATAACGCAATACAATATTACAAATAAGTAACAAGAAAGGGTGGGGCAATTGTGCGAAAATATTTTTTGCTGACACTGCTTTTGACTCTGGGCACCGCCCCCGCACTTTTATCCGACGATCTGCGTGTATTTAAAGCTTCCTGTATGTCCTGTCACGGCAAAAGCGTCCCGATGGTCCGTCCCGTGGACAAAGCACGGATCCAGTGGGAGCGTTTTTTCAGGCGGGATGTCCATCGGCCCCGGCTGGAGCTGGATGAGGGTGTCCGCAAGCATGTCCTGAGCTTTTTATACGATCATGCCGCCGATTCGGATCAACCGATGGTCCCGGGATTATAGGAATTAAGATGAGATTTGCAAATAAAACCGTACTTTTGGCTGCCTTGACCTCTTTGCTTGCTGCGGCGACGCTGGAGGAGCGGGTCGGGGAGCTTGAAGAGCGTCTGAGATATTACGACGAGATGGAGGAGATCGTTGACAGGATCGAGAAGAAGTCGTTCCAGGACCGGCTGAACCTCACCTCTGAACTCCGTTTCCGTATGGACCGGTTTAACTACCGCCTGGACAAGCTGACGACGGACCGGGAGAAGGCCGGTCTGCCCGAAGTGGACCGTGACAATGTGGAGAACGACCCCTTTGAAAAGAACTACGAACCCCACTATTCTGTGATGCTACGCCTCAATATGACGGCTGAACTGGAAGAGAATGCGAAGTTCTTCGCCCGCCTCGTTGGTTCTCGAAGCAGCCAGAATAACGAGCGTTTATGTATCCTCAGCCGGAAGATCACTGCCGAGCCGGAGAACAAGAACATGGCGTTTGATTTCGACCGCGCCTACTTTGACCTGAAATTCCTGGACAGGGATGCCGGGAAGTACTATCTCAGCGCCGGGATCCTTCCTACATCGGGCGGCAGCAGCTCCAATATCATCGAAAACGTACCGCGCAAATCGATGTTTCCCAGCCTTATCTTCGATTCCAACGTCATGGGGGCGATCCTGACGGCTGATATCTCAAAACCGCTGGGCATAGAGAAGAGCTTCGTACGGGCGATCGGCGGGAAGGCTTTCACCCTCAACCCCGGCCAGTTTTACTACCAGTGCAACCGTGAGACGATCCAGAATATGGATGTCGCAGGGCTCTTTTTTGAGACCCGGTTTCCCGAAATGGGTGAGAATATCCTCTATCTGGGGGCCAACCGCGCGGGGAATATCAAAGCCACGCCCTATCTCGGTTCCTCTTCCGCAAACGTCGATATCAAGACCCTCGACCCCCTCGGCGATATCACCAACTACGGTGCCGGGTTCGAGGTCCTGAGGCTTGCGTCGGTGTGGGACCTCTTTTTCCACTATGCCGTCTCCCATCCGGAAGGGAACGGAAACCGCCTGGATGCCTTTGTCGGGAACAGGGCACCCGTAGACAGTGACTTGGACGGGGATTATGATTCGATCCAGAACAGTAACGGCGATCCCGCCTATACCAACGCCTCCTATGCCGGGGGCGAGCTGCTGGATGAAGACGGGTACGCTTTCCATACCGGTTTCCGCTACGCGCTGTGCAACTGCCTCAAATGGGGAGCGGAGTACAACCGCGGCAGCAAATACTGGTGGAGCGCGACCCAGGGGAGCGAAGACGTTTTTAACAAGCTGGCGACCCGCGGAGATGCGTTTGAGACCTATATCAACTACCACTACGAACGGGCGATCAATTTCCGGGTCGGTTATCTCCGTATCCATGAAGCATATACGGGATCGGGATGGCACTTTGGCGAACCGGCGGAAAAATCCGGCGAGCAGAATAACTACTACATGATCGTCAGTACAAGGTTTTAGGGGTGAAGCTTAGTTTCTGGACGATCCGGAAAAAGATCGGGGCGATCCTGGCCATCAGTGTGGTCGCCGTGTCGATCCTCTCGTTGATCGATTACATCTCTTTCAGCAAGTTTACCGACCGTTACGAACAGCTGACAAAGGTGGAGATCCGCCAGCTTGTCGCCGTGGACGATATCAAGTCGGATATCTTCAAGATCCAGAGCCTGATCATGACGGAGTCGACGTATGCCTACTTCTCCAGCCGGGAACTGGATTTGGGGGAGACTGCAAAACTTAACGAAAAGATCGTCAAAAACCTCGACGCGATGCTGCTGCTGGCCCAGAAACACCGCGACGGCGAACTGGGACGGATCGTACAGAACCTGCAGATGCGCTATGGCAGCTTCTACCGGATGTGTGTCGCCACCAACCAGGTGTATGAGACGGGGGATAAAGAGTATATCGCGGTCTTTGTAAAGGGGCTCAACGACGTCTCAACCAAGATGTACCAGGAGCTTACCCAGCTGCACGATTTTGCCCATGTGAAACTGGGACGGGAGACCGAGCGCCTGAGCAGCCATATCGAGACCAACCGGAACATGACGATCCTGATCACCGTTTTCGGTATTATCGCGATGATCGTTGCGACCCTCTATGTCTCGGGTCTCATTATCAAGTCCCTCGACGGGCTGATCTTCGCATCCAAGCACCTGGTGGAAGGGGATTACGACCTGGGCCGGCGGCTGCCGGTGATCACCAAGGACGAAGTGGGGGTCGTGACCGACAACTTCAACAGCTTTATGACGATGGTCGAGCGGATGGACCGCCAGATCAAGAACCACGCCCGTCAGCTTGAAGATAAGGTGCGCCTGGAGGTTGAGAAAAACCGTGAGAAAGACCAGTTGATGATCCGCCAGTCGCGCAATGCGGCCATGGGGGAGATGATGGGTAATATCGCCCACCAGTGGCGCCAGCCGATCAACGCATTGGGGCTGATCCTCCAGGACCTGCGTGATGCCCAGCACCATGGGGAGCTGGATGAAGAATACCTAAACAGAGCCAGTGCCAACGGGATGAAGATCATCGAGAACATGTCCAAGACGATCGACGATTTCCGGGACTTTTTCCGTCCCAACAAGGAGATGAACCTTTTTAGTGTCAAAGAAGTCTGTGAAGACGCACTGAACATTATCGGCGGCAGCCTTCGTCACAACACGATCCGTGTGATCACGGAGTTTGAGGATGACGGGATGGTAGAGGGGTTCTCCAACGAATTCTCCCAGGTCGTGCTCAATATCCTCAGCAATGCCCAGTACGAGCTGGAAAAGCGCAAACACGTCCAGGAGCGCGAGATCCGTCTATCCCTCACCCGGAGCCACGGGATCGTCGAGCTGGCCATCGGGGACAATGCCGGCGGGATCGAAGAGACGCTGCTCGGGAAGATCTTTGACCCCTACTTTACGACCAAGGAGCAGGGTGACGGAACGGGGATCGGACTCTATATGTCCAAGATGATCATCGAGAAGAACATGGACGGAAAACTCTATGCCCGGAATATCGGTTCCGGGGCCGAGTTTGTCATTACGATGCAGGAAGCTCGCGCGTAACGCACTGAAGGCGTGTCTCCAGGCGTTTGGAGAGGCAGGCGACGTAGTTGTCTAGATCAAGGCTTTTGAGACGGGAGACACCCGTATCCACGGCCGCCTGGGCCACTGCCGGGGCGACGGTCGTGATGAGTCTGGGGTCGAACGGGGTCGGGAGAATATACTCCTTTGAGAAGGAGAGTTCCCGACCGTAGACGGCCTGGATATCTTTGGGAACCGGCTCCCTCGCCAGGGCGGCCAGGGCTTTGGCCGCAGCGATCTTCATCGCTTCGTTGATCGCCGTGCTGCGGACATCCAGTGCCCCCCGGAAGATAAAGGGAAAGCCCAGGACGTTATTGATCTGGTTGGGGAAGTCACTGCGGCCGGTTGCCATGATGGCGTCGTTTCGGACCTCGGCTACGATATCCGGCATGATCTCCGGGACCGGGTTGGCCATGGCGAAGATGATCGGGTTTTCGGCCATGGTGGCGACCATCTCCTCACTGAGCGCTCCCGCTTTGGAGACACCCAAAAAGAGATCGGCCCCGTTGACGGCTTCGGCCAGGGTCGTATGGGGGGTATCGACGGCGAAGAGTGCTTTCTGGGGATTGAGATCGCTCCGTGCTGTCCGGATCACCCCTTTGGAGTCGCACATCAGGATGTTCTGCACACCCAGGCTCTTGATGAACTTCCCGCAGGCGATGGCCGCGGCGCCCGCCCCGTTGATAACGACGCGGAGGGTCTTGATATCCTTGCCCGCCAGTTCCACGGCGTTGAGCATGGCGGCACCGGCTACGATCGCCGTCCCGTGCTGGTCATCGTGCATGACCGGGATATCGGTGTTTTGTTTCAGGCGCTCTTCGATGGCAAAACATTCGGGGGCCTTGATGTCTTCCAGGTTGATCCCGCCGAAGGTCTTGGCGATCGCCTCTACGACCTGGCAGAACTTTTCCGGGTCTTTCTCATCCACTTCGATATCGAAGGCGTCCACATCGGCAAACTCCTTGAAGAGGACGCTTTTGCCCTCCATGACCGGCTTGCCGGCCAACGCCCCGATGTCCCCAAGGCCCAAAACGGCCGTGGAGTTGGTGATGACCGCAACCAGGTTTCCTTTGGCCGTGTAGTCGTAGGCCAGGTCGTTGTCCTGTTCGATCGCTTTGCAGGGGTGGGCGACGCCGGGCGTATAGGCGGTGGCCAGGTCCCGCTGGGTCTTGAACGGTTTGCTGTTGGCCATGGCGATCTTCCCGGGAGTGGGATGCTTGTGGTATTCTAATGCTTCTTCTTTTGTTATGTTCATATTTTTCTCTCATTTTTTAATGCAATACTTAACCCTTTGATGATAGAAAAAAAACCTTTAATCCTTCCTCGCCGGGGAAGGATCGGGATAAGCGGCGGTACGGCGGCGCGTATAAGATTTTTATAGGTGGCCGTGTGATAGAATCAATGGATTTAAAAGAGGTATACCTAAATGACAGATGATATTTTCGGATTTGACCAAACGCCTGAAGACAAGTTCTACGAAATCCTCTGTACGATGAATAAAAACGTCGTCAGAAACGAGCTTCACGAACTCTTTAAACGGATGGCGATTTTGGAAGAGATGGTGGACGAGGAGGAGCTGGAGAAAAAGGTCCGGACCTTCGAGCACACCAACCCGCAGCAGATGGAGCAGATGATGCAAAACCTCTACCTGCACGTTACGGCGAATATGATCGGACAGCATGAATAAAGCCTGGCTTGTCTGGCTTTTTCTGATTTTTCAACAAATTCATGCAATACCCGAAGGGTATTACGCCAAAGAAGAGCGGTTCAGTTTGACAAAGGACGAGTTTGCCATCTACGACGTGGATGACAAACCCCTCTATTTCCGCTGGACCCTTTTTATCAACCGGGGGATCGTCATGCACTACGCCTACGACGGTTTTCCCTACCAGAACGTTTTGTACAAAGACTATAAACGGAACGCCTTTAAGATACCCCTTAAACAGCGTCCCGACGATCATATGGAAGCCCCCTACCTGATGGTGGTGTTCGAGGGGATGCAGGAGGGCAATGAAGCAGCCGACTTCGCCGTCTACGTCTATGATCCATTCGGCGCAATCAAGGTGAATAGGAAATAACGTTGGAGCTAACGAAAGTAGAAGAAACGATTGAGAAGTTTGTCGCGGACCTGGAGAGTCCCCATGTGACAAAGATGTACAGCCAGCTTCCCAAGGGGAAGATGCTGCGGGCCAAACTGGTCAAGATGATCGCGGGCAACCACAAGGAGAGCGATCTGGTCGCGGCGGTGATCGAGACGATCCATCTCTCCAGCCTCCTGCATGATGACGTGATCGACGAGGCGGAGACCAGACGGGGCCATGCCTCCATCAACGCCCTCTATTCGGATAAACACGCCGTTATGCTGGGGGATATCTTCTACTCCAAGGCCTTTTTCGAGCTGGTCAGCCTTGACCGCGAGATCGCCCGTTCCATCTCCTCGGCCGTTACGAAACTCTCCCTTGGCGAACTGCTGGACGTGGAGCTGGCGAACGGCTTTAACGAAGACGTGGAAGCCTACTACAACATGATCTACCTCAAGACCGCTTCCCTGATCGAGACGACGACCCACTGTGCGGCCCTGCTTGCCGGGCAGGACGACGCAGCATACAAGACTTTCGGGCGCAACCTGGGCCTTGCCTACCAGATCATCGACGATATCCTCGACGTGACCCAGGATGCGAAGACGCTCGGAAAGCCAGCCTTCAACGACTATGTCGAGGGGAAGACGACGCTGCCTTTTATCATCATGCACGAAAAACTCGACGATGCGGGCAGGGAGAAACTGAGAAGCCTCTTTAAAAAAGCGCTGAGCACGGATGAAGAGGCGTGGCTGCGCGAGAAACTCGACGCCACGGGTGCGGTCGAGCTTGCCAAGGCCAAAGCGATGGAGCTGGCCGAAGAGGCAAAGGAAAAAGTGGCGGGCAATCCGCTGCTGACGGGCCTGATCGATACGATGATCGTGAGGAGTTTTTAGTGCACTACCTACTCGTCAGCCTCTCACACAAAAACAGTGACATCGTTATTCGCGAGAAGTTCTCCTTCGATAAAAAGACCCAGCTCGCGATGCTGGAAAAACTGACCGGCTACCCCTGTGTGAACGAAGCGGTGGTGATCTCCACCTGCAACCGCCTTGAGGTGGTGATCAACTCCACCAACACCTCCGAGTCTATTATGCGGATCTTTGAGACCCTGAGCGATTTCAGCGGCGTGGACAAAAACGAGCTGGAGGGGCGCGCCGACATCTTCGAAGACGAAGGGGCGGTCAAGCACATCTTCAGTGTCGCAGGAGCGCTGGAGAGTATCGTCGTGGGTGAGAACCAGATCATCGGACAGCTGCGCGACAGCTACAACCAGGCAAATGAAGCGGGTTACTGCCAGACCAAACTCTCCCGCCTCTTTACCTATGCCTTCAAGTGTGCCGCGGAGATCAAATCGGTCACCGATATCGGCAAAAACCCCGTCTCCGTCGCCAGTGCTGCCGTGGCCCAGGCCAAGGAGTCTCTGGGCGGAAATATGGGCGGGTTCAGCGCCGTCGTCTTCGGTACGGGGGAGATGAGTATCCTGACGACCAAACACCTGGTCAACAACGATGTCAATGTCATCCTGGTCGGCCGCGATGTGGAGAAGACGATCCAGATCGCCAGCGAGATCTCCGAGCGGATCATCGTCGCCCCCTATGCCGAGATCGGCAACCTGATCAATTCCCACCGTATTTTCTTTACAGCCACTTCCGCCCCCCATGCCGTGATCACCAACGACATGGTCCGGGAGAAGGAGTTCAAACGCTACTGGTTCGACCTGGCGGTCCCGCGGGATATCGACATCAAAAAGAGCGATATGATCGACATCTACACCGTCGACGATCTCAAAAGCGTCGTGGAGAAGAACATGAGCCTTCGCGAAGAGGAGGCTTCCAAGGCCTACAAGGTCGTCGGGGAGTATACGAGCAACTTCTTCAGCTGGCTTGATACCCTCTCGGTCGATCCGATCATCAAGGAGCTTCGCAAAAGCGCCCAGGCCGTGGCCAAGAGCGAACTGGAGAAAGCGGTGGCCAAGGGGTATCTTCCCCGGGAGTACCAGAAGAACGTGTCGCAGATCCTGCACAACGCTTTTAAAAACTTCCTCCACCATCCGACCGTTGCCATCAAAGACGTTGCGGACAAACAGGAGGCCGACGATGTGATCAATATCGTCAAGCGGCTTTTCGATATCGAGCAGGACCGCCTGGTCCTCTCGCCAAAAAACAGTAAAAACGAAGAGGATTTATGAGATTTTCCAACGCCTTTATCTTTACCGAGAAAGAGACGCCCAAAGAGGCGGTACTTCCTTCCCACATCTACCTGCTGCGCGCCGGTTTTATCACCCAGGTGGCCGCCGGTATCTACGATCTGATGCCCCTTGGCAAACGGGTCCTGGAGAACATCAAAAAGGTCGTCACCGAAGAGATGGACGCCGCCGGGGCCCAGGAGGTGAGCCTGGGCTTTGTCACCCCGGTATCCCTTTGGGAAGAGAGCGGACGCTATGCCAAATACGGTAAAGAGCTGCTGCGCTTTAAAGACCGCCATACCAATGATTTCGTCCTGGGGCCGACCCACGAGGAGATGATGGTGGACCTGGTCCGGGGCCGGATCAAGAGTTACAAACAGCTTCCGCTGCACCTTTACCAGATCGGGCTGAAGTTCCGGGATGAAGCGAGGCCGCGTTTCGGCCTGATGCGCGGACGCGAATTTGTCATGAAAGACGGGTATAGTTTCCACGCGAGCAGTGAGGATATGAAACGTGAGTTCGATCTCATGGAGGCGACGTATAAAAAGATCTTTGCGCGCCTGGGGCTCGATTTCCGTGTCGTCGAAGCGGACAGCGGCGCCATCGGCGGAAGCGGCAGCAAGGAGTTTATGGTCCTGGCCGAGAGCGGTGAGGATACGATCGTCGTCTGTGACCGTTGCGAGTACGGGGCTAATATCGAAGCGGCCAAGCGTAAAAAACGGGAGTTTGCCGCATCCGCACCGATGGCCTATGAAGAGGTAGCGACCCCGGGACTGACAACGATCGATGAGGTCGCCGGTGCGTTGGGCGTGGATGCGGACCGGATGGTCAAAGCCGTGGCCAAAAAAGCACTCTACGATGAACACGACGAGATCGTCATCTTCTTTGTGCGGGGCGATGACGAACTGGAAGAGACCAAGGCGTGCAATGCTGTGGACGCCAATGAGCTGGTGGATGCGACGGAAGAGGAGCTGAAGTCCAAAGGGGTCGTCCCCGGCTTTATCGGGCCGTTCGAGCAGGAAGTCCGTATCGTGATCGATGCGGAGCTCAAGGGCGAAGCCAATATGGTCTGCGGTGCGAACAGGGTCGATTATCACACGACCGGTATTACGGTCGACTTCGCCGACGAGGTGTTTGACGATATCACCGCGGTCGCAGAAGGGGATACCTGCGTCACCTGTGGCGGGACGCTGCACCACACCAAAGGGATCGAAGTGGGGCATATCTTCCAGTTGGGGACCCGTTACTCCGAACCGCTGGGGGCTACGTTCCTCAACGAGCAGGGCAAAAGCGAACCGATGGTGATGGGGACGTACGGGATCGGCGTCAGCCGCCTGATCGCCGCCATCATCGAGCAGCACCATGATGAGAAAGGGTGCCTCTGGACCAAAGAGAGCGCACCCTACCTGGTGGACATCGTCACGGCCAATGGCAAGGACGAGACGCAGATGGCGTTGTCGGAAACACTCTACGGGCGCCTTACGGGCGAGGGGGTCGCCACCCTGTGGGACGACCGCAAAGAGCGGATCGGTTTCAAGATGAAAGATTACGAGCTGATCGGTCTGCCCTTTGCCATCATCGTCGGAAAACAGGCGGGCGAAGGGATCGTGGAGTTTGTCGACCGCAGTACGCTTGAAAAGATCGAGATGCCGATGGACGAAGCGGTCGCGAAGGTATTGGCGGCGTTATGATCGTCTACCTGCTTGTCTATCTTTTCGCCGAAGTGATGGTCTCGACGGAGTTTGCCGCCCATTTTGGCGGAGTGCTCTTTTTCCTGGAGATCCTGGTCAGTTTTATGATCGGGGTCTTCGTCATGGTCAATTTCAAATACGCCATTGTCGAACAGCTGAACAACTTCGCGTTCGGCAAGATGGCGCCGGACGAGCTGATCTCGGTCGGGGCCTTTACACTGCTGGGTGCGATCTTCCTGATCGTGCCGGGCGTTCTCAGTGACATACTGGGACTTTTGATGCAGTTTGAGTGGTTTGCACTGCTGCTGAAAAAGATCTTTTTCCGGGCCGGTTTTCCGGTAGATAAAAACCAACAAAGGGGTAAAGATGATTACATCGACGTTGAAGTTATCGATGATGTTTCGAAGCATTCTGATTCTGACGCTCTTAAGCGTTAGCGCGCTTAAGGCTAACGACGCGGAGCTGGTCGAGTTTATTAAAAAAAGTGTCCGGCAGGGGCCGAATGTCGTTCTGAAAAATGTAGCGATCGACTCGGTCAAAAAACCCAAAGAGCTGGGTGGATGGGAAGTCGTGATCGTGAAACTCGATTTCCAGATCGAAAAAGAGAACCAGACGAAATACGAGATGGTCTTCCGCCACGGCGATATGGTCGCGTTCGATATCCTGGATATGAAGAGCAAGCGTTCCATCAAGAGCAACTACTCGCCTGCCGTTGATATGCGTTTTTACCGCAGCGACCGGATCATCGCGGGGGATCGAAGCGGCAAGGCCAAGCATAAGATCATCATATTCAGTGATCCGCTCTGTCCGTTCTGCCTGGATGTAGTGCCCGATATCATTGCGTTTGTCAAAGAGCATCCCAAGGATATGTCACTCTACTTCTACCACTTCCCGATCAGCAGTATTCACCCCTCCTCACCCACGATCATCAAGGCAGCGGTGGCACTGGAGCTAAAGGGCGAGAAGAATGTGGTCGAGCGTCTCTACCAGAACGATTTCGATTACAAGGTGAC
Organism: Campylobacterales bacterium; assembly: GCA_050297855.1. Classification (GTDB taxonomy): domain Bacteria; phylum Campylobacterota; class Campylobacteria; order Campylobacterales; family SZUA-545; genus SZUA-545. The sequence goes on from JBNKTC010000004.1 coordinate 43,426, forward strand.
CGATACGGCCGAGGTGCTTAAAAACTTTAACAAGCACTTTAATACACACCTGACGCTGAAAGATATCGAGTCTCAGAAAGTCGCGGCCCACGTCAAAGAGGATATCGATCTGGCGTCCCACCTGATGATCCGCGGTACGCCCAGCGTCTTTATCGACGGGGAGAAAGACGGCGGCAATAAGCTTTTTGAGAAGCTGAAAAAAGAATACAAATAACCACCAAGGTAAGTACGATTTGAAAAAACTAGTCATAGCAAGCCGGGGAAGCCAATTGGCCCTCTGGCAGTCCGAACACATTAAAGCGCGCCTCGAAGAGCAGAACCCCGGGATGGAGGTGGAGATCAAGATCTACAAGACCACGGGGGACAAGATCCTGGATGTACCGCTGGCCAAGATCGGGGGAAAAGGACTCTTTACCAAGGAGCTTGAAGAGGCGATGCTGCGAGGCGATGCCCATATCGCCGTCCACAGCCTTAAAGACGTCCCGACCCAGTTTGAACCGGGCTTCGTCCTGGGTGCAGTGACGAAGCGGGAAGACGTACGCGATGCATTTTTGAGCGAAAAGTACGCCTCGCTGGACGACCTGCCCAAGGGGGCGGTCGTCGGGACGACCAGTCTTCGCCGCAAGATGCAGCTTCTAAAAGTCCGTCCGGATCTCTATATCAAAGACCTGAGAGGGAATGTCCAGACACGGATCCAGAAGCTCAAAGACGGGATCTACGATGCGATCATCCTGGCTGCAGCCGGGATGAACCGCCTGGGACTCCGTACGGAGGTAAAAAACCTGGTCTCTATCGACAAGGATGTGATGATCCCGGCAATGGGGCAGGCGGCACTCGGCATCGAGTGCATCGACAACCCAGAAGTGCTGGCGATCGTCGAAAAGCTTAACGACGAAGCGGCGGTCGTGGAGACGACGATCGAACGCGACTTTATCGATACACTGGACGGCGGCTGCCAGGTTCCTATCGGCGTCAGTGCCAAGGTCTACCAGGACGGGACGATCGATCTCGAGGCGATCGTCGGCATGCCCGATGCGTCGGAGTTCATCTATGAGCGTATCTCCACGAGTAAAGAAGAGTACACGACTGTCGGAAAAGAGTTTGCCCAGGTATTTGTAGAGCGGGGTGCACGCGAACTGCTCAAACGCGCCGAGGCGATCGCGTTTAAATAAAAAACTTCGATACGACCACTACAGATAAAAGCAGCACCACCACAACCGCCCGGTAGAGACGCCGGGCACCCTCCCCATACCCCCGGCTGAAAACGGGGCAGTAAAAAAACATCCCCATAAGCATTACGGCCAGTACGATCTTCAGGATAAAAAGAGGGTCTGTGAGACGTTGTGCTTCAAGCCATGCCATCACGAGCCCTGAGAGGATGATGAGCGTGACCGAAGGCAGCAGCACCCTGCGGCTTCGGCGGTAAAAAAGGGAGGCGTCGTCTTGCCGCCCGGAAAAAAACGGGCGAAAGAGCAGGCGGTCGAGCAGGATATAACCCCCAAAGAGTAAGACTGCAACATAATGAAACACCAGCACGGTTCCGTAGGCCATCTATTAATCCATTTTTTTTTATTTAATGATACAATAGCCACAATAATTTTTAACAGTTTTAATAATAAATAAAAGGTTTGATAATGGCTGACGGTGCTATGAAAAAGATTGATCCTGAGTCCCAGGAGTTTAAAGAGGCGTTGGAAAAGACGGTAAAATTTACCGATAAAGTCCTGAACCAGTTCGGGTTTGTCTACCACCCCGATCCCGAAGTCGTCCAGAGCGTACAGTTCGGTCTGACACGGAACAAGCTGATCTATGAGAAGCGGTTCTGTCCCTGTTTTTTCGTAACGGGAAATAAGGAAGAGGACCGTATCTGCCCCTGTAAACCGGCCCTGGAAGAGGAGATCCCCACAGACGGGAAATGTCACTGCGGGATCTTCTGTACACCGGAGTTTGCGGAAGCCCAGAAGATGGAAGAGGAGATCGAAGAGGCGGTCCACGAACACTCCCGCGGCCTCTCCAAAGAGGAGTGCGAGCTTCTGCTTAAAAAAGAGCAGCTTGACAGCAGCGAGCTGGAAGCACTCCTGGAAGCCAGAAGCCTCGGCATGGTGAGCTTCCAGCTTGTTGACGTCCGGGAGTGGATGGAGTATAAGAGTGCACGGATCAAGGGGGTCGACCACCTGGTTCCGACGACCAGCTTCTACGAGTCGGTCAAGGCGCTCGAGGACAAAGAGGTGCCTATTATCGTCTACTGTCACGTAGGTTCGCGAAGTGCCTACTGCCAGAACATGATGAAAGACATGGGCTACAAACACGTAGGCAACCTGACCTACGGTATCGTTTCGTATCAAGGTGAAATGGAGCGTGGATAATGCGTACACTATTTGTTGTTTTTCTGATCGGTGTGTTGAATTACTCCCTTATGGCGGAGGAGTTGATAAAGCGCGGTGACCGTCGTGAAATGGTCTCTACTTATGCAGAGAGTGCAGCAAAAGAGCTGAAAACGGTTCTTAAAGAGAACCTTCAGAAAAAAATGAAAAGTGAAGGTCCTCTTGGAGCGCTGGATTTTTGTGCCGGCAATGCTCAGGCTTTGACGGATAAGATTAATCAAAAAGCCAAAAAGGGGATTCGGATCAAGCGCGTTTCCAAGAAATATCGTAATCCTGTCAATAGGCCGGATAAATTGGATACCCTGGCTTTTAAATTTTTTGAACAGAAGTTTGCGCACGATGGGAAATATCCTGAGAACTTTATCGCACGGCTACGCCATAAGCAGGATAAAGATATCGAGGTATTCCGTTATTACGAGCCGCTTGTGATCGAAAAACCGTGTCTTGCTTGCCACGGGGACAATATCAAGTCCAAAGTGGCAGCTAAGATCAAAGAGTATTATCCAAATGATATGGCAACCGGTTATAAACTGGGCGACCTGCGCGGTCTGATCGCTGTTGAAGTGACCCCCGACGCATTAGTGATTAAAGAGTAGTCTTTTCCGGTGCGTGTTGCGGTCTTTGACAGCGGGGTGGGCGGCCTGACGGTCGCCCGCTCCCTTATCCACAGTTCAATCTTCAGCGAGATCGTCTATTATGGCGATACGGCCCGCGTCCCTTACGGGACCAAGGATGCCAATACGGTCATCCGTTACTCTCTCGAAGCTTTGGAGTTTTTCAGCAATTTTGATCCCGATATGATGATTGTCGCCTGTAACAGTGCTACGGCCTATGCCCTGGACGAGCTCAAAAAAGTGGCGCCTTTTCCTGTATACGGCGTGATCGAACCGGGTGTGCTTGCGGTGACGCGAAGCCCCCTCGCAAAGGATGACCCCATCCTGGTCATCGGGACCCATGCCACGGTCAAGTCGGGCCACTACCAGAGTATGCTTGCCGACCAGGGTTACAGCAATGTGATCGCCAAGGCGACCCCTCTTCTGGTCCCGCTAGTGGAGGAGGGGATCAAGAAAGGTGACATCCTCACCCCGGTCTTCGACCACTATTTCAAAGAACTTCCAAAACCCAAAGCCGTTATTCTCGGCTGCACCCACTTCCCGCTGCTCTCCGACGAACTGAGTGCCTATTTCGGCGGGGCGATGATGATCCACTCCGGCGATGCGATCGTCGAATACCTGAAGCGTGAGAATATCGCGCAGAAGGATATCAAGGAGACGGAACTGAAGCTGTTTGCTTCGGAGAATGTGCATCGGGTCAAAGAGGTGGCGGATGCGTGGATCGGAATCAAAAAGAAATCTTTGTCGCCTTCGTAAGAAGGCAGCTTTCCCCCCATGAACATTTATCTATTTTAAAGCCATATATAGGGTATACTGGATTTTTCCTACAACAGTTTCGCCTTATTCAAAGGAGTGTTGATGGAGTGTATTACCTACAAATCGGGTTACAAATACCAGATAACCCAAAGCTACAGTACGACAATTCCTATCCGTTACCATGAAGCGATTACGACCGACTATATCGACCTCTCCACAGACGGATTGCTGACGATCAAAAAAGGGTATGCGTGGGATGGGCCTTCGGGGCCGACGTTCGATACCCCGAACTTCATGCGCGGTTCCCTTGTTCATGACGCCTTGTACCAGCTGATGCGGGAAGAGGCTTTGCCAAACAGTACCTATAAAGACGATGCAGACAGGGTGCTTAGGCTTATGTGCGAAGAAGATGGGATGAACCCCATACGGGCGTGGTGGGTCTACCTGGGGGTCAAATTTTTTGGCAAACCCGCGACCGACCCCGCCAATCGAAAACAGCCGACCGATGCACCCGATATGTGCGGGTCATAGCACTATCGGCTCTGTTAAAAGCCAATGATCGTAGAGTCTGCCAAAAAACTGTATTAGGGCTGGGCTCCTGTTGCGGTCTTAATATTTGACCGCGACCTTGTTCTTCTTGATCGTCTCGATCAGGCTGCTGATCTGCTGCATCCGTTTCTCCTCCTCTTCGAGGTGGTTGATGGCGTCGAGGTTAAACTGCTCCAGTTTGGTGTCCAGGTAGTTCGTTGTAAATCTGCCGTCGATGAAGTCTTGGTCTCTTACGATCTCGCGGTGAAGCGGGATGTTGGTCGGGACGCCGTCGATGAAGAACTCGTCCAGGGCGCGTCTGGCTTTTTTGACCGCTCCTTCCCAGTCCAGCGATGAGATGATCAGCTTGCCGATCATGGAGTCGTAATTCGCCGGGATCGTGTAGCCGGCGTACATGCTGGTATCCAGGCGTACGCCGGGGCCGCCGGGGGCCATGTAGTTGGTGATCTTTCCGGCGGAGGGGAAGAAGTTGCGTTTGGGGTCTTCTGCGTTGATACGGAATTCGATGGCGTAGCCTTTGAACTTGATCTCTTCCTGTAGAAAACGCAGTTTGTCCCCTTCCGCGATCTCGATCATCCGTTGGATGATGTCCACGCCGGAGATGAGTTCGGTGACGGGGTGTTCGACCTGGACACGGGTGTTCATCTCGATGAAGTAGATATTGTCCTGTTCGTCCACGAGGAACTCGATGGTCCCCACGCTTTCGTAGCCCAGGCGGAACATCGCCTTGGTGGAGATGCGGAAGAGCTCTTTTCGCACCGCGTCGTTCAGTCTGGGGGAGGGGGCGATCTCGATCACCTTCTGGTGGCGTCTCTGGATGGAGCAGTCCCGTTCTCCCAGGTGGACGACGTTGCCGTATTTGTCGGCGATGACCTGCACTTCGATATGGCGCGGGTTCTCGACATATTTCTCGATAAAGACGTCTCCTTTGCCGAAGTATTTCTTCGCTTCGTTGACCGCTGCGTCGAAGAGTTCGTTAAACTCCTTCTCCGCCCGGACGATCCGCATCCCGCGGCCGCCGCCGCCGAATGCCGCCTTGATGATGACCGGGAAGCCGATATCCTTGGCGACCTTGACCCCTTCTTTGATATCGGTGATCGGTTCGTCAAGGCCTTCCACGACGGGGACGCCCACCTCTTTCATCGCTACTTTGGAGGCCATCTTGTCGCCGAAGAGTGCGATGTGATCGGCCTTGGGACCGATGAAGATGATACCGTTATCCTCACACGCCTGGGCGAACTCGGCATTTTCGGAGAGGAAGCCGTATCCGGGGTGGATGGCATCGCAGTTTGCCTTCTTGGCCAGTGCGATGATGCTTTCGTAGTTCAGATATGCTTCGATGGGGTTGCCCATAAAGGGGTAGCACTCGTCCGCCTTGCGTACCCAGATCCCTTCCACGTCGACTTCGGAGAAGATAGCAACGCTTTTGATTCCCAATTCTTTACATGCCCGGATGATCCGCAGGGCGATCTCGCCGCGGTTGGCAATCAGGACTTTTTCGATCTTTTTCATGATGTCAGGTCACCTTTTTTAAAAAGTTTTCCCCCATTGTAGGGGTTTTGTCCGAATGATTCTTCTCTTTTTGTGTGCTATTTATTGTTATTTTGTGAGTAATAATTGATTTATATTTGCTTGACATATTGTCTATTCTTGCTAAAATTTAACAATGAAAAAAGAGACGCTGCAAAAACATACCAAGATCGCCAACGATATCATGTACTATATCTATACCCATATCGATACGGCGATCAATCTGGACGAACTTAGCCAAAACCTGGGGGTCAGCAAGTTCCATATGCATAGGATCTTCAAGGAGGTGTTTGAAAAAAACATCTACGAGAGTATCAAGTCGATCCGCCTGCAAAAAGCCTCCAACCTGCTGCTGACCAATAAATATTCCACTGTCTCGGAGATCGCATCGCTGTGCGGGTACAGTTCCCACTCCTCTTTTATCAAGACTTTCAAGGAGCGCTTCGGTATGACGCCCAAAGCGTGGCGCAGCGGAGGGTACCGGGAGTACTCCCGCCATATCCTGGAACAGTCCAAAAAGGCGATGGAGTCGACAGCCGATTTCAGCGGTATGGAACCGACGATCGTCAAGATGCCGGCGATGAAGAGCTACTATATAAGAAACCGCGGTTACAACGTCAATATCAAGCAGACCTGGCAGAAGCTCCAGACCTGGATACTGAACAACAATATTAAAAACTATCAGCAGATCGCACTATTCCACGACAACCCGACGATCACACCGCTGGAGGAGTGCCAGTATATCGCCTGCGTCGTGACCGATGCGGAGCTGCCGCCCGGGGAGCGGCTGCCGGAGTTCCAGATCGCCGAGGGGGTCTATGCACGGTTCGACCTGACGGGGCGGCAGGGGGACAAGCTGAGGTTTATCCACTGGGTCTACCACGAGTGGCTGCCGAACAGCGATTATGAGACGACGACCAAACCCTCCTATGCAATCTACCGGAAGAACAACTCCCTCTCCGAAGACAACACCTTTGATCTGAGCTTTTACGTCTCGATCCAGTACTGAGACCGAATTTTTTTATTGCGATTCAATCCAATAAAGGATAGAATAAGGCAATTTTTATTGCCCTAAGCGGGTGTTTCGAAGGAAAACGAGATTATGATCCTGATGATCGACAATTATGACAGCTTTACCTACAACATCGTCCAGTATTGCCAGGAGCTGGGAGCGGATGTGAAGGTGGTCCGAAACGACCAGATCACGATCGAGGAGATCGAGGCGATGAAGCCGGAAAAGATCATCATCTCTCCGGGACCTGCTACGCCCGATGATGCAGGGATCAGCCTGGAGGTGATCCGCCATTTCCAGGACAAACTCCCGATCTTCGGGATATGCCTGGGGCACCAGGCGATCGGTCAGGTCTTCGGGGCGAAAGTGATCCGCGCCAAAAACCTGATGCACGGAAAGACATCGATCATGCACAAGGATGCCGAGAGCACGATCCTTAAAAACGTCCCCGAAGAGTTTAACGCCACACGCTACCACTCCCTGGTCCTGGAAAAAGAGAGCATCCCCGACATCATCAAGGTGACGGCCCACAGTACGGACGATAACGAGATCATGGCAATCGAGATCAAAGATCACGCCATTTACGGGGTGCAGTTCCACCCCGAGAGTATCATGAGCGAGCACGGCTACACGATGCTGGAAAACTTTCTCAAGTCATGAGACAGCCCCTCTTTATCCCGATCCTTCTTCTCCTTGACGCCGTATTCCTGATCCTTGCCTCCTCGTCCCTCTCCATCAGCCGCTACGAAGCGGCGATCTTCTTTGACGGGTCGGGATACCTTAACCTGATCCTGGACGCTTCGGTCACCCTTTTCGGCCAGAACGACTTCGCCCTGCGTATCCCGTTTATCGCACTCCACCTGCTGAACGTCTATATGCTCTACCTGGTCTCAAGGGATATTGTCAAAAAAGAGGGGGATGTCTTCCTGATCCTGCTTATTTTCGTACTGCTTCCGGGGGTCAATACCGCAGCCCTGATCGTCAGCAAGACGGGGATCGTGATCTTCTTTACCCTGCTGTTCGTCCGGATCTACCAGGTTCACGGCAAGCACGCCTACTACCTGCTGCCGCTGGTGGCCTTTTTGGACAACGCCTTTTTGTACCTGTCCGTCTCGCTCATCTTTTACGGTCACTACCGCAAGGATAACCGGCTGCTCTTTTTTGCCATTGTCGCCTTTGCCATCAGCTACTATTTTTACGGGTTTGATTTCGGGAAGGAGGCAAAGGGATATTTTCTGGATATCTTCAGTATCTATGCCGCTGTCTTTTCGCCGCTGATGTTCCTCTTTTTTATCTACAGCCTCTACTGGCAGTTTGTCAAAGCCCATACGAGACTGCCGGTGCTCTGGTTTATCTCAGCCGTGACGTTCCTGATCTCGATCATCCTCTCCTTGAGGCAGAATATACGGATCGAGGATTTTGCCCCCTATGCCATCATCTATGCCCCCTATATGGTCTACGCGTTTTACAACTCCTACCGGATCCGTCTGCCGGAGTTCCGCAAGACCCATAAAGCGGTCTTTGCCGTTGTGATGACGACACTGGCGCTTAACACCGTCGTTACGTTTTTTAATAAACCTCTTTATCTGCTGGTGGATAACCCCAAAAAGCATTTTGCCTACGAACAGCACTTTACAAAGGAGCTGGTGGAGGCCCTGAAACAGCGCCGGATCGAGGGGGTGCACTGCAATAGCCGGGCGCTTCAGAACAAGTTGCGCTTTTACGGTATCGGGTATCAGGATGGGTATTATCTGACTACCGAAAAGCCGGTCTGGGGAAGCTATGAACGGATCGATCTTACGGTTTTGGGTAAGATCGTGGAGACATACTATTTGATAAAAGGGTAGGGGATGACCATTGCAAAACTCTTGAACAAACTTTTCGGTCTGACGAACAAGCGGGTCGACTATTTTGCAGTACTCTTTGCCGCGGTGATCGTTGCCGGGGATAAGAAGGTAAACGAACAGCTCAAGAAGCACCTGGAAGCAGATGCGGAAAAGCTCTTTAAAAATCCTTCACACCAGGGTGTTTTCGTTTCCCAGGTGATCTACTTTGTCGAAGGGGTCGCCAAGGGGTACCGGGACCTGAACTACCTCGTTGCCAGGATCAACCGGAATGCCAAGCTGTTTCCCCGCTGGAACAATCGGATCCCCTACTACCTGCTAAACGGGTATAAGAGCGAAGATGTCGCCCAGCTGCGCCTTTTCGAGTTTCTTCATACGATCAAACCCGATTACGAGGCCCTGGTCGAACAGCCGATGGATTAAGGCCTACATCCACTCCAGCAGTTTTGCTACTTCGTCCACTTCATAACATTTGATACCGCCCAGCGCATTCTGCGGCTTCTTGGCCACGACCGCCTTCTTAAAGCCGTGGGTATGGGCCTCTTTGAGGCGTGGTTCGATCTGGTAGGATTCACGGATATCCCCGATAAGGCTCACTTCCCCGATAAAGACGGTCTGGTTGTCGATGGGGCGGTTTCTGAAGCTGCTGAGGATCGCCGCGACGATGGCCAGGTCCGTAGCCGTCTCCGTGATCTTGATCCCGCCCGTAATGTTGATAAAGACGTCGTACTGGTTAAAGGGGAGGTCGAGCTTTTTCTCCAGCAGGGCCAGGATCATCGTCAGGCGGTTGGAGTCAAACCCCGTAGCACTCCGCTTGGGATTGGGATAGCCGCTTTGGCTTACGAGTGCCTGAACTTCGATGATAAGGGGCCTGGACCCCTCCATAATGATACTCTTGGCACTGCCGGGGCTTTTGATCATTGTTGAGAAGAACTTGCTGGTGATGTCGCTGGCACTCACCAGCCCCTCTTTTCCCATCTCGAAGATCCCGATCTCACTGGTGGTCCCGAAACGGTTTTTAAAGCCTCTTAGAATGCGGATCTCCTTGGAGGCATCCCCTTCGAAGTAGAGGACCGTATCAACCATATGTTCGAGTACCCGCGGACCGGCGATGGAGCCCTCTTTTGTGATGTGCCCGATGATGAAGATGGCCGTTTTGGTCTCCTTGGCAAAGCGCATCAGATCAAAGGTGATCTCCCGGACCTGGGTCACGCTTCCCGGCGCCGAGGAGAGGCTGTCGGAGTAGATTGTCTGGATGGAGTCGATGACGACCAGGTCGTACTTTTTTTCGTTCAGCTCGTTAAAAATCTTCTCCATCCGTATCTCGGGGTAGAGGTAGAGCTCCTTCTGGTTAGCCCCCAGGCGGTTGGCCCGCAGCTTGATCTGTCCGGCGGACTCCTCGGCCGAGACATAGAGCACCCGCTTGCCGTGTTCGGCCAGGTTCCCGGCGATCTTTAAAAGAAGCGTCGATTTCCCGATCCCGGGGCTTCCCCCGATCAATGTGAGGGAGCCGGGGACGATGCCACCGCCTAAGACATTGTCCAGCTCCTTTTCATAGGAGCTGATCCGTTCGACCTGGTCCTCTTCGATCTCGGTGATGCTGATCGCCTGGGGATTGACGGTGGAGGTGATGGATTTTTTGGAAGAGGAGGGCCTTGTCTCCCGGGTCATCTCAACCAGTGAGTCCCAGCTGCCGCAGTTGGTGCATTTTCCCATCCATTTGGGGGTGATAAAGCCGCAGGACTGGCATTCGAAGAGGGTTTTAGTTTTGGCCATGGGAGGTTCCTCCAGCTTGATTCAGATGGTACGGATCATACCGTACCATCCGAGAGTAGTTTAAAAATATGTCAGCGTGTTATTTGAACATGGAGTCCAGGAAGGTATCGACGAAGGATTCGGCTTCGAAGGGGATCAGGTCGTCCTCTTTTTCTCCGACACCGACGTACAGCAGCGGCAGGCCCAGCTCTTTGACGATGCTAAAGACCGCCCCACCTTTGGCGGTTCCGTCGAGTTTGGTGACAATGATCCCGTCGATCCCGACCATCTCGTCAAAGGCGGCGGCCTGCTTGATGGCGGTATTGCCCTGGGTGCCGTCGAGTATCAGGATCTTCTTATGCGGTGCCCCTGCATGGGCCTTGTCGCAGATCCGGACGATCTTTTTCAGCTCTCCCGCCAGGTTGGCCTGGGTCTGGAGCCGTCCGGCCGTGTCGATGATGACGCGTTGGATCTTCTTGGCCTGGGCGGACTGGATCGCGTCGTAGGCGACGGCGGAGGGGTCGTGGCCCTGCTGGGTATAGACGATGGGGACGTCGATCTTGTCGGCCCATCGTTTGAGCTGTTCGATGGCGGCGGCGCGGAAGGTATCGCCCGCACCCAGCATAACGCTGTGGCCCTCTTTTTTAAAACGGTTGGCCAGTTTGGCGATGGTCGTCGTCTTGCCTGCTCCGTTGACGCCGATGATCAGGGAGACCTCCATCTGGCGGCTCTCTTCTTCTTTATGTTCGGTAAAGAGCTCCATCAGCTCGGTCTTCATCCGGGCGCGGTTGACGTGCTCGGGAAGCGCTTCGAGAAGTGATTCTACAAGGTCGTAGTTGATATCGGCCTCGATCAGGATCTCTTCCAAAAGCTCCTTGTCGATGATCTCCTGGGTACCGGGAATGACTTTGCGGACGGCATGGGTCGTCTTCTCCAGCCCCTTTTGAAAAAATCCGAACATCTTACTGGGCCAGGATCTTTTTGATGTCGTTTTCGATCATCGTCTGGGGGACCGCTCCGATGTAGTGGGTGAAGTAGCGTCCCTTCTTGTCAAACATGAACATCGCCGGGATCCCGCGCACGCCGCCGACCAGGTCGGTCATGATGTACTCTTCGCCCGCGTCGGTAACGGGGTAGTTGATGTGAAAGAGCGTGGCAAAGTCTTTGATCTCGGCCAGGGTCTTGTTCTCCACCAGGATACCGATGACGGTAAAGTCATCTTTGTACTTCTCCTGGAGGTTGACCAGGTGGGGGATCTCATCACGGCACGGACCGCACGAAGTGGAGAAGAAATCAAGGAAGATGATCTTATTGTCGATGCCGCTGATGTTGATGTCTTTGAATTTCTGGATGCGCCCTTCGCGGTAGACGACTTCCATCGTTTTCCCGTCAAGGGTGTTGAGTGTCACGCTGCCGCTCTTGCCGTCCGAGCCGGCATTTTGCGAACAACCGCTAAAAAGGGTAAAGGCTGCTGCGGTAAAAATTATCAGTTTTTTAAGTCCCATTAAAACTCCACTTATGCTAATATATCGGCTGATAGTATAATCGAACAAGGCTGTGTAATGGATAAAGCGGCATGCCGGAGACGGTGCCTGGAGAGCTTTAAAAAACGGAAGAAACAGGGACGCCACCTCCGCGACAAGCAGACGCTGCTCCATCTCGAACAGTTATTAAAAAGAGTCGGCTCCCGGTCGATTCTACTCTATCTTCCCCTGGAATTCGAATGTGACGTCAGACCGCTTATCAAACGGCTTCGGCGCCGCCACAAAATCTATGTTCCTTTTATGGAAGGTGTTAGCTTTAAGATGGTACCATACCGGTTGCCACTGAAAAAATATAAGTTTGATATTAGTCAGTCTGGGAATTCATTATTTAAGCATTTTAGGATTGATACAGCCGTGGTCCCCGCCGTCGGGATCGATGATAATTTTAAACGGGTCGGGTTCGGTAAAGGGATGTACGACCGCTTTTTTGAAAGCCTGGGGTACCGCCCCCGCATCATCTTTGTCCAGCCCGAATTCTGCAGATGTTCCCGTGTCGTTACCGAAGCGCATGATATAGACGGCGATTATTTAATTACTCCCAGCACACTTTTTTTCAAACGGAAAAAAGGTTTTTTAAATGTTAATAGAGATGCTTGCAGAAGGGACCATCATTGCCGGGGTCACCTATCTGGTCACACGAAAAATTGATCAGGCAAAACACGATATCTATGTCGAGCAGGCCAAGCAGAAGGCCAAGGCGATCGAACACGAAGCGCAGCTTCTTTTAGAAAAACAGAAATCGACTTTACGGGAAAAAGAGATGGAGCTGGAGCGCAGCTCAAAGCTCGAGATCAGCCGGATGAAAAACGAGTACGGCGCCAAACTGGACCAGCTGACAAAAAAAGAGGAGAAACTCGAAGAGCAGCGTTCGGAAATACGCAAGGACCTCAACGAGATCAAAAACGAACACCGCCAGATCGACGTTCTTAAAGAGAACTACGAGACAAAATTCGACGAGATGATGCATATCATCGAAAACGCCTCGGGCCTGACACGCGAAGAGGCTAAGAAGATCGCCGTGGACCACGCCGCCGAGATGGCCCGCAGCGAGATCGCCAATGTCGTACGCAAAGCCGAGAGCGAAGCGAAGATGGAGGCGAAGAAGAAGGCCAACTACATCCTGGCCCAGGCGACGACCCGGTTTGCCGGGGAGTTTGCCTCCGAGCGCCTGATCAATACGATTGCGCTCAACAACGACGAGCTCAAGGGGCGCATCATCGGGAAAGAGGGGCGCAATATCAAAGCACTCGAGATGCTGCTGGGGGTCGATATCATCATCGACGACACTCCCAACACGATCATCGTCAGCAGCTTTAACCTCTACCGCCGCGCCATTGCCACGAAGACGATCGAACTGCTGATCGAAGACGGCCGTATCCAGCCGACCCGTATCGAGGAGATCTTCGAGAAGGTGACGGCGGAGTTCGAAGAGGATGTGATGGACGAAGGGAGCCGTATCGTCATGGACCTGGGGCTCGCGGATATGCACCCCGAACTTATCAAGCTCATCGGACGGCTTAAGTTCCGTGCCAGTTACGGGCAGAACGCCCTGGCTCACTCCCTGGAAGTGGCGCACCTGGCGGGGATCATGGCCGTGGAGATGGACGGAGACGAGCGCCTGGCCAAGCGGGCGGGTATCCTGCACGATATCGGCAAGGCGTTGACACACGACTTCGAAGGGAGTCACGTCGACCTGGGTGCGGAGGTGTGCAAACGCTACAAAGAGCACTCCGCCGTCATCAACGCCATCTACGCCCACCACGGGCATGAGGAACCCACCAGCATCGAATCCGCGGCGGTCTGTACGGCGGACGTCCTTTCGGCGGCACGCCCGGGAGCCAGACGCGAAGTCCTGGAGAACTTCCTCAAACGGGTCCAGGAGATCGAGAACATCGCCACCTCCAAGGTGGGGGTCGCGTCGGCCTATGCCATCAGTGCGGGGCGCGAAGTGCGCGTGATCGCCAATGCCAAACTGGTCAACGACAACGAAGCGGTCCTTCTGGCCAAGGAGATCGCCGAAGAGATCGAAGGCAGCGTCCAGTACCCGGGCGAAATCAAAGTCAACGTCATCCGTGAGGTCCGTGCGACCCAGATGGCACGATAACAATACAAGGAGAATCCAGTGGCAAAACTGTGGAGTGGAAGATTTAAAGAGGAGGGGGCAGCCCTTCTGGATGAGTTTAATGCGTCGATCATGTTCGACCGTGAGTTGTACAAGTATGATATCCAGGGCTCCATCGCCCACGCCAAGATGCTGGCCAAGACCGGTATCCTGACAAGCGACGAGGCCAGATCCCTTGAGATCGCCCTGATGACGGTCCAGAACGAGATCGAAAACGGCGAGTTCGAGTTCGTGCTTGGCGACGAGGATATCCACATGTCCGTAGAGAAGCGGCTCATCTCCCTGATCGGCGATACGGGGAAAAAGCTGCATACGGCCAGAAGCCGGAACGACCAGGTCGCCCTGGATTTCCGCCTATACGTACAGGATAAGACCCAGCAGCTCTCCAAACTGGTCTATAGCTTGATCGCGACGCTGACAGACATCGCCAAAGATCACAAAGCGACACTGATCCCGGGAATGACCCACCTGCAGCATGCCCAGCCTATCAGTTTTGCCTATCACATGCTGGCATATGCTTCCATGTTCACCCGTGACTTCTCCCGTTTTGAAGCAAGCTTTGATCGCAACAACCTCTCGCCCATCGGCTGTGCCGCCCTCGCGGGGACACCGCACCCGATCAACCGGGACGTGACAGCTGCTGCACTGGGTTTCAAATCCCCGACGGTCAACTGCCTCGATACGGTGAGCGACCGAGATTTTGCCCTGGAGATGCTCTTTAACATCTCCGTCCTCTTCGTCCATATCAGCCGGATGGCCGAGGAGCTGATCATCTGGTCCAGCTCCGAGTTCCGTTTCGTGACGATCTCCGATGCGTATGCGACGGGAAGCTCCATCATGCCCCAGAAGAAAAATCCCGACGTGGCCGAACTGCTCCGTGGTAAGACGGGTCGCGTCTACGGGAACCTCATGTCCCTGCTGACGGTGATGAAAGCCCTGCCGTTGGCGTACAACAAAGATATGCAGGAAGATAAGGAGGGGGTCTTTGACAGCGTGGCCAACGCCGAGATCTCCCTGAAGATCCTTAATGAGATGCTCAAAACCATGACGGTCAACGTCGATCAGATGGAGCAGGCGTGCAAGGTCGGTCACCTGAGTGCGACGGACCTGGCGGACTACCTCGTCGAAAAGGGGACGCCGTTTAGAGAAGCCCACTTTATCACCGGGCGTGCCGTGGCGATGGCCGAAGACGACGGTGTGGACCTGAGCGAACTGGACGTGGCAAAGCTTAAATCCTTGGATGAGAATATAAAAGACGATATCGCCACGTTCCTGGACCTGCGAAACTCCATGAATGCCCGGAAATCGGCAGGCGGGACAAGCGAAGAGAGCGTCCAGAAACAGCTGGACTACTTTAACAAGTGGCTGAGTACGAACGAGCCCAAATAAGGAGTCATTATGCACGTTTCCATTAAAAACACTGACGGGATCAACTTCAAAGCGACAACATCCAAGGCGCAATTCGACGTCATTCCCAAAGAGGTCTCTCCCATCGAGCTCTTTGCCGTGGCGATCATCAGCTGTTCGGGGACCGATATGGTGATGCTTCCCCAGAAGCAGGGATTCGAGGTCAAAAACCTCGACATCTCTGCCGATATCGAGCGCAACGAGCCCTATCCGCAGAAGTTTAATACGATGCACATCATCTACAGCTTCGACTCCACGGCGGACGAGACGACGGCCAGACGCTGGGTGCTCTCATCCATGGAGACCTACTGCTCCACGATCAATACGGTCCGAAGCGATGTTAAGATGAGCTATACGATCAACTATAACGGCAAATGCATTGCGGACAGAGAAAGCCTGATCTCGGGAGAAGGGATGAAACTGACGGCGGAAAACGCTGCCGATATCGGGGGATGCTGCCATTAGTTAGAACGCAGAACGAACGTACAACTCCGCAACCAAGCTGAGGACAAAGTCCGTTCTGCTATGCTCGCCGCTGTGTCCTCGCTTCGCTGCGAGGTTGCACGGCACTGAAGCTTGCCCTTTTCAGGGCAGAATAGCGTTTATAGGTTATCTTATAGTGCTTTGTGGGTGTCGTCTTTGTGGTGGATATGCCCAAGGCGTGTGCCGCCCAGGATGTGGAAGTGCAGGTGCGGCACTTCCTGGCCGGCATCGTCGCCGTTATTGGTGATCACGCGGTAGCCAGAGCCGTCCAGCCCCATCTCTTTGGCGACGTTCTGGATCGCTGTCGTCAGGTGGACCATCGTCTCCCCGTCGACCTCCTGCAGGCCTTTGATCCCTTTTTTCTTCGGGATGACCAGGATATGGACCGGTGCCTGGGGATCGATGTCGTGGAATGCCATGGCATAGTCGTCTTCATAGACGATCTGGGCCGGGATCTCTTTGTCAATAATCTTTTCAAAAATATTCATTATGTCTCACTTTTACCAATTAAAATCGCTGCAATTATTATATCAGTAAAGCTTTCATTTTCCCTTTTTGCAAAGGAGAATGAAAAAATCTCCCAAACCTGATATACTCGTGGAAGAGTCTAAGCAAAGGGAGGTGATCCATGCACCGGCAACCCCTTTCGAAAAAACATCTCGGTCTGATCGCCAGTGTCGTTATCACCCTGAACTTTTTGGGGTGGGGGATGCTCTGGGCCCTTAAAGAGGTCGATATCGCGGTGCTCGGGATCGGGGTATTGGCCTATTTTTTCGGCCTGCGCCATGCCTTTGACGCCGACCATATCGCCGCCATCGACAATGTCACGCGCAAGATGCGTCAAGAGGGAAAGATGCCCGTGGGCGTGGGCTTTTTTTTCGCCCTGGGACATGCGACGGTGGTGATGCTGCTCTCGATGATCATCGTCTTTGTCGTCCGCAGTGCGGCAGAGGAGGGGATGACCTGGTTCAAGGAGTGGGGCGGGGTGATCAGCACCGTCGTCAGCGCCGGTTTTTTGACTGCTATCGGGTTGCTGAACCTGGTGATCTTCAGGCAACTTCTGACTGCTTTCCGCAAGTACCGTGACGGCGGCGGTACGGAGACGGGGGAGTTTGACCTGGAGGAGCTCCTGGACAAACGGGGTCTCTGGGCGCGGCTGTTTCGCACAATGAACCGCCATATCGATAAGAGCTGGAAGATGTTTATCATCGGGTTTCTTTTCGGGTTCGGATTCGATACGGCTACGGAGATCGCAGTGCTGGGGATCTCAGCCACGGCGGCCCAGAACGGGTTGCTGCCGCTTTGGGGCGTCATGGTCTTTCCCCTGCTCTTTGCAGCGGGGATGACGCTGATGGATTCCATCGACGGGGTGTTGATGCTCAAAGCGTACGACTGGGCCATGGCCGACGCGATGCGCAAACTCTTTTTCAACCTCACGATTACCGGTCTTTCAGTCGTCGTAGCCCTCGGCATCGGGACGATCGAGTGGCTGCAGCTTGTGGCGGAGAAGCTGGGGTGGGACAACATCTTCTGGCAGGCCCTGGAGTCGCTTAATTTCGGGCAGCTCGGTATCGGGGTTGTGATCCTGATGATCCTGGCCTGGGGCGTGGCCTGGTGGTACTACCGCAGGGCACTGGAAGATATGAAAAAGGCGGCCGCCGAGAGGGAAAAGAGCGGTTGACACCCGCTCTTTTTTGTGTTACAAACGGGAACTTTTCAAACCTTTTCCCCGCTTTTGGATTTTGAGATAATTATCGGAAGATGCGGTTGTTTTAGAGGGGTTTGGATAGAATACGCGCAAAAAATTTAAGGTAGATACTTGAACTGGCAAGAAAAAATCGGTGCGGCGGACAGCCTAACCGCACTTGAAGAGATCCGGCTTGAACTGTTTGGGAAAAAGGGCTATTTCCCCGGACAGTTCGCCAAGATGAAGACGATATCCAATGAAGAGAAAAAAGAGTTCGCCAATAACCTGAACAAGGAGAAGGCGGAACTGGAAGCCCTGTTCGAAGCCAAGAAGACGGCGGTAGAGAATGCGGCGCTGGAGGCCCAGATCGCATCGGAGAAGGTCGATCCTTCCCTCTTTGCCCACCTGGAGACGGCAGGTGCTGTCCACCCGGTCGTGCACACGATGAACGAGATCATCGAGTTCTTTTCCACGATGAACTTCTCCCTGCATACGGGACCCCTGGTGGAAGACGATTTCCACAACTTTGAAGCCCTTAACCTGCCCCAGCACCACCCGGCCAGAGAGATGCAGGATACGTTCTACTTCAAGGACCACAAGCTGCTTCGGACCCATACCTCTCCGGTACAGATCCGCTACATGAAGCAGCACAAACCGCCGTTTAGGATGATCGCGCCGGGTGCCGTGTTCCGACGGGACTACGATATCACCCATACGCCGATGTTCCACCAGGTCGAGGGTCTAGTGGTCGATGAGGCGGGCAAGGTCTCCTTCGCCAATCTGAAGTTTATCCTGGAACACTTCCTGACCCACTTCTTCGGGGATGTGAAGGTACGTTTCCGACCCAGCTTCTTCCCGTTTACGGAGCCTTCCGCGGAAGCGGACATCAGCTGCGTCTTCTGCGGCGGCGACGGGTGCCGTGTCTGTAAGCAGACGGGATGGCTGGAAGTCCTGGGCTGCGGGATGGTCGATCCCAATGTCTTTAAAGCCGTCGGTTACGAAAACGTCAGCGGCTACGCCTTTGGTCTGGGCGTCGAGCGGTTTGCCATGCTCAAACACAGAATTTCAGACCTGAGATCTTTATATGAGGGTGATTTGGACCTGTTGGAGCAATTTAGATGATTATTACCAAGTCATGGATTAACGAATTTATCGATATCGAAAAAGAGGATTTCAAAGTCGTCGAGGCGACGCTGAACTCCATCGGGCACGAGGTGGCGACGGTCGAGACGATCGCCATCCCGGAAAAAGTGGTGGTCGGGAAAGTCCTGAGCTGCGAACCCCACCCCGATGCGGACAAGCTCTCTGTCTGCCAGGTGGACATCGGTCCTGAGACGGTACAGATCGTCTGCGGCGCCAAGAACGTCCGCGAGGGGCTGTACGTCGCCGCTGCGACACTGGGGGCCAAACTGCCGAACGGTATGGAGATGAAAAAGGTCAAGCTGCGCGGTGTGGAGAGCCTCGGGATGCTCTGCGGCTCTACCGAGATCGGGATGCCCAAGATGAACGACGGGATCATGGAGCTGGACGACAGCATCGGACGGCTGGTCGTAGGGAAAGAGCTGCGCGAATACGAAACACTGTGCGATACGGTGATCGAGGTGGAGCTGACGGCCAACCGCGGTGACTGCCTCAGCATCAACGGGATCAGCCGCGAGCTCTGTGCAGCCAAGGGCTACAACAAGCACACAGTCACCTGCAACATCGATGACGACAACGCCAAAGGGGTCGGTCGGGTGCTCCAGGTGGACTTCAAGTCCGACGTGACCGCCTCGGCGATGTACAAGGTCGTGGAGACCGAAGGGATCCGTTCCAATTTCCTTACCGATTTCCGTGTCGCCCTGATCGGCAAGTACAGTGACTGCGAGATCGAGCGTGTCCTGGCCTATTCTACCCATGCGACGGGTGTTCTGCTCCATGCATACGACTTTGACTTCTTCTACGACCCGGAGCTTGAGAAAGCCGATATCCGCGTTATCAACGAAGAGGGGCTGAACAAGATCAAGTGCAGCAAGAAAAACAAAGCTTCCCTCGTGGGGATCCGCCACGTAAAAGAGGCGATGGCCAAGAGTGACAGCAAGATGATTATCATCGAAGCGGCCTATGTCGACCCGGACGAGATATCCAAGCTGGTCCACGAACAGCGCATCGAAACCGACGACCAGTTCTACCGGGCTTCCCGCGGAAGCGAACCGGAGCTGGAGACGGGGATCTGCCATATCTGTGATACGATCGGCAAGAAAAGCAAGGCGATCTTCTACTCCGAGAAGATCCAGAACAAGCTGGTCCACAAACAGAAGTCGATCCATAGCCGCCTGGACGAGATCAACGCCCTGATCGGACGGACGTTCGAGAAGATCGAGATCAACAATATCCTCAAACGCCTGGGGATGGAAGTAAAGGCGACACCGGAGCAGAATACGCTGATGGTCAGTATCCCGAAATTCCGCCACGATATCTACAACAGCGCCGATATCATCGAGGAGATCGTCCGGATGGTGGGGATCGACAATATCGAATCCAAGCCGCTTGATTCCGTCGAGACGGTTGCCCACAACGATGATTACCTGCGCTACCGCTTCCAGTACGAAGCGATCCTGCGCAGCGTCTCCCAGGGCTTTTTCCAGGCGTTGCACTTCGCCTTCGAACACAGCAAAAACAACGAGAAGTACGGCCTGCACGAGCTCAAGCCCTCTGTTTCACTCCTGAACCCGATCACGGCGGAGCTGGATACGATGCGTATCTCCCTGCTTCCGGGGCTTATCGCATCGGTCCAGAACAATATCTACAAGTCCCGCAAAAGCGTGGCGTTGTTCGAGATCGGGACCTGCTTCGACAAGGACCGAAACGAGTATAAAAAGGCGGCCTTCGCATGGGCGGGTCTGAAAGAGGGCGACGATGTCCTTAACCACGGGAAACCGGCCGAGATCGATTTTAAAGCCTTCCTGCAGAAGCTCAAGGCGATCTTCCCGGGCGCCTCGTTCGTCGAGAACAGCCACAAAGCAGGCTATATCCACCCTTACATGAGTGCCGATATCGTCATGGACAAAAAGGTGATCGGGTTCGCCTCCAAGATGCATCCCAAAGTCGCCGGCGAGATGGACCTGCCGACGACCTTTATCGCCGAACTGGATATGGATGCGATGGAAGTACCGTTCAAGCAGGCGGTCCCGACCTCCAAGTTCCAGCGTTCCCAACGGGATATGAGTGTACTTATCGGTAAGGATGTGCCGTTCAGCGCGATCAAAAAAGCGATCGATGCACTGGAGATCGCGGAGCTCAAAGAGCTCTACCCGTCCGATTTCTACCATGACGATAAGATGGGCGAACGCTTCAGCCTGACCCTGCGCTTTACGCTGCAATCGAGTGAAGACGTCGTCTCCGAAGAGCGCAGCAATGCAGTCTTTGATGCGATCCTCGAGACCCTTAAATCCAATTTCGGAGCGGAACTGCGATGACCAACCTACGATTCTCCAAAGGCGCCTCCTTTAACCGTGAGATCGGCGATATTGCCAGCGATAAGTCGATCTCCCACCGCTGTGCCATGTTCTCGGTCCTGGCTGAGGGGACCAGTGAAGTCCGGAACTTCCTGGAAGCGGAGGATACCCTCAACTCCATGGAGATCGTAAGACAGCTGGGTGCCGAGATCAAAAAAGAGAACGGCACCTATTACATCACTCCGCCCGCAACCTTTCAGGAGCCGGACAACGTGCTAGATTGCGGCAATTCCGGCACCTCTATCCGCCTCTTTTGCGGACTGCTGGCAGGCAAACCCGGCTTTTTTGTCCTGTCGGGTGACAAATACCTGCGCCGCCGTCCGATGAAACGGGTCATCAAGCCCCTGACCGATATCGGGGCGAAGATCGATGCACGGGCAAACGGCGACCTGGCACCCATCGCGATCCGCGGCGGGGACCTGAAGGCGTTCGATTATACGAGCAAGATCTCTTCCGCCCAGGTCAAAAGCGCCATGATCCTGGCCGCACTCGGCGGTGACGGGATCTCCGTGTACGAAGAGCCCGAGCTGAGCCGCGACCATACCGAGCGGATGCTCGGCGGGATGGGGGCTACGATCGAGCAGGCGGACGGGAAGATCCGTATCCACCCGCAAAAATCACCCCTGAAACCCCTCAATATTACAGTCCCGACCGATCCCTCCAGCGCCTTTTTCTTTGCCGTACTGGCGGCGATTATCCCGGGATCGAAGGTCGTACTTAAAAACCTGACCCTCAACCCGACGCGGATAGAAGCATTTAAAGTGTTGGAGCGTATGGGGGCGAAAATAGAGTATATCCAGACCGAAAACGTCTACGAGCCGATCGGTGATATTATCGTCGAGCATGCGCCGCTGAAGGCGGTGGAGGTGAGCGAAAACATCTCCTGGCTGATCGACGAGCTTCCCGCACTCTCCATCGCTTTTGCCTTTGCCGAGGGGACCAGCATTGTCAAAAATGCCGAAGAGCTGCGGGTCAAGGAGAGCGACCGGATCGACAGTGTCGTCAAAAACCTGGCTCTCTCCGGTATCGAGACGAGCGATTACAAAGACGGCTATACCGTGACGGGAGGAAGCCCCAAAGGGGCGGTCTTCAACTCCTGCGGTGATCACCGGATCGCCATGAGTTTCGCCCTGCTTTCCATGGCGGCGGACGGGGGCAGTGTGGAGGATACGGAGTGTATCGCCACCTCGTTCCCCAACTTCCTGGAACTGATCAAAGGCATTGCCGAGGTGGAGCATTATGGAGGTTAAACTCGCCGACAACTACGGCTTCTGTTTCGGGGTCAAACGGGCGATCAAGATCGCCGAGGAGAGTCCCAACTCCCATACCATCGGGCCGCTGATCCACAACCCCAAGGAGATCAACCGCCTGGAGAACGATTTTAATGTGGACGTCGTCGAAGACATCGACGGGCTCAAGGAGGGGGAACGGGCGATCGTAAGGACCCACGGGATCGAGAAAGAGAAGCTTCAGGTGCTTAAAGACAAAAACCTTGACGTCATCGACGCCACCTGCCCCTATGTGACCAAGCCCCAGGAGATCGTCGCTTCCATGTCCGAGCAGGGGTATGATATCGTTATCTTCGGCGATATTAAACATCCCGAGGTCAAAGGGGTGAAAAGTTATGCAACGACCCCGGCCCATGTAGTCCTCAGTGCGGACGAGCTGGAATCGGTCCGCCTGAGAGACCGGATCGCTATCGTATCCCAGACGACCAAACGGGAAGAGGATTTTCTCAAGGTAGTCAACTACCTGGTGACCCGTTATAAAGAGGTCCGCGTCTTTAATACGATCTGTAATGCGACATTTGACAACCAGTCCGCTGCCAAAAAACTGGCCAGTGAGGTTGATGTAATGCTCATCATCGGCGGGAAAAACTCCTCCAACACCAAGCAGCTCCACGAGATCGCGCTTCAGCAGTGCAAAGACAGCTACCTGATCGAAGGTGCGGACGACATCCGGGAGGGGTGGTTTGAAGGCAAAAAAGTGTGCGGGATCACAGCCGGAGCATCCACGCCCGACTGGATTGTCCAGAACGTTATAAGTAGTGTAAGAAGAATTTAAATATAATCACGAAAATAAACCATTTTACGTAATATAAAAAAGAGCGAGGTAATGCAGATGCATCTAGAAGATTTTGGCGATGATCTCAATGAAGAGTTTGAAGATTTTGAAAAACTGTTGAATGAATCATTTAAAAACGAGGAAACAAACGAAAACAGACTGGTAAAGGGTGTGATCGTCAGTATCACAGACGACAGCGTACTGATCGATGTCGGTTCGAAGATCGAAGGGCGTATCTCAATCGATGAGATCAAGGATGCCGAGGGCAACCTGATGTTCAAAGCGGGCGACGAGATCGAAGTACTGATGATGGGCCACCGCGGTGAGCGGCCGACTGTCTCCTACCGAAAAGCACTCAAAGCGGCGAAAAAAGAGGCGTTTGTCAATGAACACAAAGACAACCTCGAAGACATGGAGATCAAAGGGATCGTAACACGCAAGAACAAAGGCGGCTATATCGTCGAAGCGGACGATGTGGAGTTCTTCCTGCCACGAAGCCTTGCGGCTTTCAGAGAGAACGAGCGACCCGAGAAAAAAGAGATCGACGCCAGAATCGTCAAGTATGATCCGGAGAACGGTTCCATCATCATCTCCCGACGGGCGATCCTAAACGACAAGCGCAAAGAGCGCCGCGAACTGCTTAAGAAGATCGTGGAAGAGAAAGAGATCATCAAGGGCGAGATCAAGAAGATCAAAAGCTACGGGATGTTTGTCGATGTGGGCGGCGTAGAAGGGCTTGTCCACTACTCCGAGATCAGCTACAAAGGGCCGGTCAACCCGTCCTCCATCTACAAAGAGGGTGATGTCGTAGACGTCGTGGCGATCGACTACGACAAGAAGACGAAAAAACTCTCCCTATCCATCAAGGCGGCACACCCGGATCCTTGGAAAGATATCGCTGAGCAGCTGGAAGAGGGCGATACGATCGCCGTTACCGTCAGCAACATCGAACCGTACGGTGTCTTTGTCGACCTGGGTAACGAGATCGAAGGCTTCCTGCACATCTCCGAACTCTCCTGGGAGAAAAACCTCAAGCACCCGACAGACGTGGTAACAGTCGGACAGGAGATCGATACGGAAGTGATCGAGCTGGACCTGGAAAACCGCAAACTGCGCGTTTCACTCAAACGTCTGCAGCCAAAACCGTTCGACGAGTTCCTCAAAAACAACAAAGAGGGCGACGTCGTCAAAGGTGCGATCACAACGATCACCGATTTCGGTGCATTTGTCAAGATCGGCGGCATCGAAGGGCTTCTGCATAACGAAGACGCTTCCTGGGATAACAAGAAGTGTAAAGAGCTCTTTAACGTCGGTGACGAGGTGGAAGTGGCGATCACGAAGATCGATGCCTCCAACGAGCGTGTCTCCCTGAGCCGCAAAAAACTGGAAGACTCTCCGGTCAAAGCCTTCGCCGATTCCCATAAGATGGGTGATATCGTCAAAGGAACAGTACTCAGCATGAAAGACTTCGGTGTCTTTATCAAGCTCGGCGACAACGTCGACGGCCTGATCCGTAACGAAGACCTCTATCCACTGAAAGCGGACGAGCTGGAAGAGGGCCAGGAGATCGAAGCGGTCATCGCCTCTATCGACTCCAAGCGTAACAAAATCAGACTCTCCGTCAAACGGCTGGAGAAACAGCGTGAGCAGGATGCCCTTAACGAATACAATCAGCAAGAAGACGCATCCAGCACCCTGGGCGATGTCCTGAAAGACGCACTCAAGTAGGCGCGCCATGCAGAGGGGAGGCCTGTATCTTTTAATCTTCGGTCTCCTTCTCATTATCCTATCGACGGTTTTCACGGTCAACCTCTTTGTAAAGACTAGGACCGATATCCTGGAAGCTGAAGCGATAGAGAAAAAGAGCTTCGACCGTGAGGCTTCACCGCCCGCATCGACCTGGACCCGTTTTATCAGCGACAAGAAGATTGTCAAAGACTATTACCCCGCCAATGAGATCATCCTTGCCTGGGACCTTGTCGAAGCGGACAAGCTCAAAGATACGCTCTACCGTGTCGCATTTGAAAATCTGGACCGATACCAGTACTTCTGCCTGGTTCAGGTACTCAACAGCCACAAAATAAAACGGAGCATCGAAAAAGTCAATGATTCCTACACCGTGATACTCAGTCTCTACAGCCCCGCCGCAGCGGATGTGCTGATGAAAGAGCTGGGGGAGTATGACATTGACGGAACAATTTCAAAATATAAAAGTGAAATCAAGTATACCCATTAGGAGAATGCCATGAAAAAAGTTGTTGTTTGTGATCACATCCATAATGACGGGATCGAGATCCTGAAAAAAGCCAACGACATCAATCTCGTCATCGCGTATGACGTGCCCAAAGACGAGCTGCTTAACGTCGTCGCCGATGCACACCTGGTGATCACGCGAAGCTCGACGCCCGTCGACCAGAAATTCCTCGATCATGCGAAGGCACTGGAGTCTATTATCCGTGCCGGTGTCGGGGTCGATAATGTCGATATCGATGCGTGCAGCAAGCGCGGGATCGTCGTAATGAACGTTCCGACAGCCAATACGATCGCTGCGGTGGAACTGACAATGGCACACATGCTCTCTTCCGTACGGACATTCCCGTATGCCCACGGGCAGCTTAAAAACGACCGGATCTGGAAACGGGAGAACTGGTACGGTACGGAGCTGATGGGTAAAAAACTGGGGATCATCGGTTTCGGTAACATCGGTAGCCGAGTCGGTATCCGCTCCAAGGCATTCGGCATGGACGTATATGCGTACGATCCGTACATCCAGCCGTCCAAGGCAACGGATGTGGGCGTAAAGTATACAAAAGACTTTAACGACATCCTTGCATGCGATATCATCACGATCCACACACCCAAGAACAAAGAGACGATCAACTACATCACAAAAGATGAGATCGCCAAGATGAAAGACGGTGTGATCCTGGTCAACTGTGCCCGAGGCGGACTCTACAACGAAGAGGACCTCTATGAAGGGCTGAAATCCGGTAAGATCGCCTTTGCCGGTATGGACGTATTCGTCAAGGAACCGGCGACGGATAACAAGCTGTTGGACCTCGACAATATCGTCGTCACACCGCACCTGGGGGCTAATACAAAAGAGTCCCAGGTCAAGATCGCGACCCAGGCGGCAAGCAACGCGCTGGACGTCGTCCGCGGCGTCAGCTTCCCCAACGCGCTCAACCTGCCGATCAAAGAGGGTGAGGTGAGCGACTGGGCCGAGAGCTTCCTGGAGTTGACCCAGCGTATGGCCTTTATGGCGGCGCAGCTGAACAAAGGGGTGATCGACTCCATTAAAGTCTCTGCAACGGGTGAAGTGAAACAGTACCTCGACTCCCTCAAGACCTTTGCCGCTGTCGGTGCGCTTCGCGAGTCGGTAGAAGAGCAGGTCAACTATGTCAACGCGCTTTTCCTCGCAAAAGAACGCGGTATTGACGTTGCCGGCGAAGAGGAGCTTGTGGAGACAGCGTATAAGAACCGTATCTCCGTACGGATCACGACCGATAAGGATACAATCGTCGTCAGCGGGACCGTCTTCGAAGAGAACAGCCCGAGAATCGTCGATATCAACGGTTTCGATCTTGACGTGATCCCCAAAGGGAAGATGATCCTCTTTAAAAACTCCGACGTACCGGGCGTTATCGGTGAAGTGGGTACGCTTCTGGCCAAAAACAGCGTCAATATCGCCGATTTCCGTTTGGGCCGGGATGACAACTCCCAGGCGATGGCGGTCATCTGTGTGGACGAAGAGGTCAGCAAAAACGTCCTAGACGATCTTGCAAAGCTTCCGGCTGCTCTTTCCGTCTCCTACGTAGAACTCTAAACCGCGCTTCCATACCGGCCCCTATCCGGGGCCGTCTCTCTCGTTTTTCATTACTCCGCATAAACAGCTTTCCGTTGAGATCCTGTATCCGTATATTTAATAGTCGTACTTTTATCGGTCGCGTAGTGTGATGGTATGTCATTTGATTATCATGGCGTCAGAGGGTGAGGTGTGCTGAAGGGGGAGTGAAGAAGCGGCAGGGAGAAGGTATCCTCCCTGCCTGGGCAGTTATTCTAAGTCACATTTGGTTTCGTCCGGAGAGTGGAGGAAGTCGCTGTCAAGTGCTCCCGTATCGTCGTAGTGTTTGAGCGGTCGCTGGATAACGATAGGCACGAAGAAAAGCGATACGAAATAGGCAAAAATCGTCCCGCCGATAAGCGCTACCCCGAGCCCACCGAACACGGCGTCCGTTGCCAGAAGAGAACTCGCCAGCACAATGGCAAGGACCGTCAGCAGGATCGGTTTGGCCCGTGTGGCCGTCGCAATAGCGATCGCCCGGTGGGAGTGATGCCCTTCATCATGGATCAGCTGTTTTGCAAAGTCGATGATCAGCAGGGAGTTCCTGGAGTTGATCCCGATCAGACCGATAAAGCCGATCAGTGACGTTGCGGTCAAGTAGAACGGATCGGGTGTGATCATATCCATGACGTAGTGCCCGAAGATCACCCCGACCAGGGAGAGGAAACTGGAGAGTACGATCCCCCCGGCCAGGCCGAAGTTATGGTAATAGACGACCATCAGGAAGAAGATAAGCACCAACGCCCCGATAAAGGCTCCGCCGAGATCGATAAACGTATCGATCGTGACTTTCAGTTCACCGTCCCAGACGATATCGAATACCTCGCCAGTCGTCTTATCGGTCAGTCTCAGGTTCAGCATGCTGCCTGTTTCGACATCGTATTTATCCGTCAGTGTCTCCATGATCATGCTTCGTGCATCCAAGAGCGGATAGATCTGGCTTTCGTTGTCGGTCTCGGCAATGACATTGATCATGTTGTTAAGGTCTTTGGACGTGATCGTAGGGGCCTGTTTCAGTTTTTCTACCTTGACAAACTGGCTCATCGGGATCATAAGACCCATGGGGTTCATCAGCTTCAGGTCGTACAGTTTTTTCTCGATGGTCTTGACCGAATCCTTGGAGAGCAGACGGCTGTCATCCAGGCGCAAAAAGATCGGGATCTGGTTTTCGGCATTTTCGCTGTTGACATACCCCATCCCCATACCTTCGAAGGCGATATAGAGCATCTTTTTGACCTGTTCCAGTTCGACACCGCTGTTGAGGACTTCATTGGTATCCAGTACAAGGCCGTACCGGTAGGTATCTTCATCGGCCAGGACGTCGACATCCACCAGTTTCTCCTGCTGCTTGAGGACTCCGGCGATATCGTACGCCACGTCTCTTCTTTTCTCAAAACTGTTGCCGCCGTAGACTTCCGCAACGATGGAGGCCAGGACGGGCGGTCCCGCAGGCAGTTCGATGAATTTGATGTTGGCCCCGTTGATGGAGCAGCTCTCCTGCACTACCGGTCTGACGCGGGAGATCAGGTTGTAGCTCCGTTCGTTTCTCTCATGCGCTCTGGCGATATTGACCATCACTTCCGCTTCGTTCTCATCGGATTTAAGCGCACTTCCTTTGACCATACCGGCAAAATCCAGCGGCTGGCCCTCCCCGATAAAGACGGAGATCGACTCGACCGCAGGCTCTTTCATCAGCTCCTGGGAAACACAGTCAGTCACCTCTTTGGTCGCTTTGACCGCGGAGTTCTTAGGCAGGTCTACATAGACGGAAAAGGAGTCGGAATCTTTCCCCGGAAGCATCTTGGCCTTGACGATCTCGGAGGGTGCGATCATATAGATGGAGAAAGCAAAAAGGCCGACCGTGACGGCAAGGACCAAAAGCTTGAGAAGGGTGCTTTCGATAATGGTAAAGATCAGTTTTTCCAAAAAAGTTTCTTTTCTTTGCATCGTCTGCCTTTTAGTGTTTTTTCTTCAAAAGCTTGTCGACAAGGTACGGCGTAAAGATATACGCAACAACCAGAGACATAAAGAGTGATATCGGCACGAAGACCGGCAGCGGGTGCATAAACTGCCCCATCATGCCGCCGACGAAGAACATCGGAACAAAGGTCATGATGATCGCGACGGTGGCGATATTTGTCGGGTTCCCGATCTCGTTCGTTGCATCGATGGCGATCTTATAGAGCGGTTTGTCCCTGTTGGCTTCGCTGTGCATATGCCGGTGGATGTTCTCGATAACGATAATGGCCGCATCCACCAAAAGCCCCAGGCTCAGCAGCAGGGCAAAGAGGGTGATCCGGTTGATCGTCTCATCCAGCAGGAAACCGGTAAAGAGTGTAAGCGCCAGGATCATCGGAACGGTCAGGGATACGATAATCGCCTCTTTGAAACCGAGGGCGATCACGAGCAGTACGGCGATAATGGCGATGGAGATCTCCAGGTGGAAGACCAGCTCGTTGACGGCGTGGTTCGCCGTATAGCCGTCATCCCGCGTGATGACATAGCCGATCCCGTCGTTTTTAAGCCGCTCTTTGACCGTCTCCAGGTAGGCAAAGATCTTTTCGTTGATGACAACGGTATTGGCCCCTTTAAGTTTGGAGATGGTCAGCGTCGTCTGGGGGATCTCCCCTTTTACGGCGTAATCTTTTTTTGTATAGAGGTAGGCGCTCTTTTTGTTCTGGATATCGTACCCTTTGGTAACGGTCGCGATGTCCTTGATCAAAACGGAACGCCCTTCGTATTTGTCGACGATGACGTTCTTGATATCGTCGACGGTCTTAATGGCGTTCTCGATGCCGAACATGATAAACTCGCCGTTTTTCATGTCCCCTTTGACATCGGGCAGGCCGAATGTCAGGCCCTTCATCGCCATGGCGACCTGACCCATGGTAATACGGTATTTCATCAGTTTGTCCGTGTCGACCAGCACGTTAAACTGCTCTTTTTTCTCACCCTTGAGGTCGATGGTGGCGACGTTTTCGATCTTGCTGATCTCGTGGCCGATCTGGTTGATCTTTTTGTAGAGCTCCGTTTGTGTCAGGCTCGCGTCCTTCGCATAAAAGGCGATGGTGGCGACGGGGATATCGGTGTCGATGTCCATGGTCTTGACAATCGGCTGCATCGCCCCTTTGGGCAGGGAGTCCATATTTTTCATCACCAGGTCGTAGAGTTTCAGGTCCGAAGACTCCTTGTCCTCCCCGATATAGTACTGCACCTGGATGATCCCTACGGAGTCACGGGCGGTGGAGTAGATATGTTCGACCCCTTTGATCTCTTTGATCTTCTGCTCTAAAGGCTCCACGATGACTTTCAGGATCTCGTTTGCCTTGGCTCCGGGCATGGGAACGATCACCGCCCCCCCCGCTACTTTGATCTGGGGATTCTCTTCCCTCGGCGTCATCGAAAGGGAGAGATATCCCAAAACAAGGATAAAGATCGCAATAATCATGGTCAAAGGGTGGTGAATAAAGACCCTCGCCAGTCTACCGGCTATATTTTCATTCTCAATTTTTTCCATCTTTTCCCCTTTCTTAATTGCTCAGCGATCTGCCCAAAGAGAGTTTCAGTCTGGCAGCGGCAATGGTTCGTTCATATTCGGACATGATCACATCAGCCTGGGCGGTCATCATGCCCTGAAGACTCATCAGCAGGTACATCATGTTGGTTCTGAAGTTCAGGTTGTTTTTATAGATCTTGACGGTCTCGTCCAAAATCTCTTCGGACATCTTGCCTGTTTCGATCTTCTCTTTAAGGGTTCTCTTTTTTGTCTGCAGTTCCAGGTAGTTTTTCTCCACCTCGAGCCGGATGCCGTCCGTCATGAGTTCCTGGTAGTTTTTGGTCTTCAGGTAGTCAAGCTGGGCCTTCTCCTTTTTGACTTTGGTCAGGCCGCCGTCAAAGATATTGAACTTAAGTCCTACGGCAACGAGATAGTAGTCGTGGTCACTGTCGATGGAGAGGCCGTCGTCGTTAAAGCCGTATTCCACGTGGGCGCCGATCGTGGGGTATTTGTCGCTGGTGTCATAGGCGATCTTTTTCTCCATGGTCCGGGCGTTGTACTCCATCCAGGTCAGGTCGTCCCGGTTTTTCAGGGCAATCTGCTGCAGTTCGGGGAGGGTGGTAATGGAACACTGGGCCGTCTTAAGCTCGCCGACGTCGGTGATCGTATCATCTCCCGTCAGGAACCGCAGATAGGCGATGGCCACGTCGTATTTGTTCTCCGCCTCTTTGAGTTTGGTATCGATACTCTTGTACGCCATCTTCGCCTGTTTGACGTCGATAATACGCGTCAGGCGCTTGTTATACATATCCGTCGCCGTTTTGATAAAGGATTCCGCTCTCGCTTTCCCTTTTTTCGTCAGCTCGATAAAGCGTTTGGCGGTTACGGCACCGTTATATGCCTGCAGTACGCTGAGGCCGAGGGCTTTCTCGTCGTGGTTATATTTGGCCTCTTTTGCCAGTCCCTGCAGGGTGGCCATCGTTCGGCCGCTTTCCAGTTTATATCCGACGAACAGCGGGACGTCGTAGGTGAATTTAGTCTCGACATTGGTTCGTGCGTCGGGTTCGTTGAGATCATCCGGTTCCGTATCAAGCAGCTGGTCTTGCTGGGCCTGTGTCATCGGGTAGTGGTTTCCGGTTGCGGGATCATGGATAAACATATTACCCAGCGGCGTCAAAAAGTCTTTAAAGCCAAAATCCCTGAATGTCGCTTCGCCGGCAGCCATCTTCATACCGAAAATATACCCGGGATGGTTGGTATTGGATACGGTCTCGTTGATCGCAAAGGTCCCGTAGTTGTAGCTGTCGGCTTCATCGGCCTCTTTTTTGGCACTCTCCACTTCCAGCTTTTTGGCTTTGAGCTGCTGATTGTTCTGCATGGTCAGGCTCAGTGCCGTATCAAAATCAACGGTTTTAGAAAAAACCGCAACCGGCAGCAGTAAAATAAGTAGTTTTTTCTTCATTTGTTGAATTCCTTTTTATCAATCTTTTTTAGTATGATCACTGTTCCAATAGCCCGAACAGTGCGTTGATATGAGTGATAAGCACATCCCCATCATATCGTGAATCTTCGTCATTTGAAAGGATCAGATACCCTTCGGCCAACAGAAAAAGCCCCTCAACAAAAGCATGCGCTTCCTTTTTCAGGATGTTGGAT
Organism: Campylobacterales bacterium; assembly: GCA_050297855.1. GTDB lineage: Bacteria > Campylobacterota > Campylobacteria > Campylobacterales > SZUA-545 > SZUA-545. The sequence continues at coordinate 75,670 of JBNKTC010000004.1, forward strand.
CGGATACCCTCCTCGATAATCTCTTCCAAAAGCTCAATATACTTTCTTTTGGAGTCGATTTTAACACACGAGATCTCCTCTTGTGTCCTGTCCCGGCAGACGAGGAGAAACTCTTTAAATATCTTTCTCCGTTTTACCGTCTCCGGGTCCTGGAGAATACATAGATCAAAAAGGGCCATAACCTTCTCTTTAGGGGTTCCTGCCTTTTTTATTTTTGCAAGGATGTCCAGGTCGTACCGCTTTTGCGTCTCTTTCATGATCTCAAAAACGATATCTTCTTTACTGTCGAAATAGTCGTAGACCGTCCCTTTCCCGATACCGGCAGCCTTGGCTGCTTCGGATACGGTAAGGTTGGCACAACCTTTTTCGATAAAGAGGTCTGAACATTTCCCGGCAATCTCTGCACGTTTTGTGCGTTTATCAACAATTGGTGGCAAAAAAAACCTTTTCCGACTATTAGTCGGAATAATAATAAATATAACCTTAATCCTGACTGACTGGCGGAATGTAATCATAGCGTTACACTTTTTGCTGTGAACGGCAGGGGAGGTGGGTTAAAACGAAACGGTGAAGGAGAAGTCGCCCTCTTTTTCCCTATAGTCGAGCATGGCTTCCGCACTGTCTGAAAGCAGCATTTTCGCATTATAGATAGGTGTATAGTTTGTAAGTACCCGGATATCCACCGTCTCACTCTCCAAAGCCTTCTTGATCATTGCGGGATCAAGCTGTTTCGTAAATTCACAGATCGTAATACTCTGTGCTGAGGGGTCAAGGGTGATCGTGATCTTTTTATTATCGGTTTTGATCTCGTCGTAGATATCTTTGATGACTCCGAGGATGTTCATGATCGCCTGGCGGAAACTGTTTAAGTAGAGTTTGCGCGTGAAACTTTCACCGGAGAGTTCGATTGTTATCTTGTGGCTTTCGTATTGATGCTTCAGCATCTCCATGATCTCTTCGATACAGTTTTTGATATCGACGCTTTCCGGATCAAAACGGGGCTGGAAAAAGGAGCGGAAGCCGTCGATGGAGTGGGAGATTTCACGGACATTGTGCATTCCGCGTGTTACAAAGTTGTCCAGATACTCCTTATCCAGTTCATCAAACTCGTAAGCATCCCGGATATCCTGGATCAACAGCCCCAGGATGTTCAGGGGTTGCTTCCACTGGTGAGCCATGGCACCGACCAGGTGGCTCATCTGCTTGATCTCTTCCTCTTTTTGGATAATACGATTCAATTTATCATCAGGTATATTGGGCATTCGGTCTCTTATTTTTGTCTAATACTATTATTTTAGCATAAAGCGGATCAGAAGTGGTTGGCTTTGCAGTTTGAACGGTAGTTTCCGCGAACCGTTTCGGCAAAGATTGTCAGCGGCGTTTTTGTTTTTTTCGCAATATTCCGGATCCTTGCAAGGTGCTTGGGATGGAAAGCGACCAGCATCTCGTACTCCTCTCCGCTGCAGAGCGTCGTTTTGGATAGGGAGTGGAAAAAGCGGAAGCCTAGGCGGTTGGATCTGGCGATGCGGGAGAGTTCGGTACCCAGTCCGTCGGAGATATCCATCCCGCCTGCCAGCACGTCTCCGGCCTGTTTGATAAAACCGTAGCGCAGCGTCGGGCTGATAAAACGGGAGGTGGAGGGGACTCTGCCGCCGGCAAGCAGCTTTTTCAGATCCCGCAGCGAGCGCCCCAGGTCTCCGGTATAGGCGAGCAGCATGCCGGGTCTGATCCGGTCGCGCCGCAGCGGCCGGGTGCTTGTGGAGATGATCGTGACAGAGATATCCAGTTTGACGTTGGCGATCGTATCGCCGCCGATGATATCGATACCGTACTCCTCTGCCGTTTCCTGAAAGCCGGCCGCAAGCTCCTCCATCTCGGCAGGTGAGATATCTTTCGGCATTGCGACGCTCAGCAGGGCCTGTTTTGGGACGGCATTCATCGCGATGGCATCGGAGATGTTGACCAGCATCGCTTTCCTGGCGATCTGGCGGAGTGTCATCCAGGAGCGTTTGAAGTGGACGTTTTCAAAGAAAGCATCCATACTGTAGACCGTCTCGCCGACGACCGCTCCGTCGTCCCCGATCAGGGCATTGCCAAACTGTTTTATAAAAAAGGACTCTTTATTCATCCGGGATCCCGCCTTCATGATTTACGATACGTAACATCTTTATCGCCCCCGGGGGAGCAATTCAGGTAAAAATGTAACATCTTTTTCCTGCATAACCGTGCATAAAATATGAAAATGGTAAACTTAGCGAAAATTTCTCTAAAGGTAGCTAATGAGCGTTGAGATTAGACAATATGACGTCGTGATCGTCGGGGCCGGTCTGGCCGGCTGTGCGGCGGCACGTGAATGTCAAATGGCTGGTTTGAAAACAGTCGTACTGACAAAACTTCATCCTCTGCGAAGCCACTCCGGAGCAGCGCAAGGTGGTATCAATGCCGCGTTGACCGAAGAAGATACGGCGCTGCACGAGTTTGATACGGTCAAGGGAAGCGATTACCTGGGCGACCAGGATGCCATCGAGCTGATGTGCCAGAAAGCCCCGGAGACGATCCGATGGTTTGAAAAGATGGGGGCGGTATTCTCCCGGAATGACGACGGGACGATCGCCCAGCGGCCTTTCGGCGGCCAGAGCAAGCCGCGTGCCTGCTACGCCAAAGACCGAACCGGTCTGATCTGTCTGCAGACGATCTATGAGCAGGCGCACCGTGCGGGTGTCGAGTTCCTGGACGAATGGTATGCGGGGGATATTATCTATGATAAAGACTCCAACAAAGTAAACGGTGTCGTTGCGATGGACCTTCGTGATACGAAGTTTGCCATCTTCAATGCCAAGGCGGTCATGTTCGCTACGGGCGGATACGGAAGAACGTACAAGATCAACTCCAATGCCCATGCCAATACGGGTGACGGACTTTCCATCGTGGCACGCCACGGATTACCTTTAGAAGATATGGAGTTTGTCCAGTTCCACCCGTCCGGTCTTGCCGGAAGCGGCGTACTGATGAGTGAAGCAGCCCGGGGTGAAGGCGGTCACCTCCTGAACTCCAACGGTGAGCGTTTTATGGAAAAATATGCGCCCAACAAGATGGAACTGGCGTCCCGTGACGTCGTCTCCCGCGGTATCGAGCGTGAGATCCTGGAAGGGCGTGGGGTCGGTCCGAACAAAGATGCGGTCTATCTGGATGTACGGCACCTGGGTGAAGAGAAGATCATGCAGCGACTGCCTGAGCTCCGCGACCTCGCCATCGCCTTCCTGGGGCAGGATATGGCCAAAGAACCGGTCATGATCCGTGCGACGGCCCACTACTCCATGGGCGGTATCCCGACGGACATCAACTGCCACGTCAGAAGCAATCCGACCGACCTGGTCGAAGGGTTCTATGCGGCGGGCGAATGTGCCTGTGTCAGCGTCCACGGTGCCAACCGACTGGGTGCTAACTCCGTTCTCGAAGCGGCACTCTTCGGACGCCATGCGGGTGAAAACATCGTTAAAGACATCGCCGGTATCGAGCTGGGAAGTGTCAGCGAAGATGCAGCAGACGCCTTTATGAAGGAAGTCAACTGGACCCTTACCAACAACGGTGAGGAGAGAGTACCCGAACTGCGGGACTACCTCCAGGCGACAATGACCGAAAATGCCGGTGTCTTCCGTGACGAAGCACGCCTGCTCAAGCAAAAAGAGATCATCAAAGAGATCCGGGCACGTTTCAAAAACATCCGCCTGGACGACAAGTCCAAGATCTTCAATACCGACATGCAGGAAGCGATCGAACTGGGTCACATGATCGATTACGCGGCCTTTATCGTCGAAGGGGCTCTGGCAAGGAAAGAGAGCCGGGGTGCGCAGTACCGTGAGGATTACCAGACGCGGGATGACGAGAACTTCCTCTACCACACGTATGCTACGATGGACGGAGAAGGCAACATCGCCCTGGACAAAGGGCCGGTTGTGATCACGAAGTTCCAGCCTGAAGAAAGAACGTACTAAGGGGAGAGGATGAATAACAATATAAGAACACTCAAATTCAAAGTCTTCAGATTTAATGCTGAGACGGACTATCTTCCTACGTACAAAACTTACGAACTGGAAGTAAACGGCAACGAACTGATGTTGGACGTGCTTGACAAGATCAAGTGGACCAAAGACGGAAGCTTCTCTTACCGACGAAGCTGCCGCCACGGGATCTGCGGAAGCTGTGCCATCAAGGTCAACGGCAAGTCCATCATCGCATGTAAAGATAATGTTTTCGAACTGGCAGACCTGTTCGATACAGACGAGCTGATCATCGATCCATCCAGAAAAGAGCGGGCGATCAAAGATATGATCATCGACAAGTCCGACTTCTGGGCAAAATACGACTCCGTCAAACCATACCTGATCGCCGACATCGACGAGCACCCGGCCCAGGAGAACCTGGTTACGCCTGAAGATGCTGACAAGATCGACGAAGCGGACCACTGTATCCAGTGCGGTGTCTGCTACTATGCATGTCCTGCTGTGGAAGTCAACCCGGAATTTACAGGGCCTGCGGCGCTGGCCAAAGCGGCTCGGTTTACAACAGATGTACGTGATGATGCTAAAGAAGAGCGTCTGAATATCGTGAACAAACTGGGCAGCGGTATCTGGGACTGTGTGAAGTGTTTCGAGTGTGCGGAAGCGTGCCCCAAACATGTCAACCCGATCGGAAAGATCACGGTGCTGCACAACCAGACGTTCGAAGAGAACCTGGCCGAAGACAACGTTGCGACACGTCACGCCGTCTTCTTCAAAGAGTCAGCCAAGAAACACGGTCTGCTGGACGAAGTCACGATCAATACCTACAGTATGGGCCACTTCGGTGCGCTTAAAAACATCGGCGTCGCCGTGGATATGCTGACGCACGGTAAGATCGTTATGCCGTGGAACACCCACAAATCCAAAAACCACGACGAGATCAAGAAACTGATCAAATCCTCGTCGACGACAAAATTCAAAGGGAAGTAAAGATGAGCGGACTACGATATGCACTATTTACCGGATGTACCGCCAAGGGATCGACTCCGGAGCTCATGATGGCGACTAACGCCGTCGCGGAAAAACTCGGCATCGAACTGGTCGAGCTGGAGGAAGCTTCCTGCTGCGGTGCCTCCCACCTGCAGGACTTTGACGACTTCCTCTCCGTCGTGCTCAATGCGCGAAACCTGAGCTATGCGGAAAAACAGGGGCTGGAGATGGTTACGATCTGTAATACATGCCAGCTGAACGTCGCACAGGCGGACCTACGCCTTAAAAGCGATGCGAAGCTCAAAAATGCTGTAAACGAGAAGCTTTCTGAAGTCGGCCTTGAGTATAAAGGAACGACAAAAGTCAAGCACTTCCTTTACGCCATCCTGGAAGACTACGGCCTGGATAAACTGGCTGAAAAAGTCGTGAAGCCGCTGAGCGAATTCAATATCGCACCGTTTTACGGATGCCACAATATTCGCCCAAGCAGCCAGCACAGCGAGAGCAACGGTGGAGAGAGCGCGTACACACCGAACTCCCTTGACCGTGTGATCGAAGCGATCGGCGGAAAAACGGTCGATTATGAAGAGAAGAACAAATGCTGTGGTTTCCACGTCGACCTGCAGGCGCCTGAAACGGCACACAAGATGACGGGTAATGCCCTTCTGGGTGCCAAAGACAACAATGCTGACGCGGTTGTTACACCGTGCCCTCTGTGTCACCTGAATATGGACGGCCAGCAAAAAGGTGCGGCGAAAAGTGTCGGTCGTGAGATCAACATGCCGGTCCTGCACCTTCCACAAATGGTCGGTCTGGCCCTGGGCTGCACGCCTGAAGAGCTTGGTCTTAAGAAAAACGTTATCGCAACACCGTTTGCCTAACACCCCTTTCCGGGCCGTCAGGCCCGGATCACTCCTTAACTATCTCCTAAAACATTACGATTTATCAACAAACACGATCAAAGATATTGACTTTTTAAAATTAAATAGGATAAAATTTATCCTGTTTTAAAGATTAAACCAATACAATGCATAATAATCAACACCAACCAATAAAAAAGGAGAAATGATGCCTAAAATCAACCGATACGTAGACATCGATACCGTAGAAAGAGAAGCGAAGAAAGATTATATCGACCGACACTCCCCGTTTATCCACTGTGAGGGCTCGGCGAAAGCCGGTGAACCGTTCCCGGTAACAGTAAAAATGGGTAACGAGTACACGCACCCGGACGATTTTGACCACTTTATCGAAGGGATCCAGCTTTACAACGGTGAAACACTGCTTGCCAAAGCGGACTTCGTTGCCGGTATGCTGGGCGGCCAGGACCACAAAGGTCACGCGACGGTAACGTTCAACATCGTACCAAAAAGCGGCAAACTCAAGCTGGTAGCGCAGAGCTACTGTACAAAACACGGTATCTGGGAATCTGACCCGGTAGAAGTAACCGTAGCCTAACCCCTTCCCGAAGCCCTGCAGGGCTTCGTTTTTTCCCCTTTTCCCCCTTCCGTCTAAACTGGAAATAACAATTAACACAAATTAATCATTATAAAAAAAATATTTGGCTAGACTCTAAAAGTCAATAAAAAGTCACTTCTCCAGGCGTTTGGAGAGGGAGAATTAATAAAAATCTAATTTGAACGATTTATAATAAAACCTAATTCAGAAGGGTATTTGTTGGCAGGAGCAGGGAAAGTCCTTTATAAAAAAAACGGCACATTCTTTATCAAGCACATTGTGACAGAGACAAAAAAACTGGACAATACGCTCGGACTGATCCAAAACGGCACTTATTTTGCTGACATAACGGTCAAAGCAGATGAGATGGTCGATATCATCGATATCAATTACCAAAAAGACGGGGATATCTGGCATCTTATCGTACATTTCGCGATTATCAAGCAGGGGTAATGGAGTTTACTAAAAGTTTAAAAACGGCAACAACGATTCACCACGGGTTCTTCGTGGATGAGTATTTTGGCGCAATCGACAACAACACCAATATCTGTCTATTCCATTCAGTGGACGAAAAGAGTGACAAGCTCGAACCGCTGCTGATAAAGGAGTTCAACTCCCCTGTGCTGCACCCGCTGCACAAGGCGGATACCTCCTCCAAGGACGGAAGACTCCTAAGCCTCTATATCAAAGATAAAAACACCGGCGTCATCTTTAAGTACGATGACGTGAAGCGCAGCTATGAAAAACATGCGATCCTCTCCTGGTCCAAAGGCGGGATCGAATACATGGTCTTCAGCGAAGATGAGAAGATCCTGGTCGTCGGCGGCGCGGACGGAAAGGTGTACCTCTATTCCACGGAACACGGGAAACTGCTGGAGATCATCGCGATCAACAGCGAGTATATCTCCTCCGTCGCCATCGCCAAGGACAACAACCTGGTCGCCTTCTCCTCCTTCAAGAAAAACCTCGACATCTACGACCTGCGCAACAATCTCCTGATCACTCGTCATATCCACAAAGAGGTGATCTCCGTCGCCAAGTTTATGAACAAGTCCAACTTCCTGATCTACGGGGCACGGGACAACCAGATCATCCTCTATGACTTTATCGATAACAGTGTCAAAAAAGAGCTGGCCAAGACGATCAACTGGCCGGTCGCCCTGCTCATCGAAGAGGACGACAGCTTCTGTCTTGTCAGTGACAAAAGCGGCCATGTCTTCTTTATCGACCTCTACAACGTCGACGCGGAAGCGGAGGTGTTCTTCCATGCCAAACAGATCGTCGTCAACATGAAAAAAGAGGGCTCCAAGTACTACTTCTTTATGGACAACGGCGACATCGAGATATTCGATATCGATGTGGAGCTGCTCAAGGTCGAAGAGGCCTATAACGACAAAGATTACGAGAAGTTCTTCGAACTGACCAAAAAGAACCCGCTGTTGCGCTTTAAGGGGAACACCCTGTATGAAAACGCCAACGAGGAGTTTGAGCTGGAGCTCGATACCGCCATCGATCTGATCTCGAACGGGCAGACCGAAATGGCCAAAGAGCAGATCAAACCGTTTCTGGGGATCGACCGCAACAGGGAGAAGTTCAACTTCTACGTCATCAACGCCTCCAAGATCGTCACTTTCAAGGATATCGTCGAAAACCACGATTATGACAAGGCGTACGCCCTGGCGCAGAGCGGATCGTATTATAAACGGCTCCCGATGTACAAAAATATGGAAGAGGAGTTCGAACAGACCTTCAACATGGCCGAGATGCTGCTTGTGGAAGACAGCAAAAACATCAAAAAGGCGCAGTGGTCCCTGCAGCACTTTATGAAAGTACCCGAGAAGAAGAACGTCATCGCCGCTCTCTTTAAGGCTCCCAAGGTCTTCAAGGGGTTCGACGAGCTCTTTAACGACGGCAAACTGGAGTCCTTTTACAAAAAATCGGTCGAGTTCCCGCAGGTAAAAGAGGCCCCGGTCTACCGGGAGTTCCTGGGTGAGATCGACCGCCGCATCAAATCATTTCTAAAAGCGGTAAAGGATAAGGAGTACGAGAAGGCATACGACGAAGCCAAAGAGCTCCAGGAGCATGTCCCCGAAAACTTCCTGAAAAGCCTGCAGAACGAGTTCGAACGGATCGAGAAGATACGGGAGTTTGCGACGGCGATGGAGAAGAAGGATTATAAAGAGGCGATCTCCCTTGTGAGCAAATACCCTTTCCTCATCAGCCTGGACGAATACAGTGACCTGGAGAAGTTCCTCAACAAGCGCTTTGACATGGCGATCCGCTACGCCTTCCACGGGAAGGTCGACGGGGTCCACAAGTTCCTGGGCAAGTTCCTCTCCAACCCCTATACGAGAAACCGTGCGATCAAGACGTATAAGATCGCCTATATCCACCAGATATCGGCCCTGGGCAAAAAGATGAGCACGGAGCACTGGAAAAAGACCTTTATGAACTATGTCGTCCGTTTCGGGGTGGATGCGGAGATCGAGACGGTGGCCAAACGGTTCGACCAGGATACGCTGCTGGAGCGCTTTAACAACGTCTCCAAGCAGGGGTTTGAGAAGCTGCCCCTGCTGGCCAATATCGTCAAGGGCAAATAGCGCTTACTCCTGAACCAGGCGGTACCCTTTCTCCTCCAGGCGGCGGAGGATCCCATCCTCTCCGGTGAAATGGGCCGCGCCGATGATCACAAGAAGCGTTTTACGGCTCCCAAGCAGGTCAAGGATTTTCTCTGTCAGGGTGCGGTTGCGTTCAACGATCAGCCGCCGGTTGAACGCCTTAAGTTCGGGATACTCCGTCAGTTCGTTTTTAAAAAACCCTTCCAGTCCCGTAAGATCTCCCTTAAGCCACAGGTTTACCATCTCGTCGAAAACCGTCTCCATCCGGCTATCGTCCAGGATCGCCGAACGCATCAGGAACTCCTGTTCGCTGAAGGGGAGGCTGTCCATCACCTCCAGCTGCATGGCGGCACCTTCAAGCTCAATGACCTCCTTGCCGTCACGGTAGGCGCGGGTCGTGAAGTACTGGTCGATCCCCAGGTAGCTCTTGGCCCCGATACGCTCCAGGGAGATATTGGAGATGATCAGGGAGAGGTACCACGGTTTCATCTGGCTGATCCGGCGGTATTCGATACCGACCTGTTTGAGGTGGTCCTGCAGCAGACGGTTGCTTTCGGGTGAGATGACATCGGCGATACGCTTTTCAGGCGCCAGGAAGGCATGCTGCTGCAACAGAACGGGGATGATGCGGGATGCCTTGTGCAGGTCTACCTCCACGACAATCCCTTCGGCTGCAGTATAGGCTGCTTCGATGTCTGCCTTGAGGGGGAAGAGCTCCTGTTTGGCCACGTGGATCGATCCCAGGAGATAGAGCCGGGTATCCCCGTGCTGCAGTTTCCAGAGAAACGCCTTTTCCTTGGAGGCCGTGGTACCCGCCCCGAAAAGGGAGAGGGCAAGGCCGAGCAGCAGAAGAAAGGCGAGAAGAGGGGAGGGTCTGTTCGTATTAATCATCATCTTTCCGATCGGTTTTCGGCGATTGTACTCGACCTGGGGTTAGATGGCGCTTTTTGAGCGGCTCTGGCGGATCAGTTCGTCAATCTGGCGCTGGAGGTAGTCGGGGAGTCCCGGTACGCGCAGGTCCATAAACCCTTCGATGATCAGGGTCTTGGCCTCCTCTTCGCTGATCCCCGAAGCCATCAGGTAGGCCAGTGACTCCTGTGAGATCATTCCCACACTTGCTTCGTGGGAGAGTTCGAGGTCCAGGTCATCGGCGACCAGTTCGGGGACGGCATGGATACGCCCTTTAGGCGAGAGCATCAGACCGTTGCAGGACATACTCCCTTTGCCGCCGGGCCTGTTTCCGGTGATCTTTCCCCTTACGATCACATCGCCCCCCTCGGAGACGGAGCGGCTGACGATATTGGCCGTCGCCCCGTCTCCTTGCAGCAGGGCCTCCGAACCGATATCCACATGGGAGCCATCCACCGCGTAGACGACGGAGTAGAACTCCCCGAGCCCCCCTTCGGCGATATCGGCCTTGGGGTTCATCTGGATCGTCTTGACCGGGCCGAGGGCGACGTAGTGGGAGATGTATCGGGCGTTTTTTCCTATGGAGACAGCACTGCGGGGGTAGACCTCCACGCCGCTGCCCCAGCTGTGTATCATCGTACTGGAAAGCAGGGCCCCTTCGTCCAGGAAATACTCCGTCACCCCGATATGGGTGCCGTTTTGGATATGGGCATTGGTGGTGCAGCCGCTGATAAGGTGGAGTTCACTCCCTTTTTCGGCGATGACGACATTGTGGGTAAGCTGGGTGAAGTCATGCTGGTTGATGAGGTAGCAGGTCTGCAGCGGCAGGGCGATACGCGCCCCTTCCCGGACCCGGATGAAATAGCCCAGCCGCTTTTCCTCTGCGGCGACCCGTGCCACCTTCCCGTCGGCATCGGGAGGGACGAGGGAGAAGCACTTCTCTTCCAGCCAGTCGTACTTTTTCAGTGCCTGCTCCAGGGGAAGGATCTCCACCATATCGCTCAGCGAGTTGCTGGAGAGGATATCCCGGTCGGCGGCGAGAAAGCTGCCGCTGTGTTGAGCCCCGGTATCGAAGGCGACGTTTCTGAGGGCCTGGCGGGCCCCGTTGTCGAGTCTAGTCTCCATGGCGGTTCCTTTGTTCGTCCAGGCAGGCGACACACCCTTTAAAGCCCCGTTCCCTGATATCCTGCATCAGTGTTTTGGGATTGCCCGAGCAGATGATCTTCCCGTCCATAAAGACATGCCCGACATCCGCTTCGACATAATCAAGGATATGGCCGGTATGGGTGATGATGAGCCCAGATTTTTTTCGCAGTTTGTAGGGGGTCTCCTTCTCCAGGATCGTGTTGATGGCCCCGGCGATGATGGCGATATTCTCCAGGTCGACCCCCGATTCGGGTTCGTCCAGCAGCAGGAGGTCGGGGTTCTGGGCGTAGAGCTTGAGGATCTCTGCCCGTTTAAGTTCGCCGCCGGAGAAGCCGCTGTTGAGTTCCCGCTCGCCGAAGCTCTCCATACGGAGCGCGCTGACCGCTTCGGGCAGGGTTTCGGTCCGGTTGATCGTCTCCAGGAAGCGTGCCAGGGTGACACCGTGGATCGTCGGGGGGTGCTGGAAGGAGAGGCCGACGCCCATCCTGGCGATGCCGTCGGTCGTCTTCCCCTGTATCGGTTCGCCCCGGAAACGGATCGAGCCGGAGTCGATAGTGTACCCGGGAAGCCGCATGATCGTCGACAGCAGGGTCGATTTACCCGAACCGTTGGGCCCGAAGAGGACATGGACCTCCCCTTCGTTGATGGTAAGGTTGAGTCCTTTGATGATCACTTTCTCGCCGATGGAGGCGTAGAGAGAATCGATGTTCAGGATCGGAGTACTCATGCACGGCTCCTTGAATGGACAGGTAGTAAACCCAAGGGTAGCATAAAATTGAACCCCTTTTGGATAAAATGCCGTAAAAAAATAAGGAACTCATGTGAAGACCCCATCGATCCTGTTCGTCTGCCTGGGCAATATCTGCCGCTCGCCCCTGGCCGACGGCATCGCCACCCGCCTGGCACAAAAACACGGCCTGGATATCCGAATCGACTCCGCCGGGACCGGGAGCTGGCATATCGGCGAAGCACCGTGCCCCAACTCGGTCAGGGTGGCCCGGGAAAACGGCATCGATATCTCCGGCCTCAAGGGACGGCAGGTGTGCCGGGAAGACTTTACACGCTTTGAGCATATCATCGCACTGGATGATAAAAACCGCGCCGACCTGGTCGCCCTGGGGTGCAAAAAGGTCCGGAAACTCGGGGAGTTCGGCCTGGGAGGAAGGGATGTCCCGGACCCCTATTTCTTTGACGGGTTTGAGGGGTTTGAGACCGTCTTTTCCATGATCGAGGAGGGGGTCGAAAATATCTTCAAAGAGCTGGAGTTTTTTTAGTCAGGCCAAATGACAGTTGTGTTAGAATCAACCAATTTTATAAAATAGATAAGGTAGTGTAGATGATAAAAAAGGCTTTTACATCCATTTTCGGGACAAAAAACGATAAAGAGATTAAACGCTATAAAAAACGTGTAAAAGTTATCAACGATCTGGAATCTACCTATGAGCCGATGAGTGACGACGAACTGAAAGCGGCTTTCGCCCAGCTCAAAGAGCGGGCGCAAAGCGAGGGCCTGGAGAGTGTCCTGAGCGAATCCTTCGCCATCACCCGCGAAGCCTCCAAGCGGGTACTCGGGATGCGCCACTTCGATGTCCAGCTCATCGGGGGGATGGTCCTCCATGAAGGCCGCATCGCCGAGATGAAAACGGGGGAGGGGAAGACCCTGGTGGCGACCCTCCCGGTCATCCTTAACGCCATGAGCGGACACGGCGTGCATGTCGTGACGGTCAACGACTACCTGGCCAAACGTGACGGAAACGAGATGGGTGCGCTGTACGAGTTCCTCGGCTTCTCCATCGGGATCATCACGGGCGATATCATGGACGAGCAGGAGCGCAAGGCGCAGTACCGTGCCGATATCACCTACGGGACCAACAACGAGTTCGGCTTCGACTACCTGCGCGACAACATGAAGATCAACCTGGATGACGTCATGCAGCTCAAACACCACTATGCTATCGTCGATGAGGTGGACTCCATCCTGATCGACGAAGCGCGGACCCCGCTTATCATCTCCGGCCCGGTCAACAAAAAGATGGAGCACTACCAGACGGCCAACGAGGTAGCTAAGCAGATGGTCAAGGACGAGGACTTTACCGTCGATGAGAAGAACCGGGTCATCCTGATCACCGAAGAGGGGATCGCCAAAGCCGAGAAGCTCTTCGGCGTGGATAACATGTACGAGATGCAGCACGCCATCCTGGCCCACCACCTCGAACAAGCACTCCGTGCCCACAACCTTTTCGAACGCGACGTGGACTATGTCGTCAAAGAGGAGGAGGTGATCATCGTCGATGAGTTTACGGGGCGTCTGAGCGAAGGACGCCGCTACTCCGAAGGCCTTCACCAGGCCCTGGAAGCCAAGGAAGGGGTCCTGGTCAAGGAAGAGAGCCAGACACTGGCCGACATCACGTTCCAGAACTACTTCCGTCTTTACGACAAACTGGCGGGGATGACCGGGACGGCCCAGACCGAGGCGACGGAGTTCGCCCAGATCTATGAGCTGGACGTCATCTCCATCCCGACCAACGTCCCCGTTGCGCGGGCCGATATGAACGACCTGATCTACAAGACGGCCGAAGAGAAGTACGAAGCGGCGATCAAGAAGATCCACGAATTGAACAAAAAAGGGCAGCCCGTCCTTGTCGGGACCGTCTCCATCGAGCAGAGCGAACTGCTCTCCAAGATGCTAAAAAAAGAGAAGGTCGCCCATACGGTGCTTAATGCGAAGCAGCATGAAAAAGAGGCGGAGATCATCATCAACGCCGGGAAAAAAGGCGCCGTGACGATCGCGACCAACATGGCCGGACGGGGGGTCGATATCAAGATCGACGACGAGGTGCGCGAACTGGGCGGTCTCTATATCATCGGGACCGAGCGGCACGAATCCCGCCGCATCGACAACCAGCTGCGCGGGCGCTCCGGGCGACAGGGCGACCCGGGTGCGAGCCAGTTCTACCTCTCCCTGGAAGACAACCTGCTGCGGATCTTCGGCAGCGAGCGGATCTCCAAGATCATGGACCGCCTGGGTGTCGAGCGCGGCGAGTATATCGACTCCAAGATGGTCACCCGTGCCGTCGAAAACGCGCAGAAAAAAGTCGAGAGCATGCACTTTGATTCCCGTAAACACCTGCTCGAATACGACGACGTCTCCAACGCACAGCGTAAAGTGATCTTTACCCACCGCCGCGAGATCCTGGACAAAGAGTTCAACATGAAAGAGAAGGTCTCCATGAACCTGAGCGAAGTGCTGGAGGATACCTACCTCGAGTGCAACATCATCGCCGGCATGCCCAAAGAGGATTTCAATATCGAGGGACTGCTCCAGGAGGTCAGAGAGCTCTTTAATGTCGAACTGGCTGCAGAGAAGCTTGCTGAGCTGGATGACGAAGGGCTTAAGGAGTATGTTTATAAAAAACTCCACTTCGAATATGAGAACAAGATGAGCCAGCTGGAGCAGGCGCGCCGCGACGAGATCGAGCGGATCATCTACCTCCAGGTCCTGGATGAGGCGTGGCGCGAGCACCTTTACCAGATGGATGTGCTTAAGACCGGTATCGGACTGCGCGGCTACAATCAGAAAGACCCGCTGGTCGAGTACAAAAAAGAGAGCTTCGGGCTCTTCGGCGACCTGGTCAAGCGGATCAAGCGTGAAAGTACGCGCACACTCTTCATGGTGCAGTTCAAGTTCGAAGCGCCTTCCGAAGAGGAAGCGGCCCTGGCCCGGATGAAAGAGCAGATGGAAGCGGACGCGTTTAACGAAGCGAGCCGCGTCCACCCGGGCAGCGCCACCTCCAACAGCGACGTGATCCCCGCAGACGAGAAGAAGATCCCGCGGAATGCGGCGTGTCCGTGCGGCAGCGGCAAGAAATACAAGCAGTGCTGCGGTAAATCGGGCCCCAAAAAGGGGCTCCTCGCTTCCCAGGATGACTAACCCTTGAGTGCCGCCCCTACGGAACCGACGGTAAGCAGCCCCAAGGGGACGCTTACCTCCTTTATCTCCCGAAAATACCTCAAGTACGACCCCTCATTGCCCTTTATTTCCATTACCGCAGGTCTTGCGTTTCTGGGGGTAGCTATCGGCGTAATGGTACTTATCGTGGCGATGGCACTGATGCAGGGGATGATCAAGGAGTTCGAGGACAAGCTTTTTGTCATGAACTACCCCTTGACGATCCAGTCCAAGTACTGGGACAACGTCGATGAGAACCTCCTTGCCAGACTGGAGGGGAAATTCCCGCATATGCACTTCAGCCCCTATGTCAAGGCCAACGGCGTAGCCAAAAGCGGTGATATCATGGAAGGGGTGATCGTCTTCGGTGTCGACGCCCAGCGCGAGCGGACGGTCAACTCCGTCTTTGCCGAGTATAAAAAGGACGGTTTCGCCCCCTTCGAGGCGATGATCGGCAAGACCCTCGAAGAGGAGATCTTCCTCCCCAGAAGCCGCAAGCTGATGGTGATCTTCACCTCCCTCGAACCCGTGGGCATCGCCTCCACGCCGCTTATGAAGCGCTTTAAGATCAAGGACAACTTCGACTCGGGACTGAGCGCATACGACAAGGCGTATATCTACACCGACATCGACGACCTGCGCAAAGTGCTGCGCGTCCGCGAAGGGATGTACCACGGCATCCACGTCCTCTCCCAAAACCCCATGGAGGACATCAAGGCGGTCCAGGCGTTTTTGGGCAACGAGTTTGCCGTAACGGGCTGGTGGCAGAAGAACAAGGGCTTCTTCTCCGCCATCGCCATGGAGAAAAAGGCGCTCTTTATCGTGCTGATGCTGATCATCCTTGTGGCCTCGCTGAACATCGTCACGTCGCTTTTGATGACGGTCATGAACCGCCGCAAAGAGATCGCGCTGCTGATCTCCCTGGGGGCGTCCAAAAAAGAGGTCAAAAAGATCTTCTTCACGATCGGCATGGTGATCGGGGTCGTCGGGATCATCGCCGGAGTAGGGCTGGGCTTTACGGGTCTGTGGGTCCTCGACACCTTCGACATCGTCTCGCTGCCCAAAGAGGTCTACGGCACGACCAAGCTACCGCTTGAACTCTCCACGATCGACTTCGTTTCCATCGTAGCCGGAGCCTTCGTCGTCGTCCTCGTCTCCTCCTTCTACCCGGCCAAAAAAGCCAGCGAGGTAGACGTCCTCACCGTCCTGCGAAGCGAATAGCCGTACCTTTCCAATTCTCAAATATCTTTTCTGCCGCACTTGTGCGGCAAGCTTTAGTGCCACAGCGGCGAGCGTAGCATTGGGAGCTTTGCTCCGAATGCGTGTTAATCAATGGTGTCAAGCTTTGTTTTTCCCCGACGGAGAAGCAAAAAAGAGGAAAAAGAGCGAGGACTGTCTGAGCGAAGCGAGTTCCGCAGCTCCCTTCTTTTTGTGCCGGAGGAGGGAAAGAGAAAAACAACCGCCTGACGATTCTTTGGCCTACCTTTCTTCTAAAGAAAGAGTAGGTGCCTGCCCGGCATAAGGGCATAAAGCGTGAGCTTTAAAACATCCGATTATTGTGTGTTTTGAGGATCTTGTTTTTTATTGTCTAATTGATAAAGCTCTTTTTCCAATTCGAAAAGAAATTTAATTTGCTGTAATCCTAGAGCAAGGCAGATAATCATAACTACTCCTGCGATGTAACTCGATTGATCAATTATTGATTTTTCTTCACAAGTCAACAGTGCAATTATTAACATTAGTGCAACAATAAGAGTAAAGTGTGAAACTGCCCATCTATAGTTTAGATAACTGCTTACTATTTTTATTTGTTTTTCTTCATTATTACGCCATAACAAGAACTTGGCATAAGGTTTAGCATAGTCAGAGGAATTTGCTTTTTCTAAAGAAGGAGCAGATAAGTCACACCAATAAGCAATCTTATCTCCTATATACCAAAAGACCATTCTATAGATTGAATAGGCAATAAATCCTACAGCTAGGATCAGGAATGAAGCAAAGAGTGCATTCGATTGTATCCATCCAAAATTATCTTTCATTGTATTAGGTTCAAGCTCCAAAAGCCAGATTGTAACAATAGCAAATCCACTTAATAAATGGCGGATGGCTTGTTCTAAACTATTGATAAGACCAAGTATCTGATTCATTACTGCCCTTCCTCCTTATCATCCTCAAACAACTTAAACGGCCACAAAA
This sequence comes from Campylobacterales bacterium, assembly GCA_050297855.1. GTDB lineage: Bacteria > Campylobacterota > Campylobacteria > Campylobacterales > SZUA-545 > SZUA-545. The sequence goes on from JBNKTC010000004.1 coordinate 92,937, forward strand.
TCGTCCGCTTGATCACCGAGAACGGATAAAGCGCCGCATTTTCCGCAAAGGTTGTCTCGACCTTCGGGTCATCCAACGGACCCGTGACGGAGATAAGCGTCCCGATCGTTTTGTCCTCGCCCAGCAGTACATACCCCACCAGCGGGATCTTGCCCAGCAGGTTGCTCAGTCCCTTGATGGTGCTCAGTGTCAGGGTCAGGTTGACCTCTTTGCTTTTCAGGTTGACCTGGCCGTAGCCGATGATGTCGGTGTTGTTGCCGATAAAACGCAGGGTCGTCAGGTAGAGCGTGTCGCCGGAGATATAGAACTCGATGTCCCCTTTTTTGATCGTATATCCCTGGAGGTCGAAGCCCGGGTTCTGGAGGGTGACCAGGGAGGGGATCGTATTGACAAAGGCGATGATGTTGTTGATCAGGGTAAAGCCTTTGACGGTTGCTTCCCTGATGGCGATGACGCCATAGTATTCGCCCGTTTTGATATTCCCCGAAGCGAGGATGTTGGCTTTGCCTTCGCTCATCTCGAAGCGGAAGAGCTTTTTGGTGAAGTTGCTGTCGATATTTTTGGCCGAAAGGGTCACTTCGTCGAACTCTTTGTCCAGCTTGATAGAGGTCTTGCCGTTTTCCAGGACAAGGTTGGAGAGTTCGCCGTTATGCAGCAGGTTAAACCGCTGTGCAGGCAGGATACGTTCGTCGTAAAAGAAGTTGGTGTTGGTGCCGTAGAGGTTGATGGGCAGGGGTTCCCCGGCGCTCTCCTCTTTATAGCGCTCTTTTACCAGCTTGGTGCGCTGTTCGTTCTGGGTGTAGCGTTCGATCAGTTTGCTGATACTGATGTCGATGTCACTGTAGGTGACGTCGATGCGCTCGGGTTTGATGTTGACGGTCAGTTTGTCGTTCAGGGTCGCCGTGCGGGTCGTTCCATCCTGGTAGAAGGTGGCATCGAAATGGGTGATGAATTTGCCGTCCTGCATCAAAGAGGTGCCGTTGCTGTCGACATGGGCTTCGGCTTTGATCATATCCCCTTTTTGATAGAAGGCGAGGTTCCCTTTGTTGATATCGAGGGTCTTGAGGATGACGGAGTTGTCCACATAGGGGGTGACATCATCGACGGTGACGTTCAGCGCCTCGTTTGCATACCGGAGGGTCGTATTGAGCGCCGGGGCTTTGACTTCGACTCCGTCTTTATAGCTGACGTCCAGCCCGGTTGTAAAGCCGTGCATGTCCACCAGCTTCCGGTCGGCGACGTTGAGGCTGTTGATATGGAGGGTGCTGGCTAGCCCTTTTTTATCCAGGTCCAAAAGGCCCGTGATGTTGACGTCGGCGATGTCGCCGTAGGCGAGATTGATATTGCTCAGCTCTACTTTGGGGCCTTTGACGACGACGGTCCCTTTTTGGGAGCGGATCTCCTGGCCCGCGAGGTCAAAGAGGGCGGAGCGGAAGGCGGCGACCACTTCGGTACCGAAGCGCTCATCCCCGAGCCCCATCTCCATGGAGAAGCGCGAATCGTTTTCCCCTGCTTCCTGTTTTAAAAACTCCAGGGGGATGCCGTAGGCGTTCAGGATTTCGTGGAGCGTTGCATCCAGTTGTGTATCGGAGAGGATGTCCAGGTGGAGCAGCGGCCGGGTAAAGAGCTTACGGATGCCGCCTGTGACCGTGACGTCAGTCTCGCGGTAGCGGCCGTCTTTGGAGGCGAAGGCGAGGCCGCCGCTATGGAGGACGATCTCGATCTCGGAGGTGCGCAGGCGTTCAAGCCCCGTATGGAAAAGCACCGATCCCTTCTCCAGGAGTGCCTTGGCCTCCAGGCGGTCCAGCAGCGGTTTTTTGGCCTCCAGGTCGATGGGGATGAAGAGGTAGTCCAGGTAGTAGCTCTCGGCCAGGATCCTGCCGTAGACCCACTCCGATACGGCCGGGGGGAGGCCGGCGGCATCGATAAGGGTGGCGAGGGTCTGGATCTTTGTGTTATAGAGGGCGATATCGAGCTCTTTTGCATCCGATTCGACCACGAAGTCGGAGAGGAGGTTCATCGCTTCGATCTTTCCCTCAGCCACGAGGGTGCGGTTTTTCAGGTCGATGTCGCCTTCGGCCCAGAAACTCCCCTTGAACTTTTCATAGGCAACATCGCTTTTGTGAAACCGGATACGGACGTGTTTCGCATCGGCTGTTACATCCAGTGACGAAGTAAAGAGCTCGGAAGCGATATCGGTGGAGGCTTTGAGGCGGTTGACGTAGGGGTCAAAGAGCAGGGTCGCTTTTGCCTCCATGTCCAGGGGGAGGTAACGGGCGTCATTGAGCGTCACGATGATCTGATCGTCAACGGTGGAAAACGCGGCGGTGGCCTGAGCATCTTTGTGGCTGACATTCAGGGTGCTCCCGCTGTAGCGGAGCGAGAGATTCTGATCCATGACGCTGAGGCGCCCGACCTCGATCCTGTTGACAAACTGTAGACCGAATAATGCCCGGTTTGCTATACTTATGACCTCATTTCCGCTCAGGGGAGCCGACGGCTCGTCCGAGGGAGAGACAATTACCTGCTCGGCCGTCGCCACCAGCCCGTCGTCATATTCGAGGTGGAGGGTGCGGATATCGGCATTTTCAAGTGTGATCTTGTCAAAGGTGATACCGACGAGCAAAGAGGCAAAGAGAAGTGAAAGTGCAATGGCGATAAAAAGAAGAACTTTAAAAACAACAGTACTGATAATTGAAATAATATTAGCCATATCGGTGATTCTTTTTTTCTACCTGAATACAAAGATAAAAACAGAAAAGATTATCTATATTCCCCAAGGATCTATTAAATCGATTGTATCACACCTTTCTAAAGAGGGGCATGATATCAACCGCTTTGACAGCTTTGTCCTGCGGCTTCTGGGTTCGCCCCAGTACGGCTGGATCGACATCGGCAGCGAAGAGCTGACAAAGGGGGAGTTTCTCTACCGCCTGACCCGGGCCAAGGCAGCGACCAAATCGGTTACGTTTATCCCCGGTGATACGACCTACGTGGTGCTGGACCGCCTGGCCGAACGGTTCGGGCTGGACCGGGAGAAGCTCCAGGCCGAGTACGATGCGCGCGCACCGTACCCCGACGGGGTGATCGTTCCCGATACCTATAACCTCCCCATGGGGTTTGACGAAGCACGGATCATCAGTTACATCCTTGACTATTCTACGCGGCGCCATAAAGCTCTGGCCAAGACCCACGGCAAAGAGTATACCGATGCAGCATGGTTTAGGATCATCACCATCGCCTCCATCATCCAGAAAGAGGCGGCCAACAACGAGGAGATGCCCCTGGTCGCCTCGGTGATCTTTAACCGTCTTAAAAAACGGATGCGCCTGCAGATGGACGGGGCACTGAATTACGGGGAGTACTCCAATACCCGTATTACAAGCCACCGGATCAAGCGCGATACTTCCGCCTTTAACACCTATAAAAGAAGAGGCTTACCCCCACACCCTGTTTCGATAGTAAGCAATGAGGCGATTTTGGCGGCCCTTTTCCCTACAAAAAGTAACTATCTCTACTTCGTAAAGAACAAAAAAGGGACCCATACCTTCAGTGAAACCTACCGTTCCCACGTCAACGCCATAAGAAATGGGAAATAACGAAACACATTACCCATATTTTTCTCCTCTGTAGGTAATTTTTTCACACAAATGATAGGAAACAGTGCTTAGTGATGTTACAATTTGGCACATAAAGTGTTAGAAACTTCATGAAAAAGAGGATTAAACATGTCAACTATTATTTGGTCAAAAATTGACGAAGCTCCGGCTTTGGCAACTTACTCATTCTTTCCTATGGCGGCAAAGTTCTGTGCTGCCGGCGGTGTAGAACTGGAACAGCGCGATATTTCACTGGCTGGCCGTGTTCTTGCAGCAATGGGAAAAGCTGAAGACGAACTGTCTAAACTGGGTGAACTGGTTCTTAAACCTGAAGGTAACATCATCAAGCTGCCTAACATCTCGGCGTCTGTCGGTCAGCTGAAAGACTGTATTGCAGAACTTCAAGGTCAGGGTTATGATATCCCTAACTACCCTGAGAACCCTGCAAATGACGAAGAAAAAGCGATCCAGGCGAAATATGCAACATGCCTCGGTTCTGCGGTTAACCCGGTACTTCGTGAAGGTAACTCCGACCGTCGTGCGGCTAAAGCGGTTAAAAACTTCGCTAAGAAAAACCCACACCGACTCAAGCCGTATGCTGAGAACTCCAAAGCATATGTTGCACACATGGGCGGAAAAGGTGACTTCTACGGTAACGAGCAGTCTGTTACTATGGACAAAGGTCAAAAAGTAACAATCGCCCTGAACGGTAAAGAACTGACTTCTATTACAGCACTGGACGGTGAAGTCCTTGACGGTACGTTCATGTCTGTTAACGCGCTTCGTGCATTCTATAAGCAGACAATCGAAGATGCAAAAGCAAAAGGCCTGATCTGGTCACTGCACCTTAAAGCGACAATGATGAAAATCTCTGACCCGATCATGTTCGGTCACGGTTTCGAGATCTTCTTCGAAGATGTATTCAAAAAGTATGCAGACACGTTCAAAGAGCTGGGTGTCAACCCGAACCTCGGTATGTCCGACCTTGAAAAGAAGATCAAAGGTCACGCGAAAGAAGCTGAGATCAAAGCGGCTTTCCAGGCGGTTGTCGAAGCGGACGCTCCTAAGATCGCGATGGTTGACTCCGACAAAGGGACAACAAACTTCAACGCGTCCAACGACATCATTATCGATGCTTCCATGCCGGTCGTTGTCCGTGAAGGTGGTAAACAGTGGGATCGTAACGGTGATGCACTGGAAACTGTAGCAGTTGTTCCAGACTCCACTTACGCGATGTTCCACGAAGAGATGGTAGCTGACTGTGTTAAAAACGGGCAGTACGACGTTACAACAATGGGTACAATGCAAAACGTCGGTCTGATGGCTCAGAAAGCGGAAGAGTACGGTTCCCACCCGACAACATTCGAACTGCCAGAAGCCGGTAAAGTAACTGTTACAGCTGAAGACGGTACGGAACTGATGAGCTTTGACTGTGAAAAAGGCGATATCTGGAGAATGTCCAGAGCGAAAGATATCCCGATCAAAGACTGGATCCGACTTGCATTCGAACGTGGTCAGATCGAGCAGATCCCGGTTGTCTTCTGGCTGGATGAAAACCGTGCACACGATGCGCAGATGATCGCCAAAGTCAAAAAATATATGCCGGAGTTCAATACAGACGGTCTTGAGATCCACTTTATGGATATCGCGTCTGCTACACGTTTCACAAACGAGAGAATCCGTGCAGGTAAAGACACGATCGCGGTAACCGGTAACGTTCTCCGTGACCACCTGACAGACATGTACCCGATCCTTGAGCTGGGAACATCTGCGAAGATGCTCTCCATCGTTCCACTGATCGCCGGCGGCGGTCTGTTTGAAACAGGTGCGGGCGGTTCTGCGCCTAAGCACGTTGATCAGTTCCTGGCGGAAGGTCACCTCAGATGGGATTCCCTTGGTGAGTTCCTGGCTCTTGCTGAGTCTCTGAGAATGATCGAACAGAAGAACCCGGACGCTAAACTCAAAGCGGTAACAGCTGCCCTTGATAAAGCGAACCAGGGTTACCTTGACAACAACAAAGCTCCGGGCCGTAAATGCGGTGAGCCGGACAACAAAGCGTCCCACTTCTATGTAGCGCAGTACTGGGCGCAGGCACTTGCCGAGTCCGACAATGCTGAACTGGCTGCGAAATTCGCACCGGTTGCCAAAGCACTGACAGAAAAAGAAGACGTGATCATGTCCGAGCTTCTTGCCGTAGAGGGCAAAGCGCAGGATGTTGGCGGTTACTTCCATCCGGATGACGCAAAAGCTGAAAAAGCGATGCGTCCTTCCGCAACGCTGAACGCGATCATCGACGCTATCTAAAACCGTGTCGTCCCTGTTACGGGACGACACACTTCTCGTCCATGACGAACTGTATTCTGCCTCCGCCTGGAGGCTAGCTTCAGTGCCCTAGCGGCGAGCGCAGGCAGGTGGGCTTTGCCCATCTGCCGTTTCTAACAAAGTGTTTCGGGTTGATACATCTCAAAAGTGCTGTATTTTGTTAATTGTTACGGTTTTATCCGATACAAACGGGATTTTCAGTAATATGTATCCCAAATTAATAGATTAAAGTACTTGGTTGTATGAGCCTGGAACGAGAAAAATTAAAGGAATATGATGCAAAGACGTGGAAAAAAAGTATCAATTATCGGTGCCGGTAACGTAGGTTCAACGGTAGCGTACTCCCTCGCTATGAACGGTACGGCCCACGAAGTCGTCCTGATCGATAACAAACAGGATATCGCGACGGGGAAAGCCCTGGATATGTCCCAGGCCTCCGCGGTTATCCGAAGCCACACGGTCGTCCGTGTCGCCAAAGAGCAGTCCGATATCGCCGGAAGCGACATCGTCGTCGTTACGGCGGGGAGTCCCCGAAAACCGGGAATGAGCCGGGATGACCTGCTGATGATCAACGCCGAAGTCATGCGTTCGGTCATGGAATATACGAAGAAATATGCTCCCGACGCGATCGTGATCGTTGTCACGAACCCGCTGGACGTCATGACATACGTCGCCCTTAAAGAGAGCGGTTTTGATCCGTCCAAGGTCGTCGGTATGGCGGGTATCCTGGACGGTGCCCGGATGGCGAGCTTCATCTATGAAAAACTGGGTTACGGTGCGGGCCAGATCCGTGCGACGGTCATGGGCGGCCACGGCGATACGATGGTCCCGCTGCAGAGCTACTCCACCGTTGCCGGTGTACCGCTGACGGATGTCATGCCCCAGGCCGACATCGACGAGATCGTCGAAAGAACGAAACACGGCGGTGCAGAGATCGTAAAATATCTCCAGACAGGTTCCGCATACTATGCACCGGCAAAAGCGACAGCCCTGATGTGTGAAGCGATCCTCAAAGATGCCAAGCAGATCTATCCGTGTGCAGCCTACCTGCAGGGGCAGTACGGCTACAACGATGTCTACTCCGGCGTTCCGATCGTACTGGGGGCCAACGGGGTCGAAGAGATCCTGGAAGTGACACTGACAGAGAAAGAGACCGAGATGTTCGCCAACTCCGTCCAGTCTGTCCAGGGCATGATCGAAGTACTGAATAAAAACAAATTTTTCAGTTAATTTAGGAGCGAATTGATGGAATACAGAATCGAAAAGGATACGATGGGCGAAATGCAGGTCCCGGCGGATAAATACTGGGCTGCACAGACGCAACGAAGTATCCAGAACTTCAAGATCGGTACGGAAACGATGCCGATCGAGATCACACGGGCGTTTACGTATCTGAAAAAAGCGGTCGCCCTGGTGAATAAAGACCTGGGCAAACTGGACGCGGCCAAAGCCGATGCCATCGCCAAAGCCGCAGACATCTCCCTGACGGGCGAACTGGATGACAACTATCCGCTGGTCGTCTGGCAGACAGGGTCCGGTACCCAGTCCAACATGAACAACAACGAAGTCCTTGCCAATAAAGCGACGGAAATCCTGGGCGGCGACTTTACCAAAGAGAAGCTGGTCCACCCCAATGACGATGTCAACAAGTCCCAAAGCTCCAACGACACCTATCCGACGGCCCTCCACGTCGCCGCGGTCACTGCCGTTGAAGATCAGCTGCTGCCGGCTATCGCCAAACTGAAAGCGACACTGGCAGAGAAATCCAAAGCATTCGACAGTATCGTGAAGATCGGCCGGACGCACCTCCAGGATGCGACGCCCCTGACGCTTGGCCAGGAGATCAGCGGCTGGGTCGAGATGCTGAACAAGTGCGAAAAGATGGCCAACGACTCCCTGGAAGCGGTCCGTGAACTTGCCCTGGGCGGTACGGCTGTCGGTACGGGTCTGAACGCGCACCCCGAACTGGGCGAACGCGTAGCGGCCAAACTGAGCGAACTGACGGGTAAAAAATTCGTCACGGCGCCGAATAAGTTCCACGCCCTTACATCCCATGACGCCCTCGTCTTTGCCCACGGTGCCCTCAAAGCATTGGCAGCGGACATGATGAAGATCGCCAACGATGTCAGATGGCTGGCCTCCGGTCCGCGATGCGGTATCGGGGAGATCTCCATCCCCGAGAATGAACCGGGAAGCTCCATCATGCCGGGTAAAGTCAACCCGACACAGTCTGAAGCGGTCACGATGGTGGCATGCCAGGTCATGGGGAACGATGCGGCGATCGGTTTTGCGGCCAGCCAGGGTAACTTCGAGCTGAACGTATTCAAGCCGGTGATCGCATATAACTTCCTGCAGTCCGTGCGTCTGCTGAGCGACTCCATCGTCTCCTTTAACGACAACTGTGCCGTCGGTATCGAACCGAACCGCGACGCGATCGACCGATACCTGAACGAATCGCTGATGCTGGTCACGGCGCTTAACCCGCATATCGGGTATGAAAATGCGGCCAAGATCGCCAAAACGGCACACAAAAACAACTCCACGCTGAAAGAGACAGCCATCGAGCTGGGTCTTCTGACTGCCGAAGAGTTCGACAAGTATGTCGTACCGGAAAATATGACCGGGCCGAAGGCATAAGGGGACATTGATCCCCGACTCTGCAGTCGGGCTTCAGTGAGAGGAATTGTTTCCGGGCTTTGCTCGGAAACAAGGAGAAAATACCTATAGAAAGGAATTAGTGTATGAATATTCATGAATATCAAGCAAAAGAATTATTTAAAAAATACGGTGTGCCTACACCGCGCGGCCACGTCGCTTTTACTCCCGATGAAGCGGTAAAAGCCGCTCAGGAACTGGGCGGAAGCATCTGGGTTGTCAAAGCGCAGATCCACGCCGGTGGACGGGGACTCGGCGGGGGTGTCAAACTTGCCAAGTCTACCGAAGAGGTACGTGAGCTGGCAAAAGAGATCATCGGGATGCAGCTGGTAACACACCAGACTGGACCTGAGGGGAAACTGGTCCAGAAAGTCTATATTGAAGAGGGTGCGGATATCAAGTCCGAGTACTATCTTGGTATGGTCCTTGACCGTGCTTCCGAGATGCCGGTCATGATGGCATCCACGGAGGGTGGTATGGAGATCGAAGAGGTGGCGGCCAAGTCACCTGAGAAGATCATCAAAGTGGCGATCGATCCGGCGATCGGTTTCCAGGGCTTCCACGGACGCCAGCTGGCATTCGGTCTGGGCCTTCCAAAAGAGGAAGTGGGTGCATTTATCAAGTTTGCCAACGCACTCTATAAAGTCTACATGGACCACGATGCGGAGATGATCGAGATCAACCCGCTGATCAAGACAGGCGACGGTAAGTTCCTGGCCCTTGATGCGAAGATGGGCTTTGACAACAACGCCCTCTACCGACAGAGTGCGGTAGCCGAGATGCGTGATCTTTCCGAAGAGGAAGAGACGGAGATCGAAGCGGGCAAATACGGCCTGAGCTATATCAAACTGGACGGGAACGTCGGCTGTATGGTCAACGGTGCCGGTCTTGCGATGGGTACGATGGACACGATCAACTACGAAGGCGGCCAGCCGGCCAACTTCCTGGATGTCGGCGGTACGGCGAATGCCGAAACCGTTGCCAAAGGGTTTGAGATCATCCTGGCCGATCCGAACGTCAAAGCGATCTTTGTCAATATTTTCGGTGGTATCGTCCGATGCGACCGTGTTGCCAACGGGATCCTGGAAGCGACAAAACTGACGAAAGTCGAAGTACCGGTTATCGTACGACTTGACGGCACGAACGCGGTGGAAGCCAAAGAGATCCTCGATAACGCGGGAATCGACAACATTATCGCAGCTACTGACCTTGCAGACGGTGCAAAAAAAGCTGTTGCTGCGGCGAAGGGAGCGTAATTTAGATGAGTATTCTGGTAAATAAAGATACAAAAGTAATCGTACAGGGTTTTACAGGTAAAGAGGGTACGTTCCACGCTGAACAGTGTATCGCTTACGGTACAAAGATCGTTGGGGGTGTCACTCCGGGTAAAGGCGGTCAGGAGCACCTGGGTCAGCCGGTATTCAATACAGTCGAGGAAGCCGTAACTAAAACCGGTGCGACCGTTTCGATGATCTTCGTTCCGCCTGCATTCGTTGCCGACGCCGTAATGGAAGCGGCCGATGCGGGTATCGAACTGGCCGTTATCATCACCGAAGGTGCGCCGGTCAAAGATATGATGTATGCCAAAGCATACGCTGTTAAAAAAGGGACGATGACAATCGGACCGAACTGCCCGGGTATCATCACAGCAGAAGAGTGCAAGATCGGGATCATGCCCGGATTCATCTTCAAAAAAGGGAATGTCGGTCTGATCTCCAAATCCGGTACCCTGACATACGAAGCGTCCAACCAGGTCGTTAAGGAAGGGTTCGGGATCACGACAGCCGTCGGTATCGGCGGTGACCCGATCATCGGGCTCTCTTACAAACAACTGCTTCCGATGTTCGAAGCAGACCCTGAGACAAAAGCGATCGTCATGATCGGTGAGATCGGCGGGGACCTGGAGATCCAGGCAGCCAAGTTCATCAAAGAGAACATCACGAAGCCGGTCGTCGCGTTTATCGCGGGCCAGACGGCTCCTAAAGGGAAACGTATGGGTCACGCCGGGGCGATCATCTCCGGCGGTGCCGGTACGGCCCAGGAAAAAATGGCAGCCCTCGAAGCAGCGGGTGTAAAAGTCGTTGTATCCCCTGCGGATATCGGCAAAGCCGTTGCGGAAGTAATGGGTAAATAATCCACCTTTTCCTCCCCGCCGTTTCAAGGCGGGGAGACTCCTCTTATAATCTAAACTTTTCTTAATCTTAAATCACTATATTGTCTACATCGGGAGAACCCGTATCCCGTATGTAAGGACGTCACGATGCAAAAAACTTACGAAGTACAGAATGTTAAATGCGGCGGATGCGCCAGTACACTGAAAAAATCATTGGCCGAAGGCTTCGGTGAAGTGGAAGTGGACCTGGATGTCACACCAAGAAAGATAACGCTGGATATCGATCCAGACAGGGAAGAGGCGCTCAAGCTCGCCCTTCGAAAGATCGGTTATCCCCTGGTCGGTGATGAACTCGGTACCTTTGCCACGATCGAGACCAAGGCAAAAAGTTTTGTATCCTGCGCCATCGGAAAGATGGGGGCGGAGGAGAAATAGTTAAAATTTGTAACACATCGGGGGCATATTAAATACTCCCTTGTGGTTTAAGTGTGAAGAAACTATACAAAAGTTACATAAGTACACATATTTGTGTGTCGTTTCGGAACACACATCCCCTTTTTGGGAAAGCTTATGTGGATTTAAAAGCGTATTTACGCCATCTTGGCTATACTTAGTGTTACCGATAGTTTTGGTTCAAAAAGATCAATACGCTAAACAACGGAGTAATGTCTAACGCATACTTCGGGCAACTTTGATACTAAATAAAGGAGAATAGTATGGGATTTATGACAGCCCCTGCGAACACACCTGTATGGATGGATGAGTCTCGCTGTAAAGCGTGCGACATCTGTGTATCCGTATGTCCATCAGGAACATTGGTAATGAGACCGGATCCGACCTCCACACTCGGTGCGATGGTTGAGATCATCCGGCCGGAAGATTGTATCGGTTGTAACGACTGCGAACTAGCCTGTCCGGACTTTGCAATCTATGTTGCACAAAAGAGCGAATTCAAGTTTGCCAAGCTGACTGATGCGGCAAAAGCCCGCGCCGAGGCGATCAAGGCAAACAACTTTAGAGAACCTGGTGTATAAGGAGAGATAATGGCAAGAGAAGTAATTTCAACAGGAAATGAGCTGGCTTCACGAGCAGCTGTAGATGCCGGTGCACGTTTCTTCGGTGGGTACCCTATTACGCCTTCTTCGGAAGTTATGCACGAAGCATCCGACCTTCTGCCGAAAGTTGGCGGGAAGTTTATCCAGATGGAAGACGAGATCGCAGGTATTTCCGTAGCACTCGGTGCTTCCATGTCCGGTGTAAAATCCTATACGGCGACATCCGGCCCCGGTATCTCCCTCAAAGCGGAGCAGATCGGTCTGGGCTTTATCGCTGAGATTCCACTGGTAATCGTTAACGTTATGCGTGGGGGCCCTTCCACAGGTCTTCCGACTCGTGTATCCCAGGCGGATATCGGCCAGGCGCAGTATCCTACACACGGTGATTACGCGTCTATCACGCTGTGTGCCGGTAGCCTTACAGAGTGCTACACTCAGACAGTCCGGGCGTTTAACCTGGCTGAAAAATATATGACACCGGTTTTCGTCCTCCTGGATGAGACAATCGGTCACATGCACGGAAAAGCGGTCCTTCCTGACCTTGAAGAGGTAGAAGCAAGCATCGTTAACCGTGCGACATTCGACGGCAAACCGGAAGATTATAAGCCGTACGAAGCAGAAATGGACAAACCGGCGGTTCTTAACCCGATGTTTAAAGGGTACCGTTACCACATTACCGGTCTGCACCACGGTGCAACAGGTTTCCCTACAGAAGATGCACAGCAGTGTGACTTCAACATCAAACGTCTCGTCGGCAAGATCAACAACGTTGCTGCCGAAAACGACGGTCTGGACGATCTGCCGGATTACGAAGAGGTCCTGATGGACGATGCTGAAGTATGTGTTATCGCATACGGTTCCATCGCTCTGGGTGCGTACGAAGCGGTCCAGAAACTTCGTGCAGAAGGGATCAAGGCGGGTCTGTTCCGACCGATCACGCTCTGGCCAAGCCCTGCGAAAAAACTCAAGGAGATCGGTGAGCGGTTCAAAGACAAGATCTTTGTTACTGAGCTGAACATGGGTCAATACTCCAAAGAGATCGAGCGTGTCATCAAACGCGATGACTTTACAACACTTCTCAAAGCAAACGGTCGACCGATCGCACCTGCTGAGATGGTAGAAAATGTTAAAGGAATGTTCTAATGGCTTTTAACTATGATGAGTATCTACGTGTAGATAAGATGCCAACACTCTGGTGTTGGGGTTGTGGTGACGGTGTTATCCTTAAATCTGTTGTTCGAGCGATCGAAAAGGTGGGCTGGAACATGGACGACGTCTGTGTCGTCTCCGGTATCGGTTGTTCCGGTCGATTCAGTTCTTACATCAACTGTAATACGGTCCACACGACACACGGTCGTACGGTAGCGTATGCAACGGGTATCAAGCTTGCCAATCCTGACAAGCACGTAATCGTTGTTGCAGGTGACGGTGACGGTCTGGCGATCGGTGGTAACCACACGATCCACGGGTGCCGACGTAACATCGACCTGAACTTCATCCTGATCAACAACTTCATCTACGGTCTGACAAACTCCCAGATCTCCCCGACAACACCTCAGGGTATGTGGTGTGTATCGGCGAAAAACGGGAACATCGACCCAACATTTGATGCGTGTAAACTGGCGGAAGGCGCGGGTGCCTCTTTCGTAGCACGTGAGTCCATGCTTGATCCTAAAAAACTTGAAAAAGTATTCGTTGCCGGTTTCCAGCACAAAGGGTTCTCTTTCTTTGACATCCTGTCAAACTGCCACGTCAACCTTGGTAGAAAGAATAAGATGAACAGTGCGATGGAAAACCTCTCCTGGATCGACAGCATCACGATTTCCAAAAAGAAATACGATGCACTGAGCGAAGAGGAGCAACTCAACAAACTGCCTACCGGCGTTCTTCGACAGGTAGAGCAGGACGAGTACTGTGACCTGTACGACAAGGTAATCGAAGCGGCGCAAAGCGGCAAGAAGATTACACAAGACGACTTTGTGAAAAAGATTTAAGGAGCAGCAATGAGACATACTTTACGCTTTACAGGTGTAGGTGGGCAGGGTGTCCTGCTCGCCGGTGAGATTATGGCTGCTTGTAAGATCAAAAACGGCGGTTACGGACTGAAGACGGCGACATATACGTCCCAGGTCCGTGGCGGTCCTACGGTTGTTGACATCACTCTGGATGACGATGAGATCCGATACCCTTACGCAAATGAAGGTGAGATCGACTTTATGCTCTCCGTTGCCGATGTGAGTTATAACCAGTTCAAAAACGGTGTAAAACCGGGCGGTACGATCGTTGTCGACCCTAACCTGGTCAACCCGACTGACGAAGACAGAAAAAAATGGAACATCCACGAGATCTCCATTATTACTATCGCCAAAGAGGAAGTCGGTAACGTTATTACACAATCCGTTATCGCCCTGGCGATCGCCAACACAATGACTAACGTACTGGACGAGCAGTCCCTGATCGACACAATGCTCTCCAAAGTACCGCCGAAAGTTCACGATGCCAACAAAAAAGCATACGAACTCGGTAAAAAATACGCCCTCGAGGCAATGGGTAAATAACCCTTTTGGGGGGAGCGCTGCTCCCCCGACTTCTTCCGGATACCTACTACAATCTTGTCACTTTTGCCTAAAAGTGATGCAGTAAACTTCACCTCGTTTTTATTACATCATGTTATAGTACGCCCAGTTTGTTTGACATACAGGATAGATATATGAAAAAAGTGCTGCTTTTTCTCCTCGTACTTTTTATGCACTCGCTTTTAGCAGCGGGAAGCGGACATAAAAAACTGCCCGAATCGGAACTTCGCCCCATATTGGAAGAGATCAAACCGTATGCCATAACCTACGGTGAGGGAAAGAAAGAGGTCCATGTCTTTGTCGACCCGATGTGTACGCTCTCCAAGGAGTACATGAAGTGGGTCACCTCCAACGATCGGCTTAAAAAGCGCTACACCTACTATATCTATATGTACAAACTGAAAAAATACGACTCCATGAACCTGATGCGGTACATCTATGGACAGGAGTACCAGTTTACGGTATTAAAAGAGGTAATGGTAAACAACCAGCTGCCCGATACCGGCGGGGTGCGCCCGACCCCTTCCATTGAAAAAAAGATCCGCCAGATCGCCGAAGCGGCCAAGAAGATAGACGTCTACAAACGTCCCTATTTTATTATTTTAAGAAGAGAGAAATAGCATGTACTACGATACCCCCAACATGACCATCTACCTCAAAAAAGTGGTCAAACGGCGTGTCCCCATCATCCTGGCGACGCTTCTGACCGTGGCCGCTTCCCTTCTTGTAATCAAGCCTGATATCGTCAGCTCCGACACACAGTTCTGGCTGACAGACAGCAAAGAGCTGGAGCGGACCGTCGCCGTCCCGCTGGAACCCCACTATACGACCAAGGTGAACGTCTACCTGGGGGACACGCTCTTTTTCCATAACAAGCTGGAAGAGCTGAAGGTCTTTGACGAATTGCTGAAAAAACAGTCCGGTGTCCTCTCCGTCCACTCGCTCTTCAGCGAGAACCATGTCTTTAAAGAGAAGGCGGGTGAAGGCTCCGAGCTTTTAAAAGTGGTCAACCTTGCCGAACTTCCTCTGGAGGAACAGAAAGAGGTGCTTCAGGCCTTTTATCCGCAGTACGAGCAGTTTATCAGCCCCGACTACCGTCGCGTCTATTTCTACGTCAATTCCGACACCCCACTGGAGCTTGGGGCGCTTCCATTCACGTTTGATGTGGAGGTGGTCCAGGAGGCGTTGATGGATTATATGGACTACGTGGGGGTCTATACGATCATCATGGTGATGCTGATGGTGATGCTGGGGCTGGTCTTCCGGTCGATCCTGGCTCCTCTGGCGGCCTTTTTTATCGTGGCGTTTACCCTTATTCTGACGATCGCCGTGATCCAGCTGGTGCTGCCGGGAGTCCATATCCATATCGCCATGACCCTGATCACGATCAGTATCTCGCTGCTCGATTTTCTCTACATCTACTACCGCTGGCACGTCAACAAACACACCGGTTCGAATAACCTGACTGCGATCAATATCGCCATCAGCAAAAACGTCAAACCGGCTATGTGGACGACAGTGACGACGCTGCTGGGGATCGGGACACTGATCTTTATCGATTCGGAGATCATCCGGCTCCTCTGCCTGAGCGCCGTACTGGCATCCGTGATCGCCTATGTGCTCAATTTTACGTTCCTGCCGGCGTTTATGAGCTACTTCCGGGCAAAGACCAAAGAGGTGGTCTTTGCCAAATTCAGCCGCTTCCTTGCCAACCGGGAGATCCACTATAAAAAAAGCTATCTTTATATGTTCCTGCTTCTGACCCTGACGGTAGGCGTCATCTCCTTTTACGAGATATTCTCCTTCCCGTCCAAGCTCTTTGTCAACAAGGACCGCAACGACATCATCAAACTGGAGATCCCCTATGAAGAGATCGGGCTTGAAGAGATGCGCATGCAAAAACGGCTGGCTGAAGAGCTCGGGAGCCGTTTTGATGGGGTGAGCAGCATCCAGTCGCTCTATTCGACGATCATGCTGATGAAACATATGGAAGGTGAGAAAGGGGATGCCCTGGAGCTGGGTGATGTCGACCGCTACCTGTTCCTGCTGGAGCTCTACCGGACCGAAGGTGAGGTCCTGGGGGAGGGGACTTTGAAGATGACGATCACGCTTAAGGCCAACAGTACCAAAAAGGCCGAGATGATCCTCTGGATCCGTGATTTTGCCAAACAGCAGGGGATCGACCTCTACTTTATCGATATCGACAGTATCCTGAGCATCGCCAAGCACGATAACACGGTGATCCTGAGTACTTCGCTGCTCTTTGCCCTGGTCCTGATCGGTCTGATCATGGGGTCGATCATCAAGGATATGTTTATGGTCTTTGTCGCCTTTATGACCAACGCGATCCCGATCATCTGGTTTACGCTGACGATGCTCGTTATGCAGGTGCCTATCTCACTGGAGATCCTCATTGCCATGACCATTACCGTGGGACTGGCCAGTGACGCCACGATCCACTTTGTCTACAAATACTATATCTCGCGTCACTTCAAGCACACAAAAAAAGAGGCGCTGGAGAGTGTGTTCTTCTATGCCGGGATCCCGGTGGTAATCGGGAGTCTCTACCTGGCCTTTACGTTTATGACGCTGATCCTCAGCGGGATTACGACACTGGAGTTGATCGGTCAGTATGCGGGGATCCTTATTCTCATGTCCCTGCTGACGGACCTCTTTATCCTGCCGGTACTGCTGCTCTTTACCGACCATTTCGCCACCGATTACCGGGCGAAGAAGAAGGCGAAGCGTAAAGCGAAACGCTAGGCCTTTTTAGGCTTGGCCTCCCGGCTGTTTTCATGTTCGAGCATTTTCGCCAGGGTCTCGACCTGCTTGTGGGTGAAGTGATGGGAAGGGCGGACAACGCGTGAGAGGTGACTCAGTTCGGTGACCGTGATCCCCATGGGGTCTTTTTTGGCTACGGTCGGGTGCCCGTCTTTGATCCGGATATTGTCGAGGTTTTTCCGTCCCTTGAAGTGAAAGTAGGTGAGGAACGATTCGCCGTTCATCGGGTCCTTTTCGATCGCGATATAGACAAAGGGGTCGCACTTGGGCGCATCGGGGTAGAGCAGGGAGAACTCTTTTCCCGTCATCGTCCCGATATAGACCTTGGTGTAGAGGTCGTGGAAACGCCGGAACTTCTCGCTTCGGAAGAAGTGGAGGTTCATAGGGTTCCCGTCTTTGCCCCTCAGGGAGTGGAATATCCAGGTGATCGTATCGTAATACTTAAAGGTCCGGACATCCAGGTCGGAGGGGGTGACGATCTTGGGATGGGTGACCTGCTTAAAGCGTTGGGGGCGTCTCTTTTTACCGCCGGCGATCCAGTCGAAGATCGGCTGGGTATCGATCCCTTTGCTCTCCCATACGCTGGCGTATTTGGGCAGGCGCGACTGGCCGGTCGTCCCTTCGTTGACGACCAGCAGGGAGTGGACCTCGTAGTTGGGGAAGAGGAGCTCCAGCAGCGCTTTTTTCTTCGGCAGACGGCTTCTGAGGTTGTTGACGGAGTTGACCAGGGTCATCTCCACAAAATAGAGGCGCTTGTCCGTAAAGATAAGGGCATCGAACTCGCCCAGGTCCTTGTATCGGACCCGGTAGACGATCTGGCCCTTTTTATTCAGCATGAGGGCGGTGTGCCCCATCCCTTCGGGCTGCTTGGTACCCGGGATCTTGGCGATAAACTTCTTGACCGTCCCCTGTTCGCGGACATACCGCAGCAGGCGTTCGTAGACGAATACCTCGAAGACTTCGCCTTCGAAGGAGCGGTAGGCGCTGCGCCACTGGGGCGATTCGGGGTCGGCACCCTGTTTGTGCAGTTTGACCAGGAACTTGGTGTTGTAGTGGGCGTGGTAGAGATTATCGCCCAGGTCGCCCGTGAACCCCTCCTTGATCAGGGGGTCTTGGGCGAAAAGTTGGGTATGGCCCGAAGTGCGTCTGCGCCGTGGCCGGCGTCTGCGCGGGGACCGTTTGGTTGTTTCACTCATATAAACTTTCTTGTATGGCGGAAGCACGATGACCGGCTATCCGTATTTTGAATCGATCTGAACAACGGCCCGCATTCGGGTCGTTCTTAAGAGGGATTCTTGAGACTCGTCTTTGCAATAGTACCATTCCAAGCTGATTTTTGTCAAAAGCGGCCGTGACAGCGGCGAAACGGGGGAGCCGATAGCGGGAATCTGCTACAATACCCCCTCAGGTACACGATGTGACCGCTTGGGCACAACCCAAGAGTAAAGTCCGGGCTGCAATAGGACAGGACTCCATCTAACGGATGGCTGGAGCAATCCAAGGGAAAGTGCCACAGAAAAGATACCGCCGGTTTTCCGGTAAGGGTGAAAAGGCGGGGTAAGAGCCCACCGGGGAATGGAGTAATCCTTTCCGCCTGGTAAACCCAGTCCGCAGCAAGAAGTATATGGTTGAAGTCCTATGATTCAATGCTTCGCTCAACGGGTATCGTAAGATATGCCGGTAGATAAATGGTCACTTAATACAGAACCCGGCTTACCGTGTGCCTGTGAATATGATACTTACTCAAAGTCCTCGTCCGAGGCATACTAATCCTACAGAGAGATATTAAAAGGTTTTGATGATGGAAAAAGATGCGATCCGCGCCGAAATGAAAAAATATAACGAGATCAGGGAGAAGTTTTTTGCCCTGATGGACAGCAGCATCCCCCACGTGGAAGGGACGGAGAAGTATGACTTTTCCGGGAATCCTACCCTCGATGCCAGAGCGGTCTATGAGCGCTTCTTCGAGGTGGATTACCAGGCACGGAAGCTCCGGGCGATGATGAACGATATCCTAAACGGCGATATCGAAATCTAATCCTGGGCCGGCCGGGTATCGACCCGGTAGCCGAACGATGCGACATTTTTGATAAAGTCGCGGCAGGTCTTCTGGCGTACTTTTTTGATCAGGGTACGAAGGGCATTGGAAGACATATACTCCCCCTCCCACACCATATCCTCGATCGCGCTGTAGCTCAGCACGCGGTTTCCGTTTTGTATCAGTGCGTCAAGCAGCAGGAACTCCTTGGCGGAAAGCTCGTGGGTATCTTCTCCGCAGCAGATGGTGTGGTTCTGTCTGTCAAAGCGGCACTCTATATCCTCACCGTCTCCGCCGCACCGGTGCTTAAAGAGCTCGACCGTGACCGTCTCCCCGTTTTGATCTCCTTCCAGGCTTGATGTGATCGCTTCGAGCAGTTCGGGAAACTCAAAGGGTTTGACGATAAAGCGTGCGATATGCAGCGGAATGGCATCAAGCAGGTAGGGCCGGTCGGGGTGGGCGGAAGTGACGATGATCTTCGTCTTAAGATCCTCCTCCCGGATCTTTTTGATCAGGCTCAGGCCGTCAAGTCCCGGCATGCTGATATCGGTGATGATCAGGTCGGGGTGCTCTTCCCGGTAGAGTTCGAAAGCACGGCTTCCGTCGTTTGCATCTATAACACGGGTAAAATGGCGCTGCAAAATGGCCGTGAGATTTTCTCGGTAGGCATCGTCGTCGTCTGCGATGATCAGGTTAAAGTTTTTAAGATGGTTCGTATTCATAGCTGTTTCCTAGTAAAAAGGTGGACTAAGCGAAATACGGGAATATACATTGTAATCATTTGGCATTAAAAAAATTTAAAACCGGACATTTTTTTCACACAGTACTGTCCTATCATCTGTATCCTCGATTCCCATAAAAGGATGGACGATGGCTGAACTGGAAATGATAAAAAGTGTTGTCGGCGGAATGAGTCTCCTGCTGGTAGACGACGATGTGGAGACCGCCAATGTCCTGGAAAAAATCCTGGGACGGCTTTTTAAGGAGGTGGAAGTTGCCAACAGCGGCAACGAGGGCATTACCAAGTATCAGCAGAAAGGCGGATACGATATTATCATGACCGATGCCAAGATGCCGATTGTCGACGGTTTTGAGCTGGCGAAGGTGATCAAAGCGAACAACCCGCAGCAGAAGATCATCATGATCAGCGGGTCGCGGGAGTGGCTCGATATGAAAAAGGCCTTTGAATCGGAGATCGACGACTTCTTATACAAGCCGGTGGAGCGTGAGCAGATATTCCAGTCGGTCTACAAGATGGGGATACGGGTCCAGGATAAGCTGCTGGATGATGAAGTGAGAGAGCGCCTGGTCCAGAACGAGATGGCCTATCGTAAACGGATCCATTTCCTCTCGACCCACGACATCGAGACGGAGTACCTGAACAAAAACGTTCTTAAAGAGGCCCTGGAGGAGCAGCAGCGCTATACCCTGATGATCGTCAATATCGACTCCTTTAATACGATCAAGATCAACTACGGGTACGAGTTCAGCGACAAACTGGTCAAGCAGTTCGCCGAATACCTGATGGGCCTGCAAAACGGCAGTGCGACGCTCTTTCGGATCAGTCCGGACGAGTTTGTCTTCCTCTTTCGCGAAAAACATATCACCCTGGCCAAGAAGATCGCCAAAAAGATACAGACCCGGCTCAACACCTCCCCCCTCTCCGTCGACGACATGCCGATCCACTTCGGTGCGACATGCGGTATTTCGTACGGAAGCGGGGTGGACCTGATCAAGCGGGCCAGCCTGGCGGTCCTTGAGGCGCGCAAGACGCGGACCAAGCGGATCAACCTCTACTCTCCGACATCCAAGACCGAGGAGAGCCAGCGGGAGATCACCCAGGCAACCCTTCTGATCAAAAATGCGATCAACGAAAAGCGTTTGATCCCCTATTTTCAGCCGATCCTTGATCTGGCAAGTGAGAGGGTGGTGAAGTATGAAGCCCTTGCCCGGATCAAAGACGACGGCAAGATCATCCGGCCTTCGGTCTTTATCGAAGCAGCCAAAGTCTCCGGGTTTACCCCGGAGATCACCCGCAGCATTATCAACAGCAGTTTCGGGGTCATCAAAGACCGTGAAGAGGGACTCTCCATCAACATTACGGTGGAAGACCTGAGCAAAGGGTATCTCCCCAGATACCTCAAAGACCGCAGTGAGACATACGGGGTCGATCCGGGAAGGGTCTCCCTCGAGATCATTGAAAACGAAGAGTCGAGCGAACTCTATAAATACCTCGACCAGATCAAATACCTGCGTGAAGCGGGGTATCGAATTTCCATCGATGATTTCGGGACCGAACACTCCAATTTTCACCGCCTGGCATCATTGGAGGTGGATGAGATCAAGATCGACGGGATGTTTATCAAAGATATCGATACCAATATCAAGAGCCAGAATATCGTGCAGACGATCAGTGACTTTGCCAAGCGGGTCGGGGTGAAAGTGGTGGCCGAGCACATCCACACCCGGGAGGTGCTTGAGCAGGTGAAATGTTTTGATGTGGATATGGTCCAGGGCTACCTCTTCGGGAAGCCGAAAATGCGGATTTGAGAAGGATTTGGCTCAGGGAGCAGGTGGCGGCGCCTCTTTGAAAAGGTCGATGGGGCCGCTTCTGTTCATATCGGGTTTCTCTTTTTTTGGCCTGCCCTTCTTATCATAGGGGGGATCGATCAACGTATCGGCGGCACCTTCCACCACACGTGTATCTATCCCGTTTGTAACGGCATAGGGTTTTTTATGTGTGAGATCAAAATTGAGCTGGGTAGCAAAGATCGTTTGTGTCACCGCAACTATCCATATAAGGCTTCGCATTATTACAGGTCCTTTTTCCATTCGTCGGAGAGCTGGGGCAGGGCGAGCAGCCCGGCGACTTCTGACGGCCGCTCTTTTTTTTGTCTCATGACCGCATTGGCACGGGCGACCGTCCAGTCCGGGTTGGGGCGCTCTTTTAGCGTGACCGTCATGCCGCGTTGTAGGTACTCCTCCTTAAGGACCCGGCAGTACCATCCGGTCCGTCCCGTAGCAAGGACGTTGCCAAGCATCTTCTTGTCCTCCAGGACCGAAGAGATCTTCCAGCAGGGCTGGCGCGGCTGGGATACCTCGACGAGCGCTTCCCCGATCTGGAAAATGTCACCGATGCAGACGCTCTCCTCGTCCCAGACCGTCACCGTGACGTTTTCGCCAAAGGAGCCGTATCCGAAATCAAACCCGTACGTTTCCCGCCACATGGCGTAACTCGCTGCGGCATAAAAGAGCACCGCTTTCTCCGGCCCGCCGTGGTGTTTCCTGTCGGCCTGGAAATCCCCTTGAAGTCCCGTGTCCGAAAGCCATACCTGGTAGTCGGTCATCTCTTTCATATAGGCAGTCGGATACTGTTTACTCCCGTCGTCGTACTCGATGACCTTCCCGGTCATGACGGCACTGACCATCCCGAATAGTCCCTGCATAAATCTCCTTTGGAATAAGCATAATATATCTTGGAATAGATGTTGCTTTAACTATAAAAATTCTGCATATGAAGGACAATCAATGCAAACAGGATTTTATTCCAACACCGGCGGGATGGTCACCCAGTTTAACCGACTGGACGTCGTGACCAACAACCTCGCCAACCTGAACACCAACGGCTATAAGCGCGACGACGTCGTCATCGGCGATTTTATGCGTCTTTTCCAGGAGAAGCGGGACATCCTTCCCCTGGACAACAATACAAAAGAGGGAAGTAAATTCCTCAACCGTTCCATCGTGCGGGTCCCCCATGTCGTGGAAGAGTACACGACCCACGAAGTAGGGGCCCTGCAGAAGACCGACAATCCCCTGGACCTGGCCCTGGCTGATCAGGATGCCTTCTTCGGCGTCCAGACGCCCAACGGGATCCGTTATACACGGGACGGTTCATTCCGGATCAACGAGGCAGGCGTGCTGACGACCAAAGAGGGCTTCCCCGTACTCCCGGCAGGCTATACGGAGGGGGGCGATTTTATCACCCTGCCTACGGACCGTACGCCTTCGGTCACAGGAGCCGGGGAGATCTACCTGAGTGACACAACGGACCTGACTGCGTCGGAGTTCCTGGACCAGCTGATGGTGGTCCGGCCCGAGAACATCAAGTACATGCAAAAAGAGGGCAACAGCCTTTACATGGCCGATACGCCCATGGAGCAGATGACGGGGGACTTTATGATGAAACAGGGTTTTGTGGAAAAGAGTAATGTCAATGCCGTGCGCGAGATGACATCGCTCATCGAGACCAACCGGCTTGTGGGGATGTACCAGAAGGTCATGGACGCCCATATGAACGACCTCAACAGCGATGCCATCAACAAACTGGCCGCACGAGCTTAACAAAGGAGACTGACTAAATGATACGATCACTTTACACCGCCGCAACGGGGATGCTGGCACAGCAGCTCTCCATCGACACCATCTCGAACAACATCGCCAACGTCAATACCGTCGGCTATAAAAAACAGCGCGCCGAGT
The DNA here is from genome assembly GCA_050297855.1 of Campylobacterales bacterium. GTDB lineage: Bacteria > Campylobacterota > Campylobacteria > Campylobacterales > SZUA-545 > SZUA-545. The sequence goes on from JBNKTC010000004.1 coordinate 116,558, forward strand.
TCGCCGACCTGATGTACCAGACGATGCAGTATGCGGGGACCTCCACCTCCGCAACAACGATCTCGCCGACGGGTATGGAAGTGGGTCTGGGGGTCCGCCCTACCTCCATCCAGAAGATCTTTACCCAGGGGAACTTCAAAGAGACCGAAGGGGACCTGGATATCGCCATCACGGGCCGGGGCTTCTTCCAGATCGAACTCCCCGACGGGACGACGGGCTACACACGGAACGGGAGCTTTAAGCTCGATAACAACGGGAACGTCGTTACGACGGATGGGTATCGCCTGATCCCCGAGATCGTCATTCCCGCCGATGCGACCCAGATCACGGTCGGTGCCGACGGGACAGTCTCCGTCATGCAGGCGGGCCAGACCGTGGCGACCCAGATCGCCCAGCTGGAACTGGCCGACTTTATCAACCCCGCCGGTCTCCACGCCCTGGGGGATAACAACTACATCAACACCGCCGCCAGCGGCGACGTCATCACGGGCGTACCGGGTCTTAACGGTATCGGCCAGACACGCCAGGGCTTTGTGGAGCTCTCCAATGTCCAGCTGGTCGAGGAGATGACGGACCTGATCACAGGTCAGCGCGCCTATGAGTCCAACTCCAAGGCGATCACGACCAGTGACGAAATGCTCTCTACGGTAAACCAATTAAAACGCTAAAGGAGTAAAACCCCTTTAGCTACGCTTGCCGCGTAATGCGGCAGAGTTTATACTCCCTATTGCTATGGCTATGTTGAATTAGCCGCCTCCTAGCCTCTTTTTGTTACAATTCCATCAAATTAACGATAAGGATAGATTGTGGCAAAAAAAGAGTTTCGTGATAATTTCGGCCGTATCGTGGCCAAATCTGCACCAATTGTCTCTTATAAAAAACTCTCCTCGGAATTTCAAAAAGATATCGAATCGGCCTATGACGAATACAAGACAAGCGACGTTTTCGGCAAAGAGAGTTTTACCTACTTCTATGCCAAGACCCGTGACGTGACGTATGTCGAAGGCGTGGCGACGTCGGCCATGATGGAAAACCGCGCGTTTCTGTTCGTCGAGGAGCAGTATACAGATCCCGAGGCGGAGCTGTTCCCGGGCGTGGAGTATTTCAACTACTACGCCATTGTCGAGGGCTCGGTCGAAGAGCTGAAGATGAAGTACAACTTCAACTCCAACATGCACCTGATCGACCAGTTTATCAACTTCGACCGGGATATGAGCGAGGAGCAGTGGATGGAGATCAAAAACGGTATGGGAATGCTGCCGGAGTGACCGTATGTGGGGCAACAAGGAGCGGGTGGCAAAGATATTGAGCCGGCTTGCCCCGGAGGATGCCCGGAAGGTCCTGGCCTATATCGCCGACCGCAACGCGGGATTGAGCGCGACGCTCAAAGAGCTGATGTTCGGCTTTGAGGATGTGACGATGCTGAGTGAAAAAGAGATGCAGCTTCTGCATCAACGAATCGATTCCCGTGATCTTGTCCTGGCCCTGAAGGGCTTGGATGATGCCCAGAAGGAGACGATGCTCCGGGGGATGAGTGCCAAACGCAAGGCGACGATCCTCTCCGAGCTGGAACTGACCGGCAAGGTCAAGGCCAAGGATGTGGAGGCGGCAAGGCAGCGGATCGCCGATATCGCCAGGGAGATGATCGAAGCGGGGGAGATAAGCCCCGGCGAAGCGTGGATCGAATAAAGGATGAGAATGTCAAAAAATATATTAACCAACCTGATCGCATTGGTCATTGTGGGTGCGGCGTTTGTCGTGCCTGCGGAAATGTCGGATCTTTTTTTGATGACCGGGCTTTTTGCCCTTTCGGGTGCCGTGACCAACTGGCTGGCCGTGCACATGCTCTTTGAACGGGTTCCCGGACTCTACGGTTCGGGGGTGATCGTCAACCGTTTCGAGGATTTCAAGCTGGGGATCCACGGGCTGATGATGAACCAGTTCTTTACCAAAGAGAACCTGGAGCGCTTTTTTAGCAGTTCGGCAGACGAGGGGGCCCAGGTCAATCTCGAGCCGGTCCTTGCCAAGACCGACATGGGTCCCGCGTTTGAATCCCTTAAAGGGGCGGTGCTCGAGTCCTCATTCGGGACGATGCTCGGGATGTTCGGCGGGGCCAACGCCCTCGATCCCCTGAAGGACCCCTTCGAGACCAAGATGAAGGCGGCTCTGGTCAAGATATCAAACAGTGCCAGTTTCCAAAAGACCCTGCGGGAGAATATCTCCGGGGGCAACCTCAGCCACGATATCCTGGCCAAGGTGGACAAGATCGTCACCGCCCGTCTGGAAGAGCTGACCCCCGAGATGGTCAAGGAGATCATCCAGAAGATGATCAGGGAGCACCTGGGATGGCTGGTCGTCTGGGGCGGAGTATTCGGCGGCCTGATAGGCTTTGTTAGCTCATTTTTTATATAACGCTTAAGAAACAAAGTTCCTTAAGCTACGCTGGCCGCTATGGCACTGAAGCCTGCCGTTAAAACGGCAGAGTTTTATTGAATAGTGAATATAATCTTTCTAAATTCAATAACTGGAGGGACCGGTGAAGAAGCTGCTCGAACGTCTTAAATCACTGACGGTTCTATATGCCGAAGACGATCCCGATGTCAAAAAAAACGTTGCGGGCTACCTGGAGCTGGTATTCGGCCGTGTGATCGATGTCGCGACGGGGACAGAAGCGTATGAGCGTTTTGAAGAGGGGGGTATCGATGTGCTTCTGACCGATATCGATATGCCGGGCCTCAGCGGGATCGATCTGGCCAAAAAGATCCGCGAAAACGACCAGACGACCCCCATTATCATCATGACCGCCCATACCAAACCGGAATACCTGATCGATGCGGTGGAGCTTAACATCACCCGCTATCTTGTTAAGCCCTTTGTAGGGGAGGCGCTTTTGGGAGCCTTGGAAAAAAGTTTCGCCCAGGCTCCCGAAGGCCCCGAGCCCATCAGCCACGAACTCTTTTACGATCACCACGAAAAACAGCTTATCCACAGGGGAGACGTGATCCCCCTGACCGTCAAGGAGAGCCGCCTGCTGGAGTTTTTCCTCAAACGGAAAAACCAGCTCCTCTCCCCCGAAGCGATCGAACGCTATATCTGGGAAGACGAGTTTGTCACCGACAGTGCCCTGCGCGCCCTGATCAAAAACCTGCGAAAAAAACTCCCCGTCGACTGTATCAAAAACAGCGTCGGCTTGGGATATAAGCTCGTTACAGGGGAAGGGTGAGGGCAAACCTGGCCCCCGATGCATTCCCTTCGCTATCGGCGATATTCTCCGCCTCGACACTCCCGTCAAAACGTTCCCGCATGATCATACGGCTCATATAGAGTCCCAGTCCGGTCCCGCCCTCCTTGGCGGTAAAGTATTCGTCAAAGATATGGGGCAATACGCTGTCCGGGATTCCGCCGCCGTTGTCCTCGACGCTGATCCGCAGTATCCCCTCCCGGATCTCCGTAGCGATCGTAATATCCTTCTCGTCCGATTCAAGCGTGTTCAGCTGATCGATGGCATTTTTGAGGATATTCATCAGCACCTGGACCAGTTCGTTTTTGTAGATGCGTACGTGCTCCCCGCCGTTTCGGATCTGTTTGTGTACGGTGATCCCGCCGATGGCGATCGGGTGCGAGGAGAACTTGAGGGCATCCTCTATGACATTTTTTAGCATGACGTCGACCTTCTCCCGGTCGGGTTTGAAGAAATCCTTGAAATCCTCGATGGTCTGGGAGAGGTAGACCGAGGAGTCGATCACCTGCTGCATCTCGCCTTCGAGCGCTTTTCCTTCGACCGGACCCAGCTGGGCCATCAGCTTCAGTTTGGAGGCCAGGGCCGAGATGGAGGAGAGGGGCTGGCGCCACTGGTGGGTGATCATATTGATCATCTCCCCCATGGCCGCGTTTTTGGACTGGTTGAACATGATGCGGTCTTTCTGGCGGTTGGCTTCCACCGCCTGGCGGACACGGTCGTTCAGGTTGGCGTTCAGTTCGCGAAGCATGTCGTTTTTCTCCACGATCTGATCGTTAAGGCGTTTGGGTACGAGGGCGAAAAGGTAGGCGACCGGAAGGGAGAAGAGCAGCACGCCCAGGACCAGGTAGAGGGTGATCCTTGTGATCTTCTCCCGTTTTTTCTCCAGGATCCCCCGGTTCATCTGCATAAAGATCTTGTACTCCGTCCCGCCGCCGAGAAGCAGTGTCCGGCCGTACATGTTCTCCCCGACGTAGATATCCGAAAAGAGGATATCGTCCGCCGTCTCGTGGAAGATCTCGTAGATGCTTTTATGCTCTTTGGCGCCCAGGAGGCGGTCGTTGTAGACCAGGAAGTTCCCCCGGTCGTCGCAGAGGTGGATAAATCCGGCCGGGGAGCTCTCAAAAAGCGCGGCGACCCGGGTGAAGTCCAGCAGCAAGGAGAGTTCGCCGAGGCGTTTTCCATCCTCAAGGATCGTGCGATTGATACTGAATGTGGTATTGCCGCCGTAGGTCTCCTGGCGGATAAATACATGCTCTCCGGCTTCTTCGCTCCCGGGTGCTGCGGCTGCAGGGATCAGGCTCTTGTCAAACTGCCGCCGCATCGTGTCGTAGACCAGTACTTCCGAGTGGTCCGATCCGCTTCGGGAAAGGGTCAGGCGGAGAATGTCGTCGTTGCTGCTGAGCACCATACCGGCGAGCTTTAAAAAGCCGTCCCGGTCCGTCCCTTTGAGATAAGCCGGCGTTTCCGGGGATGCCGCAAGGTAGCCCAGCGCTTCGGCGGGGCGGTTAAAAAACTTTTCGAACTGATCGTGTTTGATGGAGATGATCGACTGCGCCCTGGCCAGGAAATCCTCCCGAAGACTTTGGGACTCGACCCGGTAGGTGATCAGTGACGTCGTCAGGACGATCACCGCCCCGAAGGCGACAAACAGCAGCATAAAGATCAGCCGGTAGTTTTTTCTCATATCAAAAGAGTACCCTCTTTTGACAGGAAGTTTACTTAAAATAGGGCCCCCGAGGGGCCCGAAGCGTGCGGTTTTAAGGGCATTACTGCTCGTTAAGAAGTTGGGTGATCTCATCTTGGGTTACCGCCCTGTTAAAGATTCTTAGTTGATCAAGCGTACCGTTTGGTGCATCATACAGAGGGTGTCCGCTGGAATCATACCGGTTATTACCGATGAGATCGCCAAAACCGAGGCCGGCTATGGTCCCGTCGTAAGTGGTATTGGCATCAAGAACCCCATCAAGATACATACGTATCTGTGAACCGTCCGCTGTGACTGAAATATGATGGAATCCGCCGCCCAAAGAGCTGATTGTCGATGCAGACGTTAATTGTATGCCAATCCCGTTGGACTGGTTATGCTCTAAAACATAGCGGTCTTGGTAAATGGACAGATTAAGAGCACTGTTTTGCTTAAAGCTTATAAAACTTGCGGAATGAGTGATCCCGCTGTAGATAGACTCCGTCGCATCGGAAAAGAGTGAAATCGTGTACTCAGGGAGGGGCGGAAAGGCAGTTGTCAATTCGATCCGGTCGTCTAATGCAAGGAACTGTACGCCATTGTCAATATGTGCGCTTGTCAATGTCGTACCTGTAAAGTTTGTGTCGTAATAGCCTCCCATGTCATTACGATCGGTGTCAAATGTATAGAGGGCAACAGAACTTCCGTCACCGAAAAGATCGAAGAGCGTGCTCGTTCCACTTTGGTTGACAACAATGTCAAAATTTTTAACATCCAGTGCACTCAGGGTCGTGTTGACTTCTCCGTAACTGCTGTTGGTCTCAGCTCGCAGAAGTACGTCACCGGCCGGTAGGTCTACGGAAAGATACCCTTCCGTTCCAAAGGTCCCGCTGCCTGTTATCCCGATCAGCTCGCCGTTGGCATAGACCGTGGCACCCGCTACCGGGAGGGCTGCCATATCATAGACGTTGATCCCGACACTTGCCAGTATATTGCCGCTTGCCAGGGACGGGGTGGTAATGGATACGGCACATTCGACTGTACTGCCGTTTTTATCCAGGATGACGTTATCCATCAGGCATGACCCAATTGGACTGGCCGGGGCGGTAATATCGCTGAAGATAAGCTGCATGGCGTAGGTGCCGTAGTTTATGGAATCAAGCGTAACAGCTCCGTAGGTGATATTGTTCTCTGTATAGATCGTCATGTTCTGCTCGTAGCTCGCTCCCCCGTCGGTGATGGTGAAAACCGTCTGAAGGTTGGTCAGGCCCGTGATATCGACGATCTCAGAGGGAATAGCCGTTGTAATCGTGGCATTTCCGTCAATCGTATTAAATGTAAAAGCTGTTTCGGCATGAAGCGGGACGATATCCATGGTCAGGGGAGAGCCTGCGACGATCGTAACGTTCTCCTGTGTCTCTACCGAGCGACCGACCTGGTTCGTTCCGTCATAAAGGGCCAGCCGGATCGTGTGGGCTCCTTCGGAAAGATTGACATAGCTGTCCGTCAGGCCCGTGGAGGGGTTGATCGTAAAAATCTGTTCCAACCCGCCGTCCACCGTAATGCCGAGCTTTGGCAGTGACAGGGAGGCAAGCTCTGCCGCGTTGTAGTTGAAATGGTAGTCTGCAAGTGTGGAGATGACGGAGACATCGATGATCGTATCGCCGATCACGGGGGCAAGGGTCATGGGGATGTCGGTGGCGTTGCCGTCGACAATCGTGGCATAGGATTCACCCGCATACTGATAGCCTTCGTTGGAAAGAAGCATGGAAAAGCGGTAACTCCCCGGTGTGAGGGTTACGGTCTTTGTGGAGGTGACACTCAGTGCCGTCTCATCCAGTGTCGCACTCCAGGAGTAGGTTGCTGTTTCACCGGTCGTGTAGTTGTAGGCTTCGAGTTCGCCGCTTAATATGCTGTCCACGGCCGAAAGGGTTTTGGAAACGGTCGATTTGGAAACGACCCCTGAATAGAGGGAAGCGAGGGAGAGATCAAGTGTGTGGGACTGTGAAGTCGAGGCTGTTTGTGTACCGTCCCCCTTACTGCTTTGAGTATTGCACCCGGTCAGGAAAACCAAGAAAACCGATATGCCGAGGGCATAGAGTGTTTTGGTAAGAGACATGTCTGGTCCTTCATATGATTTTTTCCGAAACTTCCCCAGTGTAGGTATTTGGTGTGAAACAGATGTGATGTTCGTGTGAAATTAGCGTGATATTGTCAGGATTAAAATCACGTGAAGGATTTTTGATGCAGAAGCTGCTACTCTAACCCACAGTTTGTTAGAATAAGAGAAAAATATTTTTTTAGGACGTTTAAATGGCAGTATCAAGTGGAAAAGCTTGGAAATTCGGAAAAGACATCGATACCGATGTCATTATCGCAGCACGATATCTTAACAGCTCCGATCCGGAGCACCTGGCGAAATATGTGATGGAAGATTCGGATATCCCCGATTTCGCCTCCAAAGTAAACAAAGGTGACATCATCATCGCCGACGAAAACTTCGGGTGCGGCTCCAGCCGCGAGCACGCTCCCATCGCCATCAAGGCCGCCGGGATCGGTGCCGTCCTGGCCAAAAGCTTCGCGCGGATCTTCTACCGCAACTCTTTTAACATGGGGCTACCCATCTATGAAGTGGCGGAGACCGACCGCATCGATACGGGTGACGAGCTTGAGATCGATACGGAAAAGGGTACCGTGACCAATAAGACTAAAAACGAGACCTACACCTTTAAGCCGATCCCTCCGTTTATGCAGGAGCTGATCGATGCGGGCGGGCTGATCCCCTACGCACAGAAAGAGATGGGCCTGGCATGAGCAGACAGTACAAGATCGGTGTGATCAAAGGGGACGGGATCGGTCCCGAGATCGTCGACGAGGCGATCAAAGTCCTCAATGCCGTTGCCGCCAAAGAGGATGTGGTCTTTGAATACAGCGAATACCTGATGGGCGGTGCGGCCATCGATGCGACGGGCGTGCCCCTTCCGCAGGCAACGATCGACGGCTGTCTGGCCAGTGATGCGGTGCTCTTCGGTGCCATCGGCGGACCCAAGTGGGACAACCTGGCCCGTGAGCTGCGACCGGAGACGGGGCTTCTGGGGCTGAGAAAAGCACTGAATACCTTTGCCAATATCCGACCGGCTATCGTCTACGACGAACTGGTCAACGCCAGTACCCTCAAGCCCGAAGTGGTCAAGGGTGTCGACCTGGTCGTCGTCCGTGAGCTGACCGGCGGGATCTATTTCGGCGAGCCCAAGGCAAAAGAAGCCGACCGCGCTTACAACACGATGGTCTACACGGTCGAAGAGATCGAGCGTATCGCCCATGTGGCCTTCGATATCGCCATGAAGCGCGGCAAAAAGATCTGCTCCGTGGACAAGGCCAATGTCCTGGACGTCAGCCAACTCTGGCGCGAGACGGTCGAGCGGATCGCCACAGAGTATCCGGAAGTGGAGCTCAGCCATATGTATGTGGACAATGCGGCGATGCAGCTGATCCGTGACCCCAAACAGTTCGACGTCATCCTGACGGGGAACATCTTCGGGGATATCCTGAGCGACGAGGCGAGTATGCTGAGCGGCTCCATCGGTCTGCTGCCAAGTGCCTCCACGGGCGGACCGACAGGGGTCTACGAGCCGATCCACGGATCCGCACCCGACATCGCAGGGCAGGGGATCGCCAACCCGATCGCCACGATCGCCAGCGCCTCCATGATGATCCGCTTCGAGCTGGGCCTTGGGGCTGCAGCCGACCGGATCGACAACGCCATCAAGCGGGCCCTCAAAGAAGGCTACCGTACGGGCGACCTGGCGGCATTCGATGCCAAGACGGTCTGCAATACCCGGGAAATGGGCGATGTGATCGCCCGCTTTGCCGGAGAATAAGACATGATTAAAACGGCGACGCTGGCGGCGGTCTACGAATCCCAGGGGCTCAAAGAGGACGCCCTCAAGATCTACCAGGAGATTCTGAAGACCGATCCGGAGAACAAGGAAGCCCGTATCGCCGTCAAACGCCTTAGCGGCATCAAGGAGAAGTACAGCGGTGTCAACCAGGAGATGCTGGACTTCTTTATCACGATGAATTCCGAGGTAGAGTACGCGGAGTTCGAGCGCTGGCTCGTCTTTGAATAGGACCGGTCGTATGATGAGAGGAGCTTGGCTCGTTGAGCGTAAGAAACTGTAAAGGTAGGAAGAGTTTTATGGAACTAAAAGATGTGGTTTTGTCGGTACTTTCGGATATTCAGAACGAAGAGGAGCATAAGCAGGTGACCGAACAGGTCGAAGCGGCGGCCAAAGAGGTCCGGGAAAAACCCACAAGCGACCCGGCGCCGAAACCTTCTGCCAAAACCGCACCCAAAGCCGAGATGAAACCGCGTCCCGCTACCACACCTGCCAAGCCCAAAGCGGCCAAGAGCAGCCGGAGCGACGAAGAGCAGTTCCTGCGCAATCTTAAAGAGCGTATCCTGGTGATGTTCGAAGGGTTCAACTCCCCCAAAAACCAGAACACTGACGCAAAGGTCGACCTGACGATCAACTTCCTGGAGTACCTCCTTTCGGTCACGGACGAACGTCTTGATGCCATCAACGCTTCCAAAAAGTAGGCCCTTCACTCTTCCCGAAGCCTACCGAGACGATTTTACCCATTTAAAAACACTCCTTTCCCGGCATACGCGCCGTGCCTATTTCGTGGGCGGCTGCGTACGGGACTTTCTTCTGGGAATCGCAAGCTGCGATTTCGATATCGAAGTCTATGACCTGGATGAAACGGCCTTTGCCGCGGTGATGGACGAGCTTGGGGCGGTCCAGGCGGGCAAAAGTTTTCATGTCTACAAATGGAAAGCCTTCGACCTCGCCCTTCCCCGTGCCGAGACCAAGACCGGCATCGGTCATACCGCCTTTGAGACCCGGACGATCCAGGATGAACAAGAGGCCTCCCGCCGCCGGGACTTTACGATGAACGCGCTGATGATCCATCTTTTTACCGGGGAGCTCCTCGACCACTGGGACGGTTTTTCCGACCTGCAGGCCGGCGTGCTGCGCCATATCGACGAACACAAATTCGAAGAAGACAGCCTGCGGGTGCTGCGGGCGATGCAGTTTGCCGCCCGCTTTGCCTTTAAGATCGCACCCGAGACGATCCGGGTCTGCCGGAAGATCCCCCTGAGCGACCTTTCAAAGGAGCGGAAGTTCGGGGAGTTTGAAAAGCTTTTTCGCGCTGACTATCCCCACTACGGTCTCTACTACGGGATACGGCTCGACATCTTCGACAAACTTTTCGGGCTGAATATCGGGTTTGCCGATTTTATGGCGATTGTCCGCGAACTCAAAAAAAGTGCCTCTTGTCCGTCCGAGATGCAGGAGTACCGCTTCCTCTATGCGCTTTACAATCGTCTGCATCTTAAGATAAACCCTCTTCTGAACGCCCTCAACGCTCCGACGCGCTACCATCGTCTTCTGGAAAAACAGAAACGCCGGCCCGTCAGGGTCAGTGACCGTTTTCTCAAAGCCCTTTCCCTGCACTATCCGATCCGTGATTGGCTCGGGACAGATACTCTTATTGCCCGGCGGGCCAAAGACCTTGGGGTCTATTCGGATACTTTTGAACACGGGATCGATATCCAGGATGTCATTAAAGCGGGATTTGAAAAGGCGGCAATCCGGACCGAACACAAGCGTCGGGTCTGTGAAGAGCTGAGAAAGGAGCCATTGGGATGAGCCGTATACTGCTACTGGAAGACGATGCGGTCTTGTCGGTGACGCTGGAGGACCTGCTACTAAGCGAAGGGTACGAGGTGGAACTGGTCAAAGACGGGGAACAGGCGGTGGAGTGTGCCTATGAAAACCGGTACGATCTCTATCTTTTTGATGTCAACGTCCCCCTGCTTAACGGTTTTGAACTGCTCAAAGCGCTTCGGGAAGCCGACGATGCGACCCCGGCCATCTTCCTGACGGCCCTTGCCGATATCGCATCGTTGACCAAGGGGTTTGATTCGGGGGCGGACGACTATATCAAAAAGCCCTTCGACCCCGACGAGCTGCTGGTGCGTATCGCCGCCAAGGTGAAGCAGGCCTCTTCGCGGCTTGTCTGCGGGGATGTGGAAGTGGATCGGGCGACCAACACGGTCTACAAGGCGGGGAAGATCATCGATATCGCGGAAGTCCCGCGTGCCATTTTGGTGCTGCTCATGGAGCGGCAGGGGCAGAACGTGGAGAAGAGCAGTTTTTACGATGTGATGGAGAACCCCAGCGATGCGGCGATCCGGGTCCATATCACCAAGCTTAAGCAGCTGCTGGGGGTGGAGATCACCAACATCCGGGGAATGGGGTATCGACTTGAGACGGCATGAGCGTGAATCCTTTATCAAGAGTTTCCTGATCTTTTTCCTGACCCTGGAGGTATTGCTCGGGGTCATCGCCTTCTCCTACTACCACGACCGTATCAAGGGGATCGAGGAGCGACTCTTCCTGGAGATGAAAAACTACAGTTTTACCCTGGAAGGGGAGCGCTTTAAAGTAAAGATCGTCCCCTCCGGAAGCGACGAGACCTTTGTGCTGCACGAGGATGCCGCGACCTATTACGGCTATTTCCCGATTCCCCTGATCGACGATCAGCGGCTGCAGGTCCTCTACCCCAAAGCCAAGCTGCAGCCGATGCTGGAGGGCGAAAAACGGCGGGTCACGCTCATTTTTGCCGCCGTCTCCCTGGTAACGGCACTGTTTGCTCTCTTTTACTCCTTTTATGCCCTGGGGCCGCTGCGTCGGGCGTTGGGACTGCTGGAGGAGTTTCTAAAAGATATGGTCCACGACCTTAACACCCCCGTGACGTCGATCCTGCTCAATACCCGGCTGCTGCGGAAGGGGATGGACGAGACCCGGTTGGTCCGTATCGAACAGAGTGCCCGCACGATCGGGGCGCTGCACCAGAACCTTTCAAGCTACCTCAACGAGCTGCCGATGCAGATGATCCCGACTGCCATTGCCCCGCTGGTATCGGAACGGGTGGCGTATTACGGGGGGCTCTACCCGGGGCTGAGTTTCAGCCAGGCACTGGATGAGAGCACCGCCCGGATCAATCCCGACGGGATGGTCCGTATCCTGGACAACCTGCTCAGCAACGCCTCCAAATACAACCGGCCGGACGGAAACGTCACAGTCAGCCTTAAAGAGAAGGTACTGACGATACAAGACAGCGGGATCGGGATCAAGGAACCCGCCAAAGCCTTTGAACGATTCTATAAAGAGGGGGAGCGGGGCCTGGGAATCGGGCTGCATATCGTCAAAAAGCTGTGCGACGAGATGGGGATCGCGATCACCCTCGAGTCAACGGAAGAGGGGACATGCTTTACGTTAACACTCCCCTAATACTCGCCTAACACTTCGTTAACACTTTCATCGTAGGATACGGAAATCTTAAAAAAACCTCCGGCGGAGAGGTTTGACCAAGGAGTCTACGATGAAAACGACAAAAATGATTTTCGGATCGGCCGTTCTGGCCGGGATGATGCTTCTGGCTACAGGCTGTAACAGCAGTTCGGACAGCAGCGACGATACGGTAACGGAAGAGAGTACGGAGACGACGACGCTCAGCGGTGCAGTAGCCGACGGCTACCTGGTCGGGGCGAAAGTGTGCCTGGATATGAACTTCAACGAACAGTGCGATCCCGAGGAGAGCCCGGTCATCACCGACGGAGCGGGGCAGTATCAGCTGACGGTCTCTACGGTTGCGGCCAATGCCTATATGATCCTGGCCGATGCCAATGCCAGTACGATCGACCTGGATACGAACGAAGCGATCGGTCAGACATGGCGCTTTAAGACGATGGCACAGCTGGGCGAGTTTATCTCCCCGCTGACGACGATGGCGGTTGCGGAGATGGAGCTTAACGCTTCCCTGGACGCGACGGCTGCGAAAGAGCGGATCCGTACGATGCTGGGTCTGGCAGCAGGGACCGATATCGCGGCGGATTATATCCAGAGTACGAGCCCGACGGCCCATACGGCGGCACAGATCATCGCCCAGAACCTGGCATCTGTTGCCGACTCCCTGACACAGGCGGAGGCAAACGGCGAACCGCGCCTGATCCAACTGCGCTCAGCCGAGCAGGTACGGGCACACCTGGGTAGTATCGGGGATGCGGCACGCAGCAGCGGCGACTATAACGTCACGGCGGATACGACGGACGTGAGTGGCCAGCTGGCCGATATCAATACGACTTTGAGCAGTGCCCTGGACGATGCCGCCAAAACCGAGCTCCGCTACCTCTGGGAAGAGGAGAAGATGGCCAGAGACCTCTACAGTGCCTTTAACAGCGAGTGGAGCGTGAAGATCTTTGAGAACATCACGGCCAGCGAACAGAAACACATGGACAGCGTCGAAGCCCTGATGGTACGGTACGGCGTCAGCATGGAGGGCCTCAGCGATACGGCCGGGGTCTTCCAGGATACCAACCTGGCGACGCTCTATACGTCACTGCTGCAGGAAGGGATGGCAAGTGTAGACGGTGCGTATGCCGCCGGCGTGACAGTGGAAGAGACCGATATGACGGACTTGGAAGCTCTGCTTGAAAGTGATATACTTCCTGTAAATGCCGAGACGGTTATTGAGAACCTGCTGGATGCCAGCGAGAACCACCTCAATGCCTTCAGGAAACACCAGTAAGGAGTTTTAGATGAGAAGGATCGTGACGCTGCTGCCTCTCTTGGCGGCAGCCCTGCTCTATGCCGAGGAGACGGCCCCGCAGCAGCTTAAGGTGCGGGAGATGATCCAGGCGGTGCAGAACGCCCCGGAAGGGGAGCGTTATCAGAAGATGAACGCGTTTAAGCAGATGATCCGTTCCATGAACGCCGAAAAGCGCTCTGCGGCGATCGCCCAGATGCAAAAGGCGATGGAGTCGGGTAAAGGGAAGAGAAGCCCGGCTCAATCGAAGGCACAGACACGGACGGAGGACCATCGGGAAGAGGGTGACGGCACCATGACCCGGACCCGGGAGCGCAAGCAGATGCAGAACCTCCAACAGCAGCAGACCCAGCAGCAGATGCAGCAGCGCAACCAGATGAGCAATCAGCAGCAGATCAATCGGGTAATCGCCCCGCAGACCGGTACGGGACCGCTTGGTCCGGGTAGCGGACAACCGGGAAACAGACACTAAGGAGTCACAGATGAACACACGATATATTTTAGCTCCGCTGGCGGCGGTGACACTGCTTGCCGCGGCACAGGACGGGACGGCGGAACAGCTTCAGGAACGGACACAGCTCCAGCAGCAGGAAGGTACGAAGCTGCAGCAGAAGACGCAGACCCGTACCCAGACACAGAGTGAAGAGGGGGAGGGAGAGATGATCCGTACCCGTGAGCGTAAAGAGACAAAAGAGCAGAAGCAGATGAAACAGATGCAGCAGATGCAGATGCAGCAGCGTATGCAGCAGCAGCACCAGATGCACAACCAGCAGCAGCTCGGACGCCCGGATAAAACCGCTCCTTCCCGAAAGTAGAAGCGTTTGATGGGACGGATTGTCAACGGCATGCTGACCCTTGCGTTGGCCCTGGGTCTGCCCGGTCAGCTTGCCGCCTACAGCGATAAAGACCTTGACGGGGTGGAAGACGGGAAAGACCGCTGCCCCGGAAGCAGCATGGAAGAGTTCGTGGACGAGACGGGCTGTGTCCCCAAGACCGGGATCACCCTGGCGGTCGGGGGAAGCAGCAGCAGCGGTGATTACGGGACATCCGAAACGATCGACAGCTCCACAAAGGATATCCAGGTCGCCTACAGCAAAGGGGGATGGTACGCTTCGGTGTCCGCCTCCTATCTCGAATCGGGTATCGATGACCCCGCCACGGGGACCGAGGCCCAGTCGGGCATGGGGGATACCTACCTGGGGCTGGGCTATACGGCACTCTATACAGGCTGGAGTCTCGGGCTCCAGGGGGTGGTGAAGCTCCCGACCGCCGAAGAGGATATCGGGACGGGCAACACCGACACGGGGGCCTACCTCACTGTGGCACGGATGGACGGGCCCTGGACACTCTTTACGACAGCCGGGTATCTGATCACCGGGGATGATGCGGATGTGACCTATAACGATACCGCATCCCTGAGTCTCGGTGCCGGTCGCAGTCTCGGCGAAGGGCTTTTTGCCAGCCTCAGTGCTGCCCATACGGATGCCCTGGTCGACGGGCTGGACCCGTCGCGGAGCCTCTCGCTTTTCCTCGGGTACCAGCTGAACCCCTGCTGGTATCTGAATGCCGCCTATACCAAAGGGCTCTCCGATTCGGTGGCGGACAATGCATTTTCCGTGATGGTCGGGTACGCGTTTTAGCCCGCCATCGCACTCTTACCCCTTTTTTGCTACTATTCCTCATTCAAAAAAGTTACGAAGCGGTCGATTTGACCGGGAGAACCTGCCATCCGGCAGGTTCACAATGCAAGGAGCAAGGGTGCTTAAAAGAGCGGTTTTACGGATTGAGACGGAAGATGCCAAAGGGCTTGTCTACAAAGTAAGCTCCATCCTTTACGATATGGGGCTGAACATCGACCAAAACGGCGAGTTTGTCGAGAAGAGTACAGGGCGTTTCTTCATGCGAAGCGAACTCTCGGGGGATATGGACGAAGGTGGGCTGGTAACACGCCTACGCGAGGTCCTGCCGGGGGAGTCGGTGATCGAACTGCTTCCGGTCAAGAAGAAGAAGATCGTCATCCTCGTGACCAAAGAGTCCCACTGTATCGGGGATCTGCTGATCCGGCACGAGTTCGGTGAACTGAATGCCGAGATCCAGGCGGTCGTCGGGAACTATGAGATACTAAAACCCCTGACGGAAAAATTCGATGTCCCGTTCCATTTTGTCGATCACAACAACCTCGACCGTGAAGCCCACGAACGGAAGATGATCGAGATCATCGACGGCTACGACCCCGACTACCTGGTCCTTGCCAAGTTTATGCGGGTACTGACACCGATGTTTGTAGGGCACTACGAAAACCGGATCATCAACATCCACCACTCCTTCCTCCCCGCCTTTATCGGGGCCAAACCTTACCAGCAGGCGTATGATCGGGGTGTCAAGATCATCGGGGCGACAGCCCACTTTGTCAACAACGACCTGGACGAAGGGCCGATCATTGCCCAGAACGTCATCAACGTCGATCACTCCGACAGTGCCGAAGAGATGGCCAATGCGGGGCATGACGTGGAGAAGATCGTCCTGGCAAAGGCTCTTAAACTCGTCTTCGAGGACAAGGTCTTTGTCAACAAGAACAAAACGGTGATCTTCGACTGACATGTTCTCCGATATCGCCCTCAAGCTAGCCCAGGAGAGACAGAAAAAGATCTATAAAAAACTCTATTCCGAACACAGGGACTCCCACCGGGCACTTCACTGGTCGACGACCGAAAACCAGAAAAGACGGTTTGACGTACTGATGGAGATCGGGGAGCTCGAGGGCAAAAAGATCCTGGATATCGGCTGCGGCATGGGGGATTTTTTCGGACATCTTCATGAGCACGGTGTCCGGGCGGAGATGACCGGGTACGATATCGTCGAGGAGTTCCTTAATATTGCCAGACGGCGCCACCCCCGCTGCACTTTCAAGCCGATCAACCTCAGCCGCTCCTCCACCCACGAAAAGTTCGATTACGTCTTCAGCAGCGGAGTGTTCGCCTTCGGGAATATGACCTTCTTCGAGACGATGGTCAAGAAGGCGTATACCAGCAGCCGGATCGCCTACGGCTTTAATATCTACCGTTCCGAACAGGACGAGCGGTTTATGAACATCTCCCGCCGCCAGATCGAGCGTTTTCTCAAGCGTCTCAACCCCTCAAAAGTCGTATGCGAAGAGGGATATCTGGAGAACGATATGACTTTTTTTGTCTACCGTTAGGCATAAGAAAACCGTAAGCTTTGTATAAGAGAAGTAGTGCAATAATGACCCTATATTTATACAATCCAAGGAGATAATATAATGGGTAAAGCTGTAGAACTGAACGAATCTAATTTTGAATCGACAATCGCCGAAGGCGTGACAATGGTAGACTTTTGGGCACCTTGGTGCGGACCGTGCCGGATGGTTGCTCCGATCGTTGACGAACTGGCAAGCGACTATGACGGTAAAGCGAACATTTGCAAAGTCAACACAGACGAAAATCAGGACATCGCCGTAAAATACGGTATCCGATCCATCCCCAGCATCCTTTTCTTCAAAAACGGCGAGCAGGTAGATACGATCGTCGGTGCTGTTGCAAAACAGGCGTTTGAACAAAAACTGAACGACCTTATCGGTTAATCGAAAAAGAAATTTTTCATTATGCGGGAGAGAGGAGGGCTTCGACTCTATCTGCTCTCGTCTTTCTTCGGGGCTGCGATGATCGCAGCCACCTACGCCTACTTCAATTACAAGTTTTCCCAATATCATTTTATTGACTTTGATAAAGAGCTCTTTTATACCTCCAACGATATCTTTGTACCCGATTCGGACCGTTATACGGTGATCGTCTACAGCTCCAAGAAGGACGATCCCCTGACACTTGCCAAACGTGTGATGGAGCACGACCGTTTCCTTTTCCTGGATCTATCCGGGACCCGGCCTGCAAGTCGGGAAGAGGAGACGTTTGTCACCTCCGGGATCAATACGCTGTTGCCGGTGATCAATCGTTTTAACATCTTTCATGTGCCCGTCGTGTTTGATATCGAACGGGTCAAAAAGGGGAATTTTAAGCAGTCATCCAAGATCGGGTCGTTCGATTAAGAGAAATTTGTGTAGAAGTAGACGTTCAAATGGCCCTGACGGGCCTGGCTGTTTTAGGATTTCCCCCCCTATCTTAACAGGTAAGACAAGGGTGTTTTTATCAACTTTGATACAAAAAGAATGTGTTAGAATTTTTATTAGAATTTTGAAGGAGAATCGATGCTCGATTTGGCCATTATCGGAGGCGGTCCTGCGGGACTGACAGCAGGATTGTATGCCACCCGCGGCGGGTTGAAAGAGGTGATCATGTTTGAACTGGGAATGCCCGGCGGACAGATCACCCAAAGCAGTGAGATCGAGAACTATCCCGGAGCTATCGACGTGGTGACGGGAATGGAGTTGATGCAGGACTGGCCCAAGCAGTGCAGCCGTTTTGGTCTCAAGACCGAGATGGACGAAGTAAAGTCCGTCAGCGAAAACAGCGACGGAACATTCCATATCACGACGGGAAGCGGCAAAGAGTATGACGCCATCAGTGTCATCACCTGTACCGGGAGTGTTCCCAAACGGGCAGGTTTTAAAGGTGAAGACGAGTTCTTCGGCCGCGGTGTCAGTACATGTGCCACCTGTGACGGCTTCTTCTACAAAGATAAAGAGGTGGCGGTCCTGGGCGGCGGCGATACGGCGCTTGAAGAGGCACTCTACCTGACCAATATCTGCTCCAAGGTCTACCTGATCCACCGGCGCAATGAGTTCCGGGCCTCCCCGGCAACGGTCGAGCGGGTAAAAAACAGCGACAAGATCGAACTGGTGACCAGTGTCGACGTGGATGAGGTCTACGGCGATAACATGGGGGTGACCGGTATCCGCGTCGTCTCCAAGGCAGACGGTTCAAAACGGGAGATCGACGTACCGGGCGTCTTCGTCTTTGTCGGACGGGATGTCAAAAATGACGTTATTAAGACAGAGAGCGGTTTCCTGTGTGATGTCAACGACGGAGGGGAGGTGATCGTCGACCTGAAGATGAAGACCTCCAAAAAAGGGCTTTTTGCAGCGGGTGATATGCGTATCGACGCGCCCAAACAGGTCGTCTGTGCCGCAGGCGACGGAGCAACGGCGGCACTGGGTGCCATTGCCTACGTAGACGAGTTCAAGGGTTGAATGGATGATTAAGACTGGAGTATTCGGAGCCGGCGGACGTGTCGGTAAGCTGTTGGTTGAGAACATCGCCCAGGATAAGAGCCTGGCGCTTTCGACGATCTACGTCCGCAGCGAGATCGATTTTCCCGCACCCAGCGAGACGCTGGTCACCAACGAGATGGAGACACTCTTAAACTCTTCCGAGCTGATTATCGACTTTACACTGCCCGAGGCGACCGAAGAGCTGCTCAAGACAGCCATCGAAAAGAGACCGACACCCCTGGTGATCGGGACAACGGGCCTGAATGCCCACCAGCAGAACCTCATGAAACAGGCAGCCGAGAAGATGCCGATCCTTTACGCGACCAACATGTCCGTCGGCGTTGCCTTGCTGAACAAGCTGGTCTACATAGCGAGCAAATCCCTTCCCGATTTTAATATCGAGATCGTGGAGATGCACCACCGCTTTAAAAAAGACGCCCCCAGCGGGACGGCCCTGACACTGGCCGATTCGGCGGCAAAAGGGCGTGATCTGAACCTGGACGAAGTCCGGGTCAGCGGCCGGGACGGCAATATCGGGGAGCGTACGGAGGATGAGATCTCCGTTATGGCACTCCGCGGCGGGGATATCGTCGGGGAGCATACGGTGGGCTTTTATGCCGACGGCGAGTTTATCCGCCTGAACCATACGGCGACCAACCGGAACACCTTCGCCAACGGGGCGATCCGGGCGGGAAAATGGCTGGTCAACCAGCCGGCCGGACTCTATTCGATCCAAGATTTTTTACAAATATAAACAAGGGAAATGTGTGCATAGCTTAAACGAGAAGTGTGCGGTTGTCGGCGTATTTAATAACGAAAATGCTGCGAAGAAGGCCTACCTGGGGCTTTTTTCCATGCAGCACCGCGGACAAGAGGCCAGTGGTATCAGCAGCAGCGACGGGAAGAACATCCATACGATCAAGGACCGGGGGCTGGTCAGCCAGATCTTCGATGATGAGAAGATCTCCAAACTGACCGGGAATATGGCCGTCGGCCATAACCGTTACTCCACGGCGGGGGATGACTCCATCCTCGATGCGCAGCCGGTATTCGCACGGTACGACCTGGGCGAGATGGCGATTGTTCACAACGGGAACCTGACCAATGCCCAGGAGGTGCGAAATGCGCTCATCCGTGAAGGGGCGATCTTCCAGTCCTCCATGGATACGGAGAATATGATCCACCTGATCGCACGCTGTACGAAAAACCGTCTCAAAGACCGGATCCTGACAGCCCTGGCCCAGGTCAAAGGGGCCTACTCCTTTATCTTCCTCAGCCGGACGAAGATGTTCGCCGCGCGCGATCCGCACGGTTTCAGGCCCCTTTCACTGGGTAAGATCGGCGATGGCTATATCGTTGCCAGCGAGACCTGTGCCTTTGACCTGGTCGGTGCGGAGTTTATCCGTGACGTGGAACCGGGCGAGATGCTGATCTTCGAAGAGGGAAAAGAGCCGGTATCGGTCCAGTTCGCCGAGCCGACACCCAAAAAGTGTATCTTTGAACACATCTACTTCGCACGCCCGGACAGTGTCGTTTTCGGACAGTCTGTCTACGGGATCCGTAAAGAGCTTGGACGGGCGCTCTCCCGTGAACTTCCCGTAGAGGCGGATATTGTCATCCCGGTCCCCGACAGCAGTGTCTCCCATGCACTGGGCTATGCCGAAGAGAGCGGGATCCCCTTTGAATTCGGGATCATCCGGAACCACTACGTCGGCCGTACCTTTATCGAGCCGATGCAGGAGATCCGTGACCTGAAGGTCAAGATGAAGCTGAGCCCGATCAAGAGTATCATCGAAGGGAAGCGCCTGGTCGTGATCGATGACAGTATCGTCCGCGGGACGACCAGCCGCAAGATCGTCAAACTGCTGCGCGATGCCGGGGCGAAGGAGATCCATATGCGGATCGCGTCGCCTGCCGTTATGCACCCGTGTTTCTACGGGATCGATACGCCCGAAGAGAGCGAACTGATCAGTAACCGGATGAGTACGGAAGAGATCCGGGACTATATCGGTGCCGATACACTCTCTTTCCTTTCGGTCAACGCACTCTGCAGCAGTGCCAACGATGAAGGCGACCACTGCCTCGCCTGTTTCGACGGGAAATACTTCTAGTCGCGTATGGTCATGCATACTGTCGTATCTCCCAAGGGGGATACCCCCTCCATGAAGCCACTCAACACCTTCGGGCGGTACCTTCGCAGACGCTTCGGTACCTCCGTAAGCAAAATCTCCCTCAACCTCTCCGGTTTTACCTGTCCCAATATCGACGGAAAAGTGGCCCGGGGAGGCTGCACCTACTGCGAGAACGAATCCTTCAGCCCCAACCTGGGGGGTGACAAGGAACGTTTCTTTCTCAATACGGACTCAAAAGAGAATCCGCTGCTGGAGAAACAGCTCCGCCAGATCGACCTGCAGTATCGCGGCTCCAGGGAGCATTTCCTGCGCGAATACGGGGTAGGGAAGTATATTGCCTACTTCCAGTCCTTTTCCAACACGTATGCCCCCCTGGAGACGCTTAAAGCCCTATACGACAAAGCCCTTGCATATGACGACGTGGTGGCACTGAGTATCGGGACACGGGCCGATTGTGTCAGCGACGAGCTTTTTTCCTATCTGCAGACCCTTGCGAAGAAAAAGGAGATCTGGATCGAGTTCGGGGTCCAGAGTATCTATGATACGACCCTGGAGAAGATCAACCGGGGCGAACACTACGCCCAGGTGAAGGGGGCGATCCTCAAAGCCAAATCCTACGGCCTGAAGGTGTGCGCGCACATGATCTTCGGCCTGCCGGGCGAGACGCCTGAGATGATGGTAGCGGGGACAAAAGAGGTGGCCGGGCTCGGTATCGATGCGATCAAATTCCACCCCTGCTATGTCGTCAAGAATACGATCCTGGCCAATGAGTATGCCCAGGGGCGCTTTCATCCCATCGACGAGGATACCTACCTTGCAACCCTTGTGGAGGCGATCAAGGTACTTCCCGAGAGTGTCTCGATCCAGCGTGTCACCGCCGGGATCGCCAATGAGACGCTGATCGCCCCGG
Organism: Campylobacterales bacterium; assembly: GCA_050297855.1. Lineage (GTDB taxonomy): Bacteria > Campylobacterota > Campylobacteria > Campylobacterales > SZUA-545 > SZUA-545. The sequence continues at coordinate 138,386 of JBNKTC010000004.1, forward strand.
CGTGGTGCGGGCTGAGCAAAAACCGCCAGATGCGGCGGGTCAAAGAGGCCCTGCGCCGCGAAGGCCTGATCTACTGATCAGAAGTGGTAGTTTAGTCCGAGAGAGAGTCCGCCGGTGTCGTGGCTGATCTCCTTGGAGAAACCGCTGTCTTCGATCTCCTGGAACTCCCGCTTGATGATCAGGTAGGAGAGGCTCAGCTCCATCCTTCGGCTCACCTGAGAGAAAAGTCCGGCCCCGTATTTATATTCGGTGGCCAGGATCGTCTCGGTCCCGTCATAGTACTCCTGGAACTCTTGCTTGATATCAAACTGCCCGATACCGGCCCCAATCCGCACAAAGGGGATGATATTGGTCGTATCCAGTGGCTCATAGAGGGATTTGAATGTAAAGAAGTAGGAGAGATCGAGGCTGCGCCCCGTATCGAATTCCGATTCGACCGTAGAGTCTTTGAGGGAGTAACCTTTGTTAATGGAGAGCCCAAGTTCAAAGCGGTTATCTCCAATATCCCCGAATCCCAGTTTAAACGTGACCTCGTTATAGATCATCGCTTCGTCGAACTCCCGGTAGAGGTTTTTGCTCAGCCGTGTCCGCTCGGTCTGGGTCCCCGTTCCGTAATGCCCTTCCAGGCCGAAATAGACCGTATATGCGGGCTGTTCATCGGTGGATGGGGGTTTGATCTGGAGACGTTTGTTGGTGTAGACGATCTTCTGCTGGGAGTTGGCCGCGATCCGTTTACGGTACTCTGCCCCGTTAAGCAGAGCCGGCAGGAGAAGCATCAGGATGAGGAGCAGACGGCTGTACATAATGACTACCTACTTGCAGAACGTAAAATGATAAATATCAAAGAGGGCATAGTCCTCTATCCCGCTGATCGTCGTATAAAAAGGCGCTTTTTCTCCCGGATGGAGATCCTTTTCCAGCCTGATAGAGGCGTAGTGGCCTTTTGCCTGGATATTACGGAAGCGGGAGATGATATCCCCGTTTCCGGCCATGGCATACGAGAGGATGCGGCACTCTTTGAGAGTCCGGCCGGAGATATTGGCCAGGTTTCCTTTAGCCACGACCTTATTGACAAAACGGAGCTGTTTGGTCTCCAGGTCGACGATCTGGGATCGCTTGACGTAGGATTCGACAAAGAAATAGCTCATGAACGGACCGGCTAAGAAGGTAAAGGTGGCAAAGAGGGAGAGGAGCATAAAGAGCATCCGGTTCCCCCGCAGCGCATAGGTGATGATCAGCAGGAAGACCCAGGCAAAAAATGAGATAAAAAAGGCGAAGTAGTGAACAGGGGAGAGGGTATGGACAACGGCATTGAAGATGTTCAGTACCCCGGCTCCCATTACGCCTCTCTGCTGTTCTTTTCCTCGATCCCGCTAAGGCCTTCACGACGGCTCAGCTCCTGTTTGATCAGATCGGGGTTGATGTCCATACTGGCCAGGGCGATGAGGGCGTGGAAAAGGAGATCGGCCGCTTCGTAGATCGCTTCGTCGCGATCCTTGTCCTTGACGGCGAGGGCCAGTTCTCCCGCCTCTTCGATTACCTTCTTAAGGATTGCCGTATCCCCTTTGGAAAAGAGTTTGGCGACATAAGAGGTCTTGGGATCATGGTGTTTTTTCTCCATGATCGTATGGTAAAGGCGGTCGACAATGGAGTATTTAAGCGCCGTATCCACGACCGGTTCGCTGATAATCGAATCCGATTCGATGCTCTGGAAAAAGCAGCTGGCACGGCCCGTATGGCAGGCGGCACCGCCGACCTGCTCGATCTTGAGCAGGATCGTATCGCTATCGCAGTCAAGGAGGATATCCTTGACGTTCTGGATATTGCCGCTCTCTTCGCCCTTTTTCCAGATGCGCTGTTTGCTTCTGGAGAAGTAGTGGGCTGTCTTGGTCGAAAGGGTAAGGTCCAGGGCCTCTTTGTTCATATAGGCCAGCATCAGGACTTCGCCGCTCTCGTGGTCCTGGGCGATGGCGGGGATAAGGGGGGTCTTATCCCACTCGATCGTATCGATGACGGCCATTAGCGGTTAGCCGACGTCGTTTTTTGCGGGTCTTTGGCATCGAGCCAGATGTTCGGCGTTGCGCCACCCGGTGTGAGGAAGATCTTGGCGTCTTTGTTATCTCTGAGCGCTTCGTTGAATTTACCCTGAACCTCAATCTGCTTCAGCTGGATCAGGTTTTTTGTCAGGGAGTTTGCAATGATCTTATTGGCCTGCGCTTCCGCTTTGGCTTCGATCGTCCGTTTGTCGGCGATACCCTGGGCTTCGATCCGCTTGGCTTCCGCTTCCCCGCGCGCTTTTTCCGCAACTTTCATCGCTTCCTGTTTGGTCCGCTCGACTTCGTTACGGGTACGTTCGGCTTCCTGTTTGGCGATCTGGACCCGTTCGATCTGCTCTTTGATCCGCTCGGGAAGGACGATACCGCGCAGCTGGATCGCAACCAGCGTGATCGGGTCATTGTCCAGTTTGGCCAAACGCTCGATCATCCCTTGCTGGATGAGCGTGGCAATGGCATTACGCTTGACGGGAAGCTCTTCGGCCGTATAGTTCCCGATGACACTCCGGACCACGTCACGGGCGTTGGGGTTGATCGTCTTGTCTTCCCAGTTCATCCCGAGATTGGCGATCGTATGGGGTGCGATCTGCGGTTTGAGGGTATACTGGACCGTCAGCTCCACATCGACAGGGAGTCCCCGCGAGTCGAGGATGGAGATCGGCGGGCGCTGGTTGATCCCGCGTCGGTCGGAAACCATGTCACTGGAGCTATAGTCGGTCTGGCGTACTTTGGTATCGACAATAATCACCTGCTGCATAAAGGGCATCAGCATGTGGAAACCTGGGTAGAGGGGCTCGTCCTGGTATTTCCCCAGGGTCTTTAGGATACCCACCTCGCCGGAGTTGACGATCACCCACGGTTTGGCAATGGCAAGCAGGAGCCCCAGGCCGATGATGGCATAGAGCAAGCCGGCTTTTTTACCGAAATTTTTAAAAAACTCAGGTGTCTCGTTCGGCATTTTCATTCCGGGGCCGCCGCTGTCGCCGCCGCCTCCTCCGGGTCTTTTTTTCTTAAAATAGTCGTTCATATCAGCTGGCATCAAATCTCCTTAAAATCTTCAGATATAGGTCAGATATTTCTCATAGGCCGGATTGCGTCCGAAGACGATGTCAAAATAGGCCGACTGGATCTTTTCCGTGATCGGTCCGCGTCCCGCTGCGCCGAGGACGCGGCTGTCGACTTCCCGGACCGGTGTGATCTCCGCTGCCGTTCCTGTCAGGAACGCTTCGTCGGCGATAAAGATCTCTTCGCGGGTAATACGTCGGCGTACGACCGGGATACCCATCTCCTCGGCGATCTCGATGACCGTCTTTTGGGTAATGGACTCCAGGGAGTTGTCGTTCGGCGGGGAGATCAGGACCCCGTCGCGTACCATGAAGAAGCAGGCGCCGCTTGCTTCGGCGACGTACCCTTCATCATCCATCAGCAGTGCTTCGTCGTATCCCGCTTCGACCGCTTCGTATTTGGCCATCTGGGAGTTGAGGTAGTTGGCCGACGCTTTGGCTTTTCCCATCGTGGAGCGGTTGGAAGGGCGGGTAAGGGAGGAGATCTTCAGTCGGATCCCTTTTTGCAGGCCCTCTTCGCCCAGATACGCACCCCACTCCCATGCCGCGACCATCGTCTGGACCGGGGCCGTTTTGTGGTAGAGCCCCATGACGCCGTATCCGAGGTAGACAAGCGGACGGATATAGACATTATCGCCCTGGAATTCGTTCTTTTTCAGCAGTTCGATCTGTGCCTTGTCCAGCTCTTCGACAGAGTAGGGGACGTTCAGCAGGGTCATCTTGCTGGACTGAATGAGCCGTCTGGTGTGCTCGGTCAGCTTGAAGATGGCATAGCCTTTGTCGGTTTTATATGCTTTGGTTCCTTCGATGGCTGCATTTCCGTAGTGCAGTGAGTGGGCGAGGACATGGACTTTCGCGTCGTTCCATGCGACAAACTCGCCGTCCATCCAGATATATTTCGCTTCTTTCAAGTGATATCCTAAAAGTTTGATATAAAAATTTGCTCGATTATAGCTAAAGGTATCTTGTTTTGTAATGATAAACGGCCCGGAAAGGGGGATTATTGTTCGATTGACATCCTGACGGCATCAAAGGGGAGGATGATGACCAGCTGGGCACCGCCTTCGACGTTGTGGGCCAGCAGTTTTCCCCCGACGTTGTTTTCGATGATCGACTTGGCCATGTAGAGGCCGATGCCCGTTCCCTGGTCCTTGTGCTTGGTCGTGAAATAGGGGTCGAAGACCTTCTCTTTAATGGCGGGATCGATCCCCCCGGCATTATCGGTCAGGGTGATATAAAAGGCTGATTCGTCCGCTTTACGGTAACTTTCTATCCTAATGTTCTTGGTCTCCTGCTCCCTCTCGGCAAAAGCGTCTTTGGAGTTATTGAGGATGTTGATGATCACCTGGGTCAGTTCGTTTTTATAGGTGTAGATGTGCATATTGGGTTCGATCACCTGTTGGACGAAGATGTCGGCGTGCGCCAGTGCCGCCCCGATGATGTTCAGGGCGTTTTCGACCGCTTCGTTGATCAGGAAGTAGCTCTTGTCTTTGTTGGGCATAAAGAAGTTTCGGAAATCGTCGATCGTGTCGGACATATGGCCGATAAGCTCCATGGACTGTTCGATCGCGTTTTGGATATAGGCTTCGTTGAGTTCGTTGTGGTAGTGCGCATCTTCGATATCCTGGATGATCAGGCCCAGGGAGTTGATGGGCTGGCGCCATTGGTGGGCGATGTTCCCGATCATCTCCCCAAGGGCCGCCTGCCGCGACTGCCGGATCAGGATCTGGTCCTTTTCACGGTTTTTCTCCACCTCTTTTTTGATCTTTTTTTCCAGGTTGGCGTTGAGGTCGCTTAGGGCGTCGGTGTACTCTTTGATCTTGGCGACCATCCGGGCCGCAGAGTTGTTGATAACAGCGATCTCGTCATGTCCTGCGACCTCGACGATATCCGTTTCGTTCTCATCCCCGGGACGGTAGGTCTCCAGTTTTTGCGAGAGGGTCTTGAGCGGACGCAGTTTGCGGTAGAAGAAGAGGGCGAAGAGGAGAAAGGCCGCCATGGTCGGGATGATCGTCATCATCAGGAATTTCTGGTATTCGCCAAGTATCTGCTGGTAGTATCGGTTGGAGTAGGCGATGTTAAGTGTACCCAGCTTCTCCTGGGTGACGGGATCCAGGATCGGGGAGGAGTGGTAAAAGAAGCGCGCCTCCCGCGCGGGGAAGAGATGCCCGTATTCGGGGGCGAGGTACTTGGCATAGAGCTGGTTGCCGTGCTGGTCGATGATCTGGGCACCGAGGATGTTGTTGTTTCCTTCGGGCAGGGAGTCAAGCAGCTCCCTGACCGACTCCTCGAATCCGAAACTGAGGTTGATGGAGATGACCGGCAGGATCGTATTGACGACGGTCCGGATCTTCTCCTCTTCGGAGGCCTTGAGGTTCTGTTTTGTCACCGTTGCGTTGGCCAGGGCGAAAAAGAGGATCACGGCCACAAAGAAAAGGGAGAGGAAGAGCATCAGGTTGAAGATGACGGAGTGGCGGTTGATACTCATTGGTAAAGCTCCGAAATGGATAAAAGTGCCGGACGCAGTACGATGCCCGATGCCTTGAGGGAAGCGGGGTTGATATAGGGGACGATCTTCTTGTCGATCCGCAGGGAGACGTGGGCGCCGTGTTTGAGGTTCTGGCTGTCGTGGGTAAAGACCAGGATACGGCTCTGACGGCTCCTGTTGATCGCTTGGATGATGGTCTGGGCACTGCTGTCCATGAGGTAATAGAGGGTCGCTTTAGGCGGCTGCTCGGCCAGTTGACTGTAGGGGATGAGGGTGATGTCGATGGGATACCCTTTGATCCCCGCGGGATACTTCTCTTCGAAGAATTTTTTGATCCGTTTGGCGTGGGGGAGGTCGATCGGGTCATAGACGATGTCGATGGCGATCTTGCCGTCGACAAGTTTCTCTTTGAATTTATAGTCCATCAGGATAATCCGGGGGATGATGTTCGCCTCGATTTTGAGAATATGATCGTTATAGCTTTGGGCAAAAAGAGGCAAAGAGATAAGGATCAGAAGGGCGAACAGGCGTTTCATCTAGATCTCCCAGGCCGCTTTCAGCCAGAAGGTCCGGCCCTCTCTGGGATAGTCGTCTTGATAGGTGCCGGCCGGAGCAGGGTATCGGATATCCGCATCCAACAGGTTCTTGACCGACAGGCTGATAAAAAGGCCGTTCTGGTAACGGTAGCTGAGGGTCTGGTTAAGGGTGGCATACCCTTCCAGGTCGTCCCGGGAGTCACCGTCGGCCCGTTTCCTGGGGGAGACGTAGGTGGCATAGGTCCCTGAGATGAGACGGTTTTGGAACTTGTGGCCGAAGCGGAGGTTCGCCGTCTGATTGGCGATATCGGTTATCGCCTCATCTTTTCGGTCTACCCCGTCGGTATGACTCAGGTTAAACGTCATAGTCGTGGCAAGGCCCAGCCGTTTTTTATACTCCAGCTCGCCACCGTAGAGATGACTGGTCCCTTGTTGGGTGTAGGTTGTGTTTTCTCGGTAGATGATCTCGTTGACATTGGTATAGAAAAAGTTCAGGCGAAATAGATTTTCGATATCTTTTTTGGTTACGATGCCGATTTCAGCAGTATCGGCCGTTTCGGCTGTAAGCGAATCATCCCCTACTGAAAACCCTGTGGCACTTCCGTAAAGTTCAATCCAGGAAGGAGCTCGGAAAGCCCGGGAATACATCATTTTAATATTGGTCTGTTCATCCAAAGCATATACCGCAGCAAGCCGTGGACTGACAGAATCTCCGAAATCGGAAAAGTGATCTCCCCGGATTCCCGCAAGAATATCCAACCTTTCATTGAGGGCATAGCTGCTTTGAATATAGGCGGCCGTTATTGTTCGGCTGACATCCGGACGGATAATGGAGTCACTGGGGATAATCGGAGTACCCGGTGCAGCCTCTGTGTAGGTGAAAAGATCGGTTAGCTGTGCCGCAGTATGATCGGCATAGATCCCATAGCTAAGAGTATGATTGCCGGAAACAGCAGTGGTCGCACTGATGTCGATATAGTCACCGGCTTCCCGGTAGTCCAGACCGTATACCCAGTCACCCTGGGCAGTATTAGGTGAATACGTGCTGTCGACATACTGATCATATTGCTTATGACCGACTTTAAAATGCAGATCGAGGGATGCCGCTGTTGTTTTATAGGAGAGCTCCGCAAAATGTGTGGTATTTTCAATACCGGGGCGGTGGGTGTCTTGTTCGAGATAATTCGCAATACCGAAGGCCGTTCCCTGGGTGGAGTTTTTGGTCCGGGCAAGCAGTTTCCAGTTTTCTGCTTCAAAGGCGACTCCCGCAGAGTAGTCCCGCAATGTTTCGTAGCTTTTTCCTTCATATGTCTGTGATCTGTCGGGACCGGCATCGATCTGTTTATTACTGTTCTGGGCATACGCATCGACAGAGAACTTCAGCCTATCTTCTAGATGGGTGTACAAAACACCACCTTTCTGTTCACCGTATGATGCGGTAGAGATAAATCCTCCGCTTCCGGCCAAATCGCTGCCGCTTCGGGTAATGATATTGATAACAGCATTGATGGCATTGCTGCCGTAAAGGACCGATCCGGGTCCTCGGATCACTTCGATCCGGTCGATCAGTTCGGCGGGAAAGTCCAGGTAGTGGTACATGGACCCGCGGTAGGTGTTGTTAATGGGGACGCCGTCGACAAGGAGTTTGATCTTCCCTTTTTCCTTGATGCCGCGGAAGATCACCTGTTTGGCTCCTGTCGACTCCATCGAGAGTTCGACACCCGGTATCAGGGCAAGTGCCTCAAAGGCTGTGTCAATACCGTATTCGGCAATCGTATCCCGGTAAATAATCGTGATGAACGCCGGGGTCTCATCGATATTGAGCTTGGTCTTGGTTGCGATATCGCTGACCTCTTCAAGGCCCTCCATGAGGCTTTGTTCAAAGTCATCGAGCATTGCGGTCTTTATCTCTTCCGATCCCATCAGGACAGATGCCGTCAGTAATAGACATAGTGTCTTTTTCATATACGAAAACCTTATAAATAAACATAGAGTGAACAGTTTTTCTTACTATTACTAATAATAAGCCATTTATACTAAAATTAATTGAAATCCTTAACAAAACAAGGTGAGAGGAGCCAGTATGGGTGGAGTCTATATTATCAGGGCAGCCAAGTTCCTCCCCGGGGAGCCGGTAGACAATACGGAGATAGACCGTTATTTCGGTGCGGTGAGCCGGGAGCATAGGGTAGCCAAGCGGATCACACTGCAGAACAACCGGATCAGAACGCGCCATTATGCTATGGACCCGGTGACCAAGAAAACCCGCTTCAGCAATGCGGAGATGACTGTCCTGGCGATCCGTGGGCTGGAAGGCCCCGGTTTCAATTTGGACGAGATCGAACTGCTTGCCTGCGGGACCTCCTCCCCGGACCAGCTGGTACCCTCCCATACGACGATGGTCCACGGGGAGCTGAAAAACCCGGTCTGTGAAGTGGCCGGGGTGAGCGGGATCTGCTGTTCAGGGGTCTATGCGATCAAATACGGTTACCTCTCTATCCTCAGCGGAGAACACAAAAATGCCGTGGCTGCCGGTTCGGAGCTGCTCTCATCTTTTATGAGCGATGACAATTTTAATATCTCCATCACCGGCAAGGATGTAAACCACCTGGATAAAGAGCCGATCGATGCGTTTGAGAGTGCCTTTTTGCGCTGGATGCTTTCTGACGGGGCCGGAGCGTTTTTATTACAGAATGCGCCTAATCCGGAAGGGATCTCCCTTAAGATCGAGTGGATCGATCTTAAATCCTACGCCAATGAACTGGAGACCTGTATGTATGCCGGTGCCCTCAAGACAGAAGAGGGCAGGGTCAAAGGGTGGCGGGAGTTCCACCTGGATGAACGCAATGCCAAAGAGCTGTTTGCTTTCAAACAGGATGTCAAGCTTCTGAACGGGAACATGACCCGTATCGCCATCAAAGAGCATCTCAAATGGGTGGTGCAACGGTATGCTCTGAAGGTGGATGAGATCGATTACTTTCTTCCCCATCTCTCCTCCTTCTATTTTAAAGAGGAGATCCATCGTTATATGCAGGAGATCGGGTTTGATATCCCCCTTTCCCGCTGGTTTACCAACCTGGGATATGTGGGGAATATCGGGGCCGCGGCGATCTTTGTGATGCTTGAAGAGCTGATGAATGAAGGGCTTCCCGGGATTGATACGAACGGAGAGATCATTGACCGGGAAGAGCGTACTCCTCTGAAGAAGGGAGAGAGACTGCTCTGCGGGATCCCCGAAAGCGGTCGTTTTACCAATGCCTTTATGCTGCTGACAGTGGTCTGATTTTTACGATCTGAAACAGCTTATTCTTTCCCGCTATCCTCTTGCTGCCGGATGCTGCACTTTTTCATCCGTTTTTGTTACCATCATGAAAAATGTAAAGTAAGGCTGAAAATGAATAATGCAAATATCTTTTTTGGAAGCAGAGAGACAGAAACGAACGACTATATCGAGATCCGTAACCCCTACGACGGCGAGGTGGCCAGCCGGCGTGCCAGCTGTACGGCTGCAGATGCCCACAAAGCCCTGGAGATCGCGGCCGAGGCCAAAAAAGCAGCCAAGGCTTCACCGCTTTCGCAGCGGATCGCCTGGCTGCAGGATGTGGCTGACAGGCTGGCTGAGCAGAAGGAGCAGTTTGCCCAGAACCTGACCAAAGAGACGGCCAAGCCTATCGCCTTTGCCCGCGTGGAGGTAGACCGCTGCGTCGAGACGATCCGGATCACCGCGGCGACGATGATGACGATGACCGGCGATACGATCAATACCGATGCCGTTCCCAGCGGCAAGAAGACCCAGGCGTACTATTTCAGGGAACCTGCCGGGGTCGTCGTGGCGATCACCCCCTTTAACTTCCCCCTCAACCTGGTGGCCCACAAGCTGGCCCCGGCCCTGGCGGCGGGGAATGCCGTCGTACTCAAACCCACCCCCGAAGCCCCCTTCACCGCCTACAGCTTCGCCAAGCTCTTTATCGAGAGTGAGCATGCTATTCCCGATGCCCTGAGTGTCGTCTACGGTGATGCCGAGGTGGGAAATGCCCTGGTGACCAGCGAGATCCCGAGGGTGATCAGCTTTACGGGGTCCGTCCCCGTCGGGAAGATCATCATGGGCAATGCAGGGATCAAGAAAGTCTCCCTTGAACTCGGCGGCAATGCGGCGACGTTTGTGGAGAAGAGTGCCGACCTGGCCCATGCGGCGGCCCGCTGCGCCTTCGGTGCCTTTTCCAACTCCGGCCAGGTCTGTATCTCCCTGCAGCGGATCTATGTCGACGCTACGGTTTACGAGGCGTTTGCTAAGGCCCTCGCAGCCGAGACGGCCAAGCTCAAGGTAGGGTCATGCTATGATGATACGGTCTTTATGTCAGCGCTCATCAACGAGGAGTCGGCATCGCGGGCCAAAAAGTGGATCGACAGTGCCGTGGCCGAAGGGGCGCGTCTTGTCAGTGGAGGGGAACAGCACGGCAATGTCATCACTCCCGCCGTCCTGGCGGACGTGACCGACAGGATGAACGTCGTCTGTGAAGAGGTATTCGCCCCGATCGTCTCCCTGGTCAAAGTGGACGGGTTTGACGAAGCGGTGACGAAGATGAACGACTCCCCTTACGGGCTGCAGTTTTCGATCTTTACCAACGACTTGGGGCTTACCAAGCGGGCTATCGACGAGTTTGAAGCGGGCGGGGTGGTTATCAACGATGTGCCGACGGTGCGGTTTGATATCCAGCCCTACGGCGGGGTAAAGCTGAGTGGCGTCGGCCGTGAAGGGGCCAAATATGCCATCGAGGAGTTTACCGAGATCAAATCGGTCGTTATCAGTTAGAAAAGAGTGAATCAATTTAAGGAGTGAACTATGGCACTACGGGTTTTGATCTTGCACGGATGGAACGGCAGCGAACCGCCGCACTGGCAGGACTGGCTGGCGAATAAGCTGGAAAGCGAGGGTATCGTCGTCTCCTTCCCCGCGCTTCCGGAGAAGGATCATCCGCTCAAGGAGGAGTGGATCGCCGCTGCCCTGGAGGAGATCGAACGTTTCAAGCCCAATGCCGTTGTCTGCCACTCCCTGGGGTGTACCCTCTGGTTCCACCTGGTCAACGCCCACAGGATCGAAGGGATCGAGAAGCTGCTGCTGGTCGCACCGCCCTATAACAAGACGGAGATCGAGACGATCGCTACCTTCTTCCCCGTGGAGACGCCCGCGGACCTTCAGGCTGAAACCAGCCTGCTGGTCGTGTCGGACGACGACCCCTACCTGACGATGAAGCAGGCAGGCGAGCTTTTCCAGAGCCTGGATATCAAGACCAAGATCCTCCAGGAGGCGGGCCATATCAACAGCGACAGCGGTTTCGGCCCGCTCCCTCTGGCGTATGATTTTTTAATTTCGGAGTAAATTTGTCCTGATTCCTTTTTTTGTGCTACAATGGTTGTATTGCTGACCCTAAAAGGAGGGTGTCATGAAACTGTACAACAAAGATTTTCGAAACGCCTACCTGATGTTCGGGATTATGGCCGCCATGTTTTTATATATGGGCATCTCCCTCGTGATCGTAGGGGAAAAGGTCGGAAATAACCGCTCGTGTGTGGTCACCTGCGATGTCGATCTCCAATCCCCGAAGAAACAAGAGGATGTGTCGGGACCTTCAAAACCGCTTGAAAAAAGCGTCCCATCCCAATAACCGATATTTCAGACAATATTTATCTTAATTGAGTAATCTATCCTTATATCCGGGAGCCTTTGACTAAGGCTCTCTCCCTAAAAAAGGTTTTCCATGTCCAACCGACTGATCGAAGAACAATCCCCCTATCTGCAGCAGCATGCCCATAACCCCGTCAAGTGGTATCCGTGGGGTGACGAGGCGTTTGAGAAAGCGCACAAGGAGAAAAAACCGATCTTCCTCTCCATCGGCTACAGCTCCTGCCACTGGTGCCATGTGATGGAGCGGGAGGTATTCGAAAGCGAGGAGCTGGCAGCCATACTCAACGAACACTTCGTATCGATCAAGGTGGACAAGGAGGAGCGCCCCGATATCGACAGCCACTTCCAGAAGGTCCACCGGCTCCTGACACGCCGGGCGGGCGGCTGGCCCACCTCGGTCTTCCTGACCCATGAGAAAAAGCCCTTTTATGCCGGGACCTACATCCCGCCGACGCGGCAGAACATGATGATGGGCTTTGACGAGCTGACGACGATCATCGCCCGGAAGTATAAGGAGGAGCCCGACGTACTCTTCAACGAGGCCGATGCGGTGGCTGACGCACTGAAGACCCAGGGGAGCGTCACCCAGGCGGCCCGTATCGACCGGACGATCCTGGAACAGGGCGTCAAGCACGCCGCCGAACTCTATGACAGTGTCAACGGAGGCTTTTCCAAAGAGCCAAAATTCCCCCACACCTCCACGATCGACATCCTCTGGGACGCCTATGCGATCAACGGCGATCCCAAGGTAAGGGAGATGGCCGAGACGACCCTTAAAAACATGGCGCGCGGCGGCATGTACGACCTGGTTGACGGCGGTTTCTGCCGCTACTCCGTGGATGCGGACTGGCTGGTGCCGCATTTTGAGAAGATGACCTACGACAACGCCCTGTTGATCCGCCAGTATGTACGGGCCTACCAGCTGACAGGCGATCCCTTTTACAAACGCAGAGCGGAGGAGACGACCGCATTCATGCAGGAGCGAATGGAAGAGAACGGCCTCTTTTATACCGCCAGCGACGCCGATACCGAGGGGGAAGAGGGGCGCTATTTCGTCTATACCTATAATGAGGTGGTCAGGGCATTTGCCGATGCCGGCATGGATGAAGCACGTATCCAGGAGGTCCGCAAGGCACTGAATATCGGTAAGATCGGGAATTTCGAAGGGAAGAACATCGTCTCACTCGAAGACCTTGGCCGTTACGGTGATTTTGACGCCGAACTGGCGATCCTGAAAAAACTGCGCGAACCGCGGGTCTACCCCTTTGTGGACAAGAAGATCATCACCTCCCAGAATGCCATGATGGCCTCCGCTCTCTTTGCCATGGCCGAGATCGATCAAAAGTACGAGAGGATTGCCCGCAATGCGCTGGCGGCCCTGTTGACGGCGTGCTACCCCGAAGGGAAGCTCTACCACTCTTTCCTGATCGGACACCGGCCGAAGATCGAAGCGTTTTTGGAGGATTACGCCTACCTGGCCGTGGCACTTTTAGACGCCTATGAGCGTACCCTTGAAGGCTTCTATCTCGTTCTGGCCCAGAAGATGGCCAACGAAGCACTCCAGGCCTTTTACCGTAACGGCCGCTGGATCTTCTCAAACGGCGAGTTCGTCACGGACGACGACCCGACCGATTCAAGCTACCCTTCCGCTACAGCGGTCATGGCAGGTGTCCTGGTAAGCCTGGGGCAGCTGGTGGATGAAAAATACCTCACTTTCGCCTTTAAGACGATCGAATACGCCTCCATGAGTATCGTCAAGTACCCCGCCTTCAGCGGGACGTTTGTCAAGGCGGCCATGCGTTATTACGGGGAGAATTTTATCCTCAAGGGCGAGAAGGCGAAGCTGCAGGAAGTAGACAAAGGGCATATCCCCTATCCGTACGTTCTGAAAAAAGAGGATGCCGCGCCGAAGCTGATGCTCTGTACCCGGCACGCCTGCCACGCAGAGTTTGCAACACCCGAAGAGCTTAAGGGGTTTGACTACACCTTAGGCGCGTAGGCGGGTGATCTCGCTGCGCAGTTCCTCCAGAAGGGTCGAGACCGTCTCGGTGATACCCTGGCTGCGCACCTCCTTTTCGATGGAGGCTGCCAGCTCGCCGATACGGTTGAAGCGAAGGTTGGCTGCCGTACCGTGAAGTTTATGGGCCGCCTGCTTAAGGGCTTCAACTTCATGGTTGCCCACGGCGATCGCGATGTTCTCCAGATACTCGTCGGCCGAATGGATGAACTTCTGGATAAGCTTCTGCACGAAATCCTCGTCGATCCCCAGGGTCTCGGCCAGTTCGGCGGTGTTGTAGGGGAGGTCGGCCTTGGTCTGGCGGAGTGAGGTACAGTAGCGTGCCAGGACTTCACCCAGGCGTTCGGGATCGATCGGTTTGGTCAGGTAGTCGTCCATACCGCCCCGGAGAAACCGCTCCCGGTCCTCTTTCATGACATTGGCCGTCAGGGCGATGATCGGGCAGGGATCGAAGCTGTTGACCCCTTCGTATTCACGTATCTGCCGTGTTGCTTCCAGACCGTCCATGACCGGCATATTGATATCCATCAATATCAGGTCGTACCGTTTGGCCGTGAACATCTCCACTGCCTGCAGGCCGTTGTCGGCGATATCGGGGATGATCCCCTGCTGTTCCAGCAGCAGGGAGATCAGCGACTGGTTGATGTCGTTGTCTTCGACGACCAGGACGGTCGCGTCATAGACCGATGCTTCCCCTTCCTCTTCATCGGTCTCTTCGGTGCGGATGCTGTGTAGCAGCCTGCCGATGGTGTCGTAGAGCTTGACATCGTTGACGGGGTTGGCGATCACCTCCATCGTCTCGTCGATGGCGAGCTGGGTCTGTTTCATCTCTTCCATCGCCTTGGGGATGTTGCCGATCTCCCGGTCGTCGAAGAAGGCCGGAGTGAAGAGGAGCAGGCTCTCTTTGGTGATATAAAAGAGCAGGTCCCCTTCACCCGTCTCAGCCGTTGTGGCGATCCCCATCCGTTTTAGGTAGCGTTCCAGGTCTTCCCTGGCGATATCGCGGCTCTCCCGGTCACTGTAGATCACGGCGTGTCTTCCCTCAAACGGAGTGTAGCGCGTTTCAGGATCGAAGGTGTCGACAGTGAGTTCGAACGAGAACTCGCTTCCCTCTCCCTCCCTGCTGTCGACCTCCAGCCTGGAACCCATCAGCTCTACGAAGTTGGCGCTGATGGTGAGGCCCAGGCCGGTTCCTCCGAACTTGCGGGTGATGGAGTCGTCCGCCTGGCTGAACGCCCCGAAGATCTCCTCCTGTTTCGCCTGGGGGATACCGATACCCGAATCCCTGACGGCAAAACGGATCTTGCAGTGGGAGGCCTCTTTTTCAACGAGCTCCATGATGATATGGATATACCCCCGGTCCGGCGTAAACTTGATCGCATTCCCGATGAGGTTGGACATCACCTGTTTTAGGCGCAGGGCATCCGCGGAGATCATCTTGGGAAGGGCCGGATCGATGAAGGTGAGGTAATCGAGCTCCTTCTCCCCCGCAACGGATTCGAAGATCTCGAAGGCGGGGGTGATCTCGGCCACAGGGTCGATCATCTGCATCTCCAGGGTCATCTTGCCGCTTTCGATCTTGGAGATGTCCAGGATGTCGTTGACGATGCCCATGAGGGTCTTGGTGGAGTTTTTGATGATCGTGGCGTAACGTTTTTGTTCCTGTGTCAGTCCGCTTTCGACCAGGAGCTGGGTAAAGCCGGTAATCCCGTTCATCGGGGTCCGGATCTCGTGGCTCATATTGGCGAGGAAGTTGGCCTTGGCCACTTCGGCCGACTTGGCCCGTTTGAGGGCCTGTTCCAGCTCCGTCACGTCCGAGAGGGTGACGACGTAGAGGTCTTTGTCGTTATGGGAGAAGTGGTTGGTCTTGATCGTGAAGATCTTGGCTTCGCCGTGTTTGTCGATCATCTTGACCTTGAATTTCCTGTCGTTGCGCTCCAGGGGTTTCTCCACCCAGTCCATCTCCCCTTTGATGGAGTAGATATACCCCTCCTCTTTGACAAAGAGGTCGCAGATGCAGTAGTGCTTGGATTTAAGGTCCTCAAAATCTTTAAAATCGAAATAGTCGAAGAAGCGCTGATTGACCTGGATCAGTCCCGTATCCTTGGCCGTCAGCGCGACGATGGACTCCTGGTTGTTCAGGATCTCGGATGTGAGCTTCTCACGCCACTCCAGTTCGTTCTGTTTCTGGGAGAGGAAGGTGATGTCGACCCGCAGCGCCATGTATTCGACGATGGTGCCGTTATTGTCGAAGATCGGGAAGATGGTGCTGTCGACGATATAGGTGTAGCCGTTTTTGGCCCGGTTTTTGACGATCCCCTGCCAGATCTGGCCCGACTTGATCGTCTTCCACATCTCCTTAAAGACTTCCGGTTCCATATCGGGGTGACGGATGATATTGTGGGATTTGCCGATGAGCTCCTCTTTGGAGTAGCCGCTGATCTCGCAGAACATGTCATTGACGTAGGTGATGATCCCTTTGGTATCGGTCTTGGAGAAGATAACGGTGTGGTCGACGGCCTCTTTGTACTGCTGCAGGAGCGAAGTGCTTTCGTTGAGGCTTCGCGTGGTATTGTTGATCAGGTGCATCAGTCCCGCCATGGAGCGGGTGTAGGTGCTCTTCTCCTTCTTGACGTCGAAAAGATACTCCGCCTGTGACGTGGTTTCGGATTCGGAGAGGGAGAGGATAGAAGTGGAGAGGTTATAAAACTCTGCCGTCTCATCGTTTAGGCAGTACTCCCCGTAGGTGAAGAAACCGCTGACGGGAGCGATGCTCTTTAGCGTCGTGATCTCGCGTCTGATATTGACCGGCAGAAAGATCCTGCGGGAGCTGCTGGCATAGACGAAGATCGATTCGCACGGGGTTGATGCCAGTCGGGCAAAGTTGGCTTCGGCAGCCTCTTTGATCGTCCGGATATCCCCGAAGCCGAAGGAGAAAGACTCCCCTTTGCGAACGGTGCCGGAGAAGAGGATGCCGCCCTCTTTTTCCAGCATCGGGGTCCTTGCGGCGACACCTTTGTGCTTGGAAAGGAGGAGGGGGAACTGGTTGGCCGATTCGGGGATATTATCGGCGATATCGTCGCCCAGGAAACGGCGGTAGACCTCCTTGATCGGGATATCGTCGGCCGTGTAGATGATATTCTCTTTGCACCGGGTGATCGTAAACGTGCTTCCGATCGGTTTCCAGTCGAACAGCGCTTTGGCTGTGACGTGGAGCGAATCGCCCGAAAGGGAGACGGCCAGGGTGCACTCCTGTCTGATCTCCTCCCCGTCGTAGACGAAACAGTCCTCAAAATCCCCGTTGTCCCCGGCAAAGCCGCCCGAGACGACCAGGCCCTCTTTTAGGGAGGCGACGCGGCGGATGATCTCTTCACCGTTCTGGCTGATCCCGCTGGAGAAGAGGATCAAGGCTTTGGTATCCTCTTTGATCAGGTCGTTTTTAAGCAGATCAAGCTCTTCGGGGGTCGTAAAATAGGCGGAGCGGATACGGGTCGTCTCAAACAGGGAGACCGAGAGGACGATGGAGCCCTCTTTCAGTTTCCCGTTGACGACTTCGCCGGCACTGGAGGCCCCTGCGATGACGGCATCGTCTCCCAGGTGAGCCGTCAGCATCTGAAGGATCTTGCGGATCTTTTTTAGTTTCCGCTGCCCGCTGAAAAGCTGCACCAGTATCCCTTTGCCTTCGGTCTCAAGGGTGTCCAGGAACGCTTGCAGCGCTTGTTTGTTTTTGTAGAGGTGGTTAACGGTCTGCATCGTCATCCTTTAGGGGAAGGGTGATCGTAAAACAGGTCTTGCCGCTGTCGCTTTTCAGCTCGAGCCGGCCGCCCATGTTCTGTTCGATGATGGTCTTGGACATATAGAGCCCGATCCCGGTTCCCTTTCCCTGCTCTTTGGTCGTAAAATAGGGATCGAATACCTTCTGGCGGATGGTGTCGCTGACCCCGATGCCGTCATCGCAGATACCAATGGCGATCTTCTGCCCGGGCAGGGGGGATAGCGTAATGCGGATCTCGCCGTGGCCGCGGCCTGTCTCGTCGATGGCATCCTTGGCGTTGTTGATGAGATTGATGAGCACCTGTTTGAGTTCGTTTTCGTATCCCCATATGTCGGTCTGTTTTTCGATCCCTTCGTTCTGCAGGGTCGCCGTGATCCCGTGATGGGTAAGCTGGGCCGAGAGGATGTTCAGTACGTCTTCCAGGGCGCAGGTGAGGCTGAAGCGCTTTTTCTCCTTGGAGCTTTTGAAGTAGTTTCGGAAATCGTCGATCGTCGTAGACATATAGTTGATCTGTTTCATCGAGCGTGCAACGAGGTTGTTCAGGTACTCGTCATCCAGTTCTCCATGGAGCTTGGCATCGATGAGGTCCTGGATGTTGATCCCCAGGGCATTCAGGGGCTGGCGCCACTGGTGGGCGATGGCTCCGATCATCTCCCCCATGGCGGCAAGTTTGGACTGCTGGATCAGCAGTTGCTCCTGTTCACGCCGTTTTTGAAGTTCATTTTCGATCTGGTGCTCCAGGTCGCGGTTGAGGGCTTCGAGCTTCTCTTTATAGTACTTCTCCGACGTAATATCCCGGACCATGACGAGGGTCGAGACCGTATTGTCTAGGGTGATGGAGGTGGTGGAGACTTCGGCAAAAAAGTGGCTTTTGTCCAGTGCTATCAGCTTCTCTTCAAAGGGCAGGGCAATATGGCCGGGGTCCTGCATGGACGCTTCCATCCGTTTAGTCACCACACTGTGGAAATCTGGGTGGACAAGATCCAGGGCGTGGCGGCCCAGCAGGGCGCTCTGATCTTTGGCCTTAAAGAGACGGCAGGCGGCGGGATTGGCATGGGTGATGAGTCCCCGGTGATGAAGAAGGATGGCATCGGGCATGTTATCAAAGAGTTTGGAGTAGAGTTCCCGGGTTGTTTTGAGTGCCTGTTTGATCCGCTCTTCGATTTTATTAACGCGGTAGACGACGTAATCTCCTGTTTCGTCACTATAGGGAATCCCCGAAATCTCGCATTCGATAAGTTGTCCGTTCTGGTGTCTTAATACGGCCGCACGGTGAAGTTTCTGACCGGTCTTGATCGCTTCGGGATGGAGATAGATAGTCTCGTCTTCGCTGAGGATATCGGCAATACACTTGCCGTTGATGGTAGGGTAGCCCAACAACTCCGTTACGGCGGTGTTGGTATAGACGAAACGCTGGCTGGCATCGGTGATACCGACGGGTTCGTCACTGTGGTCGACAATGGTACGGAAGATGGCCGGAGCAAAACATTCGGTACCATTGTCCACGAAAACCTCCTTGGGTCTAGCTACATACGGCGATGCAGTCGATCTCGATCATCGCATTCTTTGGAAGCGTCTTGACTGCGACCGTGGCACGGGCCGGCTTATGGTCACCGAAGTATTCGGCGTAGATCTCGTTTACTGTAACAAAATTATCCATATCGGAGAGGAAGATCGTCGTTTTAATGACGCCGTTTAAGGAACTCCCTGCCGCTTCCAGTACGGCACTGACATTCTTCATCACCTGGTGGGTCTGTTTGACGATATCATCTTCGGTCATCTCCCCTGCCGGTGTCAGGGCGATCTGTCCGGAGGTGTAGACCAGGCCGCCGTGTTTGACTGCCTGGGAATAGGGGCCGATGGCCTGGGGCGCGTTTTGTGTGGCTACGAATTCCATGGGTTTCCTTATGATAGTTTTTCTTTAAGCAGTTTGTTGACGACCTGCGGGTTGGCAGAGCCTTTGGAGGCTTTCATCACCTGCCCGACGAAGAAGCCGAAAAGTGCCTCTTTCCCGCCGCGGTATGCTTCGACCTGGCCGGGGTTGGCTGCCATGATCTCGTCGATCATCGCGATGATGGCACCGTCGTCGCTGACCTGCTTGAGGCCCAGTTTGTCGATGGCGTCATCCACGGAGACATCGTTTTCCATCAGGTGATCCAGGACGTCTTTCCCTGCCTTTCCGCTGATCGTACCGTCTTCGATGCGGACGATGAGTTCCGAGAGCTTGAGGGCTGAGACCGGTGTTGCCTCGATGGAGAGGCCCGCTTTGTTGAGGCGTCCCATCAGCTCGGTACTCATCCAGCTTACCGCCAGTTTCGGTGTCGCCTTGTGGTCGATCAGGGTCTCGAAGAACTCTGCCAGTTCCGGCTCAGCCGTCAGGACGGCCGCGTCGTAGGCGCTGATGCCGAGTTCGTTCATATAGCGTTCGCGCTTTTGGTCCGGGAGTTCGGGGATCTGGCTGTATTTGGCCAGGGTCTCGTCATCGAGCGTGACCGGCGGGATATCGGGTTCGGGGAAGTAACGGTAATCCGCTGCCCCCTCTTTGCCCCGCATACTGCGCGTTTCGTTTTTGACGCTGTCGTAGAGGCGGGTCTCCTGGAAGATCTCTTCGTCGTAGACACCGTCTTCCCACGCGTCGATCTGGCGTTCGACCTCCAGCTCGATCGCCTTCTGGATGAACTTGAAGCTGTTGATGTTCTTGAGTTCGACCCGTGTATAAAGCTTATCATCACCCTTGGGGCGGATGGAGACGTTGGCGTCGCAGCGGAAGGAGCCTTCCTGCATATTGGCGTCACCGATGCCCAGGTAGCGGACGATGGAGTGGAGTTTTTTAAGATACGCGATCGCCTCGTCGCTGCTGCGCATATCCGGTTCGGATACGATCTCCAGCAGAGGCGTTCCTGCGCGGTTGAGGTCGACCTTGGAGTGGTCCCCTTCGTGGATGTTTTTTCCCGCATCCTCTTCGAGGTGGGCGCGTGTGACGCCGATACGCTTTTGGGTCCCGTCTTCCATATCGATCATGATATGGCCGTTCTCGACGATGGGCAGATCCATCTGCGTGATCTGGTACGCTTTGGGGGAGTCGGGGTAGAAGTAGTTCTTCCGGTCGAAGATGGAAGTTTTGTTGACCGTCGCGTCAACGGCCGTCCCGAAGGCGATGGATTTCGTAAACGCCTCTTTGTTGGGAACGGGCAGGGCACCCGGAAGTGCCAGGCAGACCGGGCAGGTATTGACGTTCTGTTCGTCCCCGAAGCTGGTGGGACAGCTGCAGAACATCTTGGTTTTGGTATTAAGCTGGGCGTGGACTTCCAGGCCGATGACTACTTCAAAATCGCCGTATGCAGACATTGGTTTCCTTTAGGGGTTAAAAAAATATCGGATTGATGCAAAACCGTGCGGATTTGCGGCTTTTAGCTGAGCCACTTCGGCATCGGACGTGATCCCGCCGAGGGCAATAATATTAGCTCTTATATTAGCAGTAATTTGGTTTAACTCCTCTAAACCTTTGGGCCGGCCTTTGTTTTTTACGTAAAAGATCGGGCTGAAAAGGAGGTAGTCGGGGTAGGCTTTTTTGCAGCGCAGGATCTCTTCGCGCGAGTGGGTGCTGACGATCACTTTTTTACCCCGGCGCTTGAGCTGGGAGATCTTCCGGTGCTGCGTCGAGGTGAGATGAATGCCGGTGCCGTATTTTTTTGCCAGGGGGATGTGCTGGTTGATAAAGATCTCCCGGATGCCAAAGCGCCGGGAGATGGATACAAAGCGTTTGGCAAGGGCTTGCGTCTGACGGCCGCTCTTGTCACGGAATATGACCGCATCAGGGCGTTTTTTCCGCAAAACCCGGACGTAACGGGCGGCAAAAAGGGCAGGGTAGGAGGTGTAGTATCCCGGATCAGTGATCAGGAAGGTTTTCATCGTGCTCTTCCGAGGCAGGCGGCGGGGCAGTGTGCTGCTTCCCGGCTGCGATCGTCTCAAGGAGTTTTGTCTGGTGCCGTTTCTCCTTCAGAATCTCCAAAAGCACATAGAGCCCTTCGGCGATCAGAAGCATAAAAAGACCCGGTACGAGACCGATGACGGCAGCTGCCAGTGCGGCGACAAACGATAAGTGTAAATAGGTGATAAATCCCCACATCCCGCCGGCAGCCGCAACAAAAAGCGCGACACCGGTGGCGATATGGGTAAGAAGGGTAAAAAAGTTAGCGCGTTCCATTAAACGCTAAGACTTAGTGGTGCTCGTCTTCAATCTGAACTGCGCCACCGATGTATACGACTGTCAGGATCATAAAGATGAACGTCTGAAGAAGACCGAAGGCAAAGAGCATAAAGAAGCCCGGAAGTGGAACGATCCACGGTACCAGCATCAAAAGAACCAGAAGGAACATGTCATCCCCGTTGATGGAACCGAAAAGTCGGAAAGAGAGGGAGATGATCCGGGAGATGTGGGAGATGATCTCGATCGGGAACATCAGCCATGCCAGCCACCATACCGGTCCCATAAAGTGCGCGAAGTACTTGACCACGCCGTTACGTCGGATCCCCTCGAAGTTGTAGTAGAAAAAGACGATCAGTGCCAGTGCCAGTGTCAGGTTCAGGTTCGCTGTCGGTGCGTGGAAACCCGGGATGAGACCGATCATGTTGGAAACAAAAATAAACAGACCCAGTGCTGTGATCAGCGGGAGATATTTGCGGGCGTTCTCTTCACCCATAACGTCTTTGCCCATTGCGATAACCGCATCAACATACCATTCCAGTACGTTTTGTACGCCGGACGGGCGCAGTTTTAGCGAACGTGTCGCCAGTTTTGCCAGAATCAGCACGATCGCAACGACGAGTAGCGAGTGTGAAACGACAGTGAAGAACTGATCGTGACCACCGATCAGGCTCATGAAGGTAAACAGTCTTTCTTCCATGTACTATCCTATGCCTTGACTTGTGTAGAAATTTTGCGCAGATTATAGCCAAAACAAGCTAAAGAGCCCCTTTGCCAAAGTGGCAAAAAGGGATAGTGCTTTAAAAATATACAGAGAAAGTGGATCAAAACTGTGCAGTTCTCCTGCCCTCTGGGCAAAGCTTTTGTCCTCGGCTTGTGAACAAACCTGCGAAATTGCATGTGCCTCAGCGGCGAGCGTAGCTGGAGGAGCTTGGCTCCTGCAGCGTTTTTAGATGGTGATCTCTTTGATATCGGCAACCTCTTTAAAACGGTTGTATATGGAGGCGATCAGCGATTTTCGGTTGAGGCGGACTTTTTCGTCTTCGGCGTTGACCATGACGTGGTCGAAGAAGGCGTCGAGCTCGGGCTTGAGGCTGGCGAGGGCTTCGAGCAGCTTGTCGTACTCCTGCTCGTCGATCCGCATAAACCGTTCGTAGAGCGCTTTTTCGTAGTCGGTCTCGAAGTGGGTCTCATCCAGGCTGAGGGTACTCATATCGAAGTCTTTGGTGATGTTGGCGACCCGCTTGAAGGTCGCCAGCAGGTTTTCAAAATCGTCCCGTTTGACGAAGGCGTCCAATACCCGGACCTTTTTATAGATGTTGGTCACATCGCCCTCGCCGGTGCTGAGGACCGCGTTGATGATGGAGGGGTTGACCTCGCGCATGATCTGGAATAGGCGGTCGTAGACGAACTTGACCAGCTGCTCTTTGTCGTAGTCGTTGTACTGTTTGGACATACGGATCAGGATCTTGCCGATATCCAGCGGGTACTCCCGGTCGATGATGATACGCAGCACCCCGATGGCGGCGCGGCGCAGCCCGAAGGGGTCCTTGGAACCGGTCGGGATCTTGCCCGTACTGAAGAGCCCGATCAGGTTGTCGATCTTAGTCGAAAGGGCGACGATTGCGCCCACATCGCCCGTAGGCAGTTCGGAGCTTTCGCCCAGGGGCAGGTACTGCTCTTTGATCGCCAGGGCGACGTCTTTGTCTTCGTTCTGGGCCAGGGCGTAGTAGTACCCCATGACCCCCTGGAGCTCCGTAAACTCGTAGACCACTTCGGAGAGGAGGTCGTTTTTACTGAGCTGGACGGCATTGTAGACCTTGCCGTAGACCTCGTCGTCCAGGTCCAGGTGGCGCTGGAGTTCGGAGGCGATGGCGTGTTCACGGTAGGTCTTATCATGCAGGCTTCCCAGCCCTTCGGCGAACATGACGTTGGAGAGGCCGTCGGATGTGAGGCCCCGTTTCAGGTCGTTTTCGTAGAAGAAGAGGCCGTCTTCGAGGCGGGCTCTAAGGACCTTCTCGTTTCCGTCGACGATCAGCCTGCCGTCGTCTGCCAGGGAGTTGGCTACGACGATAAAGGCGTTGGTCAGCTTGCCGTTTTTATAGACCGGGAAGTAGCGCTGATGGGACTTCATGGAGGTGATGATCACCTCGTCCGGGAGCTTGAGGAACTTCTCGTCAAAGCTTCCCATAAAGGCTGTCGGGAATTCGGTGATGGCGATGACCTCGTCCAGCAGGTCGCGGTCGACTTCGATCGTGACACCCTCCTCGTTTTCGATCGTCTTGAAATCCTCCAGGATCTTCGCTTCCCGTTTCGTTGCATCGGCAATGACGCCGCGCTTTTGCAGGAAGTCGAGGTAGTGTTCGGCCCCGGTGATCTTCTGCT
Source organism: Campylobacterales bacterium (assembly GCA_050297855.1). Lineage (GTDB taxonomy): Bacteria > Campylobacterota > Campylobacteria > Campylobacterales > SZUA-545 > SZUA-545. The sequence continues at coordinate 162,598 of JBNKTC010000004.1, forward strand.
TGGTGTAGCTGTGGGAGCGGTGGCCGAAGGTGTAATGGGAGGATTTGACCCCGAAGAGTTCCGCCGGGACGACGTCGTCGCCAAAGAGGGTGACCAGCCAGCGGATGGGCCGGATAAAGCTCTTGTCAAGGCTTCCCCAGCGCATGGTGCGGCCGAAGTTCAGCCCGTTTACGAATTTTTGCAGCATCTCGTCCAGCAGTTCGCTGCTCGGTTTTCCCTCTACCATTTTTTTGCAGTAGAGCACCTCTTTCCCCTTCTGCTCCGTCGTCTGCAGTGCATCCACCTCGACGCCCGCTTTTTTTGCAAAGCCCAGGGCCGCGTTGGTCGGTTTGCCGTCTTTGAAAGCGATGGAAACGGGGGCGCCGAAAAGCTCTTCTTCTTTGTCCGCCTGTTTTACGGGAAAGTCCGGGTGCCAGAAGATCAGGCGTCTCGGGGTGTAGTGGAACGTGACGTCGCAGGCCAGTTCGTACTCATTACAGATCGCCTCCCATTTGGATTGGATATGGGGAAGTTCTTTAATCAGGGGTATCGCGGGAAGCTCCTCGACACCGATTTCGATCAGTAGTGGTTTATGCATAAAGTCTCACTTTTTTATACGCTAAAAGAGCGTGGAACTACGCAGCAACGCGAGGACCAAGCACTTTTAGCTACGCTTGCCGCTAGGGCACTAAAGCTTGCTGCAAAGTGCAGCAGAAGTAGATAAGCGTTTTACCTCAAATTTTTATGCAATCATAGCCAGTTTCCATTTAAGCAAGGTGTGCCTGCGGCGATCTCAAAAAAAGAATATGCTAAGATTATCGCAGTTTTTCGCAAGTAATGAGGATTTGGAATGACAGAACAAGAGGTCGAGCAGCGGGTCATCGCGTTTTTGGACCATTTTTTTGAAGACGAGACGATCGTTGCCGAACACGAATTGAACTTCCTGGATGAAAACGGATTGCAAAAACCGGAGATCGACTATCTGAAGATGCGTCAGTTTATTATCACCGCGTTCAACAACCTCAAGGAGATGGACCTGACCATTTCCGAGGGGCTGGTGGGTAAGATGTACAAGGATATCACGATACTCGTCAACTTCTACCAGGAGTATCTCAAAAAGATCAAGATCTCCAACCTCGTCTACCAGCGCGATTTTCTTCCCAGCGTCGAAGAGTACAGGCACCTCAATGATGACAAGACCCTGACCGAAGCCAAGATCAACCAGTATAAACACATCTCCGTCGCCACCGAACGGGAGCTGGAAGAGATCCAGATTTCGGGTGTGAAGGTGGAGGAGAAAAAGATCAAGCTGCTGCGCCGGCGGAATGTGGATGCCCTCTACAACCTGGAAAAATCCAAGGAGCACCTTAAGGAGGTGGCGGTGGAGCTGAACGAGCTGGAGGAGTCGATGAAGAGCCAGTTCTTCGAGCAGTTCGAGGTCTATTGCGACGATTATAAGAGTGCCTTTGAAGAGGTGATCAACACCAAGCTCTTTTATTTCGAGAAGATCCTCTGGCAGCACGCCGAGCAGTCCAGCGGGGTACGAAAATTCTTCGACAGCGCGGGGATCACGGGAAGCTACAGCACCAAGACCTACCTCAACTACTACCTGCGCAACATCGATATTGAAAAATCAAAAAGCAACGACTGGCACCGTTACCTGCACAGTCTGCTGAAAGTGCTTGACTGATGGCTCTTAGTTTCAGTTTTACGACCTATACCGCGAGTGAAGTGAAGGAGATGCTGGATGCAGCCAGCCGCACTACCCGTGACATCAAACCCAACAAGATCACCGCTGCCCAGAAAAAGCTGCTGGAGGTAAGCAAGTATATCTACCTTTTCAGCGGGATCAACAAAGACGATATCATCAAGATCACCAACGACGTCAAGTTTATGGAGTTTGCCAGCGGGGAGGTGGCTTTCGAACAGGGCGAGAAATCGGATGAAGTCTACTTCCTTCTGCGGGGCGAACTGGCCGTGGAGGTGGAAAAGGACGGAGGCTACAAAGCCGTGGCCCACATCAAGCCGATGCAGCTTTTCGGCGAGATGGCCTTTGTCTCCAAAAAACCCAGAAGCGCGCGGATCAAGTCGATCGACCCCAAGAGTACGGTGATCAAGTTCGTTGTCGATGATGACGCCTACGAACCGGCGACCTGCTTCGCTTTTATGAAACTCTACAAAAACATCTCCACGATCGTGGCGGAGAAGCTTGAAGCTTCCAACGAGGTCCTGGTCAACAACACCTGAAGATGCGGCTGTTTATCGGGTGTTTTATCCGGATCCGGGGCTATGATGCGCTTAAAGCGGCGTATGCCTCTGCTTACAAGGGGCGGTGGATCCCCGCAGGCAATCTCCATATCACCTTCCGTTTCCTGGGGGAGGTCGATGACGTCAGTTCTGTTGTCGCTTCCCTGGAGGGGCTTGAATTTCCCCGTCGGAAACGGATAGAATGCAAGGGATTGGAGATGTTCGGAGAGAAGATCCTCTACGCTTCGTGCGATGATCCCGAGCTGGGCCGGGTCGCCGATGCGATTGATATGCGTCTGGCCGGCAGCTTCGGACGGGAGAAGCCGTTTATTCCCCACGTGACCCTGATGCGGGTCCAGGAGATATCCGAAGATGCCGGTTTTTCTATGCCCGCACCCCTTCCCGACGGGGTCACCCTGGAAGGGGAGCTCAAGGTACAGCTGATCCACAGCGAATCGGGGCAGCGGGGCGTCTACTACCATGTGCTAAAGGAGTTCTGATGGCGAAGTGGCTGATTCTCGGCGGCGCGGTGTTGGTCGTGATCGGACTTTTGATGCTGCTGCTTGAGAAACTGGGCATTCCACTGGGGCGTCTGCCCGGGGATATCCGCTGGGAAGGGGAGAGGGGGACGTTTTTCTTTCCCGTGACTTCCGCGATCATTCTTAGCATTGTGCTCTCTTTGGTGTTGATGTTTGTTAAAAGGTGATACGATGATCATGCTGCAGTACGAGTTTACTCTTTCAAAAAGGCCGCGGGGGTTCCACCTGGTCACGGACGAGATCGAAAGGCAGCTGGAAGGGATCGGCCAGGTCAAAGCGGGGCTGGCCCATCTTTTCCTCAAACACACCAGCGCCTCCCTCTCCATCAACGAAAACGCCGATCCCACGGTAAGAAAGGATATGGAGCGTTTTTTCACCGACCTGGCCGATAACAAACCCTACTATATCCACACCTACGAAGGGACAGACGATATGCCCGCCCATATCAAAAACAGCCTCATCGGGACCGCCCTGACGATCCCGGTGACGGACGGCCGGCTGAACCTTGGGACCTGGCAGGGGATCTACCTGAACGAGCACCGCGATTTTGCCTCAGCCCGGACGGTCGTCGTAACGGTCCAGGGGGTGTGACGTGGACAAGGCACTTCTGATCGCCCAGCTGAGAGATCGGGGTGCCCTGCGGAGTCCGCTACTGATACGCTGTTTTGAGAGGATCGACCGCAAGGATTTCGTTCCGGAAGAGGAGCGGGGGGCGGCGTACGGGGATTTTCCCCTTCCCATCGGACTTGGTCAGACGATCTCCCAGCCCTATACGGTCGCTTTTATGCTGGAGCTGTTGGGGGTCGAAGCGGGGGAGCGGGTGCTTGATATCGGCAGCGGGTCGGGCTGGACAACGGCCCTTCTGGCCTGTGCGGTGGGTCCCTCCGGGTCCGTAACGGGGCTGGAACGGCTGGAGGATCTGGTCCGGTTCGGGAACAAAAACCTGGCAAAATATGACTTTCCCCGGGCCGAGATCCTTCAGGCGGGAGCGGAGCTTGGCATCCCGGGTCGACGGTTTGACCGAATCCTGGTCTCCGCCTCGGCGGCCCGCTTTCCCAGGGAGCTGATCGATCAGCTCCTTCCGGGGGGTGTCCTGGTCATTCCCGTCGGCCACTCCATCTTCCGGGTCGAAAAACGGGAGGGGGGCGAAGCGGTCTACGACGAATACCCCGGTTTTATCTTTGTCCCGCTGATCTAAAAGAACTTCTCCAGGCTTTTTTTAAACCGCTTGTCCGTAAACTTCTCAATCGACCTGAAGACCTTTTTCCGGCTCTTCTTCTCCTCGTTTTTAAGGATCACCAGCAGCAACCGTGCCGCTTCATCGTCCGTGTGCATATCCTCCTGGACCCGGCCGATCTGGATATGGATATCATGAAGCCGTCCCAGACGTGTCTGGAAGGATTTGAGTCTTTTGGAGACCTTGGTGTAGGATCCGGGTTCAAAGAGGTGGGCGAAGGTGTCCACAAGGTAGCGCAGCTTTTTGACCGAAAGCCGGAGTTTGTGGAACGCCTTCGGGCCCTCTTTGGGAGAGAGTGCTTTCGCTTCGCTTCTGATGGCATCGTAACGCTGGGCGAGTAGGTTTTTTAGGACCTTGTCGATGGGGTTCTGGCTGCAGCTGCTGTAGAACTTGTCCTCCTTGGTCAGGTCGTTGACGACCGAGAGCATGCTGACGTATTCGGGGCTTTTGACAAAGGATTTGACCCCGTCAAAACTCCTGTCACGCTCTTTTTTCAGCCGTTTTTCCACTGACTTGAGGCTCTTTTTGTGTTTGGACTGTAGCATGGCGCGGTAGGCGTCCATATTGTCCAAAAAGACGTCCATATCGCGCAGTTCGTTGGTGGGGTCGATCATCGATTTGAGTTCGAGTTTGAGCAGTCCGTGGATGTCCCGGTCCATGCAGTTGGCGAACTCATGGAGGATGGAGTGCATCTTGCGCAGCGCTACGCGGTACTGGTGCAGCTCCTCGTCGTCGTTTTGGGTCAGGACGGCGGGGACGCGGGATTTTGCCTCGTAGATCAGTTCGATAAAGAGAGCCTGGAGGACTTTGCTGGTGGTGGTTTCACTGCGATAATCGGCGATGCTGTTCAACGGACTTTACCTAAGAGTAGAATATAATTAGCGCATTATATAGAAATCAAACTAAGTTGGTGGATGCAGAGTAGAAAAAAGATTGCGATTATCGGGGCCGGTGCGGCGGGACTGGTGGCGGCCGTCACCGCCGCGAGGGCCGGCGGTGATGTGACGGTATACGAGAAACACCCCCGGGCGGGGAAGAAGATCCTGGCAACGGGGAACGGACGCTGCAACGTCAGCAATACCGACCTCTCCCTGACGCATTATCACGGGAAAAACCCGGAGTTTGCCCGGTTTGCCCTGGAGTCTTTCGGGTTCGAGGCATGCCGCGGGTTTTTCGAGGGGCTGGGACTGCTCTACAAGATCGCCCCCAACGGCCGGGCCTACCCCTTTTCCCTCCAGGCTTCCAGTGTCGTGGAGATCCTGATGTACGAACTGGAGTCTCTGGGGGTGAGGGTACTGTTCGAATCCCCGGTGGAGGCGGTCACTCCCTCAAAACAGGGTCTCAATATAAAAGCCGGTACATCGGGTGGCAGCTTTGATGCCGTTTTAGTCGCTGCCGGCGGGAAGGCGGCCCCGGGCCTCTCTTCGGACGGGGAGGGGTATGCGCTGGTCTCTCCGCTGGGCCACAGGACGGCGACCCCGTTTCCCTCCCTCGTGCAGCTGAAGCTGGATGCCCCGTTTTTAAAAAAGCTTAGCGGGGTGAAGGTCGAAGGAAAGGTGAGCCTGCTGGATGCCAAAGGCAGTGTCATCCAGGAGGGGGAAGGGGATGTGCTCTTTACCGATTACGGTATCTCGGGCAATGCGGTCCTGGATATCAGCCGTCTGGCAGCACGGAAGCTTCTGGATGGCGAAACGGTGAAAGTATCGGTGGACGCTTTCCCGGCGATGGAGGCCAAAGCGCTGGATGACCTGCTTCAGAAACGTTTTGCCCTTCAGCCCAAAAAAGAGGGGATCGCCAGCCTCGTGGGGCTGGTGAACAAAAAGCTGGCGGGGGTCCTGATCGACCGGACGGAGATCCCGCGGGATAAAAACGTCGCCAACTACAGCAAGCAGGAGCGCAAAGCCCTCGTAAAACTGATGAAGGAGTGGGAGTTCCGGGTCACCGGGACCCAGGACTGGAAGCGGGCCGAGGTGACGGCCGGGGGGATCGAGACGGCGGACGTGGATCCGACGACGATGGAGTCCCGATTGTGCAAAGGGCTCTATTTTGCCGGGGAGGTGCTGGACATCGACGGCGACTGCGGCGGGTATAACCTCCACTGGGCCTGGGCCAGCGGGTATCTTGCGGGAAGGAGTATGGTATGAGACGAATCACGACTGCAGTGCTTTCGGTATTGCTGGTGATGCTGCCGGTATGGGCCGCCGAGGTCAAGAAGGCGGAGACGGCAGGCTCCCTGGACGAGATACAGAAAAAGTATCCCGGGGCGAAACTGAAGACGATGTCGCTGGAGGAGTACGGGCTCATGAAGGCACTTTATGATGATATGGGAAAACCCTATCCGGGGACGGAGCGGGTAAGCTCCTATGAGGACAACCGAAGCGTTGAATCTTCGGAGTCCAATACATCCGAGAAGACGGTGGCATCCCAAGAGGACAATGCCAGCGAGTCTGATGAGACGGCCGGAGAACGCCCAGAGCGCCTTGAAAAGAGCGCCCATGTGGGAGTTCAGCATGTCCACCTCGACCTTCCCGATATCGACGGCAGCGGGGATTCCGCCCTGGTAGTGCTGGTGGTCATCGGGGTGATCGTCGTGGCGGTGCTGGTCGTCTATGCGGGGAAATACCTCTACGACGTGGCGACATCCAATAAGAAGTATGACTACTGGATGGATATGGGGTGGACCTACACCTACTTCTCCAGCGAGGCGACCTATAATGCCGGGAGCATGAGCGGGGTGAAATTCTCCACCGGCTTTAAAGACGGCTCGGCAAAGATCGGGATGAGCGCGGAGGCCGGTGCCTTTGCATTCAAACTCGACGGTGCGAAGGAGTTCAGCTGGGTCGAGTACGGCGGATCTTATGCCATGGCCGGTCCGCATGTACGTTTTGAAAGCGGGCCGAATACCTATGTCTATCTCGAACTCCTGGGCGGGAAGAGCAGCCACGAGTCGGTCGATACCCTGGCGCTGGGACGCTTCGGGATCCAGGCCCTCATCGGACGGGTGACTGCCGGGATCAATATCGGGGCGATCTACATGGGACTGGAAGATGCTGAAGGGATCGCGAAAGATGCGGATAATTACGAGACGACGACCGGTTTTGAGATCGGGTACAGTTTTTAGGAGACGTGATGATCGAAGTGTATGAAAAGGGGGGCGATATCGTGTATGTCGCCAAGGATCCCAATGAGCTGGAAGCTTTTGCCGAGTACCTGGAGGGGATATTCCCCGACGCGGCGCAGGAGCGTGTCCGGTGGGACAAAGGGATCGGGTTTAACGTATTAAAGGTCGATATCGCCGAGGATGCGACAAAAAAAGATCTCCTGGACCTGCTGGAGCTATATGGGAGGATGCAATGATAACGACAGTCGAAGAGTATGAAAAAACGGTGAGCGAAAACCCGGCGGTGCTGGTCTATTTCAGCTCCCCCTCCTGCAGCGTCTGCCACTCCCTTAAGCCCAAGGTGTTTGAAGCGGCGGCGGCGCGGTATGAGAAGATGGTGTGCGAGGAGGTGGATATCTCCGTAAGTCCCGAGATCGGGGCGAAACTGAACATCCTGGCGGCTCCGACGGTGGTGATCTTCCTGGACGGGAAAGAGTTCGTCAGGAAGAGCCGCGCCTTTTCCGTGGACGGGCTGCTCGATGAGATCGAGCGGCCCTATACGATCTTTTTAGGTTAGTTCTTGACATAACTCCAGCCGGTCATCCCGTCGTGGGCCTGGGGAAAGAGTTCTGATTTTCCCGTAAAGTCGATGAGGTACATCGTCACATGGGAGATGTCGGCCGTATCTTCGAGGGGGATCGGCATCGGCAGCTCCTGGTGCGTCTGGGCAAAGCCCGCCTCTACCTGCCCGTTGCGAACGTCGGCGATGTCGGTGATCTTGTGTTCGAAGGCGAACTTCTCCAGGACGTTCCGTGCGATCTCGGGCGGGAGGCCGTCGGCGGTATTGAGGAAAAGGGAGAAGTGGACCCGCTCGCTCTTGCCTTCAAAATTGGTCGGGGCGGCCATGACGATGTGGCTGACCCCCTCCAGGGTGCTTTTGATCTCGATGATATCGAGCCATTTTTCGTTTTTCAGTATCTCTTCGGGGTTGATGTTCAACATAGTGGGTAAACCTTTTATAAAAGAGTGATTATAACAAAAAAGCGCGCGTCAGCTTTCGCTCAGCAGGGAGTAGCCGATCCCTTTGATCGACTTGATCGTAACGCCTGTAAGCAGTCTGCGCATATCGCGGATATGGCTGGCCAGGGCATTTTGCGAGGTCTCTTTACCTTCCCAGATAAAGTCGCGGAACTGTTCGTAGGTGACGATCTTGTCACGGTTTTTGACCAGGATGTAGATGATCTTCCGCTGGGTCGGGGTGAGGCGGAGGTTGATGTTCTCCCGCTCCAGCTCTTTTCCGGCAAAGATAAAGGTAAACCCGTTCCCCAGGTCGATCTCGTCGGTCTTGACGCGGTTGCGTACGGCTTTGACGATCCGCAACTCCAGCTCTTTCATGTCGAAGGGTTTCCGGATGTAATCCTCGCATCCCCTGGCAAACGCCTTGGAGAGAATGTCGATGGAATCCAGGGTCGAGATAAAGATGACCGGGAGCGTGATGTGGAGGTTGTTGATATAATCCAGCAGGTCCAGGGCATCGATCTCCGCCGGGGTGATGTCGAACACGGCGATATCGAAGGCATTGAAGTTGGCTTGGTTCAGCAGAGCCTCCGTGTTGCGGTAGGCCTGGCACTCAAACTGTTTTTTTTCAAAGTAGTCCCGGATTTTTTTGTTAAGAGCTGCGTCCTCTTCCAGCAATAGTATTTTCATCGGTTAATTTTATACAAAAACTCCTGTATCTCCATGATTTCTCCATTTTTCCCCGTATAATTTAGGGTATATCTTTTGATTTTGGAGGTCCCATGTTTAAAAAAGTGTGGTCTTTTCTCTTCCGATCCCGTAGACAGCGGGAAAACGAGCTGATCCGACACTCCCGGGTCCGTTTTCTCCACTACACGCCGACGCTGGCCGATTCCCCCAGCTGCAGCATCTATAAAAACAGAGGGCTAAAAGCCGCAGGCTGAGAGCCCTTTCTTCCCGTCCTTTCCACTTCTCTTCTTACTGTAATAATCAAGTGAATTTGTTATGATACCGGTATAAAAACCTTAAAGGCATGCCCATGGAATACAGATATATCGGCAAAAGCGGGCTTCGGGTCTCTCCCGTCTGTCTGGGGACAATGACATTCGGGATCGCCGCGGATAAAAAAGAGGCCTTTAGGATCATGGACAAGGCGTATGACGCGGGGATCAACTTTTTCGATACTGCCGAGCTCTATCCCGTCCCGCCCAGCGGAAAGCTGGCGGGGGTGACGGAGGAGATCGTCGGGGAGTGGATGGCGGACAAGCCCAGAGACTCCCTGATCATCGCGACGAAAGTGGCCGGAGCGGCCAGCGGCTGGTTTGTCCCGCCGATCCGTCACGGGATGACGGCGATCGACCGGCACCATATCAAACGGGGGATCGAGGGGAGCCTGAAACGGCTGAAGACCGACTATATCGACCTCTACCAGGTACACTGGCCCGATGCGGTCGTTCCTATCGAGGAGAGTATGGAGGCACTGGACGCACTGGTTCGAGAAGGGAAGGTGCGCTACCTGGGGACCTCCAACGATACGGCGTACGGACTGACCAAGGCGAACTACACCGCCAAGTACAGGGGTTTTAAGCGGTTCGAATCGATCCAGAACAACTTCTCCATCCTTAACCAGCGTTTCCTGGATGAGCTGGCGGGGGCGTGCCGGGGCGAAGCAGTCTCCCTGCTTCCCTATTCACCGCTGGCCGGCGGGGTACTGACGGGGAAATACAACCAGAAGATCCTCCCGCCAAACGCCCGCTTTACCCAGTACCGCGCCAGTGCGGCCAAGCGCCAGGTCGCCATGGCAGACCGTTTTTTAAATAACCGGACGCTGGCATCGGTGGAGCGCTACATGGCGATCGCCGAAGGGTACGGGATGAGCGTGACGACCCTGGCGACTGCCTGGAGCATGGATTTCGATTTTGTCGCCTCCACGATCATCGGGGCGACAAACGCGGATCAGCTTGACGATACCCTGGCGGCACTGGATGTGAAACTGAGCGAGGAGCTCAAAGCCGAGTGCCGTCAGGTACATAACGACATACTCTACCCGATGGGATAAACATGACGACAGACAATCTAAAACTGGCCCGCTTCGATTTTGACACGACCCTGGCGATGCTGCGGGGGGATTTTGAACGCGTAGGCGGCAGCGATGCACTGGAAGATGTCAAGGAGATCTACCGGGGGGTGCTCTTTTTCAGCATCCAGAACCTCTACCAGCTCCGGCAGCTTTTTAAAGAGGGTACCGACGACTCTCTTGCCGCATGGATCGCCGACGGGGCAGGACGGTATAAAAAAGCGAGTATCGAGACCCTGACGATCTTTCGGACCAACCTGTTGCCGGAATCGGACTACGAAGGGATCGTGGAAGAGCTTCGGGAGTGTTATCTCGAACTGGCTCAATCGGAAGAGGAGGACGAGCTGCGGGAGATCAAGAAGAAGCTGGTCCTGACACTCTTCAGCCTCAACTTCACCCTTTTCTTCGAAGGAGGCGAGGAGGCGTATATGGAGGCCCAGGAGTGGCTCATGGACCGGGAGTTCGGGGATATTAAGGACTAAAGCCGTGCCGTGGCGGTATCGTCGTCCAGAAAACTTTTGATATCGAAGACAACACTCTTATCGTGTGTAAGGCCTGAGATATCGAGCTCCCTAAACTCGTTGTGTGCAACGGCCAGGATGACAGCCTGATAGTCTGTTGCCGGTGATGTGATAAGGTCAAGCCCATATTCGTGTTTGACCTCTTGGGGGTCGGCCCAGGGATCGTAGACATCGATAGCACAGCCGAACTCCCCCAGCTCTTTGATCACGTCGATGACGCGGGAGTTACGGATATCGGGGCAGTTCTCTTTAAAGGTGATCCCCAGTACCAGTACCTTGGAGCCTTCGATGGTATGGCTTTTTTTGATCATCAGTTTGATCACCTGGTTGGCGACGTACATCCCCATGTTGTCATTAAGACGTCGGCCTGCCAGGATGATCTCGGGATTATAGCCGACTGCCTGTGCTTTGTGGGTCAGGTAGTAGGGGTCGACACCGATACAGTGGCCTCCGACGAGACCTGGGCGGAAGGGGAGAAAGTTCCACTTCGTCCCAGCCGCTTCCAGTACGGCAGTCGTGTCGATTCCCAGCTTATTAAAGATGATCGCCAGCTCGTTGACGAAGGCGATGTTGATATCCCGCTGGGAGTTTTCGATCACTTTTGCCGCCTCGGCAACTTTAATGGAAGGGGCCATGTGGGTCCCTGCGGTGATGATACTTTTATAGAGATTATCCACCTTCTGGGCAGTTGCAGGGGTACTCCCGGAGGTGACTTTGAGGATCTTGGTCACGGTGTGGGTTTTATCACCGGGATTGATCCGTTCGGGGGAGTAGCCACAGAAGAAGTCTTTGTTGAACTGCAGTCCGCTGACACGCTCTAGGACTGGAACACAATCTTCTTCCGTGCAACCAGGGTAGACCGTGCTTTCGTAGATGACGATATCCCCTTTTTTTAGGACTTTTCCGACCGTTTCACTCGCTTTGATGAGCGGGGTCAGGTTGGGGCGTTTGTGCTCGTCAATCGGGGTCGGAACGGTTACGACATAGACGGTTGCTTTTTCCATTGTCTGGGAATCTGCGGTAAATTCCATACCGTTTGCCAGGGCCTCTTTGAGCGCTTCTTCGGATACTTCCAGTGTCCGGTCATAGCCGCGTTTCAGTTCGTCGATCCGTGTCTGAAAAATGTCAAATCCCGTAACCGGGTATTTCTTGGCAAACTCGACTGCCAGAGGCAGCCCGACATAACCTAGTCCGATAATACATATATGCATGTTTTCCCTTGCTCTTTAGATCTTAAAAAATTGTCGGTACCATGAGATAAATTCGCTGATACCTTGTTGGATAGAGGTGTTTGGTTTATAGTCCAGGTCTTCGATCAGGTCACTTACGTCTGCATAGGTACTGGGAACATCACCCGGCTGGATCGGGAGCATATTCTTTTGGGCTGTCTTTCCCAGGGCTTTTTCGATGGCATTGATAAAGTCCAGGAGTTTGACCGGGTTGTTGTTGCCGATATTGTAGATCTTGTACGGGGCTTTGGAGCTTGACGGATCGGGTTTTTTGCCGTCCCATTCCGGATTGCCCGCAGGTGGATTATCGATGACCCGTGTGATGCCTTCGACGATATCTTTGATGTAGGTGAAGTCCCGCTGCATCTCGCCGTAGTTAAAGACGTCGATGGGACGGTTTTCAAGGATCGCCTTGGTAAAGAGGAAAAGGGCCATATCGGGCCGTCCCCAGGGTCCGTAAACGGTGAAAAACCGGAGACCGGTCGTCGGCAATCCATAGAGATGGCTGTAGGTATGGGCCATCAGTTCATTGGACTTTTTGCTGGCAGCATAGAGTGAGATAGGGTGATCAACGTTGTCATGGGTCGAGAAAGGCTGTGACTCATTCAGGCCGTATACCGATGAACTGCTGGCATAGGCGAGATGTTTGACATCGTTGTGGCGGCACGCTTCAAGCAGGTTGACAAAGCCGACCATATTACTTTCGACGTAGGCATAGGGGTTGGTCAGGCTATAACGTACTCCTGCCTGGGCGGCAAGGTTGCAGACCTTATCGAATTTTTCTTCTTTAAAAAGCGCTTGGATGCCTTCCCTGTCTTCAAGGTTGAGCTGAATAAAACGGTAGTTTGGATATTTTGAGGAGGTTACGGATTTTCCGTACGCGATACTCTCTTTTTCTATACCGGTGTAAGCCAGCCGGCCGTATTTGACGTTGATATCGTAATAGTCGTTAATTGCATCGATACCGACAACTTCATCCCCTCGTTCCAGAAGCTTCTGAGCCAGATGGAATCCGATAAATCCAGCAGTACCGGTTATTAAGTGTTTCATAAAAATTGTCACTTTGCTTTTTGGGGTATTATACCCGAAGAAAAACTAGAAATGCATGAAGCTGATTCGTTTAACTTTCTTTAAGAAAGATTCGTTAGAATTTCGATTCTTTTCTTCTGTTCCGGATTAGCTCAGTGGTAGAGTAGATGACTGTTAATCATTTGGTCGCTGGTTCGAATCCAGCATCCGGAGCCACTTCCACTTTCCTCATTAGACATCTTTTTCATATCTCTGAAAATCAAAGGTTTCCGAAGTACAGAATAGGGATCAGAGTGTACTTGTATCTTCTCGCATGCTTTTTAGGAATATTCGTGTAAAAATAAAAAGAAGCGAAAGAATCAGCCCCCCGATAAAGCCAACTACGATGATCAGTTTCTTTTTGGGTTTTACAGGTTTTTCATTTTTAATAATCTTACCGACAACTGCACTGTTTTGATAGTTGTGCGGCTGCAGATCGAGAAGGATCAGGGTCTTGATCTCTTCCAGTTTGTTCAGGTCATTGGTAATTAGGGACTCTTTGTCCCGGTAGAGTTTCGGAAGTTGTGTCGTAGTGATCTCTTTTTTCTGCATTTCAAGGTTGACAAGCTTGAGTTTCGTTAACTCGACATGATCTTCAAGGTTGCGTTTTTCCATAAGGTCCAACGCACTTAAAGAGGCATTCTTCTGCTTGGTTTTGTGAAGGCTTTTATTAATTGCAGAGAGTTGTTCCTCATATTGGCGCAGGAGTTTTTCATGGATCTCTATTTTTTTGTCAAGGGAGGGAAGGGTCTCTTTTTCGATGAGTTCGATCTTCTCCTGGTAGGTCGGAAGGGTGTTAGTATGAAGGAACTTGATCTTCCGTTCGATATCTTTTAGATCCTTCTTTTTATTTTCGATGACTTCGTTGATCTTTTTTTGGTGTTTATCGGCGATGTATGTGACGACATTCTGTATCTCGTTTTCCGCATTCTGTCCCTCAAAAGCGCGGGCTTTGATTTCGATGAAGTTGTTTTGGCCTTTAAGGGCACTGATCTTTTCGATCCAGGCCAGACGGCCCTTTTCAGCTTTTAACAGATCAATATAAATAACGTCGAGTTCTTTCACAAGCCGTATGGCATTATCGACTAAAAGCTCCTTATCAGCCTGTTTGTATTGCCCGATTTCAATAATGGCTTTTGCCTCAAAGATTGGTGTGGCGCTTAGGGCATAGATGATAGCAGACAGTGTCGCGATTGATGTGATAGCTAGGATGATGATTTTATTTTTTAGGATTGTATGGATAAGTTTCCGAAGGTCTATTTCATCTTCTCTATACATGGTCTCATTATTATTCTGTTGCATCGAGCACCTTTGTTGTTTTTGTGAAATATTACCAATCTTTACGTTAAAGGGGCACTAAACTGTTAATAGAGAATTAACGTATTCATGGTACAAATGAAAAAACAGACCCCTAAACAGTAACAAACTGTTTTTAGGATAAAATTCTTGCAAGTAACGAAAAAGGTTAGTGTGTGATTATTCTTGGTGATAAATATGAGTTTACCAAATACGAGAGATTGCGACTGAAAAAGATTGCCCCCTCGATAACGTATATCCGACGGGCCAAAGACGATGAAGAATTAATAGATACTCTTAAAAAAAATATTATAGACAAGAACCCGAACTCAATTGTCCTTAACGTATCCCAAAAGCCTTCAAAAGAGTTAATACAGTTTTTGACAAACCTGGAACTCCAGGGTATCCGTTTTATGACGTTTGAGCACTTTATGGAACGCTATCTGGAAAAGTGTTTTATCCCGACCGATATGGAGAACCTGAATTATCTTGATAATATCAAACCTTATAACTCCGTCGAGTACGGTCTAAAAAGGGTGATGGATATCATCGGGTCGATGCTGCTTCTTTTGGTTGCAACGCCGATTATGTTCCATGCTATTTACAAAATAAAAAAAGAGTCCCCAGGGAGCATATTTTTTAAACAGAAGCGTGTCGGACTGGGCGGAAAGCTTTTTACCTGTTATAAATTCCGTTCCATGCATGCGGACAGCCACTTTGACCCCTATACCCGGGACAACGATATCAGGATCTTTCCGTTTGGACAGACAATGCGGAAGATGCGGATCGATGAGCTGCCGCAGCTGTTTAACGTACTGCGGGGTGATATGCACCTGATCGGGCCGAGAGCGGAGTGGTATATTCTTGTAGATGAGTATGAAAAAGAGTTGCCGTATTATACGGAGCGTCATCTTGTCCGTCCGGGGATTACCGGATGGGCCCAGGTCAACTACCCTTACGGCCAGAATATTGAAGATACGCGCCAGAAGCTGATGTATGATCTTTTTTATATTAAATATTGGAACCTGTGGGTGGAAGTGAAGATCATCCTCAAGACGATCTTCATCATCCTTACGAAGAAAGGGACGTGATTTAGAATCACATCCTGTTATCGAGGTATTTGCCTGTCTCTTTATGTCCGAAATCCGGGATCATATGGAAAAAGAGCTTGACGATATCCTCTTTTTCCCATTGACCTGCCGATCTGAGCCGTTTGATCTCGGAAGTGAAGTGTTGCAGTTTTTGGGTATCGAAGACAGGATCGTTTTTAATGACACCCAGGTTGACAAAGCGTTCGAGGTCGAGTGCCTCTTTCTCCGTAAAAAACTCCTCAAAGTCCTTTTCACCTGTTGTATCACTGTCGAAGAAGAAGCATGGCCATTTCTTTTGCGGGATCAGTTCGTCGATCTTATTCCGCGCCTCCTCTTCAGTCTCACAGATGTAGGGTTCGTATCCGAGATTTTCCAGGTACCTGACAGCGATGTCGGCAAAGGTGATCAGGTGAAGTTTTTCACTCAGTTTTGGGAAGAAGATATCCCGGTTTTCACCAAGGAGGCATGACATCAAACACAACTCACCAGACTCCTGGGGCGTGACAAAATAGCGCTTGATATCCTGCGGAGCGGCAATCGGCTGATTTTTCTGGATACGCTGGTTGAATCCGTGCAGGAGTGAACCGTCGGAAAAAGCGACATTGGCAAATCGTGCGGTAGAGATGGGCATCTCAAGACTTTTTTGCATCAGGAACATCTCCATAATGCGCTTGGAGGCTCCCATCATATTGACGGGGTTTGCCGCCTTGTCGGTCGAGACGCAGAAATATTTTTTCGCATGGTTCTCATGTGCCTGGATAATAGTCTTTTCCGTATTGAAGATGTTAACATCAATCATCCGCATCAGCGTAAAAGGGTCTTTTTCGCTCCGAACATGCTTCAGGGCCGAGAGATTGAGAACATAGTCATAGCGGCCGTAGCTTTTTATAAATGCATCATAGATGTCCGAACCGATATCCAGCGCAAACGTCTTAAACTCTCCGCTGATATATCCCAAAGAGCTACGGATATCCCGTACAAGCTCAACCAGGTTGTTTTCACTGATATCCACGACGTGAAGGAGTTTCGGATCGCGCTTGAATATCTCCTTCGTGACCGCCTGCCCGATTGATCCGGAAGCTCCGATGACCAAAAACGAACTGTTATGCACGATTTCCGAGAGAATCTTCTCATTGTTTGTAATATCATCGATAAAAAGCTCTTCGTCTCTCCCGATAAGCTTTAATATAAGACTCATATATATCCTTTAGTTAATCTCTAGTTCTTTTGGCGGTGTGGGTAGGTCTTTGAAAATAGTCCTGTAGAGAGTACTTGTAGGGAAAACAATAACCCAGGCAGTCAATGCGATCAGCATAAAATAGGTGTATAAAGAGCGGTGTTCTTTGTACCAGATCTCCAGTTCCGCTTTGTAGGTGGCAATAAACTTTTTGTAAAACTCTTTTGGGTCTAGGTCACTGTTGGAGATCATGCTCTCTTCATCCCGGAAAAAGATGGAGGCGATGCCGGTGAGGCCGGGTTTGAGGGAGAGGACCGTGTCGATCTTGTCTTCAGGATACAGGTCGAGGTGTTCTCTGACCTGCGGGCGCGGTCCGACAACGCTGATGTCCCCCTTGAGGATATTGATGATCTGCGGAAGTTCGTTGATCTTTGTTTTTCGGAGGAATCTTCCGACCGGCAGGACCCGGGGATCGTCTTTTGTCGTAATATAGGCATTTTTCATATTGGGGCTGTCTTGGAGCATAGTTGCGAACTTGATAAGGTTAAACGTCTTTCCGCCCTGGCCGACACGTTTTTGATAGTAAAAGATATGGTGTTCCCCCGTAAACTTCAGTATCAAAGCAATCGGGATAAAAAGCGGGAGTAGAAGCAGCAGAGCCAGTGCCGAGAAAAAGATATCAAAAAAACGGATCATACATGTTTTCCTTTAGTTATAAAGTGCATTTTTCCTACCTTAAAAAGGCCGAAAAGCGAACCAAGTCCGTATGATATATGTAAAATGCTGAATGCTGCTACAAGATGGAAGGGAGAGGTCCCTTTTTCGGTCAGTTTCACACTTCGCCATCCGATGAGTGACATGTAGGCACCCAGCGACAAGCCTGAGAGGATCACAAAATACGGAGTGACCAGACAGAGCAGCAGGGGAAAGAGGATCGAGAGCAGGAAAATCAGCGGGATAAAGTGACGCAGGCTGACATTAGAGAGGGATTTGGTCAGGTACGACGTGATAATGATCCAGCGCCCGGTGTTAAAACGGTTCATGTAAAATGTGGCGTATGACTCGCGCGGGTAGTAGGTCAGGGTGATATCCGGGACGAGGTAGATCTTGGCGCCTGCTTTGGCAATGCGTTTATTGAATTCGATGTCCTGGTTCCGGGTCAGCCGTTCATCGAAGAGGCCGTATTTTTCAAATACCTCTCTCTTATAGCAGCCGAAGGGGACGGTATCGACCTCTTTGGCTTCGTTGATCCCGGTTCTGAAGGCTGAATTGCCGACCCCGAACTTATCGGACATCACTTTTTTGATCGCGACGGATGTTTTCGTTTTATTCAGGGCATCGGTCGCACACACCGCGCCGACATTGTCGGCATCCAGTTTCAGTGACCACTCGATCAGCTTTGAAAAATAGTCGGAAGGGTAACTGCTATGCGCATCCATCCGGATAATATAGTCACCGGTCGCTGCTTTGATGCCGATATTCAGGGCATAGGGGACTGTCTTGTGTTGATTGCTGAGAAGACGGATAAAACCGTATTGTCGTGCGTACTTTTCCACAATCTCCACCGTTTTGTCATCACTCAGGCCATCGATAATCAGAACTTCCATATTCTCCCTGGGGTAGTCGTTTTGAAGTATGTTCTGAATTACATTGTCGATGTACTTCTCTTCATTGCGGACAGGCATAATGATTGAGATCTTTTTATCAGTCGTCACATTGTTTCCTTAGTAGTGTTGCATATTTATTGAAGTTGTCTGTAGGGTACTCTATGGCCTTTATCCCGCTAAAAAGGATACACATTATCAAGGAGAGATTTTTTTTATAGATAGGCATAACGCTTTTATGAGTTCCAAGGCGAAAAATATTCATCCAAACTTAATTTTCAGCAATTGCTTACTGAGATAAGTTTATGGGATAATGATAACACGATATCTTTTATCTCCGACTAAAAGTACCGGAACAAAAATGTCCGGCAATAATACGTGTTAAGAAGGGTTTCATTGCGATAAAGCTAGAATAAACCCCATATTGAGGGTACAGGGTTTATCCGAAAACAGTGGGTAAATATATAAAATAAGGTGGGATTTACAGAAGATGAAAGGAATTATCTTAGCTGGCGGTAGCGGGACCAGGCTCTATCCCCTGACACTGCCGACATGCAAACAGCTCCTACCCATTTATGACAAGCCGATGATCTATTATCCTCTTTCGGTTCTGATGCTTGCAGGTATTCGGGATATCCTGATCATCTCAACTCCCCAGGATACGCCCCTTTTTGAAGATCTTTTCGGCAACGGTGAGAAGTGGGGGATCCGACTTTCGTACAAAGTACAGGACTCTCCTGACGGCCTGGCCCAGGCCTTTATCCTGGGCGAAGAGTTTATCGGTGAGGATAATGTCTGTCTGATCCTGGGGGATAATATCTTTTACGGGCACGGCCTGACCCCGAAATTGAAAGAAGCGACGATGCTGCAAGAGGGTGCGGTCGTCTTCGGCTACCAGGTCAAGGACCCCGAACGTTTCGGAGTCATCGAGTTTGATCAGAACAAGAAGGTGATCAGTATTGAAGAGAAACCCGAAAAACCCAAAAGCGATTTTGCCGTGACGGGGCTCTATTTTTACGACAACAGTGTTGTCGAGATCGCCAAGGGTATCACGCCCTCGGAGCGCGGAGAGCTGGAGATCACGTCGATCAACCAGGCCTATCTGGAACACGGACAACTCAATGTAGAGCTTCTGGGACGGGGGTTTGCATGGCTTGATACCGGAACACACGATACCCTGCTGGAAGCAGGGCATTTTGTCCAGACGATCGAGCACCGTCAGGGTTATAAGATCGCATGCATCGAAGAGATCGCTTATTATAACAAATGGATCGATAAACAGCAGGTTGTCGAGATCGCCAAACCCCTCGAAAAGACCGGATACGGCCAATACCTGCTTGATATCGTCGGCAAACGCTGAATGAAGACGCTGTTGGTTACCGGCTGTGCCGGTTTTATCGGTTCGAATTTTGTTCCGTATTTGCTGGAGACATATGAGCAGTACCGTGTGGTGAACCTGGATCTACTGACTTATGCCGGTGATAGGGGCAATCTCCGTGAGGTCGAAGAGTGTTCTCGTTATACGTTTGTCCAGGGGGATATTTGTGACCGTCTCCTGGTCGAGTCGCTTTTTAAAAAATACGATATCCGCGGAGTGATACATTTTGCGGCAGAGAGTCATGTCGATAACTCTATCAGTGATCCGGAATCCTTTATCCGGACCAATGTCAACGGCACTTTCGTTCTGCTAAACTGCGCAAAAAACCATTGGCTCAAATCGCCCTTTGACTATAAAGACGAGTACCGGGGATGCCGTTTCCACCATATTTCGACCGATGAGGTGTACGGTACGCTCGGGACAACGGGTCTTTTTACCGAGTCCTCTCCCTATGCCCCCAACTCTCCTTACGCAGCGTCAAAAGCTTCCAGCGATATGATCGTCCGAAGTTATCACCATACGTATGGACTGGATACGGTGATCACCAACTGCTCCAATAACTACGGCCCCAAACAGCATGAGGAGAAACTGATCCCCAAGATCATCAAAAATGCATTGGACGGCCGGGCGATACCCATATACGGGGACGGTGAGAATATCCGGGACTGGCTTTTTGTCAGGGATCACTGCAGAGGGATCGACAAAGTGTTCCATAGGGGACAAAGCGGTGAGACCTATAATATCGGCGGGAAAAACGAGCGGAGCAATAACGAAATCGCCCGGACGGTGTGTGAAATCCTGGATGAGGCTGCACCCCGGACGTCGGGCAGCTATAAAGAGCTGATCACCTATGTCTCCGACAGGCCCGGACACGACCGGCGCTATGCTATCGATGCGACGAAGATTGAAAACGAACTCGGCTGGCTGGCCGATGAAACCTTTGAAAGCGGCATCAGGAAGACGGTAGCCTGGTATGTGGAGAAGTACAATGGGTAAGCGTATCGCCATCCTTCAATCAAACTATATCCCATGGAAAGGGTATTTTGACCTGATTAACATGGTGGACGAGTTTATCCTCTATGACGATATGCAGTATACGCGAAGGGACTGGCGCAACCGCAACAAGATCAAGACGCCCGACGGCCTGAAATGGCTGACGATCCCGGTGGAGGTAAAGGGTAAATATTTCCAGTCCATCCGGGACACAAAGATATCCGATCCGGAATGGGGGAGGAAGCATTGGCAGACGATCCGCTATAATTATGCAAAAGCGCCCTTCTTTTCAGAATTTTCGGAACGCTTTGAAGCCCTTTACCTTGATAATGAAGAGGTATATCTGAGCAAAGTGAACCACCAGTTTATTATGACAGTCAATGATATCCTCGGGATCACGACTCCCATCCATTGGTCAGACGAATTCGTACTGCGTGAGGGGAAAAGCGAACGCCTGCTTGGGATCTGCCAGGATTGCGGAGCAACGGAATATTTAAGCGGCCCCGCGGCCCAGGGCTACCTGGATGAAACACTGTTTCAAGAGTCCGGTATCGACGTCTCCTGGATGGATTATTCGGGATACCGGGAATATCCGCAGCTTTTCCCGCCCTTTGAACACGGGGTTACGATCCTGGACCTGCTTTTTAATATGGGATATGAGAGTAGAGATTATATGAAAAGTTTTGGAGAGATGCGTTGAGACTATCCATTGTTACGACACTGTACCGTTCTTCCGAATACATCGAGGCCTTTTACCGGCGTATTTCCGAAGAAGCCCAAAAGATCACCCACGCGTACGAGATCATCTTGGTTGATGATGGTTCCCCGGATGACTCGCTTCGCAAAGCCGTCAATATCGCTGACCGCGACTCCCGTGTCAAAGTTGTCGAACTCTCGAGGAATTTCGGTCATCACAAGGCGATTATGACGGGTCTTGCCCAGGCAGACGGGGAGTATATCTTCCTGATTGACTCGGACCTGGAAGAGGAGCCGGAGCTGCTGGGAGCATTTTGGCAGACGATGCAGGACTCCGACGGTGTCGACATGGTCTACGGTGTCCAGGAGGTACGTAAAGGCGGTCTCTTCGAACGCTGGAACGGGCAGCTCTTTTACAAGCTCTTTAACTATTTCAGCGAAGTCAAGATCCCCAAAAACTTTTTAACGGTCCGTCTGATGAAACGGTACTATGTGGAGAATCTGTTGCGCTTTACGGAAAAAGAGTTCATTTTCAGTATCGTCAATATACTTAACGGTTTTCGCGTACAGGAAAAAACCGTTGCCAAGCTCTCCATCAGCCCGACTACCTATACATGGCGGAAAAAGATCCGGCTTCTGGTCGATGCCGTCACCTCGTCGACGGCAAAACCTTTGTGGATGGTCTTTAATTTCGGGATCGGTGTGACGACGTTTTCTATCGTATTCATCCTTTACCTTGTCGGAAGGAAACTCTTTTACGGGATCGGGGTCGACGGCTGGACATCGGTCATGGTGACAGTATTCTTTTTCGGTGGGGTGATTATCCTGTTCCTGGGTATCATCGGGATCTATCTTTCAAAAATTTTTGTCGAGGTCAAGAACAGGCCGTTCTCAATCATTAGACATATCTACCAAAAAGAGGACGTATGAAAGAGCTGGTGATCTTTGGTATCGGGGAGCAGGCGGAAGTCGCATTTTACTATTTTGACAATCACTCGGAGTATACGGTAACGGCTTTCTGCGTCGATAGCGGATATATGACAAAATCCGAGTTGTTTGGCAGGCCGGTTGTCGCTTTTGAGACCCTTGGGGAGCAATATCCTCCCGAAGAGTATGCACTCTTTGTCGCTATAGGCTACTCCAAAGTAAACAAAGTCCGGGAGGAGAAATATCTGGCTGCCAAGGCAAAAGGGTATGACCTCGCAAGTTATATCAGCAGTAAAGCGACACTTTACACCGATCTGATCGGTGAGAACTGCTTTATCCTCGAAGACAATACGATCCAGCCTTATGTGCGGATCGGCAACAACGTCACGCTTTGGAGCGGCAATCATATCGGACACCATGCCGTTATCGGGGATAACTGTTTTATTACCTCCCATGTGGTCGTTTCCGGGGGCGTCGAGGTCGGAAGAAACAGTTTTATCGGGGTCAATGCTACCTTGCGGGATCATATCCGGATCGGTGAGTCCAATGTGATCGGCGCAGGGGCTTTGATCCTGTCGGATACGTCGGAGAACCAGGTGTACATGGAAAAGGCCACCGATGCATCACGTGTTCCGAGCAACAGGTTAAGGGGTATATAGATGAAAGAAGCGTATTACGGAAACATAGAGCAAAAAACAACTGCACATGCAATGGACCTTAGGGTCGAAGAGATCCAAAACCTCGGCTTTACCATTGTGGAAGACGTTCTGGATGCAGGGGATCTGGTCCGCTGCAGGGAAAAAATCGATACCGTCTATGCGATGCAGGAAGAAGAGATGGGGGTTGCATACCTGGAGACGATCAAGGAAAAAGATATGTGCCGTCTGCCGCTTAAGTATGATGAGTTTTTTATCGATATGGCGATAAGAGAACCGGTACTGGAACTGGTCAAAGTCTTCTTGGGAGAGTATTTTATACTCAACCTGCAAAACGCCATTATCAATACCTCCAGCGAGGTACATCACCAAAGCTCATGGCACCGGGACCTCCCTTACCAGAACTATACAATCAGCCGCCCCCTTGCCATTAATGCCCTTTTCTGTATCGACGACTTCTCCTATGAGAGCGGCGGGACGGTTGTCGTGCCGTATACGCACAAGATGGAAGTGCTTCCCTCGGACAGATATATCGAGAAACACCAGGTAACCGCCGAGGCTAAAGCCGGCTCGGTTATCGTCTTTGATTCGATGCTGTTTCACAAAGCAGGTTTTAACCATTCGAATAACACCCGACGTGCCCTGAACCATATCTACACTACCCCGATCATGAAGCAGTTTTACGATATCCCGAAAGCCCTGGGCGGAAAATACGGGGAGGATCCGTTTTTATCCCAGTTGCTGGGATACACCTCCGCTACCCCTATGGATGACGTGGCATGGCGTCATCAACGTTACAAGCGGTTTTCGGATAGATGATCCTGGAACATTGTGCGATCTGCGGTGCATCGGAGTCCCGGCTGGTCCTTGAACATCCCGATGCGATGGTATCAGACGGAAGAGAGATACCGCTGCCGATAACAAAGGCTGCGTGTGTCGAATGCGGTGCTGTCAGAACATACGATATCGGTTTTCTTGGGGAGGAGCTGTATCGCCGGGAATATCGGTTGAATGTTTCCGACCATGATCCGATCTATGTCTATCGGAACGAAACGGTTAGAAGAAGCCGGCTTCACTATGAGTGGATCACTTCCCTGTGCGGGGAGCAGTTGGCAGGGAAAAAGAGTATTCTGGAGATCGGCTGCGGCAGCGGGTTGCTGATCGGTGAGTTCGAGTTGCCGGAAAAATACGGTATCGAGCCGAGCCGTGAGAGCTGTGA
This sequence comes from Campylobacterales bacterium, assembly GCA_050297855.1. Taxonomy (GTDB): domain Bacteria; phylum Campylobacterota; class Campylobacteria; order Campylobacterales; family SZUA-545; genus SZUA-545. Next base: position 186,649 of record JBNKTC010000004.1, read on the forward strand.
GCATGCCGGACAGCGTTGTGAAGCGACCAACTGTAGTTTTGAGGAGTTCCGGATAGAACGCAGTTACGATGTTCTTCTCTCCTGCTGTGTGCTCGAGCATGTAGCCGACCCGGGTTCTTTTCTCGAGAAGGCACGCCGGATGATCGCTGATGACGGGATCATGATACTGGGCGTGCCGATCCAGGATAACACCAGTTATGACGTCTTTTTTATCGACCATCTGCACCATTTTTACTACGACCATCTGGTCCGTCTGTTGGAACGGCATGGCTTTGACGTGCTCACGCATCAGATCGGCTACAAATGTGAAAACTCCATCGCCTATCTTATTGCACAGAAGAGCGAAAAGAAGTTCAGGGATATTCCCTATATCGAAAATACCAATTTCGAATTTTTTCAGGGGATACTGGAGCGCTTCAACCGCTTTCTGGCGGATCACAGGGAGCGGAAGATGGTCGCGTTCGGGAATGGTGAATACTCGATGTTTTTTCAAATATATTCTGACGTAGCGCATTATGTACGATGCTATATCGATGACAAAAAAAACCGTCCGGATGTCGTTACCGTCGGAGAGGCTCTGGCAAACGGGGTCCTGGATGGAGGGCTATTGCTCATGCTCAACAACCCGGAGTATAATCTCTTTCTCAAAAAACGTTTTGAAGAGGTCGGGGATCTTGATATGTATTCGCCGATTACGGGTGATTATGTACGTTAAAGGGAAGCGATGAAATGGAAAAAACTCGGATGCCTGTTTCAGGCAGACCGGATCAACCCCTATATCCTCAGCCATGCGGCCAACCCGCTGGCTGTTCATCTTGAAGGCGATCTGTTTCGGGTCTTTTACAGCGGCCGCGACTGTGAGAACCGTTCGTCCGTAGCCTATGCCGATATTGATATCATCACCCGCAAGGTGGTCGGTTACAGTACGACATGTTCGTTTATCCATGGGGATGCGGAGAGCTTCTATTCCCATGGTGTGAGTATAGGGAATACCTATCGTGTCGGGTCTGACGTGTATATGCTGTTCATGGGTTGGCAGATCAGGGGGAACGGACACTGGCGCGGGGATATCGGCCGGCTGAGACTGGAGGGGAACGAGAAACTTGTTTTGGACCCAGAAGAACCCTTTATGGGAAGCGATACGGAAGATCCGGTCAGCCTCTCCTATCCCTGGGTCATGGATGATGAGGGGATCTACAAGATGTGGTACGGCTCGACGATCACATGGGATGCGGGCAATGGGGAAATGCTGCATGTAATAAAATCGGCTACGTCCAAAGACGGTGAAACGTGGGAGAAGCATGGTGTCGCGATCCCTTATGAGCTGGGCGTTGCCCAGGCCTTTTCCCGGCCGACAGTTATCCGGGATGTACAGGGGTATCATATGTGGTTTTCGTACCGTTCGGGTGACGGGACAAAATACCGCATCGGCTATGCCCATAGCTTGGACGGAGAGTCGTGGGAACGCCATAGGGAGTCGGGTATCGATGTCGGCGATACGGGATGGGACAGCGAAATGGTCTGTTACCCGTATGTATTCGATCATAAAGGCGAGCGCTATATGCTTTATAACGGAAACGGGCATGGAAAAACAGGGTTCGGACTTGCTGTAATGGAGAGGGAATAGGTGTCGTATTTATATCTTTTGGGAACAGTGGTATTTACTGTTTACGGGCAGTTGATCATCAAGTGGAGGATCGGGATATACGGAGCCTTGCCTGACACCTTTTTCTCCAAAATACTCTTTTTGTTCAAACTCCTGCTTGATCCTTTTATCCTCAGCGGTTTTTTTGCCGCTTTTATCGCATCATTTTTTTGGATGGCAGCCATGACACGGTTTGATGTCAGTTATGCTTATCCGATTATTGTCGGCGGGTTGGTGATCTTTACAAGTTTCTTTGCCATCCTTTTTTTAAAAGAGCCGGTCAGCCTGATGAAGGTTGCCGGCCTGGTATTGATCGTAGCGGGAATCTATTTGCTGGGGCGAGGGGCTTGATGATAACGCGGGAATATGATGAAGCTGACGGTATCAAAATTTTCGACCATGAAGTAGCTGAAGATCATGCCGATTATAACGCCAAGGGCTTGGATAACCTTTATGACGCAGAGGAGAAGCACTTCTGGTTTATTGCCCGGAAAGAGTTTATTTTTCAAAATATGCAGCGGTTTATCCATGATAAGGGCGACCTTATCGAAATAGGGGCCGGTACGGGTAATGTAGCACGCTATCTTAGGGAGAACGGCTATCATAACATTTCCGTCGGTGAGATGCATATGAACGGTCTGCGATATGCAAAAGAGTACGGTATTGAAAAGTGTTATCAGTTTGATCTGCTCAAGACCCCTTTTGAAGCGGAGTTTGATACGGTGTGCCTTTTTGATGTGCTGGAGCATATTAATGAGGATAACAAGGCGTTGAGCAGTGTCTATAAGATGTTAAAAAATGAAGGCTCCGTCGTCATAACGGTTCCTGCTCACGGCTGGCTCTGGAATAGGGATGACAGGATCGCCGGTCATAAAAGAAGGTATACGAAAAAAGTCTTAACGGAGTTACTGGAACGGTCAGGCTTTGAGACGGTTACGGCCAGATATTTCTTTATAAGTATCCTTCCCCTGCTTTTGTTGCGGCGTTTTGTTAATGGCGATGACGGCAGTCAGATTAGGAAGGAAGAGTATTCCCATGACATTACGATCAACCGTTTTTTGAACGGGGTGTTGTTAGGGATATCGAGATTGGAAAACAAGATTAATCGTTTCATACCGAATATCATGGGTGGAAGCATATTAATAATAGCGAGGAAACGTGATACCGTTTAATAAAGTTTCCCATGTCGGGAAGGAAGCCCTGTATGTACAGGAGGCGATAGAGAGTTCACATCTATCTGGAGACGGTCCTTTTAGCAAAAAATGTCATACATGGTTTGAGCAGGCATTGGGATGCAAAAAAACACTGCTGACCCCTTCATGCACTCACGCCCTGGAGATGGCCGCTATCCTGGCGGATATACAACCGGGGGATGAGGTAATCATGCCGTCGTATACTTTCGTATCGACTGCCAATGCATTTGTTTTACGAGGGGCTACGATTGTTTTTGTCGATATCCGTCCCGATACCATGAACATCGACGAAATGCGGATAGAAGCGGCGATCACCGCAAAGACAAAGGCAATCGTCCCGGTCCATTATGCCGGTGTCGCGTGCGAGATGGATACGATCATGTCCATAGCAACACGACACGGCCTTTTCGTGATCGAAGATGCGGCGCAGGGCATGATGTCCAGCTACAAGGGAAAGCCGCTGGGGACGATAGGACACCTGGGTGCATACAGTTTTCACGAGACGAAAAACTATACCAGCGGCGGGGAAGGGGGACTTTTGATTATCAACGACCCACGATTTTCCGAACGGGCCGAGATCATACGTGAGAAGGGTACGAACAGAAGCCAGTTCCTAAACGGGATGGTGGATAAATACAGCTGGGTAGATATCGGAAGCAGTTATCTTCCCAATGAGCTGAGCGCGGCCTATCTCTGGGGACAGCTTGAGGTTGCGGATGAGATCAACAGACGGCGTTTAGCATTGTGGGATACGTATTATGAACGTCTGAAACCGCTGGAGGATGCCGGAGTGATCACGCTGCCAACACTCCCGGAAGGGTGCCGCCACAATGCCCATATGTTTTATATTAAGGTGGCAGACATAACGGAGAGAAGTACCTTGATAGATTTTCTAAAGAAGAAGGGGATCGCGGCCGTGTTCCACTATATCCCGCTTCACTCCAGCACAGCCGGAGTGCGTTTTGGACGCTTTTCAGAAGATGAACGGTACACGACCGCTGAGAGCGAACGCCTGCTGCGCCTTCCGATGTACGCCGGATTGACACATGAAGAAGTTCTCTCCGTGACCAATGCAGTGACGATGTTCTACCAAAGTCGCGAGCGATGATGTTCGGGCAAAAAGGGATTATGGGGGATTACCGCTATCTTGCCGTAGGGGCACTGGTCGTTTTCATCGCACTGTTTCCCTTTTGGTTCTTTGGAGAATATTCGGCACTGGGGTGGTATGATGAAGTGGATGCCCAGATCCCGTGGAACTACAACTATCTGAGCAACCAACATAATGCGGGGTTTGTCCACAATTTTGCCGGGGGAGCAGGATTCGAGTTTGCCATGGGGACTCCCGAGGTATCGCTGTACCGGTTCTTTTTGGAGAATTTTCCCCTTTGGATCGCCAATCTGCTCACCCGTTTTTTGAGTCTTTTTAGCTTTTTTGCCGGACTCTTTTTGCTATTGCGCAATCTGTTCGGCACATCCGCACTATTGGCATTTACGGCATCGGTATTTGCCCTGTTTGCCAGTTATCTTCCCTATGGCTGGACATTAAACGGACATGGCTGGGACCTGTCAGCCGTCATCTGGATCACCCTGGCACTGCTGGGAAGGTTCCCGTCGATCAGGATCAACTATATGATCGGTCTGGCGACGGTCGTGATCAGCCCGCTTCTTAGCGGTCCGATATTCCTGTTGCCGCTGGGAAGTTTTATGCTTCTGTTTACAATGGTCACTTTTTTGGATTACCGAAATTACGGGAGGGAATACTACCGTCTATGGCTGATAATCGGCCTGCTGGGGATTATCCTGCTGTTTATCAACTGGAATACGTTCTTCGATATTATCCTGGGGGCAAAGGAGTTCTCAGGGCGGCTCGTCGGGGCTGTATCGGCTGAGGGCAGTCAAAAGACATTCGTCGAACTCTTTACGGCCTCCTTTATTAAAGAGGTCCATATCTTTGAGAGATTCTCCGGCATTTTTTCTTCTCCAACGCTTAACACGGCATATGGGATCATTGTCATCCTGGTATTATTGAGACGTCACAGCATGCGCCCCGCAGTAATACTGTTTGTCCTGGGGATTTTTTTCCCGGCATTTCTGGATGCTTTGGCCAAGGCTACGGAGATCGATATCCTCAAAAGCTACCGATGGAACGCATTCTGGTATTTGCTGCCGATATCGGTCGCACTTACCATGGCTTACCTGCTACGGCAGCCGAAAAGATGGGATTTCCTCCCCGCGAAATACGAAACGGCCGTTATTGTTTTCATCCTGGCGCTTACTGCTCTCTCCGGCATCAACAGACTGGCCGGCTTTACAATCGAAAGTATGGAGAAAAAGGGTGGGAGTGCCATCGTTACATACTACCATGACCTTCAAGAACTGCCCCATAAAGACGAGCGTATGATCAGCGATCATCAAACCGTACAGTGGGGGGTACCGATCTATTACGATCTGCGCACGTTTGACGGTATCTCTGCCGTATTCTCCCAGCGCCGCAACTACTTTATTGCCTATGGGGTTCACAGCCCATTAAAAGAGACGATTCATCCCAATAAGCACTTTTTTAAATTTGTAAAAAAACAGCTGCGTTTTGAGCGTTCTTTATTAGAGATGGCCAACGTCCGTTACCTGCTGTCACGGCATCGAAAGCTGCATCCGTATGTCGAAGGGGTAAAGTATATCCAGGGACTCCGCTACAGCCAGCTGGAGAGTAATAATCCGCTGAAGCCGCTATTCATAAAAGAGTACGGGGATATCACGCTTGTCAATGACCTGTATGTATTCAAGCTTCCCAATACCTGGCCGATGGCCTTTGTGGCCGGAAAAGTGGCTAAAAGCCCCTATTCATTCAAAGATAAAGCCTTCTACGAAGGGCTGAAGAAACTGCAAAAGCCGGATATCCTCTTGGCAGATGAGGATGCTGCCGGTGTTAAGATCCTGGCAAAGAGTGATCTTGTGGTTGAGAAGTATTCGTTGGACAGCAAAGGCATGACCGTCCAGCTGAAATCAGGGGAGCGTGGCTACCTGGTCTTCAATCAGGACTATACGCCCTTTTGGAGGGCAGTATGCGATCAAAAGAAGACGTTGCCGCTTATCCCGGTTAACGGCATTATGATGGCGGCGGAAGTGTCAGAACCGTGCCGTGAAGTGGCATTTATCTACCGGGGCGGTGAGTAGGCTTTTAGGTTTTGACCCGTTTGAAAACCCTGATCTTAAAGAGCAGGAGAAAGAGCAGGATCCAGAGCCAAACCTCGATACGCAGACCGAAGAGCAACGGGTTAAAAAGGTTGAAGGGCGAGGACATATAGTTCTGGGCGAACATGACGCCCATATAGCTCATAAATGAGACAAAGATATAGTATTCAAGCGGACGCTTATAGTGTACCTCATTGTCGTTGATCGACTTATTGATCAGCTCGATGACCAGTATGGCGAAGAAGAGGGTGATCACGAACGTATGGCCCGAAAACATATAAAGTTCCGAGATCAGGAAAGAGCCTGCCTGGCCTTTTGCGCCTCCCGGAAGATGGTGGGTCGGGAAGATGTAGGGATAGATCTCCTCTTTGGGTATAAAGCGGTCGACGTTGAGCAGGTCCCCGACGATCCCCCAGTCGTTAATGGAGAAGAAAAAGGGCCCCATTGCATCAAACATCGCCAGCTGACCGTAGGTGGAAGATGTGTTGTTGTAAAAACGTAAAAAGAGCAGCGAAAGGGCTTTTTCAAAATTGACGTGGGACGAGATGGTGATGTACAAAGAGAGGAGGGAGATGATTACCCCGAAAGCGATGATCGATTTCAGAAAGATCTTTTTCGGTTTGCGGATGATCATGTACGTGATAAAGAAATAGACCAGGAATCCGGCAATGGCTCCTTTGCTGAAGGTCGCAAAGGCTACGACGATCAGAAGAAAAAAGACGATCTTGGAGTTGTTCAGGTAGAAAAAGAGCGCCGTAAGGCAGATCAGCAGGACCGGCTTGACCAGGCCGAGGTAGTTAAAAATAGCCGGGATACTTTTTGCCTCGCTGACATTCCCGATGTGGGAGATGATTCGCATGGCTTTTGCCTGTTCGATATCCCCTGTCAGAAAGTAGTAGAGCCCCGGTTTCGCTATGACAAAGTAGAGGATAAAATAAGAGAGAAGCAGGAACAGGCCGAGGTAGAAGAGCCAGTGCGTCTGGACAAAACGGGGGGAGTAAGTGATCTTGTAGGTAGAAAGAAGTTTTTCCGCACCGCTCCAGTAAAGGGCGATCATAAAGACCTGGAAAAAGTAGAGATAAAAGGTCAAAAGGCTGAATCCGTGACTGAACTCTTTTGCAAAGCCCTCCTGGCCGCAGGAGATGCTTAAAAAAAACGGCACGATAAAAAAGAGGTTCAGGACAAAGAAAAAGCCCTTGATTGTGATGTATTGATGCTTTTTTATCTCCGTGACAATAATATACAGATGGAGTGTAAATGCAGCCAGCAGTATCAGGATCTGTAGGGGGAGATTAATCTGGTCGCAGAAGAAAAAGTTACCCAAAACTCAACTCACTAGTATTTCATAAGTTTTTTGTAACACGCAAAAAGTTTCTGTTCTTCATGCTGCCAGTTATATTTTTCGCCGGTCGCTTGTCTCCCGTTCTCAGCCATGTGCGCAGCCTCTTTCGGGTTTTGGAGGATATACTGGATTGCATCGGCTATCTTTTCTGCGTCCAGGGGGTCGACACACAGTCCGCAGTGCGCCTGTTCGACGACCTCTTTGTATATCTCAAAGTCAGATGTGATCACCGGCATACCGATGGACATATATTCAAATATCTTCGTTGGATATGAGTGCAGGTAGTTTTTCTCAGGCTTGAGGACCGCCAGGCCTATTTTCGCTTTTCTTGAGAGTTCATACCCCTTATCCAGGCTTTGTCTTCCGTAAAAGACCACTTTGTCCCGTATGGAGCTATAGACCGTCTGATCGATCGGATCATTGACGTTGCCGATAAAGTGCATGGTAAAATCGACTTTCCGCTCATCAAGGATCTTTAATGCCTGTAGGGTGGTGTCGAGGCCCCTGGCATTGGTGACTCCGCCTATATAGAAGAGGTGGTTGCCTTCAAGCTTCTCCCTGGACGGGACAAAGTAGCCCTCAAAAAACGATGTATCCGGAAGGTTTAGTACCGTATAGGTCGCATTGGGATAAATGCTTTTGTACGACTCCTCCGCCAGGATGAGTTCGAACTTTTTTGCCGCAAAATAGTTAAGTGTTTTCATACCGAGATTAAGCAGGAACCTGACCGCGGAGGGGAGGTAGTCTTTCATGGAAATCTGTTCGACGATATTCTCATGAATATCAAAAATGACGTTTTTGCCCAGTCGTTTCAGACCGAACCCCGTGAAAATCAGCTCCGGGTCGTGAAAGTGGTAGATCGATGCATCAATCTCACGGGCTTTTTGGTAGATCTTACGCGTGGTATTAAAGACACGCTCTTTACGACCGGACGGTTGACCGACATCGATGATGTGAACCCCGTTTTTTGTTTCGTCTCCCTTTCCGTCGGCAACGAGGAGGTAGACTTCATAGCCTTTGTCTGCAAGGCTCGTACACTCCCTGAAGAAGATTCGCGTATCATATCTCGGGTGTACGGATGTTAAATGGCAAATTTTTGGGTTCACAGATCTCCTAATTCGGTGTGTTATATTAGTATTCGATGGTATTAAGTCGTTTTCTGACTTCGTCAATATTGTAATAGCCCGGGACAAAGTAGTTAAACAGCGTATACCGGCTTCCATCTTCAATCGGCATACCGCGGTGGATCGTGCTCGTGTCGACCAGAAGCAGCGTCCCTGCTTTCCCTGTCATGGTTTTAAGAGTCTCACCCTTTTTCTCTTTCAGCTTTTCGATCTCCTCTTCCGAAAAACGGTAGGAGAGAGGTTTGGAATCCATGATATTGGTATCTTCAATTACATTTCTTAGTTTGTGTGAACCTTCAAAAAGCTGGAATGGACCGTTTTTTTCGGATACGTCGGCCAAGTAGATGATCGCTTTAAACTGGAAATGGTTCGAATCCCGGTGCCAACCGCCGCCTGAGCCGATGTTGCCCGGGGCAAAGTCGATCCGCGCCGCCAATGTATTGCTGTTAGCGAGTTTTGCGCCGAAATAGCTTTCTCCTGCCTCTTTCAAAAAGCTGTCTTCATAAAAACTTTTGATCAACGGATTCAGTTTTTCTGCTCCCCAGATCCTTTTATCCGCACCTTCGGGATCGACCCAAAAGTACTCGCTATCCTTATGATCGACAAATAGCTGGTCAATGGCATTGCGCAACTCTTCGCATTTGGCTGCATCAAAATAGTTTTCGAATGCCGTATAGCCTTTTTCCCGCAGGTCGTTAAGATGGACCGCATCCAGTGTTACAGGCGCTTTTGTCTTTAAAAACGCCTTTTTAATGTGAAATTTCAAGTATCCTGCCACAATACTACAAGCTTTAAACATCTTACTAATCCTTTTTACGCACCCTTAATGTGTGTTATTTCCGAAAATACCTTGTAATCTTACATTTTACAAGATCGAAGTCTATATATTTCTTATACAGGCGCAGAACGATCCATAAAAAAAGAGAAAATATCAAAACTTTTAAAAAACTGTTCAGCAAGCTTAATTCAAGCCATTGTCCGCTTTCGTAGAGCAGGTAGAGGGAAAGAAAGACGATCAGGTATCTTTTCTCCAGGTGTGCTGTAAAGTACCTGCCGGCGATTATCCCGATCAACAGCGACTGGATCATGAATGAGAGCAATGTTGCCACGGCAGCCCCCTCCATCCCGATACGTGGGATCAGGAGGAGGTTGAGCCCGATATTCATTGCGACGAGGAATACGGTCAAAAAGGGCATTAGGAACTGTTTTTTATAGTAGTAGATTGTCGAGTTCAGAATATGGTAGGCTCCCTGAAAAACATACCCTAGCAGTATCAGCGGAATGATCTTGCTCGCGTCGATATACTCTGAAGGTACGAAGAGGAAGATGAACTCTTTGCTGAACAACAGCCCCGCGGCACATATAATACTGATAAATATCAGCCAGTAGGCGAAAAATGTCCGGTATTCGTGCCGTTTTGACTCCAGCGAGAGGTCGCTCTGCATCAGCTTGAAGTAGTTTGGCTGCCAGGATTTATTGATGGAGACCACCAGGACGCTCATGATCATACCGATCTGGTAGCCTATGGTATAGATACCAAGTTCGCTGAGGGGAACAAAGCGCTCCAGGATCACACGGTCTGAAAAACTGAGAAGGACGCTGCCGATCATATGCAGCATGATCGGCAGGCCGAACCACAAAGCGTATTTGAGGTGTTTAAAACGGAAAATAGGGACAAATTTTTTGAGATAACCTACATAAAAGAGCAGCAAAAACACGATATTCCCCAACAGGATCCCTTCAAACCGCCCAAGGGCCCCTTTTTCAAAAGGGATGATCAACAGAAGCGAAAAACTGACGGTGAAGATAAAAAGATAGAGCTGGAGGAAAAAGGTCTTTTTATAGTCGCGGGAAGCGACATAGTAGGATACTAGGAGCTGCACGAATATCTCGGTAATCACGATATAGAAAGAGACGGTAACATAGGGGTGAAACGCAATATCGTCGGATCCAAAAAGCGAGTATATCTGTTCGCCCGTGAAATAGAAAATAAAGCCGACACATATCAGGATCAATACCATCGAGGTATTAATGCTGAAGAGAAAACTTCCGATCCGGATCCTGTTTACTTTCCCATCATAGTAGAAACGTGTCTGTGCGGCCGTAAAGCCAAGCATAAACAGTACTGAAAGCAGCTGGATCAGGACCTGGAGATAACCGATTATCCCAAATTCGTCCGGCGAGAGGTAATAGGTGAATACAGGAATCAGTAGGAACATTGCCAGGTTGGTCAACATTTTGCCTGCACTGTAAAAGGATGCTCCTTTGATCACCGAAGAGATCGAGTACGCCATAGCCACTAACCCTTTACTGTCGTATCACTGTAGGATATCAACAAAATTGGTGTTTTTCTTTAAGAGTTTATAGATGTTTTCAATGGCCCCTTTTCGGTTGTTCTGGATCTTTTCCGGAGGGATAAAAAAAGTTTCCACGGATTCGAAGGTGATCAGCTTTTTTAAACTGAAGAGCGCGGTCGAGAAGTAGGATGCCACATTGGAAGGAATCGTGTCATTGAGTAAAAACTCTATCTCTGACGGATATTTGAAGGTTGTTATATGGATATCCAGTTCTTTTTCCAGACGGTAGATCTTATCTCTGTTTTCGTGCCGGTGCGGTGCATAGAGGAATGTATAGCCTTTGTCGGCATAATATCGTTTGATTTTTCCGAGTATCTCGACCTCTTCGTCCAGCGTCATCATCCCGGATTCGGAAAGGAAGGTACCGAGGAAGACCACTTGGTTCGGTATCACCTTTTTGTTTTTTGAAAAGTTTCTCAAAAAATCGAAATTGTGGGCAATAACCTGCTGCTTTTCAGAAACCGGCTCCAAATCAAAACAGGTAAAGAGGTTGACGACTCTTTTTCTGATCGTCGTAAAGAAAAGGATCCGCAACAGCATATGCAGGACCTTTTCCGATCGTTCGTTGACCTTGGTGACTTTGTCGTAGGGTTGGTCGTATTTGAGGTAGTTGTTCTGGATATCGATCGTCGCGACCCCGTCATCGAGCATATAGCAATTCTCTTTTTCCAGTACGTTAAAAAACATTTTCATATAAAAAGAGCCGTACTCTCCGATAAAGATATTTTCAAAATAGATATGGCGCCGTTTAAGCCGGTAGAGAATGTACATCAGGCGAAGGTTGGCCTCTTTGGTATAGCGCGACTCCCGGGTCGTTATCACTTCTGACCAGCTTGTGAAGTCTACGAGAAGGTCGATCTGTTCGTTTTGTCGTTTGTTGGATGAGTGTCGAATTACCAGGATGGAAACATGATCTTTAAAGTACTCTTTCGCTTCGATTGCCGAGAGAAGCTGAAACGGTGATTCCACGACATACAAAGAGTATTTTTTATTTTCTGTCAAGACACTCTCCTTTCCAGGGCTTGTTAAATAGATGATCTGTTTTTAAGTGGTTTAAACAGGCACATGACGGCATGTTCAAGCATGCCGTCTTTAGTAAAATTGACAACACTTAACGCGTATCTGCCGTTTTTTTGTACTGTAAATAATTGTCAATGGACGGAGTCGTCTCTGTTTTATTGCAGTATAGATAAAATTTTTTCATCTTGATATAGTCGTCGAGGGTATCGACGGTAACGCTTTCATCCGGGCGTTTATACTCTTGTTTCGCTTCAAGTTCGAGTGTTTTGCCGTGTTTTTTGATATAGGGGGTCACATGTTCCTGTTCAAAAGTGTCCACAGCGTTTTCATAGGCTTTTTTTAGTGATTCGAAACTGAAGATTTCAGAGGCTACGCCCTTAGGGAGACCGTTGATCATTGCGTAATCGCTTGCACTCTTTTCGTAGGCGTGGATAAGTTCATCAATGAGTTTGCCATCGGTCAAAGGGTTGTCGGCTGTCACGCGGATGATATGTTTGGCGTTGTGGAGTTCAGCTGCCTTGTAAAAGCGCTCAAGGACGTTTTTCAGGCTGCCCCTGTAGACCTCTCTCTTTAATGTCAGAAGTTTCTCTTCAATGATATCATCACTTCTCTCTACCGATGTAGCCACAATGACTTTAGTGACCTTTTCAGATACCGATACGGATTCGATTACCCGTTCGATCAGCGTTTTTCCGCCCAGGTCGAGCATGACCTTGGCCGGAAGCCGCGATGAGGAGGTTCTTGCCTGGATGATACAGAGATATTCGCTCATAGGGTCCACCCTCCGTCAACGACGATATTCTGTCCTGTGACGAATGCGCTTTCGTCAAGGGATAGGAAATAGACTGCAGAGGCGACATCTTCCGTACTCCCTATTCGTTTGAGCAGGGTCTTTTCGGAGAGTTTTTTTATAAATTCGGTATCTTTTACCTTGTCGGGGTTGGGGAAGGGGCCGTAACTGATACTGTTGACCGTTATGTTGTCCCCTGCAAGCATCATGGCGGCATATTTTGTATAGTGGTTTATGGAGGCTTTCCCTACGCCGTAACTGATGGGGTTGACGGAGTTGATGTCAGGGTAGACGGACGGATCGGGTATAGTCATCCCGTACATGGAAGAGATATTTATGATCCGTCCGTGTTGCTGCTTTTTCATAAAGGGGATAACAGCCTGGACGCACTGGTCAATGGATACGACGGTCCCGTCAAATGCATGGTGCCAGTCCTCTTTCGAAGTCTCATAGAAGTTTTTTGCGACACCGAAATAGGCGTTATTTACCAGGACATCGATTCGTTTGAACTGTTTAAATATCCTGCCAAAGACCTCTTCTGCCGATGCTCTGTCTGCAATATCGATCGCATAGGCATACTCGGCAGGAATGTCCAGGGAAGAACAAAGCTCCTGGGCTTTTGAAAGGGATGTGGAGAGGACGATAGTCTTTGCCCCACAGCTGTAAAGGTCTTTTACCATGGCCGATCCCAGATAGCCGGTAGCTCCCGTGATCAAAACTACTTTGTCTTTTAGCGAAAACTTGGTCATCTCTATTTCCAATTTGCTGGGTTATAAATATCTTCCGTTATTTTACTAAAAGAAGAGATAATGTAATCCAAGGTATTGTTATCCAGCTCTTTCAGGTTTTTAAATACCGAGATATTCTCTTGCGCCTGCTCCAGTGTATCACAGCCGAAGAGTATCAGTGCGTTTTCGGCCTGGTTGTCCACAAAGCTCAGTGCCAGTTCCTGCCTGGAAATCCCAAGTTTTTCGCACAGCTCTGCGTACTTCTGCAGAGGCTCTTGCGCCTGTTTCAGTGTCGAAGGTACTTTTGCCGGTTCCAGCAGCAGCAGTCCCTGAAGGAAAACACTCCGGATAAATATGAGTTTGTCTTTCGCTTTGGCTTTTTCAAACCACCCTTCAGTGATGGCCCGCTGATCAAAGATATTGAACGGTATTTGAATAAACTGGATACTCTCATTCTCCAGGGCCAAGTCGAAATCCTCGGAGGTATAAATGGAGACACCGAAGTATCTGATTTTTTTTCTCTCTTTGAGCAGGTCGACGATTTTTGTATGAGTATCGTTCCATCTGTATAAAAGCTCGCTATCATGTAGAAGGATCGCATACAGGGAGTCGATCCCGAGGTTGTCCAGTGACGCATTGACATTACTCAGCGCGTCTGCTTCAAAGGGCGCGGATTTGAGTTTGGATATGACAAAAAAGTCTGTTCGGTTTCTGATGGCTTTGCCCAGGACTGTCTCTGCACTGCCGTAGGCTTGTGCCGTATCAAGACAATTTAATCCCTCGGCACTGATATAGTCGATGATCTTATTGACGGTCTCCTGGGATGGCTGTCCGTCAGTGTTGGCGATTCCGTAATCCAGACCAAACTGTACTGTTCCTAAGGAGAGTTTGGAAAGTTTCTCATCGCCGTATGAAATAAATTTCATCGGGTGCTCTTGTCGAAGATGTCGTTGAGAGTCGAAATGACATATTCCTGTTCCGCATCGCTTAAGGACGGGTACATGGGCAGAGAGAAACAGGAAGCATAGTAGTGGTCCATATTGGGCGTGGCTTCATCGCCGTATCCCCGTGCCGTGTAGTAGGGCTGTTTATTGATCGGGATATAGTGAAGCTGGAGACCGATCTCTTTTTCCTGCATCCGCTTAAAAAGTTCCGCTCGCGTGATATTCAGTCGGGCGAAGTCTGCCTGGACTACATAGAGGTGGTAGGAGGAGTTGCCGTCGAAACGGTAGAGCGGCTGGATAGGGGAAGCACCACAAAACGCGGCATCGTATGCCTGGGCAAGCTTCCGTCTCCGGGCGATAAAGCCATCCAGTTTTTTAAACTGAGAGAGCCCCAGGGCACACTGGAAGTCGGTGATCCGGTAGTTAAAGCCCAGGGAGTCCATCTCATAGTACCAAGGGTTGATATTCCCTTTCTCATCAAAGGCCATATCGCGGTTGGTGAAGTTTTCCGTCTGACGCTCCATACCGTGCATCCGCAGTTTCAGAAGCTTGTGGTAGAGCACTTCGCTGTTGGTCGTGATCGCACCGCCTTCCCCCGTTGTCAGGTGCTTGACCGGGTGAAAGGAGAGGATCGAACAGTCCGAATGGGTACAGCTGCCGGCTTTTACGCCGTTGTATTCCGCACCGATGGAGTGTGCACAGTCTTCCAGGATGATCACCCCGCACTTCTCACGCAATGTGCGGAGTCTCTCCTGGTTGACGGGATTGCCGGAAAAGTGTACGGCATAGATCCCTTTGATGGAAGGATCTTCTTTGAGGTATTGCTCGCAAAGCTCTAGATCGATATTCCCGTCTGGGGCGATATCCACAAAGACCGGTTTGGCCCCCACATACAGCAGGGCATTGGAGGTTGCCAGGAAGGAGTTGGGGGTCGTAAGGACCTTGTCCCCCTCTTCAAGAAGTACCAGTGATGCCAAGTGAAGGGCTGCGGTACCGTTTGCAACCGCTACGGCATACGTGGCTCCGGTATAGGCGCAGATCGCCTCTTCGAACTCCCCGACTTTTGGTCCGGTTGTCAGATAGCTGGACTGTAATACCTCGACGACCGCATCGATATCCTCTTTACCGATCGACTGTTTACCGTAGGGGATAAATGCCATTAGTGCCCCTCAGCCATTTCCAGGAAGGCTTCGTGAGTCAGCCACTCGGTGTTGTTGCCGGAGTTATACTCAAAGCCCTGTTCCACCGGTACCCCTTTTTCGCCG
>JBNKTC010000005.1:0-106520 GCA_050297855.1 Campylobacterales bacterium
GGAAACCTCCTGCATAATCGTGAAGTTAACACTGTTAAACGCAAGAGCCGTATCCGGCTTGTAGTACATCAGCAGGAACATCCCGGAGATTACCAGCAGGGCAAACAGGGTCATCAAAACTACACCGAACGCCCAAAGGAAGTTGATGTTTTTCGGAATCCAATACTCAGTCATCAGGACTTTTGTCAGCATGTTTGTCGCCAAACGCTGATCCAGCCAGTCCCCTATATTTTTGCTCTCTCTAATTTCCATCTATGCCCCCTTATGCCGTTGCCGTCATTTTTTTGTACTCAGGTCCCTCTTCGCCCAGAACGATGGATTGTCCGTCAACTTTGAACGGAGGAATCACCATCGGTTTCGGGGGAGGACCAAACGTATTGACACCGCTGGAGTTAAACTCTCCACCGTGGCACGCACATTTGAACATCTTAGCATCCGGAAGATACGCAGGAATACACCCAAGGTGTGTACAGATTCCGATTACAACCGTAAAACGGGAACCAGCGACAACCACATCGCGGTTCTCGTTGTTCTCCATGTCAGCACTCTTTTTCAGGATGAATACCGGTTTCCCCCGGAACTCAACCTGACTCAGTTGCCCCTCTTCCATGCCGCTAACATCGACAGTCGTTTTACCGGCAGCTACAACGCTGGGAAGTGGATCCCACGTTTTTTTCATAGCATACGCCGTCAGCCCCGCACCCGCGGCAGCTGTTACGCCCAGCGCCGCACCGGCACCTTTGATAAACCCTCTACGGTTACAATCACAACCAGCCATTAAACGTCTCCTTACAAATTTTCCCAGGAAAAAGCCCTAGAATTTTTTGGTAGCATAGCAAAAAACGGCTGACATAAACTTGAGTTATAATTAAGATAAATTCTATCTTATATTTGGACCCTCTGTTTTATATAAATATAGATGACATCCAAAGCTGCCGGGGTGACCCCGCTGATCTCGCTGGCGGAAAAAAGCGTCTCTGGGCGTACCTTCTCCAGCTTTTCGATCACCTCTTTACTGAGACCCGGCAGGTCGGTGTAGACGAAATCGGCGGGGATCTTTACCGCACTCATCTCGTTCATCTTCGTAATCTGCCGCTCCTGTTTTTTCACATAATGGGAATATTTTGCCTCGATCAGGATCTGCTCCAGTGCCGCCGGCGAGTATTCCGCAAACTCGGGGATTAGGGTCACCAGCTTCGTTTCGTTAAAGGTGTGGCGCCCGACGATATTGATCAGCGCCGTCTTCTCCACGATCTTCCCTTCACCGATAGCCGCCAGCCTGGCAATATTCTCCTTGGAGTTGGTCAGGAAGTTTGTTTCGAGGTAGGCCACTCCCTTGGCGATCTGCTCTTTTTTCATCCTGAGACGCGTAATGGTCTCATCGTCGATCAGCCCCAGTCTGTACCCGTATTCGCTCAGGCGGATATCGGCATTGTCTTCACGCAATAGCAGCCGAAACTCCGCCCGGGATGTGAACATCCGGTACGGCTCCTTGGTCCCCTTCGTGACCAGGTCGTCGATCAGTACCCCGATATACGCCTCGTCCCGGCGCAGCACAAAGGGTTCTTCACCCCGGATTCCGAGGACTGCATTGATCCCGGCGATCAGCCCCTGGGCCGCTGCCTCTTCGTACCCGGTCGTTCCGTTCACCTGTCCGGCAAAGAAGAGCCCTTGGATCTTTTTGGTCTCCAGGGTATGTTTCAGCTCCGTCGGCTGGATAAAATCATACTCGATGGCGTACCCGTACCGGACGATCCGGGCATTCTCCAGGCCGGGGATGGAGTGGATCATCTTCCGCTGCACGTCTGTCGGCAGGGAGGTGGAGAGCCCGTTGATGTAGTATTCGTTGGCTTCGAGGGTCTGGGGCTCGACGAAGAGCTGGTGGCGGGGCCGTTCGCGGAAGCGGTTGACCTTATCCTCGATACTGGGGCAGTAACGCGGCCCGACCCCTTCGATCTGGCCGGTGAACATCGGGGCGCGGTGGAAGTTGGACTCGATGATCGTATGGGTCTCTTCGGTCGTGTAGGTGATATGGCACGGCATCTGGAGCGGCTTGAAACTCTCCCGGTCGGTCCGGAAACTGAAAGGGACCGGCGGTTCGTTCTCCTGCTCCTCCATCTTGGAGAAATCGATGCTGCTGCCGTCGATACGGGCGCATGTCCCGGTCTTCAGCCGTCCGATGTCAAAGCCAAGGTCCCGGATCTGCGCGGCCAGCTTGAGGGACGGCAGTTCGTTGATCCGTCCCGCGCTCAGCTTGACATCCCCGATGTGCACGAGGCCGTTGAGAAACGTACCCGAAGCGATAATGACCGCTTTGGCCTCGTAGCGGTTGCCCAGGTTGGTCGCCACGCCCCTAACCTGCTCCCCTTCGATAATCAGCTCGTCGACGATCTCCTGGGAGACTGTCAGGTTATCGGTATGGAGGCAGAGATCCCGAGCAGCAATGGCGTAGCGATCCATATCGATCTGGGCCCGGCTGCCCCGGACGGCGGGGCCTTTCGAAGCATTGAGGGTACGGAACTGCAGCCCCGTTTTGTCGGTCAAGAGCCCCATCTGCCCGCCTATGGCATCCAGCTCCTTGACCAGGTGGCCTTTGGCCAGTCCGCCTACGGCCGGGTTGCAGCTGGCGGCCCCGATCTGGGAGGCGAGGATTGTTACCAAAAGTGTCTTTTCGCCCATATTGGCACTGGCGAGAGCCGCTTCGATCCCTGCATGCCCTCCGCCGATTACGATTACGTCATAGTTCATTTTATTGTCGATTCATCCAGATTTTTCGCAATTATATCGCAACTTTTTGATTTAAGAAAATGTGCTACAATAGATCGAGATTTTTCCGATTTATGAGGTGCTTTTAAAAGCCCAAACGTCAATAAAGTAGTGGATTATGGATACAAGTATCGGCTTGGAACTGGAAAGCGTTTTAAGTGAACTGGAACGCCTGAACAATATCGTTGCGGAGAAAGAGCGTGCCCTCAACAAGGTCAACAGCATCTACCTCAACCAGGTGGGGACTGAAAGCTACGAACTTGTGATCAACGACCAGATCTTTACAATGAACCGGGGCGACCTGAACATGCTGCTTGAACAGATGCAGGATGCCGGCGTCTTCTCACGACTCGCCGAGACTAAAATATCTCGATAACTTCCGCGCTCTCCATAAAGTTCTCATCGATACGGCAGGGTGTGCCGAAAACCCGCTCGCTCATCATTTTTGTCATCAGCATCGTCATATAGTACGGGCCCTGATAACGGATACCCTTTTGCCAGGATGCCCCGTTAAAGGAGCCGTTGCAGTCATATACCTTCGCACCCGCCTTCAGGTCCGAAAAGGCCATCTTGGTATCCAGCTCCAGGCAGTTGATCACCACGTCGGTACCGCTCAGGTCCGTAGTCACCCCCTCCGCGCACCGTTCGATCTCAAAAGCATCATACCCGCACGCCGCCTTCACCGTCTGCGAAAGGGCCAGTGCCGCCTCGGGGGCGGGATCGACGATGACTATCTTTTTCGGTTTCTTTGCCGCGAAGGCGAGGGCAGCGGCCACGCCATCGCCGCCGCTGCCCATGACGGCGATTACCATCTCGTCAAGGCTACCCTCTTCAGCCATTTCTAGCGCGATCCCCGCTGACTTAAAATTCTCGCCATGCAGCATACCGTCTACGATCACAATAGCGTCCACCGCGCTGGAACACTCCGCTTCCGGGGAAAATCGGTCGATATACTCCAACACTTTCGGCATATGGGATGGCAGGATAAAGAGGCCTTTGATCGTCTTGGTCTTGATGTTGGTCAAGAAAAAGGGAACATCGTCATCGCGGATATTGAAGATGGAGCAGAAGGCGTTCAGTCCGTTAAAATCGTAAAAGGCATTGATCATACTCGGAAGCGGCGTCTTCTCCAGCGCATCGCCCACCAGGCCGAATAGCAGGGTATCACGCTTAATCTGTTCGGGTGTCATCTCTCTCTCCTAAAAACCGACCAGGTCTCTGGCCTCGTCGTCCATTTCTCGGCAACGGGGGCAGACATCGCTGCCGTCGTTGACATAGGGCATCCCGCAGTCGCCGCACTGGCGCATAAAAAATGTCGCCAGTTTTTTACGCTCGGGCTGTGTAAACATCCCCTTGGTAAAGGTCGTCTCTTTGTCCAGGCAATGATCCGGACAGATGTCATGACAGGAGTTGCACGCCACGCAGTGGAGGAAATCAAAGGCGATCTTTCCTTTCATCCGTTCACCGACCAGTGCGCCTGTCGGACAGATGTGGTAGCAGAGTGCACAGTTGGTGCAGCGGCTCTTGTCGATCACCTTATCGGTGATAAATCCAAAATCGCCCGCCGCAAGCGTCGCCTCTGCATCGCCCGTCAATCCCCGCGTCGCACTGATAAAAAAGGCACGCCGGAAAGGAAGCTGCTTCTCCCTCACACGGTTGCGGCTATAGTCGCTGTCCCCGACACCGACAAACTCCTGCATCGCCACATCCACCTCTTTGTCAAAGCGCATCTTGGCCTTAACGGCATCCTTGACATTAAGCTTGGAAAAGAGTTCGCGCCGGGAGAGAGCCGGTTCTTCGGTATTTTTGCCCGCCGTATCCGCATCCACCGCTTCGGCCTTGATACAAAACGGGGAAGCAAACACTTCCAGGAAACGATTGGCTTCACCGATCGACTCCTCGATATGGTCTGCCACCGATCCGGCAAGCTCACACCCTTCACAGTGCCCGGTATCCAGGGTGATATCGCGTCCCTTTTCCAGGACCAGGCCGACCAGGTACTCGCTGTTCAACGCGGCCAGGCAGGGGATGTTCGTTTTGCAGCTGATCACAGTAGAGGAATCCGCCACAAACCGGGCGACAAAATTTTCGTGGACAAACCCGTCGATACGGAAACTCTCCGTCGGGCAGACCCCCTGGCACGCCCCGCAGCGGACACAGTCGGCGGGGGCGTAAGTCAGTACATGCTCCTCGATACGGATCACGTCCGCCGGGCAGACCGTCTCGCACTTGGTACAGCCGGCACTCTTGTTGCTCGTCAGAACACAGGCGGCATAGTCAAGGGAGAGGTTGGCCAAGTTTAGAGCGCCCCGGTGATATATTCGTAATCGGCAAAAAGGAAGTCAAGCGCCAGGTCGGCAAAATCGGCGTAAAAGCCGGTCTCGGCTTCGTTTTTGACCTGGGCAAGGAAAAGCGGACCCCAGGAGAGCAGGTGCTCTTTCATAAAACGCTGCTGGATCTCCAAAAGCTCTTTGGCAGCCTCTTTGTCGCCGTTGTCCCGCGCTTTTCGTTCCCCGTCGACGAGGACGTACATAAACTCCATCTCACACCCGATCTGGTCGGCCGAGACCGCCCGCGCTTTAGTCAGGTCGATCTGGAAATCGTACTGCTCGTAAAACTGCACTACGGGATTAGACCCCCCGGTGTTCATCATGCCGTCTTCGCGCTTGTAAAAGGACTCGTAAGGTGTCAGGTGGAGCAGGAAGAGGTTGGTAAAATCGACATTCAGCACCTCATCGATATACCGTTCCATATCGGCCTCGATCGCCGATTTCTCTTCAGCCAGTCCCGGAAGCATCGCCAAGAGTTTCTCGTTTTTAAACACCGTCTTCATAAGGTCGGTGTCGCACTCTTGCATCATCACCCTTGAAAGCAGGGCATAAAAATTCAGCCGTTGTTCAATTTCACGCATTCTTATCCTTTAAAACTGGCGCTTATGGTATCACACTATCGTTATAATCCTATTTAAGAGATAAATTACCCTATTTACCCCAATCTCCCTTCAGTACGTCGTCCCATTAAGTCGCATTACAACTCTATTTAAGTAAAATCGAAAGAGATTTGGAAGGATGGGAACTGCATTTGTATAGAGAGATTCTAATCCCTAGTGTGAGAAAACGGACCCTGTTTTTCCTGGTAAACGATCTGATGATCTCCCTATTTACCTTCTATGCTGCCTACCTCCTCCGGTTTAACTTCGATATTCCCGTTCAGTGGTTTGAGAACTTTCTTTCACTTTTTATCACACTTTTCCTACTCAAGACTGCGGCACTATTCTTTTTTAACGTCTACAACACCCCCTGGCGTTTTTTTGCGCTAAACAGTTTTAAACAGATCATAAAAGCCCACCTGGTCTCCTACGCCGTCTTCGTCGCCGTTTTCTGGATCTTCCGGGACTACTACGGCCCGATGCCCCGCTCCGTCGTGATCATCGATATGTTTCTCTCCATCTTTTTTATCGGGAGTCTCCGTGTCGCCAAACGGATCTTTATCGAGAGCAGCAACCACACCGGGACGGCCACTATCATCCTGGGAGCGGACAAAAACGCAGAGATGGCCATCCGCTACATCTCGGGGCCGGGCAGTGAACTCTACCCCGTCGCGCTGGCGGATGAGAATCCCGACAAGATCTCCTCCTTTATCCACGGGATACGGGTCTACGACCGGAACAAACTTGCACCGGTCGTACGACGCCTGGGCATCAAAGCCGCGATCATCTCCGAAAAACTCCCGCCCAAAAAGCTGGACGCTCTCTTTGAAGAGCTGAAAGAGCTGGAGATCGACACGGTCAAGATCATGCAGTTTTTCGGGGACGAAGAGGAGCTGAAAGACATCTCCATCGAAGACCTCCTCGCCCGCAAGCCCAAAGACCTTGACAAAGGGGCGATCAAAGCCTTTATCGGCGGTAAGAGTGTACTGGTCACCGGGGCGGGCGGCAGCATCGGCAGTGAGATCTGCCGCCAGGCAGTCCGTTTCGGGGCCAGACGCCTTATCATGATAGACAACAGTGAATACAACCTCTACCGCATCAGCGACGAGCTGCAGGATGCCGATATCTCCGCACGGCTCGTCTCCGTACTGGAGTACGACAAGCTGGAGCGGATCTTTGCCGCGGAAAAACCGGATATCGTCCTCCATGCAGCGGCCTACAAACACGTCCCCCTTGTCGAGGAAAATATAGACAGCGCCGTGGAGAACAATATACAGGGCAGCCGCAACGTCATCGACCTCAGCATCAAACATGACGTGGGGACCTTTATCCTTGTCTCCACCGACAAGGCGGTCCGTCCCACCAACGTCATGGGGGCCACCAAGCGCGCCTGCGAACTCTACGCCCAGAGCGTTCCGAGTCCCCGTACCAAGATCGCCGTCGTCCGCTTCGGCAACGTCCTGGGCTCCTCGGGATCGGTCATCCCCAAGTTCAAAGAACAGATCAGGCAGGGCGGACCGCTGACGGTCACCCACCCCGAGATCTCCCGTTACTTTATGCTCATCAGCGAAGCGTGCGAACTGGTCCTCCAGGCGGCGACCCTGGCAACGGACAAAGAGGTATTCGTCCTCGATATGGGCGAACCGGTCCGCATCCGGGACCTGGCTGAGAAGATGCTGATGCTGGCCGGACGGGAGGAGATCCCGATCGAATATATCGGCCTGCGGGAAGGTGAAAAACTCTATGAAGAGCTGCTTATCGACGAGAACGACAAACAGACACGTTACAGCTCCATCTTCATCGCCGGCCCCAAAGTAGCAAGCTACGAATCGATCCGCAGCGGGATCGAAGCGCTCTTAAAAGCGGAAGATAAAGTGGCCGCCCTCAAAATACTCATCCCGGAGTTCGAACACAAGCGCGACAACCTCAAAAACGACACCATCGTCTCACAGGAGGCGTAACGTGCAATCGATCTTCAGAGAGTACGATATCCGCGGCATTTACGAAAAAGAGCTTAACGAACAGCGTGTTAAACTGATCGGATACCACTTTGGCAAAAAGGTCAAAGAACATAAGGCTGAACCCAGCGTAGCGGTAGGGTACGATGCCAGACTCCACTCCCCCCGTTTAAAGGAGTGGCTCGCCTGCGGCCTGAACGACGCGGGGGTGACGGTCCTCGATATGGGGCTGGTGGCCACTCCGGTCAACTATTTTGCCGGTTTCCAGGAGTTTGACGGGATCATCCCCAGTGCCACGGTCATGATCACCGGCTCCCACAACCCCCCTGAATACAACGGTTTCAAGATGACGATCGACAACACCCCCTTCTTCGGCGATGATATCTATGCGCTGGGACGGACCGTCCACGATGATCCGGACACGCCTGTGGGAGATAATGCAGCCACCGTCACGATCGATGCAAAATCCCGCTATATCGACTTCCTGACCCACGCTTTTTCCCACCTCAAAGGGATGTCCGGCCGATTTGTCTTCGACTGCGGCAACGGTGTTGCCGGTGTGGTCCTGGAGGATATCCTCACCAACCTGGCGATCGATTACAAACTGCTCTACAAAGAGCCCGACGGCACCTTCCCAAACCACCATCCGGACCCCAGTGAAGAGCACAACCTGGCAGATCTCAAAAAAGAGCTGCAGGGCAATTTTGATTTCGGTTTTGCCTACGATGGGGATGCAGACCGGATTGCGGTCCTCTCCAAAAAGCACAATTTCAAAGGAGACATCCTCGCCCTCTTCTTCGCCTCCGGGATGGAGAACCCCACCGTCATCGGCGAAGTCAAATGCTCCCAGCTGATGTATGACGGCATCAACAAACAGGGCAGAGCCGTCATGTACAAAACGGGTCACTCCAACCTCAAAGTCAAGCTTAAGGAGCTAAAGGCGGACCTGGCGGCGGAAGTGAGCGGCCACCTCTTTTTTAATGACCGCTATTTCGGTTACGACGACGGGATCTACGCGACTTTCCGCACCCTGGAGCTGATCCGGGAGGGGTTTGCCTTCGACGCACAGTACGAAGCGCTCCCGAAATATTACTCGACAGATGAGATCAAGGTCCACACCACCGAAACGGAGAAGTTCAGGATCATGGATCGTCTTAAATCCGCACTGGAGCAACCCGGAAGCGGATTTCCAAAAATTAAGGATATAATAGAGATAGATGGAGTACGGGTCGTCTTTGAAGAGGGGTGGGGTCTGGTACGCGCCTCCAATACGACCCCTGTACTGGTCACACGATTTGAGGCCTCGACACCCGAATCCCTAGAGACGATCCGAAACGCGATGAACGGACTGATCGAAAAATCAAAAGAAACGGATACATGATGAAAAAAACCCTACTGATTATGCTGCTGCTTTCGCAACTTGCTGCCCAGGACCTAAAAAGTGTACTGCTGACACCCGAAAGCTTTGAGAAAGGCTCATTGACGATCAAAAAAGAGTCGGACAAGATGATCGGGAAATTCACGCTTGAAGTACAGAAACCTGAAAAAGAGGAGGTGTTGGAGCTGGTTGCCGTCGATCCGGCAGGGGAACAGAAACAGACGATCATCCTCTATGACAACGGCCTCCACGGCGACAAGATCGCCGGTGACGGGATCTATTCGGGGACCAGCCTCTACTACGCCCACGACAAGATCAAATATTACATCAAAAGCCGGGAAGGCAAGTTCAACCGCCAGGTCCTATTTGAGTATGTTCTTTTCAGTTGGTAAGTAATGGCCCAGTTTATCCTGCTCGACACAGAAACGACCGGCATTGACGAAACGGACCGTATCTGCCAGCTCGCCTTTCTTGCCATCGACAAAAACGGCATGCAGAGCTTTGAATCACTCTGCAAACCGCCCCTTCCCATCTCCTTGAAGGCAATGAGCATCCATCACATCACCAATGAGATGGTGGCAGATAAGCCGGAATTTGCCCAATGCGACAGTGCAAAAAAACTGAACGAACTCAACAACGAAGAGAATATCCTCGTGATCCAGAACGCCCCCTTCGACATGGAGATGCTGGCACGGGAAGGGTTTGAATGGAGAGGAAAGCTGATCGATACCCTGCGCTGTATCAAACACCTTGAGCCCCACCATGAGAGCCACGCCCTGCAGTACCTGCGCTACGCCCTCGGGTTTTACAAAGAAGAAGAGGCCATCGCCAAGGAGCTGGGCGTGGTGATCAAAGCACACGATGCCCTGGGGGATGTCATCGTCCTGAACCTCCTGATGAAGTACCTCGTCGCCAAAGTCGACCGCGATATCGGGCGCCTTATCGAACTGACCAACACCCCGATCCTGTACGAAACGATCACCTTCGGCGCCAAATACAAACGGGGGGAGGACCGGTATGAGGATATTGTCAAAAAAGACCGCCAGTACCTTGAATGGGCACTGAACAACCTCGCACTGGACGACGATGTCAAATACAGCATCCGGCACCACCTGGACAACGGAGCAGAAGGGCTCTTATGAGAATCCTGAACGGCATGAAACCTCTCCTGCTTCTCTTTGTCGTCCTGGAGGTGGGTGCCCTCTTCCTCTTTTATCAGATCAAAGAGGAGAAGCGTAATATCTACCTGCAAAGCCAGATCGAACAGTTCCAGAAAGAGTACGATACGATCATCGAGACCTACTACCTGGTCTCCCGTACCCTCTTTGACGAAGTGATCAACAAACCGGAGATCATCAAGATCTTCAAGGATGCCGGCCGCGCCGACCTGCGGCAGCAGTCCGTCCTGCGCGAACGCCTCTTTCAAAAACTCGAACCGACCTACCGGCGTCTAAAACAGAAAAATCTCAAGCAGCTCCATTTCCACCTTCCCGATACGACCAGCTTTCTCCGTTTCCACCGTCCCGGGAAATACGGTGATAACCTCCGAAATGTCCGATACTCCCTGGTCAAGACCAACCGGGACAAGATCCCGGTCACCGGATTCGAAGAGGGACGCATCTACAACGGATTCCGTTACGTCTTCCCCCTTTTTGACGGAACGACCCATATCGGCAGTGTCGAAACGAGCCTCTCCTTCCGGGCCATCCAGCAGGAGATGACCAAACTGTATGACGGGGAATACGACTTTATGATCGCCCGTAAGACCGTCGAAAAAAAAGTTTTCCGAAGCGAACTGGACAATTACACCCCCAGCGATATCAGCGGCGAGTTCTATTTTGAAAAAGCGATGATGGAACCGGATCATACCCAGACAGGGGACCCAGACCACACACACATCGAACGCGATTCGATTACGGAAATCAACCGTCATCTGCGGCAGCACCGAGATCTCCAGACGCATCTTGGTGCAAGGGAGCCCTTTGCCGTCGGCTACAAGACAAAGGCAGGGTGCTATACCGTCACCCTTATCCCTATCGAAAACGTCCAAAAAGAGAAAGTGGCCTATCTTATCTCCTACCGCCGCGACCACACCATCGGCTCCTTTGACCACGGCATGCAGCAAAAGATGGTGATCTCCACGCTTCTTATCCTGATCCTCATCGCCTTTATGTACAAAAACGAAAAGCTGCACACCCTGCTCCATAAACAACTGCTTCTTGAGAAAAAAGAGAAGGAACAGAACAAAAAACTGCTGGTCCAACATTCGAAACTGGCGGGCCTGGGCGAGATGATCGGCTCCATCGCCCACCAGTGGAAGCAGCCTCTCAACTCCCTGGGACTTATTATCCAGGATATGCCCGAAGCATACGAATACGGCGAAGTGGATAAAGCGTACCTTGACAACGTCGTCGATATCTCCATGGAGCAGATCGATTTTATGACACGGACGATCGAAGATTTCCGCAACTTTTTCAAACCGTCGCTCAAAGAGGAGCGTTTCGATATCACCGATTCGGTCAACGATATTACAAAACTCCTGGCGCCGCAGTTCCACTCAAAAGAGATCGGCCTGACCGTTGACAACCGGCTGACCGGCCAGACCGTAAACGGAATCAAGAACGAGTTCGACCAGGTGGTCTTTAATCTCCTGAACAACGCCAAGGAGGCGATTATCGAAGCCGGTGTCGACGGGAAGATCTCTATTCTTTTGGAGCCAAAAGACAACACCGTCTCCCTTACCGTCACCGACAACGGCGGCGGGGT
Organism: Campylobacterales bacterium; assembly: GCA_050297855.1. Lineage (GTDB taxonomy): Bacteria > Campylobacterota > Campylobacteria > Campylobacterales > SZUA-545 > SZUA-545. The sequence continues at coordinate 11,798 of JBNKTC010000005.1, forward strand.
CGATGCCGTGATCCTCGAAAAGGTCTTTGAACCCTACGCCACATCCAAAGGTGAGTCGGGTACGGGTATCGGCCTCTATATGGCCAAGACCATCATCGAAGAGCATATGCACGGCACCATCACCCTGGAAAATATCGATGGGGGTGCGCGCTTCACCATCACCCTTCCCCAAAGCGAGACAGATACATGATACAAGCAGACCAGACAGCCTGCGTCATCCTGGCAGGCGGAAAGAGCAGCCGGATGCAGCGGGACAAGACACTATTGCCCTTTAAAGGGTCCCCGACCCTGTGTGAATACCAGTACCGGCGGATGCAGGCGATTTTTTCCCACGTCTACATCTCCACAAAATCCCATGAAAAGTTCGGCTTTGAAGCCGACTTCATCCTGGACGATGCCGAAGCCTTTGCGCCCACCTATGCCCTCAAACGGATATTGGAAAGTGTCAAAGAGCCCTATGTCTTTGTCATGGCTGTGGACATGCCCTTTCTCTCCGAAACGACGATACGCGAACTGATGAAAGCCTTTGACCCGGCATACGATGCCGTCATCGCCAAAGAGGGCAAGACCATCCACACCCTATGCGGGATCTACAGCAAAAAGATGCTCCCGTTTTTCGAAACGGCCGTACGGGAGGATAAACATAAACTCCGCATGCTGCTCGAAGAAGCCGACACCCACTATGTGTGCGTCGACGACCCGCGCTCCTTTGTCAACCTCAATTACCCCCACGAGTACAAAGAGGCCCTGGAAGGATGAAGATCGGGATCGTCAGCGACTCCCACCGGGATTCGCACCATACAGACCTCCTGCTGGAGCACCTGATCGCGGAGGGGGCGGAGTACCTTATCCATGCCGGTGATTTCGAACTGCTCGAAAACATCCGTCTCCTGGATGAGAAGGGGATCCCCTATGTCTCGGTTTTCGGCAATAACGACGCGGCCATCGCCCCCCACCGGGAGCAGTTTAATATCTTCCGTGAGCCCCACTACTTTACCATCGGAGGAGTGAAATTCAAGCTGATGCACCTGCCCTACTACATGAGCCGGGACGAAGCTGATGTCCTCATCTACGGCCATACCCATCAAGTAAAATTTAAGTATAATGAAGGATTACTGCTGATCAATCCGGGCGAACTATGCGCCCGGGAGACAGGCCGCCATGAGGGGCTGATGCTTGAGTGCCATGCAGACCGGTACGTCATCACCCACTACTTTAAAACAGGCAGCCAATCCGAAATCCAGCAAAAAACGACGGAGTTTATAAAAGAATGAAAAAAAAGATTTTCCTGTGCGCCATCTCCAATATCTCCAGCGGAAGCTGCAACGAGGATTGTGCCTTCTGTACCCAGGCTGCACGCTATAAAGCCGATATCGAACGCTACCGCCAAAAGCCGATCGAAACGATCGTCGCCGACGCCAAAGCGGCCAAAGCAAACGGTGCCCACGGGATGTGCCTGGTCACGGCGGGTAAAGGGCTGGATGACAAAAAACTCGCCTTCGTCATCGAAGCATGCCGTGCCGTAAAAGCGGAGGTGGAAGACCTGCTGCTGATCGCCTGCAACGGGACGGCCTCCCTGGCACAGCTGCAGGCCCTCAAAGCGGCCGGGATCGATGCCTATAACCATAACCTCGAAACCAGCCGCAACTACTACCCCAAGATCTGCACCTCCCACGACTGGGATGAACGCCTTGAGACCTGTAAAAACGTCAAAAAGGCGGGTCTGGCACTTATCACCGGCGGGATCTTCGGCATGGGCGAAACCCGCGAGGACCGCCTGGATATGCTTAAGACCATCGCCTCCCTCGAACCGATGTCCGTCCCGCTCAACTTCTTCCATCCCAATGAAGCGCTGCCCCTGCACAACAACCTCGACTCCATCGATGAAGCCCTCGGCCTCATCACCCTGGCGCGGGAGATCATCCCCGAACCGGCCCGTATAATGATCGCCGGAGGCCGAGAGATCACCTTTAAAGAGCGCCAGGCTGAGATCTTTGCCGCCGGCGCCGACGCCATCGTCATCGGCAACTACCTGACTACCTCCGGCGAAGAGCCGGGCAGGGACCTTCAGATGATCAAAGATGCCGGGTATGCGATAGCCGGCCCCGAGGATTGTCGTGAGTGACCATATCGCCCTGATCATTACGCTCTCGGCCATACTTACCCTCTCACCGTTCCTTTCAAAGGTCACACGGTTCCCTACCACCGTGATAGAGGTCATCCTCGGTTCACTGGCAGCCTATGTCGGCTTCCTGCATGAAAACACTTTTTTCGAAATCATCGCCGAAGTCGGATTTTTGTACCTGATGTTCCTGGCTGGACTCGAGATCAATGTCAAAGAGCTGCTCAAGATTCCCAAGGATATTTTACAGATGGGTCTTGTCTATCTCTTTTTGCTCTATATGTTCTCCACGCTGGCCCATTTCCTCCTGCATATCAGTGCCATGTTCGTCCTCATCTTCTCACTGATCTCCATCGGGGTCGTCCTGACCCTGACCAAAGAGTACTCCAAGGATGCCGCCTGGCTTCGTCTTTCGCTCCAGATCGGCGTGCTGGGGGAGCTGGCCAGCATTATCGCCCTGACCCTTGCCAGCGGTCTTTTGCACCACGGCCCCTCACTGGAATTCGCCACGACGATGCTCTATCTTGTCCTGACACTCGTTGCCCTGGGGACGCTTTTTTACGTCCTTAAAGTCGCTTTCTGGTGGTTTCCCGAGCTCAAGACCCTGCTTATGCCTCACAGTGATAACAAAGAGCAGGATATGCGCCTGAGCTTCTCCCTCTTTTTTATCCTGATCTCGTTCATGCTCGTACTTGATCTCGAACTGGTCCTGGGGGCCTTTATCGCCGGGCTCTTTATCAGCGCCTTCTTCGAACACAAAAAAGAGCTTCCCGAAAAGCTCTCATCGTTCGGCTTCGGCTTTCTTGTGCCACTCTTTTTTATCCATATCGGGTCAACCCTCGACCTGGAACTGCTCTTTATTAAAGAGATCCTGCTGACGGCGCTGATGATCACAGGGGTGATGCTCCTGATACGGACCCTGGCCGCTGTCGTCTTCTACACCCATCTCGGTATCCAGGGTATCCTGCTTTTTGCCTTCTCCCAGGCGATGCCGCTGACGCTGATGATCGCCGTAGCGACCCTGGCCTATCAGGCCAACAGCATCGACATCTCCCACTACTACGCCTTTGTCCTGGCCAGTATCCTGGAGGTCGTCATCGTCCTGATCGGAATAAAAGTGATCACTCTGATCAAATTTCCAAAACCTAAGCGAGAGCCCCTATGAGCGATATCCTTTTTATTACGATCACTGCGACGGCCATCGCCATTGTCCTGAACGTCTTCTTCAAGCGCCACGACATCCCGCCCATCATCGGGTATATCATTGCCGGTTTTTCCATCTCCATACTCTTCGACCTCTCGGCCAATCACGAAGCCCTGCTGGTCATCGGTGAGTTCGGGATCGTCTTTTTGATGTTTACGATCGCCCTTGAGTTTTCCATCGCCCACCTGCGTGCCATGAAGCGCGAAGTCCTGCTTTTCGGCGGGCTTCAGGTCCTGCTGACGCTTTTTGCCATCGCACTGATCGCCCACTACTTTTTCGGCCTTAACGCCAAAAGTGCCATTATCCTCGGTTCCGCCCTCGCCCTCTCCTCCACGGCCATCGTACTGAAGATCCTTAACGAGTCGGGAGAGATCGCCAAACCGTACGGGCGCAAATCCCTGGGAATCCTGCTTTTCCAGGATCTGGCCATCATCCCGATATTCCTGATGATCACCCTTTTCGCCAATGAGGGGAAAAGTGTCTCCGAGCTGCTGTTATATACGTTTATCGATGCGATGATAGCCCTTTCGATACTTTATTTTATCGGCCGCTACGTCCTGAACCGTTTCCTCTCGTGGGTCACGGATACCAACTCCGGCGAGATTTTTATTGCCGCTATTTTATTGATCGTAGTCGCCTCCTCCATGATCGCCCATGCCTTCGGTTTCTCCTACTCCCTGGGGGCTTTTATCGCCGGCATTATGATTGCGGAGACGCGCTTCAAGTTCCAGGTCGAATCGGATCTGATCCCCTTTAGGGATATCCTGCTTGGCGTCTTTTTTGTCACCGTCGGGATGCAGATCAACCTTCAGTTCCTGTTGGGAAATTTTTTAACCATTGTCGCCGTACTGGCGTCAGTCATGTTGCTCAAAGCCGTGATTATTTTTCTCTTTTTGAACTTTTTTACCGCCCGCAGTACGGCACTCAAGACCGCTCTGACCCTCTCCCAGATCGGTGAGTTCTCCTTTGCCGTTTTTGAGCTGGCCCGCGTCAACCATATCTTCGAGGAGAACCTCAGCCAGACGATGCTGATCGCCGTCGTCTTCTCCATGATGCTGACACCGTTTATGATCCGAAATATCCGGTTTTTTACGGACTGGGTCAAACAGAATACAGCACTGGGCAGTGATGAGATCCCGCCGCACCACGATACCGCCGATCATGTTATTATCTGTGGCTACAGCCGTATCGGGAAACGGGTCGCCGCCAAACTCAAGCGCGCCGGGATCCGCTATGTCGCCATCGACAACCACCATCAACTGGTCAGAAAAGGCCAGGAAGAGGGCGACAGCGTCATCTACGGCAATGCCGCACAAAAACCGATCCTCTATAAAGCGGGGCTCAAGACCGCGGCGGCCGTGATCGTCGCCATCGATGACGAGCGAAAAGCCCAGGTTATCAGTGAAGCCGTAAGCTCCTATGCGGCCAATATGAATATTATTGTAAAAGTAGCGGATAGGGAGAGTTTTGCACTGCTGGAAGGGATTCCCCTCGATCATGTGATCGATGAGAACGACCTGATCGCCCAGGAGATGGTCAATAAGGCCCTAAGCTGTTCGGTCAGGAAGTAATTTCAGGATCGTATCCGCCACCTCTTCAGGCGCCCGGTTGGCATCGACGACCAGGTGACTGAGCGCTTCATAGCGCTCCAGCCGTTCGGCATAGATCTTCCGCAGACGCTCGGGCTGTTCGGCCAGCGGCCGCTGTGACTTGCCGTCCTGTTCGATCCGTTTGACCAGCGTATCGATATCACTTTTTAAAAAGACAACGGTCCCGGCCCGCCCGATCCCTTCGGCATAGATCGGCAGACCGCCTCCCGTGGAGATCACACTCCGCTGGACGCAACCAGATACCCACTCAAGGCACTGACGCTCCAGAGCGCGGAAATATGCTTCCCCTTCGTTGGCGAAAATATCGGCTACACTCCGCCCCTCCCGTGCTTCGATCAAGCTGTCACTATCCATAAAAAACGTCCCCAGTTCCCGCGCCAATATCCGGCCGACGGTACTCTTCCCCGATCCCATAAAGCCGATCAGGAGAATATTACTGCTTAAGTTCAATCAGGTAGCCCTTCTCTTTTTTATCGAGCTTAAAATCGTAGTAGCTGTCGAGATAGAGGACCGTACGGTAGTAGCCGTCGTGGTTGCCGACGACCACTTTCTTAAAATAGGAGCCGGCGATCTCTCTTGTTTTTGCCCGGAAGCGCTCGTCTGCCTTGAAATCGATAACGATACGGTAGGGTTTTGTCAGCATAAACGAACGGATAATACTGTCGTCCGTATCGAGAAAGACGGCATTTTTGGCCGCATTGATCTTTAAAAAAGGGATATCCTTCAGCTCGACTCTTTTAAAAAGATAGGAGTATTTCCGGTCACTCTGTTCATCATGGGGCTGGGAGAGGCTTACGGCATAGTGCCAGTCGATCTTTTTGTCGATGTTTTTGCTCACCTCTTCGACCGATCCGTCCAGGTTCTGGTGGGTAAGCGTCACTTTCTTGAGTATACGGGAACTGGAAGGGAGGTAGATATTCGCTTCGGTAAAGTAGCCCACGTCTTGGGGATGATTATCGGTGATATTTTCGATATTCATGGTCGGGACAAAGGGGTTCAGACGTGCAGACAGTGATGTTGCCAGAAGAAGTAGCATCCAGTATCTCATTTGTCCCCTTCGATTATCTTCATCTCGAAATACGCTTTTTGCATTTCGGCATTTTTATGATTCAGATCGTCGACCATCCGGGTGAGCTCGTACCGTTCGTCCTGCAGGGTCAAAAGGTCCAGCAGGTTGTTGGTACCGTAGAGGATATTTCCGATATAAAAGCCGAGCCCGAGGACAAAGCCGATGAAGATCATCTGCCGTTTGGAGAAGGGGAAACTCCTCTTCTCTTCAAATAGTCCCAGCTCCTCTTTTATATCACTCATTATTTAAACAGCGAACTCCCGAGATAGTCGCTGTCATTGAGTTCCCGCTCGATCTCGAGCAGCCGGTTGTACTTGGCAGTCCGCTCGCCGCGTGCCGTGGAACCTGTCTTGATCTCACCGGTGTTAAGGGCTACGGCAAAGTCTGCGATAAACGCATCTTCGCTCTCGCCGCTCCGATGGCTCATGACCGTTTTATATCCGTTTCGCTGCGCCAGGCGTACCGTACGCATCGTTTCGGTGACCGATCCGATCTGGTTTGGTTTAATTAATATCGCATTTCCGATACCTTTTTCAATACCCTCGGCCAAAATTTTCTCATTTGTTACGAAAAGATCGTCGCCGACGAGCTGGCATTTGTCACCCAGGATCTCCGTAAGGTATTTCCAACCTTCCCAGTCATCTTCGCTCAGACCGTCTTCGATGGAGACGATGGGGTATTTTTCGACCATGGAAGCCAGATAGTCGGACATCTCTTTGCTTGAAAGTGTCCGGTTTTCGGAATCCAGCCGGTATCCGCCGTCTTTGACCAGTTCGCTCGCCGCGACATCCAGGGCGATACCGATCTGTGTACCCGGCTCGTATCCGGCGTCTTTGACCGCTTCGAGGATCACTTCGATCGGCTCTTCGTTGTTAGCCAGGTTAGGTGCAAAACCGCCCTCATCCCCTTTAGCCGTTGATTCACCGCGTTTGTCGAGGTTTTTTGAAAGTACATGGAAGATCTCGGCAGAGGCTCTCAGCGCATCGGCGAAGTTGTCAAACCCGACCGGCATGATCATATACTCCTGGAAGTCGATGCTGTTGTTGGCGTGTTCGCCACCGTTGATGATGTTAAGCATCGGCGTCGGAAGGATGCTGGCATTGGCACCGCCCAGGTATCGGTACAGGGGCATTCTGAGGCTCTTGGCCGCCGCACGGGCGATCGCCATGGAGACGCCAAGGACCGCGTTGGCCCCCAGCTTGGAGTAGTTTTCCGTACCGTCAAGCTGCTTCATCAGACCGTCAAGACCTGCCTGGTCATACGGGGAGAGGCCGACCAGCTCGTCCGCGATAAGCGTGTTAACGTTTTCACACGCTTTGAGTACCCCTTTGCCGCCGTAGCGTTTGTCTTTGTCACGCAGTTCCAGCGCTTCCCGTTTTCCCGTACTCGCCCCGCTGGGTACGATCGCATTGGCCGTACTGCCATCGCTCAGGCTCACCGTTGCACGGACTGTGGGGTTTCCTCTGGAATCCATCACCTCATCGGCAAAAATATTATCAATATAAATCATTTATTCTCCTTCTTCTTCTCGTAGATCATCCAGCTCCGGAAGTTCGACCCCCATGGAGTTTTTGATCGCGTTTTCGATCTCTTCGGCGACCTCGGGATTCTCTTTTAAGAAAGCCTTAGCCTTCTCTTTCCCCTGTCCCAGCTTGCTGTCTTTATAGCTGAACCAGGTTCCGCTCTTATCCACGATATCGAGCTTCACGCCGTAGTCGATCAGCTCACCCTCTTTGGATATACCTTCACCGAACATGATATCAAATTCCGCCTGCTTAAAGGGCGGAGCGACTTTGTTCTTGATAATTTTAGCCTTAACACGGTTACCGATCGATTCGTCCCCCTGCTTAAGCGTCTGGATCCGGCGGATATCGATCCGGACCGAGGAGTAGAATTTCAGGGCGTTACCGCCGGTCGTCGTTTCGGGAGAACCGTAACCCATCATCCCGATCTTCATCCGGATCTGGTTGATGAAGATGATCGTCGTCTTCATCTTGTTGACGACACCGGTCAGTTTACGAAGCGCCTGGGACATAAGACGGGCCTGGACACCCACCTGGGCATCCCCCATGTCCCCCTCGATCTCGCTTTTGGGCGTCAGGGCCGCGACGGAGTCGACGACGATCAGGTCCACCGCACCGCTGCGGGCTACCGTCTCGACGATATCCAGCGCCTGCTCCCCGTAATCGGGCTGTGACACCAGCAGGTTGTCGATGTCGACACCGAGGTTTTTGGCATATTTGACATCCAGGGCGTGCTCCGCATCGATAAAGGCACAGGTGCCGCCCATCTTCTGCGCTTCGGCGATCACCTGAAGCGTCAGGGTCGTCTTACCGGAACTCTCGGGTCCGTACACTTCGATGATCCGCCCCTTGGGCACCCCGCCGATGCCCAGGGCCATATCCAGACCCAGTGATCCCGTACTGATCGCTTCCATCTCCTCGACAGGCTTGTCGCCCAGACGCATCAGCGTCCCCTTGCCAAAGGTCTTGTCAATTGCTTTTAAAGCCGAATCAAGGGCTTTTTGTTTATTATCATCCATTCTCTGTTTCCAATAGAATTTATTTACAATATTGTAGCGTTAGCGATCTAATATTGCAGTTAAGGCGATTGTATGCCCTTCCCTCTTCCCGAGAGAAAAATATGACAAAATGAAAGATTTTATACTCCGATGCGCTGTTTCAGTTTCGACCCCATCATCTTTGACGATGCGACTATCCTGATCCTGGGGACCTACCCCAGCCTCAAATCCTTTGAAGAGGGGTTTTACTACGCCCACCCCCAAAACCAGTTCTGGAGGCTGCTGGGCGAACTCTACGGCGAAAAGAGCCGTTCGCGCGATGAACGCATCTCCCTTTTAAAAAACCACCGTCTCGCCCTCTGGGATACGTGCCACACCTGCATCCGCAGCGAAGGCAACTCCAGCGACACCAACCTGACCGAGATCGAACCCAACGACATCCCTGCCCTTTTGGAGAAGCATCCCTCGATCCACCGGATCTGCTTTACGGGGAAAAAGGCCCAAAGCATCTATACGAAGCACTTCTCCCATCTTGGCATCGATACGACACTGCTCCCCTCACCCTCCCCGGCCTACCGGGCAATGCCCTTTGAAAAAAAACTCTCTCTTTACAAAGCGGCTCTTTTGGGTTAATATCGATTTTTATTATCGTTAAGGATTCCGTATGATATTTCTTGAAAACATGTGGGAACTCACCTACAACCTCTCTTTTTATCTTTTACTGGGTGCCGTTGCAGCAGGAGTTTTGCACCTTTTTATCTCCGAGCGCTATATTCAAAAGCATTTGGGAAACAGCTCTGTCGGATCGGTCCTGAAGGCGGCACTGTTCGGTATCCCGCTGCCCTTTTGCTCCTGTTCCGTCGTCCCCTTTGCCGTGTCGTTAAAAAAATCGGGGGCCAGCGACGGGTCAGTACTCAGTTTTCTGATCTCCACCCCCATCACCGGAGCCGACTCCATCGCCGCGACCTACGGGGTGTTCGGCGGACTTTTTACCGTCTATCGGGTCGTCACCTCCCTGATCATCGCGGTAATCGCCGGGGTATTGACCAATCTCTTCGGTATCCCGGCTGCCGTCACGGAAGAGAAAAGGGAAACAGATACCGTCGAAACGGAATCCAGGATAAAAGATAAAAGCCTCAGGGCCGTACTCGATTACGGGTTTAATACCGTCTTTAAAGATATCGCCCGACCCCTCGCCTTCGGGATCATCCTGGGCGGGATCATTACCACCTTTATCCCCACGGACCTGGCCGTGCTGGCGGACAAATACTACCTGCTGACCTACCTCGCCGTCATCCTCATCGCCCCACCGCTCTATATCTGCGCCACCAGCTCCATCCCCATCGCCGCCTCCCTGATCGCCATTGGGGTCCCCGCAGGAGCCGCTTTTGTGCTTCTCTCCGCAGGGCCTGCGACCAGTACGGTGACCATGAGTGTGGTATACCAGAACCTCGGCCGGCGTGTATTCGGCATCTACCTGGGTGTCATCCTCTTCTTCAGCATTGCTTTCGGGATGCTGCTGGACTGGGTACTGGACTATTCGCAGATCGATATCCGGAGACTCTTGAGCGTACATGAGGAGAGCACGGGTCTTTTTGCCCTTTCTACCCTGATCCTGCTTGCCCTGCTGCTCTATTACGTCGTCATCGAACCGCTCAAAAAACGGTTTTCCAAAGGGAAAGGCGGCAGCTGCGACGGCGGATCGTGCTGCTGCGGACATTAACGATGACCGAAGGGGAAAAGAGGAGACTGCTGGCGGAACTGGAATCTGCGCTTAAAAAAACGGATGCCGAGATACAGCTGCTTTCGGCAAGCCTCACTCCCCATGCACAGGACTGCTCCCTGGAGCCCCTGACAAAAAGTGAGCTGATCGCAGAAGCCAACCGTACGATCGCCCGCCTGGATGAGCTGCAGCTACGCCGAAAAAGCGTCAAAGAGGCCCTGGGGCAGATCAACAATGAGGATTTCGGTCTCTGCAAAAGCTGCGGAGAACCGATCCCTTACGATCGGCTGCTGCTTATGCCGGAGACGAGATGCTGTGTCGTCTGCCTCCGGGAGGAGTCGTGTCCGCCGGAGTGACCTCCCACCGCTCCGGTTTTTTCAAAAAGATAAACCAGAGAACAAAAAGCAGTACCCCGATATAGAGGGGGACCAGGGCGAAGGAGAGGATCGCCGCACCCAGGTTCAGGTGTTTTCGCGTGGCGACCAGGTGATTCTCCCCCTTGTACTCTACGGCAAAACGGTTGAGTTCGAACATCTTTTTAATATGGCCGAGTTTTGCTTCAGGGCTTAATCCGTCGTTTGCTCTCACCTCATCGATAAACGCCTCCGCGATCTTTCGGTTGGTCTCCTGCTGGCGGCGGTCGATGATAAAAAAAAGCACGCCGATCGGCAAGGCAAAGAGCATCAGCAGCTGGTTCATACCCCTCTCCTTCAGATAAAAGCCACATATTTTATCTTTTTTTAGTACCATTCGCACAATTTTTCGCAAGGAGACGTCATGAAAGCCATGATTACCATGCTGCTGCTGATCGCATCGGCATTCGGTGCATCCCTCACCTGCACCGTAGACAAAGAGAAAGACCGCATCATCGCAACAGTCGAAGCGGAGCGTAATTTTGAGACCAATACCCCGCGAAGCGTGACACTCTACTGGAGTACGGACAACGCCAAATGGGACAAGCGGGAACGTACCCTCTCCCTTCCGGCCGACCACTCAAAGGTATGGGACTGGCGAAGCTACTCCCCAAGACCTTCCACTGTCCGAGTCACTGCCATCTTTAACGGCATGCTGATCGAAGACGAATGCGTCATCGAAAAATAATCCTCTAACCCGGTTTTCCGGGTCCCTTTTCCCCGAAATCACCTCTTAAATCTTCCTTTCTGTATAATAAAACCATTAGAATATTCACCCCGTAACAAAGGTCCGTTTTGCCACACTATAGCGTTGCCCACTCCCCCGATGCCGATGACATTTTTATGTACTATGCCGTCAAGTTCGGCTGGGTCGGGAGCAAAGAGATCACCTTTGACAACATCGCCCTCGATATCGAGACGCTGAATCAAAAATCGCTAAAGAGCGAGTACGACATCTGCGCCATCAGTTTTGCCCTCTACCCCCACATCAAGGACGAATACGCCCTGATCAACACTGCTGCCAGTTTCGGCGAGGGGTACGGCCCCAAACTGATCAAGAAAAAGGGGGCGAAGCTCAAACGCCACTTCAAAGTAGCCCTCAGCGGCGAATACACGACCAACGCCATGCTCTTCAAACTCAAATACCCCGATGCCCGCATTACCTACATGAACTTCCTGGAGATCGAAGAGGCGGTCCTGGACGGCAGAGTGGATGCCGGGGTCCTGATCCACGAATCGATCCTCACCTACAGCGATGAGCTGGAGACGGAGGCGGAGATCTACGACATCTGGCTAGATTTTGCCGGGGAGACCCTCCCCCTGCCCCTGGGTGGAATGGCCCTGCGGCGATCCATTCCTCTTAACCGTGCTATTGAATGCCAGCACATTTTGACCGATGCTATCAGAATCGGGATCGAACACAAGCAGCTGCTTTCGAAAATGCTGATGGAGCGGAACCTGATCCGGGTAAGTAACGAGGACCTGCAGACCTATCTGGACCTCTACGCCAACGAACACTCCCTCAAATTTGACGAAAATGCGATCAAGGGGTTGGACAAACTTTTTGAGATCGGGTACAACGCCGGGATATATACCGAACGGATCAAAACCGAAGAGTATCTGATACCCGAAAAATACGACGCATTAAGGCACAGCTGATGGAAGGTGAACTGATTGCCATCACGATCGACACGTTTAAGACCGCCTTTTTTATCTCCTTTCCCATCCTGATGGGAGGGCTCCTGGCCGGTCTGGTGATCAGTATTTTCCAGGCAACGACCCAGATCAACGAGATGACGCTCAGTTTCGTCCCCAAGATCATCGTCGTTGCCGTCATTATCGTCTTATTGATGCCGTGGATGACCAATATGATGGTCGATTTTACAATCCGGCTCTTTGACAAGATCCCCCATTTCGTCGGATAAAGGGAAATAGCCTATGAGCAACCATATTACCTTAAAGTATGACTCCCCCATCTGCGATATCCGGAAGTTCGGGAAGAGTTACCTGCTTTTGGACGATATGCTCAGACTTCACCGCATCACTCCGACGTTTAAAAAAGAAAAAAGCTTTACCCTCATCAAGACCGAGAGCAAAAAAGGGATCAAACAGCTCCTTGCCAGCGGTGCATTCACCTTTGTCAAAAAAGAGAAACCCTATACCCTGGCCATCAAAGAGAAGAAGCTCGTGCCCCTGACCTGGTTCGGGGATACGATCACCTGTATGGCGGAGTCCTACGACGGGAAGTATCTTGCCTTTGGCTACGACAACGGACGGGTCAACGTCTTTATGGACAGCGGGGAGATCTACCAGTCCCTGGTCTTTGAGTGCGGAAATATCCGCTCCGTCGCTTTTGATGATAAAAGCGACATGCTGCTTGCCATCGGGGATAGGAACAAGATGGCCGTCCACGACGTCCTTCTCAACCGTACCCTTGCCAGTATCCGGACCGATGTAGGCATTCTTCATGCCCTCTTCCTGGATGATTACAAGATCTTTGCCGTCAACGAAAACGGTACCACCTCGATCATCAATATCAAGACCGCCAGCGTTGAATCGACCCATAACAACAGTATCCAAAACCCCACGGCGATCGCCCTTAACACCAACCGCGATTACGGTATGGTCGCCGAACGAAACGGGAAAGTCACCGTTATCTTCCTGGAACGTAACAAGATCCTCTTTACCCACCAGCTGCAGGAGAAACCGGTCGGTAAGATCAAATGGGTCGGAGAGACCCTTGTTTTTCTTTTTAAAGACGGAAGCGTTGCCATCTACCCACTTTTGAACGACCATAAGATGATCGAAAAAAATATTGCCGACCGCGACTACAAAACAGCCAGCCTGCTCTTAAAGAAAAACACCTTCCTCTCCCTCTTCTCCGATATCGAAAACAGCCTTGATACAGTGTGGAACGAAGAGGTCTTCCCCCAGGCGATGGACCTGATCCTGGATAACCGTCAAGCAGATGCGGAGACCCTGGTGGACCCCTTTATCCACGACGTCTACAAAAAAAAGGTGTTCAACCTCTATACCGATGAGAGCGAAGTGGTCATCAATTTCCTCAAAGCCTATGAACACAACGACTATGCCACGATCTTTGCCCTGGCCGAGACCTACCCCCACCTGAAAAAAAGCTATAAATACCGGGTGATCAATGACGAGTGGGAGCTGGCCTATAAAAAGGCGTTCGATGCGATGAAAAACGGCTTTAAAGCCAAAGCGACCCAGATCTTCCGTCCCTTTAACGATATCGAGAAGAAAAAAAACCTTATCAGCGTACTGACCACATTCCCCAATCTTTTTATCGAGGCCGACACCTATTTCAGGACAAAACAGACAGCCAAATACTTTGCCCTGGCGACTAAAAACTCCGTTTTAAAAGAGACCCCCGAATATGAACGTCTGGTCGACGCGGCGGAAAAACTGATCAAAAAGATCGACGAAGCGGAAGAGCGGGGAGCTCTCCGGGATATTATCGTCCTGGCCAAACGGCTGGCCAGCTACTCTCCCTATAAAGCCAAAGCCAAAGCGATCATCGATTCGATCCGTTACCGCGTTCTTTTCCTCGACCACATACAAAAGGGAAAAAATTCAGAAGCCTACGCTCTGATCGAACAGGCCCATGAGATCACCCGTATGGATGAGTTTCAAACACTCTATGCCCCTTTCAAAGCGGAAGAGCCTGCCGCCTATACTGCAGCTTTCCACGGACAGACTGCGGAAATCCTCTACCGGATGAAAGATTTCCTCTCCGTTCCCCTGCTAAAAGACAAGATCGCATCCATCGTCAAGATCTCCTATCTCAAAAGCTTTTTAAATGTTGACGATGTGGAGATGACCGACTGGAAATCGACCATTGAATACTATTCGCTCTTTTTCGGTATCGATAACGATATCAAAGAGACGACGCGGCAGCTTGGCATTGAAGAGGTCCTTTACAAGATGATAGGCGGAAAGGATAAATACGGCTACCGCAAGTACGACTTCCTCGACGACATCATTAAGGAGAAGACCGAAGAGCAGCTCAAGGCGGAGAGACAGAAAAAGAAACGAGACCTTACCCACATCCAGCATTTCCTGATCATTGTCGGCGGGATCCTGCTCCTCTCACTGGGAGCGTATATTGCCCTTAAAATTTTCGGCAGCGAGATCCGCGAATATAAAGAGGAGCGGCGCCACGGTCCCTACAAACTCTTTCAAAAAGTCTACGAAAAGACCGGCAAAGGGGAGAATACACAATAAGTTCATTTTTTGTTTTTTTTATGGTATATTCCAGAGTATGAAACGGATTATTATTTTTTGTATAACCGCCGGATTTATTGTCACACTCGCAGGATGCGAAAAAACGAAATACCGCCACCCGCTGCATCAGGACGACAAACGTACCACTACGATGTAACCATCTCCCAGAGTCCCGGATTTTTCCACTCCGAACGGACCTGGTCGGAGAAGCGGATTTTTTCCGGATCGATCAATCCCATCTGCGGATTATCCACATCCTCTTTAAAACACTGGGCATAACCGGTATCGGTTTCGTGGACGATCACACTGTGGACCGATATCTCCCTCTCCCCGTTGTTAAGATCCATCTTTTTTAGCACCATCTCGGTCATTTTGAAGATCACCCGGCTGAACTGTTCGGCCGACGGTGAAACGGGAAGCTCCACCCACCGCAATGAGTGTTTTTTCATATCTTCTATATAGTCAGCCTCGTCACCGCTCCAAATTGCTACAGCATGGTCGAAACTGTCGATCAGGTCTTTGATATCTCCCTTGGTCAATCCAAAATCGAGCACCATCTGCCCGTTATCGAGAAAATTGGAGTGAAACAGGACCTCGACTTTATAGGAGTGACCGTGTAGGGAGTATTTGCAACGGTCACTGCTGCAGTTTCGGACGATATGGGCGTTTTCAAATTTAAAAAGTTTTCGTATCAGCATCTTATAATCCTAGTTTGAGCCGCTGGGCATGGGTGATCGCGACAGCGATCGCATCGGTGATATCCAGCGGCTTTATCTCCTGTTTTATACCCAAAAGCGTTTTAACCATAAAAGCGACCTGCTCCTTGGCCGCCTTCCCGTTACCCGTTACTGCCCGCTTCACCTGCAGCGGCGTATACTCGGCGAAGTTGCCGAAATCCTGGATGATCTTAAGGCTCATGGCTCCCCGGAACTGGGCCAGTTTGATGACACTTTTTGGGTTGTGGGCATAAAACATATCCTCTACCGCCACCTCGTCGATCTCGTTATGTTTAAACAGCATATCAAACGCTTCGGTCATTTCGCAGATCTGTTCCTGGAGGACCTTGGACTTCATCTTGATCAGTCCTGCTTCCTTTAGTAACATCTTCCGGTTTTTCACCTCGAGTATGGCGTAGCCCGTTTTAATGCTGCCGGGGTCGATTCCCAAAATGTACATGAGTTATTCACCTATCTTTCACGATGTGAATAAAAATTTATTCACTACTATAAACCTTTATATGATACAATTTTTTCACCTCTTAAAGAGATTAAAATTCACTTAATTTTCACATCACAAAGGCCATTTTTGATTTTTGATTCTATTCTTTCACGTCTCAAGTCCATCGTCAGTGAATCGGAGTTTCAGCGCTACATAAAAAATATTAAGTATGTCGAAAACCAATCCAAATCGGACCTGGCCGTTTTGGAAGTCACCAATCCGTTTATAGCAAGCTGGATTAAAACAAAATACTCCGAAAAGATAGCTGACCTCTTTGAGCTCGAAAGCGGAGTCCGCCCCAAGGTAGAGATCCGGATCAAATCGAAAAAAGGGGGGAAATCGCGCAAAAAGGATGCGATTACCACCGATAATAAAGCGGCAAAAAGCACGATCCTAAACCCCGCCTACACCTTTAACAGTTTTGTCGTCGGCCACTCCAACCAGTTTGCCTATACCGTAGCCCAAAGTGTCTGCGAACAGCCGGGGAAACTCTATAACCCCCTCTTTGTCTACGGCGGCGTTGGGTTGGGAAAAACCCACCTGCTCCAATCCATCGGGAACAGTTTCTCCGAAAAAGGGAAAATGGTCATCTACGCCACAATCGAACAGTTTCTGAACGACTTCACCGATCACCTCAGAAACCAGACCATGGACCGTTTCCGCGAAAAGTACCGGAGCTGCGATCTTCTGATCATCGACGATATCCAGTTTATTGCCGGAAAAGAGGATACGCAAAAGGAGTTTTTCCACACCTTTAACGAACTCCACAGCGCCGGAAAACAGATCGTCCTGGCTGCCGACAAGGAGCCCAGAAATATCGCAGGACTGGAAGACCGTCTTAAAAGCCGGTTTGTCTGGGGTCAGGTCGCCGATATCCAGCCACCGGAACTGGAGACCAAGATCGCTATTATCAAAAAGAAATGTGAACTGGACCTGATCAACCTCTCGAATGATGTCATCAATTACATCGCCACCAATATGGACGAGAATATCCGTGAGATCGAAGGGACAATTATCAAACTCAACGCCTACTCCAAGATGATGGGCCAGCCCATTACCCTGGAATTTACGAAAGATGTCCTCAAAGAGCAGATCAAAGAGAAGCGCGAGAATATCACCATCGACCAGATCGTGGATGTCGTCAGCAAAGAACTTAACGTCAAACCGAGCGAGATCAAATCAAAATCCCGCGTCAAGGCGATCGTTAATGCCAGACGGGTCGTCATCTACCTGGCTAGAAGCCTGACACCCAACTCCATGCCGATCATCGCCAACTACTTTAATATGAAAGATCACACCGCCGTCAGCCATGCCATGAAGAAGATCAACGAGATCATTCAAAACGACGCCAATTTTAAAGTAATTATCGATCAACTGGCCAACAAAATCACGACCACGGAATAAAACTGTTACAATTTATGTGAAAATGAGTGAAATAAAGATAGAATTTATTCATTATTACGTTTCAGGCCATAAAAGGGTTAGTCAGTATTTTTCACTTTTTCATCGGGTGCTAATACTACTACTATTTATTTATAATAATAAAGGTGTGTCAAAATGAAGATCATAGTAAAGAAGCAGGCTTTCGAAAACGCCATCGTCAGCCTCCAGGCTTTTTTAGAGAGAAAAGACTTCTCCCATGTTACGTCCCACATCTATTTTGAAGCAAACCAGGACGGTCTGGTCCTCAAAGCTACGGACAATGAGATCGGACTCAGTGTCGTTATTGATGACTTTATCCTGGATGAAGAGGGAAAAACAACATGTAACGGAAAGAAGATCCTCGATATTATCCGTATCCTAAAAGATGACGAGATCATTATCAACTCCGAAGGGGACACGCTCCACATCAAACAGAACCGCTCCAATTACAAACTGCCGACGTTTGATGCAAATGAATACCCCTCATTCCCCAACTATGAAAACCTTCCAAAAATAAATATCGACAGCCTGAAACTGATCGGATCCTTTAAAAAAGTGATGCCGGCAATTGACACCAATAATCCGAAATTCGAACTTAACGGTGCCCTGATCGATATCAAAAACTACGGGATCAATATCGTCGGTACCGATACCAAACGCCTGGGACTGCTTCGTATTGATAACGAGACAAGCCAGGCCAATTCGATCATCATCCCGAAAAAAGCGATCCAGGAGATCCAAAAGCTTTTTGTCAATGAGGTCGACATCTTTTTTGACAACACCAATTTTATTATCAAATCAAACAATCACTACTTCTTTACAAAAGTGATCAACGGGAAGTTCCCCGATTACGAACGCATTGTTCCGAAAGAACTGAAACACACCATCAGCCTCTCCAAAGAGACGATGATCAATGCGATCAAACAGGTCAATATCATCTCCGCAGAGATCAAGATGCAGTTTAATCCACACTCCATCTACTTCGAAAGTATTAACGACGAGAATTTCGAAGCCAAAACAGAGTTCGAAGCAGAAACGAATATCAACGAATCTTTTGAGATTGCGGTAAACAGCCGTTACATTATCGATTTCCTTTCGCAGATCGATACGCGGGAATTTATCATGGGCTTTAACGAACCCAATACACCGTTCCAACTAAAAAGCGAAAATTTCTTGACAATCATCATGCCGATTGCACTATAAGAAGGGATACTATGAGCGAAGAAAACAACCTATTTGAAGCACCTGAAGCAGCCGAAGAGAAAAAGGCCGATTACGGTGCCTCCAACATTAAAGTCCTCAAAGGTCTCGAAGCGGTCCGAAAACGGCCGGGGATGTATATCGGGGATACCAATATCGGTGGTCTGCACCACCTGATCTATGAAGTCGTCGACAACTCCATCGATGAAGCGATGGCAGGATACTGTGATACGATCAAAGTATGTATTACCAAAGAGGGGCGTGCCCGGATCGAAGATAATGCACGGGGTATTCCGACTGATATCCACCCGGTCGAAAAGATCTCTGCGGCAACAGTCGCTCTGACGGTACTTCACGCCGGTGGTAAATTCGACAAAGACACCTATAAGGTCTCCGGGGGACTTCACGGGGTCGGGGTCTCGGTTGTTAATGCCCTCTCAAGTGACCTGCACCTGACGGTCCACCGCGGCGGTAATGTACATGAACAGGATTTTGCCAAAGGTAAGATCCAAAATGATCTGACGGTAACAGGCACGACGAAACGGACCGGTACGATTATCGAATTTATGCCCGATGACGAGATCTTTGAAACGGTCGAATTTGATAAAAATATCCTTCTGAAGCGTTTTAAAGAACTCTGCTACCTGAACCCGAAAATTAAGATCATCTTTACCGATGAGCGGGACGATACGAAAGAGGAGATCCATTTTGAAGGCGGGATCGCACAGTTTGTTTCCGATCTTAATGATAAAGACGGACTCTGTGATGTCATCTACTTCAGTGACAAGATGGAAGATATCGAGATGGACCTGGCTTTTATGTACAATACCGCCTACTCCGAAAAAGTCTCCTCTTTTGTCAATAATATTAAAACACCCGACGGCGGTACGCACGAAGCCGGTTTCCGTGCCGGTCTGACACGGGCGATCTCCAAATATATCGATGAAAACGCCAATGCCCGGGAAAAGACAAAGATCACGGGTGACGATACTAAAGAGGGGCTGATCGCCATCGTCAGTGTACGGGTCCCCGAACCGCAGTTCGAAGGCCAGACGAAGGGTAAACTGGGATCTTCCTATGTACGCCCGCTGGTTCAGAAACTGACCTACGAAAACGTCGTCAAGTTCTTTGAAGAGAACCCCAATGCCGCCAAGGCGATCATGCAGAAGGCGATCCTGGCAGCCCGCGGTCGCGATGCTGCCAAACGTGCCCGTGAGATGACGCGTAAGCAGGAGAAGATGGCCGTCGGTACATTGCCGGGGAAACTGGCTGATTGCCAGAGCAAAGACCCGGAAGAGTCCGAACTCTACCTGGTGGAGGGTGACTCCGCGGGCGGTTCGGCCAAACAGGGCCGGGACCGTGTCTTCCAGGCGATCCTTCCGCTCAAGGGTAAGATCCTGAACGTCGAAAAAGCGCGGATCGATAAGATCCTCAGCAGCGAGGAGATCAAAAATATGATCACCGCCCTGGGCTGCGGGATCGGTGCGGAGTTCGACGAGGAGAAACTGCGCTATAAAAAGATCATCATCATGACCGATGCCGACGTCGACGGAAGCCACATCCAGACGCTGCTGCTGACGTTCTTCTTCCGATACCTGCGGCCGATCGTCGATGAGGGGTACCTCTATATTGCCCAGCCGCCGCTCTATCGTTATAAAAAAGGTAAAAACGAGATCTATCTCAAAGATAACAAAGCCCTTAACGATTACCTGATCGAGACAGGTATCGAAGGGATGGAGTTTGAGGGGATCGGTGCACGGGACCTGAAAGAACATCTCAAGATCGCGGCGCACTACCGGTTGGTCCTGGAGGACCTCCAAAAACGATATTCTGTTGTCGAACTGGTACGTCAGCTGATCGAAAAAGACGAACTGCTCGCCCTGGATAACAAAGAGCTTTTTGTGGAAATCGAAAAATTCCTTACAGAGATCGGATACAACATTCTCAACACGGTGGTAAATGAAGAGAAGATCCACCTCTATATCCAGACGGAAAAAGGCCTGGAAGAGATCATTGTCAACGACGATCTCTTTACCAACCCGCTCTTTGTGGAAGCAAAATATACCTATGAAAAGCTGCTCGAACGCGACAATCCGCTCTTCCATGAGCGCGATATCCTCGAAATCCTCGACGAAGTGGAAGCGCGGGCTAAAAAAGGTGCCTATATCCAGCGCTATAAAGGTCTGGGTGAGATGAACCCCGAGCAGCTTTGGGAGACGACGATGAGCAAAGAGAACCGCCGTCTGCTCCAGGTTACGGTTGATAATGCCGAAGAGGTGAGCGATACCTTTACCCTCTTTATGGGTGACGAAGTCGAACCGCGGCGACGTTATATTGAAGATCACGCCAAAGATGTCAAACACCTTGACATCTAATGGAGATACTATGGAAATGAGATACGGGGAAAAAGAGATCGCGGAGTTCGATGTCGATAAAGATTTAGAGATCTGGCCGAATCAGCACCAGAAAAACTACAAGGTCTCCATTACCCTGCCCGAGTTTACCTGTCTCTGCCCTCGCAGCGGCTACCCCGATTTTGCGACGATCTACCTGGAGTATATGCCCGGGGAGTTCGTCGTGGAGCTTAAGGCGATCAAGATCTATATCAACAGTTTCAGAAACCGTCACATCTCCCATGAAAATACGGCGAATGAAATCTACGACACGCTCTATGACAAGCTCAAACCGAAATGGATGAAGGTCGTGGCCGATTTTGAACCGCGCGGTAATGTCCATACGGTGATCGAAATCGACAGTGATATTGTCAAAAAGGGTGTATAACCCTCTCTTTCGCCCTAATGACCCTTTAATTGTAGGCTAAGTATAATCCGTTTCTTAAACGGGTCTTTAGCTCAGCTGGTTAGAGCACCCCGCTCATAACGGGGTGGTCGCAGGTTCGAGTCCTGCAAGACCCACCACCTTCCTCTTTTTCTTAAAAAAAATAAAAAAACTGTGGTATTCAACGATCCTAACGGAAAAATTGATATAGTGTCAAAAAAATTTGTGTGAGCTACCCGTGAGTCTGAAACTGAATGATCTGAACCTCCTCTATATTGATGACATCCTGGGATATACCGAGGGCGTAGAGTCCCTGCTGCAGGAGAGTTTTCATGAAGTATTCCACTCCGAGAGTTTTGTGGATCATGTCAAAATATTTAAAGAGATTTTTATTGACCTGGTCATTGTAAATATTGACAATAAGGCATACGGCGGGGTCAAGTTTGTCAACCTGATCAAAAAAAGCGCCCCCGATTTTCCGTTTATCGCCCTGAGTGAAGAGGAAGATGCTGCCAAACGTAACGAGCGACTCTTCTCCCTCGATATCAACCATGTTGTAAAAAAACCGGTCAACAGGGACGAGCTTTACGAGTTGATCCGGGAGATCGAACCCGAGATCATCGCCTTTGCCGATAGCCGTGAAAAACGCAATACACAGAGTCTTGATCGCTCCCTCGAAGCCCGTGAGGCGATTGAACTC
Source organism: Campylobacterales bacterium (assembly GCA_050297855.1). GTDB lineage: Bacteria > Campylobacterota > Campylobacteria > Campylobacterales > SZUA-545 > SZUA-545. The sequence continues at coordinate 34,023 of JBNKTC010000005.1, forward strand.
TATTTTAAATCTGTCGTGGCCGAACTGATGAAATACGACCGCGATATCCCTCCTGAAAAAAAGATGGATTTTTCCATAATGAAAAGTTTTCTCTTTACCGCTTTTAACAACCTCAAATCCATCGATCTGACCATCCTGGACGCGGACCTTAAGATCGCCAAAAAGAAGCTGGATATGGCGATCACAATGAAAGAGAAGATGGACCGCAAGACCGCCAGCTCCATCGAAGAGAACTACGAGACGATCTTTTTGCTAAAACAGATCCCCTATGCTGAGGCGTCGACCGAACTGGAGAGTGTCAAAGAGAAAATATACAAACTGCTCAGTGAACATAAGGTGTATGAGAAGAAGATCGCAGCAACAAAAAAAGAGCTGCAGGGGACCAATGTCAAAGACCCCAAATATGAAAAACTGAAAAATTCACTCAATACCATGAGTAAGGCCAATGTGGACATCATCCATGAAGTGCGCGATCTGAAAGACCGGAGCGAAACGATCCTGGAGAAGATGAACGAATACAGGGAGAACCATTTCGAAGAGTTCAAGACGGCTTATATCAGTTATGTGGACGGTATCAAGTCCGAAATCAGCGATACACTGAATGTCCTGGCGTATCGTTTTGACAAAGAGCTTTGGCGCAGCGCAAAAAAATCGAAAGCTGTACACAAGTTTTTTTACGAAGCACGTATCGAGGGACTTTACAGCAGTAAGACCTATATGAAATACTATACGGGCAAACTGGACATCAAAAAAGCGGGTGAACAGACGGCAAGATTGATCCGCTATATCGAGCAGTACAATAAAAAAAATCCGATCACCATTGCCGTTTTGGGCGAGGAAATGGATATGGTTCAGCGGGCCAAAGAGGCGATCGAGAAGATCGACTCCTCCATCAAGGTCATCGGCTACCTCGATCCAAAAAAACTAATTGAACAGTATAAAACCTATAGCTTTTCCCTGGTACTGCTGGATCTCGTAACCGAGGGTATCAATGCCGCATCGGTGATCAAGACACTGCAAAAAGTCTATCCCCAGGCGGTGAAAGAGGCGGTATTCTGTATTAACATCCCGTCAGGGAAACTTCTTGCTGCCGAGAATGCGGTCAAGGGACTCGACGTACCGATCCATTTTAACGACTCACGCAGTTCGAGCGAGCTGCAAAACCGGATCATGAAGATCCTCTAAGTGCTTAACGGGCCCGAATACGTCCCTGGACCAGGAAGAGAGTCAGAAGGTTCAGTATCAGCCCCCACACTCCTGCGTGGATGCCGAAGGGTCTGGATGGAAGGCCGCTTAGCAGAAGTATCAGCGTAAAAATAACCCCCACAAACAGCCCTGAGAATACGGCACGGTGATCAAGTCTTTTCCAATGGATACCCAGCATGATCGCCGGGGCGATCTGGCAGAGGATCTCCAACTTGATCTGGATGAGATACCAGATAGTAGAGGGTAAGGAGACGGCCAGATAGACCATCAGTCCCATTAATATCCAGGAGAAGATTTTACCGACATAGGTCAGGTGGCGTTGGCTTTTTCCCGGGCGCAGACGGTGGTAGATATCCTGGGTAAAAAGTGACGCGATTGCCAGCATAGCTGAATCGACCGTGGACATGATCGCTGCGACTGCAGCGGCGACAAACAGGGTGATCACCATGCCCATCCCTTCGATCTGGGAGAGTTTCTGAAGCATAAGAAGTACGACCTGTTCCGATTCGCTTTTTGAGAGCTCCGGGAAATGGGCGGTTGCTGTAATAGCGATGATAATTAGTGGTAGGGTCGTCAGTAGCGGCATAATGACCATCAGTTGAAACGAGCGGCGCAGGGTCTTTTCATTTTTTGCCGAATATATCCGCTGGATCGCCTGGGGATAGACGGCTATGCCGAAAAAGATCAGGATCAAGGTACTGAGCCACCCCAACTGGTTTTCGATCGTAGGAAAGGTGAAAAACTCGGGCCGAAGGCTGCGGATCGTCTCATAATTATCGGCAGGGGAGCCGTAGTGTGTGATGATCACCCCGAAGATGATTGTGACCCCCAAAAACAACAGGATACCCTGGATGGCATCGGTCCACGCGACGCTGCGCATACCGCCCAGTGTCTCGTAGATCACCATAATAAGGGCCATCAGGATGATTCCCGTCTCAAATCCGATCATCCCACCCGTGACCACTTCGACAATATAGCCGATCGCCTTGAGATTGGTCAGCATATAGTTTGCCAACGCCATGATCCCGATGGCGACGACAAAGAGGGTCAATCCGTTATGTCCGTACCGGTAGTCGATATAATCGCCTACGGTGATAAAGTTCCGTTTTCTGGCAATATCGTAGAGTTTGGGAGCATAGAGGAGATACCCTCCGACAATGGCCATCATAAAGGTAACACTGACCAGGAAGAGCCAGCCGTTTCGGTACGCATTACCGGCGAATCCGATCAGCGAGTTGCCGCTGTATTGGGTGGCATACATCGTCAAGAAGAGCACCGTGACCCCAAACCCCTTTCCCCCGAGATAGAAATCTTTTAGGCTCTCCTCTTTGCTGGCGAATTTTCCGGCGACTCCGATCAGGATCAGGGAGAGAAGATAGAGGCTAAGGAAAAGGATGCCGCTTTGATCTAGGATCGCCCCGTTCAACGCTGTTCCCCTTTAAGGCCATGCCACTCTTTTTCGATAGCTAAAATGATCAAAACGGCAAAACAGACTGAACTGAGAAGGCTGGCAAAGGCCCAGACGGGGAGTCCTAGAACCGTCCCCGGGATGAAAAAAAACGGGACAGAGAAAATGAGAAAAATCAAAGCGAGTGCGTATATCATCTACCAATCTTACAACATGCCTGTCAATTTTTAAAAATGGTAATACATTTACGATAAAAGGAATGTTATGGGTATGTTAAAAGCTGACATAAATGTGTATAATCAAAAATAATGGTTTAATGGGATGATAAGTAGAGGTGTTTTTTATGTTTTTAATTTTTTTTTTACTCAAAAAACATAAAATAGGTTATATCGAGTTAGTTAGCGAGTCAGAAATGGGGTTTTATGAAACAGATCGGTGGGATGACACTTTTATTTGTTGAGGATGAGCAGGCAATCAGAGAGGCATATATCCCTCTTCTTGAAAGACGTTTTGCCAAGGTAATTACGGCAAAAGACGGGGAAGACGGATTGGCCCTGTACAACGAATACAAACCCGACATTATCTTCACCGATATTGCCATGCCCAAGATGACGGGGCTTGAGATGATCCGGGCGATCCGTGAAATGGATAAGGAAGTGGCTGTTGTTTTCCTCTCCGCGTATACGGAAAAAGAGTATCTTCTCGAGGCGATCGAAGTCCGTCCGATCAAATATTTTGTCAAACCGATCAACTTTGATGAGTTTGATGACTTTTTTAACAACCACTTTAACGAGACGATCAAGACGAAGGTCTATCTGGGACACAACCTCTATTTTGATTACGATAACAGTCAGATCCTCAGTAAAGACGATGCCGAGACCCTGACACAGAAAGAGCGGGAGTTCTTAAACCTCCTGATAAAGTATCATGGCAATCTTGTCAGCTACGAGACCATCGAAAGCGTGATCTGGAAAGATAAGTTTATGTCGTCCGATTCCCTGCGTACCCTGGTTAAAAAGATCCGGAAGAAGAGCTACCAGGATCTGATCCAGAACGTTTCCAATACGGGGTATAAGATCATCGTCTCGGAGTAGCCGTTTTAGTTTCGGTTGACCAGTTCGATATATTTACTCTCGCTCATCGGTTTTTTGAGCAGTTTCCCCACTTTTAACTGGCGTGCCAGAGCTACGACATTACTGGACTCATTGCTTGCCAATAGGATGATCCCCCCCTTGACAATCAGCTTTTTAAAGTTATCCGACTGTGAGGCCGCTTTGATAAACATCTCTTTTTTGACCTCCTTGAACATGTCGTAATCAAAAAAGAGCAGATCGGGCAGGTTCTTTTCAAAATGTTTCATCATCGGTTCAAGGGATGTGAACGCCTGGTATTTCCACTTTTTACTCGTGGCATGGTTGGTCGTTTCGATGGTATTGGCAAGCGTATAATCTTTGGAGAAGAGGAGGATCTCTTTGTTTTCGCTCTTTTCAAAGTATTTTGCCAGTTTGCGGTAGCGCTCCACTTCGGCCGGGGGTATCAGGTTTTTTGAGATCATGAGGTTGATCATCGAGTAGCTGCTGAGCGTATTGAAACGGGGCAGTTTTTTAAAGTATTCGTAAATATCCTTGGAGCGTTTGGCCTCCTGCCAGATCAGTTTTTCCACCTTTGCAAGGTTACCGTTCAGGATGCTGTAAAGGGCTGCTTTGATCTTTTGGCGTTGGGCGGTAAACTCTTTGATAAACGCCTCTTTTTTAGGGAACTGTTTGATAAACGGGGCATCGGCGGGGAAAAAGAGACTCTCTTCGATCGCCTCATACTCCTGGAGTGCTATTTTTATCTTGTGTTCACACTCCATGATCTTGGGAGAGTGTATCTTGCAGTCGATACGCTCCAAAAAACTCATCGCTTTGACGACATAGGGTTTAAAATTTTTATAATCCAGTTCGCCTTCACCTTTTAACTGGGCAAGCTCTTCCTTCAGTATTCCGACGGCATCTTTAAAGAGGATGCTGATCAGCTGCTCGACAGTCGTCTCTTTGTCCAGCGGTTTCTGCATCATATGCTTGAGGCTGTTTTTTATCTCCGGAAGGATGATGCTCGTATCGTGTACCGTTTCGTAGAAGAGGAACTTGTCAAAGATGCAGGAGAGGATATCGGTATCGAACAGGAAATCGATCCCGGCACTTTCGGCATATTCGTATGCGATAATGGGGATCGTGTAGCGCAGCTCCTCATAGGGTGTGATCTCTTCGGTCTGGATATAGTTTTCCAGGATCGTGTTGAGGAGGTCCTGTTTGATGCGGTGGGACTGTTCGGTCTTTGTCACATACTCGGTAAGGATCCCCGTGACAAACTGTTTCTGACGGTCCCAGACCGGTTTGAGCTTCTCAAGATGCTCTTTCCACTCCCGTTTCTGGGCGATCAGTTTTGACAGCTGCTCAAAAAACGCATCTTTGCTAAAGGGTTTTTTGATACTGCCCAGGATATTTTTGGTGTAGTCTTTTTTGAGGATTGAGAGGTTACACTCTTCGCAGATGAAGATCGTCTCCATCTCTTTGATTTTACCCGTGTCCAGCAGGAGTTCGACCAGGTCGTCCCCACCCAGTCCGTGGGTGTCGATTTCGGTAATAATATAGTCGATATCTTTATGTTTTCCCAAAAGTCCGAATGCCTCCAGCCCGTCGTTGGCTGTGATAATGTCAGACGCAGCAACAGGTGTGCCGGCAATTGTCTGATTCTCAAGGGCCCCGGTGATCAGTTTCTGGATGACTCTGCTGCCATCGACGATTAAAAATTTACTCATAAATCAACATAACTTTTTTTTATTTGATTGGCTATTATAGTTGCTGATTCCATATAGTAATATTATTTTTGAACGGAAAAGCCGGAAATCGGACGATCTTTTGTCAATAGGAATCAAAATGTAATGAAAAGTCGGAAGTGGGAAGAAGAAAATAGATGGTGGAGCCTACCGGGATCGAACCGGTGACCTCAACGCTGCCAGCGTTGCGCTCTCCCAGCTGAGCTAAGGCCCCTAAATCGGAGAGAATTATAGAACAGGTGAGATTAATTTATCGACTGTTTTGTGTAAAAACCGAAGAATTTTCGATAATTTCCTTCAACTGGTCATATCGTTTGGCTTTGATATAGTTGATCAGCCAGGTCTTTACCCAGTAAGGGTAGTTTTTGCTGCTTCCCCAGTTGGTCACGGTGGAGTAGGAGATACCCAGGATACGGGCCATCTCTTTCTTACTCAGGTCCGCTTCTTTCAGTAACTTGACAAAAATATCTTTATTCATTTTTCCCCTGTTGGATCAATCATAAATCTTTTATAATATCAAATAATATAAATGATAAGGCAACCAATGAGACTTCTTGTAACAACATTTTTAGCGGTTTTTGTACTTGCTTCCCAGGCCCAGGCCCTCAATATCGAGAGCGCCCAATCGTTTATCGATTATGCCAAAAAAGTAGTAAAAGAGATCACACCCCACGAACTGCAACGCATGATCATTAAAAGCGATGAAGAGGATTACGAGTTTTACCTTGTGGATATCCGCGAGCCTGACCAGATCGGTCACGGGGAGATTTTTCACCTGAACCAGGTCCGGATCACACGGGGATACCTGGAGTTTATGATCGAAAACAAGATTCCCGACAAAGATGCCGATATCGTCGTATACTGCTGTACGGGAAAGCGGGGCATCCTGGCGGCCAAGACCCTCAAAGACATGGGATATAAAAACGCCGTCAGCCTCAAAGGGGGGATTAGAAACTGGGTGGAAAGCGGCCTGCCGCTTGACACGGTCTACGGTGAGATGGTCTATAAGTGTAAATAAAAATGTTATAAACTTCTGCTAACATACTGTAGTTTAATTAAGGAGTTAGTATGAAAAAAGCAATCATCGGTGCTTTTGCGGCCCTGAGTATGGCTGCAACATCCGCCAATGCGATCGCCGGTCTGGTGGATATCGAGATCGGTGCCGGGGCCTGGAATGCCAGCCCGAGCGGACAGATCACCTATGGTAAAACCACCCCGACAGAGATCGATTTCGCAGATGACCTGAAACTGGATGATTCATCCAACGGTTATATGTACCTGCGCTTTGACCACTTTATCCCGATTGTCCCCAATGTCCGTCTGGAAAAGCAGAACTATACGACAACAGGAAAAGGTGCGATCAGCAGCGGTATCACATTCGGTAACATCACCTATACGGCGACAGCCGATACAAAAACGGATGTGACACTGAACCAGCAGGATGTGATCCTTTACTGGGGAATCCCGGGAGTGAATGCCCTGACAGCCGGTATCCTCGATATTGAGTGGGGGATCGATGTAAAAACGATCGACGGTGAGCTTACCCTGACATCTACAGAAGGTACGGATACGGTTGACTTTAACGTTCCCGTACCGATGGCTTATGCAGCCATACTGGTTGATATCCCGTTTATCCCAGTCGGCCTTGAGGTCTCTTCCAAGATGATCAGTGCCGGGGATTCCAAGATCCAGGATACGAAGGCCAAGATCGACGTCACGCTTCCCCTTCCTATCCCCCTTGTCGAACTGGCTATCGAGGGCGGGATGAAACAGCAGACGATCCAGATCGCAGATGACCTGGTAGATGATCTTGATATGAAATTCGAGACCAGCGGTATCTTCTTCGGCGCCAACGTCAAATTCTAATCCCTTCTGGGAACAGCTGTTGCTTCCGGGTTTGAAAAAACCGGGAGCAGCAGGATGCTATCACCACATATACAGATGAAAGACGGCTCTCTGCCGTCGCAGCTATCGGAAAACAAATCCCTTCAATCCGCTTTTAAAACGATCCAGTCCAAGGCTCAGGAGTCGGGCATCACCCTTGACAACGCCATCGATTTTGTCGAAAGCCTCACCGAAGAGGGGAAAGCCGTCCTCAAACGCTACCACGGTCTTTATGACGATATCTCTACGGAAAATATGAGTAAAGAGGGGGCGTATAACCTTATCATGGAGCAGTCCAAGCGCGCCGATCTGAACGGCGACGGGATCATCAACATCGGTTCGGAAGTGAGTGTGGCCTTTCCCCCGGTTGACTTTCCGGCAGGATTTAACGAGATCTATACCGATGCACTCTACGGGATGCAGGAGAAGGGTGCCAGTACCCAGGAACTCTACCGTTTCAGTTTCTCCGTCTTCGAGGCACAGCTCTCCGGGGGACTGGCCCAGGCCCTGGCCGGTTCCGAGTCGGGGGGATTTGACTTTTTAAACAACCGCATCGATGCCATCAAGGCCAATCTGCAGAACCAGCCCGCAGCCCAATCCAAGCTGACTCTGGTGGAGGCGTTTAAAGCGGAGGTCTCCACGCTTCGTGCAGAAAAGGCCGAAGCGGTCGGCAGTACGGAACCGACGGAACAGGAGCAGGCATACCTTGACCAGATGAACGCCTACGAAGCGGCCGCACGGGCCGCGATGCTCGGGTAGCTCGGCCTACCCCCGTTTTAGGCGTTTGATCTTATCCTGGATCGAGCGGATCGTATGGCTCTTCTGGCGGAAGTCGGTACTGCTGTCCTGTTTGACGAAGGCGAGCTGCTTTTCGAGGTTTCTGATCAGCAGGTTGTTGATTCCGCGAAGGACCTCCTCTTCGCTGTAGGGCTTGATCCGTTCGTCAAGATTAAGCTCTATGACCCGTTTATCCTCCAACTCCTCCCGCATGATGACGGTAAAGATATCCCGGTGGTACTCAAAGATCGTCTCATCCCCCACATCCAGGATATAGTCGACCAGCTTAGGATAGAGCAGCAGGCTCTTTAGAATCGACATCTCCGCCGTATCCTGGTCGGGGTTTTTGGCGGCACTTGTCGGAAGGCTTTTCTCGCTTTTAAAGAGGTTTCGCGTACTTTTTAGGGTGATCGAGGCGAAGTTTTCGTACTCTTCCCTGAGGATCGGGTCCAGCCCCCGGATAAACTGTCCGATCTCCCGGGCCGCGTTGCGGCGCTGTTCGGGGACATTGATATCAAAACCGTCGGCGATGGTCTGGATAACAAACTCCGTAAATTTTTTCGGGTGTTTGAAAAGCTGGTTAAGGTAGTCCTGTTTCCCCTCCTTGACGAGGTCTGCGGGGTCTTTCCCCTCTTCGAAAAGCACCACGCCCCCTTCAAAGTTGCTGGCGGCCAGCATCTTTGCGGCCTTGAGTGCTGCCGCTTTTCCGGCTTTGTCACCGTCGTAGGCGACGATCACTTTGGGGTCGCCTTTTTTAAGCAGCGGGAGGTGGTCGGCCGTAAGGGCTGTCCCCAGTGTGGCCACGACATTGGTAAATCCGGCCTGGTGCAGCATGATCACATCCAGGTACCCTTCGGTGACGATAATCTCTTTGATCCGGTAGACGGTCTCCTTGGCGATATTATAGGCATAGAGCAGCCTGGATTTGTTAAAGAACTTGGTCTGGGGGGAGTTGATATATTTGGCGGGATGGTTGCTGATGGTGCGCCCCCCGAATCCGACGATAGCGCCGTTCCCCGAGTAGATCGGGAAGGTGATCCGCTCGATAAACCGGGCATAGTACCGTCCCCCTTCGTCTTGTGCCATGATGCCCGATGCGAGGGCCTTGTCCGCCGTGATGAAGTTGCTTTCGAAAAACCGGAGCTGCTCCTGGTTTGAGGGCGCGTAGCCGATCTCGAACTTTTCGATACTGGAGTTGAAGATGCCCCGTTCGTGGAGGTATTTTTCAGCTTCCGGGTGGCTTTTAAGGCGCTTGGTAAAAAAAGCACCCAGCTGTTCAAGGGCCTTGTTCTCCTCTTCGTTTTTTCTGCCGCCGGAGTCGTACTCCAGGTGGATGTTGTACTCTCTGGCCAGTTTTTCGATCGTTTCAGGGTAGCTCAGCTTCTCCATCTCTTTGACGAAGTTGATCGAATCGCCCCCTGCCCCGCATCCGAAACAGTGGTAGATCTGTTTGGCGGGACTGACGACAAAACTGGCGGTCTTTTCGTCGTGGAACGGGCAGCGGGCTTTAAAATTGGCCCCGGCTTTTTTCAGTTCCACATAGGAACCGACCACATCAATAATATCCAGTCTGTTTTTTAGCTCGTCGATGGAGGATTGTCGTATCATGACGGCATTATAGCAGTAAACGCGTCACAGGGTACTTTAATCCGGCGGCGGCTTGTCGATCTTGTTTCTTAGAAAAGTATTAAGCCTTAGAGACTTTTATGCTATAGTGGTAGAAACGAAATCAGCAAGGGAGAATAAACGTGCCTAAAAAAGTAATTTTGGTCGATGATTCCAAAACGATTATCGCAACGGCGCAGATGGCGCTGGAGGAGCTGGTGGGTGCCGGACAGATCGAAGTAGCGGCGTATCTGAACCCCGTTGAAATGCTCGAAGATGTGACAAGCGGACAGGTGGATTACGACCTGGCGATCTGCGATATCAATATGCCGCAGATGAACGGTCTGGACCTGGCGGCGCAGCTTAAGGCGGATGCGCGCTTTAAAAACAAACCGATCTTGATGCTCACAACGGAGAGTTCGGCGGAGATGAAGGCAAAAGGAAAGGCGATCGGCCTGACCGGGTGGATGGTCAAACCCTTTAGCGACGAGAAACTGGTCAAGTCGATAAAAATGGTTCTGGGAATCTGAGATGGCTGCCGATAACGAAAGCAGTGTAAAGAAGAACCGATACCTGACTTTCTATCTCGAAGACGAACTGTACGGGATGGATATCATGAGCGTACAGGAGATCATCGCCATGATGAAGACGACCAAAGTCCCCAAAACGCCTAAATGTGTCAAAGGGGTGATGAATCTACGGGGGAACATCATCCCCGTCGTAGAGCTTAGGAGCAAGTTCGAAATGGCCGAAAAAGAGGCGGGGATGTACACGGCGATCGTTATCGTCAAAATAGACGGAACCTCCATAGGGTTTGTCGTCGACCGTGTCGAAGAGGTGGTGACGATCGGCGAAGACCAGTTGAGTGATCCTCCCAAATTCGGTGCGGCGATCAACGCATCCTATCTGAAAAAAATGGCGCAAAACGGCAAAGAGGTCATTATGATCCTGGACCTCTTTTCGATCTTTGCCGATGACGAGCTGGCGGGGCTTGAAAATATAGGGAAATAAGGAGTATGCAATGACATTAAAAAAACAGCTGGTATTGGCACTGACCGCCGTGGGGTTGATCCCCTTTCTGGTGATGGGGGTCACCTCGTATTTTTCGGGGAGCAATGCAGTATCGAATGAAGCCGAACTGAAGGTCGAGGTGGCACGGGACCTTAAAAAAGAGCAGCTGGAAACCTACATCAAAATGCTGGACGGCCAGATGGATGTCCTGGCCCAGAACCGTTTTATCCATACGATGTACGATGACTTGGTGGAGCTGCATAAAAAGCACCACGTGGGGCCGACCGATCCGTTTACGATCGTCAACTCCCCTGATACCCGGGAGCTTTATGCCAAGTACGATACGTACTTTAACGCCTTTATCAAGGAGCAGGAGCTTTACGACCTCTTCCTGATCTGCGCCAAGCACGGACATGTGATGTATACGGTGGCAAAAGAGTCCGACCTGGGTGCCAATATCAAAGTCGGCTCCCTCCGTACATCGGGACTGGGTGAAGTATGGAAAAAGGTTATTGATACCAAAGAGGCCGCTTTCGTGGATATGTCCGCCTACGCACCGAGCAACGGCGAACCGGCGATGTTCTTCGGTATCCCGATCAAAGAGGGAGATCTGGTCGAAGGGGTGATCGTCGTTCAGCTCAGTACCGATGTGATCAACGAAATTATGGGCTCACGCACGGGGATGGGTGAGCAGGGAGAATCCTACCTGGTCGGCCAGGATTACCTGATGCGCAGCGACAGCTACCTTGATCCCAAAAACCGAAGCGTCAAGGCCTCCTTCCTCAACCCGAGTGAAGGGAGTGTCAAAACGGAGTCTGCCAAAGAGGCACTGACCGGAAAAACCGATACGCAGATCCATCACAACTATCTGGGCGAAGAGGTTCTCTCCTCCTTTACTTCAATCGATCTTTTCGGCGTACGGTGGGCGCTGATCACGGAGGTGGACACGGATGAGCTTTTTGCCCCGATTGAGAACCTGAGGAATACGGCTGTCATCATGGGGGTCGTCTTCCTTCTCCTGATTGTGGGGGGTGCCATACTGCTGGGGAATTTTGTCTCTACGCCGGTCATCCGTGCCGTGGAGAGTATCTCCGATGCCAACGGACAGGTGGTGAGCGCATCCGACCAGATCGCGGCATCCGCCACTTCCCTGGCCGAGGGAGCCAGCACCCAGGCGTCCAGTGTCGAAGAGGTAAGTGCGACGGTTGAAGAGTCCACCGCGATCAATACCCAAAATGCCGAGAACGCCAAAGAGGCGGACATCCTGGCCAAGGATGCCAACGAAGCGGCGACAAAAGGGAATGACAAGGTCCAGAGCCTGATGAAATCCATGGATCATATTACGACCTCGTCCGAACAGATTGCCAAGATCATCAAGACGATCGATGAGATCGCCTTCCAGACCAACCTGTTGGCACTTAATGCAGCCGTCGAAGCGGCCCGTGCAGGTGAACACGGCCTTGGGTTTGCCGTTGTTGCCGACGAGGTCAAGAACCTCGCCAGCCGTTCGGCCCAGGCAGCCAAAGAGACCGAAAGCATCATCCAGTCCTCCATCGAGCAGGTCAAAGCGGGAAATACCATTGCCAAAGAGACCGACGAAGCCTTCTCCGACATCCTGGATAAGATCAAAAAGACCTCCGATCTCATCAGTGAGATCGCCATCTCGGCCAAAGAGCAGTCTGACGGCATGAACCAGATCGCCCAGGCGATGGGCTCCATTGACGAGGTGACCCAGCAAAACGCTGCCAGCAGTGAAGAGGCGGCTGCCGCGGCCGAAGAGCTTAACGCCCAGGCCAATGCGATGCTCGAAAGTGTCGCGGATATCGGCAATATGGTCGGCGTTCATGTCGAGCTGAATCACACCCATGTCAAACAGGCTAGAAAAGTGCGCAAAGAGCCGGTCAAACAGGTTGAGCGCAAGCCGGCATCCCAGGCACAGAAGAAGGGCCCTGAAAAGCCTAAGAGACCGCAGCCGCCTAAACAGAATAAAAATGACGAAGTATTTCCACTGGACGACAGCGACCTGAAGGAGTTCTAGATGATCGTAGACGGCGAACGGCTCATTATCTCGACAGACATGGATCTTGAAGAGGTCGCTGAGCTGAAAGGTTTTATCGAACCGAGACTGGAGTACATCGAGGAGATCGTTGCGGAGGAGGAGGAAGTCGTTTTTATGACCTCTTCGCTTATTCAACTGCTTGTCAGCGTCAAGCTGAACAAACCGTCGATGAAGATCCCGATGATCGACGCCCAGCCGTATGAAGTAGAACCCTACGGCAAAATTTACTGGAAGCTGCCATGGACAAAGAACAACTAAGACAGATATTTATTGAAGAAGCCGGAGAGATCATCGAGAGTCTGGATGTCCAGATCATTGATTTTGAAGAGGACCCCAGCAACAAAGAGCTGCTCAATGACCTCTTCCGGGGTGTACACACTCTTAAAGGGAGTGCCAACTCGTTCGGCTTTACCCGACTGGGTGAGTATGTCCATCACTTTGAAGACCTCCTTGATTACCACCGAAGTAACGACGAAGAGATATCCAGTGAACGGATCGATCTGTTCCTCGAGGCGGTGGATGTCGTCAAGGAGATGTTCAATTATGAGATCGAAAGCAACGAAGGGCTGCCGGAAAAATATCAAGAGACCCTCGGCCAGATCCAGGCTGCACTGGGTGGCGAGAGCGCCCCGGCAGCAGTTCAGTCCCAGGAAGCCTCCACAGACCTAGCCGCTGAGTTTGACAATTCGGAATCGGTGGAGAGTCTCTCCGCGGATACCTGCGAAGCTGCCCTTTTTGACGAACTTGGGGACGGGGAGCAACTCTGCAAAATCGAACTGCGCCTGGACAGCGACATCTATTTCAGGGGCTATGATCACACCACATTTTTGATTCTGCTGAGCCAGACCGGCCGTATCCTGGCTTCCTACTGGGATCTTACCGAGGTGCCCATGCTCGACGAACTCGATACGGAAAAGTGTTATATCCAGACCGTAACCGTCTATGTCGCATTTAGCTGCGATGTCGGAGAGATCAATGATATTTTCGAGTACATCGACGAAGAGGAGTACCGGGTCCAGGTGATCGAAGCCTCCGCGGGCGAAGGAAAAAAAGAGAAGAAAAAGAAGAAGAAAAAGAAAAAAGATAAAGAGGCTGCCGAAGTGCCTGAAAGCGTGCCCGAACCCGAAGCAAGCGAACCGGCTGCTGAACCGGAGATCAAAGTATCTGCACCGGAACCCGATATAACACCGGCGGCTGCTCCGAAAGAGGAGGAGGTGAAAAAAGCCGCTCCCGTCGCCCATAAAGAGGAGAAACGCTCCTTTGTCAAGATCGATACGCTGAAACTGGATGAGCTGTTCGATTCGGTCGGGGAGCTGGTGATCGCCCAGAACTTCCTGGCTGAAAACGATGTGATCAAAGGGATCACGGACGAACATGTCAATAAGACGATCGAAACCCTCTCCAAGATCACGCGCCTGATCCAGAACCGTGTCATGAGCCTTCGGATGGTACCGATCCGGGATACCTTTGACAAGATGAAACGGACGGTCCGGGATGCCAGCAAGAAGGTGAACAAGCAGCTGGCCCTTAAGACCTTCGGTGAAGATACGGAGATCGACAAAACCATGGTGGATCAGCTCTCCGATCCCCTGATCCACCTGATACGGAATGCGGTGGACCACGGTCTTGAGGCCACGGCCCAGGATCGTATCGATGCGGGGAAAGACCCGGAAGGTATCGTGACGCTCGGTGCCTACCACCGGGGCGGTAATATCATTATCGAGATCGCCGACGACGGGCGGGGGATCAACAAAGATGTGATCCTCGCCAAAGCGATTAAAAACGGCCTGATCGAAGCAGATCACGGGGAACTGACCGACCAGCAGATCTACAACTTCATCCTGCAGCCCGGTTTCTCCACTGCTGAGAAGATCAGCGATATCTCAGGCCGGGGTGTTGGACTGGATGTCGTACGTAATTTTATTGAGAATATGCGCGGGCGTATCGAGATAGAGTCGGAGCTTGGCAAAGGATCGGTCTTTAGGATCATGCTGCCATTGACCCTGGCGATTATCGACGGGATGCTGGTCAAAAGTGCCGATGAGATCTTTATTATCCCGACACTCTCTATCATCGAATCCTTCCGCCCGACGGAGGATATCGTCCACACCGCCCAGGGCAAGGGGGAGTTTGTCAACCTGCGTGAGGATATCCTTCCGGTCGTACGCCTGGCCAACCGGCTGGGACTTAGTGATGCGATGCCGTCCATAACGGAATCGACCCTTGTCTGTGTCGAGAACGAAGGGGGCAAGTTTGCCATCCTTGTAGACGAGCTGGTCGGGCGTCAGCAGGTGGTGATCAAGACCCTTGGCAAATCGATGTCTCAGATCGACGAGATATCCGGAGGTGCGGTCATGGGCAACGGTGAAGTGGCCCTGATCCTCAATATCGAAGGCATTGCCGTATAAGGGTTTCGTATGGAAATTACTCCCAAAGAGTTTAAGCTCTTTCAGGCGCTTATCTACGAAGAGACGGGTATTTCGTTGCGTGAAAACAAAGCCTCCATGGTGCAGGCCCGTCTCTCCAAGCGCCTGCGTGAGCTGAAGCTCGAGCGATTCTCCGACTATTACGACTATCTCAAAAACGAACATAACGGTGAAGAGATGCTCAAACTGCTCAGTGCCATCTCCACCAACGTCACCTCCTTTTTCAGGGAGGCGGCCCAGTGGGACTTTCTTGAAGGGTACTTCCGGGCCCTGGAGCAGAAAAATCCCGAGCGGAAACTGCGTATCTGGTCTGCGGCCTCGTCAACGGGCCAGGAGCCTTACAGTATCGCCATCTTTTTGCATGAGCACCTGAGAAACATCGAACAGTGGGATATCAAGATGCTGGCGAGCGATATCGATACCAACGTCCTTGCCCATGCAATGAAAGGCATCTACAGCGCCAAGGATGTGGAGGGGATGCCCAAGGCACTTCTGGCACGCTATTTTGATAAGATCAAAACACCAATCGGAGTCACCTACCAGGTCAAGGAGATGCTTCGCAATATGATCCTTTACCGTAGTTTCAACCTGACGCGGGGGGATTTTTCGATCTTTAAAAGTCAGTTTGACATCATCTTCTGCCGGAACGTGATGATCTATTTCGATACGCCGACACGTAATGAACTGATTACCCGGTTCCACAAGCTGCTCAAGCCCGGTGGGCTTTTGCTGCTGGGGCACTCCGAGTCCATTACGCGTGGCGGCGGCGACTTTCAGTTGATGAAATCCGCCATCTACCAAAAAATATAAAGGAGCAGGCCATGCCAAAACTGCAAGAATTGAGTGACCAGGAGATACTTAACGAGATTTCCAGGCGCTTTGATGAAAAAGAGGCCTCGATCAAAGAGATGGAGTTTATGACCAAAAAACTGTTGGACATGAACGAGAAGACCAAAGAGGCGGAGGCGACGAAAAGCAAATTCCTCTCTTTGATCAAAAACGAGTTTAACAACCCCATCTCGACGCTCCTGAATATCGGTAAAAAGATGGTGGAAAAGAAAAACCAGGACAAGTTTGAAGCAATGTCCCAGATGATGCACCTGGAGCTGCTGCGACTCGATTTTCACCTCAAAAATATCTTTAGTGCCACGGAGATCGAAGCGGGTGAGATCGCCAACGACTTCTCCGCGATCAATTTTGAGGGGATATATAGGGATGTCCTGGAGAGTTTTCGTTACCTCATCGAAGACAAGAAGCTGACGGTAGAGCTGGAGTCAGAGAGTACGACCGAGTGTGTCGCCGATGCACAGAAAGTCTACATGATCCTGCTCAATCTCCTCTCAAATGCCTGTGAGTTCTCCTATGAGCAGAAAGAGGTGTTTGTCCGTTTCCGCGAGCTGAAGGAGAACTTCAGTATCGAAGTGGAGGACTTCGGCGAGGGGATATTCGTAGAAGACAAGAAAGAGATATACAACCGCTTTACCCAGTTTCACAAAGGGGAGACGCGCCCCTATTCCGGTCTGGGCCTCGGCCTCAGTGTCGCAAGAGCGCTGGTGGAAGCGATGGACGGTGATATCGATTTTGTCAGTGAAAAGGGGCACACGGTCTTTACGGTCTATCTTCCCAAGCGCGATCTTGAAGATGCCAGCAAAAGTTTAGGCTCCAATGAGTTTATGTTTGACGATTTTGACGATTCGATTGAGATGTGATGAGGAATTATGGAAGCGAAACCGAGAAAATTTATCCACTCGGGTGAGATATTCGTCGGGGTGAAACCGACGGAGATCACGACTGTACTCGGTTCATGTGTCGCCGTCTGTCTTTTCGATAAGTACGAGAGGATCGGCGCCATGAACCATTATCTGTTGCCGCTATGGAACGGGAACGGGCTGCAGACGCCCAAGTTTGGGAACATCTCCATTCCCAGGATGATCGAGAATATGGAGAACATCGGGTGCAGTACCCGGAATATGGAAGCAAAACTGTTCGGCGGGGCCAATATCAACGATACGAAGCTGGAAAATATGATGATCGGGAAGAAAAACGTTCTTATCGCCAAGGAGCTTCTCAAGCAGAGCGGCATTCCGATCGTCGCGGAAGATACGGGCGGGACCGTCGGACGGAGGATTTTGATGCACAGTGATCTGGGCAAAGTGCTGATGCGTTATACGGAAACAAACCAGTAAAAGAGGAACGATGTCAATACGAGTACTTATCGTCGATGACAGTGCTACGGCACGTGCCGTATTAAAAGAGATATTAAGTGCCGCACCGGGGATCGAAGTGGTAGGAGTGGCACCGGATGCCTATGTGGCACGCGACAAGGTCGTCGAGCTGCGCCCCGATGTGATCTGTCTGGATGTTGAGATGCCGCGGATGGATGGGGTGTCGTTTTTAAAGAAGCTTATGGTCCATATGCCGACACCCGTCGTTATGGTCTCTTCCCTGACCCGTCAGGGGGCCCAGGTAACGCTCGATGCGCTTGAGGCGGGCGCGGTCGATTATGTGGCCAAACCCCACTCCAACATCTATGACGGGGCCGGGGAGATCAAAAACGAACTGGTTGAGAAGGTACGCATTGCCGCCAAAGCACATGTCACCAAAAAATCGCCGGCAGAGATCAAGCAGGTAGCCGCCTATACGCCCCTGGCCGAAACAACCCAGAAGGTGATTGCCATCGGGGCGTCGACTGGGGGGACCGAAGCGCTGAAGGACGTGTTGATGCGGATGCCGCGTAATTCGCCGGGTATCGTAGTGGTCCAGCATATGCCAGGGACCTTTACCAAGCAGTTTGCCGAACGTCTTAACGAGCTCTGTCAGATGAGTGTCAAAGAGGCGAAAAACGGTGACCACGTCGGGATCGGGGAGGTACTGATCGCCCCGGGCAACTTTCATATGGTCCTGAGACGTTCCGGGGCCCGCTATTATGTGGAGATCGGTGAAGGACGCAATGTCTCGGGACACAAACCGAGCGTAGATGTCCTTTTCAGTTCCGTTGCAAAAGCTGCCGGGGCCAATGCCATCGGTATCATCCTGACCGGCATGGGTGCCGACGGGGCAAAAGGGATGGTTGCGATGCATGATGAGGGTGCCTTGACAATCGCCCAGGATCAGAAAAGCTGTGTTGTCTTCGGTATGCCGAAGGTGGCCATCGAAAAAGGGGGCGTGGATCATATCGTCAGCCTGGAGAAGATTGCCCAGAAAACGATCGAACTGGTCCAGAAGATCCAGTAATTGGAACTAATCTTGCTTCCGTATGAGTGACGAAATCCACCGTCAGGGTGGAACGATTAATTTTCAAGGAAGATGTATGCGTGTTGCCCTGGGACTTAACGAAGTATTGGTTCACGTCGATTACGAATCCCTGAATTATAAGATTATCATGCAGTATGTGGA
This sequence comes from Campylobacterales bacterium, assembly GCA_050297855.1. Classification (GTDB taxonomy): domain Bacteria; phylum Campylobacterota; class Campylobacteria; order Campylobacterales; family SZUA-545; genus SZUA-545. Next base: position 52,616 of record JBNKTC010000005.1, read on the forward strand.
GAAGAACTTCTCCAATACCCTCAAGTTCACCAGTACGATCCTGATTTTTAACAATGATAAAGAGAAGTATAAAAAACAGTTTTTTCTTCAGTGGCTCTATGCATCGTACAAGAAGGCCAACCCGGATCTGATGCCGTCGTTTAAGAACAACCTTCTAAAGCGTATTCACCACCCGATTAAGATCCGGGTAACCAACAAAAAAGAGATGCTTAACAGTTTTAATATCACGATCAAACATATCCGGGAACGTCAGATCGCCCTGCGCATCGATGTGAAAAACTACCTGATGATCAACTATCTTAAACTGACGTTCCGCAAAGAGCTGCTTAAAAAGTCCAAAGACGGCATGGCCATCTCCATCGATATCGGTTCCGATACGACCAAAGCGAAGCTCAAAAAACTGCTGGGACGTAAAAAGATCCTGAGCTACCCCACCCACTTTATCTATGATGAAATATGGCTCAATGAACTGCTCCACCCCAAAGCCTCCGAGTCAGCCCGTTATCAGGTCGATGTCTATCGAGACGATTTTGTTGCCAGCTCCTATGAGTTGCTCAAAAGTTCCCCCAAAGATACGTTGGATGTCATTAAAAAACGTTACATCAAACTGGTCAAGAAGTTCCATCCCGACAGGATATACTCCCTTGATCACTCAAAAGTTGCCGAATTTACCGAAAAGTTTCAGATGGTCCAGCGGGCCTACGAGGCGGTCAAAAAGGATAAAAAAAGCAGCCTCTCCCTGGCCAGTTAGGGGTTGTCGTGCTGTTTGAATCCGCCAACGTTTTTTTCCTCAGCAAACAACCGGAAGAACACAAAAAATTTGCCACCTTTTTAAAAGAGTACAATGCGGATGTCCATTTTGTCTCCAAGGCTTTTAATCACGAAGAGGAACGATGCGATCTTTTGGTCGTAGACACGGACGGACTGACACTGAAGGAACTGACGCATTTCTTTGGCCACTGCGAGCCGGACACCCACTGCATCCCTATCGTCTATCTCCTCAAGGAGCGCAATGAAAAAAACGGCCTTCTCTTCCTTGAAAATTTCCGAGGCGGTGTGATCAGGGAACCGATTGACTATGATAAATCACGAAAGCTGCTTGACAAGCAGTTCCATAATGTCGCCAACCACCACCGTCAGCTTGAAGAGCACCAGTACTACGAGGCCCTTTTGGAAAACTCCATCGTCTCCAAGACAGATCCCGAGGGGACGATCATTTTTGCCAATGAGAAGTTCTGCCGCCTGAGCGGCTATACCGAACAGGAGCTTTTGGGGAAAAACCATAATATCATCCGCCATCCCGATATGCCGGATGAGGCGTTTAAAGATATGTGGGGGACGATCCTGCAGAAGCGTGTGTGGACGGGGAAAGTAAAGAATCTTAAAAAGGACGGTGGCTACTATATCGTCAATGCCATGATCATCCCCATACTGGATAAAAAAGGCGATATAAAAGAGTTTATGGCTATCCGGCATGATATTACGCAGGTGGAGGAGATGCGGCAGAAAATAGCCGATGAGCAGACGCGCCAGAGCGAGTTTCGCCATAAGCAGGAGATGCTTGAAGAGGTAAACCGTGCCAAGGACGAATTCCTGGTGGTGTTTACCCACGAGCTTAAAACCCCCCTCAATGCCATCATTAATTTCAGTGAATATATTACAAAACATCTGCAAAAGAGTAATATTGAGAAAAAAGAGAAATTGCTGGAGCTGATCGTCTCGGTACGAAAAAATGCCGGGAATATGCTGGAGAATATTATTAATATCATTGATATCTCCAAGCTGAAAGCAGGAAAACTGACCCTCCAGCCTACGCATATCAGACTTTCGGATATGCTGATGGATCTGGAACAGCGTTTTGCTCCCCTGACGAACGAATCGACGGTCGGCGTTATTTATAAGGTCGACAAGACTTGTGTCATCAAGGCGGACGAACGGCGCTTAAGCCAGGTTGTGGGAAATATCCTCTCCAATGCGATCAAATACGGGAAGGGGAAAGTATTGGTTGAAGCAGTATGTGATACGAAGTATTTCCAGATCGCAGTAGACGATAATGGCCCGGGTATCAAGGATGTGTCAAAGATCTTTGACCTTTACGAACAGGGGGATGAAAACACGGTGACACGGACGACCCAGGGGACGGGGGTCGGACTCCATTTTGTCAAATATCTCTGCAAGGAGATGGCGATCGATATCCGTGTTGAAGAGTCTGAAAAACTGGGCGGTGCACGATTTGTCTTAAGGGGGAGAATAGGATGAAAAAGATCAACGTACTGATTGTCGACGACAATCCCGATAACAAGATGACACTGGAGCTTCTGCTGGAGGACTTCGATGAACTGCTTCTAGATGATGCAAACGACGGGCAGGAAGCGGTGGAAAAGTGCCGCACCAAGCATTATGACCTGATCTTTATGGACCTGATGATGCCGGTTATGGACGGGATAGAGGCGACGATGAAGATCCGAGAGTTTGATAAAAAATCGATGATCATCGCCGTAACCGCCCTGGATGATGAAAAATCGAAGGAGCGGATGATCCTCTACGGCGCCGAAGATTTTATCGTCAAGCCGATTGACTCAAAGGTCTTTGCCAAGCGTGTAAAAAACTACCTGGAGATTCTTGAGTACCGCCAGACGCGCACCTACGACAACGAAGCGGTCAATCTCTTTGAGAAACAGGTCTATAACCGGAGCACGGTACTACGTGTATTCGACTACCCCAGCCTCGGCGAGTTCTGGGAGTATTTCCTCGCCAAAGAGAACAAGGCTGCCTACGGGATGAGCGACGGGGTGCGTGTCCTGTATGCCTTTGGTGCCTGGCTCCTTAGAAACGGGCGCAGTTTTACCTATATCAGTGAAGAGAACGATGATTACCTTTTCCTTTCCCAGACAGAGCTTGATATGATCAGTGAGACGGTCATCAAACACCTCCTGATAAAACACTATCCAGAAGGCTCCTACCTCGTCAACGAGGGTCTGCTTACCCTCCGTCTGCCGAAAGTCTCCCGTGATGCCGCTCCGGTTCAAAAGCGAGAGAACAAAGAGCTTAGCAGCGATCAGAAAAAGGTCCTCAGAAAGACCCATAATGAGAAGATCACAGCGGCAGAGTTCGTCCAGGAGAGCGCCATCGGCCTGATGGACAAGATCGAAGCACTGGAAGAGCTGGAAGACAGCATCGACCAGCTGCTCTTCTCCATGGAGGGGGAGAGTGCGACCAAGGAGAAGTTCGCTGAACTGGCCGATGGGCTCGTGGAGTACAACGAAGTAATCGATGCGATGATCGAGTTCCAGCACCTTGCTTTTGCCATCCAGTCCTTAACGGAGTTTTTAAGATCGATCGAGGATGATAAACTAAAAGGCGAGAAAACAAAAAAGATGGTATTATTGTTGACGAATATGATATCGGACCTTTCCAGCTGGAGGAAAACGATCTTTATCCGCCAGGAGGCCAATGATATCCATTATCTCGATAGCTCCCTTTTGAGCTCCTGCCTGCAGATTGAAATGATCTTTAACGAGAATGAAATCGAAGAGGAGGATGACGGACTGGAGCTGTTCTAAGAAGCGATCCAGGATGAAAACCACACAGGATTTTACCAAAGAGTGTTCAGTCCTCTTTATCGACGATGTCGACCATGTAAGGGAGTTGGTGGAAAAGATGCTCCGGCGTCTTTTTAAGACCGTTTACGTTGCTGCAAACGGTGAAGAAGGGCTTAACCTCTACAAAGAAAAATCTCCCGATCTGATCATTACGGATATCAATATGCCTGTGATGGACGGTATCGAGATGATCGAAGTGATCCGTACCGGGGATATCGAACAGAAGATCATCATCCTCTCAGCCCATAATGACCACTCTTTCTTTGAAAAAGCTGTCAATCTCAAGATCGACGGCTACCTGATCAAGCCGATCGATATGCAGATGCTGATGAAGGCTGTCGATAACAGTGTACGCCTTATCGTTCAAAAGCGCGAACTCGAGACTCTCAATCGTCAACTGGAGAAACGCGTGGAAGAAGAGGTGGAAAAAAACAGCCAGAAAGACAAGCTGCTTATCTCCATGCTGACCAGCTTTCTCGAATCGAGTCCCAATCCCATCATCGCTTTTGAAGACAACATGGTAACCTTTGCAAACAACCGTTTTCTAACCCTATGCGGACGGAGTAAAGACGAAATAATCGGAAGCAATTACAAGATCGATGCCCTGTTCGAAAAGCGTAAAGGGTTTCTTCACTCCCTTAGCGAGATGAATAACGAGGAGCCGCATCGGAACAAGGTCTCTATCTCTTCGGCACAGGGGCGCAGTATCTTCACACTTTTAGAGAGTGAAATTCCATCCTTCGGTGAAAACAAGCTGCAGGTCTATACGTTTAATGATATCACGGTCAATGAGTACCAGAAACTGAAGATCGAACAATACAGCGAGCGGCTGGAAGATTATATCAAGGCGTTTCGGCGGGCAGCGCCCTCTCCCGAATCGAAGGAGATTGTGCCCCCTGCCAAACCCGATATCGCGGCACCGGTGGATATGAATGCCGTAAGGACACTGGATGATACGGAACACGAGGTACTGACTAAGTCCCACCAGGGGCATGAAATCGCTTCGGATGAATATGCCAAAGAGATTGACAGTTATGTTCTTGAAGAGATCCAGGAGCTGACGGATCTGGAAAATGAGATCAACGAGGAGCTTCTCGACATGGAAGAGTCCCAGGAGATCGGTCATGTACGTACGATCGCGGAGCGACTCGGACGCTATGCCTCTACCATCAGCCTCCTTTTTGAGTTTGCCGATCTCTCCTACGCCGTCAAATCTCTTTCGGATCTTCTGAATACTATTGATATGGAGAGTCTGGACCAATCGAAACAGCGTAAAATAAATCTCTACCTGAACAACATCGTGCTAGACCTGATCAGCTGGCGAAAAACCATCTTTATCGACCAGAATACCAAAGATATCCATTATTTAGACAGTTCCCTCTTTAGCGCTATCTTGCAGCTGGAACTGGTTCTGAACGAAGATAAGTCGGCCGTTGACGGTGGGGATGATCTAGAGCTCTTCTAAGCATGCTGTATAGAGCTTTTGGTGCTCTAGTACGATACTCTTTATATCAAACTCCGCCAACGCCTTTTTCCTGGCGTTTTCTGCCATCTTTTCATACAGTTCCCGGTTCTCCATCAGCTGGCTGATCTTTTGTGCCAGCGATCTACTCTCTCCCACCGGGACCAGGTAGCCGTTTACCCCGTCATCTACCACCTCCCTGCACCCCACTGCATCCGTTGTTATGACGGGCATGGACATGGATGCCGCCTCGATTGCCGTACGCGGCATACCCTCCCGGTATGAGGGTAAGACAAAAATATCGTTCGTCTTAAAAAGTGGTTTGACACTCTCCTGCCAGCCGACAAAACGGACGATCCCTTCTGCTACGGCTTTCTCCATAATTTCACGCGGTAGGTTATAAGGGTTCCCGGGGTCGTAGTCGCCGGCAATCGTAAATTCCGCCTCGTGATGGTGTTTTTTAACCTCCCTGGCTGCATCGATAAACTCTTTTATCCCTTTGTGGACCAGAAGTCTCCCGACAAATAGGACCTTTTTGACTTCGCCGGCATCTCTATCCGTTTTCTGCCAGAGCCCTGTATCGATCCCGGAACCTTTGATCAGGTGTGTTTTTTCACGTGAAACAATATTCTTTCCGATAAAAAGTCGCATATCGTCACGGTTTTGGAATATGACGGCCGTACTCCAGCGAAATATAAACCGGTAGAGTGTGCTAATAAGGGTGCGTATCAGCAGAGCCTTGGCTCCTTTTTCGATAAAAAAGGAGCCAAGACCTGTCACGCTGCTGATTACGATCCGCGTGCCGGCAAGCCGGGCGGCGATATTTCCGTATATGTTGGGCTTAACGGTAAAGGTGTGGAGTACATCGGGCGATATCTCGCGGAGTTTTTCGGCAATATTGCGGATTGTCCTAAACTCTTTGATCGGGTTGAGACTGCCACGCTCTATGCCATAGTCGACATGGATAATCCCGTCCTTTTGGAAGCGGTCGCTGTAGTCACCTTTGGGGCAGAGCGCATAGACTTCCCACCCCGATGCTGCCATTGCTTTCATAATGGGCAGACGGAAGAGGTAGAGGTTAAAATCGACATGGCTTAAAAATACAATACGCATCGTAGTCCCTTAAAAGTTACCCTAAAGAGTATTTATTTACTCTTTATCGGACTCTTTTTCCCTTTCTCCCCGGATCATGTCTATCCACTCTCCCAATCTCTTTTCATAGCCAATGGGCTTATACTTAACAAAATGCAGTGGCTTTTGCAGGTAATCCTGTGCCACCCATCCTCCGAATGCATGGGGGTAGAGATAACCTGTCCCCCTGCCCATATCTTTGGCCCCGTGGAAATGGGCATCTTTCAGATGATCCGGGACCTCCAGCAGTTCCCCGCCCCTGATGGCAGCTAGGGCATCATCGATCGCTTCGAGGGCGCTGTTGGACTTGGGTGATGCGGCAAGGTAGATAGCCAGTTGGGAGAGTATGATCCGGCTTTCGGGGTATCCGATCTGACTGACGGCATAGAAGGTATTGGATGCCAGTGTCAATGCTGTGGGGTTGGCGTTGCCGATATCCTCGCTTGCCAGTATCAAAAGTCGGCGTGCGATAAAACGGGGGTCTTCCCCTCCCTCTATGAGACGTGCCAGGTAGTATATGGCGGCGTCCGCGTCACTGCCTCGAATACTTTTGATCATGGCCGATGCCAGATTGTAGTGGGTCTCGTTGCTGCTTGTGCCGTCATTGAGCGAGGTAGGTCGAAGGGATTTGAGCAGATCGAGCGTGATATTCTTAGACAGGTTGGCAGCACACTCCAGGAGGTTGAGCATGGCACGGGCATCACCGCCGCTTGATACAATCAGATAGCTGTATGCCTCCTTGTCAACTGTCAGACCCATTTTTTTGACCTGACGGTCGGCAAGTTTTTCCAGGTCTGCTTCCTTTAGGGGCTTGAATTCAAAAAGCATCCCCCGGGAGCGTATGGCCGATGTCAGGGTAAAAAAGGGATTTTCTGTGGAGGCACCGATAAAGAGCGCATCGAAGTTCTCCATATAGGGCAGGATCACCTCCTGCTGGTTCTTGGCAAGACGGTGGACCTCGTCAATGAATATGACAGGTTTGATCAAGGAGCCCTTGTGTGCGTTAAGGACTTTGCGCAGTTCGTCAATCTTGAGGCTGGTCGCATTAAATTCGTAAAAGCTGCTGTCGAGGGTCTGGGCTGTCAGGCGCGCCAGGGTCGTCTTGCCTGTCCCGGCGGGACCAAAGAAGAAAGAGTGGGGGAGTTTCTCCTCCCGTAGAAGGCGGTAAAAGGGGGCATTCTCCCCTACGATGTGCGGTTGCCCGACAAACTCGTCAAAGCTTTTGGGACGGACCGCATTTGCCAGTGGATTCATTAGCCCAGGACTTTGATGTACACGTCCCTTTCCCGCGGGCCGTCAAAATCTGCAAGGAAGATCCCCTGCCATTCGCCCATGACGATCGTTGCATCCTGGATGGGAAGGGTCGTGTTGGATCCCATGATGGCTGCTTTGATATGGGCTTCGGCGTTGTCGCCTACATGGTAGTACTTCTCCTCTGCGGGCGCTAGCTGATGCAGTTTGCCCAGGAGATCCCGGGTCAGATTGGGGTCGATATGCTCGCTCACAAAGACACTGCAGGTAGAGTGGGGTACAAAAATCAAAACGGCACCGTCTTTAAAGCCCGACTTGATGACCGCTTCTTTGATATCTTTTGTGATATCGATCATCTGGGTCTTATGTTTGGTGTTATAGGTCAGTTTCTGCATCACGTGCTTCCTTTTTTGATTTTTTTAAAAATTTGTGCAACTGGTCATACTCTTTTTTATCGAGATACCGTACTTTCCCATCCGGAAGGGCGTTTAGTTCGATCCAGCCGTAAGCAACACGCTTAAGATCGAGGACATTCCGCTCAAAAAAGCCGAAAAAGCGCCGTATTTCGCGGTTTTGACCCTCACTAATGGTAACCCTTAGCCTGGAGTAGTTTTTGCTGTTTTTGATGATTTTAAAGTCATTAAACGCGGCAAAATGCATCGACTTGATCTTGCTGTGGGCATGGGCACCCTTGGAGGCGTCATCGGCATAAAATCCCTCTTTCATTGCCGTGATCATCTCTTCGGTTACCGGTCCGTCGATTTTAATATTGTACACTCTCTCCAGGGAACTTTTCATTAAAGCGTCTGCTACCCTGGCCGCATCGGTCATGACCAGGACCCCTTCGCTGGCAAAGTCAAGCCGTCCCACCGGCAGGAAGTGCGCGTATTTTTTAGGAAGGGAGTCGTAGATCGTTTTTCTGCCCTGGGGGTCTTTTTTTGTGACCAGTTCGCCCTTGGGCTTGGAGTAGACGATGACGGTAAACTCGTTGCTGGGTTCCTTTAGATAACGGCCGTTATAAAACAGCTTATCGTCGGGGCCTACCTGCCTGGCAGGATTGGTCTCGGTATGCCGCCCTACTTTGACTTTGCCTTCCTGGATCGCTTTGTCCGCCTCACGGCGGGAGAGTTTTGTCCGTTCGGCAATCGCTTTGTTCAGACGGGTGGTTGCCTCTTTTTTCATGAAATCCCCGCTTCGACCAGTGTGTGGATATGCAGGACCCCTTTGAGGTTTCCTTCCGTGTCCGTAAGGATCAGCAGCTGGATCTTGCTCTCTTCTATGCTTTTGAGTGCATCGCTGGCAAGGAGGCCGTCGGCAATTTCGCTTTTCGGGTTTTTGGTCGCATAGGCAAAGGCCGGTTTTTCGAGACTGAAATCACTGTCCATCAAAGACCGGCGCAGATCGCCGTCGCTTAGCAGAGCCGTGACCTTTTTCCCATCCATGAGAAGGACGGTTCCCAGTTTCCCGTCTGTCATAACAGATATAGCATCCTTGATCGTAGCCCCCCTGTCGAGAGTGGGAAGATTTTCCGTGCGAGCCAGGTCCATCGCCTTGACGAAGAGCCGTTTTCCAAGGCTTCCCCCGGGATGGAACGAGGCAAAATCCTCTTTTTTAAACCCGCGCTTCTGCATCAGGCTGACGGCGAGGGCGTCACCCAATGCCATCGTCAGGGTCGTGGAGCTAGTGGGGGCGATGCCCAGCGGACACGCCTCTTTTGAGATGGCGATGTCGATCGTGTGATCGGAATGACGCGCCAGGGTCGAGTTGCTTCGGGCCGTCATACCGATTATGGTGATCCCGAAACGTTGGATGTGCGGTAGGATGGAGGTCAGCTCTTCGGATTCCCCTGAGTTACTGATTGCCAGTACGATGTCCCCTTTGGATATCATCCCCAGGTCGCCGTGCATCGCTTCGGTGGGGTGGATAAAGAAACTGGGCGTCCCGGTACTGGCCAGCGTTGCCGCCATCTTGCTTCCCACGAGGCCGGACTTGCCGACTCCCATGATTACCAGCTTCCCTTCGGCTTCAGAAACGAGCTCGATAATGTTGTTCCAGGTGGGATCGATCCGTTCTGCTGCCTGCTGCAGTTCTGCCGCTTCGGTCTGCAGAACCTCTTTTGCCGTATGAATGAAGTCCATTGTGCCTACTGTACGAAGATATTCGGTACGATGATGGGGTACCGTTTGATCTTTCTGAAGATATGTTTTTTAAGCACCTGTCGCAGGCTGTTCTCCAGGGTACGCGTATTCTGCAGGTCGTGCGGTTTGCAGTTGGTGACGAACTTGAGCAGGATCTCTTCGAGCTCTTCTGCCAGCTCCTTCTCCTTGCGTACGTTGACAAGACCGTAGCTGGTGACGACCGGTTTGCCCAGAAGCTTGTGCTCCTGCTCGGAGATCTGGACGACCAGCATGATGATCCCGTCATTGGCAAGGGACTGTCGGTCGTGTACGATCGAATTGTCGATTGTCTTATTCATCTGGTTATCGATAAATGTTTTACCGGTGCGGACGGTCTTGACCTTTTTCATGTGTCGTGAAGAGATATCGACCGTGTCCCCGTCATCGATCAGTAAGGTATTATGCTCGGCCACACCGCACTCGATCGCTGTACGGAGATGCTTGGATCTATGCTGATACTCCCCATGTATAGGAAGGAAATATTTGGGTTTGGTCAGGCGCAGCATATACCTCTGTTCTTCCTGCCCGGCGTGGCCGGAGACGTGGATTTCGCTGAACTCGTAGTGGGCGACACGGGCACCGGTACGTTCGAGTTGGTTGATGACCGCTGAGACGGAAGGTTCGTTACCCGGGATCGCCTTGGAGGAGAGGATAACGGTATCGCTCGGTTTCATCTTGATGTGACGGTGTTCTCCGATGGACATTCTAAAGAGTGCGGACATCGGTTCGCCCTGGGAACCGGTCGTGACGATGAGTACTTCATGATCCGGGTACTTGGAGACCTCGTGGGGTTCGATGAAGTTCTTATAATCGATATTGATATAGTCCAGGTCCATGGCGATCTGGAGGTTCTTCTCCATGGAGCGCCCGATGACACAGACCTTACGGCCGTATTTGATCCCGTATTCGATCGCCTGGTAGACCCGGTGGATGTTGGAGCTGAACGTCGACATGATCACCCGTCCCTTCACATCCCGGTATAGCTTGTCAAACGTACCGCCGACGATGGATTCGCTTTTGGTTGAACCCGGGTTGTGGGAGTTTGTACTGTCGCTGAAGAGGCAGAGGACACCTTTATCTCCATAATAGGCCAGACGCCCGTAATCGGTTACATAGCCGTCGATCGGTGTATTATCCAGTTTAAAGTCACCTGTATGGATCAGGGTCCCTGCTTCACAGGTAATGGCAAGGGCTGACGAGTCGATAATGGAGTGTGTCACGTGAATCCACTCCACTTCGAAATCGCCGATCTGGATCGGTTTGCGCTTCTCTACGTAGCGGAAGAAGCTCTTGTGTTTGCTGATCTTGTGTTCGTCAAATTTACTGGCGATCATACCCAGGGGAAGTGGGGTGCCGTAGACAGGGAACTGGAACTCTTTAAAGAGGTATGGCATCGCCCCGATGTGGTCTTCGTGGGCGTGGGTAATCACGATCCCGTGGATCTTGTGTTTGATCTGGCGGATATAGCTGAAATCCGGTACCAGGATATCGACCCCGTGCATTGATTCGTCCGGGAAGCTCATACCCACGTCGATGATAATGGCACTCTCTTCCGTTTCGACAACGGCGATATTCCCACCGATCTGTCCCAGGCCGCCCAGCGGCGTGATCTTAACACTGGCATTTGGATTTCCCAGGTTGAGGTGCGGATGGAGTCGGCGGTCATGGGAACGTTGGTTTGCCGTGATGGCATCTTTAATATTCAGATAGGTGCCCGATGCGTTCTCTTTAAAGTTTTTGTTATTGAACGGAGTGCCGCTTGTCTTGCTCGGTTGAAAGCCACGTTTGGGCCCGCGATTTCTATTCCGGCTTTTGTTTTCGCCGCCTTCGCTCTTCTTTTCACCGTTTTCGTTCCGATTTTTGTCATCGCTTGGCTTGTTGCGCCGGGGTGAACGGGGGCGTCGCGGTCTGCGTTCACCCTGCCCTTCTCTGCTCTCAGAGCTTTTGCGTTGTGAACGGTTGTTTCGGCTGTTCTGTTTCGGTTCGTTTGTGTTGTTGGAGTTTTCTTCCATAGTCGTTAAATCCTTTTAACCCATAATTTTTGAGAAAAGGTGGTAGAAAAGTTCAGCTTCCACTTCGTGAGGACGGATCGTTTCGGGGAGGTCCAGTTGGGCAAAGAGTCGTGAGAGCTTCTCTTTGTCAAAATGGGGGGATAAATTCTTTAAGAGTCTCTTTCGCGGTTGGGCAAAAGCAAGCTTCAAAAATGAGGCGAACTTTGGGTCGTACTCATTGTCGTTCTTGCGAATCTCAAACACGGCGGAGGTGACTTTTGGCTGGGGCGTAAACGCCTCCTTCGGTACATCGAAGAGGTAGTTTGCCTCTCCCACCATACTGGCGAGTATGGCGAGGGAGGTGTACTCTTTCGTTCCCGGAGCAGCAGTGAACTTCTGAGCGACCTCTTTTTGAACCATGACCAAAATATTCTTGCAGTTACGGTCTTGCAGGGCGTCGAGGATGATAGCCGTTGCAATGTAATAAGGGAGGTTGGCGATCATGTCGTAAGGACGGTCGATAAAATCTCCGCGTCTGCGGAGCTCCATGACGTCCTCATTAATGATGGTGAACCGACCCTCGCGTAACGCTCTGTCGAATTTAACCCTGAGTCCCTGATACAATCGATCATCGATCTCAATGGCAACCACTTCTTTTTTAAGAAGCAACTTTTCTGTTAAATCACCTAATCCAGGCCCGATCTCGACAACGATATTCTCGCTATGGGGCATCGATTCGATGATTTTCTCTTTATAGAAAACATCTTTCAAAAAATTCTGTCCAAACTGTTTTTTGGCTTTGATCACGGAACGTTTCCTTAAAAGATATTGATATTATCACAGGCGACCTTAGAAAAACTTATTTTTTTAAATATATGCGCTATCTGTTTGGTCTAAAAAATACTAAAGTGATATAATACACCAAAATAGAGATATTTAACAGCTAGTGTGAAAAAGCCTCTTTTCACGTGATTGAAGGTGTCGGCCTAAGCCATAATAAATATATGAAAAAGAGAATCAAAAGGTTATAGATAAATGAAAAGTCATTTGACAAAACGGATCATTCCCTGCCTGGACATTAAAGACGGAAGAGTCGTCAAAGGGGTGAATTTTGTCGGCCTACAGGACGCGGGTGATCCCGTCGAGGTGGCGGCACGCTACAATAATGAAGGAGCGGATGAGATTACCTTCTTGGATATCACCGCATCCCATGAGAAACGTGATACGATCGTCGATGTTTTGGCCCGTGTGGCAAAAGAGGTCTTTATTCCCCTGACTGTCGGTGGGGGGATCCGGACCCTTGATGATATCTACCGGCTGCTCAATGTCGGATGCGACAAAGTGAGTATCAACTCCCACGCGATCAAAAACCCGGAGTTTATTAATGAAGCCTCCAAGCGTTTCGGGACCTCTACGATGGTCGTAGCCATCGATGTAAAAAGAACAGGAGAAAGCTGGAACGTCTATATCAACGGCGGACGGGTCGATACGGGGATCGATGCGATAGCATGGGCCAGGGAGGTTGCCGATCGCGGTGCCGGTGAGATCCTGCTGACATCGATGGATGCCGACGGGACAAAAAACGGGTATGACCTGGAGGTGACCTCCAAGATCAGCGATCTGGTCAATATCCCCGTGATCGCAAGTGGGGGTGCCGGGACGATGGCCCATATCGAAGAGGCATTTACCCATGGTGCCGATGCGGCGCTCGCGGCTTCAATCTTCCATTTCCAGGAGATCAAGATCATGGATCTTAAACACTACCTGGATCAAAAAAATATCGAGGTGCGATTATGATAGTCTGTGCAGGAAAAAGTGAATCTTTCGAATACGCCTATCCCATAGGGATTGGGATGGTCGAGTCGGCTATGAACCTTACCCAACTCTGTCTTTTGGATAAGCCGAGTTATCTTCTTTTTGTCGGCAGTGCCGGCAGTTACGGGAAGTTTGATCTTTTCGATATCGTTCAGTCCAACGGGGCGGCAAACGTTGAACTCTCCTTCCTTCAGAACAAATCCTATGCACCGATCGATAATGTGATCGTCTCACAGTTCGAAGGTGTTTCACATGAAACAATTGTCAATACCAGCAACTATATCACGACTGATTTTGAGCTGGCGCAAGAGTTTGGAAAACATAAGATCGGGATTGAAAATATGGAGTTCTTTTCAGTACTGCGTGTAGCACAGGAGTTTAATATTCCCGCTGCAGGTATCTTTGTTGTTACCAATATGTGCGATCAAAATGCTCATGAAGATTTTGTCAAAAACCATAAAGAGGCGATCGAAAAACTCGATGCCTATTTACGTGCTCACATCGTAAAGAAGAAAAATTGAAGCCGTCGATTCTTGATTTCACAAAAGAGGAGTTAGCCGGAAAGATGGATAAGGCCTTCCGTGCCAAGCAGATTTTTCAGGCCGTTTATCATGGTTTTGCCGAGGATTTTTCCGATATAACGACACTCTCAAAAAATCTTCGTCAGGAACTGGACAATACCTATCGTATCGTCCCGGCAAAGATCGTTCGTAAAGAGGTCAGCCGTGACGGAAGTGAGAAGTATCTTTTTGAACTGGAAGACGGTCATACGGTCGAGGCGGTCCTCCTTCTAATGAAAGAGGAGGAGATGGATGACGAAGGAAAAACAAAACGCCAGGCGCAATATACAGTCTGTATCTCATCGCAGGTCGGATGTAAAGTCGGGTGTAGTTTCTGCCTGACGGCCAAGGGAGGTTTTGTAAGAAATCTCACTCCCGGAGAGATCGTTGCCCAACTTCTTTTGATAAAAAAAGATCACGGCTTTCCTCCCGAAAAAAGATTGAATATCGTCTATATGGGGATGGGTGAGCCGCTGGACAACCTGGAGAATGTTGCTAAAGCGATCACGATTTTTTCCGATGAAGACGGACTGGCGATTGCACCTCGTCGGCAGACGATCTCCACGTCGGGCATCTCGTCCAAGATAAAAAAACTGGGAGAGCTTGACCTGGATATCCAGCTTGCCATTTCTCTTCACGCGGTCGATAACGATCTGCGGGAAGAGTTGATCCCGATGAACAAAGCTTTTCCTATTGAAAGTATTATTGAAGCAGTAAAGAATTTTCCGATGCGGAACCGACGCAGAATTCTTTTTGAATACCTGGTGATCAAGGATGTAAATGATGATGTGAAATCGGCAAAAAAACTGATCAAACTCCTCTCCGGGATCAAGGCAAAGGTAAACCTCATTTACTTCAACCCTTTCGAGGGAACTTCATACCAACGACCGACAGAAAAGAAGATGGTCGAGTTCCAGGAGTACCTTATCAAGCACGGTGTACTTGCCACCATCCGTCAGTCAAAGGGACTTGATATCTCTGCTGCATGCGGTCAGCTCCGTGAAAATGAAACCAATCGATAAGCACTGTTCCACGTGAAACATGAGCCGCGTAAGTCAAGGTGAACTGCTTTACCTTGAAAGCGGCGATACAATTCCGCTGCAAAGAGAGGACAAACCGTAGGTGGATGCAAGGGAACGGGAGAGTCTTCAAAAGCAATCATTAAAACAGAAATAAAACAACTTCATGCGGCCAGCTACAATGGAATTCCTCGGGAAGAAATACGAGCACGAAAAGACCCTGTTCCGGCATCTACCAAAACAGAAAAGCACTCGCTTCATATCTCTAGAAATAGAATAAAAAATCCGTAGTAAAAGCAAAAAACACTTCACGCACTGAGCATAGATAAAAAACCACTCTGCGCTTTGACAAAAAATCAGAAGCAGTACAAGCAGCTAAAAAGAGAATTGAAATGGTCAAAATTTTTGCAGTTGCGGAAAATGCTTTTGTTAACAGTCGAAAATGGAGAGCTATATGTGCAAGAGTATTAATAAAAATTGTGGAGGATCCCTACCCTTCCACTCTTAACCGACCAATTTCTCGGATCAGCTTATCCGGAGTCAAAGCATAGTTGGCCGCTTCGACTTTGTGCGCGGCAAGGGAGTGGGCTATGGTTGCCGTGGTAGCTGCCTCCAATGCTTCGTACCCTTGGGCCAAGAGTGCTGCGATCATGCCGGCAAGGATATCCCCGCTCCCGCCTTTTGCGAGTGCAGGAGTTCCGAGGGAAGCAATATACACTTTCCCGTTTTGAGCGATAAGCGTATTGGTTCCCTTTAGCAGGAGAACAGTGTTGGGATACTCCCGGGAGAATTCAGCGGCTAGGGAAAACTTCTCTTTAAGAACGGTTGCAGTTGTCATCTCTTTTTGACCGAGTTGATTCAGGAGTGTTGCAAACTCTTTTGGGTGAGGGGTGAGCACACTCGTTTCATCGGTTGTCAAAAGTCTTTGGATCAGCGGACTCGAAAAGAGGTCAGCATCGATGACAAGGGAGAGCCCCCGACACATCTCGAGTAGATCCCGCTCTTCGTAGCTACTCTCACCCAGGCCCATCCCAAGGGCCAGTACGTTGGCAGTGGCCGGGATATGGCCGGCATGCATCAGCATATAAGGGTAGTCATGGTGTTCATACCCGACGATCGTCGCCAGACCGGCACCGAATTCAAGGGCAGCCAGGGCGGTCATGGTCGGAGCCCCCGGCATTGCCCCTTCTAGGACGGCGACATGTCCAAAGCTCCCTTTATGGGCATGATGTCGTCGGCGCAGAGGCAGCCGCATGTCAGACGGTTCAAGCAGGAATATCTCACCGCTATCTATATACTTTTCATAGGGAAGGCCGAGGTCAACGTTGACGATCCTGCCGCAGATATCTTTGGTCTCGTCATAAAAGTAGGCGAGTTTATGCGCCCCCATCGAGACGGTAAGGTCTGCCTTGAAAACCGTATCGAATCGGCCGTTGTCAAAAAGTCCCGAGGGGATATCACAGGCGATTTTGAAACCGGACAATTCGTTAAGCCTTTGGATCAGGCCGGACGCATCCGATGAAAGGGGTTTGTTAAGACCGCTGCCAAAAAGGGCATCGACCACGAGGTCGGCCGGTGTCGGCTCGTCGACACTTTTAATGCCGAGACTGTTGACACGTCGGAGTTGCAACCGGGCCATCTCGGATTTGGTACCGAAGGGAAGGTATAAAGAGACATCGTAGGCATCCATAAGAAGGCGTCCCAGGGCAATACCGTCCGCACCGTTGTTGCCCGGTCCGCATACGATCAAGACGGATGAAACGTCCTGTCGTTTGTCGATCTCACGCTTGATGCCCAGTGCGGCATGTTCCATGAGGACCTCTTCGCTTAGTGCGTATTCCGTATATGCTTTTTTGTCCAGATGCCTTACCGTTTTATAAACCGTTTTCATATCTGTTCACTTCCTCTTTTTTTTATGCTACAATGCCTCTTCATTTTTTGCAGGCCCTTCATCGGTTTGCATGACTCCCTGCCCTGAGCCGTTTGCTATTTCAAGATTAGAAGGTTGTTTAATAACGTTGTTATCTTGAAATAGGGTGTTTAAAGTACGTCAATTCTAGCATACTTTTTTCTATCCCGCAGGGGTGGAGCGGTCCGACTCCCGGGCGGGGGATATAGATATAAAGGATATAGATGTTTAAGATGTTACTGGATTACGTACCCAAGTCGAAGGATCTTCTTGGGATCATGTTTACGTCGATGTTCGCATTGGCCTCAATGTACCTGGCGGGGCTGGACCTCTTTAAGAGTCTGAGTATCAGTGCACTGATTATTTCAATCGTACTCGGTATCGTTTATGGGAACCTGCTGCACCATCGGATGCCGAAGGAGCTTCAGAGCGGGATTACCTATTCACTGAAAAAAGTGCTGCGGATCGCGATTGTCCTGCTCGGTTTCCGGATCACATACCAGCAGATCTATCATGTCGGTCCTGCGGGTTTGATCGCCGATGCGGTGATGCTGACTACGACATTCCTTCTGGCTGTCTGGCTCGGTAAGAAGATCTTTAAACTTGACAGCGACACTTCCATCCTGGTCGGTTCTGGAAGCTCCATCTGCGGAGCCAGTGCAGTACTGGCGACTGAAGGGGTGCTCAGCTCCGAAAGCTATAAAGCAGCGCTGGCCGTAGCAACAGTAACCATCTTTGGGACGATCTCCATGTTTGTCTACCCTATCCTTTATAAGGCGGGATATTTCCCGGGACTGGATGATAAGCTGTTCGGTATCTATGTCGGATCGACCGTACACGAAGTAGCGCAGGTTGTTGCCGCCGGGTTCGGTATCTCCCCGCTTGCGGGTGAAGATGCGACGATCGTCAAATTGACCCGTGTCATGATGCTTGCGCCGCTTCTGATCGTGCTGAGCTTCTACCTGGCAAAGAAGAGCGGAGACGGAAAGATGGATCTTAAATCGATCCCGATCCCCTGGTTCGTTTTTGTCTTTATTGCGGTCAGTGGTCTTAACTCGTTGAACCTTTTCTCCGACGGGATAGTAGAAGCGATTAACGAGTTTGACGTCTTCCTGCTGGCCATCGCGATGGCAGCTCTGGGAATCGAGACCAATATGAACAAGATCAAAAATGCCGGACTCAAGCCGATCTACCTGGCCACGCTGCTTTTCGCATGGTTGTTGGTCGGCGGCTACTTTGTGACCCTGATGGTCGCACCATTGGCATAAGATGAATAAAAAAGCGGTCTGTATCATCAGCGGCGGCATGGACAGCGCCTTGGCTGCCTATAAAGCAAAAGCTGCGGGATACGAGATCATTGCACTGCATTTTGACTACGGGCAACGGACCGAGGAGCGGGAGCGCGATTCGTTTTACAAGATCGCCGGTAGCTTGGATGTCAAGGTCCCCGTGGTGATCGATCTACCCTTCTTTACCAAGATCGGTGGGTCTGCACTGACCGACAGTAAGATAGACGTACCCATCGGTGGCGTCGAAGAGGGGATTGTCCCGGTCACCTATGTACCGTTTCGCAACGGTATCTTTCTTTCCATCGCCGCCAGCGTAGCGGAGAAAGAGGGGGCCGAGGCGATCTTCATCGGTGTCGTGGAGGAGGACAGCAGCGGCTATCCGGATTGTACCGATGCCTATATCAGCGATATGGAGCGGGCGATCAACCAGGGTACCCGGAAAGAGACCCGGATCACGATCGAGACTCCGCTGGTGCATCTGAAGAAAGAGGACATCGTCGCCGAGTCGGTCCGTCTGGGGGTTCCCCTTAACTACACCTGGAGCTGCTATAAAAACTCAGACAAAGCGTGCGGTGTCTGCGACAGCTGCCGTCTACGTCTCAAAGGCTTCGAAAAGGCCGGAGTAGAAGATCCGATCGAATACGAAGCATGACTACTAAGCGTATAGACTTTAGTCACTACTCCACTCTGCATGTCGGGCCCGTTATGGATGTCGAGCTTATCGATTCGTGCGATTGGGATAAGCCGGACTATTTTATTATCGGGGCAGCCAGCAACCTCCTGGTGACGGGAAGGACGAAAAAACTGGCCAAACTCTCCAAAGATTTTGACAACATCCGTATCGAGGGGGGAAAGCTGGTCGTCGGTGCCGCCACTTCCAGCGGCAAGCTCCTCTCCTTCGTTCGCAAACATGATATCGCCAACCTGGAGTTCCTCTCCAAGCTCCCGGGCAACGTCGGGGGGATGGTGAAGATGAATGCGGGGTTGAAGGCGTGGGAGATATTCAACCATCTTCTTTCGGTCAAGACCAACCGCGGTGAATTTCAAAAAGCGCAGATCCCCCACAGCTATCGCCATACGGACATCGAGGGAGTGATCCTGGAAGCAACGTTTGAAATCGAACCGGGGTTTTCTGAGGAGCGGTTTGAGATGTTTATGAAGATGCGGGAGAACCAGCCGCCTCAGCCCAGTGCCGGGAGCTGTTTTAAAAACCCCCTCCCCCATTACGCCGCCAAACTGATCGAAGATGCCGGCCTGAAGGGCCACCGTATCGGGGACATGGCCTTTAGCGCCAGGCACGCCAATTTCCTGGTCAACCTCGGTCAGGGGAAGGCGGAAGATGCCCTTGCCCTTATCGAATTGGCCAAAAACGAGGTTTTAAGCCGTTTTAACGTTCAACTTGAGGAAGAGGTCATAATTATCTAGATCTCTTCTTTTAGGGTGCTTTCCGGCTTTCCTAGGTAGTATCCCTGGGAATAGTCCACCCCGATACTCTTGACCTTCTCATATACCTCTTTGGAGTGGACAAACTCCGCAATCGTTTTAATCCCCAGTTTTTTGGCAAAGTCGACGATCGTCTCCGTGACCAGTTCGGAGTTTTTGACGCGGTCGATATTTTTGATCATGGCCGCATCGATCTTGATATAGTCCACCTTCATCTCCAGGAGGTATTCAAAGTTGGAATACCCCGTTCCGAAATCGTCCACGGCGATCTTACATCCGTACCGTTTGACATAGTTGATAAAATCGCTCACATCGGCGTAGTTTTCGATCCCTTCGGACTCCAGGAGTTCGAAGACGACCCGGTCTGACGCCGGGGAGGCGGCAACGGTCTTTTTAAGATATTCTGCCGTCTGGGTATCGAGGATGTCATTGACCGAGAGGTTGATGGAGAAGTCGCAGCTGCTCTTTTCAAAGGCCTCAAAGGCGTTTTTGATCACGGTCCGTGTGATGTGGGGATAGAGTTTGGAGCGTTTGGCGATGTCCAGGAAGAAATAAGGAGAGATCACTGTACCGTCTTTGTCGACCATGCGGATGAGGGTTTCGTATTTTTCTATCTTGCCGGTCTGGTTGTTGACGATGGGCTGGTAGAAGGTGGTCAGCCGGTTCTCCCTGATCGCCTCTTTGAGGATCTGGGTCCACCGGATATTGTTCTCATACTCTTCAGCGACAAACATCCCCTCTTCATAAAAGAGGTAGTCTTTTTTGCTTTTTTTGGCGTTTTTAAGGGCGATATTGGATTTGATGAGGATATCTTCACAGCCGATGGCCGCACCGCCTGTGAGGTTGAGGGAGATGTCCTGTCCGCCTTCGACAACAAACCGTTCTTCCAGCTTTTTGAGGATATGGGCCAGGATCTTCTCAAACTCCTCCACTTCTTCTGTATCCTCCTTGATCAGGGCATACTCGTCGCCGCCAAGGCGGTAAAGAGTATAACGATCGTCTAAAAGGGTTTCGATCTTTTTGGCCACTTCGATCAGGACGAGGTCCCCTATCCTGCTGCCGTAAAAGTCGTTGATCTGGCTGAAGTCGTCGATATTGATGATCGCCATCGTACAGCTTTCGCAGCGGCCGACTACCTCGAACACCTTGCGGCGGTTGGGCAGACCGGTGAGGGAATCGGTATAAAACTGCTTTTGGAGTGATTCAAGCAGCTGGTTGAAAAAGCTCTCGATATCCTTGATCTCGGAGATCTTCGTCTTAAGTTCGACCCGTTTGGAGAGGTCATGCCCCTGCATCAGGGTCTTGATTGTCGCAATGAAACTTCCGATCGGGTTGACGACGTTATATTTGAGGTTGAGGTAGAGGAAGATGAAGATCACGGAGAGGAAGATCAAAAAGAAGGAGATCAGTGATTTGATCAGGGAGTTGAGTGATATCCGGATGTTGGATATGTTGTAGCGCAGATCGATCACCCCGTTGATATCGCCGATTGCGACATTGGTATGGCATCGAAGGCAGTCGTCCTGTACCTCAACGGGATAGAGATAACGGATATAGTCGTCTCCGTGTTTTTGCAGCAGGGCTTCACCCTCCAGGGCTTTTTTTACCTCTATGTCATTCGTCCGTGCTCTCTCCGAGGCGGGCTCATCCCCGAACAGTTCGGCCACCTTGGCGCTTCGATAGACCTCGATATCGAGGTTGGGGTCGACACCGTTTAGGCGGGTGATGATGTGGGCAATCTCCGCTTTGTTTACCCCTTTGGACATGGCGGAATAGAGGCTTTCAAAAACAAAAAGGCTGGTCTTTTTGGCTTCATCTTTGGCGAGTTCTTCGATGGCGTGGCGTTTGAGATAGGCGCTGTAGACCATTGTGCTGACCAGGCTGAAGACCAGTGAGACGAAAATAATAAAGAGAATCAGACGGTTATACGTTACCTTTTTAGGGTTCAAAGCAGCCTCGAATAAGAAAAAATAATGTTTACGAGTCTACAGGAAGAGAGTTGATGGGATTCTTAAGAAGTGAATAAATAATGGCCCCGGAATCGGGGCCATGGGGGTTAAGCGGGATTAAACCGCAGCTTTTGCAGCGTCAAGAGCTGCGTCGTAGTTAGGCTCTTCAGTGATTTCAGGTACCAGTTCTTTGTACGCGACTTTGCCGTCTTTGCCGATGACAAAGATGGCACGGGCAGTAACACCGGCAAGGGCACCGTCAGCGATCAGCATACCGTATTTGTTCGCGAACTCTTTTGTTCTGAAGTCGGAAAGGACATCGAGGTTTTCGATCCCTTCTGTAGAACAGAATCTTCCTGCTGCAAACGGAAGGTCCATGGAGATAACATATGTCTCAAGACCGTCGATGGATGCCGCTTTTGTATTGAAGTTACGAGTTTCCGTAGCACAGACTGCTGTGTCAAGGGAAGGAACAACGATAAGAAGCTGTGCTTTATCTTTGGAACCGCCTACTGTTTTGTCTTCAAGACCTTTGTTCGGAAGCGTTACCGCCGGAGCCGCATCACCAACGTTTACGTCAGATCCTGCAAGATTTACTGTATTACCTTTAAGCATTGTAGTTGCCATGTTTATTTTCCTTTTGTATGATAGAATTTACGATAATGTAGGTTAATTTAATCGGAGCTTTCTTAAAACCCAACTTAAAATTACGGAGACTTATAATGAATCGGATAAAAATTATCCTATTTGTGCCCATTGTGTTACTTTTTGCATCATGTTCATTCTGGGGAGAGCCACCCCAAAACTATATCGGCACCATCAGTATGGTCAAGCAGAAGGATGTGACGGGGTATGTAATGGGGATGATGAATTCCCGGACCTATAGCTACAAACTTGAGATCCTGACAACCGAAGGGCTGATCCTGAGGGGGGAATATGAAGACGGTGCCGATAAGTACAAGCCGGGAGACTTCGTACGCGTCGTGATCAGCGGCAACAAGATCGACGACCTTAAGATTCTCGACAGACCGATAATGGATAGTCACTTTTAAGCAGAGTTTTGTTTAGATTGCGCAAATTTTCATCTAAAGAATAAGCAATGTTAATAGACCAGCACGGGCGTGTCGTCGACTACCTGAGAATATCCGTAACAGAACGGTGCAATTTCCGGTGTCTCTACTGCATGCCCGAAAAACCCTTCTCGTGGGTACCGAGAGAGAACCTCCTCTCCTTCGAAGAGCTCTTTAAATTTGTTCGCATCGCCATGGACGAAGGGGTCAAGAAGATCCGTATCACCGGGGGTGAGCCGACCCTGCGCGAAGGGCTAGAACACTTTATCAAGATGATCCACGATCACAATCCCGACATTGACCTGGCTCTGACCACCAACGGCTACCTGATGCCAAAATACGCGTCGATCTATAAAGCTTCCGGCCTTAACCGGATCAATATGTCCCTCGATTCCCTTAAGCCGGAAGTGGTCAATAAGATCGCCAAAAAAGAGGTGTATGAGGAAGTGATGAAGGGGATCGATGCCTCTTTGGACGCCGGGCTTAAGATCAAACTCAATATGGTCCCGATGCGCGGTGTCAACGATGGGGAGATCATCGATCTTTTAGAGTACGCCCGATCGCGTAAGATCCCGATCCGTTTTATCGAGTACATGGAAAACCAGTATGCCGATGTGGCGATCACGGGACTGCCGAGCGAAGAGATCCTCAAGATCATCGGGGCCAAATACAGATACACAAAGATCGACAAAGACCACTCATCCCCTGCCCAGTATTACGAACTGGAAGACGGCTACCAGTTCGGGATCATCGAACCGCACAAGGACGATTTCTGCAAGAACTGCAATCGTCTCCGGCTTACGGCCGAGGGCTTTTTGATCCCCTGCCTCTATTTCGACGAGGCGATGAGCATCAAAGATCATATCCGTGCCGGGGATATCGACGGGGCGGCCGGAGTGCTTAAGACGATCCTGGCAAACAAACCGGAGAAGAACCGCTGGAGCCATGAAGAGGAGGGGGAAAAATCGACCCGCGCCTTTTATGAAACGGGTGGCTGATGCTGGAAGTATGTGAAATATTCTACTCCCTCCAGGGTGAAGGGCGTTTTGCCGGGCACCCGTCGGTCTTTGTGCGTCTGGGCGGCTGCAACCTCTCGTGCGAAGGGTTCGGTGTCGAGGTGGTCCGCGACGGCAAGAGGCTGGTCGGGTGCGATTCGATCCATGCCGTCAACAAAGCGCACTACCGTTCCAGCTGGAAGATATACGAAAAAAGTGAAGAGCTGATAGCCGATATAGCAGCGGCTGTACCCAACGGCCGTCCGTTTGATATCGTCCTGACTGGGGGGGAACCGACGCTTTTTTATGCCAATCCCGTTCTCCTGGAGGTCCTGGAGCACTTTTTAAAAAACGGCTGCGGTGTGACGATCGAGACCAATGCCACAGTTGCCATCAATTTTGACCACTTCCCCGTGTATGGGAAATGCACATTTGCCATGGCAGTCAAGCTCTCAAACAGCCTGGAGCCCGAAACAAAACGCCTTAACCACAAAGCGATCCGTGCTATGGCAGAAAACGGGAACGGCTCATTTTTTAAATTTGTCCTCGACCGCGCTAACATTGCTGCATTGACAAAAGAGGTCGAGCAGGTTACCGCCGATTATGACGTACCGATCTACTGTATGCCCCTGGGGGAGAGTACCGAAGTGATGGGAGAAAACGACAAAGCGGTTTTCGAACTCTGCACCAAAAAAGGGTACTGCTACTCCGACCGTGCCCATATACGTGTATGGGGGAAAAAGGGCGGTGTGTAAAAACATCACCGATACACTAAATCATTTTTTCAAATTTTTGTAATTAATTTATCTTATATACATTTCACCCTATTATATCTCCTATTTTTCATAAGGAGCAAGAGTGAAATCATTGAATCTACTATTCACTTCCGCGGCTGCCGCGGCAATATTTTCAGGTTGCGGTGCAGCCCATCACGGGGCGCACTGGTCATATGAGGGGGAGGAAGGACCGTCCCACTGGGGTGAACTGAGTCCCAAA
Source organism: Campylobacterales bacterium (assembly GCA_050297855.1). Lineage (GTDB taxonomy): Bacteria > Campylobacterota > Campylobacteria > Campylobacterales > SZUA-545 > SZUA-545. Next base: position 77,275 of record JBNKTC010000005.1, read on the forward strand.
TATGAGATGTGCCAAAAGGGCCAGGAACAGTCTCCGATCAACCTGACTGTCACCAAACATCATACCGATAAAGTTCTGGAGCTTGATTATAAGACCTCCCCTCTGGATGAGATCAACAACGGCCATACCATCAAATTCGATTATGCGCCGGGAAGTTTTCTGACGGTCGACGGAAAACGGTATGAACTGCTGCAATTCCACTTCCATGCGCCCAGTGAGCATACGATCGGAGACCGGCACCACCCGATCGAGTTCCACCTGGTCCACAAGAGTGAAGAGGGACAACTTGCCGTTATCGGTATGATGGTTGTCGAAGGGAAAGAGAACCCTGTCTTCAGAGACCTGATCGCCAACCTTACCTATGAGCACGGCCGGGAGGAACATAAGAAAAGTGTCACTATCGACATGAAAAACATGATGCCCGATACCGAGAAGTTCTATCACTATACCGGCTCTTTGACGACGCCCCCCTGCAGTGAAAAGGTGGAGTGGTTTGTTTTGAAAGAACCTATCGAGTTTTCCAAAGCGCAGATCGCGGCATTTGAAAAAGCCTATCTGCACAACAACCGGCCGGTTTGTCCCATCCATAGTCGGATTGTAGACTTCCACTGATCTTTGCCGGGATCAACGGAACGTCATCTGTTTGTTTTAATAGTATGAATAAGGAAAGCCGGGGATCTTTCCCCGGCTAATATAGATAGATATTAGTTAGCGGAAGGCTTAGGTGTCTTTTCTGTGCTGGCAGGCAGTACAGGATAGATGATCTCAGGCTTTTCACCCTCAAGACTCTTCAGGAATGCCACAATAGAGGCTGTCTCGTTTTTGTTCAGCTTCAGACCCAGTTGCGTATCTCCCATGATCTGTACCGCTTCGGAGAGTGTCCAGACGGCACCGTTGTGGAAGTAAGGTGCAGTTTCGGTGATGTTTCGCAGTGTCGGGACTTTGACCATCCCGTTTTTATCCCCTTTAAAGTCACCCAGGTTGGCGTGTTTGTACGGATTGACGACCGGGAAAGGTTGCATCGTACCGCCCAGGGCAACACCGTTGTGGCAGCTTGTACACCCTTTATCGATGAATGTCTTCAGTCCGCGTTTTTCGTCGCTTGTCAGTGCAGTAGCATCGCCCTCGAGGTATTTGTCAAAACGGGACGGGGTTACGAGTGTTCTTTCAAAGACACCGATCGTATCGGCGATCCTTTTAAATGTGACATCTACACCGTTACCATACGCTTTTTTAAACTCCTCGACATAGGCGGGAATCGAGTTGACCCGTGTTGTTACGAGGTTTTTCGGAGCGGCCATCTCAGGTCCTGCCTGCATCGGGCCTTGTGCCTGGTCTTCCAGGTGGGGGCTTCGGCCGTCCCAGAACTGGCTGCTGTGGAACACGGCATTATAGACGGTAGGAGAGTTGAGGTGGTGCGGGTTGGCGGTCCACTTATGGCCGATCGCCGCAGCGACACCGTCGACACCGCCGGTTGCGAGGTTGTGACATGTATTACAGCTGATCAGGGCACTTTTGGAAAGTCGCGGATCGAAGTAGAGTTTTTTACCCAGTTCTACTTTCGCATCGGTAATCGGGTTTTTGGGATCGTCGATCAGCTTCATCAAGGCGCTTTTTTCCGATGGGATCGGAAGAAGGCCTGCCTCTTTAGCTTGGCCGATCAGTGCGTCTGATGCAAAGGCACCGACTGCCAGTGTACCTGTGAGTAATAAACCTGTGAATCTCATTCGTTTTCCTTTTGGTTGGTTTGACGACATACGGGACAGAGTCCATAGAGATTGATTGTCTCTTTATGGAGCTCGAAGCCGTTCTCATCGGCAATCTTTTTGAACTCGGGGATCGGCATATACGCCGTATCCATGACGCTCAGGCAAGATTGGCAGATAAGATGAATATGAGGTGCTTTGGTGATCTCATATTTCTGCTTCTCATTGGTAATCGCGATGGGGGTCAGCAGACCCTTTTCGGTCATACTTTCGACATTTTTATAGATCGTACCCAGGGAGACTGTGGGGTACTTTGAGCATACCAGGCCGGAGAGTTCCTCAATGGAGGAGTGACCGGCATGATCGATCTGCTCCAGTATGGCCAGTCGGGGCGTGGTTGCCTTGAGGTCATACTTCTTTAACAGTGTAGCGTACTCCTGCATGAGGTTCTCCTTAGTGCCAGATATGGGACAATTATAGTCCCTTTAGAATAAAAAAATTATTAATCAAGAATTTTTCTTATTTAAGAATAGTTAAATAAAAAATGGTGTTACAATGGAGACTTACGAAGTAATTATGTAAAGGGACAACAATGGCAACAACAGATGAAAACCTAAAGACGGCATTTGCCGGCGAGAGCCAGGCATTCCAGAAGTATGAGGCGTTTGCCAGGGCAGCCGAGAAAGAGGGCTTTGGCAATATCGCCCGCCTTTTCAGAACGACAGCATGGGCAGAGCAGATCCATGCAGAAGGGCATCTAAAGGCAATGGACGGCATAAACTCGACGCTGGAGAACCTCAAGGTAGCCAAAGGGGGTGAAACGTATGAGTTCGAGGATATGTATCCCCCGATGCTCGAACAGGCCGAAAAAGAGGGTCATAAGGCTAAAAAGATGTTCAAATATGCCGTAGAGGCAGAGCAGGTACATGCCCGTCTTTACGAGTTGGCCATCGAGGCGGTCGAAAAAGGACAGGATCTGACGGAGACCGACTTTTATCTCTGTCCAGTATGCGGACATATCGAGATGGGCACACCACCCGAGAACTGTCCGATCTGCGGAGTCCCCGCATCCAAATATATCCAGATATAAGGAGAAAATCATGGCACGTAAAGGTATATCAATCCTAAAAGGTATCGAAGCAAAAGAGGTGATCGATCTGCTTAACCGCGCCTACTGCGACGAGTGGCTGGCCTATTACCAGTATTTCAGCGAGTCCAAAGTGGTCAAGGGGATCATGAAAGATGCGGCAATCGCCGAGCTGGATCAACATGCCGCAGACGAGCTGCGTCATGCCAATTTGGTTGCCGACCGGATCATCCAGCTCGGCGGTACACCGGTGATCGATCCGAAAGATTGGTTTAAATATGCCAATTGTGCCTACGAGGCACCGACCAACCCTGACGTGATCCCCGTACTGGAACAGGCGATCAAGGGCGAACAGTGTGCGATCGAGGTCTATTCCAAGATCATCGACCTGACGGAGGGGAAAGATATCGTCACCTACGATATCGCCTCCCAGATCCTGACGGATGAAGTGGAACACGAAGAGGACCTGCAAGCCCTTTATGATGATATCCACGAATTTATCGAGCAGTTCAAAAAAGTGTGACTTCCCCTATCGGGCCATCACTAAAGATGGTCCGACACCTATCCAGGCCTGTAAAGCGGTCATATATTCAGAATAATTATCAGTATCATTCCTAAATAAGCAGACGATCCATTCTATTTATAGTGATTATGAGAATTATTATAGTTTGTGGCAGTCATTTCAAGACGGGAGACCGGGGGCTATGGTTAATAGGCCCGTTTATCTTCCCGTGCGTTCCAGAGCTCAAAAAGAGCTGCACACTCCTCCTGCAGTACCCCGGGGGTGATGGCGATCTCGCTGCCGCCGATCTCTTTCATGATAGTGTTATGGATGGAGAGTTCGTGAAACCCTGCCTTGGCTGCGTCCTCGATCGTGGCACCGTAGACAATCCGGTCGAGACGGGCCCAGTGGCTGGCGCTGAAACACATGGGGCACGGCTCGGTGGTGGAGTAGATCGTGGCACCGGAGAGGTCGATATCCCCGAGGTTTTTGCAGGCGTTGCGGATGGCAGTGACCTCCGCATGGGCGGTGATATCGGTATCAAGCCACACCTGGTTGTGGGAGGAGGCGATCACCCTCCCCTCTTTTACGATAACAGATCCGAAGGGCGTCTGGCCTCTTTCAATCCCCTCTTTGGTGACGGCAATGGCCAGGCGCATGTACTTTTCGTCTTCGCTTGGCATCAGAGATCCTCGATGCAGCTTTCAAAAAGATAGCGGTGGTCAGCCGGAAGCGCGTCAAAGATGATATGCGCCAGTTTGCGGATCTCCCAGAGCGCGGATTTATTGCTGCGCAGGCTCAGGAAGTTCTGGAGGCTGCGGGCATTGATGGTCCAGGTCAGCTCGGTCTTGTAGCTTTCGGGAAGGCAGTACTTTGCAATGTCGTTGGAGATTCCCTGGGCGAGGACGTTTCGAAGGTTTTCCAGGGCTTTTATGCTCATCTCGTCCACGATCTTATTATCCGTCAGGACAAGATATTTGGCGGCACGCTGCTTCTCTTTCGGGTCGAAAGGCTCTTCGGTCTTAAGCTCTTTTAGCGTGTAGCGTGTACTTTTGACCGACAGGGAGGCCATCCGGTGGCGGGCAAGTTCCTGCAGCAGGGCCCGGCTGATCCCTTCGATATAGAAACTGTAGTTGAGGTGTTCGAGGGTGGATGCATGTTTAAATTTATTACCGACACGGTCGATCAGTTCACGATCCTTCTCGCCGCCGTTGTCGCTTTTGTCAAAACTTTGCCAACAGGTCCGGATAGCGGTGGAACAGATGGTGAGCGGGGTGTAGTGGTTGAGGGTTACCTTCACAAAATCTCCCTTGATTGATTTGGAAAATTATAGCGCAGAAGGGTTATAAAGAACGACGCACCGGGATTTTTGCGGGGATGGTTGTTTGGGAATCTATTTTGCTTAAGCCTACTTTATGAATAGAAAAGCGCGTTTATATGAGACAGAAAATGATTTCAGGGACCCCTACTCCAGGGACCGTGACCGGATCGTCCACTCCCGGAGTTTCCGTATCCTGGAGTACAAGACCCAGGTCTTTATCAATACCGACGGGGATTATTTCCGTACCCGGCTTACCCACTCTATTGAGGTGAGCCAGATCGCCCGGACCATCAGCCGCAATCTCGGGCTTAACGAAGCGCTGAGCGAAGCGATCGCCCTCTCCCACGATCTGGGCCACACCCCTTTTGGGCACGTGGGCGGCGACGAGCTGGACCGGGTCCTTAAAGACTATGGGAATGTGAACGGATTTGAGCACAACTTTCAATCTTTCCGGGTCGTCACATCACTGGAAAAACGGTATCAGGCATTTAACGGGCTGAACCTGACCCTGGGGACACTGGAAGGGATTTTAAAACACTCATCCCCCTATGAAAAATCTTTTATTCCTGCAGCGATCAAGGAGCAGTTTCGCCTGGACCTGCATCCCGCCCTGGAGGCGGCAGTCGTCGATCACAGTGATGAGATTGCATACATCAGTCACGATATAGACGACGGGATCCAGCACGGGTTGATCTCTTTTGAGACACTGGGTGCATCCGAGCTGGTCGGGGAGATCCGCGAACGCATCCGGGGCGAAGGTCTGGACGAGGGAGGTGAACTCTACCGTTACCGTTTTGTCAGCCAGCTGATCAGCTACCTGATCACCGACCTGATCGAAAACTCCACTGTGACAGCCGATCCAATCCCCGCATCCGAAAGGATGCCGATCGGTTTTTCCAAAGAGGTGCGTACCAGACTCTCCCGTCTGAAAAAAATCCTTTTCCGGGAACTCTACCGGCACGAAGAGGTATTAAAAAAAATGTATACTGGTAAGGTATGTATCAATAAACTATTCAAAGCGTTTTTCGAAGAGCCGCAGATGCTGCCGCGGGAATACCAGGAGCGGATGGAACGGTACAAAAAAAAGGAGCGGGTGATCGCCGATTTTATCGCGTCACTTTCGGACCGGCATGCTGTCGAGTTGTACCGCTCACTCTATTTCGGAACATAAAGGGCAGAGGAGATTATGGAGTTTACCGAACAGTTCAATTTTAAACGGCCGATACATCATGCGGTTTTCAGCAGTCCTTTTTTCGCCGGGGTCGACAATAGTACCAGTCTGATCTTTTTTGACCGGGCCAAGGGAAAACTGAGTGCGGTCCAAAAATTTAACTCCCCCATCCCCCACCCCCATCACAGAGCAACCGGTTCCAGTATCAACGGACGCCTTCTGGTGCTCTATTTTGCCCAGCACAAAGCGACCTACCTTTTGGCCTTTAACAGTAAAAAGGGTAAGTATTTGGTGGTAAAAAAACTCTTTTGGAGTAGTGAAGAGCTCGAATGTACAGAATTCGATAATCAAAATCATCTTTTTGCCACCGGTGACAATAACGGGAAAGTCTTTGTCTACAACTGTAAAAACGGACGCCTTTATGCCACCCTCCCCCGGCGCTCGGACTACATCGCCACAATGGCATTTAACCGAGACGGGAACCTGCTGGCATACAGCTCCTATGACAAGAGTCTGACCATCTACGACCTCCACCGGAATAAAGTCCTTTACTGCGGGACCGGGCAGATGGACGGGGTGATCATCAGTATCCGTTTTCTCCATGAAAAGAACCGGATCGTCCTGGGTGACCGCAACGGAAAAGTGACACTTTATGACTTTCTGAAAAAAAAGACGATCCGTACGCTCCTGTTCTGTCCGGCCTGGCCCATGAGCATGTATGTCGAAGAGAATGACAAATATCTTTTGGTCGGTGACAAAAAAGGGAACCTCCATATGGCGGACCTGGAGAATGAGACAGCCGAGAAGCGGATCATCCACACCTCCCCCTACTGTATCCTTGATATCAAGTTATTCGGAAAGATGCTCTATTTTATATTCGAGAACGGGGAGATGAAGGGGGTGGACACCCATGCGGCCCAGGCAAAACTTGAGGAGGCCTTTTCTGAAGAGAACTACAGGCAGTGCTACGCGCTGATCGAAAATGATCCGCTGCTCGGCTTTTCGGCAACGAAGGAGAAGTTGGATGCACGCTTTGAAGAGCTGCTTAAAGAATCACTGGGGCTGATCATAACGGGCAAGCTCGACGAGGCAAAACAGATGCTTAAACCCTTTGAAGCAGATTCCAAACACTATACAAAGATCCAGACCAACGTGAAATTTGCGAAGAAGATCTACGAGTTTGCGCAGATGATCAACCGGGGAGATCTGGATATGGCCTACCGTGTAGCCGCATCAGATGAGAAGTATCGCGAACTGACGATTTATGAGAAACTGGAGGCGGATTTTTCTGACGCTTTTGATAAGGCGGGATACCTCTTGACGGCAAAAATCCCCGACCGGATAGGTGCCAATAAAATGCTGGCCCCCTATGCCAATGTCTCCGCCAAAGCAGCACTTATTAAAAAACTTTTCGACCAGCCGACGCTTTTTAATAAGGCGCGCCTTCTCTACAAACAGAAAGAGTATGGGATATTGGGAAAACTGTTCGAAAAGTATCCGCTACTAAAAGAGGCACCGGTCTACCGGGAGTATGCAGATTATGCATCCAACCTCGAGTTCTTTTTCGAACTCCACATGGAGATGCAGGAGTTTAATGAAGCCCTGGAGATCGCCCTCGTGGTGGAGAAACATTTTCCCAAGATCAATGCCCGGCTCAAAGAGGAGATCAGCCGTCTGAAAGTGACCCTTTCGTTTATGAAAGCGATTTCAGAGAAGTCGTTCCTGGTCGCCCTCGGGCTGGTATCGCGCAACGAATTCCTTATTGAACTTCCCGAATACCGGAAGCTTGACCGGTTCCTCAATAACCGCTTTGAAGAGGCGATGGCATACGGAAGGGCCGGGGAGTTTGAGCCGATGCATAAGATGTTACAGGGCTTTTTAAAAAACAAAAACCTTCAACCCCGGGCCATCGCGATCTATAAACTCTACTATATCGACCAGTTGGTCAATGATAAACTTGCGCTCGATGATGCGGCGTGGGAACGGGGGATACACAACTACGTCGGGTGTTTCGGCAAGGATGACGAGATCGAACAGATTGCGCGGGATGCCGGGAAGTCGGACCTGTTAAAGCAGATTGACAAAGGGGAGTATGAAGCGTTTAGTGCGGAATGTATCAAAAAAGTTATTTACGAAGATGGGGAATAAACCGGTCAGTGACGGGCGGCTGCTCAAAGGGTTTCAGTGCAAAAAACGGTACTGGCTTGAAGCGCACCGTCCCGAGCTGAAACAGTGTGATACGACCGGCAATGCCTGGAAGCAGATGGTCAAAGAGGAGGTGGAAGCCGAAGCGATCCGCTTCTTTGGTGAGGGGCTTCGTATCTCCGGGCGCACGGAGAAGTCCGCGGCCAGGGCGACACGCAAGGCACTGGAGCGGGAGGAGGCTCTGATTTTTGATGCGGTGTTCATTCATGGGGACATGGTGACACGGGTCGATGCCATGCTCCTTGAAGAGACGGGATATGCCCTTTATGAGATCAAAAGCAGTGCGGGAATCAAGGATGTATACTTCAACGAAGCCGCCATCAAATGGGCGGTTCTTACACTCTGCAAGGTACCGCTGTCGCGGAGCTATATCCTTCATATCAACAATAAATATGTCAGAACCGGGGCGCTGGACGTCAGTCGGCTTTTTATAAAAAAGAACATTACCCAGGTGGTCAAACGGCGCCAGGAAGAGGTGATCAAGACGGTGGACGACCTGCTGTCGATCAAAAAGGACAAACCCAATATTCATATCGGTTCCTGGTGCAACGACCCGTACGAGTGCGACTTCAAACACCACTGCTGGAGGGATGTCCCTACCCCATCGGTATTTGATCTGCATAAACTGCCCGGAAACAAAAAATTCGAGCTGTACCGCCGCGGGATCGTCCGTTTCGAGGAACTTGCGGGGGAGGTCGACCTGAGCCCGGCGCAGCAGCGCCAGGTCGATGCCGAATTGACCGGACGGGACTTTATTGACATCACTTCCCTTTCGGGATTCCTCGAACAGATTCGTTTCCCGGTCTATTTCCTCGATTTTGAGACCTTCCAGCAGGCAGTGCCGCGTTTTGACAATCTCCGCCCCTATGAGCAGATCCCGTTTCAGTTCTCCCTGCACATCGTCAGGAAAGAGGGCGGTGAGGCGGAGCATATCGAGTTCCTGGCCGAGTCGGGATACGATCCGCGCCGTCAATTGGCGGAAAAACTGGTGGCCGTGATGGGTAAGGAGGGGACAATCCTGGCCTATAACCAGTCATTTGAAAAAAGTGTGATCAAACGGCTGGCGGAAAACTTCGAGGATCTTGGCGAAGGACTGGAGGCGATGCTCGGACGGTTTGCGGACCTGATGTACCCGTTTGAGCAGGGGCTGTACTACACCCGTGCCATGAACGGCCGCCACTCCATCAAAACCGTCCTGCCGGCCCTGGTGCCTGAGCTCTCCTACAGCGGTATGGCTATTGGGCACGGGGGTGAGGCGATGAATGCCTATGCGATGCTGCACCTGGTGAAAGACCCTGCTGAAGCCGCAGCGATCCGGACAAGCCTTCTGGAGTACTGCAAGCTGGATACCTATGCCATGGTCCGGATATGGGATAAACTTCAAGAGTCGGTCAAAAAAAGAGGTAAGTGAACGGCGTGAAGTTTTAAGCTGCTCTTGAAAAAAATCTGCCATAATCAAGTACCGTTTTAGTCACAATTTATTCACAAATTTACGGTTTTCGGGGTCTCGCTGAATTTCCTCAGAAGGGATTGGATTGACAGACAGCCGGCTTGAAAACAGGATTATTCTCTTTATTATGGTCCTTATTCTGGGACTGACCGCATTTTTTATCGTCATGGCCGATCGCCAACAATCCATGGTAATGGAGAGCCTGATCGAAGAGGACAGCGGGCGCATCCGGACGATCTACCGCTTCACCCTAAAAAATCTCTATCACGAACTGGAAAACAGTGCCCACAATATCGCTCAGCGCAACGGGATTATCGATGCTTTAGAAACGGCGGATGTTTCAGAACTGGGTCGGCGGCTCGGCACGCTTTTTGAAAGCCTCCAGGAAGATAACGGCTATATCAACCGGCTGCGCTACCACTCCAACCGTTCCGACACAAGTGTCCGTCTGGAAGAGGGGGATGTCAGCCGGTACCGGCGTGACGGTCAGAACGATATCGTCAACCTGGCAGTAGCTACGGGAGAAGTGCAGACGGGGGTCGACGTGGACGGGAGTACCCGCTTTTGTATTGCCGTACCGATCGGTACGGACGGTGTGATGTCCGGGGTCATGGAGTTTGGGGTGGACGTGGGGTATATGCTGGACATGCTGGCCAATGAGTTTGATATCAAGAGCATTATGCTGCTCAAAGAGGAGTATGTAAACCACCCCGGGATGCGCAGCCGTTTTATCCGTACTGTCGACGGACACGCCGTGATCCGTTCCAACTGCGGTTCTTTCGATCTGGTCAGACGGCTGGACGAGATCGATGCGCGGTATACGATCCTGCGTACCAAAGAGCGTACCGACCGTCTCCTCTTTAAGGGGGCTGATCTGTACGATTGTGCGGGGACGGCGATCGGTCAGATCATCCTGGTCAAAAAGATGGATTTTTTCACCCGGGCCATGGCGCTGTTTAAATGGGTCCTGGGGATCTCGTCGGTGATCCTGGTGGCGGTGATCTTTTTTATCCTGCGCTATGGGTTCGGGTTTTATATCCGTGATATCAAACAGACCCACCGCAAGCTGCTCCATAAAAACCGTATCCTTGGCAAACTGACCAATCTCGATCACCTGACCAAGATCGCCAATCGCCGTCGGATAGACGAGGTGATCCAAAAAGAGTTTAAACGGGGCCACCGGTATGACCAGCCCCTGTCGCTTATCCTGTTCGACGTGGATAACTTCAAAAAGATCAATGACGTCTACGGACATAATCGGGGGGACAAGGTCCTGAAGACGATCGCCAAACTGGTCCGCTCATCCGTCAGGGAGTCCGACCACTTCGGTCGCTGGGGCGGCGAAGAGTTTGTGATCGTCTGTACGGAGACGCACCTGGATGATGCCGTCAAGGTCGCGGAGAAGCTGCGTCGGGTGATCGGCGAATATGAGTTTGAAGAGGTGGGGGGATTAAGCTGCAGCTTCGGGGTAAGCGAGTTTGATTTTAACGAAACGGTCGAGGTCTCCGTCCATAATGCCGACAAAGCACTCTACCGGGCCAAGGCCGAAGGGAAAGACCGTGTGGTCCCGCATCGTTAGGGCAAAAAATATTTTTTAAAAAAATGTCACCCATTTGTTTAAAAAGGTGATATAATCGTTGATACGGGAAACTTCGATATAGATCTTCGAGTACTCTACAGTATCAAAATCTACTTATTTGCCTTCCAGGAAATAAATTTCATCGCAAGCTTCTTGATTTTACAACATCCGGTATGACAGCCGGAACGAACAAAGAGGTACTATGTCAGATCAACTAGTTACAGGTAGCGTTAAATGGTTTAACGAAGAAAAAGGGTATGGATTCATCCAGCAAGACAACGGCGGAGCAGACGTATTCGTACACTTCAGTGCCATTAACGGAACCGGCGGTAGACGCACACTTTTTGAAGGTCAAAAAGTAACATTTGAAATCGGTGAAGGCCAAAAAGGTCCCCAAGCCGAAAACGTCACTGTTGTAGAGTAACTCTAGCAGCAGACCGGGCGGCTTCGCCCGGTACTTTTTTTACTCCCCTCTCTTCCCGAGATTGCCGTAGCGATGATAGCGATAGGTAATACTCTGTTCCACAAAATAGTTTATCAACTCAATACGACCCTCCGAAACAGGCCGGTTCGCATGGATATGTCTGCCTGATGCGGCAGCCGCATCGAAGACCTCGCGACTGATCGTCTCTTCACCGATATAGCGAATAGCACCAAAACCGCTGAGCATACCGGCAACGGATGCATCATCCCGATGGGAGACCGTGTCACTCTCATCTAACAGGGATGAAAGAAGGCGTTCGATCTGGTGTGTCCGATCTCCTTCGCTCGGTGTCATGGCGACGTGAAGCGGGATCTTTGCGATCTTGACCGCCGAAACGACCGCCAGGATATCAAAAAGTGTCTCATCGCCCCGCAGACGCAAAAGAACGGAATCGCGCGGCAGGTAGCGCTGAAGGTTCTCTTCCCCCCGTAGGCCGACATAATCGACTTCGCGTGTAAAATGCTCCCGGTACGCTTTTTCGTAACTGGCTATGGCATAGGCAAGGCGGTCCAGTGTTGCGGTCTCGTTGTGAAAGAGGGCAGCGTCCAGTCCTGCGACGGTGCGGGCCAGTGCCGAGTCGGGTTCATGTTCCCGCTGTATGGTCTCGCCTTCGGAAAAGGTGACAAACTGGGTGACATAGTTCCAGCCGCCGGCCTTGATGCCGGCACCGATGGCCGATTTGCCCATTCCGCCGAAGGGCTGACGCAGGACGATCGCCCCGGTGGTGGAACGGTTGATGTAGAGGTTCCCCGCCCGGATCGCATCGCGCCAGACAGCATGTTCGCGTTCGTCCAGGGACTCGAGGCCCGATGTCAGACCGTACCCCGTTGCATTGACCATCTCGATGGCATGCTCCAGGTTCTCAGCCCGCATAACCGCGATGACCGGACCGAAGAGTTCGTGGGTGTGGCAGAAGTTGCCGGCCTGCACGTCCCATTTTATCCCGGGTGAGATGAGGTAGGGGTTGTTATCCACGGTTGCAGGCTGAAGTGCCCAGGATTCACCCGGCTCGAGTATTTCGATCGCGTTCTTCAGGTCACCTTTGGGTGGCTGGATAAGGGGCCCGATACGGCTTTGAAGTTCCCAGGGGGAGCCGACGGGCATACTGCGGGCGGCATCGACCAGGGCCGATTTAAAGGCTGGGTCGTCATACACCTCCTTCTCAAGGATCAGGAGCGAGGTGGCCGAACACTTCTGGCCGACATTGCTGAATGCCGAGTGGAGGACGTTCTTGATTGCCAGGTCGCGGTCGGCCATGGCCGTGACGATCGTGGCATTTTTACCCCCGGTCTCGGCGGAGATATGGACGGTGGGGTTCTTTTTCAGAATACGCATCGCCGCATCGGTCCCGCCCGTAAAGATAACAAAGTCCACATCCTTATGGGTGCTCAATGTTTCGCCCGCCCCTTCACCGCGGCACGGCATAAACTGCAACACTTTTTTGGAGATCCCTGCTTCCCAGAAGCACTGGCAGAGTTGATAGGCTGTCAGGGCGGCGGCGCTGGCCGGTTTGACGATGACTGTGTTGCCCGTGATCAGTGCAGAGATGATCCCGCCCGCCGGGATGGCGACGGGGAAGTTCCACGGTGTGATGACGACCCCCACACCCTTTGGCATGCTCTGTACCGTTTTAAGGGCTTCCAGTTTTTCGAGGGAACGGGGGTAGAACTGGGCAAAGTCGATCGCTTCAGAGATCTCGATGTCACACTCTTTAAAGACCTTGCCGCATTCGGCGGCGGCGATCCCCATAAGGTTGCCCCGCTCACGGTGGATGATCTTGGCCGCCTCGCTGATCAGGGCATGCCGTTCGCGCCGGGTCGTTTTGCGCCACCCTTCCGGGTCCGCTTTGGCGACGGCGACGGCCTGTTCCACGTCGGCATCGGTCGCCAGCGGGAAGGTACCCACCGTCACCTGCTTATCCGGGTAGGCGTGGTCGTAGGCGGTCACCTTGTCCCGTTCAGTGATCGTCTCACCGTCCAGTACGATGGCTGCCTCAAGCGGAGCACGCTGCCGGAAGTCCCACGCCGTGATAATCTCGTCGGCCCAGAGGCGGTTGGCCGGCAGGCTCCAGTCGGTCGCGGGATCGTTGGCAAACTCTCCCGTCTCGTAACTTCCGTGAAGGTCGTGGGATTCGTTCCGGCGGTCCTGAGTCCGCTTGGGGGTATCGCGCACCTCGCTTTTTTGAAGGTGGGAGCGTTCGAACCCTCCCTGGAGCAGATCCCACTGGGAAGATCCGACCTTCAGGCCGAAAGCGTGGCGCAGGAAGTTCTCTTCGGCGGTATTTTCGTCCAAACGCCGTACCAGGTAGGCGATGGCATTGACAAACTCCTCTTTGGCCGCTACGGGCGCATAGAGGAGGATATCGCCGTGTTCCTGTTTGATCACCTTCTGGGAGGAGACGGCGATCCCTTCGAGCATCTCAAAGATGATATGGGGAAGGACCCCGTTTTGCTCTGCCACTTCGTAGGCGTAGGCGATATCAAAGAGGTTATGGGATGCGACTCCGATACGGACCGCCTCGATGTGTTCGGGCATCAGGGCATAATCGAGCATCTTTTTGTAGTTGGCGTCGGTATGGGACTTCTGATCGAAGGTGACCATCTCCCAGTTCTCGATGGAGGCTTCGCACTGTTCCATCTCCATGTTGGCCCCCTTGACGATCCGTACTTTGACGGGGGAGCCGCCGTTTTTGACCCGCTCCATGGCCCACTCGGTCAGACGCTGCTGCCAGCGGTGGGTGTCGGGAAGGTAGGCCTGCAGGACGATCCCGGCATAGAGCCCTTTAAACTTCGGCCGGTCGAGAGTGCGCATAAAGGCGTTGATCGTCAGCTCAACGTCGCGGTACTCCTCCATGTCAAGATTGACGAACTTCCCGCCTTTTGCGGCGGCGGTGTAGAGTCGGGTCAGTTTTGATTCCAGCTGTTCCAGGGTCCACTCAAAGGCGAGGGAGTCGATCTGGGAGAAGATCGTGGAGATCTTGACGGAGATGTAGGAGACGCTGTCCCCCTCCAATGCCCGGATATATTTCTGCATCCGGCGTTCCGCTTCTTCTTCGCCCAGGACCGCTTCGCCGATAAAATTTACGTTGGTCTGGATCTGTTCGTTTTTACGCTTTGCGAGGTAGTCGGTAAACGGCCCCTCCTCGCCGTGGATCACGACATCGGCTGTCTCCTGCCGGATATAGCGGATCACCTGGGTGACAGCCAAAGAGGGCAGAATGGGCCCCAGGTGACGCAGCATCGCCATGAGGACACGTTCCAGGCTGGTTAAAAATGACGCCTCGCTGTGGGAGCCGAGGATATGCTTGAACTGCTCCAGGGCGCGCGCGGGGTTTTTGGCCCGGAAACTCTGGTCAAGCAGCTCCATAAAGAGCAGTTTGTCTTCGGGGTGGTCCAGCATCTTGGCGACCTTCTGCTGAAAAACCATATCTTTCCGTGTTTCGACGGCTGTCGCCGCCTGGACCCATGCCTTGGCCCGTTCGATCGATTGTCGGATAATCTGCTCTTGCATTCTGCTTCCTGCTTTCCATTCGTAGTGTCGGTATACGCTGCCGACCTGGAACATGGTAACAAAAAAGCTTTTAGGGGGCAAAACTTTGTATGTTAGGGAAAAAGGGAGCTCAGTTTAGGTAGGGGCATTTCGGGATAAGGGGATTTAGGAGTGCGATGACCCGCTCTTTTTCAAGCCCTGTTTCCCGCAACTCTTCACCATATAGAAGGTCGGTCAGTGCCAGGAGGTCCGATTCATCGTCGAGGGAGGTCGCCATAAAAAGGATATTGCGTACCAGGTGGTCGGGGAGACCGCTTTGGCTGCATTGGACATGGTAATGGCACTGGGGACACAGACTCACCGGCTTCTCCTCTGTCGGATTTTGAAATACGCCGGTATCTTAGTATATAAAGATGATTTTGTTGTGAATTCTGTGTAAGCTTTTTATGAAGCGAGCATGGGAAGGGGTGCAGGCCGCTCCAGGAGAGACGCCATGCTCTCCCTTCCCAGGTCAAAGGCGCGCGCAAGGTCTCTGAGTCCCAAAAAACTGAGCCCGTTGAGTTCGGGCGGGGCAAGATAGAGGTCACAGCGGCCGATCTGATCCCGGATACTGGCATGCCAGCTGAGGAACAGGGAGCGGGTCAGTATCCGCTTAAGCCCTTTGGGGTCGACCGGGATATTGGGGTGGAGGTTGATACCTAGAAGGGGGTAGGGGTAGGGAAGGAGCGGTTCGACGGGGAGGTTGTCATAGATCCCTCCGTCGAGAAGTTTTTCACCCCGGTAGATGACCGGTTCAAAGAGTGGATAGATCGCAGCCGAGGCAAGAAGGATCGATACCGTATCACCCCGGTTAAAGCGGCGGAGGTTGCCTTCCCCGGACTCCACGGCGGTGACGTAAAGGGGGATGGGGTGGTCTTCCAGGCGGGGGATCGGTGCGATCTCCCGTAGGATCGCGGCGTTGCGGTCGATCTTTAAGAGGCCTTCGCCGAAAAGGTTGAGGCGGAAGATCTTGCGAAAGCTTCGGGACTGGAAGATCTCCAGAAGCTCCCGGGGAGACCGTCCCGCGGCGATCCCCGCCCCGACGATCGCCCCGATACTGCTGCCGGAGATCGCCTTGACGGGGATGGCATATTCCCGGAGTGCCTCGATTGCACCCAGGTGAAACGCACCCCTTGCCGCCCCTCCGGAGAGGGCGAGGGTCACTCCGGATGTTGGGTCATATCGATGATTTTCCATTCCCCCTCCATGGTCTCGACGATCGCCGTACAGCTCTCCACCCAGTCACCGCAGTTGAGGTAGTCGATACCGCCGATCTTACGGATCTCCGCTTTGTGGATATGGCCGCAGATGATACCGTCGTACGATTTTTGATTGGCATACTCGGCGAGGATCGTCTCGAAATCGGTAATAAAACTGACCGACTTTTTGACATTGTCCTTCACATACTTTGAGAGGGACCAGTAGCGTTTGATCCCGAACTGTTTCCGGATAAAATGCAAAAAGGCGTTCAGATGCAACAGGAAATCGTACCCGTAATCTCCCAGGACCGCCAGCCACTTCTTGGTCATCGTGACTGAGTCGAAATAGTCGCCGTGAACGACATAGTAGCGTTTCCCGTTTGCCGCTTCGTAGTCCGCTTCATTGGCGATGGTCAGGTTTTCCCCCATCAGGATCGGGATAAAGGGGCGCAGGAATTCGTCATGGTTTCCGGTGATAAAGTGGACTTTGGTCCCTTTTCGCGCTTTTCTGAGGATCTTCTGGATGACGTCGGAGTGGGCCTGGGGCCAGAGGAAGCGCCGCTTGATCGCCCAGCCGTCGATGATATCGCCGACGAGGTAGAGGTTGTCCGATTCGTGTTCTTTAAGAAAGGTCAGAAGACGGGAGGCCTGTGAGAAGCGGGTTCCCAGGTGGATATCCGAGATAAAAATGGAACGGTATTGCACGCGCTACTCCGATGAATAAACGTTGCATGCAGTGTAGTCGTCTTTGGTGACAACGTGGTAACCGTTCCGGTATCAGATAAGCGAACAGCTCCCTTTGGCGATCTCCTTGGGGCCCATGAACTTGATGAACTCGAAAAAGAGGTTGCCGTCGAAGGCGTGGCTCATGCTGTTTTTCATGATATTGATCGTTTCGAACGACGAGAGGGCCTCGCGGTAACTCTTCCGGGTCGAGATGGCGCTAAAAACATCAGCGAGGGAGATGATCTGGGCAAAGAGCGGGATCTCCTTGCCGTAGAGCCTGTCCGGGTAGCCGCTGCCGTCGTATTTCTCATGGTGGTAGCGGACCCCGTTTAGGATATCCTGGTTGGTGATCTTGTGCGATTTGAGGATGAAGTAGCCGAAAAGCGAATGTTTTTTCACCTGTTCGAACTCATCGTCGTCCAGAAGACCGTTTTTGTTGATGATGGCCGGATCGACGCGGCTCTTGCCGATATCGTGGAAGATGGCGGACTGGCCCAGGTTGATCAGGTCGTCCCGGTTGAACCCCAGATGGGAGCCGAACCCGAGGGAGAAGATGGCTGTATCGACCGAGTGGGTATGGGTGTGGTAGTCATGGGAACTGGTCTCGGTGAGGGCATTGATGGAGAAGTTGTCTGCGAGGACGAAATCGACGGTCTCATCGACAAGTTTCTGGGCCTCCTTGACATGTTCGGAAGACTCGGGTTCTATAAAGAGCCGTTCGAGGATGCCCGAGGCATTGTCATAGATATCTGCGGACTGGGAGCGCAGTCGCTTGATCTTCTCACGGAGTTTTCTCTGGCGGATCTCATCGATATAGCGGTGGTAGGCCTCGACCTCATCCAGGCCGATCTGTATCTCGGCGATCTCGGCTTTGGCAAGGGCGGCGCGGATACCGGGACTGAAGATCCTCCCTCTCTCCAGGACCCTTTTAAGCTGTCCCCCTTTGACCCGGATATAGATCGTAAAAGGGAGGATGCTGTCCACTTCGAGTGTATTGACAGGGACGGCTTTGAGATCAAGCTCTTCGGTGACAGTGGACGTTTTATGGACGATCTTTTGGATACGGATATTTTTTTTCTTAATGGAACCGGACATTTGAAACCTTAGACAACTTTAAAAAAGAAATATATTAGATATTTTATTATTTTTTTGTGACCTATTGATGAGGTAAAAGTGATTTTGGCATAAATGGCACGGTTTTTTTTAAGAAGCAGCCCACTAAGATTACAAAAAAAAGGGAAACGAAAAGGAAAGATGTGGAACTGATACTGATTATTGTTACGGTGCTTTTTTTGGCCTATGTCTCCAAGAGCTACCTCTTCTACCACCGGGAAGAGAATCCCTATAAAGGAAGGGAAGAGGCGTATGCCCATCCGTTTGAAAAGCGTTCCGGGGGTGATCTGTACGATGAGGTACTGCGCAGTGAATACGGGCTGATCGTGGCGATGATGGCAAAAGTCGTCAAGGCCGACGGGGAGATATGCGACCTGGAACGGGAGATCATCGATTCGACCTTTGACGAGCTTGCGGGCTACTTCAGCCATAAGGCATCGGCCAGGAAGATCCTCGAAGAGATCCTCGAGAAAGAGGAGCGCGAACACGACAACATCGAGTTGATCGCCACGGCATTTATCGACTACACGCGCAGCGATCCCGACAAACGCATCAAGATAATCGAGTTCCTGATCAACCTCAGTTTCGCCGACAAACGGCTCAGCGAATCCGAAGAGGAGACCCTGGGCAAGATCGCTTTCTATTTCAAGATCCCCGCCGGAGCATACCAAAAGATCCTCGAAAGCTTCAAGGAGTATTACGCCCATTATGAATCCGGGGATAAAAACCCCTATACGGTACTGGGCGTCTCCGAGGATGTAAGCGGAGCGGAACTCAAGAGGGTCTACCGCCGCCTGGTCAAGGAGCACCATCCCGATGTGATCAAGGGACAGGGACTTGGCGAAGAGTTCGTGGCAAAAGCCACAAGCCGTCTCCAGGAGATCAACGAGGCGTATGAGGCGATCAGGACGGCAAAAGGGTTTTAGCCCGCATCCGTGTCGCCTGGGAAGTGGTTCTTATGGGTTTCCCAGAAGGTTTCGAAACTTTTTGAAAAGCTCCGCTCCTGCATCCTGAGGTGGGACGTTTCTCCCATCTGCCTACAGAGTGACAGGTTATTACACAGTCTCTCAATCGCTTCGATCCAGGGAGCATGGTCGGTGACCGGAATCACGTAGCCGCTCTCCCCGTCGGCCACGATCGAACGGGGGCCCCCTTCGTCGCTGACGATGGCCGGGAGTCCCGAAGCCTGGGCCTCCATGACAGCCTGGCCCAGGGTCTCCGTAACGGAGGGGAAGACAAAGAGGTCGCACGATGCATAGATCGCACTTAACGCTTCGCCCCGTTTGACCCCCAGCATGTGAACGCCTTTGTTCCGCCAGGTCTCGGTATCTTTTAAAAAGACCCCTTCCCCCAGGACGATCAACTCCACTTTTCCTCCCCCGGTGTGACGTGCTTGGAAACGTTCGAAAACCTCCAGAAGAAACGGGAAGTTTTTCTCTTCCGAGAGACGGCCCACAAAAAGGAGTTTGAGCGAATCCGGGTCGATGCCCTCGTAGGTCTCCCATAGGTGTTCATCGCGGTAGGCCGGGGAGAAACGTGTTGTATTGATACCGGGATCGAGGTAGATGATCTTCTCCTTTGGGACCTCGATCTCATTCTCCAGGATGGAGGCGTACTCCAAAGACCGGGTAAAGACCAGGTCGCAGCGCTTGTAGAACCCCCGCATGAGGGCCAGGGTGATCCGGTAGAAGAGGCGGCTTCCGCTGACATCCTTGGCATATTGGGGGAAGTTGGTGTGGTAGGTGGCGGTGACGGGACATCCGTGTCGTCTGGCATACCGCATGGCGTTCCAGCCCACGGGACCGGGAGTGGAGATGTGTACGATGCCCGGACGATGCGTCCTAAAGTGTGCTTTCATCTGCCATAAGGAGGGGAAGGTGAGATACTGATGGGGGTAGTGGGGCATGGGAAGGGCGGCCCAGTGGTCGATGACGGTGATGCCTACGGCATCTTCGGGAGGGAGCAGGGGGGTCGCCGTAACGACAGTGAGGGATTTTTCCCGTTTGGCGGCCTCTTTGGCCAGGTCCTGGATAAACCGGGAGACGCCGTTGATGTCGAAAACCGTATCGCTGAAGAGCGAGAGTCTCATTTGCTTTTCCATGGAAAAACTTTACGCAGACGGAATGACAAAAGGGTGACGTAACGTTTAGGATAAAAAGGGGAGCGGATATGGTATATTTGGTAATTTTAATATAAGGAGTTTTGGATGAGACGCATTGTTTTCCTACTGGTGCTGGGGATTGCGGGAAGCCTGCTGGCACAGGAGATGCCGGTCCGCGGTCCGATCCCTTTTGCGACCTATGATCAAAACGGTGACGGAACCGTCAGCGAGACGGAGTTTTATGATGTACGGGGAAAACGGATGGAGCAGCGCGCCCAGGAGGGGCGCCCCATGCGTAATGCCGGGAATGCCCCCGATTTTACCTATTTCGATGCCGATAAGAACGGTAGACTGACACCCCAAGAGCTAACCGAAGGGCAGAACCGCCGGATGCAGGAGCGCCGCGGCGGTATGGGCCCCGGAATGGGTGGGGGTATGGGAGGCATGTAGCCCACCTGACACTGTAAACCTATCCGACCGGGACCCTGTCCGGTCTATTTTCCGATCGCCTCCGAGACGATCTGCTGCGCTTCGGCCTGGATCTGCTTGAGGTGATCGCCCCCTTTGAAGCTCTCCGCATAGATCTTGTAGATATCCTCCGTTCCCGACGGGCGGGCGGCAAACCAGCCGTTTTCCGTAGTCACCTTGAGTCCGCCGATGGCAGCACCGTTGCCGGGGGCTTCGGTCATCTTGGCGGTGATCGTCTCACCGGCGAGGGTCGTGGCCGGTACCATTTCGGGGGAGAGTCTTTTGAGGATGCTCTTCTCCTCCGGTGTCGCCGGTGCATCGATCCGTTCGTAGACCGGGGATCCGAACTGGCGTTCCAGTTCCGCGTAGTGCTGGGCCGGGTCTTTGCCTGTCTTGGCCGTGATCTCGGCAGCCAGGAGATCAAGGATGATCCCGTCCTTGTCCGTACTCCAGGGGGTGCCGTCCAGGCGCAGGAACGATGCCCCGGCGCTCTCTTCCCCACCGAAACCGTACGATCCGTCGATGAGTCCGTCGACAAACCACTTAAACCCTACGGGCACTTCCGAGAGGCGGCGTCCCAGTTTTGCGGCTACACGGTCGATCATGGAGCTGGAGACCAGTGTCTTGCCCACTGCCGCGTCACTCCGCCAGCCCGGACGGTTCCGGAAGAGGTAATCGATGGCGACAGCCAGGTAGTGGTTGGGGTTCATAAGGCCCGCACTTTTGGTTACGATGCCGTGGCGGTCGTAGTCGGGGTCGTTGCCGAAGGCGATGTCGAACCGGTCCTTAAGGCCGATAAGGCCTGCCATGGCATAGGGCGAGGAGCAGTCCATACGGATCTTGCCGTCCTTGTCCACAGGCATAAAGGAGAAGGTAGGGTCCGGGTAGGGATTGACCACCTCGATATTCAGCCCGTACATCTGTGCCATCGGTTTCCAAAATGCAAGGCCTGACCCGCCCATGGGATCGACCCCGATCTTAAGGCCTGATTTGGCGATCGCTTCCATATCGATGACGTTTTTAAGGTCTTCCAGGTAGGGGGTAACATAATCGTGCATCATCGTCGAAGGGCGCTGCAGCGCGTCCTCATACGTGATGCGTTTGATCCCTTTGAGCTCCGCGGTGATCAGTTCGTTGGCCCGTTTTTGGATCAGGTCGGTGATCTCGGGACCTGCTGGCCCACCGCTGGGCGGGTTATATTTAAATCCGCCGTCCTGGGGCGGGTTGTGGGACGGCGTGATGACGACCCCGTCGGCCCGGTCCGGGTTATCCCGGTTGTAGGTGAGGATCGCATGGGAGATGACGGGTGTCGGGGTGTAGCCGAACTCCGCCTGGATACGGACTTCGATCCCGTTTGCGGCAAAGACCTCCAAGGCGCTCATCCGTGCCGGTTCGGAGAGTGCATGGGTATCCATCCCCAGAAAGAGGGGGCCGGTGATGCCCGATTCACTCCGGTATTCGCAGATCGCCTGGCTGATAGCCAGGATATGGATCTCGTTAAAACTTCTTTTGAGACTGCATCCCCGGTGTCCCGAGGTGCCGAAACTGACCTGCTGGGTCGGTTCTGCAGGGTCGGGACGCAAGGTGTAGTAGGATGCGACGAGATTCGGGACGTTGATCAGCATCTCTTTCGGGGCCGGTTTGCCCGCCAGGGGATGAAGTGCCATGGGACTCCTTTGGTGTCATTCTTGGAAAATGGTAGCGAAGATGGCTTAAAACAGGGCGTAACGGGATTGATATCGTTTGCTATGGACAAACCGGCCCGTTAGTGGCATAATGATCTTTTTCGGATTTCCTAATACTTAAGTACCACAGGAGTTCGCCATGCACACGACGATCAAAAAGAAGTTGCGCAAGAAAGAGTACGAGGTGACGTTCAGTCTGGGAGATTTTCAGAGCGATAGCAGTGCGATCAAACTCTCCGGAAACTTTAACGGGTGGAACACTGCGCAGGAGGATGACTTCGTCCTGACCAAAGGACGGAACAAAAAGTTTAAAAGCCTCAAAGTGACCCTGCCGGCAGGGGAGTATGAGTACAAATATTTCGATCTTGAGGGACAGCACTTTATCGATTCCCACGAAGCCCCGGCGATCTACGGGGATGAACAGGTCGCCAACGAGTTTGGAACGACCAACGCCAAACTCTCACTCCCTTCTCTCTAGCCGAAACCGGGATTTTCCGGTATATGCCGGGAATCCCTTCATATGGCTGATTAACGTTTTCTGTTGTGGAAACGGTACCATTTGCAGCGTTTTTTGTTTTTAATCCCATAGATGTTGTATTGGAACTTTCTTCCGCATTCAGGGCATTCGAATGTTGCACGGTTTTTAAATTTTGTGTACCGGATAAAACGGAATCTTCCTACTGTATCCCCTGTTTTATAAATGAGCTTCCCATTCATCTCAGCCTGTTTTTCAAGCCATTCGTCATCTTCCAGTTGTTTGGCGAGCCAGGGGGGGATCACGTCTTCTTCAAAAGGGTCGGTATCTTCTGTAAATTTCTCCATAAATGCCATTATAGGGTTTTTTCGCCCGGTTATATCGACAGATGACAAAGGGGAGAGGAGTGGATTGATGAGTCCGTAAGCTTGCGGTGGGGATAATTTAATATAAGAGATGCGTAATTTGAAAAATCAAATGGGAAAACATGAAGGGCAAGCCATCGTATAAACTCTATTTTACTTTTCTGTTCGTGTTGTTTGGAACGGTACTGCTTTCGCTTCTGTTGAGCATCTGTGGGTATATGTACCTGGAGAACCAGGATAAAAGAGTATCACAGGATGCTGCCAGTTACCTGCAGAACAGAAGTTATCGTTTCAAACAGTTTATCCAACGTGGGGAAGAGCAGCTGCTTGCCTTAAGCAGCAGCCACATCTTTCAGTATTTCGTGGATGAAGGGAGCCGCGGTAAGGCGGCGGCGACCGAGCTCTTTGTCGCGATCGCCAGGGCCAATCCGTCACTTATGCAGGTGCGCTATCTGGATGTGAGCGGCAAAGAGGTGATCAGGGTGCAGCGGAGCCGTTGGGGGGAGCCCGTGGAGGCGCTGCACCCATCCAAGCTTCAAAGTAAGGGGCACCGCTACTACTTCAAAGAGACGATCGGGCTGGCGGCCGGTACATTGTGGCACTCGAGGCTGGATCTGAATGTCGAAGAGAAGAAGGTCGAGCTCCCCCATCGTCCGACCATCCGGATCGCAACGCCGGTCTATTGCGAGAGCAACAATCTAAAGGGGATCGTCATTCTCAACCTTTTGATGGATCCTTTTTTGGAGGAGTGGCGGCAGATCCCCGGATTTGATCTCTACCTGGTTGACGGGGAAAAGCGGATCCTGCTTCACCCCGACCGGGGAAAAGACTGGACATTGGAGCGACTCACCCTTGGCGAGGAAGATGCTTCGGCATACCGTTACAGTACCTCCCTTTACAGCCGTTCAGACCAGAAGCTGACGCTGGTGCTTCACGTACCGGCGGAACGTCAGCAACAATTATGGTTCGGTTTTATGGAACGGATATGGTGGGGTATTCTGATCGTAGCGGTCATGGCCGTACTGCTGGCCCTGCCGGTCGCTCGTATACCCGAGCGCCTCTATCGCCGGCTGTTCCAGACAAACCAGGCGCTTGAGAAAAAGGTCCGGGAAAAAACGGCCTCGCTCCAGGCCACGAACGATAACCTGGAAGAGCAGATCACGCGGGTCAAACACAAGGAGCATGAACTGCGTATTGCCTATGAGAATGCGTCACGGACGGCCAAGGCAAGAAGCGAGTTCCTGGGGGTCGTAAGCCATGAGCTGCGTACACCCCTTAATGCTATTATCAACTTTACGGAGCTGATCCGGGACGATTTTGACGACATGCTGAAGGATCCGGCACTTCAGGATGAGGCAGGGATGTTCCTTGAACGCATATCGGTCAATGCCAACCAGTTGCTCGGACTGATTAACAATATCCTCGATATCTCCCGGATCGAGTCGGGGAATTTTTCCTACCATATTGTGACCGCCCCGCTCAATCACGTCTTCCGGGAGGCGGTGGAGCATATTAAAGAACCGGCTGCAAAGAAACGGCTGCATATCGAGAGCAGTATCCCCCAAAACGACCTGTGGGCCAAAGTCGACACGCGGCGCTTTTTCCAGATCCTCCTTAACCTGCTGGCTAATGCTGTCAAGTTTACGGACCGCGGCGGTGAGGTGTGGCTGGAGGTGAAGGATCAAAAAAGCGTGATCGAAGTCGTGGTCCGCGATACGGGGAGGGGAATACCCGAAGCACTTCAGGACGCCATTTTCCACTCCTTCTCCCAGGTGGACCGTTTTGACGAAGGGATCGGGCTGGGGCTCGGGCTGGTCAAGCAGATGTGTGAGGATATGGAGATCAAGCTGAGTATCGAGTCGGAGGAGGGGAAAGGGAGCACGTTTCGGCTTCTGATTCCGTCGGCGGGCCTATAGGGAGATGGTGTATCCCTCTCCTTTAACGTTTTGAATAAGGTTCTGGGGGACTCTTTTCTTGAGGTCCCGCATGGTCGAGAGGATCGTGTTGTGTGAAATATCCTTACCTTCCCAGACATAGTCGTTCATCATGGAGAATGTGACCAGGTTGTTTTGGTTGCGCATCAGAAGATAGAGGATCTTTTTCTGTGTCTGGCTCAGTTTGCACGGCAGACCGTCGCAGTGGAGCTGGCGTGCTTCAAAGTCGTAGATATGCCGGTCATCCAGTTGGATACTCTCACCGTTTGCAGAGGGTGAAAGCCGGAGCATCCTGATCTCCAGCTCGGCCAGTTCAAAGGGCTTTTTCAGGTAGTCTCCCGCACCCAGTTGGAAAGCGGTGAGGACCTTTTCCACGTCGGTCAGGGCACTGATAAAAAGCGCCGGGGTCTTGACTTCGTTGCCACGGATATACTCCAGCAGCTCAAAACCGTCGACCTCCGGGGTGTTGATATCGAGGACCAGGCAGTCGTAATCGCAGGGGTTGGTACTTTGGATCACCTGTTCGCCGTTCTCGAAGGCGTCGACGCTGTGCCCTTTGAGTGTGAGAAATTTTTCAATATTTTTTCGCAGCTGCAGTTCATCTTCCATAAGCAGGACCTTCATGACATATCCTCCAGTTCCAGATCGATTGCAAAGGAGCCTTCGCCCCCAAGGGCGCGGATCCCGATGTTATTCTCTTTACAGAGTGCTCGGACAAGGTCCAGTCCCAGGCCATAGCCGAAAACGGCATGGTCGTCCCGGTAGTATTTGTTAAAGATCCTCTCCAGGTCCACCTCTTTGGCGACAGGGTTGGAGATCCTAAAGTGCCATAGCCCCTCCTGCTGTCGGAGGGTAAGCGCGATCGTCCGGTTTTCAGGTGTATATTTGATGGCGTTGGAGAGGAGGTTGTCTACGACACGTTCCATATCCGGCCGCGGCAGAAAAAGCTCCAGTGCAGGGGGGAGGTCGATGGCAAAATCGAGCAACCGGCTTTCGGCCACCAGGGTGAAGTAGTGGATCCGTTCACGCAGAAGCGCTACAAAATCGAAACGTGTTTTAATCGGGTGGGACTGGGGGTGCTTCAGGGTGTAATAGAGATCGTCATAGATGTTCTGGAGGGTCCGGCACGCCGCGCGGGTCATCCGGGTATATTCGTTGGCCCCGTGTTCAAGCTCCTGCATCTCCATGGCCGAACCGATAACACTCAAGGGGGTGTAGAGCTCGTGGAACGAGTGCTCCATCAGGCGTTTAAGGCCGCCCAGTATCCGGGCCTTTTCCAGGTGGGTACGTACCCGGGCGATCATCTCTTTGGGGTGGCAGGGTTTGGCGATATAGTCTACGGCACCCGCCTCAAATCCGCGGACGATCTCTTCGGGTGTGTCCCTGGCTGTCAGGAAGATGACAGGGATTTCGCTGGTCGTTTTGTCGCTTTTTAGCCGTTGCAGGACCTCATATCCGTCCATCCCCGGCATCACGACATCCAGCAGGATCAGATCGGGCAGGAGGTTCTGAACGCTCTCCAGGGCCATCGGCCCGTCTGTGGCAATACTGATCTGATAGCGGTAAGGCTGAAGGATATCATAAAAGAGGGCCAGGTTCTCCCGTTTGTCATCGACAATCAGGACTTTGGGCGATGCGTTTGTTTCGGGACTCATGCCGTCCGTCCCTTTTCGACCCATGCGATGATCCCCTCCAGGTCGAGCTGGGAGAGCCGTTCCAGGAGAAAGTTTTTGACCTGCGGCTCCCTGCAGCAGTTGATGATATTTTCAAGGTTGCTGATGTGCCCTGCTTTGGCAAGTGCGAGGACCTTGTCACGCTGCTCTTGCGACAGGGCATCGGCTGCGGGCCCGATCTGCGGCGGCGTCTGCCCCTGGGGCGGATCGATGGTAAGACCCGTCAGGGCAGCAAGGGTCTTTCGTATTTCGTTGCGATTGAACGGTTTGTGAAGTTTTCGGTCGAAGACGAAGTTGTCGCGGCGCTCCTCTTCGACCGCCAGCACGTCGGCGGTCAGGGCGACGATCTTGATGGCCGGGTCGCTTTTTTTGATCATCCGTGCGGCTTCCCATCCGCTCATATCCGGCATATGGAGATCCATAAAGACCAGGTCCGGCTTCTCTTGGGCGGCTATGGCGTATGCGGACGCCCCGTCATTGGCATAAAGGAGTCTTAGGGGGGTTTTTTTCAGGAAGAGCCCCAGGACGGTGCGGTTGTCAATATCATCGTCTACGATCAATACGGTAATGTTTTCCCCTGTTTTTCCCGGTTCTGCGGAGGGGAGGGAAGCAGCGGTCTTATCCCTGGGGGCACGCCCCAGACCGGACTGGATCTGCTCGGCTGCTTCGACAATGGCGTCGGCCCCCTTATGGCAGACGGAAGGGAGGGAGCGAGTCTCCTGGATAATCCGTCCGTATCCTAAAATAGTGTTGAGGGGGTTACGGATGTCATGGAGTGCCCGGGCATCCAGAAGCAGGGCGTCAACCGGAACATCCGGGAGGAGGATCATCCCCGAAAGGGGTGCTGATGCCGGGTCGTCTAAAAGGAGCAGTTGGGCGGAAATGGGCTCATCGGTCTCACCGTGTCGTATCGTGATGTCATGAAGGCTCTCTTTCCCGGGCAAAAAGGGAGATTGGATCAGGGACTCGGGGGTCATATCCACAAGCGCTTCCGATGTCCAGCCCGTGGCGTTGCAAAAGGAGGGGTTCGTGTAGACGAAACGGCCGTTAAAAACAGCGACTCCCCTCCGCTGGGCATCTCCGAGAAAAGCTGCAAGTACGGATTTTTCCTGCACTGATATCCTTGTATAGCCTTATTTAATCAGAAAAAAATATATAACAGAAAGGATTAAAGCTGTAATAAAAAAATTAAAAAATCTATGTCAAGTACATAATTTATTAAAAAAATTACGACTTTGTAACCATTAAAAAAAAACAAGAATCTGCACTCTTTTTGCATTTTGGGATGATTCAATGCTCGCCAATGTTTTTGTGAAACCGATAAAAAAGGAGTGAGGATGAGTTTTTTGAATAACCTATCCGTAAAGGTAAAGATGCTGTTGCTGCCGATCGTGGTGGTCGTATCGATGGTGGCGTTATATCTGTTGATCACATCGAAAATGGACGAGTTGGTACGACGGCAGGTCAACACGATGGACGCCGTGAAAATGGTGCAGCTTGCACAGAAAACACGGTTGGCGGAAAAGAACTATATCGCACGGGGTGATATGAAGTACGTGGATGAGGCGAAAAAGATCGCAGCGGAACTGGCGGCGCTTAATTCAGAGCTGGGGAGCCGATTTAAACGGCAGGTGAACATCGACCAGAGCAAACGGATCGGTGATGCCAACAGCCGTTACGTTATCGCTTTGGAAGGAACTGCGACGGCAAAAAAACGGCAGCAGGAAGCTGACCGGGTAATGGCACTGGAGGCGGCCGGACTGCTGGAGGAGCTTCGCGCACTCCAGAAGGACCAGCGGGAGCAGCGTGCCAGACTGATGGCGTCCAAGCGTGCTAAAAAAGAGGATGTCAAAGATAAGTCGGAAAAGGCGATGCTGGCTTCCAATTCGATCGAAGAGATGTTCAAGGCGCGTGTGTCGGCATTGAAATATATGGCCAATCGCCAAGAGGGAGATGTAGCCAAGTTTAAGAGAAGAATCCAGAGAGTCCTGGAAGTGGGTACGACGCTGAAAAACCGCTTTGAAAACAGAGCCAATCGTGCCCAGGCGGCAAAGGTGATTGCGGGCGCCGAAGCATACAAGGCGGCATTTGAGACCTATCTCGAAGCAACTGCCAATATTGCAAGCCAGGAAGAGGTGATGGTAGTCGCTGCGAGAAACCTGATGAAAGAGGCGATGGATATCAGCGAAGACCAGAAGGCAAAGATGGACGAGGTCCGCTCGGAACTGGAGCAGACGATGTTGATCGCCTTTGTTGCGATCTCGATCTTTGCCGTGCTCATCTCCCTGCTGATCATGCGGGCGATCATCGGGGCGGTTTCGGCCCTTCAGAGCGGTCTTCTAAGTTTTTTTGCGTACCTGAACCGGGAGAGCAGTTCGGCCGATCCGGTGGCACTTGACAGTCGTGACGAGTTCGGGATGATGGCAGCGGCGGTGAACGAGAATATCGAACAGATCGCCGCGGGTCTGGCCAAA
>JBNKTC010000006.1:0-304500 GCA_050297855.1 Campylobacterales bacterium
CAACAACAATGCCCTGGAAACAGCCAACACCCTGGGACACGAGGCAAGCCACTATCTTGAAGACAAAGGAGCCATAGAGAACAAAGGCTCCCAGGAACTAAACGAAGAGTACGCGAACATCATGGGAGCAGCCAGCAGCGAGTACCTCGGCTTTAACTACTCCAACCAAACAGGAAATGAATATACAACGGGAGACAATAACAACCATGTCGGGAACGGGATGACAACGTCAGTGTTTAATCCGGTTTCGGTACAGGATAATACGCAGCTGTATCTGAATGCGGATGGGATGGGGCAGGCGGAGTATAGGACTACTATTTATGCCAGACCGGTTGCAGGGACTGGAGCGGTGCATTTATTTGGTGTGGTGGATCAAAGAGAGGACGGACAACCAGACATGATTTTTTCACTAAGTGGTGAAAAGGTATTTGCTACTGGCGGTACTCCAGGAGTTGTTATAGAGGAATTAGGTAATGTTGATGCCAGTAAAGATAAGGATTCACATACAATAGAAAAAGATAAAGCTTATTTACTAAGTGGATATACAGATAAACAGGTGATAAACGTACCAGAAGGTAAAACACAAACTGAGTTCGATAATCAAATCCTGAAAAATGCACAGAATTATGATACTCAGAAAAATCAATATCCAAATATTCTTCAAACTGTAGCAGGTGCTGTTACGGTTAATATAGGGGATAAAAATAATCCAAGTTCAAACAGTAGGAATAGTAATACATTTATAGATAATACGGTTGAACAAGCCGGTGGCCAAATAAAAGATTTCGACGGAGCAGTATTTCAAAACTCTATGGAGAATGCAGAAAAAAGTTATGAGCAAATTAATAAATTTATAAACGCTCCACAAGAAAATATTGATCGCGAAATCCGGGAATATCAAGGATTTAAGGATAATTAGTGAATGTTTTTTTAGTCTTTGAAAATCATCCTACAAAGAAAGTTTTTTTTCTTTTTTGGCCATTTCTTCTTTGTTTGTCAAGTTTTATTGTCGTATTAATGTTAAATGATATTTATACGGAACTTCCTCTGGCAGGACCAAAGTGGGCAATATATACTTCTATTGTCGGAGGAATGATTATTTTGTTTTCTTTCGAAGTTTTACAACCCTTAATATTATATATATTTACAAAAAAATATATAAATAATCGTGGAAGATTTTTTATTTTTTATTTTTTATTTTTTATTTTTTATTTTTTGTTTTTTGTTTTTTATTCAAGGGGAACATCCACTACTTGCCTTTTCAAAAAAGTATCTCAGGTATAGTTTTTGATATTTTGACAATCTTGTTTATATTTGAATATATTGTTAGTTGTATTGAAAAGAATAGAATAGTATTTAGATATTTTTTTGCGTTTTTAGCACCTATTTCAGATGTATTGATTTCATTAGTGACATATGATCATGGACTAATTTATACAATTCTATTTAGATATAGCGAAGATTTCTATAAGGATAATTTATTTTTGGTGTCTTTTCTCTTTATGTTATTACAGTTAGCCGTAGAATTTGTATATTTGAAGAAAGAAAGACAAGATGTGGAAACCAAGGTTCCAGGTGACAGTAATAGTATATAAATAGCCATAATAAGGATGACTCGCCAACGCCACCCGGGATGAGAACGGCAACCTCATAGACCAGGGCAACCTCGCCCTCACCACCGGCAGCCTGGTCACCGAAAACACAGGAGAACATCAAAACAGGGGTCAGGTATCAAAAACAGGGGTCACAAAACAGGGGTCAGGTATCAAATATAAAGTTTTAGCCAAGCAGTTCTAAAATATAAAAAACAACAGAGGGATAGATTTGCCAAGAAGACCGAGAGTGGAAGAGGCCGGATATCATCACATCATAAACCGAGGAGTGGCAAGAGGTAATATATTTTTAAAAGACGAGGATTATGAAACCTTTTTGGAAATAGTCCAAACCGCAAAAGAGCGGTATGAATTCATCCTTCACTCGTTTTGTCTGATGCGAAACCATTACCACCTGCTGATCGAAACAAAACACAACAATCTCTCTTTGATAGCCAGACAGATCAATTCAAAATACGCCCAATACTTCAACAGGGAATACAAAAGGGTAGGGCCTTTATGGCAGGGAAGATTTAAAAACTATTTTGTTTATGACGAAGCCTATCTCTATATCCTCTTTAGGTATATCGAACAAAACCCGATAGCGGCAAATGTGACAAAAGAGATCGGAGAATACAGATGGTGTGCTTCGACTTTCGTTTTAAACAATAAGCACCCGAACCTGATAGAGGGCACGGAACTCGTCAATAAAGAATTATTGGAACTCGTAGGCAAAAGTCTAAACGATAACGAACAAGAAAAACTGGAAGCCTTACAAAAAAGCAAATATCAAAAAACCGACAATGAAACGGTAAGACTAAAGCAGATAGGATTGGAAGAACATTTCAAGAAGTATGAAAACAAAAAAGAGAGGAACAAGAGGATCATGAGCGCTTTTAAAGACGGGTATACGCAGAGTGAAATTGCCAGATACTTGGGAATTTCAGGAGCAGGAGTCTCGTATGTCATCAATAACTTTAAATTTGATACCTGACCCCTATCCTTTATCCTTTTTATCCTTTCAGGTGAGAAACAATATGTTCCAAATACAACAGTACCAGGGATGCTTCCATGACAAAAATAAAAACATTTTTTTATGTTTATGTATTTATGACTATCCCCATTTTTTTTGCACATGCATTTGATTTTATTATTTTTAAAATCTGTACATTTTATTTATCAATATATGAACAGGTATTTGGTTATAAATATATTTATAGATTTGGGGATTCGTTAGAATGGTATTCTATGGTCATGGATACATTATTTATATCATTGTTTCCCAATTTAATATTGTTTTTTATAAGTTATAGAATATATAAAAAGACCAGTAGGATTTTATTATTTTTTACTCCGATTTTTATCGTTTGGTTTATTAATACATATAATAATGTAATGTTATTTACTGATTTCAAGCCAAATATATATGATGTTTTGGTGTTATATTCGATTATGGTTTCACCTTATATCATTGTTCTTTTAATACGGAGTAGTAAACGGAGCCCGCACGACCGATGAAAACGGCCAAAGCGTGATCGTCCAGAACTACGACCCCAGACAGGTCGATAACCCGGATGTAGACAAAGTGGCACTCAGCCCGTCCGATACCGCCCAGAACGTAACGAACCTGGGCCATGAAAACCAATTCTCCTTCGCCCTGGACAACTACAACCTCGGGGAGATGAATACGGGAAGCGCAGCTCAGGATGCGGCCTATATCAATGCGAACCGGAACAATCCGACGACACAGGCGAAAATAAAGGGGACGGGCAACTTTAAAACAGGGTGAAGACGCATGCTGAGAATGGCCAGGGGATTAGCGGACAACCAGATATATCATCCCATAAACAGGGGTAACGGACGAGAAGCCGTGTTTCATGAGAAGTTAAAGCCGCCTATCTGTGCGTGGAATTTCCTTTTGAAACATAAAATGAATGTGCTATGATGTTTCCTATGTAACTGCTTTCTCGTAAACGACAGTCAAAGGAGCGCTTAATGGCACTCGAACCCCGAAACCAGAAGCCCGACCACAGCGGGCTCTATATCATCGCCACGGTTATCGTCATCGCCGCGGTGGCGGCCGTGAGCTATTTCCTCTTCCAGGGAGTCCAACCCAAAAAATTCACCCCTCCGTCCCAGGTGAGCGAGCCTGAACAGGCCGAGGCGTATACGCCGCCGCCGGAACCGGTATACGAACCCGAGCCGGTCGCGGCACCCGAACCGGAACCTGCACCCGTTGTGGAATCAGCCGCCCAGCCCGAGCCTATAAGATATGTCGACTACACGGTCCGGCGGGACGATATGCTCACCCTGATCTCCCGGAACCGGTACGGCACCCGCTACTACTGGCCGCTGATCTACCTGCATAATATGGACCTGCTCTCCGACCAGGACGGCTTGACTCCCGGCATGGTGCTCAGTATCCCCGACAGGGTCGATCCCGATAATGCCCTCCACATGGAGCAGCTCAATAAAGGGTATATCGCCGCCTACCGCAACTATAAAAAATGGGGCAGGAACAACAAAGCCCACTGGCTGCTCTATGCCGCCTACCGCTATGTCAACCCCGATATCCTGCAGCAGTATCACCGCGATATCGACCCGCTGGATGTCGTCAAAGTCGAAGAGTATATCGCACGATTCAAGCCGTGATACGCTCTGCTCTTTTACCCTTCCGGAGCCAGCGGGTAAAAGAGACGCTATGGTAAACTCTCGGCCATGAAAAAACTCCTTTTGATCCTTTTGTGCAGTGTGATGCTGTATGCCGGCCATGTGACCCGTTCGGACGGGGAGTACCGGGTGGTCGCGGCCAAAAACACAGAGATCATCTACTCCGACAGTTACGCGAAGGATGCCCGTACCGTCCTATCCCTCATCGACGTCCTGAACGCCGATTACGAGAAGCAGTACGGGTTTGAACTGGACGAAACGCTCAAGATCGTCCTCGCCTCTCCCAACAACCAGATCGCCAACGCCTTCTCCAACCCCGTGCTGAACAACACCGACGTCTTCTATAACGCCGGGGCGAGCAAAGTGGACTACTTCGCTTCCAAATCGTGGCTGAAGACCCTGATGATCCATGAACTGGCCCACACCTACCAGATCAGCGCCAAGGACTCCAAGGTCTCCCGCCGTCTGCACCGGGTCTTCGGCAGCAACTACCTTCCCATCCTCCCGGGCGTCCCGCTGCCCCTGTTTACCTATCCCAACCTGCTCATCCCAACCTTTATGCTCGAGGGCAACTCGGTCCTGAACGAATCGCGCTTCGGCAACGGCGGACGCCTCTACAGCGGGCGGACCAAGGCCCTTTTTTACAGCCTGCTCAAAGCGGGAAAGCTCGATATTACCCGGATGAAAAACGATCACCTCGACTTCCCCTATACCGAGGAGAAGTATATCGTCGGGGGCTATTTCTCCCTCTACCTGGATATGACCTACGGGACCGAGCGGGTCAACGAGTTTTTTAAGATCCACTCCGGCCACTATATCAATCCCCTGCGCTTTAGCAGCTCCTTTGTCATGACGTTCGGCAAGACCTATGAGATGATCTTCCGGGACTTCCTGGAGTACTTTACCCCAGAAGCGGAGGCGATGCACTATATGGAGGGGAGGGAAGTGGGCTTCAGCAAAGTCTACTGCGAGATGAACCGCGACAGAGAAAAGCTGCTCTTTATGACCAGCGACCGGGTCTCCCGCCCGGTGCTGCACACCCTCCGCCGCAAGGACGGGGCACTGGAGGAGAGAAGCGGGAGCTGGGGGCTTGGCAAACCCTTTGAGATCGGGGGACGCATCTATACCGCGACCAATGCCTACACATCCTATGACCGGATCGAGTTCGCGCTGTTTGACGAAGGGCTCGATCCCCTCAGAGGGACCCGTTCGCACTACGTGATGGAGCAGGGGCCGGGAATGCTGCTCTATTTCGATATGGAAAACTCATTCGACGAACCGGCCCTCTACAAAAACGGCCGTTATCTTGGCAAGGCCAACTCATCGGCCGTGACGGACGGGGCGGGACGGGTCTACTATTTTGTCCAGGAGGGGAAGAAGCGGACGCTTTACCGCGATACGGATCCGCTCTTTACAATGGAGGGCTACTGGGCCAAACCGGTGGACGTGGTCGGCGGAAGCGTCTATTTTATCGCTTCGACGCGCTACGGGGCGTCGCTTTTTGCCTACGAGGGGGGAAAGGTGTGGCGCGTCATCCGTGCCGATAATATCGTCGACGCACGGATGATCAACACCTCCCAGTTTCTGGCCGAGACCCTGGAAGCGGACGGCTACCACTACCGCCTCGGGCGGGTCGACCCGGCGCTGGATATGCCGATCAATGTCGTCTACCCCTTCGAGTACCGCAGGGAGACGGAGTTTTTCGACTACCGGCTCAAGCCGATGGGCAAACCGGAGACCTACGGGGAGCTGGCGTGGATGGAGTATACGATGCTCTACCCCTACTACCAGTTCAACAGTGAAGGGAACGACCTGCTGATCCTGAGTGCCGAGCTCTCCGACCCGCTCTATTTCAACAGTGTCACGGCCGGGCTATACTACGATATCAATTCAACGGTCTACCGCCTGGGATACCGGAACGACCGCTACCGCATCGCCTTCGGCTTCGGGGGGTATAAGATCGAAGAGGACGACCGGCCCGAAAACAGCCGGGATTACGGGGCCTATGCTTTTGCGGAACTGCCTCTGTATCAGCAGGGGCGCGGGAGTCTCAGCCTGGAGGCGATGGGGTACCAGGATGACGAGATCGAAGATAAAAACCCCCTGATCCTGCGGCTTCGCCACACCTATGCCGAACAGTACGGCATGGCGATGGACTATAACTTCCTCTCCGATTTCGCCCTCTACGGCAAGAGCGACCGGGATGAGCGCATCTACGGCGGGGCGTACCGTTTCGGGTACGATCTGGGGTGGGAATCCTTCGTATCCCTGGACGGGAAATACACCAAATCCAGCGAGTACGGGGTCAGACTCTCCAGTGATCTGGACGTGTACGAAGATGTGACGGATTTCCGTCTCCTGGGTCTTGATTACAGTTACCGTGCCAATAGAATAAGTAAACTTGGGGTAGGATTAGAGAAAGTGATAAATATCGGTCACTATTTTTTATATTTCCCCCTTTCGGTACGGAGGGAGTCTCTGTTTATGCGCTATGAGAGTGTCGAACTCGAAGGACTGAGCGGACGGACGATGACGATAAACGAGACGGTTTATGGAATGAATTTTGATTTCCTTTTTATCCATAAGCTGCCGTTTATGGCATCGCTCAAATATGTAAAGAATAGTGAGTCTGAAAATGACTATCAGATCTTTTTTGATATCGGATATAGGTTTTGACCGGGGCGGAAATGACAGATTTTGATCTAAGTAACATCTCTTTGCTGTATGTGGAAGATGAGGATGCAATCAGGGAATCGTTGGCCCGTTTTCTAAAACGCCGGGTCGGAACGCTTTACGAGGCGCGTAACGGCGAGGAGGGGCTGCAGCTGTTCCAGGAGCACAAACCGCATATTGTCGTGACGGACGTGCAGATGCCGATCATGAACGGCCTCTCCATGGCCGAGGAGATGAAGAAGCTCGACAACGATATCCCGGTTATCATCACCACCGCCTTTAACGACGAAGAGTATTTCCTCAAAGCGATCGACATCGGGGTCGACAAATACATCAAAAAACCGATCAACAACAAAGCTTTGCTTGGCAGCATCAGCAAGATCGCCCAGCTGATCCTCTCCCAGCAGCAGCTGGAGGAGAAGAACCGGTTTATCGAAACGATCCTGGATGAGAGCCCCAACTTCATCATGATCCTCGAAGGGCACGAACTCAAATATCTTAACCGCTCGATTATGAACTTCTTCGGAGTCAGCTCCCTCGAAGAGTTCAAGGCCCACCACGACAACATCGACGACTTCATCGTCAAAAAGAGCGTCGATCCGGAAAAGCGCTTTTGCGAGTGGATCCGGGATATCGGTGAAGGGGAAGAGCGGATCGTCAATATGACCGATGAGAAGGAGCTTAAGGTCGATGCCGGCGCCTTTATGGTGAAGATCAAGAAGATGCCCGAACACGGGCGCTACCTGGTGATCTTCACCGATATCACCCTGCTGGAAAACGAGCGGCGAAAATACCGCGAACTCTCCATCAAAGACCCCCTCACCAACATCTTCAACCGCAACAAGTTCAACGAGATGCTGGCGGCGGAGATGGAGCGTGCCGACCGTTTCCACAACAGCTTCTCCCTGATCATGTTCGATATCGACTACTTTAAAAAGGTCAACGACACCTTCGGCCACCAGGTGGGGGATTACGTACTCAAAGAGATCGCCAAGGTGGTAGGTGAGAACGTGCGGCACCTGGATGTCTTTGCCCGTTACGGCGGGGAGGAGTTTATCCTTCTGCTTCCCGAGACCAGCCTGGAGGGTGCGGTGGACGTGGCGGAGAAGCTGCGGGGTGTCATAGCTGATCTGGAGTTTGACATGGTCGGCAGGCTCACCTGTAGTTTCGGCGTTGTCGAGTATCTGAAAGAGGAGGGGGGAGAGCGTGTCATCAAGCGGGTCGATGATATGCTCTATAAAGCCAAGAACAGCGGGCGGAACCGGGTCGAATCGGAGGCGTGAGCATGCGGTTTTGGGTGATCTTTTTTGCTGTAGCCTCCCTGCTGGGGGCATCTGAGCTGATTACCTCCGTACCCCGTACGGTCCCCCATGACCCCGCAAAGGCGGCGCTGGGCAAACGGCTTTTTTTTGATACCGCCCTTTCCAAAGACGGTACCCAGGCGTGTGTCAGCTGTCATATCATCGCCGAGGGCGGGGCCGAGCCAAGATCCGCATCCGTAGGTATTAAGAATCAAAAGGGGAAAATCAACGCTCCGACGGTTCTAAACGCCGTTTTTAATATTGCACAGTTTTGGGACGGACGGGCCGAAAACCTCCAGGAGCAGGCCAAGGGGCCGATCGTCAATCCCATCGAGATGGGGAACAGCTTCGAGAACCTGGTGGCGACCCTCTCCAGGGATGAGGAGTACCGTAAAGAGTTTGCACAACTCTATCAGGACGGGATCACGCCGGATACGATAACCGATGCGATCGCCCAGTATGAAAAGACACTGATCACCCCCGACTCCCGCTTCGACCGCTACCTGGAAGGGGAGAAGAGCGCGCTGAGCCGGGCCGAACAGGAGGGATTCGAGCTCTTCAAATCCAAAGGCTGCATCTCCTGCCACCACGGTGTGAATATCGGGGGGAACCAGTACCAGCGTTTCGGTGCCGTTATTCCCAACGAAAAGATCGGGATGGCAAACCTGGGGCGTTTTAACGTCACGGGCGATCCGGATGACAAGTACTATCTCAAAGTCCCCACCCTCCGTAATGTAGCCCGGACGGCCCCCTATTTCCATGACGGTTCGGTCAAGACCCTGCACGAGGCGGTACGCCTGATGTCCTATCATCAGCTGGGGATCGAACTGCAAAGCGACGAGATCGACAGGATTGTAAAATTCCTGCTCACCCTTAACGGCAAGATCCCCGGAGACGATGATGTCCGTTAGCCGGAGTTTTTTTGAAAAATATGCTCTGCAGGGGCTGGTGGTGTCGATTGTCATTATTATTGCACTGTTCGGGTATCACCTGAGTCGCAATGTGATGATGCAAAAAGAGCGCCACCAGGCGATCTTGATGCACCTCAATACGCTTCAGCTGCTCAACCAGAAGATCGATACCTACTTTTCGTACGAGTTCCAGCATGTCAACTATGACGAGATGGTTGTAAGCATCAAGAAGTTTAAACAGGAGCTTGCAACGCTGAAGGGCCTTACCGAACGTTTCGAAAGCGACAGTGACACCCAGGCCATCTCCGCCCAGCTTGACCGGGTGACGACGCTGTCGGCCAAACGGGACATCTACCTGGAAAAACACAAATCCTACAAATCTGTGGCCATCAACTCCATGCGCTACCTGCCGGGTCTTTACAGTGACCTCAAACGTTTCCTGCTTGAAAGCAACCTCCCCGAAGCCCTGAAAAACAGGGTCTCTGGGAGCAGTGCGGATACACTCACCTATATCTTCTACTCCCTTTTCAAGGACGCAGAGTCCGAGAGCCGGCTTAATGAGAATATCGAAGCGCTGGAAGCGCTGTACGGGCATGGAAAGAGGCTGGACCGTTTTCTCTACTTTATCATCCTGCACTCCAAAAACATCGAAAAGCAGAAACAGAACATCGACCGCAATATCGCCAAAAAACGGGCCCTGGGAGTAGGTGCCGCGGTGGAGCGTCTGGACCTGCGCTACCTGGAGTACCTCGATAACAGCTATGCCGCCAAAAAACGGCTTAATATGATACTGTACGGGGTGGTGATCGTACTCTTTATCGCATTGATGATCATCCTATACTTCGAACAGAAGTTCAAGCGTGCCCTCGAAAACCTCAACGATACGCTGGAAGACCGTATCAAAGAGGAGACACGCAAGCGGATCGATAACGAACAGATACTGATGCAGCAGTCCAAACTGAACGCCATGGGCGAACTGATCACCTCCATCTCACACCAGTGGCGTCAGCCCCTTAATGCGCTGGGGATCATCATACAGGATATCGAAGACGCCTATGATTTTAAAGAGCTGGACAAAGCCTATATCGAGCATACGATCGAGCACTCCATGGAGCACATCAACAGCATGTCCCGGACGATCGATGAGTTCCGCTCCTTTTTCAAGCGCTCCGATACCAAGGTGG
Organism: Campylobacterales bacterium; assembly: GCA_050297855.1. Classification (GTDB taxonomy): domain Bacteria; phylum Campylobacterota; class Campylobacteria; order Campylobacterales; family SZUA-545; genus SZUA-545. The sequence goes on from JBNKTC010000006.1 coordinate 10,332, forward strand.
CGATCGATGTCATCAAGTCCCTGGAGTATGCGGTGCAGATGCTCAGCTACCGTATCGAGGAGTGCGGTATCGGGCTGAACATATCGTATGACGAGAGTGAGGTCTTTACGGTCATGGGCCTTCGCAGTGAGTTTGAACAGATGATGATGATCCTGATCAACAATGCCATCGACGCGATCGATAACGCCCGCCGTTCCAAGGGACTTTCCGAACAGGGGGTGATCGATATTGCGGTCACACGCAATGATCATATCCGCATCGAGGTGGGGGATAACGGGATAGGGATCGACCCGGCGATCGCCGACCGGATCTTCGAACCCTACTACACGACAAAAGACCAGGGAGAAGGAGTCGGTATGGGGCTCTATATCGCCAAACTGGTGCTGGAAAACCATATGAACGGGTCGATCCGCTACGTTCCGGGAGAGAAGACAAAATTTGTGATTACGATGGAGAGGATATAGAGAATGGAAGCCACACTCTTTAAAGAACTGAAACGGGTCGCACTGGCGCTGTTTAGAAAAAACATGCTCGGGATTTATCACGGGTCGATGTCGGCCCGTGTGGAACTGAACAAGTTTATGATCAACAAAAAAGAGGCGATCTTCGACGACCTTGGGGAGGAGGACTTTATGCTCCTGTACCACTCCCAGGACTACCGCTGGCGGGATGCCAGTATCGATTCCCATATCCACTCCCAGATATACTCCCAGGTGCCCGACTCCAAATATATCCTCTATGTCCTCCCCCCCTATACGATGAGCTACTCGCTGCTGCATGACACCATCGAGCCGGTGGACTATTTCGGGAAACAGACTTTTCCCAGCGTGGCGATCTATGATCCGAAAAGTTTCGAGGACTGGTACGACCGTGCGGAGGTGGAGATCAGCAAATACTTTTACGATACCGATCTCAATATTATGGTGATCCGGGGGTACGGGGTCTATGCCCATGCCAGGGACCTGAACGAGCTGGCCAAGATGCTGGCGATCATCGAGAACAGCTGCCGGATACTGCTCCTCTCGCAGCTGAACAAGATCCAAGACCCCGAAAATATCCGTATGACGGAGCTGGGGCTGGATTACTGATTATTTAAGCAGCCGCACCAGTTTTGCCTGGAGTTTGAGCCAGAGTTTGTGCTCCATCTGGGGGAACCCGGCATAGGTCTTGCCCGGTTCGGTATTCTTGGTCACGCCGCCGCGGGCTGCGACGGTCGTAAAGTCGGCGATAGTGATATGGCCGACGGCACCGGACTGGGCCGCCATGATGACGTTCTTCCCGATGATCGTGGAGCCGGCGATGCCGGTCTGTCCGGCGATGATGGTGCGCTCTCCGACAACGACGTTGTGGGAGATGTGGACCAGGTTGTCAAGCTTGCTTCCCGCTTTGATGATCGTGGAGGTGAAAGCGGCCCGGTCAATGGAGGTATTGGAGCCGATCTCCACGTCGTCTTCGATAATGACGTTGCCCATCTGTTCGATCTTGACGTGCTCGCCTGTTTTGGTGTGGGCATAGCCGAAACCGTCGCTGCCGATGACGGTATTGGCGTGGATGATACAGTTACTTCCGATATGGCAGCCGTGGTAGATGACGACATTGGGGTGGATGACCGTATTCTCCCCGACCGTTACCCCGTCCCCAAGATAAACACCGGGCATGATCCGGCTGTTTTTCCCGACGGCGACGTCTGAACCGAGATTGGCCCCCTGGAAGATAACGGCATCCAGGTCGATCCGGTTGCCGGAGCTGACCGGGAGCTCAAACTGTTTTTGAAAGTGCCGGCTGGCATAGGCCATGGCCAGTTCGGGATCCTCTACGACGATGGCGAGGGCGTCGGGATTCAAAAGTTCTTTGATACTCTCTGTGACAAAGACGGCAGCAGCTTGTGTCGTTTTGAGTTCATCGGTATATTTAACCCCTGTCGCAAAGGAGATGTGGGAGGGGGTCGCCTCAACGAGTGTCGTGATCCCTGTGATATTAGGGTCTTTTTCGAGGGGAATCTCGATGGCGAGGGAGCTGAGGATAGTGCTTAGTTTCATCTGGGTGGTTTTCCTTGCAGGTTTTTGCCGGCAGCGTATGCCGGCACGGGCGAGCTTAGCGCTCGATGGCGACGACGCCGCTCAGAGCCACCTCTTTGGGGTGGTATTTCTGGATGATGTTGATAAAGTTCCGGACCCGTTTGGGCTCGTCGGCGACCATGACGATAAAGACATCATCGCCGGTGTTGACGATGGAGCCGTTATAGGCACGGCACAGCGCATCGATATCGGCGATCGGTTCGCTGATGGGGATCTTGATCAGTGCCATCTCTTTTTCTACGACCGTCTCTTTGCAGTGGTCGGTGACTTTGAGGACCGGGATCAGTTTGTGCAGCTGCTTGACGATCTGCTCCAGGACCCGTTCGTTCCCTTCGGTCTCGATGGTCAGGTGGGAGTAGTCGCTGTCCGGGATCGGGGCAACGGTGAGGCTCTCGATGTTATACCCGCGTCCGGCGAAGAGGCCGGATATGCGTGAAAGGACCCCGTGCTCGTTCAGTGTGACAACTGATATCACTCGTCTTTCATCACGCATTATTGCTCCTTATCCGTCAAAATCATGTTGTAAAGCGCCCCGCCCGTCGGTACCATCGGAAGGACGTGTTCGTTTCGGTTGACCACGACGTCGATCATGGCGACCTTGTTGGCTTTGATCGCGTCTTCCAGGGCCGCTTCGAACTCTTTTTTTGTCTCCACGCGGTAGCCGACCCCGCCGAAGCTCTCGACCAGCTTGACGAAGTCCGGCTGCATCTCGATGACCGATTCGGCCAGGCGGTTCTGGTAGAACATCGTCTGCCACTGCCGTACCATCCCCAGGTAGTTGTTGTTGAGGATGACGTTGACAAAGGGGACGTTGTACTCCGTTGCCGTCATCAAATCCTGGATATTCATCAGGATCGAACCGTCTCCGGTAAAGTTGATAACCGTCTTCTCCGGGTTGGCGATCTTGGCACCGAGTGCCGCCGGGAGTCCGAAGCCCATTGTCCCAAGTCCACCGCTCGTGACCCACTGGCGCTGGTAGCTGAAGGGGTAGAACTGTGCCGCCCACATCTGGTGCTGGCCGACGTCGGTGGTGACGACCGCTTTGTCTCCGACCATCTGGCCCACTTTTTCCACGACCCACTGGGGTTTGATCACAGCATCGGAGTCGGTATAGCCCAGCGGGTGGATCTCATCGTAACGCTTGAGCGTATTGCGCCATGTCTCGTATTTATCCGGGTCGACTTTCTGCTTGACGACCGGGATCATCTCTTCGAGGACGTGTTTCAGGTCGCCGACGATGGGGTAGTCGATGTCAACGATCTTCCCGATGGAGCTGGGATCGATATCGACGTGGATGATCCGGGCATGTTTGGCGAACTCGGAGAGTTTCCCCGTGACCCGGTCGTCAAAACGGGGACCGAATGCGATCATCAGGTCCGCTTCACTCATCGCCATGTTGGAGGCGTAGGAGCCGTGCATCCCGACCATGCCGAGGCGGTAGGGGCTGCCGTGCTTGATCGTACCCAAAGCCATCAGCGTCTCGACTGCCGGGATCCTGGTCGCTTCGACGATCTCGTTGATCAGGTCACCGGCATCCGAAAGCACCGCCCCACCGCCGATGTAGAAGACCGGCTTTTTCGCCTTGGCGATCGCTTCGGCAGCTTTTTTGATCTGCTTGATGTTCCCTTTGTAGGTCGGGTTATAGGTGCGCATCTTGATCGTGTCGGGATAGACGAAGGCGGCCATTTCGGCAGTGACGTCCTTGGGGATATCGATATGGACCGGTCCCGGACGTCCGCTTTTTGCGATGTAGAACGCCTCTTTGATGATGCGCGGCAGTTCGGCGGCGTTTCGGACCAGGTAGTTGTGCTTGGTGCAGGGGCGGCTGATCCCGACGGCATCGATCTCCTGGAACGCATCGGTCCCGATCAGGGATGTGGGGACCTGGCCGCTGATGATGACCATCGGCGTGGAGTCGGAATAGGCCGTGGCGATCCCGGTGACGGCATTGGTAAAGCCGGGACCGCTGGTGACGATCGCCACGCCCACCTCGCCGCTGGAGCGGGCATAGCCGTCGGCAGCCATGACGGCCGCCTGTTCGTGGCGTGTCAGGAAGTGCTTAAAGTGATCCTGTTTATAGATCTCGTCGTAGATGTTGAGTACCGCGCCGCCGGGGTAGCCGAAGACGTTTTTTACACCTTCGAGCTTCAGGGCTTCAATAACCATTTGCGCACCGGTCATCTGCATAAAAAAATCCTTAGTTCAAAATAGGTCAAAGGGGAATCCCCTTTATGTTGTTTCATTGTGCATGATACACGTTCGGTACAGGGTTGTATCGAAAACAACCTTACGCCTGACGGCTCTCTTGGCAGGCGGCGATAGCGATCCCTTCGCGCAGACCGTCATCAAATACCATACAGTTTTCATACCCGATCGTTTTAAATATCTCCCGGAAGATGACGACACCGCACATCACGAGGTCGCCCCGTTTGGAACCGACCAGCTTGTCGCGCGCCGTCTCATCCATCTTCAAGAGGGTGCAATACGTATCATTAATGTCTCTTAATGATAACATAGTTCCGTTTATCCTATCTTTATCGTAGGTGGCGTAATCCATACCGTTTTTTATGGCGGCAAGGGTTGTGGGGGTTCCCGCCGTTGCGGCAAAAGCACGGGGGGAGCCGTGACAGCGGATCGTGTCGGAGACGAAGCCGTCGATATGCTCCAGCATCGGCTGGAGGGAGTCTACCAGGGCCGCTTCGTTCTCGCCGAAACGGTTGGCCGATGTGACGATCCCCACGTCAAAGCTTATGGAGTCGGCATGCAGGCGGTCTTTGTACATGATCTCGGTGGAGGCACCGCCGATATCCAGGATCAGCAGGGAATCCGTCGGTGTGACACGCTGGACAGCTTCGTAGACCGCCGTGGCTGATAGGTCCGCTTCCCTGACGGCATCGATAAGCTCAAATGCGATGCCGGTGGTTTCAGCCAGACGCGCAAGGGCTTCGTCCCTGTTGCCTGCCTGCCGGAAAGCGGCCGTAGCCGTTGCCTTGACATACGCCTCTATACCGATCTGCTTACGCGCCTCCTCTACGGCTGCAGCGATCCGCTCCAACGCGGCGCCACTGATACGTCCGGTCTCATGAAGCCCTTCTGCGGTACGGACCACCGTCTCAAAAGAGGCGGTTTCCGTCATCGTGTCGCAGTCGAAGTTTAAAAAACGGATGGTATTGGAACCCAGGTCAATGGCAGTCAACGCAACCCCTTATCGTCTAAAAAATCGGGGAATGGTAGCAAAATAGTTATAAGGAAAACGTTTATGGCCGATATATTCTAGATAATAGCTTTCATGATTAATGCAAAGCTTTTAAGATATGTTAATATTATCGATAAACCAGGCTTATCATAACGATTTAGGAGTACGGTATGAACAAACAGGAACTAATCGTCGAGACGGCATCACGGTGCAGTCTGACCCAACGTGAATCCAAAGAGCTCATGGATGCCACGTTTGACGTGTTGGCGGGGATCTTGAGTCAGGAAGATTCCCTTACGATCCAGAATTTCGGGACGTTTGGGGTGCATCTGAGAAAAAGCCACCGCTTTTTTAACCCTTTTCGTTCGGTGATGATGTTGGCCCCAAAGAAGCTTGCAGTCTCTTTCCACCCAAGCAAAAGCTTTAACGACCGTGTCAACGAGAAGATGAAGCCATGAATGAGAAGATCCATTTTGACGACTTTGCGGAACAGGTGGCGCTAGAGGTCGGTGTCGACGTCGATACGGCCAAGGATTATATCTATACGATGTTCGAAACGATCATCGAGGAGAATGAAAAAGGGGAGTGGGTCAAGATCCGTAATTTCGGAAGCTTCCATCCCGTCCATAATAAAGAGCGGCGGGCGCGCAACCCCCAGACGGGCAACTTTATGACGATCCCCGCCCATTATCATGTCAACTTCAAACCTTCGGAGACCCTTTCGACGATCGTCAATGTCAAGTACGGGCACCTGCATCCGCAGGTCATCGAAGAGGAGCGTAAAAACGCCATGCCGATCGCTATTGCCGGCATTGCGGCGCTTGTTACGGTCATCGCCCTGCTGTTTTTCCTGCTTTCAGGCGGCGAGGAGGAGCCTACACCTCCGCAGGCACCGGTAATCCAGCAGGATGAAGCGGACCTTGCCCAACCGGTGGAAGAGGAGAAACCGGCAGTGGAAGAGCTGCCTATGAAGGATGAGAAGCCGGCATACCGCGAGGCGGTCGGTGACGATGTCGTCGAAGGGGAGGAGCCGGAACGATACGAAACGCCTTCCGCACAAGAGCGTGCGGAAGAGATGCGCCGGGAGATGATGCCGGAAGAGACGGTCTCTGAAGCGGCGATGCAGGATGAGACGGTGCGGGAAGAGGCCGGTTCCGTTTCGGCAGAGCGCGTTGCGGCTCCCCGTGTCGGAGAAGTGGGTATCACCTATACGGTCCACCAGAAAGATACGCTGACCGAGATCTCGGAGGATGCGTATGAAAACAGCGATTTCTGGCCGCTGATCTTCTCCAAGAACTACCTGGTCGTACGGGATCCCGACCTGATCCGGCCCAAAACGGAGCTGGCGCTTCCGGGGCGTCCGGATATGGATGACCAGGGAGACCTTAAGAGTATGTACGGCGGCTATCTACAGGCATATCTGCGTTACAAAGGACTCGGCAAAGACCAGAAAGCGATCTGGCTTCTTTTCCGGGGATATGTCAAGATCGACAAGGGGATCCTCGATATGCCCGAAGTCCTGGAAGAGGACCGGGTGGAAGTGCTGGACTACATCCGCCGCTACGACCCCTGATCAGCGCAGTCGCTGCAGAAGTTTTTCCAGGGTCGACACGGCCCGCTCCCTGTCCGCGCGGGCAGGGTCCAGTGTCAGGGAGAACCCCTCAAAACTCTCTGAAAGGGTATCGCTCTTCTCTTTTTCACCCAGGACTTTATAGATCTTGACCGGGTTGTGGAACCCTTTGACCGCAATGGCATCCACCTCAAGGCAGTCGAAATACTCTTCGATAAGCAGTTTGGTCTCTTCGGAGATCGTGATCTCGTTTTCGCCCGAGATCGATTCAAGGCGGCTTGCCAGGTTGATCGCCCCGCCGATGATCGTATAGTCCATGCGGTTTTCGCTGCCGAAGTTCCCGACGGTGGAGAATCCGGTATGGATACCGATACGGATCTTAAAGGGGCGGGTTACTCCCATCTTATACCAGGCCGCTTCCAGTTCGTGCATCCGTTCGATCATCTTAAGCGCCATGGCGACACAGAGCCTGGCATCCTCTTTGATCCCCTGGCTTTCGGGATCGCCGAAGAAGATCATCACCGCATCGCCGATAAACTTGTCCACCGTACCACCGAACTCCAGGGCGATATCGCTCATCTCATTAAGATAGTGGTTGAGGATGGCGGCAAGGTCTTCGGCCTCCATCATCTCCGTCGTCTCGGTAAAGCTGACGATGTCGGAGAAGAAGACGGTCAGTTTTTTACGTTTAGACTCGAGTTTTGCATCCATCTTCTTCTCGAAGATCTGGTTATATATCTGGGGCGAAAGGTACTTGGAGAGCTTTTTTGAGAGGGATTCGAGCATCTCGTTTTTACTCTTCTCTTCCTGGAGACGGATCTTGTTGCGGCTCTCCTCTTTGAGTTTTCTGAGGGCCTCGTCGATACTTTCGACCATTGTATTAAAGGCGCGGGAGAGGCGGCCGATCTCGTCATCGGAATCGACACTGACCCGTTTGGTGTAGTCGCCCGTCTCACTGATCGCTGCGGCGACGCGGGAGAGCTGGGTGACGGGCCCGGTGATGCGGGAGGCAAAAAAGGCGGCGGCCCCGATGATCAGGAGCGTCCCGCCCAGCGTCGCCCAGAGGATGACGTTCTGCAGCTCGGCGAAGATATCCAGTGCGGCGTTTTTGTCCAGGTCGAGGCGAAGCTGCGTCTGGGGAAGCCCGGGGATAGGGCGGGAGAAGGTGATGGTGTCGGTAAAAATCTTCTCCCGGAACAGGGGCGACCGGTCGGCTGTCTCGTAGAGATACATCGTACTTTCGGGCGTATTACGCAGGTGTTTTTTGAGATTTTGCAGATTGTAGGTGAGATAGAGCCTGCCGATACGTTTGCCCGGGTCAAAGGATGCCGTGATATCGGCTGAAAAGCGGTAGGGGAGGTCGAAGGGTTTTCCGATACGCTCAAAGGCGGAGGCGGAGACGATCTGCCCGGCGGTGTCCGTGACGTAGATATCGCCGATAAGACCCATATCCTCTTTTTTCGCGATCAGGATATCGGCGATACGGCGGTCGATATCCCGGCTGATGATATCATCCATGATGTCGAGTTTTGCGATAAAACGGAGCTCTTTTTTAAGGGAATCGAGCTCTCCCGCGATACGTGCTGCGGCAAGTTCGAGGGTAGTCTGCTGCTCTTTTTTTATCTTTTCGAAATGGTCGGTCTCACTTTTAAAGACGATAAAGAAGACGACGGCGAGGTAGGGAAGGAGGCTGGCGCCGACAAAGAGGAGGATGGTTTTCAGTCTAAAACTCATAGAGTACCTTCAGGCTTTCATCCACCAGCGATTTGCGCAGATAGCCTACAGCGTTTTTCTGGTTGGATACAAAGGCACGGACCCCCATTTCACTGCGCTGGACGAGCGGGGGTTTGACCCCTTTATAGTGGTTGATGATCCAGTATTCGTTAATATCCTCCCGGGCCATTCCCAGGACCTTATCCTCGAAAACCCGGCGGATAGCGTCGGCGGCACCCAGGTTGACGGGGATCACTTCCGTTCCGTGGTAAAACCCCCGTTTTTTTAAAAAGATATCTTTGACGAAACGGCCGTCCAGGGAGGCTATGGGGCTATCGGCCGATGCGACGACGGCATACTCTCCCGCCGGGAGCAGTGACACCAGGATGAGGAGTAGGATTATCCGCCGCATCGTCGCCTCAAAACAGTATGGAGAAGGAGAAAAGTGCCATGGAGTCGGCACTGTCGTCATGGAGCAGATACTCCGCCTTAAGGGAGACCGGGAAGATAGGCCGGTAGTTGTAGCCGAGGATATAGAGGTTCTCGTTCAGCCTAAGCGCTTCGTCGCGGTAGTATTCGTACCGTGCCGCCAGGGTATGGTGTCTGGCCACTCTTTTGGCACCCTGGAGAAAGACGCTCTCTTTGGTCTGGTCCGATGTCCCGTCCGGGTAGTCGGTACTGCTTTGCGCCGCCTCTCCCAATATCCGAAGGCCGTTATCCTCATACCGGAGCGTCATCCCGCCGTAGCCGCTTTGTGTTCCGTCCTCCAGTTCAAACCGGCCGCCCCAGAGGCGTGCTTCGAGGATACCGAAATCCTTGGTCAGGACTGCGCCAACATGGTCATCGGTGTAAAAGTTGTTATAACCGTGGTCGATGTCTTCGTTCTTCTGGGCAAAGAGCGCGTATTTGAGCGTGTCGCTTCCGGGAAGATATCCCTCGATGTCGAGTCCCGAAACGAGACGGGGGAAGATGTACTGGCTGAGTCGCGGTTTGGACGTCGTGTCACGCAGGACGTTGATGGGTACCTGGTTCCAGTAGCTGCCCGGGGTGATGAACTTCCCGGCGGTAAATTCAAGCTGGTTGCTCAGCTTGTAGTTGAGGTAGGCACGCTCGGTAAAGAAGTCAGGGTTGGACTCTTCCGTATCCTCTTTAAGATCCCAGGAGTGGTATTTGGCCGCTTCGAACTCGACCAGGTAGGAGAGGGAGTGGGTGAGTTCCCCGTATGCCATGACGGCGATGTCGTCGATCTCCAGCTCGTCGATCCGGTCGCCCTTTTTATACTCGGCGGAGACGTATCCTCCCACGGTAAGCTGGTCGAGCAGTTCGTATCCGCTGCCCAGGCGGTAGTCGCCGGCCATCAGGGCTATGGGGAGAAGGAGAGTGGGGATAAGTCGCTTCATGGGTCCGCCTGCATCGAGTCTCTAACACCGTTTTTCTGTTTCAGATTGTATAATGTAGCATCTAAACCATGAAAAAATCATTTAATAAGGCTTTTGAATGCTCTTAGGCGTAAATATCGACCACATCGCGGTGCTGCGGGAAGCGCGGCTTGTCAACGACCCCTCTCCGCTGGATGCCCTCTTTATGGCAAAAAGTTCCGGAGCGGACCAGATCACGATCCACCTGCGGGAAGATAGACGCCACATCCATGATGAGGATGCCGCCGATATTATCCGCCTTTCGCCCCTTCCTGTGAACCTGGAGTGTTCGATCAACGAATCGATCATCGATATCGTCTGCGACCTGAAGCCGTTTAGGGCGACGCTGGTGCCGGAAAACCGCAACGAAGTGACCACCGAAGGGGGGCTGGACATCGCGGGTAACCGGGAGCGGATCGCCGGGGTGATCCGACGGCTGAAAGAGGAGGAGATCAAGGTCTCGCTCTTTACCGACCCCGACAGCACCAGCATGGAGTTGAGCCGCGAGCTGGGTGCCGATATGGTGGAGCTGCATACGGGACGCTATGCCAATATCTACGGGATGCTCTACGGCAACCTGGCGCGGACGCGTTACAGCGTCAAAGAGCTGGAGCTGCCCCGAAGCGAACTGGAACGCCTGCTGGATGAGGAGTTGGAGCGGCTGGAAAACGCCGCGCGCCGGGCCCACGGGCTGGGACTCCTGGTGGCGGCGGGCCACGGGCTTAATTACCAGAACGTCTACGCCATGATGAAGATCCCCCACCTGATCGAACTCAACATCGGTCAGAGTATCATCGCCCGCAGCGTCTATACGGGCTTCCCCGAAGCGGTACGGGAGATGAAACGGCTGCTGGGATGACGGTCGCGGTCAGTATCGGAGACCTTAACGGCGTCGGGGCGGAGATCGCCCTGGCCAGCCATGACTCGGTCAAACAGATGTGTCATCCCGTCTATTTCGTTGACCGTGAGATGATCGGACAGGCTGCAAAGCTGCTTGGCGTCGCGGTGCCCGGTGATTTTGAGACACGATGTGTGGGAGAAGGGTTTACCATCAATCCCGGCAGCGTCAGCGGGGAGAGTGGCCGGTATGCCCACCGTTCCTTTGAAAAGGCCGTTGCATTCACGGCTGCGGGGGAGGCGGATGCCGTCGTGACGATGCCGATCCACAAAGAGGCGTGGAGCCTTGGGGGGGTCAGCTACAAGGGGCATACCGATATGCTGCGGGACTATTTTAAAAAAGAGGCGATCATGATGCTGGGGCGTCCCGGCTTTTATGTCGCGCTCTATACGGAGCATATCCCGCTCAAAGAGGTCTTTTCCCATATGAACGAAGCGGAGCTGGTCGCTTTTTTGCTCACACTTCAGAAGGAGATGGGGGCGGAGAAGATCGGGGTGCTCGGCCTTAATCCCCATGCGGGGGACGGCGGGGTGCTGGGGGATGAGGATCGCGTCGTCACGGCTGCCTGCAAGGAGGCCAACCGGCAGCTCGGTCGCGCGGTGTTCGACGGTGCCCTGGTGCCCGATACCGCCTTTACGCCCCATATGCGGGAACGTTACGCTCTTTTTGTGGCGATGTACCACGACCAGGGACTGGCACCGCTCAAGGCCCTCTATTTTGACGAGAGCATCAATGTCTCGCTGAACCTCCCCATCGTCCGTACGTCCGTCGATCACGGTACGGCGTTCGATATCGCCTATAAGGGCAAAGATCCCGCCAACCTCAGCTATCTGAACGCTGTCCGGGAGGCGGTGAGGCTGGCAGGGCTTAAAGCTGGTGGACGTCCATAAGGTTTTCGATGATGTCGGTCATCGTGATCAACCCTTCGATCTCGTTGGAGTCGGCTACGACAAGCCGTTTGATCCCGTGGTTGACCATCAGTTTGGCGGCGTGTTTGATATCCACGTATTTTGAGATCGTAATGGCCGGTTTGGCGTAGACGTCGTAGACGTTGAGCAGGTCGATATCGCCGTCTTCGGCAACGATCGCCTTGAGCACCGAGGTGTAGGTGATGATCCCGTAGGCGTCGTTGGGGTTTTGTTTGTTCACGACCAGGGATTTGACCCGCTTCTCCTTCATCATAGCCAGCGCTTCTCTCAGGGATGAGAGCGGGTCGATCATCAGCGGGTTGGTCCGCATCACTTCTTGTACGATCATCTATAACTCCTCTTTGATGTTTTCTTCGAATTTGTTCAGCTGTTTAAGGTCGATACCCGCCAGGTGTTCCAGCGGGAGGGTGAAGGCGACGCCGGCATCCCCTTTGTCCATCTCCAGCTCTTTTTTAAGCGCTTTTAGTACCTTGAGCGAGAGGCTCTTCTCCAGGACGAAGATCATGACCGACTGGGCCCCTTCGTATGTCAGACCCCAGAAGACCTTCTTCTCTTCGCCGCCGATACCGCGGCCGTGCAGGATCGTGACCCCTCCGGCCCCGGCCTCTTTGGCCACGAGACGCGCCTTCTCCTCCATCTCTTCTGAAACGATGGCGATCAGTAGTGAAAACTTCATATTATTCTGCCTCCTTCTTTATGGTAAATAATCTTTCGGTGATAATCCCGTAGGCCATGACCGTGATCATGGGGAACAGGGATGCAAAGGCGATCAGCCCGAAGCCGTCCAACAGGGGGCTGCGTCCCTCGATGTTGCTCGCCAGTCCCAGCCCCAGTGCCGCTACGAGCGGGACGGTCACCGTCGAGGTGGTGACCCCGCCCGAGTCGTAGGCGATGGGGATGATGTACTGGGGGGAGAGCGTCGTCAGGATAATGACCACGAGGTAGCCCGCGATGATATAGTAGTGCAGCGGGTCCCCTTCGACGATCCGGTAGGCTCCCAGGGCGATGCCCACGGCTACCCCGCCGGCGACGAAGAGCCGCAGGTAGAGGTCGTTGATACGGCCGCTGCTCACCTCCTTGGCCTTGATCGCTACGGCGATGAGGGAGGGCTCGGCCATCGTCGTGGCAAACCCGATGGCAAAGCCGAAGAGGTAGATATAAAAGAGGTTTCCCGTAGCCGTCAGCTGCGTGGCCATCGTCTCGCCCAGGGGGAAAAGCCCGATATTCAGCCCGACGATAAAGGCGTAAAGCCCCAGGATCACGAGACCGAATCCCGCAACGGCCCGTTTGAGCCCGGAGTAGGGGCGGCGGATGATGGCGTACTGGAAGAAGAGGATGATCCCCAGGATCGGAAGGACGTCTTTCATCACCATCAGCAGTTCGAGGATGATGGAGCTGAAGGTGTACTCTACCGGTGCGGCCGCCTGGAGCGTCTCCATGACCGCGGTGGCCCCTTCGGGGGCGGGAAGGAAATTGTAGACGACGATCCCGTAGCCCAGGACGAAGATCATGGGGGTCAGGGAGGCGAAGGCGATGAGTCCGAAGCCGTCGATGACCGGGTTTCTCCCCCTGATGGAGGAGGCAAGGCCGACACCCAGCGCTGTCACCAGCGGAACGGTGACGGTGGAGGTGGTCACCCCGCCCGAGTCGTAGGCCAGGCCGATGATCTCTTTGGGGGAGAAGAAGGTGACGGCAACGACGATAATATAGCCTGCGATGATATAGTACTGTATCGGATGCCCGATGATGATACGGAAGACCCCCAACATGATGGCAAACCCGACCGAGAGGGCGACGACGACCCGCAGCCAGTCGGCATCGATCCGTCCGGAGCTGATCACTTCGGCTTTTTGGGCAACGGCCAGAAGGGCCGGTTCGGCAATGGTGGTCCCGAAGCCGATAAAAAACGAAAAGACCATCAGCCAGAAAAAGGAGCCTTTTTTGGCAAACTCGTGGGCCAGCCCCTCGCCGATAGGAAAGATCCCGATATCAAGCCCCTGTATAAAGAGGCTCAGCCCCACGGCGACGATCAGCAGCCCGATGACGAGGGAGGCGGTGTTTTCGGGTGGGGTCTGGATGATGGCGATCTGGAAAAAAGCGATAACGAGGATAATGGGAAGAAGATCACGGAAAGCGTTTTTAAGTTCACGTAAAAAGAGTTTAATATTTTCCATGGAGATATCATAGGATAATCTCTTTAATATACGACTAAATCCGTACACCGTCAGAACGGAATGTCACCCGATCGTCGCCGTGGAGGCGACAAAGGGCAGTGGGCTATTTTTTGAGGTTTTTTCGGATCTGCTGCAGCTCTTTTAAAAAGGTCTCGGCCTTGGCCCCGCCGGCGATCTTGCGGGCCACTTTTTTTCCGTTGTGGTCGGTGAAGTAGAAGGTGGGCGTTCCCCGGAAGCGGAAGCCGTCCGGTACCTCCTGCTCATAGATATCGATCTCGACGGGAACAAAATAGAAACGGATGTAGTCAGCCAGTGTCTCGTTCTGGAATGCGACATCTTTCATATACTCGCAGGTGGGGCATCCGGCCTGGGAGAACATGATCATGATCGTCTTCCCCTCCGCCGCCGCGATCTTTTTGGCATCGTCGTAGGATTTGACCCACGTGATCCCTTCGGCCCAGAGAGAGACGGTGATAAAGGTAAGGAGGATAAGTTTTTTCATAAAGGTTCCTTGCTGTTTTTTTTGAATCGTAGCACAAACTCCGCACCCTTGTCCACCGTAGAGGCGGCTATGCTCCCGGCCATATGCTCTTCGACAATGGTCTTGACGATGTAGAGGCCGATCCCGGTGCCCTTACCCTGGTCTTTGGTCGTAAAATAGGGTTCGAAGATCCGTTTGATGATCGTCTCAGGGATCCCGCCGCCGGTGTCTTTGATCAGGATCACGTCATGTTCGGGTTCGCGGGCGAGGGTGATATCGATCCGTCCCGGTACCCCCCGTTCCATGATGGCGTCTTTGGCGTTGTTAAGAAGGTTGAGGATCACCTGTTTGAACTCGTTGCGGTGGTTGTGCATCTCGTAGCTTTCCCCGTGGATCAGGCAGGCGATATCATGCGCTCTCAGTTGGGCATCGAGGATGCCCACTACCTCTTTGATCGTCGGTTTGACGTCAAAAACGGTTTTGTGTTTATCGGGCCGGAAAAAGGTCCTGAAATCGTCGATGGTGCCGGACATAAAGTTTATCTGTTCGTTGGAGTCTTCGACCATCTGCTCCAGGTAGGGAAGGTCGAGTTCGCCGTACTCATAGGCATCGGGGAGGTCCTGGATCAGGAGGCCCAGGGCATTAAGGGGCTGGCGCCACTGGTGGGCGATGGCGTTGATCATCTCCCCCATCGCCGCCAGTTTGGACTGCTGGATCAACATCTGTTCGTGCTGGAGCCGTTTTTCTATCTCACTTTGGACTTTGGCTTCCAGTCTGGTGCGGTATTCGACCACTTCCGTGATATCGTGGATGATGGAAAAAAGGAGTTTGTGCTGTTCGACCGTGATGGGGGTGGAGTGGACTTCGACATCGCGGATCTCCCCGTTTGCCAGTCGGTGTTTGAAGACAAAGTAGTTGTTGTTTCGCGTCAGGGCATTATCTTCATGGGCTTTGACTTCTTTTGGGTCCTGCGTATTGATGTCGGTGATCCGCATGTTTTTCAGGCGGTCGACGGGGTACCCGTAAAAGGCCGCGGCCGCCGGGTTGGCATCGAGGATGCGGCTGGTGGCGGGGTCGATCAGCAGCATGATCGCCGAATGGCGTTCAAACATCTCCCGCAGACGTCGTTCGCTCTTTTTCACTGTTTTGCCGTACTGGTCGATCAGACGGTTTTTGTGGAGGATAAAGAGGATAAAGGCGAACATCCCGGCGATGATGAAGAAGACGAGGGCATAGATAAGATAGTAGATCAGCTTTTCGTTCTCCTGGAAAAAGGTGGGGGGCGTGAAGAGGAGGGTGGCCTCTTTTTCGATCGCCCGGGGAAGACGGAGTCCGAAGCGCTTGAGTGCGGGGTCGCTGAAAAGGTAGCGGTTGATATTGAGCGGACTGGTGGAGATGGCGTCGATCGGGGTACCCTCCAGGTACGCGGCCATCATCTTCGCCGCCTCCTTTCCGTGGTCGGTCCCGCTGGTGACATACCCCCCGATAATACGCGGATGCATGTAGACGTCTTCCATACAAAAAAGCGGCTGCGATGCCGTCTCGGCGATGGCCGTGATGATATGCTCCAGGGGGAGGGTGGTCCGGTGCTCGTTTTTCATCTTTCCGACGGTCGTCAGCAGTACGGCCGCATCGGGTTCGGATTGGATACGGGAGAGGATTTTTTCCAGGTTCTCCGACTCGGCATAGAGCAGGGTGAACCCCAGTGTCCCGTTACTGCAGAGATCGGTGATCTGCTGTTTGATCAGGGTATAGGTCTGGGAGTTGTCGCCGATGATCAGCAGACGTTTTTTCCCCGGGAAAAGACGATGGATCAGGCGGAAGTTGGTTTCGATGTCTTTTCTTTCGAAAACACCCGCGTACGCGCTCCCGGATAGCTCCATATCGAGGTGGTTGATACCCGAGAAGAAGACGGGGACTGATTTAAAGTCGGTCTGTTTGACGAAGTGGATCAGATCCAGGGCATTATCGTCACTGACGTAGATCGCGTCGGGATGAAAGGCAGCGTATTTATAGCGGAGAAAGTCGCGGTAGTGATGGAAAAAGCCGGTATCGGGTTCAAGCCGCTTGGTTCCCAGGTATTCCGCTTCGATCGTCACAAGACCCGGAAGGCGGGTTTTGATCTCACCCAGGAAGCCGTCGTTCTGGCGCTGGGTCCATGCGTAGTCGTTGGAGTAGGAGTGGAGCATGAGGATATGCGTCTCTTTGCCATAGAGCAGGAGCGGGAGCAGAAAGAGCAGTATCCGTTTCATCCAAGTCCTATTTCTGGGTATTGAGATAGATGTAGAGTGCTTCGATCTCATGGTCGGTCAGGCGGTAGACCGGCATGATCGAGCGTCCCCGTTTCAGGGCAAAACGGATGCGTTCCCGGGAGACGTTTTTGATGTTGGGGGCGCTGAATCGGCGCCGGAGCTCTTTATCGGGAGTGTCCGATATCAGACTCCCGCCGCCCTCCTCGCCGTGGCATTTGGCACAGCTGATCCCCCGGGGGTCGCGGTAGAGGGATTCCCCGTATTCATAAGTTGAGATAAAATCCGCCATAAGGGTAGCGAATAGAAGCAGGAAAAGAAAAACCGAACGCATCGACCGCCTTCATCAAAAATTACAATCCCCGGGCTAAAGGGCTAATGGGTATAATACCAAAAATAAGTAATGAAAACGCATCCCGTATTCATTTGACACAAATTGAGATAAGGTTTTTAATGGAACATTTAGACGGTAAAATGTTGTCTGAAAAAATCAGAGCCGAACTGAAAAAAGAGGTGGAAGTCCTAAAGAGCGAACACGACGTAGTCCCCGGACTGGCCGTGATCCTGGTGGGTGACGATCCCGCGAGCCGGGCATACGTCAATATGAAAGAGAAGGCGTGCCAGGCAGTGGGGATCTACTCCATCGTCCACAAGATGCCCAATACGATCAGCCATGACGAGATGCTCAAGATCATCGAGATGATGAACAACAACCCCTATATCGACGGGATCCTCGTCCAGCTCCCCCTTCCCGAACAGGTCAATACCAACGCCCTGCTGGAAGCGATCGACAGGGAGAAAGACGTCGACGGGTTCCACCCGTATAATATGGGCCGCCTTTTTGCGGGGCTGGACGGTTATGTCCCGTGCACACCCCTGGGTGTTATGGAACTGCTGGAAGAGTACAAGATCGACGTCAAAGGGATGAATGCCGTTGTCGTGGGTGCCAGTAACATCGTCGGCAAACCGATGGCTTCCCTGCTGCTCAATGCCGGGGCGACGGTGGATATCTGTCACATCCATACCAAGGACCTCAAGGCCCACACGCTTAACGCCGATATCCTGCTTGTGGGTGTCGGCAAGCCGGGATTGATCACGGCCGATATGGTCAAAGACGATGTCATCATCGTGGATATCGGCACCAGTAAAGTCGACGGCAAACTGGTCGGCGATGTCGATTACACGAACGTCAAGGAGAAGGCCTCCTACATCACGCCGGTCCCGGGCGGCGTCGGTCCCATGACCATCGCCATGCTGCTTAAAAACACCGTTAACGCGGCCAAGGCGCGTCGATGCTAGAGAAACTGAAAAAAGTCTATCACTTCTCCAATACCTGGACCGGTACGGTCATCATCGTCCTTCTGGCGATCTTTTTCCTGGCCCAGGCCTTCGTCATCCCCAGCGGCTCCATGAAGCGGACCTACCTGATCGGGGATTTCCTGCTGGTCAAAAAGTTCAGCTACGGGGTGCCCATCCCCCATATCCCGCTGCTTGAGATCCCGGTCATGCCCGATATCTTCGGCAACGGCCACCTGATCGAAGGGGATCGTCCGAAACGCGGCGATATCGTCGTCTTCCGCTATCCCCACAACCCCGATCTGCACTACGTCAAACGGTGTGTGGCTGTCGGCGGGGACAAACTTATGGTCCGGAATAAAAACCTCTTCCTGCAGCCCCATGAAGGGGCGGAGTATATTAAAGCCAACTATCTCCCCGACCTGATCGTTGAGATCGAAGGCGAACTGTGGGTCAAAAACCCCTACCTCTATGCCCATCCGGGCGTAACACACGACGAGAACGTCCAGGCGGCCTATACGATCTTCCCGATCGAGTATTTTGACTTCGGTCCCGAGAAGGTGGCAGAGGACCACTTCTTCATGATGGGAGACAACCGCGAACACTCCAACGACAGCCGCTCCTGGGGGAGTGTCCCGTATAAATATGTCGTGGGGACGCCGTGGATCACCTATCTTAGCTGGGAGAACCGCAGCTACGATACGGTCCTCAACGGCGGGGACCACGCAGCCTATGACCATGTCGACCTCAAAAAGGTGTGCGGCGACCTGATGCTTACCTCCGACGAGTGCCGCAAGACCTGGACGGATAATATGTACAAGATCCGCTGGGACCGGATGTTTAAGACGCCCAAGTCCCTGGAAGACCTGATCCGCTGAGATGAACGATATCGATATCGTCAAGATCGTTGCGTCGGTCGTTGCCCTCGCCATTGCCATCATCGGCCATGAGATCATGCACGGCTATGTGGCGTACCGATATGGTGATTCGACCGCAAAAGACGCGGGACGGCTGAGCCTTAATCCCGTTGTCCACGTCGATCCCATCGGGACGATCGCCCTCCCGCTTATCCTCTTTGTCACGGGTGCCCCTTTCCTCTTCGGGTGGGCCAAACCCGTTCCCATCGATGCCTACCGGGTACTGCGCAACGGCGGTTATTTCGGGATGTTCAATGTCAGTATGGCGGGGATTTTTTTTAATGCGGGGATGGCGGTTCTGGCCTCGATGCTTCTGGGCCTGAACGAGAGCGTCTGGGTCAATGCGATCCTGCTGCAGCTGGTGGTCTACAACGTCATCCTGGCGATGTTCAACCTCCTGCCGATCCCCCCGCTGGACGGCTCCAAGGCACTTAGTTACCTGGGCGTGATGATGGGGACGGGAAAACCGGCGGAGTTTTTCTATAAGATCGAGCGCTGGGGGATGGTGATCCTGGTGCTCTTTCTCCTCTCCCCGCTCTCCGGCGTCTTCTTCTCCTGGGCCAGGGAGATTATTCTATGGCTGGTGTTCTGATGGATAATATCCCCCATATTCCCGTTCTCCTGGACGAGGTCCTTTCTGTCTTTGCCGACCATGAAGCGGGGCAGTTCGTCGACTGTACCCTGGGGTACGGCGGCCACTCCGAGGCGATCTTGCAAAACTTCCCCGACGTGACGCTGGTCGGGATCGACCAGGATGCGGAGGCGATCGCTTTCAGTACCGAACGGCTGGCCCCTTTCGGGGAGCGCTTCAGCACGCTGAAGGGGCGCTACTCCGATATGATCCGGGAGATCGACTTCTCCAAGACGACGGGTATCCTGGCCGATATCGGTGTTTCCAGTCTCCAGCTGGACAAACAGGAAAGGGGATTCAGCTTTGCCAGCGAGACCCTGGATATGCGGATGGACCAGACACGGGAGTTTTCCGCCTACGACGTCGTCAACGGTTACTCCCAGCAGGAGCTGGAGGAGATATTCCTCAAATACGGCGAAGAGCGTGCCTTTAAAAAGATCGCCAAGCTGATCGTGGATACCCGCAGCAAGGCGCCCATCGGGAGTGCGGCGGAGCTTTCGTCCCTGATCGAGAAGCACCACCGTTGCCCCGGTATCCACCCTGCAACCCGCGTTTTCCAGGCGATCCGTATCGAAGTGAACGACGAACTGGGTGAACTGGAACGTTTTTTTGACGTATTGGAAACAAATGGGAAAAAGGGTATGATTGTCGCAGTCATCACCTTCCACTCCCTGGAAGACCGGATCGTCAAGACCCGGTTTAAAGAGTGGGCCAAGCGGTGTGTCTGCCCGCCGGAGGTATTCCGGTGCACATGTGGCAACAACAACGAACTGGGCAAACCGGTCAACAAAAAGCCCCTGACTGCTTCCAAACAGGAGCTGAAACTCAACCCACGGAGCCGCAGCGCAAAACTGCGGGCGTTTATGTTTACCAAGGACGGGAATGGAAGAGAAATCTGAACTTCTTGACGAAGTCGTATCGGTCTATGAAGAGGGTGGGGAGCTTGATATGGGTATCCTGGTCATTACCCTGCTGGCCATGGTGATCGTCCTCTCCCTTATCTTCCCGAAGATCTATATCGCCTCCAATATCTACTACGAGAGTGTCGAGATCGATCGTCTGAAAAAACAGTACAGTATCCTTCTCGAAGAGAACAAGCGTCTGACCCAGCAGCTCGAACAGAAAAAATTTATGAACGAGTGAGTATCATTAAAGAAAGAGAGACCGTTCCGTATCCTGAAACGGTGATAGGGACGCAACAACCGAAACACAAAAGGATTGAAAATGGGTGGTACATCTACGCTGATCAAAGATATCAAACTGGCAAGTAAAGAGGGCGGGGTGATCTCCGTCTCCCATGTGACCAAACCGTATGGTGAAGCGAGCGAATCGGTTATCAGCATCGGCATCTCTCTGCAGGGGGATGCGGGCAAACCGGACTGGAAAGCCCATATCCCCTATGAGAACATCGATGAAGTGATCGCTGCCCTCACCGAGGCAAAAGAAAAATACCACCACCACGGGTAACGGCTGTTTTGCACTGGATTAGACGTTTTGCCCTTTTTTGCCTCCTGGGTACGGCCAGTGCCGTGGCCAACCCTCAGATGGCTCCGGATACGCCGGTCAGTTATCACGGGCTGTTGGAGCGTTTTAAATCAAAGATCATGCAGGTGGAGAACCAGTCGCCTTTTATCTCGGACAAGAGCGTCCTGGGAAGCGGCGTGCTCCTCTCTGCAGACGGCTATCTGCTGACCAGCGGGGCCGTAATTAGCGGACAGGAGCGCGTCACGCTGCGGGGGCTGCACAATCCCATGCCGTTTACCGCCCAGGTCGTCGCCCGGAGCAGTGGAAGCGATACGGCCCTGGTGAAGATGGACCCGGACGAAGCAGTCGAATATCTGAAAACGGACAAGACGTACCGCCCTCAGATCGGAGAGATGGTCTTTATCCTCTTCCAGGCACCGCATCTTGGGATGCGACGGGGTATCGTAACGTCGCTCTACAACGGCTTGGTGGTCACCGACATGGCGCCGACTCCCGACACCTACGGGGCACTGATGGTGGACGGAAAAGGACGTTTGATAGGGATCGTCAGCAAGCGTTTCTCCCGTGAGAAGGGATATGTTACGACAGCTTCTGCCGAACAGATCGTCGCCGATGCCAAGGCGATGATGAAAGAGGACCGGACGGTCAACGGCTTTTTCGGTATGAGCGTGACCGATCTTGCACCGTCGCTGTACGGGTTTTACGGGATCGACCGAGGTGCACTGATCACGGCGGTGGATGCCAATATGTCCGCGGATCGCGAGGGGTTGAAAAAAGGGGACCTGATCGTCTCCCTCAACGGCAAACGTATAGCCGACAGAAAGGCCTTCAGCCAAAGCCTCTACGAAGCAAAAGCGGAGGATAATGTCACGATCGGTTATGTACGCAACCGTCTGCATAAAACGCTCACGATGCGCCTGCCGGTGGTCGACCAGAGTGTCCTTAACCCCAACGTTTACGTCCACAAGGGGCTGATCGTCGAGGAGTTGACTCCCGCGATCCGGACGATGCGGGAGTTCCCTCCCTATCTGAAGGGGGTCTACGTCGCACTGGTGATGCCGGGAACCATCGCTGAGGCCAAGGGCGTGCGCCCGGGCGATGTGATCATCCAGGTGGGGACTAAGACGATCGCCGACCTGGCCGCCTTTAAAGGATGCGTGAGCAAAAGTGCCAGGGAGCGGATATTTATCTACCGCGACGGATGGAATTTTATAAAACTATTAGAAGGCAAACAGTGATTTTTAACGAAAACAGCAAAGAGAAAAAACCGTTTTTGATGGCTGGTCCGTGTGTGATCGAGAGCCGTGATAACCTCTTTATGATCGCCGAACGGATGAAAACCATTACCGAAAGACTCGGATTTGACTATATCTTCAAGGCATCCTTCGACAAGGCAAACCGGACATCGGTCACCTCCTATCGGGGACCGGGGCTGGATGAAGGGCTGAAGATGCTGGCGGAGGTGAAAAAGGAGTTTTCCCTCCCCATCGTGACCGATATCCATGAAGCATCCCAGGCCGCACCGGCGGCGGAAGTGGCCGATATCCTCCAGATCCCCGCCTTCCTCTGCCGGCAGACGGACCTGCTGGTCGAAAGCGGAAAGACCGGCAAGATCGTCAACATCAAAAAAGCACAGTTCCTCTCGGGCAACGATATGATCAATGCGGTCAAAAAGGTCGAGAGTACGGGGAACAGGGAGATCATGCTTACCGAGCGGGGGAATATGTACGGCTATAACAACCTGGTCGTGGACTTTAGGAATATCCTCGATATGAAGGAGTTCGGCTATCCCGTTGTCATGGACGCGACCCACTCCACCCAGCGTCCCGGAGGCGAAGGAGGACGCAGCGGCGGAGATCCCAAATACGCCGCCTATTTTGCCAAAGCGGCGACGGTCTGCGGTGTGGACGGCTATTTCTTCGAGGTCCATCCCGAGCCGGAAAAGGGGCTCTCCGATGCGACCAACATGATCAGCCTGGAGAGTATCGAGGGGATTTTGGCGGAGCTGAAAGCCCTGTATGACCTGACTAACAGTTGATCTATTAATCGGTATTATTTTAAGTATAAGTACAAAAGTGATTATTTAATCGATATGCCAAGCAGTTTATGGCAAAAAGTGTTCTAAAAACAAGGAATGACATAATTATGAAATCGATGATCTGGCTCCGCTACCTGGCCCTTTTGGAAGGGATCTCGTGGCTGCTGCTGCTTTTTATCGCCATGCCTCTGAAGTATATGGCAGGCAACCCCTATCCCGTGAAGGTCGTGGGCATGACCCACGGACTGCTTTTTATCGCCTTTGTGGCGGCGTTGAGCATCGTCCTCAACCGGAAAACCATTTCGACAACGCTGGGGGCGAAAGTCTTTGTCGCCTCCTTTATCCCCTTCGGGACTTTCCTGGTCGATGGCAAGCTCAAACGGGTTATTAACAGGGACTGACGGCAGACGGCGATGATATCACTCTCCAGACTGCGGTCGATCTTAAAAGAGATCCTGATCTACGGGCTCGTACTGATCGTCATTGCCAACGTCATCAGCTACCTCCGAAGCCCCGATGTCGAGGTCAGGCCCGATTTTACCGGGCGTCTGATCGACGGTTCCACCACGACGCTGGCGGAGTACGCGGGCAAACCCCTGATCCTCCACTTCTGGGCCACCTGGTGTCCCACATGCCGCCTGGAAGCCCCGGCTATCGAATCCCTGAGCAAAGATGCCCAGGTGGTGACCGTAGCCGTCGAATCGGGAGACGACGGGGAGATCGGGGCGTTTATGAATGAAAACGGCTACACCTTCCCTGTCCTGAACGACCCCGACGGTTCGATCCGGCGCCACTTCAAAGTCAAAGCCTTTCCCACCACCTTCATCCTGGATAAAAACGGTGAGATCGTCTTCAGCGAAGTGGGGTATACCTCCAATATCGGTCTGCGTATCCGGATAAAACTGGCCGAATAACCTTAACCTTTTTTCTCCTCTGCCGATCCTATAATATTCATTTTTCATTTATTTTTCGAGACAACATCCTAAAGGATCTGTCATGAAAATCGAAAACTTCGATCTTCAGATGTTCTCGGATCGCTACCAGGAAACAGTCCGCGTTAACGAACGCCTTGAAACGGTAGAAACAAATGAAGCACAGGAACAAGGCAAGCCGCTTTGGAATACGATAACGACGACCCAGGCACGTTTCTCGGAAGAGGAGATGGCATTTCATAAAAAGGTGATCTCCCAACTCCTCGTCCGCCTGAGCAAAGCAGAAGGAAAAGCCGAGTTTGTTACGGATGAGACACGCCTTTTTGCTTACGGTGAGGAATCGAAAAGCGTCGAAAAGGGGCAGCTGATCGACAGCGACTCCCTCGAAAGTCCGTTGACCAACCAGATCCGCCGGGTCCGGGAACGTACGCGTATTATTGACCGTGAAGCGGTCGAGTTCAGTACCCAGGGGCATGTACAGACAGACAAGCGTTCTATTACCGTGGATGTGGAGTTTAAGCTGAGTCGAAACACCCTCTCCGATAAGGCGGTAAAGCAGCTTATCCTGACCGATCCGCTCGTGATCAATTATGACACGACACTGGCCTCCCTGTCGGAGAGTAAATTCCGTTTTGATATCGACAGCGACGGTCTGGCCGACCAGATCTCCCTCCTGAAAAAAGGGAGCGGATTTTTGGCCCTGGATAAAAACGGGGACGGCAGGATCAACAACGGTAAAGAGCTTTTCGGAACGGAGAGCGGGAACGGCTTTGATGACCTGAAGATCTACGATACCGACGGGAACGGCTGGTTGGACGAAAACGATCCCATGTTCGAGAAACTGCGTATCTGGGTCAAAAATGATGTCGGGGACGACCGCCTGATCGCCCTGGGTGAAGTGGGGATCGGAGCGATCTATCTCGGGAATGCGGAGACGCTGTTTAATATGACCGACTCGAAAAACGAGGCCACGTTGGGTGTTTTAAAACAGTCGGGGATATTCCTCAAAGAGAACGGGGATGTGGGCATCGTTCAGAACATCGAACTGGCTGTCGAAGCGGCGGAAGAGGAGCGTCCCCAATACCAGGCGATGGATGACAAAGCGTTCCGCAGGGATTACAGCGAGTACGAAATCTCCGATACACGACACGACAGCGTTTTTTCAAAACCGGAAGATACGGCAAAGGCCGTTCAGGGTATCAAAGAGGAACAGGCTGATCTGCGCCGGGAACTTAAGCAGCTGCAAAGTCGCCTGAAACATCTTGTAGACGAGAATGAAGAGCAGAAGGTCAAAGCCAAGATCGATCAGCTCAAGGCTAAACTGGCTACAGCAGAGGGGTATGAGATCCAGCAGCTTTTTAATGCCTTAGGATAAAGAGGCGATACAGTGCCTGGCATAGGGGGCAAACTCTCCCGCATCCCGGTGGACCAGCCGGACGGCCCGGTCGAGTTTTATTGCCTGGATCAGTTCGAACTCCGTCTTTGTAAAATCAAAAAGCAGCATCCGGTTATCGACGACCAGGCGGTAATGGTTTTGAATCACGGCCCAGGTCATTCTGGGGGGCTTGGCGGAGAGGAAACCGAGATCCAGTAGGGTAGGGGCGAGTTCGGCCAGTTTGCTTTCCAGGTCTGCGATAACCTCCTCCATCATTCCCGATTCGACCAGCGTGTCGTTAAACTGCCTGACGTTTTCAGCCAGATGAGCGAGGTCGTTTCTTTCATGAAGATGTCGGCGGTAAAAGTCCAGGAAAGCGGCATAGTAGGAAGGGGGGATACGTTCCAGGAGAAGGCGGATATCCGCTTTTATATTCTCCGCATCCGAAACGCACTCGATGACTGTGTCAAAAAGGGCGTCTAATGTCATCAGCTGTCCGCGTGGATATAGCGGTCGATCGTTTTGGCTCCGACCAGGTCGCCCCAGACATTGACCGAGGTACGGAACATATCCAAGAAGCGGTCGACGACCAGGATCATACCGATGTACTCGACCGGCAGCCCGACGATCCCGAGGATCAACGTCAGCATGACGATACTGGCACCGGGAACTCCTGCCACGCCGATGGAGGTAAAGGTGGCCGTGATAAAGATCAGTACCTGCTGCGAAAAGCTCAGGTCCACCCCGGCCAGATTGGCGATAAACATGACGGCGATCGCTTCATAGAGTGCAGTCCCGTCCATATTGATCGTCGCTCCCAGGGGGATGACGAATCCGGCAGTCTTCTTCTTGACGCCGCCCTGTTTCTCCGCACGGTCGATGGAGACGGGGATGGAGGCGGCGCTGGAGGCCGTGGAGAAGGCGAGCAGCACCGCCTCTTTGACCCTGGAAAAATAGTCGTACGGATTAAACCGTCCGATTAAAAAGCCGATGGCGGGTAGGGTGACAAAGGCGTGCAGCATCAGGGCGATGATGACAGTCAGCGCATATTGCCAGAGGCTGTAGAGCGACTCGACCCCCTCCTTGGCAATCATATAGGAGATAATGGAGAAGACCCCGATGGGGGTCAGCTTGACGACCCATGATGCGATGATGATCATGGCGTCGTTGATCGCCTCGAAAAAGCTTTTGGTCACGTCACGCTTCTCTTTGGCGAGGTAGAGTGTCGCCACGGCGAGCATGACGGCAAAGAAGATCACCTGCAAAGCCCGTCCCGACGTAAAGGCGTCGAAGATATTGGAGGGGAAGATCGAGAGGATCAGGTCGGAGAAGAGGATGTCATGGGGCTCTGCGGCTGCTTCATGCAGTATCCCGTCGGCCTCAGTCTTCTCCCCCGGGTTGATCAGGTTCATCACCGTCAGTCCCATCAGGACCGAAAGGGAGGTGGTCATCAGGTAA
Source organism: Campylobacterales bacterium (assembly GCA_050297855.1). GTDB lineage: Bacteria > Campylobacterota > Campylobacteria > Campylobacterales > SZUA-545 > SZUA-545. The sequence continues at coordinate 37,170 of JBNKTC010000006.1, forward strand.
AAGCCGATGACGCGCAGTCCCATCCGTTTTAGCTGCTCCACCGAACCAAGGCCTACGACAGCCACGAATACCGAAGCAAAGACCAGAGGCATGATCAGCATCTTGAGAAGCGAAAGGAAGATATCCCCCAGAACCTTCTGCTCCAGGGCGATATCGGGATAGGCGACCCCGAAAGCGATCCCGAGGAGGATGCCTAAAACAGTCAGGTTTTCGGTGGAGAGGAGTTTTTGTCTCATTTGAAGAGTACCGATCCCAGCCGGACCATGTTGGAGCCGCACTCGATGGCCAGTTCGAAATCACTGCTCATCCCCATGGAACAGATATCCGCCCCGTCTGCCCGGAGGTCTTGGAAGATGGCGTGGGTCGTCTCAAAACTCTGTCTGATGATCGCAGGCTCTTCCACATGGGCGCCGATAGTCATGACACCCCGGAGATGGATATTGGGGCATTCGGCCTTGATCTGCCGGTAGAGATCCGCCGCCTCTTCCGGCATGACGCCGCCTTTGGTCGCCTCTTTTGCACTGTTGATCTGGAGCAGGGCGTCAAAGGTCGCCCCTTTTGCTTCCAGGCGCTTTTGGATCTCGGTCGCCAGCTCCAGGGAACTGACGGACTGGACGAGGTCGGGGGCGAGGTCGATCAGCTTGTTGATCTTGTTTTTCTGGAGGTTCCCCATGAAGTGCCACTCCAAAGGACACTCCTCCAGCTTACCCATCTTTTCTTCCAGGTCCTGGACCTTGTTCTCGCCAAAGGCCCGCTGGCCGATCTCGTACAGGGCGCGGACCTCTTCGGCGGTGGAGTATTTACTCACCGCGACCAGTTTGACGATGTGGTGGCCGCTGACGCGCAGTCTCGCCTGTTCGATCCGTTCCATTACTCTGTCTAGTTGTGTCATAGTTACCCCGCTACAGTATTTATTTATTATACAAAAGGAGCAGAGCCCCTTTTGCTACGCTCGCCGCTATATGCGGCAGAAGAACTCTTTTTCAGGAAGAAAGAATTCTATTTAGATCATTGTATAGGCCGAGGAACATCAGCCCGGCCAGCAGGACCCACCCGGCGAGGGTGAGGCGGTAGAGCACCTCCTCGCTGGGTTCCCGCTTGGTGATCATCTCGTAGAGATTAAAGATGATGTGCCCACCGTCCAGTGCCGGGATCGGCAGGAGGTTCAGCACGCCGAAGTTGACCGACATGAGGGCCGAGAGCAGCAGCAGTGCGGCGATCCCCGCTTCGCTGGCCTTGGCCGTGTAGTCGACGATGGAGACGACGCCGCCGATGTTCTCCGGCGAGACGACACCTGTGATCAGCTTTTCGACACCTTTGACGATCAGCGTGCTTGCTTCGACCGTCTGGTCAAAGGCGATCCCGAAGGCTTCGAAAAAGCCGTAGTCCACATGGATAAAGACGGGAGCGGCCATCACTCCGATCATGAGCTTTTGGATCTTCTCGCCGAAGATATTCTCACTCTGGCGGTATTCGGGTGTCATGAAGAGGGTCATACGTTTCCCGTCGCGCTCGATGGCCAGGTCGATGGTGCCCGGGGCTTTTTGGATATTCACCCCCAGCTCTTTCCAGGTACGGATCGGGTGTCCGCTGACCATGAGGATCTTATCCTCTTTCATGAGCCCCGCTTTTTGTGCTGGGGAGTCTTTGACCACTTCTCCCACGGTCGTTCCCAGGGTCATCGTCCCCATCCAGGCGACGATCACATAAAAGATATAGGCCAGCAGGAAATTGGCGAAGGGGCCGGCAAAGAGGATAAAGATCTTCTGCATAGGTGTTTTGACGGTATAGCTGTCGGGGTCGAGGCTTTTTTTGGTCGGATCGGCATCGTCCTGGCCCTTCATGCGAACATACCCGCCCAACGGGATCATGGCGAGGCGGTACTCGGTGTCGCCGAAGCGCTTGGCAAGGATCCTGCGCCCGAAACCGATACTGAAGACCTCGACTTTGACGCCCATGGCGCGGGCGGCCAGGAAGTGGCCCAGTTCATGGAAGAAGATAAGAAACGATAGGACGAGCAGGGAAACAAGCAGGCTCACGCTCTCTCCTTAGTCGTTCTTGAGGTAGGCCCAGACATACTGGGCCCCGGAGTAGATGGTCAGTGCCACGGCGATCCAGAGGAGGACGGTGCCGAAAGGCCAGTCCATCATCAAAAAGCCGATGGCGACGATCTGCGCTCCCGTTTTGAGTTTGCCCGCGTTGGAGGCGGAGACGTCTTTGCCTTCACTGACGGCGACAATACGAAGACCCGTGATAAAGAACTCCCGGCTGAGGATCAGGAAAACCGCCCAGGCATTGGCCATATCGATGACCATCAGGCCCAAGAAGGCTGCCAGCATCAGCATCTTATCCGCCAGGGGGTCGAGGATGGCGCCGAGCTTCGTACTTTGGTTCCATGCCCGTGCGATGTAGCCGTCGAAAAAATCGGTGACTGAGGCAATGACGAAGATAAGTGCCGCAAAGTAGTTAAGCCACGTGACATGGATATCAGCCAGGGCCATGCTGTCCCGCTCCACAAGGAAGAAGAACATGACGGGCGCCAGCAGGATCCGGAGCGCGGCGAGTTGGTTGGGGAGGTTCATCACGTAAAGGAGCTTCCGCCGTCGGCGATGATCGTCTGACCCGTGATCCACTTGGCATCTTCACTGCAGAGGAACTTGGCGATTCCCGCCAGGTCGTCAGGTTGTCCCATACGGCCCAGGGGCGTACGGCTGATGACTTCCTGTTTGAGCTGGTCGAAGTTGGGGAACTTTCGGAGGGCGTCGGTTTCGATCGGTCCGCCGGAAAGGGCGTTGACCCGGATATTCTTATCCGCCAGTTCGAGGGCGGCGTATTTGACCATTGTCTCGAGTGATGCTTTGGACGAACCGTGCCCGGCATAGTTCTCCGTGTGGACGAGGTTCCCCGTGGAGCTCATGGCGACGATGGCTCCGCCGCCGATCTTCTCCATCCGCTTGGCCGCTTCCTGGGCACCGACGACAAAGGCGAGGACCGTTGCCGTATAGATGTTGTTCAGGCCCTTCGGTTTGAGGCGCATAAAAGGAGCGAATCCGCCGACGACGGGGCGGCCGGAGATGATCGCGTTGGAGACGAAGTAGTGGATGTCGCCGAAGTCCGCGTCGATCTGGGAAAAGAGCCCTTTGTACTCATCGGGTTCGAGAATATTCAGGGGATAGTATTTGGCTTTGATACCGTATGTCTTTTCCAGGTCGTCCGCGATGTTTTTCGCCTCCTCCTCGTTGGAGTTGTAGGTAAAGGCGACATTACAGCCGGCTTTGGCGAAATCGTAGATGATCGCCTTGCCGATCCCTTTGGTGCCACCGCTCAGTACCAGTGTTTTTCCCTCAAAACTCATTGTTATAATCCTTTAATTTCATAGTGAGATAAGACGTTTTCGATCTGCTTGTAGTTGTGATCCTCCGGCCGTACGAGCGGCAGGCGGTATTCCAGTGTCGGCAGGAGGCCCGCGATGTGCATAGCCGCCTTGATCGGGATCGGGTTGCTCTCGCAGAACATGACGTTGTTCAGCGGGTAGAGCTCCAGGTTGAGCGCCTGGGCTTTGGCGTAGTCGCCGGTCTCTGCCGCTTTGATCAGGGCGCTGATCTTATCGGGCATCAGGTTGGCCGTGACGGAGATGGTGCCGTGGCCGCCGTTGGTCATGATGGCGTAGTTGATCGCATCGTCGCCGCTGATGATCGTAAGCTCTTTGCGCATGGAAGCGAGGTTGATCGTCCGCTCGACCGAGCCGGTCGCTTCCTTGACGGCAAAGATGTTGTCGCAGTCGTCAAAAAGACGGACGACCGTCTCAGGTTCGAGGTCCACACCCGTACGGCCGGGGACGTTGTAGAGCATCAGGTCGATATCGATGGCACCCGCGATCGCCTTGTAGTGTTCATAGAGGCCGTTTTGCGTCGGCTTGTTGTAATACGGCGTGACGGCCAGGATGGCGTCGGCTCCGGCTTTTTGCGCGAAGATGGCGAGGTCGACCGCCTCCTTGGTCGCATTGCTTCCGGCTCCGGCGAGGACTTTGGCCCCAGTGCCTTTGGAGACGTCTACGGCGATCTCGATGCAGCGCTTATGCTCATCGTGGCTGAGTGTGGCGCTCTCCCCGGTCGTACCTACCGGAACGACCACCTCGATACCGTTGTCGATCTGGCGCTTGATCAGTTTGGCGTAGGTCTCCTCGTCGACTTCGCCGTTTTTAAACGGGGTGATCAGTGCGGTCATCGAACCTTTGATGCTCATTTATTCTCCTTTTTTGTTTCTTCTTTTTCCTGGTCTTTTTTCAGAATGACCGTAGTGGAATTTTTTGGTTTAAAGTAGCGGTTTGCTACGTCTTTTATCGTCTTCAGCTCCAGGGCGTCGATGTTGTCTTCGTAGGTCATCAGCGGTTTGAGATCACCCCGTGCCAGGAAGGATCCGAAGAGGTTGCTGACATTCGACGAACTCTCGATGCTGTAGATAAAGTCGGATTTGGTGTTGATCTTGATCTTGTCCAGTTCCGCCTGGGAGACGTTGCCGTCTTTCAGCTGATCAAGCTGGGCCAGGATCTCTTTTTCTACAAACTCGGCCTCGACGCCCGGGTTGCAGACCGCGACGATCATAAAGACGCCCGGATCGATCAGGTCCATCGTATAGGCGAAGATCTGGTTGACCAGGCGCTTGTCGTCCACCAGTGTCTTCTCCAGTCGGCTGCTCTTGCCGCTGGAGAGGATCTCGCTGATGGCGTTGAGAGCCACGAGGTCTTCGTGCTGGAAGTTGGGCACATGGTAGGTCAGTGCCACCATCTCCACTTCGCTCTCTTTATAGATCGTCACACGTTTTTCACCGTCCTGCTTGGGTTCGACCGTGTGGACCGTGGGGATTTCAGGCCCTTTTTTGATCTTCCCGAAGGCGTTCTCGGCCATTTTGAAAAGGTCCTCTTTTTTAAAGTCCCCCGAGACGACCAGGATCGCGTTGTTGGGCGTGTAGTAGGTCGAGTGGAAGTCGCGGATATCCTCGATGTCCCAGTTGTTGATGTCCTCTTTAAACCCGATCGGCGTCCAGTGGTACGGATGGTAGATATAGGTGTTGTTAAAGAGGCGGAAATAGAGGTACCCCATCGGGTTGTTGTCCGTCCGCCATCGTCGCTCTTCGGCCACGACCAGGCGCTCGGGCTGGAACTCCTCGTCTTTGAGGGAGAGGTTGGCCATCATATCCGCAAAGAGCTCCAGAGACCTATTGAGGTTCCGGCTGGAGGCTTTGATAAAGTAGTGGGTGTAGTCAAACCCGGTGGAGGCGTTGTTGACCCCGCCGTAGCCCTTGACGATCTCGTCGAATTCGCCCGCTTTCATGTTGTCGGTCGATTTGAAGTTGAGATGTTCGAGCATATGGGCGATCCCGCTCTTGCCCATCTTCTCGTTGCGGCTTCCCACCTTGTAGAAGATATCGATACTGACGACGTCGCTGTCGTTATCGAGGGGGATAGCCACCACTTCCAGGCCGTTGTCGAGCATGGTCGTGTAGTGGGCCGGTAAACTTGTTTTAGACATCAAAGCTCCTGCTAATAAAAATAGTATGGCAAACAGCTCTCTCACCGCGAGGCTCCTACTGCTTGGGAAATATGGCTGTAACCGTCCTCTTCCATGAGGCGGACCAGCCCTTCGTTGATATTCTTGACGAGGCTCGGTCCTTTAAAGATCAACGCGGAGTAGACCTCCACCAGGGAAGCACCCGCTTTGATCCGGCGGTAGGCTTCCTCTGCGCTGCTGATCCCGCCGACGCTGATGAGCGTGGTCTTCTTGTAAAACTCCGCCGCAATGGCGTCGAAGAAGGCGAAACTCTTCTCCCGGATCACCTCTCCGCTGATCCCGCCGAAATCCTTGGCGTTTTGGAGCAGGGAGTAGTCGTTGGACGTGTTGTTGGCGATGACGCCGCTGACGCCTGCCTCGATGGCCGCTTGGATCAGGGCTTTGGCCGTATCCAGCTCCAGATCCGGCGCGATTTTAAGATAAATCGGCTTAGGGGTGATGGGGCGCATTTTGCCCAGCAGCTCTTGGATAAAGCCTTCGTTCTGGAGGTCGCGAAGTCCCGGCGTGTTGGGCGAGGAGATGTTGATGATAAAGAAGTCGCTTGTCTCCTTGAACCGCTCCGTCAGGCGGATATAGTCCTCGATCGCCTTCTCCGCTTCGGTGACTTTGTTTTTCCCGATGTTGATCCCCAGCGGGATCGTAAAAGGGAAGCGTTTTTTGACGCGGCGGGCGATCTTCTCCATCCCCTCGTTGTTAAAGCCCATGGCGTTCTGCAGGCTCTCGGCTTCGGGGAAGCGGAAGAGCCGCGGTTTGTCGTTGCCTTTCTGGGGCAGGGGGGTAAAGGTCCCGATCTCTACAAAGCCGAAGCCCAGTGCCGGAAGGGACTGGAACATCGTGGCGTTTTTGTCAAAGCCCGCGGCAAGGCCGACGGGATTGAGATAGCGGATACCGTCGACTTCCTGTTCCAGCTTGGGGTCGATGACAAAGTTTTTCTGCGCCATGTAGTTGATGACGGGGTAAAAAAGCGTATAGTTTTTTAGGAAAAATTCCGCGACGTGGTGCGCGTTTTCAGGGTCTAGTTTGAATAGCAAAGATTTGATCGTCTGATAGTTGAGCATCCGAAACTGCCTTTAAATTTTGGGCTATTATACTGTAACAGACGTAAAAAGAGGATAACCTCAGAAAAACGCAGCCCTTTTTATATGGTTTAATAGGGCTCACGGCATAATAAGAGAAAAAATATCCTAAAGGTTTTTATGATGGGAAAAGAAGCATTTTACAACGATCTGAAATCTATATATGAGTATATCAGCGCACGGAATAAGCGTATGGGCAGCTACTACAAGGCGGCGACGGCCAAGGAATCGAGCAGAGAGCAGCAGTTCCTGGATGCGTTTTTGGCAGACGTGGGGCTGGAGCCCGACAGCGAGCACCGTATGGCGGCGGCCACGCGGCTGGCGGATCTGCGGGAGGACTCCCTGACCCAGGCGATCAAGGCGGCGGGCATGGAGGAAGCGGCCGTGGAGAAGGCCAAAGAGCTCGGCTTTGCCTGGGTGTCGGACTTCTATATGAAAGAGCATGAAGCGCTGCTGGCGTTTATCGAAGAGAAAGAGCTTCTGACTTCCTTCTACCGCAAGGTGCTGCACGGCGTGCACGAGACGGGCAGGGCATTCAGCCGGATGCACCTGAGCTGGAATGCCCATATCATCAACGGTGTTAACAAGGAGCTTTATGAGATGCTGGACGGGGACGAGGAGAAGATCTTCTCCATGCTCCGCTCCCAGGAGCTGATGGACCGGGGCCACGGCGGGAGCGAAGCGGACCGCAGCTATTCCGCGCTGGTCAAAGCGGGCGAAAGCTACGAAGCCAAGGCGTACGTGGAGGCCTTCCCCGGTGAGGTGAAGGAGGTCGTCCACGCACTTAAAAAGCTCTGCGTGGAGCTGGAAGCGGAAGAGGACGACGTATTCGGCCAGAAGGAGGCGTACCTGGGCTATCTGAACGCCATCATCGAGGCGATGCTGGAGAAGGACCGCCACAACCTGGTCACCCGCTGGGCCGAGGTGGACCGTCGCTGGATGAAGGTGACCACCCCGATCCAGATCGGGCACCCGCTGGAGTATTACGAGGACCACTACCGTAAAGCGGTGGCGATGGAGTGGGACGTGCGGATGGTCAATCCCGAATACGGCGAGAGCAGCGGGGTGAGTACTAAGATCGCCCGGATGTTCGAGACCCTCTTTGACCAGGTCCCGGGAGCACCCGAAGCGGTCAGACCGCGGGTTTTGAACAACATCGGCCGCGTGCAGCTCTATATCGGGCAGCCGATGTTCTTTTATGCCAGCGAGTTCTGTGGGCTCTTCTCTGCCCAGGTGGTGCCCAACGACGAGATCGTCACCAAGGAGTCGGGCAAGAAGATCTTTGCCTTCTCCGACCGGGTACTCGACTCCGTGCGAAACCGCCCGAAGATGAAGATCGACCGGGAGGTGTTCCCGTTCCCGTTCCTGGAAAAAGAGCATGCCCTGATCCACGAGAAGAGTGACGTATGGCATAAGGTGTACGAGATCACGACGATCGGTCACGAGTACGGTCACGTCCTCTGGCTGGACAACGACACCGAAAGCGTCATGAACGCCGGCGGGAACTACAAGAACATCGAAGAGTTCAAGGCGACGGCCGGGGGGCTGGTGAGCTTCTTTATGGATGACGAGGAGGAGCCGGTCTACTGGGAAGACGTGCTTGTGGATACGGTCAAGCGCGCGGTGAAGCTGATCGCCTGGATGGAGGTGGCGGAGGTACTGCCGTACTACTGCGAAGGGCTGATCCATCTGAGCGGGATGTTTGAAACGGGCGTGCTCGGCTTCCGTGACGGCAGCCTGCAGGTGGATATCTCCAAAGAGAAGTATGAAAAACTTAAAGCCTGGTACCTGAAGACCTATGCGGAGCTCGGTGCGCATTACCTCAAAAAAGCCGACGCATCCCAGTTCCTCTTCCGCTATGCCAAAAAAGAGGCGGGAAGGTTTAAACCTGTCGATCCCGAGATCGCCGCTTTTGTGGCATACTATTATGATCTCTATCAGAAGATCGGGAGGGTCGTGGACGAACAATAGGGTCTGTTACCCTCTGTTTACCGATTTGTTACGGAGGAGTTGGTTTTCGCCTAGTAAACTATAACAAGTGAAACTAAGGAGGCAAAATTGAAAAAGATCATCACAACACTCTGTATTCTGGCCCTCTCCCTGCAGGCCGTCACCTTCAAAGAGGCCGACAGCGGGAAGATCAAACGGGTCAATCCTGAAGGCAACGGGGAGACGATCCTCTCCTATGCCGGCTCTATCAACTACGCCAGAAAGTGTGTAGTCAACATCTCGACGCAAAAGAGCGTCAAAGTCAGACAACAGTACAACCCCTTCTTTAACGATCCCTTTTTCCGGCAGTTTTTTGACCAGCGGCAGTTTAACGTACCCAAGGAGCGGATGCAGCGCTCCCTCGGTTCGGGCGTGATTATCAGTGAAGACGGTTATATCGTTACCAACAACCACGTCGTGGAGGGGGCGGACAAAGTCGTCGTCTCCATACCGGGTGATAAGAAGGATTACGAGGCAAAGATCATCGGGACCGATGACAAAAGCGACCTGGCGGTCATCAAGATCGACGGCGAGGACCTTAACGCCATTACGATCTACGACTCCGACAAGGTCGAGGTCGGCGATGTCGTCTTTGCCATCGGGAATCCCTTCGGCGTGGGCGAGACGGTGACCAAGGGGATCGTCTCGGCGACTAACCGCAGTTCGGTCGGGATCGTGGAGTACGAGGACTTTATCCAGACCGATGCGCCGATCAACCCCGGAAACTCCGGCGGGGCGCTGGTCAACTCCCTGGGCTACCTGGTGGGGATCAACAGCGCCATCATCTCCCGGGGCGGCGGGAACGTGGGGATCGGGTTTGCCATCCCGACCAGCATGGTCAAGAAGATCACGACGGCCCTGATCGACAAGGGGACCTTCGAACGCGCCTACCTGGGGGTCAGTATCTCCGACGTGACCGAAGAGCTGCAGGATTTCTACGACACCAAGTACGGGGCGATCATCATGAGCGTCCAGGACGATTCGGCTGCCGCACGAGCCGGGCTCAAACGGGGCGATATGATCGTGGCGGTCAACGGCAAACAGATCAAAGACTCCGCGGCGCTTAAAAACGCGGTGGGGACCCTGTCACCCGGAAGCCGGGTGACGATCACCTATATCCGTGACGGGGAGCGGGATACGACGACCGTAACGCTCCAGAGCAGCGACAGTCTCAAAAGCAACGGCGGCGGGTATGAGTACGAAGGGCTCTCCCTGGCACCGCTGAGTGACGATCTGCGTAGAAAATACCGGGTAGCCGACCGGATCGACGGGCTGGTCGTCGTGGACGTCGCCCGTAACTCCAAAGCGCAAAAAGCGGGCTTTTCAGAAGGCGATGTGCTCCTGCAGGTGGAAAACCAAGAGATCAAATCATTGGAGGATTTTAAGCAGACGCTGGAGAAAAAGGGCAAAAAACGGTACTTCATCCACCGTAGAGGGGCGATTTTTGTGTTAGTTCTATGATTTTACGCCCTTTTTAGCTTATTTAAAAGAAAAAATGGTGTAGACTATGCGGACTTCGTGAGAGATCACAAATTTATCAAAGGAAAACACAGATGACAAAACCAGAACTAATCGCACAAGTTGCAGCAGCAGCTGAAACTACAAAAGCAGAAGCAGAAAGAATCATCAACGCTTCTCTCGACACAATCCAAAACACACTGGCTAAAGGCGAAAGCATCCAGTTTATCGGTTTTGGTAACTTCGAAGTAAAAGAAAGAGCTGCACGTACAGGTATCAACCCACGTACAAAAGAGACAATCAAAATCGCAGCCAAAAAAGCGGTTACGTTCAAACCAGGTAAAAAACTGAAAGACGCTGTCAACTAAAACCTCACGGTCCCGTTTTTCGCGGGACCGCTCCTTCCAACCATTCATTTTCCTTCTTCTTACTCTGAAACTTCTACACCGATCCGTCCACAGCCTTTAACCGACCTTTCGTTATACTCATTTGAATATAATGAATAGAGGTATCCATGAAACAGAACCTTGAAACAACGCTCGACGGGGCGCTCTGGCTGAACAAAGAGCAGGGCAGTCTCCTGGGCCACGGGCGGATCGAGTTGCTTGAGCTGATCGAACAGCACGGCTCCATCTCCAAAGCGGCCAAAGCGATGAAGATGAGCTATAAGGCGGCGTGGGATGCGGTCAATGCAATGAACAACCTGGCCGACCGGCCCATTGTCTCGCGCGAGACGGGAGGAAAAGGGGGCGGCGGGACGACCCTGACCGATTACGGTAAAGAGCTGATCAGCGTCTACAAACAGGCAGAGTCGGAACATCGTAACTTCCTAAAAAACCTCACACAGAAGATCCGGAATTTTGACGACCATTTTTCTTTTTTTCAAAGGATGAGCATGCGAACCAGTGCCAGAAACCAGTACGGCGGAGTAATAACGGAGATCGTACGGGGCAGTATCAATGCCGAAGTAGGAATCAAAATTGCAAACGATACGATGATCTATGCCAGTATTACCAACGAAAGCCTTGATGATCTCGAACTCAAAGAAGGGATGACCGCCTATGCCCTCGTGAAATCGGGCTGGGTCACCCTGCTGGATACCGAGTGTACGAAAGTGAGTGCACGCAACAGGCTGTGCGGTGAGATCAGCGCCTTTAACTCCGGTGCGATCAACAGCGAAGTCTCCATCAAGCTCGATGAAAAGAACAGTATCACGGCAACGATCACCAACGCTTCGGCCAAGGAGATGGCACTGCATCTGGGGGCCAGGGTATGTGCGATCTTTAAATCAAACAGTGTGATCGTCGGAATCTGAAAGCGTTATTTCATTTTAAACATAACGGGGCTATAGTGTTGGCGGATTTTGAAAAAAGGATAATCAATGATTAGAGTTTTAGCCTCACTTCTTTTTGCAACCAGCCTTTTGATGGCAGGAAAAGTCGTTGTCTCTGCTGCGGCAAACACGACCTATGCGATGGAAGAGATCACCGCTATATTCAAAAAAGAATATCCCGGCACGGATGTGGACCTGATCCTGGGGTCGAGCGGAAAGCTGACGGCACAGATCAAAAACGGTGCACCGTATGATCTTTTCCTCTCCGCTAACATGAAATACCCCAAAGCACTGGACAGCGAGGGCAAGTCCCTGACGCGGCCGCTCGTCTATGCCAAGGGTGCGCTGGTGATGTTTACGGTCAAAGATGTGGACCTTGGCAAAGGGATCGCCCTGGCCGCCGATATGAAGATCAAACGCATCGCCATGGCCAACTATAAACTGGCTCCCTACGGCAAGGCGGCGGTAACGGCGCTTACAAATGCCGGGATCCTGGGGGTTGCGGAGAAAAAATTTGTGAATGCCGAAAGCATCACCCAGACGCTTCAGTATACGATGACGGCGACGGATATCGGGTTTGTGGCCAAGTCATCCATGTTCTCCGATAAGCTTAAGGGCAAGAACATAAAAGGGAAAAACTGGGTCGACGTCGATCCGAAGCTCTACGCCCCGATCAAGCAGGGGATCATCCTGCTCAAACACGCCGAAGGCAACCCGGATGCCAAGACGTTCTACGACTTCATCTTCTCCGACAAAGCCAAGGCGGTATTTAAAAAATACGGATATATCCTATAGGACTCAGATGAACAGACTACACGGAACGATCACAGCGATTCAGCATGCCGGAGCGATCAACCGCGTCGTAGCCGACTGCAGCGGGGTGCCGTTTACCTGCGTGACCCTCGATTTGGCGGCAAACTTCCACGAAGGCGGCGCGGTCGATATCATCTTTAAGGAGACAGAGGTGGCCCTTGCCAGGAGCAGGGAGATGCTTATCTCGATCTCCAATGTGCTTGAGTGTTTGGTGGAGTCTGTAGAAGAGGGGGTGCTGCTTTCGCAGGTGACGCTCTCTTTTGAAGGGAACCGTTTCGCCTCGATCATCACGACCGATTCACTCAAACGCCTTGAGATCAGGGCGGGAGAGAAGGTCATGGCGCTGATCAAAGCGAACGAAGTCTCGCTGGAAAGGGTGGGGGAATGATCGATTTCGAACCGTTTGTCATCTCGGCAAAGCTCTCGTTGATCACGACGGTGATCCTTTTCCTGGTTGCCTTCCCGGTTGCCTATTACCTGGCCCACACCCGTTCGCGACTTAAGCCGGTCCTGGAGGCGGTAACGGCCCTGCCCATCGTTCTTCCTCCGACAGTCCTCGGGTTTTACCTCCTGGTTGCATTGTCGGAGAATTCGCCGCTGGGCCGGTTCTTTGCCGAGCTCTTCGATGTGTCGCTGGTCTTCAGTTTCGAAGGGTTGGTGATCGCATCGTGTTTTTATTCATTTCCGTTTATGGTCCAGCCGCTCCAGGCAGGTCTTGAGAGTATGAACCGCTCCATTGTCGAAGCAGCCTATACCCTCGGTAAGACGCGCTTTGAGACCCTTCTGTTCGTCATCCTTCCCAATATCAAGCCGGCTGTTCTGACGGCGACGATCATCACCTTTGCCCATACGATGGGGGAATTCGGGGTCGTGTTGATGGTCGGGGGGTCGATCCCTGGTGTCACCAAGGTGGCATCGGTGGCGATCTATGACCACGTGGAGATGATGGATTATACGACGGCACATATCTACTCGGCGATCCTGGTCGCCATCAGTTTCGTGGTCCTGCTGAGCGTCTACTATCTTAACCGCAAAGCGGCGGTGAAGGTAGTGAAATGATACAGCTTGACGTGAGCAAACAGCTTATGGGTGCCGAAGGAGCGTTTGATCTTTCGTTTGCGTGCCGGTTCGAGGCAGGGAGTTTTGTCGCCCTGAGCGGCAAGTCCGGAAGCGGTAAGACGACGCTGCTGCGCATGCTTGCGGGGCTGGACAGCCCTGACAGCGGTCGGATCGTCGTGGGTGACGAGGTGTGGGTCGATACGGAAAAAGGGATCAACCTCAAACCGCAAAAACGTGCCATCGGCTTTGTCTTCCAGGACTATTCGCTTTTCCCCAATATGAGCGTGCGTGAGAATATCGCCTTTGCGGCGGAAGATAAAAAGGATGTGGACGAACTGCTGAAGCTGATCGAGCTCGAAGAGCTTGCCGAGCGTTACCCGGCATCCCTTTCGGGCGGTCAGCAGCAGCGCGTCGCCCTGGCCCGCGCCGTGGCGCGCAAACCGAAGATACTGTTACTTGACGAACCGCTTTCAGCCCTTGACAAGGAGACACGGACCAGATTGCAGGACGAGATATTAAAGATTCACCGTGCCTTTGGTATAACAACCCTTTTAGTCTCCCACGACACGTCGGAGATATTCAAACTGGCCAATCGTATGGTGGTGCTGGAGGCGGGCAGGGTGACACGCGACGGGACCCCGTCCGAGATCTTCTCCAGCTCCATGGGGAGCCGGAAGTTCTCCTTCGTCGGCGAGGTGCTGGAGATCAAAAAGGCGGATATCGTCTATATCGCCTCCCTGGCCATCGGATCGAGCATCAGCGAAGTGATCGTCTCGAAGGAAGAAGCACAGAAGCTTCGGGCCGGAGACAGGGTAATGATCGCCTCCAAGGCGTTCAACCCCGTAGTAAAAAAGATTTAGTGCAGATCCTCCGGGGTTTTGCACTGTTTTTGCACTATGAAGTGTTTAAATTTATTTAACAAGATTATTAAAGGAGTATTATGAATTTTAGAAAACTGACAGCACTCAGTCTTGCGACGGCAGCAGCCTTCGGCGGGATGCTGAATGCGGAGGAGTCCAAACCGAAGTTTGACCTGGCCAACAGTATGAAGGTCAAATATAACACGCTGCCGGTGGAAGCGGAAAGTTTTTCGGAAGCCTTTACCAAAGGTAAGTTTTACGGACGTCTCAGAATGAACAACTTCTGGTGGGACTGGAAAGAAGAGATTGCAGGTAAGCAGCGAGACCACCAGGCTACGGGTCTTGGCGGTAGTGTGATCTATAAAACAGCACGCTTTGCGAACGTCGGATCAAGCTGGGGCCTTTTCTATACCCACGGAGGACTGGTTAATAACGTGGATGCCGATAATGTCAAATATCTGAAAGCGGGTAAAGACACGACCTCCCGTTACAATGTCAGTGAAGATGACGACTGGGATATGGCAGTTCTGGCTATTGCCAATATCGACGTCCAGGTCGCCAAGACCAATATCAAAGTAGGGCGCCAGATCTTCGAATCGGTCTTTACCGCTTCCAACGATACGAAGATGATCCCCAACACCTTCGAAGGGGTCGTCGTTGAGAACAAAGATATCCCGGCAACGACACTGCGGCTGGCCCACCTGACAGCCCAGAAACTGCGGGATCACGAGACGTTCCATGACGTGATCACATCGACCGATTCCGACGGTAACAGCTGGAACGGCAATGATGATTCGGCCAAGCACAAAGGGCTCTCCTATGCTGCGTTTAAAGCTGCCGGGGAAGATACAGACCATACCCTCTCCATCGCGACGGCCAAATCCAAGATCGGCAACCTCAAAACCGAACTGAGCTACCTGATACTCTCGGACGTACTTAACGATGCAGTCGTGGAGGCACACTATGCGATCGATGCCGGCGGGACGAAGATCATTCCCGGGTTCCGTTATTTCAAGCAGATGGATAACGGCGGCGGAAAGATCGGCGGGGCAAGTCTGAAGGGTGATACACAAGGGTACGACGATCCGAATTCACTGGACAGTTCCCTTACTGCGGTACGGGTCGATATCCAGCCGAGCAAAGCGTACAAGTTCCGTGTCGGGTATTCTGCGATCGCCGATGAAGCAGACCTCGTAACACCGTGGCGCGGATTCCCAACTGGCGGTTTTACACGGGCGATGGCACAGTACAACTGGTATGCCAACACCAAAACGACGATGCTGCGTGCCGATGTCAGCCTGGATAAACTGGGACTGCTTCCCGACACTTGGTTCCTGGTCCGCTACGCAATCCAGGATTTTGACGACAATAAAGATGCCGTACAAGCCGACAGCAATATCCTGCATACCGACTGGTTCCACGATATCAAAATGGGTGAAGACCTGCTGAAACTGAAGTTCAGAATGGGTCTGGTTACGGCAAAAGACGATATCAAAAAGAGCGACAGCACGACAAAGACTGATGTCTCCTATAACGAATACCGTTTCGAGATCAATTACCTCTTCTAACGCTTTTCTGCCGTTCTCCCGGGTCAATCCCGGGGCTGGCAGAAATTCTTCACAAACGCTTTTTTGATCTTTTTCAGATCGTTGTCAAACTCTTCCAGCGGACGCTCTGCTTCACGGTCGTACTTCTCCTGTACCTTTTCCAGCTCTTTGGTGTATTTTTTCATCTGGTTGAGATGGGTGGTGATCTTATGGTCGAGCAGCTCCTGCGTGTTGCCGCTCTGGAGTGATTCGAAGAACCGGATAGCTCCGTTTAGTGCAGCGCTTCTGCTCTGCATCTCTTTAGACTCTTTGGCTTTGGTCAGCTTTTCCAGGACCAGTTTGATCCGGGGTATATCGAGCCAGGAGAAGATCCGTTTTTCGGAGTTGAACTTCCCGTCTTTGTTCAGGACGACGTCGACGATCTTCCCGGCGGAGAAGCGCTTGAGGCGTTCGGGTTTGAGGCTCTTCGCTTCGGCATAGGCTTTGTCGTCAAACTGGATCTTTAAGAGTTTGCTCTCGATGGAGTGGACTTTGTCGCCCCAGTTGACCATGGACTCCTCTTTGCGTTTTGTCGCCTCTTTGACCCGCATCATCACCTGGTCGGCGCGGTGGGTGACGTGGCCTGTATCGGTCTCAAGGACAGGGCGGTAGCTGCGGCTCCCTTCGATCATCTCGTTTATGATGGCCGGGATGTCTCTGAGACGTTCGGCTTCGCCGCACATCTCCATGAAGCGGTCGGCATAGGCATCCAGCAGGAGGGAGCGGCCGTTTTCATAGTAGTCGTTGGCGATCGTGCGTATCCGTTTTTTAAGGGCGTCGTTGGTCAGCAGCTCGGCCTGGAGTGTCTCCTGCTTGGATTCGGGGACCTCGGCCATGGAGTTCTGGACAAAGGTATCCAGCAGGATCTTGTTCATCGTGTCGGCACTTTGCATCAGTTTGAAATCGTCATAACTTTTCAGCTCGGAGAGGGCGGTGGGTCTGGTGCGTACCACGAGCTGGGCCAGTTTCCGAATAAACCCGGTGCGTTCCTGAAACATATTGCGTTCGGAGTTCTGGAGTCCCACAGGGTGGTCGTCACCTTCTGCGATATTGAAGTGGAAAAGCTCGTTTTCCATCTTGGAGGGGTCCTTGATCAGCGAGTCGATTACCCCGAGGATCTGATCGTAGTGCTGCTCTTCGGCTTCACGCTGGCGTTTGAGCTCCTCCAGCTCCCGGATCTTGTTGGCCAGCTCTTTTTGCTGTTCGATGATCATCAGCGGAAACTCTTTTTTGAGTTCAAAAAGAGCTTTTTCAATCGCCTTAAGCCTTTCAAGCTCTTCGAGGCTTTCGATCGTATTGGCCTCATCCAGGAGCCGCTGTTTTTTGGCGATGGCGGCATCCAGGGCCGCCTGGTCCTCCTCTTCCAGGGGGAGGTTGATGGCGATACCGTTGTACTTTTTTATCCCCCGCGTAATACGGAAGTTCTCGATGCTCTTGAAGATAATCTCGAAGTATCCGCTCTCATCGGGTTTTTGGGCGTCGTACGGCGTGCGTTTAAAATCGATGTTCAGATCGTTTTTGGTGATATTATTGGAGGTGAGGACCATATTGCACTTTTCGACAAACGTATCGAAAAACTCCTTTTCCAGCTCCGGGAACTCTTCGATAAGTTTCTTGATCTCCACGGGGATATCGATCCGTTCGGACTTGTTCTCGGGTTTGTTCCGCCCGGCGAAAAAGTCATCATCCATAATGCGGTTTTCCGTTTTTTGGAGGAACTCCTGCTGGACACCGAGGAAGAAGTTGCGCTTTTTCTGGATCGAAGCCTTGAGGGTACTTTTGTCTTTACCGTTCTGTTTCAGCAGGGCCTCTTTGTAGGCGCGGTTAAAGGCTTCGTGGGAACGGTTTTTGATGACATCGATCTTGAGGATGCCCCCTTCGTCCCGCTTTATGTAGTAGTCGATCGTGCCGATGATGTCCTTTTTCTGCTCAAAGCCGAGTGCATCGCCCAGTTTTGCGATAAAGGGGCGCAGCTCTTTGGCAAAGAGACGGAATTTTTCGATGTGGTAGATAATATCCGCCGGGACTCCGGGAAGGTTGATGCGGCTGTTGATCTTTCCGTTTTTCTCCAGGTTGCCTTTAAGGGTCTCGACGATCTGTCGGAATTGGGCATTCATCTTTGCCCTGAAATAGAGCGGATCGAAGATCTTGTCCTTGGGTTCGGGGATATCGCCGTTTTGAACAGCCGCGTTATTCCGTGGTTTTCCGGCATGTTTGTGGATCCGGGCGATGGGTATGAGGGAGGAGGCTTCGTAGCCTTTGAGTACCGGAAGCCCTTTTTTGACGAGGAACTCTTCCAGTCTTGGTTTTTTGATGATGCCGGAATCGACCGTGACCCACTCGGTGGAGAATATCTCCTTGAGTTTCAGGCCCAGGAGGTCTTTTGTCTTGCGGTGGTCAAAGACGTCGTTGCGGTATTGTCCCCCGAAAAGGTCGGGGTAGATAATGATCCCGTTTTCGATAATACGGGTTTTATCCTTTTTGACCTCATTGAGGAAATTCTGGATCGCAATGGATGATATTTTGGTATCCATGGGGGCTTATTGTCCTATCTTGTCCCGTGATTGGGCCAACATCTCTTCGAGGTACTGGTATAGCTTTTCGCTGTACTCTTCGGCCTCTTCGAAGTTTCGGATCAGGCGGGCTTTGTTTTCGATCACGACATCTTTCGGTTCGATGAAGCTGATGTTCTCCAGGATCTTTTCGTGCACCTTCATATGCGGCAGGTCGATCTTCTTATAGGCCTCGGTAGTACCGAATTTCTCGCGTCCTTCGCCTTCGAACCACTTGCCGAAGCGGCAGTTGTGGTGGTCGGTGAATTTGCCGCTGACTTCGCTTCGGAAAACCGCGGTATAGGCACCGGATTTGAAGATGATGTGGTCGATCTTGGCCAGGATGATAAACATCGTATTTTCGATATTCAGGGCACTCAGGGAAGTCTGGGTCGCGTCCTGATTAAACTTCTCGATCGTCGTCTTGAAGTTTTCCACCGCTTCGTTGGACTCCGTTGCGATGGCGGTCATCGCCTGGGAACTGTTCTGGATATCGCCCGCTTCCTGTTGGAGTGTCTGGATGGAGATGGAGATCTCCTGGGTCGCTTTCTGGGTCCGTTCGGCCAGCTTGCGCACTTCGTCGGCGACAACGGCAAAGCCGCGTCCGTGTTCCCCGGCTCGTGCGGCTTCGATGGCAGCGTTGAGGGCCAGGAGGTTGGTCTGGTCGGCGATATCGTTGATCAGTCCGATCACGGAGGAGATCTCGTCGGTCTTGTGGGTCAGGGAGTCGATATTCTGGTTGGATGCTTCGATCATATGGATCAGTTTGTCTAGCTTGTCGACGATCAGCGAGAGCGAGTGCATGCTTTCATTGGACTGTTCGGCCGTCTCCTGGCTTTTCAGGGAGATCGACTTCAGCTCCCGGATGCTCTCCTGGAGGTCGGCCTGGACGATATCCATCCCGCCGGTCACGCCGCGCCCGATCGTACCCAGGTGCGCGTTTAGGGTGCTGCGTTCGATATAGTGTTCGTTCGCTTCCATCGCTTCGATCGCCTTATTGGTCAGGTCGCAGTTGATGCGGAACTGACCCCGGAACCCGCCTTTGAGTACTTTGCGGTAGAACTTCTTGACACTGGCATTGTCAACGGATGCCTGGATCTCTTTCATGAAGACTTCGAGCTGGTCAAGCAGGTTGTTGAGGTTCCAGCTGAGCTCCTTGAGCTCACCCCCCTCGGTGATGTTGGTGATCCGGCCGGAGAGTTCTCCCTCTTCGGCGTCGTTGACGATCTTGGACACTTTGCGGACGGTATCCTGGACTTTGCGGATATTGATAAACATGTACCAGGCAAGGGCGAAGTTGGCAATATTGACGACCCGAATAAAGTCAAACCCGTGTTTGTAGACTTCGAATATCAGTGCACCGGTGAAGATCATCAGCGAGATGATGTTGGCGTATTGAATTTTAGAGAGTGAAGATAAATTCGTCATACTGTTTCCCTTCCTGTTCCAGCAGTTCGTCCAGGCGCTGCTTCCCCGCCTCCAGGCCGCCGCTTTTTTCCGCATTCAGCAGTTGCCGGTAGAGTGCCTGGACACTTTGGATCTGGGCACGTCCCGGTCTTCGGCGTACCGAGTGGTAGCCGATGATATTGTTCTCCTTGTCGAAGGAGGGGGTGACCTGGGCGTAGACCCAGTAGAAGTCACCGTTTTTTGTCAGGTTTTTGACATAGGCAAATACCTCATGCCCTTTTTGTATTTCGTCCCACAGCTTCCAGAATACCGTTTTCGGCATATCGGGGTGTCGCAATATATTGTGCGGTGCGTGGAGCAGTTCGTTCTCCCCGTAACCGGAGATTCTGATAAACAGTTCGTTGCCGTAGGTGATCTTCCCTTTTAGATCGGTTTTTGAGACAATAAACTCATTGTCTTCAAAGGTCAACTCCCTGTCGGTCGGCGTCGGTCTCGTCATCCATAACCCTTACTTATGTTTTTCTTATTTTAGTTCAAATCTACTTACAGGAGTTTGATTAATAAAAAGTCGATTCTCTTTCAAGAAACGTTTTTATGATGTCGGTTCTTCACCCTCTTTAGGTGTTTCCGGAGGCTCTTGCGCTTCGGGCGTTTCGGGCGTGTCCGGTTTCTCTTCGCTTTGAAGGAGCTCTTCGTTTTGTGGTTGCAGATTTTGTTCTACCGTATCGTCTTGTGCCTGGGCAGGCGCCTCGGGTTGTTCGGCTGGATTTTCAGGCGCTTCGTTTTCAGGCTGCCCCTGGGCAGACTCTCCGCTCTCTTGGGGTGCTTGTGCGGGGACCGCTTCGCCGCTTACCTCTTCCGGCGCTTCGGGTGCCGATTCGGGCTCCTCGGGTGCTTCTTTCTTCTCCCCGGCCGCCTCTGCCGGTTGTTCCATCCTGGGTTCCGGGGTGCTGCCGGCTTTGTACGGACGGCGCTTGACGTCGTATTCCTTTTCGTCGTTCAGTCCGATAAAGACCTCTTCGGGGCCGTAGCTCTCTTTGGGGAGGTATTTGAGTATTTTTTTGGGAGCCAGCATATTAAAGAGGACCTCGTTGTAGCCGTACCAACGGTTTTTGATGATAAGGCGGGCGTTAAAGAGGGCTTCTTGCTGCTGGTTTACTTTTTCGTTCATCCCTGCGATCGCTTCGTTCAGTTCGGCCATCTTCTCCTTGAGTTTTTCATGGCTCTCCCGCTCCTGGACTAAGGCATCATAGCGTTTTTTAATCGATTCGTTAGGCTCCTGCTCTTTACTTCGGATCTCCTTGATATTCTCCTCAAGCATCTCGAGGTTTTTCTTGTTTTTATTGACCTGGTCGGTCAGCTTCTGAAGCTGGCGGTCGCTTTTTGCCAGCTCCTCTTTTTTGGCCTGGAGCTCTTCGAGCAGGGCCTCAAGCGCTTCACCTTCGCTCTTTGGGGCAAAGGCGGTGAGGAAAAACTTGTTCTCCTCACCCGAGATCTTGTCGATGGTCAGGGATTCGGAGTATTCGATGACACAGTGGTGCTTGAGTTCTTTGATATGGATGTTTTTGCCGTGCAGTTCCGCCCCGATGGCCATGTCTGCGTCGATCTTATCGGCATAGATGACGCCGCTTTCGATACTGGTTATTTTGGCTACCCTTGCTTCGAGATACCCTTTGTGGACCTTGATCTGGGCCTTGTCGGTAAATATTTTGGACGTAAGGTGGGTCTGGCCGCCGATCTTGATATCCTTGCCCCGGATCTCGGCCCCCTCGGCAACACTCCCGCCCATACTGAGGTTGGAGACTTCCACTTTCATGTTGGGGCCGACCTTGTCTTCGGTGGCATCCCCTTTGATATTGATGGAGACCTCTTTTTCCGTATCGGAGGTGACGTGGCCGGTGGACTTGAGGTCGATGGAGTCCATCTGGATCTCGTCACTGATCAGCATCATCCCGCTTTCGATGATGACATAACCGTCTTTTTTGGCTACGTACTTGATACTGTTTTCATCCTCTTTTGTCTCCAGGGTCTGGTTGTCGATGACAAACTGGGGTTCGTGGGAGACGACGGGTTCCCGCGCCTCGATCAGGTGCCCCCCGAAGTCTCGGCCCGTGATCCCCTCGGCCGGTTTGATGTACTCCAGGACCAGGGTGCCGGTCTTGATAAAGTTGGAGAAATCTCGTTCGGCGTGGTTGACCTGTTTCTGGCTCTGGTCGACTTTCTTTTTGTAGTGGTGGATCAGATCGTCATCCCGGGTCAGTTTTGCCGGTACGGGCCAGCGGGAGAGGGTGATCTCGATATCTTTTTCCAGATGCCCGTGCTTGGCGAGATAGGCGGCCAGCTTGGCGATATCCTCTTTCAGGTGCCAGTCGTAGATTCCCAGCATGATCTGGTGTTTGATCTTAAACTTGTTGATCTCGTATACCAGCCACTTCTTGATCTCGCCGCCCTGGGGGAACTGGGATGATTTGAGGATCTTGGCCTTGGCCATGGAGTGGGATTTGTCCACTTCGAGCTGGGCCTTGAGAAAGTATTTGTGGGGTGTGCGACGCTCAAAGACCACCTTGTAGGTCTGTTTGAACTTGAGTTCGGGATTAAGCAGCAGCTCTTTGGATTTCAGGATCGTGGCGTGTTCGGCGCTGATGGGTTCGAAGTCACTGTCTTCGGCGACTTTTATGGTGGTCTCGACCTTCAGGAGTTTAAAGTCGAGCTCTTTGGGCTCCAACCCCATTTTGTGGGAAGCACTGATATAGGCTTTGGGGATATTATTGGTCGTGACGGTCAGGGTCTCGTGTGTGCCCTTCTCGGGCTTTTCATCCCCATCCAAAAAATCAAAAATTCCCATGGCTGGCACTCCTTGCACCTTAATAATCGTCACAATAAGAACACAATTTAATGGTAATGTAGTAGCAATATAACATGTCGTTATGCAAAAGGAGATTAAGATGGGTTCAGCAGAGTTGAAGAACAAGTGTCATGCGATCTCTGTCCTCTGCATCGACGATGATGAGATGATCCGTGAAAGCCTGGGGAAAATACTCAAAACCGTTTTTCCGAAAGTCGTCGTCGGCGGGAGCGGGGTGGAGGCGCTGGAGCATTTTAAAAATGAGCGGTTTGATATCGTTTTGGTGGATATCATCATGCCGAAGATGAACGGGATCGAAACGGCAAAAAAGATCCGGGAGATCAATGAGGATACGGCGATCATCTTCCTCTCCGCAAGCAACGAGACAAACTATTTCCTGGAAGCGATCGAGCTGCATGCCGACGGTTTTATCATCAAGCCCATCGACATGGAGAAGATGATGGAGACCTTTTCCAAAGTGGTCGATGCCCTCAACTCCAGGATGCTTGCCAAACAGTACGACCAGGAGCTGGAGAACCGGGTGATCTTCGAGATGCAGAAGAATATCGAAAACACCAAGATCATGCTCCAGCAGTCGCGTCTTGCCCAGATCGGGGAGATGATCACGGCGATCGCCCACCAGTGGAAAGAGCCGCTGAGTGCGATCGGGCAGGTGGTCCAGGACCTGCCCGATGCCTACAAGTACGGTGAATTGAACGAGGCGTATATGAATGCCGAACTGGAGAAGATCGGTTTCCAGGTCGACTATATGGAGCACACGATCGACGATTTCAGGAACTTCTTCAAGACCGACAAGACCAAGGAGCATTTCCATATCGACGATGTGATCGACCCGGTGATGACCTTGATGGGGAATACGCTCAACCTTGCCGATATTACGGTAGATACCCAGGGTGCCGACAGCCGGATCCCGATCTTCTCCTACCGGAATGAGCTGAAACAGGTTATAATAAACCTGCTCAACTATGCCAAGTATCTGTTTGAGACCTCGACGGTCCTTAATAAAAGGGTCATGATCGGGTTGCGTGAGGATGAAGGGAACATCTACCTCTCCTTCCGGCACAACGCCGGCAGCGTCTCGCCCGAGATGCTCGAATCGATCTTCGAGTTTGATTTCGAACACCCCGAGACGAACAAGATCGAGGGGATCGGCCTCTATCTGAGCAAAAAGATCATCACACAGAATCTGGGCGGCGATATCGTGGCTGTCAACGATAATGACGGAGTGATCTTCGTGATACGTCTTAATAAGGAAGTATAATCCCATGTCAACTATGATCAAAAAGGCCGAGGCCACCTCCAAGACCCACCTCAACAATATCATGCAGATCGCCATCTTCAACCTGAACGACGGCCGTTATTACGGGATCAATGTCTCCAAGATCAAATCCTTCGAGGATTTTAACAAATACCGCAGTATCAAAAACGATACGGTCAAGTCGGCTTTCCTGGATGGCTATATCCAGTACCACCAGTATGTCGTGCCGGTGATCAATATCGAGAAATGGCTGGATATGTACAGTCCCGAAAACGTCTACCGTGAGTATATGGTGTGCGAATACAACAAGCATATGGTCGCCTTTCCGATCAGCGGGATCAACAATATCTTCAACATTCCCATCGAAGAGCTGCAGACACCCGATGCGATGTTTGAAGAGGTGGTGACCTACAACACGGTCGTCACGATAGACGGAAACGAGACGATCTGCATGGTACTCGACGTGGAGCGCCTGATCCTCGATACTTTCGGGACGGATGATATCATCAAAGGCGCCGAAGGCGGCGGGCTTGAGAGCGAAAAAGAGGTGCTGATCGCCGAAGACTCCAAGGCGGCCCGGGCGATCATTACGGCGATCATGGAGGAGACCCGCCTGAACTACACGATCTTTAATGACGGGAAAGAGATCATCGACTACCTCGAAGGGCTGGATGATGCGGGGCTGGCCAATGTCGGGATTGTGATCACCGACCTGGAGATGCCGCGGCGTGACGGGTACCAGGTGATCAAGTATATCCGGGGCTCCCAGCGCTTTGCGGATCTCCCGGTCGTGGTCAACACGAGTATGTCCAACGAGGGGGTACAGAAAAAGGTATTGGAGATGGGTGCGGTGAGTTTTATTCCCAAGACAGATCCCGAGAACTTCCTGGGCGCTATCAAGGAGTACATGCGGTGAGAATACCCGGACTACTGCTTCTTCTATGGGTGAGTCTGGCGGCCTACGATATTCCGAAAAACGGTCAGAAAGTCCTTCCCTTTACACTGCCAAACCAGTATAAAAAGCCGGTGACGGTGGGTCTGGATACACGGATTATCCTCTATGTTCCCGATAAAAAAGCCTCCAATATCGTCCGGGAGTTCCTTGATTCCAAGGGCCCGGGGTACGTTCCCGCAAGGAAGATGGCGGTCGTATCCGATCTCTCCAATGCTCCCAGCTTTGTCCGGACACTTTTTATTATTCCGGGACTGAAGGCGTATGCGTATGATATGCTGGTGATCGAAGACGAGTTCTCGCCGGTTATCTTTGAGAGCGACCTGGAGAAGGTCTCGGTTATCAGGGTTGACAACGGCATCCAAAAAAGTGTACAAAAAGCTGCAACCAAAGAAGAACTGGACAGTCTCATAGAGAGCATCGCTTCTGCCAGGCAGAAGTAGTACCCAAGGAAGAAGGAGAAGCGTGATGGAAAAGATCGTTAAGACCCCTGAAGAGTGGCGCGCCCAGCTCAGTGAGGAGGAGTTTCATGTCTGCCGGATGCACGGGACGGAACCGGCATTTACCGGAGAGTATTGGGATGCCAAGACGGAGGGGGTTTACCACTGCCGCTGCTGCGGCGCACCGCTTTTTGAGTCGGAGGCAAAATACGATTCAGGGACGGGGTGGCCCAGTTTCTGGAAGCCGGTCAGTAAAGAGGCCGTGGAGTTTACCGTGGACAACTCCCACGGGATGGTCCGCACCGAAGTGCACTGTGGACGCTGCGACTGTCACCTGGGGCACGTCTTCCCCGACGGCCCTGCTCCTACCCACGAACGCTACTGCATCAACTCCGTCTCGATCAAGCTGGAAACGGAGTAATCCTCACCTTACGCACAGGAGGAGGGGGATGTTATTCTCCCCTTCTGGTGATAGGGGCACAAAAGCCCGATCTCCTGGACGACATCCAGTAAATCTTCTTTTGTGATCATCTCATCTTTTGAAAGATCGTTCAGCAGAAAATTGACGCGTTGTGTCAAAAGGTCATAGGAGTTTGCCACCACAAGGCTTTTTATGATCTCAACGGGAAGTGTTTTGTTTCGGCAGATACTGTTGTGCACGCATGAATGACAGAGTGACATGATAACTCCTTTGTATGGAAACATAAACAGGAAAACGAAACAGCGGAAGAGAGCAGTATATAAGAAAGATATGAGATTAATATGTCCTCGGGGATTTTATTCTCCTCATCCGGAGCTGTGGAGGGCGCAGGGTTAAGGAAGGGCGTTCCGGCCCTTTCCTTTTAAGTGCTGTAGATGATCCCGATGGAGTCGAAGATGCTCTGGTATCCGGGGTCTTCGCAGCTGTAGATCCGGCCGTTGAACATGATATTGGTCACGTAATAGTCGGTGTTGATCTTTTTGGGCAGCATCTTGCCGAACTCTTTTTTTCGCTCCTCATCGCTGAACCACTCCTTGACCAGTTCCGAGAGGATCTCGTCGATATTGTCCGGATCGGTGTATTCGGGGATATCCAGCAGGAGGTTGTCGGGGTAGAACTCCTCGACGACGTTTCGGTTGGTGTTGTCGTACACGATGCCTTTCAGGCCCAGTACCAAAAGCATGTTTCTATCCTTGTGTAAAGTAAATAAACGTAACGGCAATAAAGACGTAGCGCGCAGTTTTCGCGCACGCGACGATAAGGGTAAAAAACCTTACATCATACCTGGCCGCCCCCGCGATAAAGGTGAGGGGATCGCCGATAAGGGGCATCCACGAAAGCAGCAGGGCATAAGCCCCGTACTTCTCAAATATCATGTGGGATCGTTCCGCCCGTTTCCGGCTGACGTACCCTTTATCGACAATATAGGCAAACCCCTTAAGTCCCAGGTAGTAATTTACCAGGGCCCCCAATGTGTTCCCCACCGAGGCGACAGCCACCAGCAGGGCAGCGATGCCCCCCGCATCGATCAGGTAGAGCAGCACTCCTTCGCTCCCCATGGGGAAGAGCGTCGCAGAGATCAGGGCGGTCAAAAAGAGTGTCAGGTAATCATGCATAGGGGATTATAGGAAAAAAATCATATATCCATCGTATGGAGCCGCACCGGCTGCATGATCCCTTTGAGTTTTGTTTCGGAAACGAAGGCGGTCTTAAAGTATTCGGGGAGCCTTTCGGCAAACGTCTGGCTGAAAAGGATCGCTTTGCCAAGCTGTTTGGTCTCCTGCTCAATACGGGATGCGATATTGACGGGGGCACCGATGACGGTGAACTCCAGCCGCTCTTCGCTTCCGAGATAGCCCGCGGTCACCTCCCCGGCATGGATACCGATGCCGTTGTCCAGTTCGGGCAGTCCCTTCTCCTTCAGACGTGCGTTAAGGGAGGCCAGGCGGGAACGCATGGCGGCCGCCGTTTCATAGGCGCGCCGTTCCGCCTCGTGGGTATCGGGAATGCCGAAGACCGCCATGATCGCATCGCCGATGAATTTGTCCACGAGGCCGCCATGTTCGTTGACCGCACCTACCATCTCGACGAAATATTCGTTTAACAACGTGATCAGCCGGTCCGGCGGCATCGATTCGGAGAGTTCGGTAAAGTTGCGGATGTCGGCCATCAGGATCACGGCGTAGCGGCGCTGGCCGCCCAGGGTGATCTGCCCCTCGGTACTGATAAACTCCTTGATAAAGTTTTCGGCAATGGCGGGATCGACGAATTTCCCGAACGCCTCTTTGATCTTCTCCCGGTTTGCCAGACCCGCAGCCATGGCGTTGATCCCCTGGGAGATCTCACCCAGTTCGTCGGAGCGGTCGACCCGGATGACGGTGGCAAAGTTGCCCGACTCGATCGCCTGGACGCCGTCGACGATCCGTGTCGTATCCTCCCGCAGCATCCGTCCGAAGAGCAGGGCGATCAAAAGGGCGGTGGAAAGGAAGAGCCCGCCGATATAGAGCACTTCCACCAGTACTTTGTGCTGCAGGATCTTCTCGTAGTCGTAGCGGGCGATGATCAGTACCAGGGTCACCGTCGGCGCCATCGTAAAGAGGAAGAAACTCTCCAGGATACGCCGCGAGATACGTTCGGAGAAGTCGTAGCTTCCCGGGCTGTGGGGGATACGTTTGTAGCGGTATTCGAAGAGGATATACTCAAGCTGGGCAAGGATACCGCCGCCCAGGACCCAGTAGCTGCTGAGCAGCTTCAGGTGGCTGGCCAGGGGAAAATCGGTGTAGCGGATGGAGTGGAGTGTCAGGGCCACGACCCCGGCCAGGAGCCAGGAGATGATGGAGAGGTAGTATCCCTGACGCGGCAGCGAGACGTTTTTCCACGGCCTGTCATAGAGATGGTTAAGGATCTCACGGAACGCGATATGAAAAAGGAATACGATGCTGAGGTTGATGACGATCTCAGAGACAAAAAGGCCGTCGATAAAGGGGCAGACGTTGGTGCAGTAGGTCTGTACAAAGAGCAGGGTGGAGAGGGAAGAGAGATAGAGAAAAAGACGGATCTTCGGTGAGATCAGATCCGTCAGGGTCAGTTGCTTATCCATGGGATTTCACTCCTTACCAATGAATAACCCATCATAACAAAAAATTATTGTATCGGAGGTCCGGGAGTTCAAACTCCCGGTGAGTAGGAGGGGTAAGGTCAGGGTGATCAGAGACTCCACGAATCCCATGAGATCGTATTCTGTTCATCCCACGATCCGTTTCGGTCGGCATCGATGGATATCTGGAGGATGTTCGGTGCCGTGACGTTGAGTTCGATCAAGCCGCTGTCTTTGCCCAAAAGGCGTTCTGTTCCACTGTAGACGGTATTCGTACACACCTCTTCGATCAACGGAGTCCGGCTGCTGTCCCAGGATGTGTCCACCGTCAGGTATTCACTGAAGTCGTTAAAGTAGATGGTCCCTTTTGAGAGGTAGCTGTATTCGTACGTCGTATTGGCTTCCCATACCGTCTCATTGGTATCGACAAAGGCAAAACTCCGGTCGGTTTCACTGTTGTAACCGATAAGGGTATAGTTAAAGTGCGTACCTTCCGTTCCCAGATCGGGTGAAGGGGCATATGCGATATAGCTTCCGCTTTTGATTGTCCCATTGCTGACGCTAAGATCACCTTGCATAGTACACTTGATATACGTGATGGTGTAGTTGTTGGAGGGATTACTGTTCCCTTCACAGTGCATGGTTCCGTGCTGCTGGGTCATGTCCGGGTTACCGCATACGTCCGTGTCCGAATCGTCTTTATAGTGGTCATAGACAAGATCCATTACAAAATCCCCCGTCGTGGTGTTGAGGGTCGTATTCCGTGTAAAGGTTCCGTCGATATTCCCTTCGAAGATGTCTTCGCGTGAACTCTCATCCGCCGCACTGGTGAGCTGCTTTCCGCGAGGCAGAAGATCTCCGATGTTTAGCGAACCGAGCAGGTCGTGCCGGAGCATGTCCAACTGATGTGAACCGTTTCTGCTACTTTGGAGCGATTTGCTCTCACCGTAGACATTGAGGTACCCATTGACCGTTTCCATGGTCACTTCGGCCGGCTCGGCCGTTTCGATCTTGTCCCATTCCGTTTCACCCGATGTATCCGAGTCACTGCTGCTCTGGCATCCGGTCATGAGGACCGATGCGACTGTCAAAAATATCCATAGATGTAGTTTTTTTCTGTTCTTCACCGTTACTCCTTACTTTAGTGGTTTGAGAATACGGGATATTATCCTGTTGGAAATAAATTAATTATTATTTTTAAAACGGTGTAAATGCAAAATAAACAGAGCGCTTAAAAGGAGTATAAAGTGCGTGTCGGTGTGTAGTCTGGAAATATTTTTCATCCGCTATAATACTTTTAAAAAGGGGTCTTTAATGCAGGCAAAAAACTTCGAGCTTTCGGACTATCTGGAACGGATCGGTTTCACCGGAGAAATTAGAACCGATCGGGATACCCTGTCTGCTTTGATGCGTGCCCAGCTCTATACCGTACCCTTTGAGAACGCCGACGTCTGGCACGGAAAGATCGTCTCTCTGGTGCCGGAGGATATCGTGGAGAAGATCGTGCATAAAGGCCGGGGCGGTTATTGCTACGAAGTGAACGGTCTCTTCTGCATGGCCCTGGAGGCGATCGGGTTTAGCTATACGATGCTGGCGGCCCGTCCCCGGTTTAACTACACCGAACGCCGTCCCAAGACCCATATGGTCCTGCGGGTCGATATCGGGAGCGATTTCTACCTCTGTGACCTCGGGTTCGGCGGGTACGGTCTGCGCGAACCGGTCAATATCACCCGCCTTCCTGCCGAGGTGCAGCAGGGGCCCGACCGTTTCCGTGTCTCCCGGATGAACGACCTGGAGTATCTGCTCCAGGTAGAGATGGAGGGGGAGTGGACCGACCTCTATAGCTTCGACCTGATCCCCCAAGAGTGGATCGACTACACGCTGCCCAACTACTTCAACTCCACGTCGCCCGATACCATCTTTACGAAGAAGAAGCTGGCGATCCTCCAGACCCCGATGGGACGGAAGTTCCTGGTAGACAACGAGCTGAAGATCCTCTCCCCCGCCGGGGTGGAGGTACGGGAAGTCTCCGACGAAAGGTGCGGGGAGCTTTTAAAAGAGGAGTTCGGGATCAGGTTTTCCTGATCACTCCCCGTCGTGGGAGAGGCGGGTACGGTAATCTTCAAAGATGATCGTGCGGTACTCGTCCACGGTCTTCTTATGCTCTTCGATGAGTGCCTGCTGTTTTTCCAGCATCACCTGCTGGGAGGCGACGCACCCTTCGAGTTTGTACCACAGTCCCGCGGCGATCATAAGGGCAAGTCCGGTTATGGTGAGTTCGCGCTTGGTCATTGTCCGCCTCCCTCGCCGGCCAGCTCTTTGATACGCGCCTGGCAGCCTTTTTCAAAACTGCCGGGATCACAGCTTCGGATCCTGCTCTCAAAAAACTCTCCCCGTGCCGTACACTCCTGCAGCTTCTCCTCTTTCGGAGCGGCGGGCATATCCTTGACGATGTCTTCGGCGGTCTGTCTCCCTTCCAGGGAACAATCGCGTGCCAGGAGGGGCATGATGGTAAAGAGTATGAATATAAATATTCGGAAATAGCGTTGCATCGGTGCTCCTTTTGAGCGGGGTTTGGGGTTCGGAACGATCGGAAA
This sequence comes from Campylobacterales bacterium, assembly GCA_050297855.1. Classification (GTDB taxonomy): domain Bacteria; phylum Campylobacterota; class Campylobacteria; order Campylobacterales; family SZUA-545; genus SZUA-545. The sequence continues at coordinate 68,063 of JBNKTC010000006.1, forward strand.
GAAAAGGGATACGGGAAAAACGGGAAGTTTACGGAAAGATAGGTACCATCATTGTGAAATATCCATTAAGTTTAGATAAAATCGCTTGAGAAACACGCAAAAGGGGGAGCAGATGAATCCGGCAAAGGTGGTACGCGAAACGACAAAAAAGCTGACCGACCTGCCCAACGTCGGCAAGACGGTGGCCAAGGACCTGGAGCTGATCGGTATCCATACGCCCGAAGCACTCATCGGCAAAGACCCCCTTCTGCTATATCGCAGCCTCTGCGATGCGACGGGTACGGTGCATGACCCCTGCATGCTGGATGTGCTGATGTCCGTCGTAGACTATATGAACGGCGGCGAGCCGCAGGTGTGGTGGGCCTATACTAAGGAGCGTAAGCGGATGATGCAGGAGGCAAGGCGGTGAACCTCAAAAAACTCAAAGCGGCCGAAGCGTATTTTTTCAGTCTCTATCCCGACGGCTTCGATGACCCCGAGATGCTGAAGGTCGCCAAGAAGCATCGCCTGGGCAAGATGAGCGAAAAGGTCCACGACTATTTCCGTCCCGGGGCGTTTGATGATCCCTTCGGGGTCGTAGAGAACATGGCCAAGATTATCAGTGCGTCGTCCATGATCTCCCTTTTTGACAAACCCAAGTTTAAAAACGCCTGCGCCCTGATGCGGAGCGAGGAGAAGGAGCTGCTGGCACTGGGGCTCGGGGAGATGCTCCACGGTGTACAGGCCAACGGGTTTGAGATGATGGTGGAGATCCTGGCGGAGCGGAAGCTGGCCAAGTGGCCGTTGATGACGATCATTCCCGTCTACTACGCACCGCTCAAAGAGATATTTGTCAAACCGACGACGACCAAGGCGGTGCTGAAGAGCTTCGAGATCGAGGGACTGCTCTATAAGCCCAGACCCAGTTATGAATTTTATGCACACTATAAAAAGGTACTGGAGACGATGAAAAAACATGTCGATCCCTCACTCTCCAAAGTAAGCAATGCCGCCTTTACGGGCTTTTTGATGATGGGGATGAAAGGATCGGAAGAGTGAAAAGGGTTCGGTTTGAGGGGAGAGAGGTCTCGCCTTCGAAAGTCGTCTGTATCGGGCGCAACTACGTCGAGCATATCCACGAACTGGGTAACGAGATCCCCTCTTCCATGGTGGTCTTTAACAAACCCAACTCCGCGATCAGCGACACGCTTTACTATGTCAGCGAGGAGTGCCGCTTCGAGGGGGAGATCTGTTTTCTGATCGAAAACGGGGCTTTCGCAGGGATCGGCTTCGGCCTTGACCTGACCAAGGCCGACATCCAAAACCACCTCAAGACCAAAGGCCTGCCGTGGGAGCGGGCCAAGGGGTTTGACGGCTCGGCGGTTCTGAGCCGGTTTGCCAAGCTCGAGTCTCCCCTGGAGAGCCTGCGGATGGAGCTGTGGAAAAATGACGTCTTGCAGCAGTTCGCCGATTATGACCTGATGATCTATAAACCGGGGCCGATGCTGGAAGAGATCAAAAGCTTCATGAGCCTCGAAGACGGCGACATCATCATGTCCGGGACCCCCAAGGGGGTGGGGAATTACCGTATCGGCGACCGTTTCACCGGTAAGATCTATGCAGGCGATACCCTGCTGCTGGAACAGACCTGGGTGGCGAAGGGTAGAATGTGACGATCTGGCGTTACGAAGAGAAGGCAGCGACCCATACGCTGGTCAAGCTCTACCGGGAAGACCACGGGGAAGGGGAGTTTGTCGGCGATTTGAGCGAGGAGGAGATCAAGGGGATCATCGAAAAGCTCAAGCCCAAGATCGGGGTGGAGCAGGCCTTTTCGCAGCTGATGTACTTCGGGTTTGTACCGTTGCTGAGTATTGATAAAAAGGGAGAGTAGTTTTAAAAGCTATGTTGCAAAACAGCATTTTATTATACAATTGCAGTAACAAAAACCAGGAGTCTCCGTGAACCCAGAAAAGATCCGTCTAGAATTAATCCGTTTCGGTGCCGTGCCCCCGTCGTTTATCCGCGGGATCGTGGAAGATGACGGATCGTGCGTCTGCGTGGACGAAAGCCTGCTTCTGATCCTTTCACTCCCGGATATCAATGAAGAGGAGCAGCAGTCCCTCTACGCCCCGGCCGTATTCTACTACTCCCGCAACGAAGAGAACGGGACGCTGACGCCCGTGGCGACCATAGCCTTTGACGGGTTGGTCACGGTGGATATCCCCTTTTATGTCTTTTCCGAAAAGCTGGGAAAATGCAACGTGGACATCCTCCTGGTCGACAGCGCGACCAAGCAGGTCAAGGGGTACCGTAAATCGACCATATCCTCCACGCTCCTGGCTCAGCTGCAGAGCGACATGAAGACGATCCAATACGACCGCCACTACCTTGACCGGATCTACGACGTCTTTGATACCCACACCAGCGAGATGCTGATGGAGAAGTCGGTCTATAAAGAGGTGCTGCTCTAGCTCTGCCGGGTGTCTTTCTCTACCGGTGCACTCGGCCTTTCTTTAAAGCGCACGGTATTTTTCTCTTCCCTATCGATCCGCTGCAGCTGGTAATCGACCATTGTCTCAAAAGGATGTAAAAAGCCCTCCAGCCTCTCCGACGCGATCGATTCGTTTCCATGACGGTTTAAGAGCTCCAAAACAGAGAGGGTCGATTCGATTGTCGAGAGGCAGTACGCTTTAGGCTGCTGTTTGATCTTGAACTGCGAAAGCTTTGTGGACTCGAAGCTCACTTTTGGAAGGTGGGCAAGGTTGGTGCTGAGGCGCAGGATCTTCTTGGAACAGGGCCAGGTGGAGTCGATGAGGAAGATGACGGTGTTTTTCCCCGTTTGGCCGATGGGCGTGGTGCTCAGGTTGATACTCTCTTCGCCGGGGTAGAGGACATAGCAGGCGTTGTCGGGATCCGCGATGAGGTCGCCCACCCGTTTGTGGTCCGAAAAATCGATGGCGACGTGGATCTCGGAGTTTGGCAGGGAGAGGTGCGTCAGGCGGCCCGTGCCGTTTTTGGTCTTTTTGAGCTCCTTGGGGTGCATCAGGATGACAAACTTTGTCCGGGTTTCCACCGGTGTGATATGTCCGCACATGCAGCTCGTGGCGGGGCGATGGCATCTAAAACATTTTTCGCGTGACTCCAGCATTTCTCTCCTAAAATAAAAACCGGATGATACCATATTGCGCTACAATACGCCCTATGAAATCTATCGTGAAACGAGCAGCCGCGGATGCGGTGTGAGCATTTTGAAGCGGGGCGATGCGACTCCTGCAGCTGGATGGCAAAACCCTATCTGCAGCAGCTGCGGGAAAAAGAGCTGCACCTGCATGCCCTCCTGGATGAATTTGATCCCGAGAGATGGTGCGACTCCGTCCCAAGCGAAGAGACGGCATTCCGCAACAAGGCAAAGATGGCCGTTATCGGTTCACCAAAAGGGATCGTACTGGGGCTTCTGAACAGAAGAGGCGAAGCCGTCAGTCTCGTCGACTGCCCCCTCTATCCGGAGCCGATGCAGGCGCTGCTGGCGTATCTTCAGAAGTGGATCGGGGAGGCGGGTCTGACGCCGTACCGAGTCGATAAAAAGCGTGGCGAAGCGAAGTTCGTCCTGCTGACCCGCAGCACGACAGGGGAGTATCTTCTTCGTTTGGTCCTGCGCAGCACGGCTCAGCTGGAGAAGATCAAAGAGGCGCTGCCTGTACTCCTGAAAAACCACCCGGAGATCACCGTCGTCTCGGTCAATATCCAGCCGGTGCATATGGCGCGCCTGGAGGGTGAGGAGGAGATCTTCCTAAGCGAGCGGACCCGTCTTAAAGAGGTGTTTAACGACATCCCGCTCTATATCCGTCCCAAAAGTTTTTTCCAGACCAATCCCGGCGTTGCGGCTGCCCTTTACAGGACGGCCCGGGAGTGGAGCAGGGAAGAGAAGCCCAAAAGCGTATGGGACCTCTTCTGCGGTGTCGGCGGGTTCGGCCTCCACTGTGCGGACGGTAAAACGGCTTTGACCGGGATCGAGATCGAGCAAGAAGCGATCACCTGCGCGATCCTTTCGGCCGAAGAGCTCGGTCTAAAGGATGTCCGCTTCCGGGCTCTTGATTCGAAAGGCTTTGCCGACGAGAGTGCGGAAGTGCCGGAGCTGGTCATCGTCAATCCGCCGCGGCGCGGGATAGGCGGCGAGCTGGCAACGGGATTAAACCGTTTTGCCCCCAAGCGTATTCTCTATTCCAGCTGCAATGCCAAAACGCTGGCCGATGACCTGAAACAGCTGACCCGCTACCGGATCAGACGGGTATGTCTTTTTGACATGTTCCCCCATACGGATCATTATGAAGTCCTTGTGGAGCTGGTGCGGAGCGGGACGCACTAGGCGGCCGTTTACGTCTCGGAGAGGTCCTTGCGTTTTTGATCGAACTCCTCTTTGTCGATCTCCCCTTTGGCGTAGCGCTCTTTTAAGATATCCAGCGCACTTTTTGTATCGCTGTTTTTCCCTTGCCTTCCGAGCAGGTTGAGCGCCAGCACTGTGATGATGACAAGGAAGACGATCCATATCCATCCCATTCCGAAACCCATTCCATATTCCCAATGCATAAGATACTCCTTGGCTTTGAATTTGAATAACGTATCCTTTAGTTATAACATCTGCCCGGGGAAAAGTAAAGCAGGAGTGTTATCCTGGGCTTAGGAGACCACGGAGGGTTTCACGTGTACAGAAAAATTGTAAGAAAATAGATAAGAAATAGTTATGGATTTTTTTTAATGATTGTCTCACGTCAAATAGATACAATCACGCTAATACACTAGGATTTAGTAAAATGTGGAAAAATTTTGTGACTTCCGGTATGGCGATCGCTCCCTCCCATGCCGATTACCGGAAACTCTACCTGACCAATACCCTCTTGATGACCGCTACGGTGATATTTACGCTTTTTGCCGTTGTGACCTGTTTTGTCAGTGGGCAGTACACGATTGCCCTGGTCGATCTTACCGGGGCACTGGTCGCCGGGGGGACGATCATCTACCTCCGTAAGACAAAACGCCTCTTCCAAAGCTCTGTGATACTGGTGGGGCTGGTGTTTGTCCTGACGCTGCTTTCGATCTATTTTGACACGTTCCCCAATATGAACCTTGCCTGGGTCTACGTGATCCCCCTGACCGCTTTTTTCCTGCTGGGACGGAAAATAGGGATGCGGGTCGTAATCCTTTACGCCCTTTGTTACGGATTGATCCTCATTGCAAAGTTCGACCAACCTGAGATGCTGAACAAAGGCCCGGTTCTCCTGGCCAACATCTTCGGGGTGCTGCTTGTCGTGACGCTGCTGACCCGTTATTTCGAAGTGAGCCGCAAGGAAGCCCACGAACATCTCCATATCGCCCTGGAGCGCGAGGCGGCGCAGTCGCGGGTCCTTCAAGACGCCCTGTCCGAACTGACGGCCTACCGGGAAAACCTGGAGAAGCGCGTGGAGGCGAGCCTTTTGGAACTCTCTCTAAAGGACAAGATGTTGCTTCAGCAGGCCAAGATGGCCTCCATGGGCGAGATGATCGCGATGATCGCCCACCAGCTCAAACAGCCCCTGAACATGATCGCCCTCGTTACCCAGGATGCCAGGGAGTCCTACCGCTTCGGTGAACTGGACGCCGAGCGGATCGATATGCTCTCGGACAAGACCATGGAGAGCGTCCATTTTATGACTGCGACGATCGATGCTTTCAGGGACTTCCTCGATCCCAATAAGAAAAAACGGATGTTTGCCCTGCGCGAATGTATCGATAAGGCGATGGAGATCGTAGCGCCCCGGCTTCGCCTGGATGACGTATTTGTCAACGTGGGCGGGGACGATCTGCTGCTCTACGGTGTCGAGAGCGAGATGCAGCAGGTGATCATGAACCTGATCATTAATGCAAGAGATGCTATTGTGCATCAAAACGTCCGTGACCGTGAGATCACGCTCACCGTTACGGACGGGGAGCGGAGTGCCGACCTGACGGTGCAAGACCGTGCAGGGGGGATCCCCGAAGAGATCATCGGGTCACTCTTCGGTTCGTTTGTCTCGACAAAAGGGGAAGAAGGTATGGGGCTTGGCCTGTATATGGTGAAGATGATCATCGGGAATTTTGAAGGTGAGATCCGGGTAGAAAACCGGGACGGCGGCGCGTGTTTTACGATCACACTTCCCAAGGCGGTCCCTTCCGCATGAGGATACTCCTGACGACGCTCAATGCCCGCTATACCCACTCGGCCGTGGGTCTGCGCTGCCTCTATGCCAACATGCACGAGTTGCGGGATGAGACCCGTATCATGGAGTTTACGATCAATGAAGCCATCCAGGCGACGGCAGAGAAGCTCCTGGCGGAAGCACCTGCCATCATCGGCATAGGGGTCTATATCTGGAATGCCTCCCAGGTGAGGGAGCTGGTCGAGATCATCAAAAAGGTCGCGCCAAAGACGGTCATAGTCCTGGGCGGACCCGAGGCGGGATACCTGCCCCACCGGGTCGACTTCGACCGGGCCGATTATATCATCCAGGGCGAAGGGGAGGCAGCGTTTTACGAGCTGTGCCGCAAGATACTGGACGGTTCACCCCCCATGGAGCGTTTTCTCCGGGCGCCCCTGCCGGATCTTAAGAAGATCGAACTGCCCTACGACTACTACACCGACCACGACATCCAAAACCGCTACATCTATGTCGAAGCATCCCGCGGCTGTCCCTTCGAGTGTGAGTTCTGCCTCTCCTCCATCGACGAAAAGGTCCGCAGCTTCGGGACGGACCGCCTGATGGAAGCTTTTGAGCGGCTATGGGAGCGGGGGGTGCGCAGTTTCAAGTTTATCGACCGGACTTTTAACCTCAACATCCGTTTTGCCAACCGCCTGATGGACTTTTTCCTGGCCAAGGAACCGCCGTACTTTATCCATTTCGAAGTGATTCCCGACCACTTCCCAGAATCGCTCAGGGAACGGATCAGCCGCTTTCCCCCGGCATCGCTGCAGCTGGAGATCGGCATCCAGACCCTCAACCCGGTGATCGCACAGAATATCAACCGCCCGCTGGATATTCCCAAGATCAAAGAGAACATCGCCTTTTTGGAAAACCATACCAAAGCCCATATGCACCTGGACCTGATCGTGGGCCTCCCCGGTGAAGATCTGGAAAGTTTCGGGAAAAACCTCGATGCCCTCTGTTCCCTTACCGGCTCGGAGATCCAGATCGGGATACTCAAAAAGCTCTCGGGCACGACCCTGTCGCGCCACGACGAACTCCACGGCATGGTCTACAGCGACACGCCGCCTTACGACGTCCTCAAGACAGCCGATGTCTCCTTTGAAGAGCTGCAGCAGATGAAGCGTTTCGCCCGTTTCTGGGACCTGCTCTATAACAGCGGGAACTTCCCCAAAAGCGTCCGGCTTATCTGGGGAGACGGGTCCGTGTATGCAGGGTTCCGAGCTTTCAGCGAGTGGATGTACGCGACGACCCAGGCGACCTGGAAGATCTCCCTGGAGCGTCTTACCGGACTGCTCTTTGAGTACCTGACAGGGACAAAAGGGCTGGCCGCACCGGAGGCAGCGGCCGCACTGCTGGAAGACCTGAACCGGGTGGCGGGCCGGACGATCCCCGCTTATCTGAGGCCCTATACCGACCAGGCGGGCACGGTTTCACAGCCGCTCCAGGGAGCCGGCGGAAACCGCCGCCAGCATAAACACGCCTGATTTCTTTTTTTGTCACTTTTGTCTTATAATAGAGAAATAAAGAGGTTTGATCATGAAAGATACAACAGTCGAAGTAATAGAAGAGAAACAGGTTACGACGCTGGAGATCGACGTCGAAGTGACGATGCTGGGCATGCCCAGGATGATAGGGCAGAGCTATAAACGCCTGGCCGAGTACCTCGATGCCCACGGCGGAGAACGGGTGGGGGAACCCTATGTCCGTTATCTGGGAATCCATTGGGAAAGTATGTTGCATGAAAACCGCCTGGTCGCATTTTTTAAGATGTTTACCCGGCGCTGGAAGATGAAGATCGGGTTTCCCCTGAAAGCGGGGATCGCCGGGGAGGGGGATATCCGGCCGGGGACACTGCCAGCGGGAAGTTACCTGAAAACCGTTCACGTCGGTCCATATAGCAAACTGGGGGATGCATACAACAGGCTCTACACCTATGCAAAAAAGAGCAGCCTTGAACTGGCCCCCGAATGCATCGAAGAGTACCTCAACGACCCTGCCGTCGTAGGCGAATCCCGGCTGGAGACGGTGGTGCTGATACCGCTGGCCTCCTGAAAGGGAACGAGGGTATGGGACGGCTGCTGCATCTTCTTTTTCTTTTTGCCGTTATAAGCCCGTGGCTGAATGCCCGGGAAGTGACGGTCGGTATCTACCAAAACGCCCCGAAGTATTTTTTGGCCGAGGATGGGAAAGCTTCCGGTTTTTTCGGTGAACTGTTTGATCATATCGCCGATAAAGAGGGGTGGAAAACCACCTATGTCCCCTGTTCCTGGAAACGCTGCCTGGAGATGACCGAAGAGGGTAAGATCGACCTGATGCTGGATGTCGCCTACAATGAAGAACGGGTACAACGGTTCGATTTCAACCGCGAGATCATCCTCTCGAGCTGGGTTGTCCTCTATGCCGGGAGAAGTGTCCGTGTGGATTCCGTCATGGACCTAGATAAACGGCGCATCGCACTGCTTAAGGGGAGTGTCCAGGAGAGACTTCTCAACGAGATGGCTGAAAAGTTCGGGATAACACCGCGTCTTGTCTATGTCATCTCCTTTGACGAAGCCTTTAAAAAAACCGATTCGGGAGAGACTGACCTGGCCGCCGTCAACGAACTTTACGGCAGGGAGCATCAAAGCGGCTACTCCCTCCATAAGAGCAGTCTGGCCTTTACCCCCGACAGCCTTCACGCCGTTACAAAAAAAGGCACAAACGGGGCATTGCTTCAGGCAGTGGACGGGGTGATGAAGGAGCTCAAAGCCGACAGGCATTCATACTATTACGAGCTTAAAGAACGGTGGTTCGGATACGGTGCAGGGCATACCGGTCAGCTGCACCTGACCGGGGTGGAAAAAGCATGGCTGAAGGCCCATCCGCTGCTCCGCGTGGGCATCCACAGCGGCCATGCCCCGGTGGAGTACCTTGATGACAAGGGGAAAGCGCAGGGGATTGCCGTCCGGCTTTTCGACCGGATGGCGGAAAAGCTCGGCGTCTCCCTGCACTATGTGGCAGCCGACTCCTTTGCCGGATTAGCACAGAAGATGCGGAGCGGAGAGGTCGATCTGGTCGCCAGTGCGGGAAGAGCAAAAAATTTCGTCGGCCTCGAGCAGCTCCGCCTGGACAATGCGATCCCCATTGCGATCTTTAAAGGAGCGGATGCCCCCCGTATTTCCGATCCGACGGAGCTGAGCGGAAAACAGGTCGCCGTGTTGTACGAGTGCGGCTTTCGGGAAATGCTGCAAAAACGCTATCCCAAGATCACCTTTATATCGGTAAAGAGCCTTTCCGAGGCGGTTGCCGCACTCCGCAGCGGAAGGGTGGATGCTTTTGCCGGGAACCAGATCGTGGTCAACCATTTTCTCCATCAAAACGGCCATACCGACATCAAGATCGCCGTCTCCACGACCCTCAAATGCGAACCCCGGATCGGGATACGCCCCGACTGGCCGGAGCTGACCCGTATCCTGAACAAAGCACTCTTATCTATCCCCGATACGACCCGGGCGGCCATCCGTCACGAGATGATCGGTATCCAGTACTCCAAACGTGTCGATTACAGTTTGGTATGGAAGATCGGCGGGGGGCTGTCACTTATCCTTGCGGGGATGTTCTTCTGGAACCGCCGTCTCAAATCGGAGATCCGGGAGCGTCATGCTGCGGAAGCCAAACTCCAGGCGACCCTCGATACGCTCCGCGAGACACAGTCGCAGCTGATACAGCAGAGCCGACTCGATTCCCTGAGCGATCTGATCACGAACATCGCCCACCACTGGCGCCAGCCGTTGAACATGCTGGCGCTTTATATCGGTGATCTTAAAGAGGCCCAGGCGTTTAACGAACTGGATACCGCTTACCTTGAGGCGTTCAATGAAAAGAGCCAGAAGACGATTGCAGAGATGTCACGGATGATCGACGGCTTCCGGGAGTTTTATCTGATACACGAGACGCGACAGAAATTCAGCGTGAAGGCTGCCATGGAAAAAGCGCTGGCAATGACGGACGCCAACTTCGAGACCCTGGGGATCGCCGTGAGCTTTACACCGGAGGAGGATGCCTTTACCGAGGGGTATCCCAACGAGTTTACCCAGGTGCTGATCACCATCCTGCAGAATGCGAAGGAGTCTTTCGAGGAGACGACGGGGGACAAGCGGGTCGATATCAGACTCTACCGGCCCGACAGCGAACACATCCGCATCGAGATCGGGGATAACGGAAGGGGAATAGAGGGGGAAAATGCGGCCCGAATCTTCGAACCCTACTATACGACCAAATTCAAGGCGATGGGGGTCGGGGTAAGCCTCTATACGGCCAAGATGGTCGTGGAGAAACGGATGGCCGGAAGGATCTATGCGTACAACCGGAACCGGGGGGCGGTATTCGAGATCGAACTGCCCGTCGTCGAGGAGTTCGGTGCTCAGGGATAAGGCGTCTCTTTGAAGGGCAGCTTCTAGCCAAAGTACCCTTTGTGGATCGGTCGTCTATAATGCGGCAAAAAAAGGTCTTTTATGCGTTGGATGCTCTCTATACTCCTGTTTTTTTCTACCGTTTCGCTTTATGGGGATGAGGGGAAAAAACAGCTGCTCCGTGTGACGATCGATTACGGCCAGCTGCATCCGACCCGTACCGTGATGACAACCTACCGCAGCGGTGATACGGCACTTGAGGTTTTACGCCAGGTTGCTATGGTGGGAATAAAAAAAGCGGGGAAGTATACGTTTATCACGGCGATCGACGGTATCGTGAGCAAGCCGAAGGAGACGGGGTGGTTTTACACCCTCGATGGAGAGCGTGCCGATAAGACCGCATCGGCGAAAAGACTCCATAATGCACAGGAGATGCAGTGGGCGTTTCGGCCTGACCACTGTCTCGCCCCCGGGGATCAGTAGAGGGGGCCGAAGCTCTCCAGGTGGGTAAGGTAGAGGCGCAGGTCCAGTTCCAGTCTATGATACTCCGGTTCCATATGTTCGCATAACTGGTAAAATGCTTTGTTGTGCATCTTCTCCTTCAGGTGTGCCAGCTCATGGACCACGACTGTCCGCAAAAAAGCTTCGGGTCCTTTTTTCAGGCCCGACGCAATACGGATCTCGTTTTTTGCCTTAAGCCTACCGCCTTGCTGTCTTGAGACGAACGTGTGCATTCCCAGCGCGTCGTGGAGCGGGCTGATCTTGCTGTCGTAGCAGATCTTGCTCAGGGGCTGGGACTTGCGCAGGCAGTCACTCTTGATCCGGGTGACATACCCGTAAAGTGCCTTGTCCGTCCGGATATCATGGGGCAGCGGGTATTTTTGCAGGAGGTACTCCCCGAGCCTCTCATGGGTGATCAGTGTACGCACCTGCACAAGCAGCGTATCGGGGTAACCGGCAAGATAGGGGAGAGGATAGGGCATCGGTCCGCTTTTTTGCCATATTATAGCCAAACCGGGTATGATACGCATCTGAATAAAAAAGGTTACATATGACACACAACCATGTAATAAAAGAGATCATAAAAGCTCTGGATATCGACGAAGCGACCCTGTTGCAGATTTTCCGCCTGAGCGACCCCGAGGTGACCCCAGAGGATGTTGCGGATCTCCTCAAAAACGAGGCGGAACCTGGATTTGTCCTTTGCAGCGATGCGGGGATGGAGCTTTTCCTGGACGGGTTGATCATCTACAAACGGGGGCCGTCGGATAAAAAAGGGGAGTCAAAGCCGGTTAGCGCGATGAGCAACAATGCCATCTTGAAAAAACTGCGGATCGCCCTGGAGCTTCAGGATGAAGCGATGCTTACCCTTTTCGACTCCGTGGGGGTCACACTCTCCAAATCGGAACTGACTCCCTTCTTCCGCCAGGAGGGGAAACGAAACTACCGTCGCTGCAGCGATAAAATGCTGAGCAGCTTTTTAAAGGCCCTCTCCAAAGCCTAGCAGGGGTGGGTAAAATAGGCCGCCGTACGCTGCTGTTTAGTGTGATCTCCTGTCAAAGATTTTCAGGAGGCTCACCCTCTTTCGGATATACCACAAACGAAACATTTTAATATCATAAAAATGACACCGGATAAGGGTACACTACGGGAATTTCAATTGAATTCTTTTTAGGAGTCACGTATGAATTTTTTAATGAAGTGGATTTTTTTTGCACAACTTTGTCTGATAGCATCAGCCTTCGGGGGGAGTATCGTCTACACAGTAAACAGACTGGTCGTCTGATATTCTCCCCATCCAAAAGATCTAAACACGGGTATGCCTAAATTATGCTCGTTCTCCCCGGCAGTCAAAAAGTCACATTGGCCTATGACTGCCGCGTGATTTTTATTTTCGTCTCTCCTGTGCCTATCTCGCAGATTTCAAAGTCCCAATAGTGTGATCAGGCCTCAGGCCGTAACAGTCTGGTTCCGGCCGTTTTGCTTGGCTCTGTAAAGCAGCCTGTCTGCCCGCTCGAAGAGGGAGTCGACCGTATCCTCCCCGCTTCGGTCTGTGAGGCCGATGGAGCATCGGATCGGGTGATTTTCCAGTATCTGGGCCGTTTCGGTCGTTTTACGGATGCGTTCGGCGATCGAAAGGGCCGCATCGGCGGGGGTATCCGGCAGCAGGATGACAAACTCCTCGCCGCCCCAGCGTGCGCAGATATCTCCGTCGCGGAGATGTTCCAGGAGGATTTTGGCAAAACACTTTAGCACCGTATCGCCCTGCTGGTGGCCGAAGGTGTCGTTGATCGTTTTGAAGTGGTCGATATCGACGATCAGCAGGGAGAGGGAGGCGTCCTGGGTAAAGTGCTCGGCCAGCAGGGCATCGAATTTCCGGCGGTTATAGAGGCCCGTAAGGGAGTCGAGGCTTGAGAGCTCCTTATCGGTGATGTCGTTACGGATCGCCATGTATTCGATAATCTCTCCCGCATCGTTTTGTACCGGGATGATCTCGGTGCTGGCGATAAACTCGCCACCCCCTTTTTTGAGGTTTTTGATCTTGCCGTGCCAGACCCTTCCCGTCTGGATACATTTCCACATCCCCTTAAAGAGGGCGTCCTTCATATCGGGATGGCGTATGAGAGAGTGGTCACTCCCCAGCAGCTCCTCTTTGCTGAACCCTGTCAGCTCGCAAAACGCATCCGTTACGTGGATGATCTTCCCTTTTGTATCGGTGATCGTCAGGACGACGTGCTCTTCGATAATACGGTTGTGGACGTGAAGCTCTTTTTCACGTTCGCGCAGCTTTTCGGTATAGACCGAGAGGACACGGTAGAGGTTCTGGTCCAGGATCTCCATGACGTGGTCGATGGCGATATTTTTTTCTTCGCCGGTGAAGAGCAGGGAGATGATGGCGTTTTTAAGTCCGGTGCAGTTAAGAAAGACGTCTTCGACCGTCAGCCCCCGGTTGTAAAAAGCTTCGACCAGCTCGCGCATGATGGGGCAGTCGGGTGAGCTGTCCTGCCGCGAGAGCATCTGGATCAGGTTGTCAAGGACGGGAACAGCAATGCTGCTTCGGTGTTCGTCCAGGGAAAGGGAGAGGCGTGCGACCAGTTCCAGGATATTGGGATTGGCACTCCACTCTCCAAGGATCGCTTCACGCCGGCGGAGAAGAAAGGTATGAAAGTTTTTTAGAGACACTTCATCATTTGTACATGTTAGGTTCATTTTTTTAACACTTGCTTAATAATATATACTATATTACATCATCAGCGTTAACAGAAAGTTAATACCCTATGTTTTATCGTGGCCGCCGCTTCGGCGCGGGGTGAGTTCATCCGCATTATTACCGGTGATATCGTAGGCCTGGCCGAAACCGAATACCGCTTCCCCTTTGTGCGGGAGCAGTTCGTAGAGGTTGAAATCTTTCATCGTCAGCAGCATCTCCAGCATGGCGGGGTCGAATCGCTCCTTAAAGGCCTCCATGACCGCCTTAAAGTCCGTATCGTCACGCTTCAGAGTGCGGGCGCTGCACTGCAGGACGGCCCGTTTCCTGGCAAAGATATTCTCGCACCGGGACTCGTCTTCGATAAAAAAGAGCGCGGCGTGGGGATCGTTTTTGAGGTTGCGTGCGTGGCGGGCGATATCGCTGATAAAGATGTAGAATCGTTTTTCATGCAGGACAAAGGGGGCGTAGCTGGAGAAGGGGCGCCCCGCTTTGTCGATCGTTGCCAGCGTGACACTTTTAAAGCCGGTGATAAAGGCGCGCAGATCGGGCATACTACTTCTTCGAATCGGTCGTGACCAGGTCGATCAGTTCGACCATGCTGCAGCCGTTTTTAAGCAGTTTGCGCTTTTTTGCGTCCTCTTCGGCCAGGGTGAGGGCGTCTGCAAAGTCGTCTTTATGGATCGTCAGTTCGTACTTTTTTTTCTCTTTTTCTATCGTGACGTTCCCCGAAACCTTGGACGCATCCATAACGACCCCCCGGGCACCCTTGGTAAATTCGCGTTTGATCAGGGCCTGGACCTTTTCATGGCCGAGGACTTCGCTGATGGGGATCTCCATGTGGATGTCGTTGTCGCAGATGACACAGTAGGTGATCGTAATAAAACCTTCCATACTACTCCTTTTGGGCGCCCATCATACCATCTTTGGCTTTGGGAGAAGATTTTCGGGGCAGGGTGTCACTTTTTTTTGTTGATCTTCTTGAGCTCTTTGAGGATATCCAGCGCCTCCTCCTCGTCCATCTCGCCCGCCGCGATGTCCTCCAGGATCGTCTCGAAGGTCGTCTTGAGTTCTTCGGTCTCTTCAAGCATCTCCACATCCTCCTCCTGGGCGATACCGTCGTCCACCAGTACGCGGAGTTTCTCTACAAAACGGCTCACTTCGGGAAGCAGCTCCTCTTCGACCATGATTTTCAGTTTTTTTGTATTGGACATCCGTCTCCTATAACTTTTTTTCATATTGTATCAAAAACACATCTGCTACAATACAATCGCAAATCGGGGTACCCAGGCTTAGGGTACCCATTTTAAGGAATAGCGGATGTTTAAAAACAGCAGTGTCTATATTATGATTAAACCCCACGTGGAGATCCCCGGACCCGTCTATGACGAGTTCGCCAAGGACAACTCCATCATCGAAGAGGGGTATGAAGGGATATTCGTCCACTTCCAGGGAGTCGTATGGGAATCGGCATTCAGTAACGTGCTGATGATCGAAGACTTTCTCGCACGGATCAACCGAAACGATTTTATGTTTGTCCGCGTCAGCTCCATGGAAGATATCGAAACGGCTGGAGGCTGGTCAAGCCATCCCTTCCGCCACTACCTCCCCTACAATCTTGTCGAGCACCTCGACAGCTTCTATTAATACCCGGGCGGCGGTCAGGCTCCGCCGCCTGAAACGGCATCTTGCTATAATGCCTCTATGTTTACGATCCGAAACGAGATTCAGACCGAATACGAAATCAAAAAATCGAAATTCATCTCCCATCTTCTTCCCGTAGAAGCGTTTGAAAAACGCCTGGCAGAACTGCGCACCCTCCATCCCAAAGCACGTCATTTCGTCTCGGCTTCGCGCCAGATGAACGAATACGACCAGGTCGTGGAGAGTTTCAGCGACGACGGTGAACCCAAAGGCGTAGCGGGTATGCCGACGCTCAAGGTGCTGCAGGGGCAGGATATGATCAACGTCGCAGTGATCACCGTCCGCTATTTCGGCGGGATCAAGCTGGGTACGGGTGGGATGGCGCGGGCCTATGCCGACGCGGCCAACCTGGCCCTGGGAGCGGCATCCCCTGAGGAGTATATCAAGCCCTACTGCGAGACCCTGGAGATCGCCTATAATGAGTTAAGCCGCCTGGAGCATGCGGTCGGCGGGTACGGGGATGTAGCCATCGAGTCACGGGAGTATGGAGCCGGGGGGATCGCAGTGCGCTTAAGCGGCCGTGAGGGCTCGGTCAGGGAAGTCGCTTCGGGCTTCAGGAATGAATGATATAATTAAATAAAATTATTATTATAAGGCAGGAAAATGAAACGAGTTCTTATCGCGGGGGGCGGGTTCGCCGGGCTGGAAGCCGCCATCGATCTGAAAAAAGCGGGCTTTGACGTCACGCTGGTATCCAATCGCGATTACATGTACATCTATCCCGTTTCCATCTGGATCCCGACGAAAGAACGGACCTTTGATGAGACCTGTATCCCCCTCGTGGAGCTTCAAAAGGCCCACGGGTTTGAGCTGATTGTCGACGAGGTGACGGCCATCGATGCGGCAGGGAAAAGCATCGGGCTTAAAAACGGCACTACCCTGTCATACGACTACCTGATCCTGGCGATGGGTGCCGGGAAGATGCAGCATGAGGGGATCGAACACACCCTCTCCATCTGCGGGGAACCCAAGGTCTCCATGGAGATCGCCGACCGCCTGGAGACGCTGATCCGAAAAGGGCACGGAAAGATCGCCTTCGGTTTCGGCGGTAACCCGAAGGATACGTCGGCGGTACGGGGCGGCCCGGGCTTTGAACTGATGTTCAACGTCCACCACTACCTCAAAAAGCTGGGGGTACGCGACCGTTTTGAACTCACCTTTTTCGCTCCGATGGAGAAACCGGGGGCACGGATGGGTGAGAAGTCTCTCAAGATGATGGAGAAGATGTTTGCCATACAGAAGCTGGGCAGGCGTTTCGGTAAAAAGATCAAACGCTTTGAGCGCGACGGCGTGGTCTTCGAGGACGAGAGCCGGCTCGATTCGCACCTGACTCTCTATATCCCGGCCAATGCGGGGCATCCCGTGATCATGGCGTCCGAGCTGCCGAAAAACGAAGCGGGCTTTGTCCGGATCAACGACCACTGCGAGGTGGAAGGGTGTGAAGGGGTATACGCCGTGGGCGACGTGGCAGCTATCGAAGGACCGCAGTGGCGGGCCAAGCAGGGGCATATTGCCGAGGTGATGGCGCGCAACGCCGCCTTTAATATCATCCAGAAAGAGAAGGGCAGCGACCGGCGCAAGGGATATATCGAGCATCTTAACATCCTCTGCGTCATGGATACAGGAAACGGCGCGGCCTTTGTCTACCGTGATGACAAAAAGGCACGGATGGTGCCGATGCCGCTCGTCGGGCACTGGATGAAAAAGGGGTGGGGACTCTACTGCCGCCTGAGCAAACTGGGACGCTTCCCCCGTATTTTTTAGGCATATTACAGTGGTGCGCTGCCGGGTATCGAAAAAATATAAAGTATGTTAAGATTGTCGCAATTTTAGAATCATTTGTCGGAGAGCGGTTTGGAAAAACTACTACAGGGAATATTCGAGTTTCAGCAGGATGAGTTTGAAAAGCACCGGGAACTGTTCCGGGACCTGGGCAACAAACAGGAGCCCCATACTCTTTTTATCGGATGCAGCGATTCGCGCGTGGTCCCCAATATGATCACGCGTACGGCTCCCGGTGAGCTTTTTACGATCCGCAATATCGCCAATATCGTCCCCCCGTACCGGAAGACCGAGGAGTATGTGGCGACGACGGCGGCGATCGAGTACGCCATCAATGTCCTCAAAGTCGAGGCGATCGTGGTCTGCGGACACTCCAACTGCGGCGGGTGTAATGCACTCTTCCTTGAGGATAACGAGATGGAAGAGATCCCCCATGTCAAAAAGTGGCTTGAACTGGCCAGCGACATCAAGGAGAAGGTCAATGCCGCCGTCCCGGCCAACGACCTGCAGGCCAGGGAGTGGATGGCCGAGCAGCTTAATGTCGTGCTGCAGCTGGAGCATCTGCTCACCTACCCGGGAGTCGAGGAGAGGCTCGAAGACGGGACGCTGAGTATCCTCGGATGGCACTACATCATCGAGACGGGTGAGATCTACAACTACAATTTCGAGAAGCGGAAATTCGAACTGCTGCGGGAAAATGACTGATCTTCAAAAGAAGTACGACAAGCTTTTTAACGACTACCTGGTTCTCCAGGACGAGTTCAGCAGCTATAAAAGCCGCTATGCCGAGGTGATCCGGAAGTTTGAGGAAAAAGAGCTGCTCAAGCCCTACCAGGTGGAGCTTCTGAAGCTGCAAAACCACCTGGAGAAGACGGACAAGAAGCTGATCATCCTCTGCGAAGGACGCGATGCCGCAGGAAAGGGCGGGGTGATCCGCCGGATTACCCGCTACATGAATGAAAAACACTACCGTATCGTAGCGCTGGGAAAACCCTCCGATGTCCAGAAAGGGCAGTGGTTCTTCCAGCGCTATGCCGAGCAGTTTCCCAGAGCCGGGGAGATCGTGCTGTTTGACCGCAGCTGGTATAACCGCGCGATGGTGGAGCCGGTCTTCGGTTTCTGTACAGACAGAGAGTATAGGACCTTCATGCAGGACGTCGTCAACTTCGAACGCAACCTGGTGCGGGAGGGGATCATCCTGGTCAAGCTCTACTTCTCCGTCTCCAAAGAGGAGCAGGCAAGCCGCTTCGAACGGCGCACCCACGACCCGCTGCGCCAGTGGAAGTTTTCCGAGGTGGACATGCAGGCCCAGGAGTTCTGGGACGAGTTTACCCTCAAAAAATACGAGATGCTCAAAAAGACCGATACCGCCACGACCCCCTGGTTTGTCATACGATCGGACGACAAGTTCCTCGCCCGGAAAGAGGCGATGAAGGCGATCCTAAACAGCGTCAAATACCGCGGGCGAAGCCGCTCGCTCAGCTTTGAGATGGACCGGAATATCTTTTTTACCGGCAAAGATGAGTACAAGCGGATGGCTTCGGATATCAAGCAGTTCGGGCGGTTGGTTGATTAGACCTATTAAAGTCACTTCCTGTCAAAGTGGTAGATCGAGCTGACGTTTTTAGGCTTTTTATTCGCCCAGGCGAGGTAAGAGGCCTTGAGATGTTTTCCGCCATTGGAGAGCTCCAGGATGATTTGATGGACGTGGTCCTCATCGGATTGACACAGCTCCGTACTCATATCGCAGTCAAAGACAAAGCGTTCCGGTGTACTCTCCTCAAGGTTGGCGATAAACTCCGGCTGGTTCTGCTTGGTGCAGTAGTGGGTCGCCTTGAGGGTTGTGCAGGCGATATCCTTGCAGTGGTACATCGTTACCATCTGTTTGGGGGTGTCGGGCAGGAGGTCTTCCTGGATCGTCGTCTCGCGGCCGATGTATTTATAGGCGGTTCCCGTCGCGTCGGTACCCACCAGCGGGGAAACTGCCGGATGCTTGTAGGAGTCGGTTCCGGTCTGTCTGTCGGCCGGGGAGAGTACCCATTTTCCCATCAGCGCCTCTTCCATCCATTCGAACAGATCCCATCCCCCGATATCATCGGCGCTGTATGCGGATGTAGTGAGGAAGAGGGCGGCGGTCAGGTTCAAAACGATCTTATTAAGCATGGGCTTTCCTTCTTTTTTCATGCAATGATAGCAGGAGTTTGTTTGGATTTTCCGGGGAGTGTATCGCTTTGTCGCATAACCGTGTGTTATAATCAACTGAGCTTTCGAAGATGATAAAAAAGGATTGGCTTATGAACAAAGACGAAGTGATCGAAGAGAGTAAAAAACAGCTGCACCGTTTTAAAGAGGAGCTGGCGGAGCTGAAGACGACGACGGCCCATCTGAGCGTGGAGGCCAAAAAGCAGTTTGATATCGGGGCCAACGAGCTGGATAAGCTCTACAGTGAAGCCGAGACGAAGTTTGACGAGCTGAAAAACAAGGCTGAAAGCAGCTACCAGGAGGCAAAAGCTTTTGTGGATCTGACGAACAAGGCACTCAGACATTCGTTTAACTACTTCATGTCCCACTACCGTAAAAAATAAGCGCGGAAGATTTTAGGAGGAGGGCGGACGGATAGGCCCCCGTCCGCAGGAGCAAGATTACTTTTTACCGAAGGTCTTGACGATATATTCCGCCATCGCATCCGGGCTGATCTCCCCTTCGCGTGCTTCGATCTTCTTGAGGTTTTTACGCATCTCGGAGTTGTAGCTGTCACTGTCGTAGTGATTGCTTTTGAGATCCCGCAGTTTTGCGCTCAGCTCGCTTTTGGAGAGGGTATTAAGCGGCGGACCGTAGATATTCATCTTCTGCTGGGAGGCAATCCCTTCCATATTCGCCTCGGCGGGCGAGACTCCGGTACGTTCGGAGAGTTTCGGCACCCCGTTGGCCGTGATGCCGTGGCAGTTGGCACAGCGGTGTTTATAGATATCTCCCATATCTGCCGTTGAAGAAGCGGCGCAGAAACCCGCAGCAGCCAAGGACGCAATACCGATCATCAGAAACTTATTCGTGCTCATCGTGTTCTCCTTGTATATGTCACACTACATGGTAACACTTTTTTGTGATAAAAAGATGGTATTTTGAAAAAATATGGAGAAGGAGAGGTGCAGAGGCGGGAAGACCCGCGCTATCCGCTGTAGACGTCGTTGGCCTCTGTGTCGTTGAAGGTAAAGGGCATGATCACGCGGACCGTATCACCCGCTTTAAATGCATCCACCCCTTGTCGGGCGATAATAAAGGCGTTGCTCCGTGTGATGGGCGTGAGCATTCCCGATCCGTATTTGTAGTCGTCTGTCGCCGTGAACTTGCCGTCAGAGAGGGTTCCCAGGATCAGGTTGGCCCGGTTGCCCTTGAAACTGAACTCCTTGGCGATCTTTGCCTTGGCGACACACTGGTGGAAGTGGGTACGCCCCTGCATCTTGGCCAGGATCGGCGTGGCAAAGAGCATAAAGACGGCGATGGAGGAGAGGGGATTGCCCGGCAGTCCGATGACCGTCGTCTTGCCCATGATGCCGTACATGGCATGTTTTCCCGGTTTAAGCGCCATGCCGTGGACGATCTTCTCCATCCCTTCGGATACGAACACCTCTTCGGTAAAGTCCGCGTCGCCGACGCTCACGCCGCCGCTGGTGAAGATGACGTCGTAGTCGTAGAAATCCTTGATCGTCTTTTTAAAGAGCTCCTTGTCGTCGGGAATGGCTCCCAGGTAGGATACCTCCAGGTTCATCTCCAGGCACGACGCGTAGATCGCCGAGGAGTTGGAGTTGTAGATCTGGAAGCTCTCCGCCTGCTCCCACGGCTCCTTGATCTCGCTCCCGGTGGAGAGGACGCCGACTTTGAGCCTGCGGAAGACGGCGATGTTGGTGATCCCCTGGGAGGCCAGGACGGCGATGTGTGCGGGGCGGATGAGATCCCCTTTTTTAAGGATCGTGTCGCCGGCCATCACCTCTTCGCCCAGGCGGCGGATATGTTTGCCCTCTTTGATCTTTTCGGGCAGCTTGACGGTCGTCTCGTCGATCACCTCCGCGTCTTCATACGGGACGATGGCGTCGGTCGTATCGGGGACGAAGGCGCCCGTCATGATCTTGTGGACCGAACCTTCGGTGATGCTGACATCTTTAGGGAAGTCACCGGCGAAGATGGTCCCTTTGATCGTGACGCGCTTGCCCGCATCGGCCGTTTTGACGGCGTAGCCGTCCATGGCGGAGTTGTCAAAGGCGGGGAGGGATTTTCTGCAGACGATATCCTCGGCCAGGACGCGGTTTAGCGCGTCGAAGATGGAGACCATCTCCTGCTGGGTGATCGGGAGGGTCTTGGCCAGGGCCGTCGCTACGGCTTCACTGGGGTCATAGAGGGTAAAATGTTTTTTGCTCATATAATCGTTCCTGTTGTGACACGTTAAAAAGTTTACGTTGTGATCTTAAAAGAGAGAACTCTACATCAAATAGACTTAGGTTCTTTTATAACCGCCCGCCGCAAAAGGGCAGCGGATGGCAGAGGAGGAAAAGCCGTTACCTTTTCCCGTCCGATACGCAGCGGACAAAACTCTTGTTGACCTTGCTGCTCTGGGCGACGCTGCCCACCTTTAAGCCGACGACGTACGCTTCGTTGGAGAAGTCGCTCAGCTGGTCGGCTGTCCAGTAGTATTTGGGGTAGGTGTATTCAAAGATATCCTTATCCAGTGCCGGTTTGAAACGGTCGTACTCGATGATGTTAAAGAGCTCTCTCAGGGTCGGCAGACGCCACATAAAGGCGCCTGTATCGAGGGATGCACAGTAGGCGGCCGCTTCCATGTGGTTGTATTTGTTGCGGCGGTTTTTACGTTCGATGCGCTGCCAGTAGAGGTTCTGTCTGTGATCGACGATCATATCCGCTTTAAGCTCGTAGCGTTTGCGGAGGTCGTCCTTAAGCGGCGTGTCGCGGACGCAGAGCGCGTTAAGCTTTTTGCTCTTTTCGAAGGGCTTGACGTCTTTGTCGGGGTTGAGGACCTGCCACGCCATGTCGCGGTTGGCAAAAAACTCCGTTTTGGCCCAGTAGTTGCGGCTTTTGTGTTTGATCAGGCCGCCGTTGTCCTGGACGAGGCGGAAAAGCTCCTCCACACTCGGCAGGCGCCAGCCCGGCTCCTCGTTGCAGTAGGCGACGGCTTCATCATAGGTGAGGAAGGCATTGGGATCGTCGTTTTGCTTCAGATCCCACCCCGTCAGGACGCTTACCGAGACCAGCAGGAGGAGCATGCGTCTCATGCCATCTGCTCCAATGCGTTTTTGATAAAGGCGTGGATGATCTTGTTGGGATCCTGCAGGCGGCTGGTGAATTCGGGGTGGAACTGGACCGCGACGAACCAGGGGTGGTCTTTCAGTTCGATCGCCTCCATGAGGCCTTTGGATTCGCCGCTGATGATCATGCCGGCATCTTCCAGGCGCTCCTTGTAATCGACCATATTCCCTTCGTAGCGGTGACGGTGGCGCTCGAAGACCTTCTTCTCGCCATAGGCGTCAAAGAGTCTGCTCCCTTCCTTGACGTTACACTCGTATTCGCCCAGGCGCATCGTACCGCCCAGCGGGCTGGTGTGCGTCCGGATCTGTTTGCTGCCGGCCGTATCGATAAACTCGTCGATGAGATAGATGACCGGGTTTTTGGTCTCGGGGTCGAACTCCTGTGAGTTGGCGTCTGCGATCCCCAGGACGTTGCGGGAGAACTCGATGACCGAAAGCTGCATCCCCAGGCAGATCCCCAGGAAGACCTTCTTCTTCTCGCGGGCGTAGCGGATCGCCTCCATCTTCCCGGCGACCCCGCGTTCCCCGAAGCCTCCGGGGACCAGGATACCGTCGACGTCTTTGAGCTTTTCATCGACGTTTTCAGGGGTGATCGTCTCGCTGTCGACCCAGTGGATATTGACCTTTGCACTCTCCCATGCACCGGCATGGATGAGGGCTTCAAGCAGGGACTTGTAGGACTCCTGGGACTGGTATTTCCCGACAAAGGCGATCGTCGTGCTTTTGGACGGCTCGATGATGTTTTTGGTCAGTTTCTTCCACTCTTTCATATCGGGCTTGAGTTCGCCCAGCTCGAGCTGGTTGGCGATCGGCTTGAGCATATTGTCGTTCAGGAACTTCAGCGGTACCTCGTAGATCGTCTTGGCATCGCTCGCTTCGATAACGGAGTCGTAGTCGACGTCGCAGGCGTTGGAGAGTTTGCGCTTGATATCCTTGGAGAGGGGCTTTTCGCTCCGGCAGACCAGCATGTTGGGCGTGATACCGATACGGCGCAGTTCCTGGACGGAGTGCTGGGTCGGTTTGGTCTTGAGCTCTTCGGCCACCTTGATGTAGGGGACCAGGGTGACGTGGACGTTAAAGACGTTGTTCTGCTTGTAGCTGTGCTTCATCTGGCGGACCGCTTCGTAAAAAGGAAGCCCCTCGATATCCCCGATGGTCCCGCCCAGCTCCACGACCAGTACGTCATACCCGCGCCCCGCGGCTTTGATACGGTCTTTGATCTCGTTGACGATGTGGGGAACGACCTGGATCGTCTTCCCGAGGTAGTCCCCCTTACGCTCCTTGGCGATAACGGTGGAGTAGACCTGCCCGGTGGTCATGCTGTTTTTTTTGCCCAGTGAAATATTCAAAAATCGTTCGTAGTTTCCAAGGTCGAGGTCCGTTTCGGCGCCGTCTTTGGTGACGAATACCTCTCCGTGTTCCAGCGGGCTCATGGTGCCCGGGTCGACGTTGAGATACGGGTCGATCTTTGCCATGGCGACTTTCAGCCCGGAATGTTTGAGCAGTGTTGCGATACTGGCACTAGTGATCCCTTTGCCAAGACTGGATAAGACCCCGCCTGTTACGAAAATATATTTTGTCATTTATGTCCCTGTGTGATGTGTAGCATAAAAATTTTAATGAAGGACTTATTATACAAAAATGGTGATTAAGCGGGGAGAGGTCGGTGGAAAAAATTACGAAAAGAGCGGTTTTCAGCTGCTTAGATACTTCTCCTCGCAGACGACGAGCGCGTCCAGCAGCGGCTGCGAATCGATCAGGTGGTAATCCAGGAGGTTGCAGACGCTGTCGATCGCCTCGGCGTCGAAGGCGGCTTTGGTCTGGGGGACGATCTTGAATACCGCATGCAGGGAGACCGCATAGGGGAGGATCTCCTTGGGGGCATCTGCCAGGTTGTGACAGAAGGCGAGGGCATCGACGATCTTTTCATGGAGCCCCCAATCCTCCAGGATCTCGGAGGTAAGGTCCTCGGCCGTCGTATAGAAGAGCTCCAGTTCCGCGAAGGTGGTACCCGCCTCCTCACTCAGGGTCTTGAACTCGTCGACGTTTTGCTGCCTTGCCGCTTCAAGGGCGATGACCAGCTGACCGATATTGCCCATAAGCGCGGCGGTCATGAGGAACCCGACATCGCTTTTGGAGACCTTCTGGTACCACTGCATGATCAGGTTCATCCGCAGGTTCGCCACGGCATTGAACTCGTCCATCGTCATCCCGTAGGGGCTCAGGTCGATAGGCATGGTATTGGCGACGTTGCAGCTGAGTGCCGTAGCGATGGTGCGGTCTTTGCCCAGCAGCGTCACGGCGTTCTGGACTGTCGTCACCTCCTGGCGCAGACCGTTGATGGGGGCGTTGGCCCGTTTGATGATATCGATGCTCAGCGGCGTATCCTGCATGATGATCTTGATCAGTTCCTGCAGGGAGGCCTCGGGGTCGGACTGGAGCGTCTGGATCTGGCGGATCGTCTGGGGGAGCGGCTTGATATTGTCCAGGTGGGCGATCATAAAGGAGCTCAAAAAGGCGATGGAGCCCTCCTTGCGGTATTCGTTCAGGACGTTTTCGAAAAAGAGGTTGTTCTGGCGCGAGTCTTTGGTCAATGTATGGAAATGTTCAAACCCGGCCTTTTGGTAGATCTTTTTGACCTTGAGCGAAAGGGGGGAGACCCCGCACAGGACGATGGGCGTCTCCCGGCGCTCCTTGATAAAGGGGAGAAGTTTCTCTTTGTAGGCGCTGCTGTTATGGTTGCCGGTGGAGACCAGGAGGTCGCACTTCTTTTCACTGAAGGCTTTCAGCGCCGCATCGGCTTTTGAGGTAAAGAGGATCTTCTCGGTGCTGCCTTCCATCAGCTGCTTGAAGACCTTCGCCATCTTTTCATTATCGTAGAGGACGATCATCGTCGATTCCATCAGGGCGGCACTGGGCACGTCGGTGGCATGGTTCTTGGTCCCGACCTGCTTTAAAAGCTCCGGGTCGACCGGGGTGATGTCGAAGTTGTTGCTGTTGAGCTGCCAGTTCCACTGGTCGATCAGGTCGAAGACCTTCATAAACCAGTTGATCAGCTCGTCGGGGAAGGCAGGGCTTTTCTGCTCCATGGCACCCAGGATCTCCATCACCTTTTTAAGGGTCACTTCGATGGAGCCGAGTTCCAGGTACTGGGCCAGGATCATAGCGGACTGGGATTTTTGCAAGAGGGTGATAATGGCATCCTGGTAGCGGTTTGCATCCTGGAACTGTGCCACCAGGTGTTCCATGTTTTCAGAGAGATAGTAGAGGATTCCGCTGATCTCTTCTACCGTTACCGTATCGTATGCTTCGTTCATGTCCTGCTCACTTCGGCGCTAATCTTATATAAATGTTTATTAAAAAAAGTTGTGTTTTTAAAAAAGGTGACAACGGGGCAGGGCTTATGGTAGATATAAAAAAATCGCGTTAATATGGTGAAGCGGACGACATAATGAGAAACAAGGATCATATCATGAAAAAGTGGGTGATTGTACTGGGTATAACGTTGCTGCCGTGGCAGCTTTATGCCGAGAGTTTCGAAGATTTTGCCGCGGAGTTCCAGGGGGAGTTCCGCGAGTACAAAGAGGCGATCAACAAAGAGTTTGCCGAGTTTGTCAAAAAACAGTGGGAGGAGTTCCAGGTCTTCAAAGGCGACAAACCCTACGAAAAACCGAAAGTGGACAGACCCCCGGTGGCCGAGCCGAAAAAAGTGCCGGAAAAGGTGACCACGCCGGTGGTCAGACCCAAACCCGTCCCGCCGCCCAAGCCGGTCGTCGAACCCAAGCCCCTACCCAGACCTAAACCGAGCACACCGCAGATCGTGTTTGATTTCTACGGTGAGAAGGTGACGGTTCCCTACCAAAAGAGCCTGCTTGTCAGGATGGGAAAACCCTCCAAAAACAGCGTCAATACCACACTGGAAAAACTGACAGTAGGTGACCATGCCGAAACCCTGAAGGCCCTGCAGGTGTATAAAGAGACAATGAATCTCAACGACTGGGGCTACTATCTGCTGCTGCGCGATTTTGCCGGCAGGGTGGCCAAAAAAGAGAACGATGCCAATATGATCACCTGGTTTTTGATGCTGGGATCAGGCTACGATACCAAGGTGGCCTACGGGGACAACACCCTCTATCTCTTCGGGGCGGTGGATCACCAGGTCTATCAGACGGTCTTTCTCAAAGAGGAGGGTAAACGTTACTATATCCTCGACCCCGAGGGGTGGAAGAAACGGATCGGTGCGGTGATCAGTTTCAAGGGCAACTACCCCAAGTCGGACAGGCCGCTGGATTACCTGATGGGGGATCTCCGTTTCCCCGACAGCAGCCAAAGCCGCAAACTGAGTTTTTCATATAAAGGGAAATCCTACACCATTACGGTGGAGTACAACCCCAACAAGGTCGCCTTTTACAAAACGGCACCGCAGACCGCCTTTTCCCTCTATTTCGATGCCCCGGTAGAGTACCGCAGCAAAAAGACGCTGCTTAGCGAACTGGAGCCGCTGGTGGCAGGGCGTGACGAGCTGGACGCGGTGAACTTCCTGCTCCGTTTTGTCCAGACCTCCTTTAAATATGCGACGGACGACGTACAGTTCAAACGGGAAAAACCGCTCTTCCCCGAAGAGACGCTCTACTACCCGGCATCCGACTGCGAAGACCGCTCCATCCTTTTTGCCTACCTGGTACGCAACCTGCTGGGGCTTGAGGTGGTGGCATTACACTATCCCGGACACCTGGCGGCGGCGGTCCGTTTCCACGGAAAAGTGGAGGGCGACGCCTTTACCCATAACGGCAAACGCTTTACCGTTACCGACCCGACCTATATCGGGGCCGATGCGGGGATGACGATGCCCCAGTTTAAAAAGAGCAATTTTAAGGTCGTGGAGATGAAACTCTGATCACTCTGCGGGCTTCAGTCCGTGGTGGTAGAAGTAGCTGCCGGGGTGCCAGAGCATCCAGCCGCTTGCGTTGAAGTCTTCGGCCCCTTTGATCTGCTCGCGGATCTCCCAGCCCCGGAATTTGCGCTTGTCAAAAGCGTAGTCCGGGAATGCCTGGAGCCAGGGACGGAATCGGCGCTTGGCGATGCCGGTCCGGCGGTACCCTTCGGCCAGTGTGTCGTGGATCAGGCGGTAGATGTGCTCAAGGGAGTCCTCATATCCCGGGATACCCAGGTGGTAGCTGGAGGGGTAGAGCATGGGTGAGAGGTAGTCGGTGTAGCGCCCGAGGTCCGCCAGCTGGTGGCCGATGCCGGTGTCGTTTTCATTCCAGCAGACGTAGCCGTAGGTGTCCAGGGAGATCATCACCCCGGTACGGTCGAGCGCCTCCTGGTTTTTTGCCAGGAAGGCGTTGATCGCCGCGACGCGGTTGCGGCGGGTGTTACGCTTGGCGTAATCCAGGCGGTTGGCGCCGGGAAAGCGGATGTAGTCGAGGTTGATCTCGTCAAAGCCCAGTCTGGCCGCTTCGACGGCGACGGCGATGTTGTAGTCGTAGACCGTTTCCAAAAAGGGGTCGCTCCAGGCGATCGCCTCACCGTTGCGCCAGATACCGCCGTTCCGGTCGCGGATGGCCAGTTCGGGTTTCTTGCTGGCCAGCAGGTCGTCTTTAAAGACGACGATCCGGCCGATCGTATAGACCCCTTTGGCTTTCAGCTTCTGCAAAAAACCTTTCATATCGGAGACACGGACCTTATCATACGCCCCGATGGCCCGGGCGGTGGGGACGGCACCGTTATAGGTGATATAGCCGTATTCGTTTTTGATGTCGATAACGACGGCATTGATCTCCGTCTCGTCGATCAGCCGGAAGATGCGGGAGGTGAATTTATGGGTGCCCACGGCCCAGAAGGAGAGGTAGAGGGCTTTGATATCAAAGGGTTCCATCAGTATCGTGCGGTTGCCGTCGAGGACAACGGTCTCGCTTTTGTATCCGGGGGCTTTGACCTCGAAACGGGGAGCGGGGACATCGAGATAGAAGCTGCCGTCTGGACCGCTTTTATAATAGGAGGAGCCGATAGCGATCTTGGCCCCTTCGACGGGTCGCAGGCTCTGGGAGTCAAGCAGTCTGAGGGTAAACCCCTGTGCTGCAGGCAGCATCCCTTGAAACAGCAGGAAAAAGAGTAAAAGGGTAGCGGCCGATTTCATGGGGGAGATTATAATCACTTTTCTCTTGGCCTCTCCTTGGAATAGGGTTGACTTTTAAGAGAAAACCCGCTAGTATTCGCCCACTATTTGTAAGCTCTTAAATGTAGCTATATTGAGCAAAGATGGGCGGTGATGTTTTAATGCCAGGTGTAAATGTTCGGGAAAACGAGCAGTTTGAAGATGCGTACCGACGCTTCAAAAAGCAGACTGATAGAAACCTCGTTGTAACAGAGTGCAGAGCACGACGATTCTTCGAATCTAACGTAGAGAAGAAGAAAAAGCAGAAGATGCTAGCACGCAAAAAACAGCTGAAGCGTCTTTACATGATGCGACGCTACGAGTCCAGACTCTAATAAATCTTTTTATACCGGGGGTTTCTCCCCGGTTTTCCCCTCCTTTTTTCAAGACTTCTTTGATACAATAATTGCAACCACAATTAAAGGTATCCCCATGCGTTTTCTACTGTTGATCATTCTGCTTTTCGGTGTTTCGTACGCCTCCGGTCCGTTGGCAAAGATCGCCAAGATCGAAGGAAGTGTCAAGGTGCTCAAGTCCGGCGAGATCAAAAAGACTGATGCCTCGGTAAACCAGGAGATTTTCGAAGGGGATATGGTCATCACCGCTTCGGGTGCCATGGCGTCGATCATCTTTATCGACAAATCCAAGATCGTCCTGGACGAAAAGACGAAGCTGAAAGTCGAAGGGTTCGATAAGCTGGCCCAGGAGGGCGGCAAGGTCTACTATAGCATCAAAAAGCGCGGGGCCAAAGGCCTTAAGGTCGCCACCAACTTTGCCGTCATCGGGGTCAAGGGGACCAAGTTCATGATCACGGATGATGACAAAAACCGCCAGGTCTCCCTAAAAGAGGGCCTTGTCGGAGTCCAGTCGCTTAAAGCGGAGTTCGAACTCCACCGCAAAAAAGAGATGGACGAGTACGAAGCGTACAAGCGTGAGATGATGGGCGAGTACGAAGAGTACAAAAAAGAGCTGGAGAAAGAGTTCGTCGAGTTTGTCAAAGAGTTTGACCTCCAGCCCAACAAAACCGTCTCCTTCGACGGCAACAAGGTCAGCGAGGAGGCGAGCCTCGAAGAGATCGCCAAAGAGTTCTCCCGGTTTGAAAGCTTCTGATAGCGCGCATAATGTTTAAGCAGCGTACGCGTTACCTATTTACCGCTTTCCTGGCGGCGGCCGTCCTGGTATTCTGGCACTTCAAGCTGCCGCCGCTCTACTCCCTCTCCCTTAAGATCAACGACATCAACTTTTTCCTGGATGACAAACGCCCTTCCAAGGATGTCGTCTTCCTGGCGGTGGATGAGAAGAGTGTCAACCGCCTGGGGCGCTGGCCCTGGGACCGGGATCTTTTTGCCTCGGGGATCTCCCGGCTCGACCAGGCCGCTGTAGTGGTGCTGGATATGGTCTTTTCCGAGACATCACAGGCCCAGAAGGATACGCTCCTGGCCGATACGATCACGGACCTGGATAATACGGTCTGCGGCTTTTTCCTCCGTAACGACGCTACGGAAAACCTGAGCGAGACGACTAAAGAGATGCTTTCCGAATCGTCGCTGGAGCGGCTCTTCGTAAAGCATCTCCCCTTTGTGGAGACCACCTTCGCCGAGGTGAACATCCCCGAGATCCTCTCCGCCTGTACACTCAATGCCTCCTTCTCGACCCTGGCCGACCGCGACGAACTCTACCGCCGTTACCCCATCGCCGTCATCTTCGACTCTCTGGTCTATCCCTCCCTGGGTGTCCAGGCTCTGCGCTATGTCAAGAACAAGGACGTGGAGATCCATGAGAAGACAGCGGGCGGCTACTACCTGACCTTTGACGAGAAGGAGATCGATATCGACGAGAAGGGGTTTATGCTGCTCAATTACTACCCCCTCAAGAACTACAACATCATCTCCTTCTCAGACCTGACCGACGGTAAGGTGAGCGGTGCCTATTTTAAAGACAAGATCGTTATCGTCGGGATTACCGAAGCGGGGATCTCCGATATCCGGGCGACGCCGCTGGGTCAGATCCCAGGGCCGCTTCTGCACTACACTTTTATCTCCAATTACCTCCAGGACCTCTTTACGGTCCAGTACGAGTGGGCGGAGCTGATCGTACTGACAGTGCTGCTGCTGATCCCCTTCCTGCTGGACCGCTATATCGCCTCTCTCGGCCGAAGGATCACCCTTTATCTTGGGCTTTATATCGCCTATTTTGTCGTGACCAAACTGCTCTTTGTCCAGTTTAACATCTGGCTGGATACTTTCTACCCCTTTGTGGGACTCTTCCTGCTGGCCATGGCGCACGAGCTTTTCCTCTTTAAGCAAAAAGAGGGAGAGAGCAGGTTTATCAAAGGCGCCTTCAGCAGCTACCTCTCCCCGGCGCTTCTGAATGAGATCATCCACCACCCCGAAAAGCTGAAGCTTGGGGGCGAGCGGCGCGACGTCTCTATCATCTTTACCGATATTCGCGGTTTTACTTCCATCTCCGAGAGCATCGAACCGGAGGAACTGATCGAGATGCTGGAGCTCTACTTCACCCCGATGACCCGGATCGTGCTCAAAAACAAAGGGACGATGGACAAGTTTATCGGCGATGCGATCATGGCTTTTTATAACGCCCCCGTTGACGTGCCGGAACACCCCCAGTGTGTCTGCCGTACAGCCCTGGAGATGATCGAGGAGCTTAAAAACGTCAACGCCGTCCTGGCCGAACGCGGGCTTCCCCCAATCGATATCGGGGCGGGGATCAACAGCGACGAAGTGATCGTCGGGAATATGGGCTCCGAGGGGCGGTTCGAGTACTCCGTCATCGGCGACGGGGTGAATCTCGCTTCGCGCCTGGAGGGGCTGAACAAAAGCTATAAGACCAACATCATCATCAGCGAGTTCACCAAGGCACGCCTGGGCGAGGAGTTCCTGACGCGCCGCCTGGACACGGTCAAGGTCAAAGGGAAAGAGAAGGCGGTCGTGATCTACGAACTGATGGCACAGAACGAGCGCAACAAGGCGATCAAGGCACTGTATGAAGAGGCCCTGGACCACTACGACAATAAACAATACGCCGAGTCCAAAGAGCTCTTTATGACCTGTTACAAAAAATACGGCGACGAGACGGCCAACGCTTTCTTGCTGCTGCACTACCATTAAGAATTGAAGGATCTTTACCGCATGCGTCATTTTCTTTTGCTTGCACTGCTTACCGCGACACTGGTAGCGGAAAACTTTTCACGGAACGTCCTGATACTGGAGGAGGAGCCGGGGCTTTTTGCCAAAGGTTCTGTTCCTCACCTTTCGGGCTACCGCTACCACACCTACGAGCCCTTTAAGCTCCAGGAAGACGTGATCACCTTTAACGACACCTTTATCCTTTACCAGTCTGCAGCCGGTCTGCTGAGCCGTGAACAGAAGAAGCTGACCGTCGACTGGATCCGTGAAGGCGGTAAGCTGATCATCATGAACAAGCATACGCCCAAGACCGACAACCGATTCAACTGGCTCCCCTACGGCTATCAGTTCACGACGAACTCCTCCCTGGCCAAAGGGGAGGGCGCGGCCAAACTGGCCAAGATCGCCGAGTACAACTACCTGACCAAAACCCTCGACATCGATACGATCAACGACACGACCAATGCCTTCAGCGATGCCAACGTTATCCTTGCCCACGACCAGTACTGGAACAGCGCCGTCGTCGCCACCAACGTCAACGGTATCACCGGACCGGTCGTCGCCTACTCTAAATACGGGCGCGGGATGATCCTCTTTTGCGGGGTTGGGCTGCAGGATATCCACGACAGCGGAGCCCTGAAATCCCTTTATCGTACCCTGCTTGAGCTGCCGTGGGATCCCGACCCCCTTCCCTATACCAATGCCTCCAGCGTCGATATCCCGCCGCCCCTGGTCAAGATCAGCGGTATGAGTTCGGGCAAGGTGGACCTGGCGTGGAAGACCCCCGCATGGCTTAAGGGGATCCGCGGCTACCGTGTCTACCGCTCCACCGACGAAGGGGAGACCAAAGCACTGATCGCCGACGTCAAAGGGAGCAATATCTATCGGGATAATAACGCAACCGACGGCGTAACCTACCAATATTATGTCACCTCCTATGACGACATGCGCGATTCGCCCTTTAGCAAGGCGGTCGTGGCAACCCCTCCCGGGGAGGTCGTATCGGACGAGATCCTGATGCTGGTCACCCCCGACGGAAACGTCACGTCGCCGACGACGGGGATCACGACGACGGACAACTTCGACCACATCACCGGGGATGCGATGGCGACCTCCCAGAAAGTCGCGGGAGACCCCGTCTCCCTGGCGACGGGGGGCTTTTATCTGAGCAGCGAGGATATCCGGCTGCCCGGAAGTGTTCTGCCGCTGCGGTTCGCACGTTCGTACAACTCCATCTTTAAAGAGAGCAGCGAATCGTTCCGGATGGGGAACGGGTGGCGCCACAACTATATGATCAGTATCTTTCCCAACCCCAACGGGAGTATGACGGTCAAATGGGGTGACGGGCACAGCGACGTCTACCTCAAGGCCGACGATGACGGCAAGACGATCAGTTACAAACCCGCCTCCAACCGGGTCTATGCGGCTTTGAGCAAGACACGGGGAGAAGGGTATGCGCTGGTCCAGGCCAAGGGGCTTACCTATTCGTTTGATGAAGAGGGAAAACTGAGTGCGATCGCCACGCAAAACGGACGGAAACTGCGCTTTGATTATGAAGGCGACCGCCTGGTCAGGGTGACCGATCCCCTCTCAGGGCGCTATCTCGCCATGGAGTATGATAATGAGAACCTTTCGAAGGTGTGCGCCATGGAGCGTCTCTGCAGCGAGTATCTCTTTGACGAGAAAAACAATCTGATCCGGGTCACGGAGTCCGACGGACACATCATCACCTACGCTTACGACGAGAAGTATCAGATGACGGCCTCCCATGAAGGAAACGGACAGGTACTGTTTGAAAACCGCTACAAAAACGGCCAGGTCGTTTTCCAGAAAGACGGGATGGGTAACGAGACCCGTTTCGAGTACCTTAAAGACGGCCTGACCCGGCTGACCGACCGGGAGGGACGGGTCTTTGAGTACGTCCACGACTCCCTGGGGCGTCTGACCCGCGAGAGCGATCCGCTGGGCAACATGCTGACCTACGAATACAACCCAAAAGGGGAGGTGGTCAAACGGACCGCCAAGGACGGGAGCTTCAAACGCTACGAGTACGACGAGCAGGGCAACCGCATCCTTGAAAAAGATGAGCTGGGCAACGTCAAGAGTATGGAGTACGATGACCACGGCCACCTGGTGGGGATACTGGATGAAAACGGCCATGAGAGCCGGATGGAGTATGATGCTGCGGGCAACCGTATCCGTGTAACCGATTCAGAAGGCAACAGCATCGCCTACGTATACGATGCTAACGGAAACCTCCTGCGTGTCCGCTATGCCAACGGGGGAGAGGCGACCTACCGGTACGATCAGAAGGGGTATCTCGCGGAGGTGACCGACGCCGAAGGATATGCCAGGGGATTCCGTTATAACGAACTGGGTCAGAAGGTCGCAGAGATCGACGAGCTGGGGAACGAGACGCTGTTTGAGTACGATGCCAAGGGGAGAGTGAGCAAAATCACCGATGCCAACGGCTACTTTGTCACGTACCGCTATGATGCCTTCGGCAACCTGCTCTCCAAGAGTGATCCGAACGGCCTCGTAACGGAGTACCGCTACGACGAAAACTACCGCCTGATCCAAAAGAGCGACTCCATCGGACGTACCACACACTACAGCTACTCCAAGGAGGGCAACCTCCTGGCTACGACCGACGGGCTGGGACACACGACCCGTTACGAGTACGATACCCTTAACCGCAAAGTGGCGATCATCGCCGCAGACGGCAACCGCAGCGAGATGCGTTACGACCTGAAGGACAAGATGATCGCCTTTACCGATCCGCTCCGGAATAAGATCGTCATGAAATACGACCGCCGCGGTCTCCTGCTCGAGTCTGTGTCGCCTGCAAAAAACAGCTCCTCCACCGACTACACGGCCAATGCCCTGGCGGATACGATCCGTGACCCCCTGGGACGTAAAAAACGTTTCGTCTACGACAATAACAACCGGGTCGTCAGCGTCATCGACGAGATGGGGCAGGAGAGCAAAAACCGTTACGACGCCAATGGGAACCGGATCGAGACGGTCATGGCCAACGGGAAAAAAGTACGCTACACCTATAACAAAAACAACCAGCTGATCACCATTGAAGAGCCGGGCAAGCAGACGACCCGCTTTAACTACGACGCACGCAGATCCCTGGCAAAAGTAGTGTTCCCGGGCGGAGGGTACATCGCCTTCCGTTACGACAGGACTGGAAGGCTGATCAGCAAGACCGACGGCAAAGAGACGATAAGCCACACCCTTGATGCCAGCGGCAACAAGGTACTGACGACCTTCGAGGGCAACCTGAGTATTGCCCGCACGTACGATGCGGCCAACCGTATGACCTCCCGTACCGATCCTTTCGGCAACCGTATCGGATATGAATACGATCTTGCAGGCAACCTGCTGAGCCTTACCTACAGCGACGGCAAACGGGTGCATTATCGTTACGATGCGTTGGGCCGTCTCGTGGAAGTGACAGACTTTAACGGCCTGAAGACCCGCTACACCTACCGTGCCGACGGCAAACTGGCTACGGTCGCCACGCCGGACGGTGCCGTGGTACGGTACGGCTACGACAAAGACGGAAGGCTGCTCAGCCGCGAAGATCACCGGGGCAAAGAGCTGATCAGCTCCTACCGCTTTGAGCTCAATGCTGCCGGAGAGCGGATCGGCGAGTCACGCAAGGAGCCGATGACACGCCTCTTTGCCGAATCGAGCGAACGCTTTAGCTACGGGCCGGACAACCGGATGAACGGTTCGGACCGCTGGAAACTGACCTATGATGAGGGGGGCAACCTCCTGGAAAAACGTTCGGCCGGTGCGACCGTGCGGCTGACGTACGACGGGTTTGGTCGTCTTACGGCCAAAAACGGCAGCCGTTACGCATACGACGGGGAGAACCTTCGTATGCGTGTGACGGAAAACGGCCGGACGCTGCGTCTGGTCTACGACACCCACGGCGGTTTTGACAAGCTTCTGGAGATCCAGGATGAGAAGGGGGAGATCCTGCGCCGGTTCGTCCACGGCCTTGGGCTGGTCAGCGTCGAGGACAGCAACAATACCTACATCTACCACTACAACACCAAAGGGAGCACCATCGCCCTGACCGACCTGAAGGGGACGATCGTCTCAGCCTACAGCTACGATATCTACGGCGAGGTGATGAGCCGCAAGGGGGATATGCATACGCGCTTTACCTATAACGGCCAGTACGGTGTTATGGACGACGGCGACGGCCTTTTCTTTATGCGGACGCGGGAGTATGACGCGACATTGATGCGTTTTATCCAAAAAGACAAAATCCTGCTGGGTACGGTCATCAACTCCCAGTCCCTTAACCGCTACGCCTACGTAGAGGGCGACCCGATCCGCGGGATCGACCCGATGGGGGCGTGGTTCCTGGGGGATGACGTGCTCGTCTCGGGCCTGGGTGCCCTGATCGAGGTGGCCAAGCAGGTCGTCAGTGACTTTGTCGAAGGGGAGGTGAGCAGCGTCGAGACCTATGTGGCCGCCGCGGTCAAAGGGGCGACCAAGGCCCAGGTGCTTCTCTACACCGCCAACGCCTCCCTGGCCGAAGCGAGCGGGACCTTCGCAGGCGATATCGCCAAGCAGGGGATGGAGGTCGCTTCGGGCAAACGGGAGGACGTGGACTACAAAGGGGCGCTTAAAAAAGCGGCCAAGAGTGCGCTTTCCGCCGGGCTGTTCGATTCGGGTGCGACCAAGGCGGCAACCGGCTTTGACGAGGCGTTCGCCCAGGTCAAGTCCCATGCGGTGTCCAATATCAAGAACATCGCGCCGAAGGTCACGGAACTGCTGGTCCCGGAGAAGGTATCCCAAAAAGCGGAGACAAGCCTGGGAGCACAGGATTCCAATATGCAGAACAGCAACGTAAAGCTGTATCAATTCAAGTAGAGCCGGAGAAGAGCATGAGACTCATAATTATCTGTATTTTAATCGCCGTATCGCTGTGGGGAAGGGAGGTCGTCTTTAAAGACGGCAGCCGTTATACGGGGGAGATGCGCTATGGAAAGATGTTTGGCCAGGGGGTGCTGAAGTATCCCGACGGGAGCGTCTACCGCGGCAACTTTAAAAACGGTAAACCCCACGGGCACGGAGAGTTCCGCTTTGCCAACGGTGATCGTTACGAAGGGGACTTCGTAGGCGGACGTTTTGAAGGTAAAGGGGTCTTGGAAAAGGCACGGAAATACCGTTTCGAGGGGAGCTTTGTCGCCGGAAAGAAGACCGGGATCGGCAAGATGAAGTTCGTCGACGGCAAGCTCTATGAGGGTGAGTTCAAAGAGAACCGAATCGAAGGGGTCGGCATCATGATCTATGCCGACGGATCCCGCTATACCGGACCTTTCAAGAAGGGGTTCCGAGACGGATACGGTTCGCTCGAACTGGCGACGGGTGCACGTTATATCGGAATGTTTAAGCATGATCGCTTCAGCGGCAACGGGATGATCCAGTACGCCAACGGCGACCTGTACGAAGGGAGTTTCAAAGCGGGGAAACGCCACGGCAAGGGGAAACTTACCTACTCCTACGGGGATATCTACGAAGGAGAGTTTAAAAACGATGCCTTCGAAGGGAAGGGTCTCTTCTCCTATATTATCGGCGACCGCTACGAGGGGAGCTTCAAAGAGGGAAAAAAATCGGGAAGCGGGACCTTTACCTTCGCCGACGGCTCAGTCTATAACGGGAGCTTTGCCAACGACCGTTTCCATGGACAAGGACGGCTGGAGTACAGTAACGGCAACGTCTACGAAGGGGGCTTTGCCGATGGTCTGCGCGAGGGTGAAGGGATCTACCTCTTTGCCGACGGTACGATGTACGAGGGGAGCTTCAAAGCGGGCCTGTATGAGGGTAAAGGACTCTTTACCTACGCCAACGGCGACACCTACACGGGAACCTTTATCCAAGGGGAGAAGAGCGGCAAAGGGGAGTATCGCTACCACACCGACGACCTCTATGCCGGTAAACTAAAAGCCGACGGCTTCGGTCCCGAAGGGGTCTTGAACCTGCATACCGGGGATGTCTACGAGGGGGGCTTCGCAGACTCCAAAAAAGAGGGCAAAGGGACCTACCTCTACGCCAACGGCGACAGCTACGAAGGGGAGTATAAAGAAGGCTATAAAAACGGCCTGGGGATCTATAAGAGTGCGGAAGGAGCGGTGTACGAAGGGGCCTTTGCCGACGGCAAAAAAAACGGCAAAGGAAAATTTGTCGACCGCGACGGCCAGGTCCTGGAAGGGATCTTCAGCGGTGACAAGTACCGCTACAAGAAAGGGTGGTTCTAGTCATTTCCTTTTGCCAGGAGGATCTCAAGCGAGCGGCTAAGGACATCCTGGGAACTCTGTTCCTGGAAGCGGTCCCACACACTTCGGTCACGGCGGAAATTTGTGGTCAATGCCGTCTTAAGGGCCTGTTCGAAAGTCCCCTTCTCCAGGCGTACGCTGATCTGCATCGCCTGGGAATCGACGATGGCGATATCTGACTGACGGACCGCATCAAAGAGGGGCGAGAGATCCATATTGACATATTCGCCCAGGCGCGAGATCGTCTTCTCGTTCGTTACCCCGATACTTTTAAGATAGGTGCTTAAAAACTGCGCCACTTCCGTTTGTACCTGTGACTTGAGGGCATATTTGGCATTGCCGAAGGCGAGGTCGCGCTGCTGGCGCATCGTCGACTGTTTCGGGATCGTCGCCGATGCCCGGAGGAAATCGTAGTCCGGGGCCTCAACGGCTACTTCCGGCCCTTTGCTTCCGCCGCAGCCTGTGAAAAAAAGGAATATGAGAAATAGATAGATAACTTTTTTTGATATTTTCATGGCGAAGTCACTTAATTCTTATTTTTTTGCGATATATTACCATATTTTGTTAAGTAGGATTACGATGTTGCACGATTACGATAATGAGTATGACGTTTTGGGTGGAAATGTCAAAGATCGCCTGACTCCCGAGGCGATGCTGGAGCTCATCTTTGAATATGTCGCCAAGATCTCGCAGGAGAAGAACCTGGACAACCTCCTGATGATGATGGCCGACCTGGGCCGCGAGCTGGTCACCTCCGACCGCTGCACCCTCTGGCTTGTAGATGAAAAAAACGGGGAGCTCTGGACTAAGGTCGCCCACGGCATCCCCGAGATCCGTATCCCCAGTGATACCGGGGTCGTCGGCCATGCCATCCGCGGCGGCGAACCGGTGATCATCAACGATGCGTACAGCGACGAGCGCTTTAACACCGATGTGGATAAACAGACGGGCTACCGCACGCGCAATATTATCGCGTTGCCGATCAGAAACGCCGAAGACCAGATCATCGGGGCCTACCAGGCGATCAACAAGATGACCAAGGAGGCCGCTTTTGACGACAGCGACCTAAAACACCTTGTGTTGGCGGCCACCTATTCGGGCAATGCCCTGGAGGCTGCGCTGCTCAACCGCGAGATCGAAGAGACCCAGAAAGAGATCATCTTTACGATGGCGGAGGTGGGGGAGAGCCGCTCCAAGGAGACGGGAAACCATGTCAAACGGGTAGCCGAGTACTCCAAGATCCTCGCCCAGGGAATGGGGATGAGCGAAGAGGAGGCCGAGCTTCTGAAGATGGCCTCGCCCATGCACGATATCGGGAAGGTGGGGATCCCCGATGCGGTCCTCAAAAAGCCCGGCAAACTGACAGACGAAGAGTTCGATATCATGAAAAGCCACGCAGCCATGGGCTACGATATGCTCAAAAACTCCTCGCGCCGGATCCTAAAAGCCGCAGCGACCGTGGCCCACGAACACCACGAGAAGTGGAACGGGCGCGGCTACCCCAGAGGGTTGAGCGGCGAGGAGATACATATCTACGGACGGATCACGGCCATTGCCGACGTCTTCGATGCCTTGGGAAGCGACCGGGTATATAAAGAAGCGTGGGAGCTGGAGAAGATCCTGAACCTGTTTAAAGAGGAGAGGGGTGAACACTTCGACCCCAGGCTGGTGGATGTCTTTTTTGAGAAGCTTCCCGATATCCTGGAGATCCGGGAGCGGTTTAAGGATGAGTTCTAAGGGGTTCCCGGATCAGACGGGCAGGTTGAACTTCTGGACGTCCAGCTCCCCCTCTTTGTAGCTCAGGTAATAGAGCAGGTCTTTTTTGACCTCTTCGCCCGCAAGGTAGCGGAGTGCCAGGTTGGCCTGGAAGGATGCGATCTGCATGACGATCGGCGCGGCGATCCCGCCCGGTTTGCGGTCAGTGATCTTAAAGACGTCGAAACTGGCCTTGTCAAAGAAACAGACCTGACCGTTAAACTCCTCCACCGAGCCGTAGACCCACGGCGTCGCCGTCGCTTTGGCGTAGTCGTTGATCCGTTTACGCACGGGGAGGTTGTCCGTTGCATCGATGATCAGGTCGACACTCACCTTCTCTTTGGAAAACGCTTCAAAATCCATCACCTTCGGGATCGCCGTCACATAGGGGCAGCGGTCCTCCAGCAGTTTTGCCACGACCTCCGCCTTGGGTCTGTCGATATCGTCGGTGCGGAAGGCGATCTGGCGGTGGATGTTATGCAGGCTTACCGTATCGAAATCGACGAGGTAGAAGGTGCCGATCCCGCTGGAGCCCAGCGGGATGGAGACCGAGCTTCCCAGACCGCCACAGCCGATGATGGTCACCTTTTTATCCCGCAGGCTGTTCTGGGTCTCTTCACCCCAGAGCTGGACCTGTCGTAGAAAATAGTCACTCATAGCATCCCCCTTTTGTGCAGTGCATTGTAAAAGCCCCAGTTCTTACGGGCATCGCTTACCGTCTCTTTGTCGATCGTGGCGATCATCATCTCCTCTTTGTTCCCGGCACTCAGTTCGATCTCCCCGGCAGGGTTGGCAAGAAAACTGTCGCCGTAGAAGAGCCACTGGATCTTCTTGTCGTGGTAGCTTCCCACACGGTTGACCCGAAGGACGTAGACGGAGTTTAAAAAGGCGCGGGTCTTGAGGATATCGCGCCACCGCGGTTTGGAGTCGAAGGTCGAGGCGGTCGGCACGATGACGACATCGACCTTCTTTTTATGCACCTCATGCCAGAGGTGGTCGAAATGGACCTCGAAGCCGTACATGACGGCGCACTTCACCTTCCCGACGTTAAAGACCATCGGCCCGGTCAGCTCTTTGACCTCGTTGTCGAAAAACTTCTCTTCGTTCCAGTGTTTGTAGTTGATCAGCAGCTGCTGTTCGTAGGTCTGGGTGGAGGTGGCGGAGAACTTGATGATCACCTTTTTAGGCGACTCTTTTTCGACGATGATCGTGGACGCGATGATCGTGATATTGTAGTTGGTCGCCATCTTCTTCAACGTCTCTTTCTGGTGGGCCGACTGCTCTTTGATGAGCGCGATGGGCGTATTCTCGAGCTCTTTGAAAAAGAGGTTGATCACGTATTCGCCCAGGACCAGGAGCTGGCAGTTTTTGGACTTGGCGATGGTAAGGTAGTAGTCCAGCTTCGCTTTGTCAAAAGAGAGGGAAGCCAGCTGAAGGGTGGCGATGTTAAGCGTCTGGGGCATCGTTCAGGCTGTTTTCGATCGTCTCGAATTCCAGTTTGGCGTCTTCGAGCATTTTGGCCGCGAGGGTGAGCTCTTCCATGCCGGCTTTATAGAGCTTGATCCCTTCATCAAGGGGCAGTTCGTTGTTGCTCAGCTTCTCCAGGATCGTCTTGGTCTTCTCCAGT
Organism: Campylobacterales bacterium; assembly: GCA_050297855.1. GTDB lineage: Bacteria > Campylobacterota > Campylobacteria > Campylobacterales > SZUA-545 > SZUA-545. The sequence continues at coordinate 109,653 of JBNKTC010000006.1, forward strand.
TTCTCCTCGAAACTGTCGGCGGCCTCCAGGATGATGTTTTTCTCCTCTGCCATGGCTTCTCCTTTATTTTAAGACCGCGATGATGTGGTCTTTGAACTTGTCCAGCTCCACCAAAAAGGCGTCATGCCCGTAGTCGCTGTCGATGTTGATATAAGTGCACTGATCCCCTTTGCCGATCCCCGTCATCTTGTCGGCGATATGCTTCATCTCCTCTGGGAAAAAGAGCATATCCTTCTCGAACGAGATCAGGTGCAGATCTGCCGTGATCTTTGCCAGGGCATCCTCGATGGAGTCGTAGCCTCTGGAGATATCATATATGTTTATCGCTTTGGCGATGTATAAAAAGCTCAGAGGATCGAACCACTTGGGGAAGTTGTCACCGTTGTAATCAAGGTAGCGCTCCACCTCGAATCGTCCGAAGAGCTCGAAAAGCCCGTCGTGGGAGACGTAGTCGCGCCCGAACTTCCGGTTCATGGAGTAGGGGGAGAGGAAGCTGATATGGCCGCCCATACGCCCGATGGAAGCCCCTTTGAGCCCTTTTTGCTTGATATCCTCCAGGTCATATTCGCCGTTTTGGAAATCGGGGTCGTTCTTGATCGCCTCCATCGCCACCTTGTTAAAGGAGATGACCCAGGGGCTCGAAGCGTGGGTCGTCGCCAGGGCGACGATCGTATCGGCAAATCCCGGGAAGTCGATGGCGAAGTGCAGCGCCTGCATCCCGCCCATGGAGCCGCCGATGACCGCCTTGACATGGTGGATACCCAGGCGGTCGAAGAGGATACGCTGGGCTTTGACCATGTCCTTGACAGTGATCACCGGGAACTTGAACCGGTACGGCCGCGCGACGGGGTACATGAGCGATGTCGGTCCCGTAGAACCGAAGCAGCTGCCGATGACGTTGGTGCAGATGACAAAAAAGCGGTCGGTATCGATCGCTTTTCCGGGGCCGATCATGCCGTCCCACCAGCCTGCTTTCCGGTCACCTTCGTAGCGTCCCGCCGCGTGGTGGGAGCCCGTCAGCGCGTGGCAGACGACCACGACGTTGGATTTGTCTTCGTTAAGGGTGCCGTACGTCTCGTAGGTGATCTCATACGGTTCGAGAATCCGCCCGCTCTCAAGGTAGAGGGCGTTGGTGAACTTCTCTTTTTTTGTCTGTATTTCCAATCAGGTTACTTTACACGTGGTAGTTTGGCGCCTCTTTGGTGATGATGACGTCGTGGACATGGCTCTCTTTGAGGCCTGCGGACGTGATCTCAACAAACTCGGCATTTTTCTGGAACTCGGCGATAGTCGGAGACCCCAGGTATCCCATGGACGAGCGCAGACCGCCCGTCAGCTGGTGGATGATGGATGCGATCTTGCCGCGGTAGGGTACACGCCCTTCGATCCCTTCGGGGACCAGCTTGTCCGATGCCGTTCCTTCCTGGAAGTAGCGGTCCGTACTCCCTTTCTGCATGGCACCGATACTTCCCATGCCGCGGTAGTTTTTGTACTGGCGTCCCTGGTACATGATCGTCTCGCCCGGGCTCTCTTCGGTCCCTGCCAGCAGGGAACCGATCATGATCGCATTGGCACCCACGGCCAGGGCTTTGGCCACGTCGCCGGAGTATTTGATCCCGCCGTCGGCGATGATCGGTACCCCGTGTTTGCGCGCCTCTTCGGCACACTCGTCGATGGCGCTGATCTGGGGCACACCCACACCGGCAACGATCCGTGTCGTACAGATACTTCCCGGACCGATACCGACTTTGACGGCATCCGCACCCGCTTCGGCGAGGGCTTTGACCGCTTCGGCCGTTGCCACGTTCCCGGCGATGATGTCGACGACGAGCTCTTTTTTAATATCTTTGACCGTGTCGATGATCCCTTTTGAGTGGCCGTGGGCCGAGTCGAGGACCAGGACGTCTACACCGGCATCTACCAGTTTACGGGCACGATCAAGCTGGCCGACACCGATGGCGGCACCGACGCGAAGGCGGCCGAAGTCGTCTTTGTTGGAGTTCGGGAACTCCTGGCGGCGCTTGATGTCCTTGATCGTCATGAGGCCCTTGAGGTTGCCCTTTTTATCGACGATAGGGAGCTTTTCGATCTTGTTCTGGTGCATGAGCTGGGCCGCTTCATCCAGCGTGATCCCCTGTTCTGCGGTGATCAGCGGGGCTTTTGTCATGACGTCTTTGACATATTTGCCCATATCTTTTTCAAACTGCAGGTCGCGGTTGGTGAGGATACCGACGAGCTTGTCGTGGTCGTCGATGACCGGAAGTCCGGAGATGCCGAACTCCTCCATGATCTCGTTGACATCTTCAAGTGTCGCATCGGGCGTCGTATAGACGGGGTCGATGATGACACCGCTTTCACTCTTCTTGACGCGTTTGACCTCTTTGGCCTGAGAATCTTCATCCATGTTTTTGTGGATAATACCGATACCGCCGAGCCGGGCCATGGCGATCGCCGCTTCGTGCTCGGTGACTGTATCCATCGCCGCGGAGACAAGGGGGATGTTCAGCGTGATATTTTTTGTCAGCTGTGTTGAAAGATCCACGGTCTTTGGCAGGATCTCCGAATATCTCGGAACCAGTAAAACATCGTCAAAAGTGTATCCGCGTTTTCTAATTTTCATTCTCAGTCGTCCTTATAGTGAAATAGATCGTTCGGCGCTTGCCGCACCGTCGAGCAGTGTCTGCTCGTCAAAGGCTTTTGCCACCAGCTGCATCCCGATAGGCATGCCGTCTTTGTCTTTACCGACGGGGATGCTGATCCCCGGGAGTCCCGCGAGGTTGAGGGAGATCGTGTAGATATCGCTCAGGTACATCTCGATAGGAGAAGATTTGGAGTTGAACTCGAATGCCGTCGTCGGCGTGACGGGCATCAGGATCAGGTCCGCCTCGTTAAATACCGCGTTGTACTCGTCCTTGATCAGGTGGCGTACCTTCTGTGCCTTAAGGTAGTAGGCGTCGTAGTAGCCGCTGGAGAGTACGAAGCTTCCCAGGAGAATTCGCCGCTTGACCTCTTCGCCGAAGCCTTCGCTGCGCGTATCGAAGTACATATCCTTGAGGTTGCCTTCCTCTTTACGGAAACCGTAGCGCACGCCGTCATAGCGGGAGAGGTTGGCGCTGGCTTCCGCCGTCGCGATGATGTAGTACGTGGAGACGTGGTGCTCGACGTTGGAGAAGTTTTTGTAGATGATCGTGTGGCCCTCTTTTTTGAGCGCTTCGATGGCATCCAGGGTCGCTTTTTTAATATCGTCGCTCGCCTGGTCGAGGAAGTTCTCGATGACGGCGATGGTCATCTTTCTGTCCGGGTTCAGGTTGGCTGCTGTTGTATCCGGGTTCAGCTTGGCGCTTGTCTCGTCCATTTTGTCGTGCCCGGAGAGGATGTCATAAAGGATCGCCGCGTCTTCGACGTTCTGGGTGATCGGCCCGATCTGGTCGAGGCTGGAGCTGAACGCCCCCAGGCCGTACCGGCTGACGCGCCCGTATGTCGGTTTCAGACCGACGCAGCCGCAGAATGCCGCAGGCTGGCGGATACTCCCGCCGGTGTCGCTTCCGAGTGCCGCGATGGCGATGCCGCCGCCGACCGCCGCCGCGCTCCCGCCGCTGCTCCCGCCGGGTACACGCTCAGGGTTGAAGGGGTTGAGGGTGTTGCCGTAGAAGCTCGTCTCCGTGGAGCTTCCCATGGCAAACTGGTCCATGTTGGCCCGGCCGAATGCCGAAAGGCCCGCCGCCGCCATCTTCTCGATGACCGTCGCATTATACGGGGCGACATACCCCTGGAGGATTTTGGAGGCGGAAGTGATGTTCCATCCTTTGACCTGGATATTGTCCTTGATCAGTACGGGGACCCCGTCGCCGTACTCGTTGATCGCCTCGCCGGTGTGCTGCTCGACATACGCACCGATGTTGCTGGCTTTGACCTTTGCGGCCAGATCTTTTTTCAGATCGATAATTTCCCCAGGGTTGAGTTGTAATGCCTCTTTGAGTGTTACCAAGGACCGTCCTTTTGCATGCGAATAATGTTGATAAAAATTATTAGATTATAGCACACGATAGGTTAATGAGCCCCTGCCTTTAATTGTCAAGAAAGTGTCAAGCCGTTGTCAATCCCCGATTGACGAAGTTCATCTAAACTGGTGACATCTGAAAAAAGGAGCAACGATGAAAAAAGCGCTACTGACAGGCCTGCTTTTGGCAGGCGCTCTCCAGGCAGGGGCAAACCCTGCACTGCAGGATTATATGAAAGGACTGGCTGCCGAAGCCAAGGTTTCAGGCTTCAGCGCTGCACAGGGTGAGCAGATCTTCCACGCCAAAAACCAGGGCGGCAAAACCGCCTCCTGCACCAGCTGTCACACATCAGACCTGAGAAACGCGGGTGAGAACGCCAAAACGGGTAAAAAGATCGATCCGCTGGCCCCGTCCGCCAACCCCAAGGCGCTGACGGATGTCAAAAACGTCAAAAAGTGGCTGCGGCGCAACTTCCGTGACGTCTATGGACGCGAAGGAACGGCCAAAGAGAAGGGCGACGTGCTCGCCTATATATTAAGTAAATAAAGGAAGAAACAATGCAACGGATTTCAAACGACTTTTTTATGACGGCGGCGGTGGCCTTCCTGGCCGTGATCTCTTCCATGACGATCGCGACGACGACGCTCTATGCGGACGACGACCGCTATGAATACGGCGAACGCGAGCACAGCGAGTGGAAATTCTGGAAAAAAGGCCGGGTTTCGGGGATGCAGCCGATGAACGCACTCTACAAAAACGAATGCGGCTCCTGCCACTTCGCGTACCAGCCGGGGCTTTTGCCCAAACGCTCATGGGACAGGGTGATGAATACGTTGAGCGACCACTTCGGCACCGACGCCTCCCTGGAGCCCGCGGATGTGGCCAAGCTGAAAGCCTACCTGGCCGAATACGCGGCTGACGGCGGCAAGGCGGACTACCGCTACTACCAGAAGTTTAACCGCAGCATCCCGCGTGACGCGGCCCCCATGCGTATCAGCGAGATCCCCTATTTTGTCAAGGAGCACAACGAGATCCCGCTGCGGGCGATCAAGCAGGATGCCGTCAAAAGCCTGGCCCACTGCCAGAAGTGCCACACGACTGCCGATCAGGGGAACTACGGCGAGCGGGGCATTAATATTCCCGGGTTCGGGAGATGGGACGACTGATTATGAAACCGAGCTACATATGGAGCGTGCCCACACGGCTCTTCCACTGGCTGCTGGCCTTTGCCATCCTGGCAGGCTACCTCAGCGGGGATGAAGACCGCCTGCTGAACCTCCACGCGGCCTTCGGGGTGCTGGCGGGGGCGCTGCTGCTTTTCCGTATCTTCTGGGGGTTTGCCGGGGTGCGCTACAGTGCCTTTAAAGATTTCGAGCTGAGTAAAGACGCGCTTAAATCCTACCTGCTGAACCTCTTTAACCCCAAAAAGAGCTATGCGGGCCACAACCCGGCGGCGAGCTGGGGGGTGATCCTGATGATTATCCTGGGGCTGGTGGCCGTAGCGACCGGCTTCCTGGCTTACGGCGTGCAGGAGGGGAGGGGGCTTTTCAGCTTCCTGAATATCCCGCTCTTTCGCCAGATGGAGCTGTTCGAGGAGCTGCACGAGGTCTCGGCCAACCTGCTGATGTTCGTCATCGGCGCCCATGTCGGGGGCGTGCTGCTGGACCGGCTGCTGCACAAAGAGGTGGGCACCATGGCCTCCATGGCTAACGGCCGTAAAAACCTCGAAGCCGAGAGCGTACGGCTGAACATCTTTCAAAAGCTGCTGGCGACAGCGGGGCTTGGGGCGGCGATTTTGCTGTTTGCCTACACCCTGAGCGTGCCGAACAACCCGCTGATCGCGTCGGCCAACACACCCGTCGACTACCAGAAGGAGCACGCCGACTTCTACGACGAGTGCATCGCCTGCCACACCCTCTACCCGCCCTTCCTGCTTCCCAAAAAGTCGTGGCGGGTGATGATGGGGGAGCTTGAGAACCACTTCGGCGACGATGCCTCCCTGGACGAGCCGGTACGGGTCTCCATCCTGTCCTATCTTGAAAAGCATGCGGCGGAGCAGTCGACGAAGGAGTCGGCCTTCAAGGCGCTGGCCTCGATGAAAGGCGCCGATACCACGATGATCGCCTACACCGACACCCCCTACTGGAAAGCCCGTCACCGGGCGATCCCCAAAGAGCGTTTCAAAAGCCCGGAAGTGAAGAGCAAAGCCAACTGCAAGGCTTGTCATTTAAATATAGAAAAAGGTATCATTGAGGACGAATATATCCGGATGCCGGAAATGGAAAAAGTGAGATGATCAAAGCGTTTTTAGCCTTTTTACTGGTCGCGGGGTTTCTTCTCGGCGACGATGACGACCATGACCGCTACGAGCGGCACCATATCCCCAAGGACCTCAGCTTCCTGGATCTCAGCCGCGACCAGTCAAGCCGGGTCCGGGAGATCCTCTATGACTACAAACATGCCCTTAAGCGTTTCCGTCATGAGAAAAAGGAGCATGCGCACGAAGCGGGGGAGCTGTTTGTCCAGGGGGAGTTCGATGCCGCGAAGTATAAGGCGATGCGGGGCGAGCTGGAGAGCCGGGCGATCCGTATCCAGGCCGACTTCCTGCAAAAACTCCACGCCATCCTGACCCCCAAGCAGCGCAAACGCTTCCTGCACTATTTCGATGAATGGGACGTTGATTGATGGTCCGGGTCCTGCTCATCGAAGACGACGCGGAGATGGTCAAACTCATCGGCGACTACCTCCACAACTACGGCTATAGCGTCACCGCACTCTCCGACCCGGCGGCAGAATTCGGGAAGTTTGAGAAGGAGCTGGACGACTACGATGTGGTGATCGTCGACCTGATGCTCCCCGGCATCGACGGCTTCGACCTCTGCAAGCGCATACGCGGCCACTCCCAGATCCCCATCATCATCTCCTCCGCCCGCGGCGACATCGGCAACAAGATCTACGGCTACGAGCTGGGCGTGGACGACTACCTGGCCAAGCCCTACGAACCCCGCGAGCTGATCCTCCGCATCGAGGCGATCCTGCGCCGTAGCCAGAAAGCGAGCCCCAAACAGACGGTGGCCGATTTCGAGATCGACCCCGCCAGCCGCGAGGTGACGCAAGAGGGCTACGCCATCGACTTTACCCCCGTCGAGTACGAGATCTTCCACTACCTCACCCAAAACCCCCAGAAGGTGATCTCCCGCGAGCAGATCGCCCAGGCGACCTCCCTGGACTACGATACCAAAGACCGCACCGTGGACATGCACATCAGCAACATCCGCTACAAGATCGGCGACGACGCCAAACATCCCAAATACATCAAGTCGGTCTGGGGGATCGGCTACAAGTTCATCGGCTGAGCATGTCCATCTTCTACAAGACCTTTATCCTTTTTGCCGTGAGTCTGCTGCTGATGCTCTTCGTGGGCAACGAGATGAACCGCATGAACGACGCCAAGATCGAGGCACTGGTCAAGGAGAAGTACCTGGATACCTCCACCGCCCTTTTTGAAGACCTGAGCGCCGGGGACACGGCGGCCCTGGATCAAAAGCTCAAAACGCTTGATTTCGAGCGGCTCGACCCCGCCCACTACCGCGAGAACTCCACTCCCGTCTACACCAAAGAGAACGACTTCGGCTCCCTCAGGATCCTCCGCCACGAAGACGGCCGTTATGTCCTCTACCTCCGCTACCTGGACGAAGAGATCGCCGCGGCCGACCGCGCCCAGGAGGAGGATTTCCGCCAGCAGCTCTTCCTGAACCTCCTGATCCTCTCGGATATCGCCATCCTGGTGGTCATCTTCCTCTTCGTTCTACGCATGCTTTCCCCCATCAAAACGATCTCGCGCCTTCTGGTGCGCTTCTCCGAGGGAGAGTACGCCACGCGGATCAAAAAACCGTCCAACGACGAGATTGGCACCCTGGCCGAGACGTTCAACACAATGGCCGAACGCACCCAGGCCCTCATCACCTCCCGCGAAAGCCTCCTGCGCGACATCGGGCACGAGCTGAAGACCCCCATCTCCAAGGGCAAGCTCGCCCTGGAGATGATGGAGGAGAGCGAGTACAAGGCGATCGTAAAAAAAGCATTCATCAATCTCGACGAACTTACCGGCGAACTCCTCTCCCTGGAACGCCTCAAGTCCGGCAGCCACGAGCTGGCGAAGGAGCGTTTCGGCGTCGAGACCCTCATTCTCGAAAGCCTCTCGCGGCTCTATATCGAGGACGAATCCCTGGTACGCGTCGAGATCGAAGAAACGTTTATGGTCGATGGGGATAAAAACTACCTCGTCATGGCGCTTAAAAACCTGATCGACAACGGCCTCAAATACGGCACCCAAAGCCCGGTGCTTATCCATGCCGGGGGAGGGCAGGTGGCTGTCAAGAGCTACGGCAGACGGCTGGAGAAAGAGCTGGAACATTATCTTGAGGTCTTTACCCAGGGAGAAGACTCCCGGGGCAAGGCCGGGTACGGGATCGGGCTGAGTATCGTGCGTACGGTACTGGAACGGCACGGATTTGTACTCGGGTATACGTATGAAGAGGGGATGAATGTCTTTACGGTAACGTTTGACAGCACGCAACAAACTAAGTGAATATGCTGTACGATACTCTACTTTATGCCGGAATGTGACTATGACTGAAAACCTGGAATTCCTTTTTGAATTTATTGATGACCTGCCTGTAGGTATCGCACGCAACGACACAACCGGGGAGACACCCAATCACTTCAACCGATTTTTCTACACGATGTTCGGCTGGGACCGGTCCGACATCGATACGATGGAGAAGTGGTTTTCCAATGCGTATCCCGACGAAGCGTATCGCGCCGAAGTCGTTCAGCTGTGGCAGGAGATGATCGATGATACCGAGTCCAACAACAAGGCCCACTCCTATCCGGTAGAGGTCAAAGTCGCGTGCAAGGACGGCAGCGTCAAGTGGTGCAAAGCGCGCTACTACCGTAAGAAAAACTTTATCTACGGAATCTTTACCGATCTCACCGTACAAAAAGAGAACGAAGACAACCTGAACAGGACCATTGAAGCGTTCAAGGCATCGGAGCTGCGAAAAAACCTCGCCCTGAAAGCGGGGACCATCGGCATCTGGGAATGGGACTTCATCTCAAACACTCTGGTGTGGGATGAGACGATGTACCGGATTTACGGCGTCGATCCCGAGAGTGATGGGACCAGCCCCTATACGATGTGGAACAATTCGGTCGATCCCAATGACAGACAGCGTGCGGAAGAGAACCTCCTGCACGCCAAAGAGACCAACGGCGAATACAATGAAGAGTTCTGGATCATGACACCTGGGGGAGAAAGAAAGTGTATCCACGCAATAGGGACAAACGAGTTTGACAGCAGCGGCAAGGCCGTCAAGATGGTCGGTATCAATACCGATATTACGGCCTCCAAGGATATCGAGTTAAAACTCGAAGAGCGCGTACAGCAGGAGATCGAGAAAAACAAGAACAACTTTGAACTCATGGTCCAGCAGGCCAAACAGGCCACACTCGGCGAGATCCTGAATAATATCGCCCATCACTGGCGGCAGCCGTTGACGGTCATCGACCTTCAGCTGCAGGAACTGGAGTATGACTACCAAAGCGGTGAACTGAATGATATCCTGCTAAAGGAGATCATCGATACCTCCCGCAACGAAATCCTTTTTCTTTCAAATATCATCGACCGATTCCGGCAGTTTTTCCTGCCGTACAAAACGGCGGACAATATCGATATGAAGAAAAGCCTGGAATCCGCCCTGGAACTGCTCGAACTGGATTTTAAACGCCACTCCATCGAGGTGACGCTTGAAGAGAAGAGTCCGCTGCGTGTCTTCGGGCTCAAAAGCGATATCAACCAGGTTATCATCGCACTGCTCAATAACGCAAAAGACGCCATAGTCAGAAGCAAAGCCAAAGGGAAGATCCATATTGTCATCGACACAGACGCTTTCTCAATTTTAGATAACGGCGGCGGTATCCAGGCCGATGATATTGAGAAGGTCTTTAACCCCTATTTTTCCACGAAGTTTTCGGGAAAGGGTGTCGGGTTGAGCCTTTTTATGGTCAAGGGTATTGTCGAAAACAAACTGCACGGCAGCATTCACGCGGAAAACCGTTCCGGCGGGGCCCTCTTTACGGTCAGCTTTTCAGATAAAAGTTAACGGCGGGGATTTCGGTCTGACTGTAATCCCCACATCTCTTTTCCCTCTCTCAGCGCCGATACGGCACACTTTACAAAAATAAAAACTATCAAAGGTACATATATGCAATTCTCTTATCAAAACCCTACATTAATCGAATTCGGACAGGGCAAGATCGCCCGTATTTCCGAGCTGATTCCCAAGGATGCGACCGTGCTCGTGGTCTACGGCGGCGGGAGTATCAAGGCTAACGGTGTCTACGACCAGGTCACGGCGGCTCTGGGCGGTCATACGTGGTTTGAGTTCGGCGGGGTGGAACCCAACCCGACCAAGGAGACCCTGGACAAGGCGATTGCCTTCGGACGTGAGAAGGGGTGTGACTATATCCTCGCCGTGGGCGGCGGGTCGGTGCTGGACGGCTGCAAGTATATTGCCAACGCCTTCTACTATGACGGCGACGGCTGGGACCTTCTGGAGGGGAAATATACGGCAGATAAGGCCCCGCAGATCGGGGCGGTTTTGACGCTTGCCGCAGCGGGGAGCGAGTCGAATACGGGGGCGGTGATTACCCGTTCGGCGACGAAGGAGAAGCGGTTCTTCCACTCCCGGCTCTCCTATCCCCACTTCGCCGTCCTGGACCCCGATGTACTCAAGAGCCTGGACGACCGCCAGCTGGCCAACGGCCTGATCGACTCGTTTGTGCATACGTGCGAGCAGTATCTTACCTACCGTCACGGCGGACTGGCGCAGGACTACTACGCCGAGGGGCTGCTGCGGGGTCTCCTGGAGCTGGCGGAGAGCTACGGGCGTCAGGATGATATGTGGTATGCCAACCTCATGTGGCTGGCCAACCAGGCCCTTAACGGGCTCATCGGCCTGGGTATTCCCCAGGACTGGGCGACGCACTTCATCGGCCACGAGTTGAGCGGTCTCTACAATATCGACCACGCCCGTACGCTGGCGATCATCCAGCCCAACCTCCTTCGCGTCCTGGTGGATGAGAAGAAGGAGAAGCTGCTGCAGATGGGTGAAAACGTCTTCAGGATGAACACGCAGGACCCCGTGGCGGTTATCGACCGGATCGAAGCCCTCTACCGCAACCTCGGTGTCGACCTGGAACTGGCCAGCTATACCGACGATCCCGAGCTTGAGCCGAAGGTGCAGGAGCTCCTGGCCCGGCACGGCTTTTCCGACTTCGGCGACCGCGGGCTGGTGAGCCGCGAGGCGGTCGCCAGGATCCTCCAGATGTCGCTCTAAATATACGTACCCGTCTCCCTTCCGGGGGATGGACTCTCCTCTTTCCCCCTGTTTCCATCCTGACCCCCGTTACACGTTAAAATCATTTTTTGGACAGTTTTGTGTGTTAGCATGATTTATTTTCCGAAACATCACGAACATATCCATGTCTGATAAGGAGACACCATGCCAGAGCGAATCAAGGTTGCAGGACTGAAGAATATCGGGAAGATCTACCACAATCTCTCCTACGACGAGCTGATCGAGCACGAGCTGAAAAACGGCGAATGCGTCATGACCAGCAGCGGGGCCACGGCGGTGGACACGGGTGTCTTTACGGGGCGGAGCCCCAAGGACAAATACTTTGTCGACCACGGCGAGGCGCACAACTACATCGCCTGGGGAAACATCAACCACAAGGTGGACGAAGCACTCTTTGAGAAGCTGCTGAAAATCGCACAGGACGAGCTCTCGGGCAAGGACCTCTACATCACCGATGTCTTCTGCGGTGCCAGCAGCGATTCGCGCCACTCGGTGCGGTTCGTCTCCGAGATCGCGTGGCAGTCGCACTTCGTCAAAAACATGTTCATCCGCCCGAGTGCCGCCGAACTGGAAAGCTTCGAGCAGGACTTCACTGTCCTCAATGCCTGTAAGACGGTGGACGATCACTGGAAAGAGCACGGGCTAAACTCCGAGGTCTTCGTCGTCTTCGATACGGAGCGGCGCCTGGGCATCATCGGCGGGACATGGTACGGCGGCGAGATGAAGAAGGGGATCTTCTCCATGATGAACTACTGGCTGCCGATGGAGGGCAAGCTGGGGATGCACTGCGCCGCCAATGTCGGCAAGGACGGTGACTCGGCACTCTTTTTCGGACTCTCGGGGACTGGGAAGACCACCCTCTCCACCGACTCAAAACGCAAGCTCATCGGTGACGACGAGCACGGCTGGGACGACAAAGGTATCTTCAACTTTGAGGGGGGGTGCTACGCCAAGGTGATCGACCTCGACCCCAACGACGAACCGGAGATCCACGCCGCCATCAAACGGGGTGCGCTGCTGGAGAATGTCGTGGTCCACTGCGACACGGGGCACGTCGACTACTGCGACGCCTCCAAAACGGAAAACACCCGGGTCTCCTATCCGATCGAGCACATCGAAAACCACGAGCCTTCCCTGCAGGCGGGGCACCCCAAAAACATCATCCTCCTCACCGCCGACGCTTTCGGCGTACTGCCGCCCGTATCCAAACTGACCAAGGAGCAGGCGATGTACTACTTCCTCAGCGGCTATACCGCCAAGGTCGCCGGGACGGAGCGGGGCGTCACCGAGCCCATCGCCACATTCTCCTCCTGCTTCGGCGAGGCGTTTTTGCCCCTGCACCCGACGGTCTACGCCAAGCTATTAGGCGAGAAGATCGACAAGCACAACGTCAACGTCTATCTGGTCAACACAGGCTGGACCGGCGGGGCATACGGTGAAGGTTCACGCATGAGTATCAAAGCGACCCGTGCCTGTATCGACGGCATTCTGGAAGGGACGATCGATATGGAAGACGGCCACGTTTTCGGCGTCTTCGGGCTCCACATCCCAAGCCACGTCCCGGGAGTGGACAGCAAGATCCTCAACCCGCGCAATACATGGGACGATGAGACCCAGTTCGAGATCACCCGCGACAAGCTGGCGAAGATGTTTATCGAGAACTTCAAGAAGTATGAGAACGAGGAGCATGGGAAAGAGTATGCGGAGGCTGGGCCGGTACTGAAATGATAGAAGGGATTTCGGTCTGACCGAAATCCCCATTCTCTTTTTCTCTATAATAACTAATTACTCATCTGCTTCCACCGTATTGAATTTCATCTGTATATATCCCAATATCTTTTCTTACATCTGATAAAAAATTCATAGCTATAACTCTAAACTCTTTGAAGGAATAATGTTCTTTGCCTTCTATAGAGTTGTATAAGTAATCAATCAAATTGTTAAAAGAATCAAAAACACACTTAGGTGCAAACATGGCTAATTGTGTAGTGATTTGTAGTCTTTTTTTTTCAAAGTCAGCAAGTGATTTCTGTAAATTATGAGTATGTTCAATAGCCATGATTAGGTCAATGATTGGATTACTTATTTCTTTATACAAATTGATTTTTTCTCTATAGTTAATTGAACCTTTTTCATGTTCTTTTTGAAGTAACAATCTGTGAGTTTCTATTTCTTTGTCTAAAAACAATTTAGTGAGTTGCTTGATTAACCATGCAATGGTTCCCAAAATAATGGTTGCCCCTCCAAGAAACTTGATAATTTCTTCCATAGTATTCCAATCGATAATGAAGTTAGATTATTTTATCGGAAGCTAGTAAAAATATGCTCATAAAAGAAGAAATAGATTTATATTTTAGTTTGATGCCCTCAAGTCGGGCAAGGTTATTACTTGTCTTTGGAAGTAAAAGTAAGCAAAAGAAGTGTTAGGCGGTTGTTTTGCTTTTTCCCTCCTCCGGCGCAAAAAAGAGGGGCCTGCGGAACTTGCTTTTTTGTTATGAGTTTATTTTATCTTTGGATATAAACAATCTAGTAATTTTGTCAAAAAAAAACATGACAAACTTCAAATTCGGTGATAAACCACAAAAAAATAAAAAGAGTCACAATTATTAGAGCTCCAGCACTGAAATTAGCATAAAGCTGAATATTTTTAGAGTCTTGATGTTGAAGTTCATTGTGAGATAGTCTAGGAAGATTTTCAGCAGTTATTTTTTCTAAAGAAAATTGATTAACATAATTATCAATGGCTTTTTCATACGAGTTGAGAGTAGCAGGTATTTCCTGTTTTTTGGCGTATGATAATTTTGTTTTCCAATAGTCAATCTCAATTTTTTGATAATTGTCGACTGTATAAAATATAAGAGTTAATAAAAAAGCAATCATAGAAAAGTAAATTGTTAACATTTTTATAATTATCTGCCTACTAGGTGGATTCGTAAAAAAGAAATAGGTGATGACCGGAGGAATAAGAAACAAGAAACACGAAATAAATCGACTTAGCAATATTGGAAAATCAAGTGTGAAGATTCCAAACATATGACCAAAAATAAAGAATAAAATAATGCTTTTTATAAGAGTTGAAAAAAAGTTTGAAGCGAAAGAGTGTGCCTTGTCAGACATATGCTGTTTCGCTTAAGACGATCTCTTTGGCGTAGGGCTTGAGGTATTTTTGCCGTACGATGTCGACAGGCGTGTGGAGAAGGGATTCGAGCTCTTTTTTGAGGTGGGATTTTTTTTCGTAAATCTGTGTGATGCCGTCCTGAAGTTCGATAAGGACATCCACGTCGCTTCTTTCCGAAGCTTCACCCCTGGCATAGGAGCCGAAGAGTCCGAGGATTTCGATACCGTCGTTGCGGTATTTGGATTTGAGTGAGCGAAGCGTGGAGATGATCTCTTTTTGTGTCACGTTAATCCTTTTACCCTCTATTAAATCTATAGATATGATACTCGATTTTTGATTAGATTGCTACCCCCGGATGTGTGTTTCCGGGGGGGAGGTGAAAAGAGAGTTATTTTTGCAGCGGCATCACGCTGTCGCGTTTGCGTGAAGCAAACAGCGCGACCAGCGTGACGACAAAAATCGTGTAGTAGACAAAATCCGGTACCGGGATCGGGTCTCCGGCGGCGTAGGAGTGCATACCGGAGAGGTAGTAGTTGACCCCGAAGTAGGTCATGATGATCGTCGAGAAGGCGACCGTGCTCGCCACGGCGTTGAAGTAGGCCGTTTTCATTTTGGGGATGAACCGGGCGTGGACGATGAAGGCGTAGACCATGATGCTTACCAGTGTCCATGTCTCCTTGGCGTCCCAGCTCCAGTAGCGGCCCCACGATTCGTTGGCCCAGACGGCTCCGAGCATGTTTCCGATGGAGATCATAACGAGGCCGATGATGATGGCCATTTCGTTGATCTTGGTCAGTTCCGCGATGGAGTGGTCGATGTTGGGGCGTTTGTCGCTTCGCAGGATGAAGAGCACCATCGTGATAAACCCGAGCAGCGCGCCCAGGGCCAGGAAGCCGTAGCTGGCGCTGATGATACTGACGTGGATCGTCAGCCAGTAGGACTTGAGGACCGGCACGAGGTTGGTGATCTGCGGGTCCATCCAGCTCAGGTGCGCCACGAAGAGCGTGAGGGCCGCGAGGATGGAGGTGGCCGCCAGGGTCATGGAGGACTTCTTGCTGAAGAAGAGCCCGGCAAGGATCGTCGCCCAGGAGATGTAGATCAGCGACTCGTAGCCGTTGCTCCACGGGGCGTGGCCGGAGATATACCAGCGAAGTCCCAGTCCGAAGGTATGGATGACAAACGCGACCACCAGGATATAAAAGAGCACCACCACCGGCAGTTTCATCAGCGGGTGGTTTTTGACGATGGAGATAAAGAGCACCGCCAGCAGGATAAACCCGATGATCCCGTAGACAGGGGCCAGGCGTTCGAAGATGTTGAACTTGTTAAAGACCAGTTCCGCCTGGATGATGGACGGGGCGGGGAAGAGGTCGGCGCCGTGGGCGTTCTGGTAGCCGGAGATATTGGCCAGGGCGTCATCGGCTTTTTTCCAGTCGCCGCCGGTGATCCCGTCACCGACCGATTTGAGGTAGGCCATCGTCAGCTGTTGGATGATGGCGCCGTCCGCTTTGGCAAACTGCTGCATCGCCTCGACGGGGGCGAACCACTTGTCGTTCGCGCTGCCCGCGGGGTTGGGGAAGATCTTGAAGATATCCCCGTTGTAGACCATAAAGCAGACATTGGCCCGCTCGTCGACTTTGAGCAGCTCTTTATCGAGCTTGCTGCGGTCGATGGGGCGCGTACGGCTTACCTCTTCGAGTTTACCTTTGAGGAGGTAGCGCATCTGGCCGTCTTTGCTGAAGAAGTCGGAGAAGGCGAGGTACTTCTGGTCGGGGTCGACGCCCAGCAGCTCGTTGACGCCGGGGTGGGAGACCTTGATCATCTTCTCCTCCTGCCATACCTGGGGAGCCGTGAGCATGCCGAGCACCACCTGGTTGGCGTTCATCCCTTTGTAGCTGTAGCCGCGGTGGATCTTGTTCATGATCTCCATGGTCAGGGTGTCGACGGGCTTGATGCGCCCCTGTACGTCCTGGGTCAGGAGGTGGGAGAAGCGCGCGGCGTGGTCGGCGTCGATGACCCCTTCGGCGTGGAGGTCGGTCGCGCCGCTGCCAAGTACCAGCACGGCGGCAAAGGCGGCCGTGGCACTGCCGACGGAGCGGGCCAGTTTTCTAAAGCGCCCTTTTTCGGCAAAGAGGATCCAGACAAGCCCCAGGGCCATAAGGAAGTAGCCGATATAGGTCGGTGTCATGCCGGGGTCTTTGGCCACGGAGAGGATCGTGCCCAGTTCGTCCTGGTCGTAGGAGGACTGGTAGAAACGGTACCCTTCGTAGACGAGGATATGGTTCATGTAGATGTGGTAGGGCATCGTTACGCCGTTGGCTTCATCGAGGACCGTGACGTGGCTCTCGTAGGAGGAGGGGGACATGGACCCGGGGTAGCGCTCCAGTACGAAGGCGTCAAGCTTGACCTTGAAGGGCAGGGGGATGTTGATGGAGCCGTAGGAGAGCTCGACGGTCGTGTCGCCCAGCGTCACGTGCTGCTCTTCGCCCAGCATGCCGCTGCTGCCGAATACGGTAAGGGGTTTGCTCTCGCCGTTGTAGGAGATCGTCGTCTTGAGGGCGGAGACGCCGGTCTTCTCTTTGACGCTGACCAGCTCCTTGGCGGCTTTGGGGAGGTACTCTTTGATGACGATATTAAGGCCGCCGATCGTGTAGAGGTGGCGCGGAGCGATCGTGGCGGGTTTGTTTGCCTCCAGGCTGCCCGTGCTGCGGTCGGCCATGGCGAGCCAGTTGATCGGCATCGGGCTTGTGGCGCGGAGGGTGCCGTCTTCGGCGATATCGATCATGAGGGAGGTGGCGTGGTCGACGTCGGTATCACCGAATGAAATACTGAAGCTTCCCAGGTCGATGTGGTTGCCGTAGAAGAGATCGACCTTCTCGGGGGCCTGGCCGGTGGAGAGGACCAGGTCGAGGTACGGCTTGCCGTCCGGGGTCTCTTTGACCACTTCCGCGGCATTCTGGTAGAAGCCGGCGTAGTCGATGGTGACGTCACCCTTGGGGGTCTTGACGCGGTAGCTGAAGTCGTTGTCGCTGATGGCCGAGAGCAGGACCTTCTCGCTCAGGACGGCCGACTTGCCGTCCTGGATGATCTTGGCCTGGACGTAGGTGTCGCTCGAGGTGATGACGCTGGAGCTTTCGGCTTCACGGATGTGCATGATCCCTTCATATCCCGCATACCGCGTCAGGGCGGCCCCGAGGATAATAAAAAGCAGGGAGACGTGGAAGATCAGCAGGGAGAGCTTCTCGCGTTTATACATCTTGAACCGGACAATATTTCCCATAAGGTTGAGTGCAAAGAGCCCGATGACGACCTCGAACCAGGTCGCGTTGTAGATCAGCGCCTTGGCGCTCTGGGTGCCGAAGTCGTTTTCGACAAAGGTGGCGACGCCGGATGCGACGCCGATGGTGAGAAAGAGCACGGCGGTCAGGCGCATGGAAAAGAGGATATTTAATACATTTTTCATAGAGTCGGTCCTAATCGGATAATTTTTCTCCCATTCTAGCAGGAAGCAGCTTACTTGCCCCGCAACGGGTTGAGGGGCATTGTAAAGCAAGAGAGTAAACGAAAGGTATCACCTTCTGTCTATTTTAGATCCTTCCAGTTTTTGGCGACGGCGCGGTTGCATTTGAGGGGGATCTTCAGCTCATGGATATGCTCCATGATTGCCTGGATCTCGGCCGAAACACTCTCCACCTGCTCCTCTTTGATCTCGAAGACCAGTTCATCGTGGATCTGGAGCAGCATCCGTACATCGTCGCGCCCTTTGAAGCGTTTGTAGACCTCCAGCATGGAGAGCTTGACCAGGTCGGCGGCACTTCCCTGGAACTTGGAGTTGACCGCCTCGCGCTCGAACATCGCCAGCTGCATGCCGTTGGCGTTGGCGTAGTCGAAGTAGCGTCGGCGGCCCAGCAGGGTCTCGACGTAGCCGTCGGTCTTGGCCCCCTCTTTGATCGTCTCGAAGTAGCGTTTGACCGACGAGAAGGTGGCGAAGTAGTTTTCGATCACCTGTTTGGCTTCGGCGACGGGGATGCCGACGGTCTCGGAGAGTTTACGGCTCCCCATCCCGTAGAGGAGGCCGAAGTTGACGCTTTTGGCCAGGCTCCGTTTGGCAGCCGCATCCGCTTCGCCGAAGATCCTGGCGGCGGTCTCGTGGTGGATATCCTTGTCTTCGTTAAAGGCGGCTACGAGGGTGGGATCGCCGCTGAAGTGGGCCAGGAGGCGCAGTTCGATCTGGGAGTAGTCCAGGCCGACGAAGGTGTACCCCTCGCCGGCGACGAACCCTTCGCGGATACGGCGGCCCAGTTCGGTCCGGGTCGGGATGTTCTGGAGGTTGGGGTTTTTACTGCTCAGGCGTCCCGTGGCGGTTCCCGTCTGGAGGAAGCTCGTGTGGATACGGCGGTCGGGCTCGTCGTAGGCGAGCTTAAGCAGCGGCTCGATGTAGGTGGAGTGGAGCTTGAAGTGCTCGCGGTACTCCTGGATCAGCGGGATGATCGGGTGGGCATCCAGCAGTTTGGTCAGGGTCTTGTCGTCGGTACTGTAGCCCGTTTTGGTCTTCTTGACCGGGGGCAGGCCCATCTCTTCGAAGAGGATGACGCCCAGCTGCTTGGTGGAGTTGATATTAAACTCCCGTCCCGCCGCGTCGTAGATGTTGCGCTCCAGCCCTTTAAGTGTCTCGGTGCTCTTGGCCTTGAGCCCTTCGAAAAACTCCGTATCGATCGTGATGCCGTGCCCCTCCATATCGATCAGGGTGTTGATAAAGGGGACTTCGACGCCGAAATACTCCTTTTCCAGGTCGGGCGACTGGGCCTGAAGCAGCGGGAGCATCTTGTCGTAAAGCCGCAGGGTGATGTAGGCGTCTTCCCCGGCGTATTCGGCCGCCTTTTCGATCTCGACGCTGCTGAAATCCTCCCCTTTGCCCACAGTGTCTTTGTAGGCGATCATCGTATGCTCGAGGTAGAACTGCGCCAGCTTGTCCAGCCCCACGGCCCGTTCGGGGTCGATCAGCCAGGCCAGGAGCATCGTATCGGCATAGAAGCCCTCATGGACGATACCAAGCGCGTTGCGGAGGATCGCCATGTCGTATTTGAGGTTCTGGCCCACGAGACGGAATCCGCACAGCCTCGTGATGGCCGCCTTGGCCGACTCCAGGCTCACCTGGTCGCCTACGCCGAGGTAGTTGTGGCCGACGGGGACGTAGAAGGCCTTTTGATCGTCATAGGCGAAGCTGAAGCCCACCAGTCTGGCCCGCCGTACGTCCAGGGCCGTCGTCTCCGTATCAAAGGCGACCAGTGCGTTTTCAGGGATGGCGTCGATGGCTTCATTCAGTTTGGCTTCGGTATCGAGCAGGACGGTCTCGTAAGCGATCTTGGACGGGGCAGGGGCAGTCTCTTCGGGCGCTGCCGTTTTGACCGAGCCGGGCGTGCCCGTTTTGCCCGCGGCATTTTTGGCGCGGGTGAGGATGGCGTTCATGTCGTATTTGGCAAGGTCGTCGGCCAGGCGCAGGATCGGGTTGCATTCGGGGAGTCTCAGCTCCTCGAAGTCGACGCTCTCGAAGATGTCGTTGCGCAGGGAGACGAGCTCTTTGGAGACTTTTGCGCTCTCGATCCCGTTGCGCAGGGCGTTTTGGGCCCGTGTGGGGGTGATGGCGTCGATGTTGGCCATCATGTTGTCGACGGTCTTATACTCGTTGACCAGGGCCGAGGCGCCCTTCTGGCCGATCCCCTTGACACCCGGGACGTTGTCCGAGCTGTCGCCCAGCAGGGACTGGAACTCGATGAAGTCCCTGGGGTAGACGCCGAACTTTTCAAAGCATCCCTCTTCGTCGATCTCTTTGTTCTTGACCGCGTCGTAGATGACGACATTGCCGTTTTCGATAAGCTGGTACATATCCTTGTCGTGGGTGATGATACGGACCTTAAACCCCTTTTCGCGGGAGAGCTTCACCATCGTGGCGATGACGTCGTCCGCTTCGAACCCCTCCTTGGAGAGGGTCTTAAAGCCCATCTTTTCGATCCACTCGATGGCGACGGGGAGCTGGGCCTTGAGGTCTTCGGGGGCCTCGGAACGGTTGGCTTTGTATTCGGGGTAGATCTCGTTGCGGAAGCTCTTGCCTTTGGCATCAAGGGCGAAGACGATGTAGTCGGTGGTGTGCTCCTTCTCCATGCGGTTGACGAAGTTGAGGAATCCGGTCAGAAGGCCGGTGGGAAAGCCCTGGGAGTTTTTAAGGGGCGGGAGGGCGTAAAAGCTTCTAAAAAAAAATCCAAAGGAGTCAATAATGGTTACGGTCATGGGGTATTACTTTCTGTTTAGTTTGTTTTTGTAGGCCTTGAGGCGTTCGCTGTCCTTGCTGCTCAGGTATTTCTCCAGCGAATCGCTGTTTTGTCGCAGCAGGGCATTAAAGTCGTCGGCGGGGGATTCGGCGGCGATGCTGTCGATCAGGACATTGCCCGCGGCTCCCATAAGGACCAGGTGGTGCTTGTGATTAAACTCGATCAGCAGCAGTTTGTTCTTGGCGTCGATCGCTTTGTTGTAGATGATCTGCGCGTCGTGGGTCCCCCCCTTGCCGCTGCCGCCCAGTCTGCGGGTCGCCATGATCTTGATCAGCAGCAGAAGCAGCAGGAGCGATCCGACAAAGACGCCGACGATCAGATACTTTTCCGTCAGGTCTTCGACGTTTTCACCCACCTTTGGCGCACTCTGGGCTGCGGGCGTCTTGTAGCGGTCGATGGGGAGGGGCTTCTCTTTTTGCGTCGTGCGGATGCGCAGCCCGTATCCCGGGGCGACCTTGGTGATCTTGATCGCACCGTCTGGCGCGTCCATCTCGATCAGGGTACGGTTGCTGCTTTTATAGATGTTGACCGACTTGAGGAAGGGCCGCGTGAAGGTAAACTCTCTGTCGGTTTTGATATTGGCACCCGGGAGGATCAGGTAGGTCTTGCCGTTACGTTCGTATTTGCTGACCGTTCCCATATAGACCGTGTCAAAGGAGAGCAGCAGGTCGACGCGGGTATCCCGGTCGTAGACCTTGGTATTGAGAATGGACGACGGGAAGAGCAGGGTGGTGAGGCTAAGAAGCAGTAGGAGTCTTCTCATCCCTTCTCTTTGGAAAAGAAGTAGAGTACGGAGTTGGAGTCCAGCACTTCATTGATACGGATGGCAAGGTTCTTCTCGTAGACCATCACCTCGCCCTTGCCGATGATCCGGCCGTTGATGTAGACCTCCACCGACTCCCCGGCGGGTTTGTTGAGATCGATGACGGAGCCTTTTTCCAGTTTGAGGATGTCACGCAGTGTCGTTTCGGTATGGCCGAGGTCCGTGACAAACTCCACCTCCATATCGAGCAGTTCGGAGTAGTTGGGGACGATGTCCTCGATGCGGAGTCCGCCCAGTTCGTCTTTGTTGTCGCTCACGCTTCAGCCTTTGCCGCGATGGAGAAGACATGGTCTTCGAACATGAAGTTGATCTCCATGTCGTTTTCGCTGACGGTTGTATTATCAGAGATAAAATCGGGTGTAGAGATGTCGAAGTTTAGCCCGGACCCGGCTGCGATCACTTTGGCTTTGCCGACGATCAGGTTGGTCACCTCTTTGATCAGATCTTTAAGCGTCGCGTCGTCGGGATCCTCTTCAAAGAGAAAGAGATAAGCCATCTTGGTCAGGCTCTCTTTATTGATATAGACGGCTACCCGGTAGTTGGCATCCCCGTTGATGGCGATCTGCGCGGCGTAGAAGGAGTCCATCGGGCAGCTCTCGAACAGCGAGACTTCCGATCCCAGTACGTCCTTGGCAAAAAATTGTGTCGCTTCGATCAGGGATTCTTTTAACATCGCTCTCTCTTTGAAAAAAATCACGGCCCGGGACGCCGGGGGGCTGTTTTGCTAAGTCAATTTAACAACAAAAATGGTTAAGGCTAGTTTAACATTGTCCTTTATGGATATACCATCGTTTTTTGACTATACTACCGCCTATTTCGAGGCACCCATTGTATGTGCCGAAAGCGAGCGGGGGATGCCCATGGTTGAGTTTGTACTGATCGGTCTGACGGCCGGGTTCATGGCCGGCTTTTTCGGCGTCGGCGGCGGGGCGATCACCGTGCCGCTGCTGCTGTACGCGGGGGTCTCTATCAAGTTTGCCGTCGGGATATCGGCGATGCAGATGGTCTTCAGCTCCGTCTACGGCTCGATGCGCAATGTCAAAAACCGTCTCGTCGACTCCCGGGACGCCTATCCCTTCGGCCTGGGGGGTATCGCGGGGGCGTTCCTGGGCGGAAACCTGCTGGATGTGGCGGACGAACGGGTCATCGAGTTCAGTTTCCTGAGCCTGATCATCTTTGCCCTGGTGCGGGTTTTTTACTCCTCCCACGAGCCCCGAGGCGAAAAAAAGAGAAAATCTCTCTATTTTAATTTGATTATTGGATTGGTTATTGGTATGATTGCGGGAATGCTTGGGGTGGGCGGTTCGATCCTGCTCATCCCGATCCTGGTGGGATACCTGAATTTCACGACCAAAGAGGCGGTCAGCGTGGGTCTCTTTTTTGTCATGTTCTCGTCCATTGCGGCCTTTTCGACACTGGCCGGACTGGGATACGTGGACTATGCAAAAGGGCTGCTGGTGGCCGTCTCCTCGCTTATCGGGGTACGGGCCGGGCAGTATGCCGTGGGCAGGACCGGGACAAAAAGTCATAAAAACTGGACGGTGACTATGTATGTGGTACTCTTCGTCCTGACAAGCTATAAAATATTTTTTGATGAGGATTTTTAATGGATAAAATTTCGATTATCGGTGCGCGGGAGAACAATCTCAAAAACATCAACCTGACGATTCCCAAAAACAAGCTGGTCGTTTTGACCGGACTCTCGGGAAGCGGGAAGAGTACCCTTGCCTTTGACACCCTTTACGCCGAAGGGCAGCGCCGCTATATCGAATCCCTCTCCAGCTATGCCAGACAGTTCCTTGACCGCGTCGGAAAGCCCGATGTGGATAAGATCGAAGGGCTGACCCCGGCCATCGCCATCGACCAGAAGACCACCTCCAAAAACCCCCGTTCCACCGTCGGGACCATTACCGAGATCTACGACTACCTGCGGCTCCTTTACGCCCGGGTCGGTACCCAGCACTGCCACCTCTGCGGCAAGCCGATCAGCCAGATGAGCGCCAGCGATATCATCGCCGAGATCCTGAAGCTCCCCGACGGGGCGAAGTGTGTGATCATGGCGCCCCTGGTCAAGGAGAAGAAGGGGAGTTTCCACGACCTGCTCGAGAGCCTGAGCCAGAAGGGGTACGTGCGTGCGATGATCGACGGCGTCATGGTGCGCCTGGACGAGGAGATCGAACTCTCCAAGACCAAAAAGCACACGATCAAGGCGGTGATCGACCGGGTCGTGATCAAGGAAGAGAACCGCGAGCGTCTGGCATCCGACGTGGAACGCTCCCTTAAAGAGAGCTACGGCGAAGTGGAAGTGGAGATCGCCAACTACGAAGAGCTGGGTCTGCCCAGCGGCCATGTCCACTACTCCGAGCACCTTGCCTGCTTTGACTGTAAGGTAAGTTTCGAACCCCTCGAACCCCTCGCATTCTCCTTCAACTCCCCCAAGGGGGCGTGCCAGGTCTGCGACGGGCTGGGGATCCGCTATACGCTGGACCTGACCAAGATCATCGACGAGCACCTGCCCATTGAGAAAGGGGCGGTGAAGATCCTCTACGGGTTTAACAAAAGCTACTATTTCAACCTTCTCAAGGGCTTCTGTGAGGCCAATGATATCGATATTGCTGTGCCGTTTGAAGAGCTGGAGGAGTACCAGAAGAAGGCGATCCTCCACGGCAACCCCGAAGATGTCACCTTCACGTGGAAGAACCATAAACTGACCAAGCGCTTCGAAGGGGTGATCAAGATCGCCTACGAGATGTTTAAGGATGAAAAAGAGCTCAACGAATACATGAGTGAAAAGGTGTGCGACGCCTGTAACGGACACCGGCTGCGGCCCGAGTCCCTGGCGGTCAGGGTGGCCGACCACGGGATCGCGGACGTCATCGACATGGCGATCGAAGAGAGCTACCGTTTTTTCGAGGACGAGGACCTGACCGGGCGTTTTGCCTATCTTAATTCCCAGCAGAAGATGATCGCCACTCCGATCCTTAAGGAGATCCGCGAACGGCTTTTTTTCCTTTTTGACGTGGGGCTGGGGTACCTCTCCCTCTCCCGTGACGCCCGATCCATTTCCGGCGGGGAGGCGCAGCGTATCCGGATCGCCAGCCAGATCGGGAGCGGCCTGACGGGGGTCATGTATGTCCTGGACGAACCCTCCATCGGCCTGCACGAACGGGATACGATGAAGCTGATCCGGACACTCAAAAACCTCCAGTCCAAAGGAAACAGCGTCATCGTCGTCGAGCATGACAAGGAGACGATCGAGAGTGCGGACTTTATCGTCGATATCGGTCCGGGAGCCGGGAAGTTCGGCGGGGATGTCGTCTTCGCCGGGACCAAGGAGGAGCTTTATGCGAGCAAGACACTCACATCCGACTATCTGACCGAGCGCAAGAAGATCGAGTATTTCTACCGCCGTCCCCAGGAGAACTGGATCGAGATCAAGAACGTCACGATCAATAATATTAAAGACCTAAGCGTCAAGATCCCGCTGAACAACTTCGTCGCCATCACGGGCGTTTCGGGAAGCGGGAAGAGCTCGCTTATCCTCCAGACCCTGCTGCCCGTGGCACGCGAACTGCTCAACCACGCCAGAAAGGTCAAGAAGGTCCAGGGCGTGGAGATCGAGGGGCTGGAACAGCTGGATAAGGTGATCTACCTCGACCAGACACCCATCGGCCGGACGCCAAGAAGTATCCCTGCCACCTATACGGGGATGATGGACGATATCCGGGACCTCTTTACCAAGACGAAGGAGGCGCAGATCCGCGGCTATACGGTCGGACGGTTCAGTTTTAATATGAAAGGCGGGCGCTGCGAGAAGTGCCAGGGGGAAGGGCAGATCAAGATCGAGATGCACTTCCTGCCCGATGTCATGGTCAAGTGTGACGCCTGTAACGGCCACCGCTACAATGCCCAGACGCTGGAAGTCCTCTACAAGGGGAAAAACATCTCCGACGTGCTCAACATGAGCGTGGACGAGGCGCACGACTTTTTTAAAGCGCACCCCAAGATCCACGCCAAACTCAAGACCCTCAAAGACGTGGGGCTTGGCTATATTACCCTGGGGCAGAACGCCACGACCCTCTCAGGCGGTGAGGCGCAGCGGATCAAGCTCTCCAAAGAGCTCAGCCGAAAAGACACGGGTAAGACGCTCTATGTCCTGGACGAACCGACGACGGGGCTCCACTTCGCCGATGTGGATAAGCTGACAAAGGTCCTGCACAACCTGACGGAACTGGGTAACAGCCTGATCGTCATCGAGCACAATCTCGACGTGATCAAAAATGCCGACTACATCATCGATATCGGCCCCGACGGCGGAAGCAAAGGGGGTGAGGTGGTCGATACCGGTACGCCCGAAACGGTGGCCGAGAAGTACAAAGAGACCCGGAGCTACACGGGTGAATACCTCGTCAAAGAGCTAAAGAAGCGATAAGTTATACTTTCGCAGTAATTGCTGGGAAGCGTGCCCAAAGCAATATAGAAGATAATCTTCTGCTGCGAAAGCAGCTAGCTTCAGTGCCGTGAAACTTCGCAGCAAAGCAAGGACACAGCGGCGAGCGTAGTCGAAGGAGCTTTTGCTCCTTTGTCGTTAAATATAAGGAGAGTAGGGGTAATGAAGCAGATTGTAGTGTTGGTATTGATGGCGGGAGCTCTTTTTGCCGAGTGGGAGAACGCCTACGGATACGGCAGCAGTATCGCCAAACCGAACCAGAAGATGGACTATAACCGGGAGTTCCATAAAAGCATCGACGAGGGGTCGATCTATGACGAAAGTATGAAAAACCCGATGTCCCCGATGATGGTCGAGGAGGAGGACCGGATGATGAAACCCTCTTCCAGAGAGAAGAACAACTACAAAAAAAATACGGGGAACTTCTTCTACAGCACCAACAAACGCGACTACTACCGCGAGGATGCCAAACCGTATAAAAAATTCCCCACGACCGATTTCTGATGCATCCGTTCCTCTACGTCGGCCTGGGCGGAGCACTGGGGGCGGTCTGCCGCTACTGGGTGGTGATGTTTTTTGCCGAACACTGGCTGGCGCGTTACCACTTCGCCACGCTGCTGGTGAATATCATCGGCTCGTTTATCATGCTCTTTTTTATGACGCTGTTTATGTATAAGTTTTCGTTCCCCCTCTCTATCCGGCTCTTTTTTGCCGCCGGTTTCCTGGGGAGTTTTACGACCTTCTCCACCTTCAGCTACGAGACGATCCACCTTTTTGAGAACGGCGAGGTTCTTAAGGCGCTGGGAAATATCCTGCTGAACAATGTCGGTGCGATCGGGGCGGGTTTTGCCGGTTTTTACCTGGCGAAACTGATCGCACATCCCGCCTGAAAGAAGGAAAACAGTTCGGAACCTTAAGGCACCGTTTAATGCATCTTGATCATAATAGGTGCACGTGAATAAAAGGTAGCCCATGTTCCTCTGTTCCCGATGTGAAGTATTCGGCCGCTGTTCCGATCTGCCGATCAAGATGGAGAAGATCTCCAAGATCATGATCCGCAAATCACTCGGCGTGACCGACAAAACGATCCTATACGGCGACTGCTGTATGTCCCGGGAGTACCGGGACCGTCTTTCGGATATCGAGATGACACTTGATGAGATAGACGGCGAACTGGAGAAGGCATTGCCCTATTGCCTGTTTAAACAATAAGAGGAGAGAAATGGAAAAAGTAATGGAGTGGTTGGGCGCCGTGCTCAACAACCAGAAGATCAGCGGGGTCAACTATGACGATCCCGAACAGAAAGAGGCGATCCGCCTGCTGCGCGAGTGCAATATCATCGATCGTATCGAAGGAGATGTGTTCGCCCTGCACCCCGAGTTAAAGAGCCGTTTTGCGGAAGCGGAGAAGATCCTCTCCATCCACGAGAAACTGGCCATCATCAAAGAGACGTTTCAGAAGAGCCCCTTTGCCACTTCGCCGGCCAAAAGCGAACTATTGAAGATTATCAACCAGATATAAGATGCGTCCGTTTTCGTTTAATCTTTTCCGCCTGTTTATAAGGTATCCAAGGCTGCTGATCGCAGCAGCTGCCCTTGGGGGGCTCTTGTATGCCTATGAAGTGATCGTGGCACGCCCGGCCATGGTCTATATGGGTGTCCCGTCTGCCCGCGACGGGGGCTACGCGACCTGGACACGCATCTTCCGCAACGAAGGGTATATGACCGGCTACTCCGACCTGAGGGGAAATCCGCTCTGGGTCGTCTACCGTCTGAAAACGATCCCAAAAAATGCCCCGCGCCATAAACGGCCGGGCGGTTTTTATGCCGACTGGCGCAGCATCACACATATCTCGAGCTCCGATTACACCCGCAGCGGGTATGACCGCGGTCATATGGCTCCCAACTACGCCATCAGCCGTCTCTACGGGAAGGGTGCCCAGCAGGAGACCTTCCTGATGACCAATATCGTACCCCAGAAGCCCGACCTCAACCAACGCGTCTGGCAGAAGCTCGAAGAGCGCGAGGCGTCACGCTATGCCAGGCGTTTCCGTGAACTATGGGTCTATACCGGTCCTCTCTTCGACCGGGAGATCACCCGTCTGAAGAGCGCATGGCGGGTCGAGGTCCCCGATGCCTTTTATAAGGTGTACGCCGGGATCGATCACGGCGGCCATCCGCACCTGCTCGCCTTTATTATCCCCCAGGATGTGCGGGGCAACGAGAAGCCCGAGCGTTTTTTGACGACGGTCGACCGGGTCGAAGCGCTAAGCGGATTTGATTTTTTCCACGAGCTTGACGATCTACTGGAAGAAAGACTCGAGTCGGAGGTCCGCTACGCCGCATGGTGACTGGCTGTTGACAAGGGAACGTTAAACTTGTTTTTTTATTAAATTGTGCTACGCTATGTTAAGAAGATATAAGAATTTTTGACTTAAAGGTTGGGGAATGTCAAAAATCAAAAAAGTCCAGGTCTCCAAGGGGATCAGCTGGGTAGAGATACCGGAAGCGGAAGTCTATATCCAGTGCGGCTGTCCCGCCGACAGTGTCAAACACCTGATGAAACGCGGTCTTATCGTCACGACCGAGCTGAACGGAACCTCCTTCGAGACCGGCCCCAACGCCATTCTCCTTTCCGATGTGATGCTCCAAAACGGAAACTTCTCCAACCTCGCCGAATTCCCCGTCCTCCAGATGCTCTACCGGCAGGGTATGATCATCCCCGGCCACCCAAACAATACCGGAGAAAAACCGATCCTGATGGGTCTAAAAGAGCAGATCAGTGCCCAGATGCGCTACATCTACCGCGGCAATTACGGCCTTATCTCCAAAGAGGAACTCCTGGAAACAGGTATCAGTGAGGAGATGGCCGAAGAGATGATGCAGATGAAGCTCAAGTTCGCTTTCGGGGAGATCAAAGAGTCGCGCGAACTGCTCGATACACTGATCGTCGGGAGCGAGCGGCGCGAGATCAAAAACGGCGTCTTTATCAAACGGCTGGGTCTCAACCGCTACGAGATCGATTATGAAGGCGAGACGACGAACGTCGACATCAACCTGGGTCCCGACGAGAACTACGAGACGCCGTATCCCCTGGGCTTTTACGATATCAGACGGGAGTATTTCGGGGTCATCCACTCCGGGGAGGGGGACGGCTGGGATATCAACCGCCCCTGTATGTCCAGCATCGTCATGTTCCAGGGAAAGATCTACCTGATTGATGCGGGACCCAATATCGTCGCGTCGCTGAACGCCCTGGGGATCGGGGTCAACGAGATCGAGGGGATCTTCCACACCCACGCCCATGACGACCATTTCGCGGGGTTGACGACCCTGATGCGGGCCGACCACAAGATCAAGTACTACGCCACAAAGCTGGTACGCATGTCGGTGACCAAGAAACTCTCCGCACTTCTCTCCTTCGAAGAGGACAATATCAGCAACTACTTCGATATCGTGGACCTGGAGTTTGACCAGTGGAACGATATCCAGGGGCTGGAGGTCAAGCCGCTCTTTTCACCCCATCCCGTGGAGACCAACCTCTTTGTCTTCCGGACACTCTGGGAAGACGGCTACATGACCTATGCCCACCTGGCCGATATATGCTCCCTGGACGTCCTGGAGGGGATGGTCAAGGAGAACGAAAAAGGGGAGGGGATATCCCGGGGGCTTTACGAGAAAGTCAAGGAGGACTATGCTGTCAAGGCCAATCTCAAAAAGATCGATATCGGTGGCGGTCTGATCCACGGAAACGCGGAGGATTTCCGGCGGGACGACTCCTATAAACTGGTCCTGGCCCACACCTCAAATGCCCTGACCAACAAACAAAAAGAGATCGGCTCGGGGGCGACCTTCGGGGTCGTGGACGTGATGATCCCGGACTACCAGGACTATGCCAGACGGAATGCCTACTATTTCCTGCGCTCCTATTTTCCCAACCTCCCCGACCACAAGCTGCGGATCCTGATCAACAACCACATCCTTACCTACAACTCCGAGACGATCCTGCTCAAAGAGGGGGAGGTGAGCCAGAACATCTACCTGCTGCTGACGGGGAACGTGGAGATGATCAGCTCCAAAAACGCCACCCACTGTCAGCTCACATCCGGAGCCCTTATCGGCGAGCTCTCGGGCAGCTACGGGGAACCTTCCTCCCAGACCTACCGTGCCACCAGTTTCGTCCAGGTGCTTAACATCCCCATCAGTCTCTATATCCCCTTCATCAAGGAGAACGACCTCTACTCCAATATCAAAAAGCTCCAGGGGCGCCGCGATTTCCTGCAAAAAAGCTGGCTCTTCGGGGATTCGGTCTCGACGATCGTCCTGAACAAGGTAGCCCAGAACATGCAGATCATCACGATCGGCAAGGGGGAGGTGGTCCTGCGGGAGAAAAACAGCGACCTCTACCTGATCGAAAGCGGAAGCGTCAAGCGCTACCTGGGGCCGGATTACGAGGAGAACCTCGGCAAAGGCGACTTTTTCGGGGAAGAGACGGCGATCTTTAACACCCCGTCGCTCTTCAGGGTCAAGACGGCCGAACCGACGGTGCTCTATGTGATCCCCGGCAATATACTGCACGAGATCCCGATCGTCCACTGGAAGCTCTTTGAGACCTACGAGCGGCGCAAGAGCGTGCTGTTAAGCTCCAAGCTGAACCTGAGCCCTGTCTTCCAGTGGAAAGAGGAGTATGCGGTCCACAACAGCAAGATCGATGCGCAGCACCAGAAGCTGCTGGAGATGGCCAATATCATCTACAATGCCGTGGAGCAGAAAAAAGACAGCGAGGTGATCGAGGATGCCCTCTACTTCCTGGTCAACTACACCAAGGTCCATTTCCATGACGAAGAGACACTGATGGCGCGTGTCGAGGAGAAGGCGGAGTTCGAGCGTCATAAGAAGAAACATGAGGCTTTCTGCAAAAAAGTTTCGGAGCTTAAAGAGATGTTCCATGACGGGGATCCCAATATTTCCGGGGAGCTGATGGATTTTCTTAAAAAGTGGATTATCAACCATATACTGAGTGAGACGGCTCGCGCCAAAGAAGCGGAATAAAGATTACTTGTATGTGGAGCTGGTGAAGGGACTTGAACCCCCGACCTGCTGATTACAAATCAGCTGCTCTACCAACTGAGCTACACCAGCGTTCTGAAAAGTGATGGAATTCTACACTGAAACTGTTAAAAAAGAGATAAGAGCAGAGCCCCGAAGGGCCCGTTTTTTTACTCTTCGTTAAAGAGGGAGGAGAGGAGCGGTGAACCGTCTTCGTTCGCTTGGATCTGCTGCTGTTGCTGACCCTGGGGAGCAGCCTGTCCTTCCTGTTCCACCAATTCGATCTCGTATCCTGTGAGCATGGAAGCAAGACGGATGTTGATCCCGCTTTTCCCGATCGCCTTGGCCTTCTGGTCTGTCCCGATCATCACTTTGGCATGGTGCTCTTCGGTGGCCGTGACGTTGTTGACGATCGCCGGCGCCATGGCGCGGGAGATGAAGATCTCGGGGATCGGGGAGTAGTTGATGACGTCGATGCTTTCACCCAGAAGCTCCTGGCTGACGGCATTGATCCGCACCCCTTTGACCCCAACCGTCGCACCGACGGGATCGATGTTTTCGCGGTTGCTAAACAGCGCGATCTTGGCACGTTCCCCCGGGATACGGGCACACTTTTCGATGATAACGTTGCCGTCTTCGATCTCCGGCACCTCAAGGCGCAGAAGCTCTTCGAGGAATTTGGGTGTCGTGCGGGAGAGCTCGATGTTGATCCCGTCTTTTTTGGTGATATTGACGCGTCGCACGATCGCCTTGACGACATCGCCGGGACCGAAGCTTTCGCCTTTGATACGGTTTTTGCGCGGCAGGATCGCTTTGATCTCACCGATCTCGAGGTAGGTGTTTTCGTAGCCGTCGACGCGTGTGACCGTGCCGTTGACGATCTTGCCGACACGTTGTTTGTATTTATTGTATACCACGTCTTCGACCAGGCGCTGGACCTGGAACTCGATCTCGTGGTGAAGCGTCATGGACGCGGTCCGCCCGAAGGCTTCGAGGGTGATCTCATTGAGCAGTTCATCCCCCACATCGACGAATTCGCCGTCTTCTCGCGCTTCGCTGACAGTGATAAGACGTTCGTCTTCATCGGATCCAAGCCGCTCGTCGTCATCGGCGACGACTTCCAGTTTCTGGAAAAGGTCGATGCTGCGTTTGTCGTTATTTAAACTTGCTTCATAGTCAAATTTATCCCCGATTACTTTCTGGGCAGTCTTAATAAAGGCGGTCTTGAGTGCCTCGCGGACATCCTCTGACTCCAACCCTTTTTCGTGCGCAATCGAATCGACTATATCAAGTATTTTTTCCAAAAATTCCCCTTTAAAAGTTTGATTATTTAATGTTTAGATCAATATGCAAAAAGCCCTGTAGTTAGGTTGCAGAAATCGACTATTAAATTTTAAGTACTCTTATTATAAAATAATATGTTTAAGAGACTTCTAAAAAGGTATGAAATGGATCTAAAATTAGCGAGAGTCGAACTTGATGCTAAACCAAAAACAATCTCTCTGGATAAGCTGGTAGCTGAGCTTGAAAAAGACAAAGAGAAGATTTATTATTTTGACAAGTCCAACGCGCACAAAGACCTGGTAGCCGCGGTGGAAAAATTCGAAGAGATGGGATACAGCGTCTACTTCAAAGAGATCCGTTACGGACTGGACGAAGAAGACTACATGTACCAAGTCCACATTTTATGACCAAAAACTCCCCCAAAGTTTTCGTAGAGACCCTCGGCTGCGCGATGAACGTTCGCGACAGCGAGCACATGATCGCCGAACTCGGCGCCAAAGAGGGGTACCAACTCACCGATTCCGCGGACGACGCGGACCTCATTCTTATCAACACCTGCAGTGTGCGGGAGAAGCCCGTCTCCAAACTCTTCTCCGAACTGGGACAGTTTAAAAAACTCAAAAAAGAGGGTGCCAAGATCGGCGTCTGCGGATGTACCGCCAGCCACCTGGGCGACGAGATCATCAAACGGGCACCGTATGTCGACTTTGTCCTCGGTGCGCGCAATGTCTCCAAGATCACCCAGGCGGTCCATACGCCCAAGATGGTGGCCGTCGATATCGACTACGACGACAGCACCTATATCTTCGAGGACTACCGGAGCTCCCAGTTCCGGGCCAATATCAACATCTCAATCGGCTGCGACAAAGAGTGTACCTTCTGCATCGTCCCCCATACGCGAGGCGAGGAGATCTCCATCCCTGCCAACCTGATCCTGGACGAGGTAAAGCGGGCGGCGGATGCCGGCGTCAAGGAGATCTATCTCCTGGGGCAGAACGTCAATAACTACGGGCGCCGTTTCAGCGGGCAGCACGAGAAGATCAATTTTCCCCAGCTCCTGAACAGAGTGAGCGAAGTGAAAGGGATCGAGCGGATCAACTTTACCTCGCCCCATCCGCTGCATGCGGACGACGAGTTTATTGAGACCTTCGCCAACAACCCCAAGATCACCAAGCATATGCACCTTCCGCTCCAGAGCGGGTCGACGGAAATCCTCAAGGCGATGAAGCGGGGCTACTCCAAGGAGTGGTTCCTGGAGAAGGCGTTCAAGATCAAGGAGCTGGTCCCCGGAAGTACGATCAGCACCGACATCATCGTCGGCTTCCCCGGCGAGACGGACAAAGATTTCGAGGATACGATCGACGTGGTCAGGCAGGTGAAGTTCGAGCAGATGTTCAGCTTCAAATACTCTCCCAGACCCATGACCAAGGCAGCGGAGATGACCAACGTGGTCGAAGCCCACGTGGCCGATGAACGGCTGCAGTTTCTCCAGAACCTCCACCGTGAACAGCACCGGGCGATCATGGATGCCCAGATCGGAAGGGAGATGGAGATCCTCTTTGAAGAGCTGAAGCCGGACGGCAAGGTATTCGGACGCAGCAATAACTTCTTTAACGTACTGGTCAAGGGAAGCGAAGAGCTATTGGGTACGACGCGCCGGGTCCGTGTGACCGCCGGCGACAAAGGAGCTCTGGAAGGGGAGCTTCTTGCTTAAACGGCTTAAGGAGCGTCTCCTACTTCTTCTGATCCCCTTCCTGGCATACCTCCTTTTGCGTTTTATCTACGCGACATCCAAAAAACGTTTTGTCTTTAAAGGCGACGCGATGCCCGATGAGCCGGTGATCATGGCCGTCTGGCACGGGGAGCTGATCCTCCCCCCTTTCTACTATGCCAAGGTCCTCCGCGGCGGCAAGCCCAACCTCCACATCATGATCAGCGAGCACAAAGACGGCGAATACATCGCCCGGACGATGAAGTATATCGGCCTCAACGCCGTGCGCGGCTCCTCCACGCGGGGAGGTGCAAAGGCGCTGATGCTGGCGATCAAAAAGATGAAAGAGGGGAGTGACCTGGCGATCACCCCCGACGGCCCCAAAGGGCCGCGACACGTCGTGGCCGACGGGATCGTGGCGATCGCTCAGAAACAAGAGTGTAAAATAATCGCACTAAGCCTCGAGGCGACCCGCTTCTGGCAGTTTAACAGCTGGGACAGGTTTATCCTGCCCAAGCCCTTCTCTACGATCACTTTTTATGCCAGCGAACCCTTTTCGGTCGTCGGTATGGAAAAAGAGGAGGCCAAACAGCTGATCTATGACAAATTGGTGAGGAAATGCTAAAGACAAAGATCGGCTTTATTCTGCTCCTTCTCGTGTTAGCCATCGCTGTCTACTTCTACTACATCTTCGATAAATCCTATGTCCTCTCCGCCGAAGCAAAAAAATATTACCGTGCAGGTGATTTCAAAGAGGCGACCGAGCTGGCCCAGAAAGCGTATGACCTGAACT
This sequence comes from Campylobacterales bacterium, assembly GCA_050297855.1. Classification (GTDB taxonomy): domain Bacteria; phylum Campylobacterota; class Campylobacteria; order Campylobacterales; family SZUA-545; genus SZUA-545. The sequence goes on from JBNKTC010000006.1 coordinate 144,632, forward strand.
CCTATAACCGGATGGCCTTTACGGTACTGGTACAGTCCCAGGAGTCGCTGAAGTGGAAAAAGTATATCGACGAGACCTCCAAATACCTCGCCTTCATCGAGGCGGTCAGCTATAAAGAATCAATCCCCAAAAGTGATCTGATCCGAATCAAGATGATCTGCGAGATATCCATCGCCAGCTACGAAAAACTTAACCAGAACAACATGATGATCGATCCGATTCTCAAAAAGGAGGCCACTGCGCTCCACCGCGAGATCCTGGCTACCAAAGATGAACTTTTTAACTAAGCACTACCGGGAGTTTCTCGCTCACCTGCGCGACCTGCGCGGGGCGAGCGAGGCGACGGTGGAGACCTACCGGGTCGTCCTGGAGGATGCGGTGGGGCTGATCGATCTGAACGAGGAGACCGAACCCGTCCAGGTCGACCTGATGCCCTTCCGGGCCAAGATCTCCGGGCAGAAGCCCAAGACCATCGCCAAAAAAGTAAGCGCGGTGCGCAGCTACCTCGCGTATCTCAAGGAGATCGGCTACCACTTCCGGATCCTTTCGGACGAACATATCAAAGTACCGAAGAAACTTCCCAAGCCGGTGCCCGAACACGTTATCGAGGAGGTGCTCGAAAAGAGCGACCCGCAGGTACGCCTCATGGTGCTGATCTTTTACGGGATGGGACTGCGTATCTCGGAGCTGGCAAACCTGGAGAACGGGGATATGGACCGGGAGTGGATACGGATCATGGGGAAGGGTGATAAAAGCCGGATACTTCCGGTACTTCCCCTGATCCGGGAGGGCTACGAGAGCTATATCCGTCAATACCGGCCAAAGCGGTATCTTTTCGAAGCCGAGGGGAAAAAACTAAGCGAAAATCAAATAAGATATAGGGTTAAGAAAATATTTAAAGAGCTGGGTTTGAACATGACGCCACATCAACTGAGACACTCCTTTGCCACCACGCTGCTTTCCCACGGGGCCAGGATAACCGATGTGAGCGAACTTTTAGGTCACAGTGCCCTCTCCACAACGGAGATCTATACCCAGGTCAGCAACTCACTGAAGATGAAAAACTACCAAAACGCCCATCCGCTCTGCAAGGACGATGATGCGACTGATTGATCTCTTCAAAAAGCAGCTCATCGGCTATATCAAGAAAGTACACGTTGCCATTGTCCTGGACGACAAAAAGTACTATATCAAGACGAAGATCGTGGGTAAAAACGGGGTATCCACCGAAGATAAGATCTACGATCAGGTCGGGGAGAAGATGCCGCCCATCATGGTCAAATACCTCAACAATATCCAGCGCCGTCACTCCTATACTTACACCAGCGCACTGCTCTCTACGATCAATGCCGGGTCGATCCACGGCTGTGACGACAGTGCCTATCAAAAAATGCACATCGAGACCGATTCTATCATCAGGGTCTGTGTGGACGGGCAGTGGTCCGCCTACAGCAGTACCTACGCCATCGACGAACTCAAACACTTCTATGCCGATGTGGGCGGGATCGATTATGTCTTTCCCCAGGAGGTGGTGATCAGGCATCTGCTCCAGGACGAGGTGATCGAGGGGCAGAATATCTATATTGTCACGACGGCGACCTATGCCGTCGTGACCGTCTTCTCTGCCGAAGGGCTTCTTTTCAGCTCCCACTTCATCTACAAAGAGGATGACGAAGATGTGGGGCTGGACGAGGAAATGGACAATCTCAACGAGATGAACGATATGATCGAAGATACGGAGAAAGAGAGCGAAGAGATCGAAGAGGTGCTTCAGCTGGAGGATATCGATGACAACGATATCTTTGACGGCGGTCTGGAGGACCTGGACGAACTCGATGATATCGAAGGGGCCGATTTCGACAACATGGATGACATCCACGAAGATATGGAAGAGGACCTCGAACTGGAGGATGAAGTGGGCGATGAGGCGCTTTTTACCAAAAAAGACCAGCTGCTCTGCGAGTTTCTCCACAACTCTATCGAGGACTTTTATAAGAACAGTTTCTATAAAAGTGAGTTCGTCAAGCAGGCACGGATCTTTGATGCCTGTAAGGCAGGGGTCAATACGGGCGAGATGCTTAACCAGTATATCCGCGACGAACTGATGCTCGAATGCGAACTGGAGAAGATCGATCTGTGCGACGTCTTGACCGAAATCTCAATTATGGAGTCGAAAGCTGTATAGTTTTACGAGGGCAAGGGATAAATACCTTTTCAGGATCGATACCAAGCTGTGGATCTTCTTTTCGATCACACTGGTGCTCTTTTTTGTGATGATCGATATGTTCATCCTCGCCCAGGTCTACTCCCAGGAAGAGAAAAAACAGCTTTTTGATGACAAGCGGGTAGTATTGGAGAAAAAGATCGTCGAGATGGAGAACTCCATCGCCTTTATTAACGAGCAGGAGCGGCTCGGTGCAGAGGTCAAGAGCAACAACATCATCCTCAAAGACAGCATTAACAACCTTTTTGCCCTGGTCCCCGATCAGATCCACCTGACGCGGGCCAAGATCGACCGGGACTATATGGAGCTTTACGGCTATACACCCAGCAAAGCGATCTACAATGACCTGTTGATGCCTCCGCTCAAGTCGATCTTTAACGAAACAACGGTGGTTTTTTACCCCCTCGGCAACGGCTGGTACCGGTTCGTATCCAAAAACCGATCAAAGGAAGATTTCTTATATGAGAAGCAGTGAGCAGCAACACGAAGAGATCGACTTAACCAAGACCCTTCTCTTTATCCTTTTATCGCTTGTCCTGACGCTGATGATCGCTTCCATGATGATCGTCCCCGATATCCAGAAGCTCAAGATCACGAAGATCCACACCGACCGCAGCCTGAAGATGCTCAAGGGGACACGGGAGTATTACGACAAACTGAGTGAAGAGAACAGCCGCCTGCAGGAGAAAAACCGCAAGGTGATCGAAGCCCTGCGGGTCTCTTTTAAAAAAGAGCGGATGCAGCAGTTCGGGGAGGAGAAGCTGGGCCAGCTGGATATCCAAAGCTCCAACCTCGTACCCCACGACCAGAATTTCATCCGCTATGAGCTCAATGCCACGACCCGGATCACCTCCCCGGTTCGCCTGTACGAGTTTATCGATGCGCTCAACGGCTACGGAAACCTGGCGGAGATGAGTTTCCCTATCGTGATTGACGCGGATAAGGATTATAATCTTGACGTCCGCCTTCACCTCAACATTTACGAACTCAGCTCAAAATAGCCTTTTTTGCCTCGCAAAACATCACTTCATCCAATCCCTGCTCATAAAGATAAGGGCGGATCTTAGGCGGTATGCCCGCTATACGGAAACGCTCCTTTGTCTCTTTTGGCATTACCCCCTGGCTATAGGGGGCAAGACAGATGATCGACGCATCCATTGTGACGGCTATTCTGCCCCCTACGACGCACTCTTTCTGACGGGCTATCTCTTCCCGCTGGGCGAAGGAGAGGAGATAGCCCATCCGTTTGATGTGACGGTCGATCTCCCGGAGGTCGGCCAGGACATCACTGCGCCTGATCAGGACGGCTTCCCCCAACCTTTGGTAGGGGGCTGGGGGAAGAAGCGTCTCCGCATCGCGGCGCAGCAGGGCGAAGCTTTTCTGCAGTCCCGCTGCGTATTCATGGACCAGCCGGTTGCCGATGGCGTGGCGAAAAGCATTCCGGGTAAAGGAGGGATCGCGGTTGCTCGCATCTTCAAAATAGTGGATGCCGTTCGCATTTAGGTAGTGCTCGATCTCGTCACGGCTGATATCGAGCATCGGGCGCACCAGGGTGTAGTCGGTCTCCCGGCCAAGGTAGTCCATCCCCAGAAGCTCGACGGTTCCCGCTCCCTTTGTAAGCTGCATGAGAAGCCACTCTGTGCGGTCATTGAGTTGATGTGCCGTGATAAGCGTATCGTATCCATGGGTACGGCAGAGTTCCGAGAAAAAGGCGTAGCGAGCCCTGCGTGCTTCGGCTTCGAAGTTTCTCTCTTCAAGCGTTACGCTTTTTAGATGGAGCTGTTTGCCGTATCTGTCTGCCAGCTCCCTGGCATATGCGATCTCCTCGCGGACCTGTTGCCTCAGGCCGTAATCAGCCGTCGCCATATCAAAAGATATATTGTTCTCCTGCAGCAGGAAGAAGAGGGCGGTGGAGTCGACCCCGGCGGAGAAGGCCAGGAGGTTCCGCCCCGTTTTGAGATGGGCAAGGGCGGCGGGATTCAGTCGTGGGCTCATCGCCGGGCGATAAAGGTGGCGAAATTATTCCACCGGAAGATCGTTTCGCAGTGGGAAAAGCCGTTTTCCAGGATCATCTGGCGGTTTTCCGCTTCACTGTAGGGGACCAGTACATTCTCCAGGGCTTCGCGTTTCTGGGCGATCTCAAATTCGGAGTAGCCCTTGGACTTCTTGTAGGCGTAGTATTTTTCTATCATCAGTTTGTCCAGCTTCGGGTCGGCGGCCACGACCTTTTCGCTGAAGATGAAGATCCCGCCGGGATTGAGTGCGTCGCATATCTTGCGCACCAGTACTTCCCGCTGGCGCGGACGGACGAACTGGAGGGTATAGTTGGCGATTACGGCGTCGGTTTTTGGAAAATCCACTTCGAAAAAGTCCGATTCGATCAGTTGGACGGCGACACCGAAGGCATCCGCTTTGCTTCGGGCCTGTTTGAGCATGGCGGCGGAGTTGTCGATGCCCACCAGACGGTAGCTCTTGCTGCTACGTTTTTGGAGGTTGATCAGCGTATTGGCCGTCGAACAACCGAGATCCAGGACCGTTGCTCCGTCATCAAGGAGTTCGGAGAGATAGAAGATCGTCAGATCCAGGGTCTCCTGATAAAAAGGGACGGAGCGGTTAAGCATGTCGTCAAAGACAAGGGCGACGTTTTCGTCGAATTCGAACTGTTTTGAAATGGGTTTGGAAAAAACTTGGTCTTTTGGGTTGTGAGAGTCGGAGTGCGGCATGGAAATCCCTCTCAGTCGTGGGGTAGTAAAGCGGCCCGAAGAGACGGGCCACCGGAATTAGATATTCGTATCGCGGATGTTAAGTTCTTTGATAACGGAAGCGTATCGTTTGATATCACTTTTTTTCAGATATCTCATCAGTCGTCTTCGTTGACCGACAAGTTTCATCATTCCAAGTTTGGAAGCGTGATCTTTTTTGTTCACTTTAAGATGCTCTGTAAGATAAGAGATTCTTGCGCTCAAAAGTGCAATCTGGACAGCAGGGGAACCTGTGTCTTTTGCGCTTTCACCAAATTTTGCTACGATTTCAGCTTTCTTAGCCTGATCTAAAGCCATGATTGACCTCCTGATAGGTTGAATTAATTTAAAGCTGGGATTATATACCATTCAAGCTTAATATTTGTTGTAGCAAGCGGGATAGAAAGAGGTATTCAATGAACAAAAAGCAGAAGGTGGCCCTGGTCATCATCCTGAACCTGGCGATCGTCGTACTGGAGGTCGTCTACGGGGTCGTCTCCAACTCTGTGTCGCTCATCGCCGATGCGGTCCATAACCTGGGTGACGTACTGGCCGTTATCGTAACCTTTATTGCCCTGATGCTTGGGGCCAAAAAAGCCTCCGAACGGATGACCTTCGGATTTGTCCGGGCCGAGATGATGGCGGGATTTGTCAATTCGCTTTTTCTGCTGGTATCCATGGCCTATATCCTTTATGAGTCGGTAGACCGGCTTCTCCATCCCGAAACGGTGGCACCGGAGTATATGATCGTTGTGGCGGCAGTGGCACTGATCGCCAACGGGATAAGTGCGGCGATCCTGCATAAGATCGGCGGCGAGTTCGCCCATGTCCATCACCACGACCACGGGCAGGACCATCATGATCATACCCGTCACGGCCATCACCACCATCACGATCTCAATATCCGCTCAGCCTACCTGCATATGCTTTCGGATGCTCTGATCTCACTGGGTGTCGTGATCGGCGGGGTGATGATCTATCTCTTTGATATCAACATGATCGACAGCATCCTCTCGATCCTCTTTTCGCTCTATATTTTAAAAGAGACATGCGCCATTTTGCGGCACACGTTCCTCTCCCTGATGGATATCAACCATGATGAACTGGAGCCGATCGAAGCAGTGCTCACCGCCCCCGGCAGCGTGCATAGCGTTCATGACCTGCATCTGCATCGCCCCTCATCCAAAGAGATGTACCTGAGCGCCCACCTGGTCTTTGACAATGACCTGACCCTGGGTCAGATCGAAACAGTGCTGTTAAAGCTCAGGGAAGAGCTCAAGGTCCTGGGCGTGACCCATTCGGTACTGCAGCCCGAGACGACAAAGATGGCACAGGAGAATATTTTGTGTGCCGAACACCTTTAGATCTTCGGAGCCCAAAAAAGGGTGGATTAAAAAGCGACACATTAATCTTTTTTGTGTAGAATAATCACACAAAAAATATCTGATTAGTTATCGGAAGAGGATCTCTTTTATGTTACTTACGAAAGCCAGTGAATATGCATTGCTCTCCATCGCCCTGATTGCCAAGGGGGATGATCCGCAGGATACGGAGACGTTGGCGGGGAGACTCAATATCCCCAAAAGTTTTTTGGCCAAGATTCTTCAGGCCCTGGCACGAAACGAGATCCTGATCTCCTACAAGGGGGCCAAAGGGGGATTCGCCCTGGCAAAGCTTCCCGTGGAGATAACGATCCTGGATGTGATCAAAGCCGTGGAGGCCAAGTCGGCCAACGTCTTTGAGTGTTCCGACTCCCAAAACGACTGTCCGGGAGGCGAGGAGAAGGCCAGCTTCTGTTCGATCTGGCCTTATCTAAACAAACTCCAGGTGAAGGTGGATGACTTCCTCACATCCATTACTCTGGAAGATCTGCTCGACGCGTAAATGGCAGAGCTGACACCGAGAAGACTTGTCGAGCGGGTCGCCCCCTTCCTCAAGGTAATACTGGGGGCGAAGGACCTGACCATCGTTATGGTGCTCGTGGCGATCATGGCGATCATCATCGTCCCGCTCCCTTCCCTTGTCCTCGACTTTTTCCTGACCATCTCTTTTGCCATAGCGACCCTTATCATCCTGATGGCGGTCTTTATCAACCGTCCGACCGATTTTACGACCTTCCCGACGCTTATATTGATCGTTACCCTTTATCGCCTTTCGCTTAATATCGCTACGACCCGGATGATCCTCTCCGAAGGACAGAACGGTCCCGAGGCGGTCAGTGACATCATCGCCTCCTTCGGGAACTTCGTCGTCGGGGGGAACTATGTCATCGGTGTCATCGTGTTTACGATACTGGTCCTCATTAACTTTATGGTGGTTACCAACGGGTCGACCCGGGTGGCTGAAGTCAGCGCACGATTCACCCTGGATGCGATGCCGGGGAAACAGATGGCCATCGATGCCGACCTCAATGCCGGACTGATCGACGACGAGGAGGCGAAGAAACGACGCCAGGAGATCCTGACCGAAGCCAACTTTTACGGGGCGATGGACGGTTCGAGCAAATTCGTCAAGGGCGATGCGGTCGCAGGGATCATCATCACCCTGGTCAATATCATCGGCGGGATCCTGATCGGGACGCTCCAGCACGACATGACGCTTGCCGACAGTGCGGCGACCTTTACGATCCTGACGATCGGAGACGGTCTGGTCGGTCAGATCCCCGCACTCTTGATGGCGACAGCCACCGGTATTACGATCACCCGGGCGAGCAAACAGGAGGAGAAAAACTTCGCCGAAGGCGTCATCAAGCAGCTCTCCGATGATTACAAGATCCTGCTGATCGTCGGCGGAGTGATGCTGCTCTTTGCCATGGTTCCGGGTCTTCCGGCCACGTCGTTGGGGCTTGTCGGGCTCTTTTTTGTTGTAGCGGCCATCCTGATCAAAACGACCCAGGACGGCTCGCTTAATGCCTTTATCAAGCAGCGTTTCGGAGAATCACCGGCGGCGCCCCGTCCCAAAAACGGCAGCCAGCCCGGTACCAAAGGTGCTCCCGGGGCAAAGACAGGGGAGGGTGCCAAACCCAAAAAACCGGAAAAGAGCCCCGAGCAGCTTAAGGAAGAGGAGGAGAAGGCGCTTGAGGAGATCCTCAAGGTCGAACTCCTGGAGCTGGATCTGGGCTACCAGCTTATCAAACTGGCCGACTCCTCCCAGGGCGGCGACCTGCTCGAACGCGTGCGCACGATGCGGCGCAAGATCGCCTCGGAGTTCGGATTCCTGATGCCCCAGGTGCGTATCCGCGATAATCTCCAGCTCCAGCCCCACCAGTACGAGATAAAACTCAAAGGTGTTTCGATTGGTTACGGTGAGATCTATCCCGATAAGTTCCTGGCGATGAACAGCGGTCTGGTCGTCGACGAGATCGACGGGATCAAGACCAAGGAGCCCGCTTTCGGCCTTGATGCGATCTGGATCAATACCGACAACAAAGAGGATGCGATCATCAAAGGGTATACAGTCGTAGATCCTTCCACCGTCATGACGACCCACCTCTCCGAACTGGTCAAGCAGTATGCCGAAGACCTGTTGACCCGTCAGGATGTCCAGAAGCTGATCGAATCCCTTAAAAAAGAGTACCCGGCCGTTGTCGACGATGCGACCAAGGTGGCGACGATGGGGCTTATTCTTAATGTCCTTAAGGCCTTGATGCATGAGAAGGTACCGATCAAAGACATGCTGACGATCATGGAGACGATCGCCGATGTCGCGGAAGTGACCAAAAATGTTGATATAATCGTAGAACAGGTTCGCGCAAAGCTGGCCCGAACGATTACAAGCCTGTACAAAAACAAGGATAATACGATCCAGTTGCTGACCCTTGACACAGCGACTGAACAGAAACTTTTGGATAAACTACAAGAACAAAACGGAGTCAGAAATCTGCTTCTGAATGTGAAGGAGATTAACGCTCTGGTCGAAAAATCGGGCGAAGCGGTAAAACGGGTGCTTGAACGTGGCATAGCACCCGTCGTGATCATTGTCGATCCGCTGCTTCGCAAGCAGGTCGCGGAGATATACGAACGGTTTGCCCTGGATGTGGTGGTTCTAAGCCACTCCGAAATCGATTCGGCCGTGCGTTTTGAAGTGCTGGGAAGCATACAAGTTGACGACATTTCGTAAGGAGGAACAATGGAACTAGATCTGGTTGCCGAAGGAATCAAGTTTATGATCATCGGTATGACGGTGGTTTTCGGTTTTCTGATCCTGATGGTTGTGGCCATCAGCATTCAGGCAAAAATCGTCAACCGCTTCTTTCCGGAAAAACCGGCATCTACACCCAAAGCGGCACCCGCAGCGGGCTCGGTAGATGATGCCAGCGTGGTAGCCGCCATCATGGGTGCGGTAAAAGCATTTAAAAACAAGCATAACTAAAGGACAGTAATGGCTAAGAAAATTATCCAAGTTATGGATACGACATACCGGGACGGATTCCAGTCCGCTTTCGGTGGCCGGGTATTAATTGATGACTTTATACCTTCCATCCAGTCGGCTTTGGATGCCGGCATCAGACACTTTGAGGCAGGCGGCGGTGCACGCTTCCAGACACTCTTTTTCTATCTGAATGAAAATGCGTTCGATATGATGGATACATTCCGTAAGACAGTCGGAGACGATGTCAAGCTGCAGACGCTGGCACGGGGTGTCAACTATGTCGGTCTTGATACGGGATCTAAAGAGATCCTGGACCTGCACGCGAAGCTTTTCAAAAAGCACGGGATCACGACGATCCGTAACTTTGACGCGCTTAACGACGTACGGAACCTCGAGTACAGTGCCAAAACGATCAAAGACCACGGTCTGCAGCACGAGATGACCGTAACGGTCATGGACCTTCCCCCGGGCTGTTCCGGTGCCCATGACGCAGCTTTTTACGAAAAGACGCTGCGGCAGTATATGGACGCGGGGATCCCGTTTGACTCCGTTGTCTTTAAAGACGCTTCGGGTACATCCAACCCTGCAAAAGTGTATGAGACGATCCAGATGGCACGAAAACTTCTGGGTGAGGATGTCCACCTGAGATTCCATACGCACGAGACGGCCGGAATCGGTGCAATGTGCTACAAAGCTGCCGTAGAGGCGGGTGCAGACGGTATCGACCTCTCCCGTGCACCGGTATCCGGCGGTACATGTCAGACCGATATGCTTGTTATGATGCATGCGCTCAAAGGGACTGACTTCGTTCTGGGTAATGACCTGGGCGATGAGTTTAAACTCGATAAGATCCTTGAGTCTGAGCGTGTCCTTCAAGAGTGCCTTAAAGACTACTTCATCCCGCCGGAGGCGACACAGGTCTCCCCGATGATCCAGTTCTCTCCGATGCCGGGTGGTGCTTTGACGGCCAATACGCAGATGATGCGGGACAACAACATCCTGGAGAAGTTCCCGGAAGTGATCATGGAGATGCAGGAAGTGGTCGAGAAGGGCGGTTACGGCACCTCCGTGACACCGGTCTCCCAGTTCTATTTTCAGCAGGCGTTTAACAATGTGATGTTCGGAAAATGGAAAAAGATCGCCGACGGCTACGGCCGTATGGTGCTGGGCTACTTCGGGAAAACGCCTTCTGAGCCCGATGCGGAAGTGGTCAAGCTGGCAGCTGAACAGCTCCACCTTGAACCGACAAAAGAGAGTGCACTTGACATTGCAGACCGCGATGAGAAAAAATCGGTTGCCCATGCAACGAAGATGCTCCAGGACGAAGGACTTGAGATCAGCGATGAAAACCTCTTTATCGCCCTCTCCTGTGCGGAAAAAGGGATCGCTTTCCTCAAAGATGAAGCAAAAGTCAATGTACGAAAACTGAGCGAAATGGAAGCTCCGAGTAAAAAGAAAACGAAAAAAGGTGACGGAATGGAAAACTATACGGTAGTGGTTGATGGTAAAAAATACAATGTAACAGTAGCTGAAGGCAACGATGCCAACGTTCAGATCTCCGAGAGCGCAGCTCCTGCGGCAGCTGCACCGGCAGCTTCAGGCAACCAGATACATGTACATGCACCGCTTCCCGGTTCTGTTTTCAAAGTCCTGGTCAAACCGGGTGACAAGGTTACGGATGGACAGGCTGTCATGATCCTTGAAGCGATGAAGATGGAGACGGAGATCACTTCTCCTGCCAACGGTACAGTCGCAAGCGTCGAGGTTGCCGTAGGTGATACGGTCGAAAATAACCAGGTCCTCGTCACTATCGCGGAGTAATGCTGGATGAAAAGTATTAAACTGCTGCTTGTATCGCTTCTGGCAACGCTCTCCTTTGCAGTGGCGTCCGACCATGAAGCGCCAAAGGCCGAAACAACGCCGACTTACGAGTCCAAGTCCCTTGGTCAGATGTTTGCCGGGCTTTATGACGCAACGGGACTGAAATATCTGATCAGTGCCAACCCGGACGAACTGGATGCCCACGGTCATAAGATGGATCCGTTCAATCAGACGGCCGGGCGGATTATTATGATCTTTGTCGCGTTTCTGCTCTTCTATCTGGCGATCAAAAAAGGGTTCGAACCGCTTCTTTTGATCCCGATCGGTTTCGGGGGGCTTTTGGCCAATATCCCTGTTGCCGGCATCGCCGGACCGGACGGATTCCTGGGTATCCTCTACAGCATGGGGATCGAGACAGGCCTCTTCCCGCTCCTGATCTTCATGGGGGTTGGGGCGATGACGGACTTCGGTCCGCTGATCGCCAACCCGAAAGTGGCCCTTCTGGGTGCCGCGGCGCAGTTCGGGATCTTCGGAACGCTTGTCGGCGCAATGGCATTAACCCAGTACACCGATATCTTCAGCTTCTCCCTCCAGCAGGCTTCCGCTATCGGGATCATCGGCGGGGCTGACGGTCCGACATCGATCTTCGTTGCCTCCAAGCTGGCACCGGAGCTTCTGGGTGCGATCGCCGTTGCGGCTTATTCGTATATGGCACTGGTGCCCATCATCCAGCCGCCGATCATGAAAGCGCTGACAAACAAAGAGGACCGGGCAATTCGCATGGTCCAACTGCGTCATGTGACCAAGCTTGAGAAGATCATGTTTCCGGTCACGGTCCTTGTCCTTTGTGTCATCTTCCTTCCCGATGCGACCCCGCTGGTCGGTGCATTGACATTCGGGAACCTAATCCGTGAGTCGGGTGTAGCGGAGCGGCTTTCCGATACACTTCAAAACGCGTTGATCAATATCGTAACGATCTTCCTGGGGCTCTCCGTCGGTTCCAAACTGGCGGCTGAGAAGTTCCTTGTCGCCGAGACACTGGGTATTCTTATCCTGGGTCTGATCGCCTTTGCGATCGGAACAGCCGCGGGTGTCCTGATGGCAAAACTGATGAACAGGTTTTCCACCAACAAGGTCAATCCGCTTATCGGTTCGGCCGGGGTCTCCGCCGTTCCGATGGCGGCGCGTGTATCCAACAAGGTCGGCCAGGAGTACGACCGAAGCAACTTCCTGCTGATGCATGCAATGGGTCCGAATGTCGGTGGAGTCATCGGTTCGGCTGTTGCAGCGGGGGTTCTTCTCTCGTTCTTCTAATCTTATGCCCCCGTTTAAAACGGGGGCTTCTCTTCTAAGGAGACACTATGGTCCAGCAACTCTGCAATATCCTTCGGGATGATGTTTCCGATTATCTACACAAGTATATTCACTTTGACACCAATGTAACCCTTGCTCTTGTCTATGTACAGCACGCCGATGCCCGGAAGATGATTACAGGGCATATCCGTGATACAGACAGGCTCGTACGCATCTCGACACACCTCTATGCCGTCTTTTTCCAGTATACCGATACCGATTCGGAAGCCGATGCGGCGGTGCGGAATCTTGAGGCACATATCCAGGAGACAAGTGGGGCACTTATTGCCTATACGCATTTCCACGAAAGCGATAAGGAGCCTGATGCCGTTGTGATACGTCTCTATGAGATATTTGAAGCGCTCTTTAAAAAAGAGGAGGGGACCGTTGCGTCGGATGCCGACTATTTTAGGGAGTTTATGAAAAACCACATTACCACGGAGGACCTTTAGGGCCTTAGCTCTTCTTTGTCCTCCCGATACCGAGACTGTGAAGATAGTCTTTATAGATCGACTTGATCCCCAACATATTCTGTTTGCCATATTCCAGCTCTATATTTTTATGGTATTTCGCCCAAAGTATCTTCTGGGTGTTGTCGTTCGTCTTTTCGGGGTCTATACGTTTGATCGGGGCCTGCCAGATCTCGAGCATATCTTTCTGATAGGTCCCCGGAGTCGTCCATGCGCTGATTGAGGTGACATTTTTAAGTGTCCTGATAAGACCTGTCAGCTCCTTGGCAAATCCATGCAGGCGGTGAAGCAGGCGCATATTCCCGATAAAGATGATCCCATCCTTGACACTGTCCATCAGCTGCCTAATCTCATACTCGTATTTATCGATCTGGCTGTATTTGTCCATTTTGGATGTTATGGCAAAGCTGACGACGAGTACAGCGTACTGCCGCCCCGTCATCTCCTCCGGCAGGCCGATCTTCGGTTTATCGCTGCTGTGACCAGTCATATCAGCATAGAAATCGGCCAGGATATGTTTCTGCTCTTCGAAGATCGTGACGATACCCACCTCTTTCTCGATATCAAATCCCTCTTTTTGAAGACTCTTGAGTACGGAACCGACGGCAAAGACCTCATTAAAGCTCGTATTGGTGATCTTGTAGCGTTCCAGCTTTCCGATGTCGATAAAGTTGAGGGCGGAATCTTCAATAGAGAAGTAGCGGTGGAAGAGGGGGATGGCGTTCATGCTGGTGTATTTCTGGATCATGATCTTTTCGATGGAGGGTTCGATAATCGGCGTGGTATGCTGCAGCTTTTTATTGACCGGGATCGTCTGTTTCAGCATCTGGTGCTTGACGATATAGGTATCGTCGTTGTAGCACTCGGCAAAGAGTTTGGTCTCGACGTGGAGTGCGAACTGGATATCCTTGTACATGCGGATATATTTCTTGTCCACAAGCTCCCATATCGGGATGTTTCCGATACTCTTGCGGCGCGCAATGACACGATCCTCTTTGTAGGTCAGCAGAATGGAGCGGACAACGGAGAGTTTTTTGGTCTGGGAGTTAAAAATAAGATAGGAGTTTTGGGGGTAGTGTTCGGCCAGGATATAGTTCTTGCCGTCCTTGATGGCATATTGGTAGCCGTTTAGGATCGACGAGAGTGCCTGCTTATTGATATACCACACTTTTCCAAGCTCGGGAAGCTCGATGCGGGTAGCCAAGAAGTCATAATACTTCGGAAGTTTTTTGAGGATTTCTGAAACATCCGGAATGTAATTCTCAAGTTTAAATTTCATCACATTCCGATTGTACATACGCCTTCCTTAATGGAAGGGTATGTTTTGGTTAAAGTTTGGGCCCTGCGGCACTGAAGTCGTATTCGTGGTCGTCTGTGATATATTTTTTGAAGTTATCGACAAAGAGGGAAGCGAGGTGTTCGGCTTCTTGATCGTAAGCCGCTTTATCGGTCCAGGAGTTTCGCGGGTTTAGGATGCTGGAGTCCACACCGTCGATGCTGTCGGGGATGGAGATCCCGAAGATCGGCATTTCGTGGAATGTCGTTTTGTTGATTGAGCCGTCCAGGATCGCATTGATACAGGCACGCGTACTCTTGATACTCATCCGCTTGCCGACACCGTATTTCCCGCCTGTGATCCCGGTGTTGACCAGATAGACGTTGACGTTGTGTTTTTCGATCTTTTCACCCAGAAGCTTGGCATAGACTGTCGGATGAAGCGGAAGGAACGCTTCGCCGAAGCAGGATGAGAAGGTTGCCGTCGGTGTCTTGATTCCACGCTCGGTACCGGCTACTTTTGCCGTGTAGCCGCTCAGGAAGTAGTACATCGCCTGCTCTTTGGTGAGCTTGGCCACCGGCGGCAGAACGCCGAAGGCATCATAGGAGAGGAAGATGATATTTTTGGGGTGACCGCCCTGCATTGTCGGCTCATGGTTTTCGATATGGTGGATAGGATAGGAGACCCGTGTGTTTTCCGTTTTGGTCGCATCGGCGAAGTCGGCAACGCCTTCGTTGACCACAACGTTCTCAAGCAGGGCGCCCTGACGGATCGCACCGTGGATCTCCGGCTCGCTTTTCGGGTCGAGGTTGATCGTCTTGGCGTAGCAGCCGCCCTCGAAGTTGAAGATCCCTTCGTCGTCCCAGCCGTGTTCGTCGTCGCCGATCAGGAGGCGGTGAGGATCTGTGGAGAGTGTTGTCTTCCCGGTCCCGGAGAGACCGAAGAAGAGGGCAGTATCCCCCTCTTTGCCGATATTGGCCGAGCAGTGCATGGATAGGATGCCGTCAAGCGGCAGCCAGTAGTTCATCATCGTGAAGAGACCTTTTTTCATCTCCCCGCCGTACCACGTACCGCCGATGATGGCGATGCGCTTCTCGATATTGAATACGACAAATACTTCGGAGTTGAGACCGTGTTTCTTGTCCCACTCCTCATTTGTAAGCTGACAGGCGTTATAGACCGTAAAATCCGCACTAAAGCCTTCCAGTTCGCCCGCTTCGGGTCGGATAAACATATTAGTGACGAAGTGGTGCTGCCATGCGATCTCGCTGACAACACGCACATTTTTCCGGCTTTTTTTACTTGCTCCGACGAAGCCGTCGAAGACATAGATATCTTTTCCGTCGAGGTGGTCGAGCACCTTCGCATATAGTTCATCAAAGATTTCAGCTTTAATGGGTTGATTGATATCGCCCCACGCAATATTTTTGTTGGAAGGTGCCTGGTCGACAAAGTACTTGTCTTTAGGGCTTCTTCCTGTAAATTTTCCAGTATCAATATTGACTGCGCCAAGGTTTGTTACAACACCCTCTTGCTTGTTGAGTTCGTGTTGGTGTAATTCATCATAGCTTAGATTGTGGTATACTTTCCCCACATTTTTCAAACCTAATGCATTTGGCCAGTTTTTTTCAGACATACATTCCCTTTTGCATTTCGATTTCGTATAGTAAATCCAATTTGATTAAATCAAAATAAAACGCATCAGATTAGGAAGAAAAAGGGATTTTATGACATTAGACAGAGGCTATTTTCTTACCCATTCACCGATCGAATTTCATTTTGGTCAGAATGCCCGGGATTTCGTCGTCGAAGAGGTCCCCCTGTATGATTTTTCGGGGGAAGGCGAGCATATGGTTGTCAAGATCAGGAAAAAGGGACTTTCGACTTGGGAGATGCTGGATATCCTGAGTGCCCACACCGGCATCAAGAAGAGGGATTTCGGCTACGCCGGCCTGAAAGACAAGGAGGCCCTGACCTACCAGTACATCTCCTTTAATAAGATGTACAGGGAAAAGATAGAGAACTTCTCCCATGACCAGATCAAAATCGTTGAGACCACCTTTCACAACAATAAGATAAAACGGGGACACCTTAAGGGCAACCGCTTCTTTATCCGGCTGAAAAAAGTGCTGCCTCTGCAGGCTGGAAAGATCACCCAGGCGATCAAAAAGATCGAGGCCGAAGGGCTACCCAACTTCTTCGGATACCAGCGTTTCGGAAACGACGCGGATAATCATATCCAGGGTCAGAAGATCCTCGAAGGCAGCCTGAAGATCAAAAATATCAGCATGCGCAGTTTCCTTCTCAACGCCTATCAGAGCCATCTCTTTAACGCATGGCTCTCCAAGCGCCTGGAACTCAGCCACATGGTTAACAGCTTTACACCTGCCGAGGTGGCGGGGCAGTATGCCGAGTTGACGGAAGAGACGGCCGCAGCACTTAAGCAGCAGCCGCAGTTTTTTAAACTGCTCCGCGGCGACGTGATCAGCCATTACCCCCACGGGCGTCTCTTCTTTGCCGAAGACCTGGAGGAGGAGAGCCGACGTTTTTGTGAAAAAAATACCGTTCCGACAGGTCTTCTAAGTGGTAAAAAAAGCAAAAAAGCCGTCGATGAGGCGGGACTTTTCGAAGCGCCTTTTGATACGGTGACGACGATGCTCGACGGTGACCGCCGTTTCGCCTGGGTCTTTCCCGAGGAGTTTGAGTATGAGTTTAAGGAGAAAGAGGCGTGGTTCGAGGTGAAGTTCTTCCTGCCCAAAGGCTCCTATGCGACGAACGTCATCCAGGAGATCGCCCGCCGCGATATCCGCTAGGAGTCGTTGTCCTCGTTTTTAAAACTGATCCCGCACTTGGCACCGCAGCTGATATTAAGTTCCTTGCGAAGCTCCTGTTTGGGACGGTGTTTCTCTACTGTTTCGGACTGCACCGTTTCGTTGGTGTCACCCGCCTCTTCGGGTGAGGTTTTTTCCGCAGCCACAGCGCTCTCCGTCTGCACCGGTGTCCCGAAATCAAAGGGGGACGTAAAACGGCCCAGTTCCTTTTCTGCATTGATAAAGTCTTCGCCGCCTGCAGCCGTAATCATGCTACCCAGTACGAGCATTGTCAGTTTTTTCTTTTTCATGGCGAGCATATTAACAAATCTGTCATTTATTTTTGGATAGAATAATTCTTCTTAGCGGCACCGTGCCGTATTATGCATAAAACAGCAGCAACAGGACAGAATGAAAAAGATACTCATCATAGCGCACGGCGATGTAGCGGAGAAGTTCCTCGACCGCGTCGACAAGACCTATCCCAATGACAATGTCTACGATATCGTACACTACGATCCCGCCTTGGCGCAGAAAGCGACGGGTATCTTCTGCCGTTTCTACGAGTTCGACCCCACCAGCCGGGTTAAACTGGCCCAGGTCGCTACAAAGAAACATGTCGCTGCCTATATCGTTCTTGAAGACGAGCTCGAGGCGGTGACCTCGTACAAGAACCTTCGGCTTGATTACAAGGAACTCCCCATTTTTATCCTAGACAATTGGGGGCTCGACCTCGGAGAGGATGAAAACCTGACCCTGCTGGATACGCGGGAGTTCCTGGCCAGCCGTGTCTTCTCCCAGCTCCCCGATATCCCCGTTTTTGCCCAGCAGGTGGGGCTCGGTGTGGGGGATATCACGGAGGTGATGGTCCCCTTCGGCAGTACCTATGCCTACCGGCATATCTCCAACATCGAGCAGAAGTCCTGGAAGATTGCGGCAGTCTATCGCAACAGCCAGCTTATCCTGCCCAAGCCTTCACTGATGATCCGCCCCAACGACGTGCTTCTGCTGATCGGCCAGCCGGCGATCTTAAAGGATGTCTACAAGGCGATCAAGATCGAGCAGGGACAGTTCCCCGCACCCTACGGCAAGAACATCCTCCACATCGTTGACATGCGGCATACCCCTTACGAGGAGGCCCTTAAAGAGATCCAGCAGGTCATACATGTCGGGCGGCTTCTTAAGAACAAGTTTACCTTCATCAAGGTGATCCACCCGGATAATTTCGGGATCGTGGATTATGCACGGAACCTGACAGCCCCGGGTGTCTATATCGATATCGTTTACGACGAGTATGCCCTCAAAAGGGATCTCTCCGAGGATATCAAGCAATATAACGTCGGCCTGGTGGTCGTTAACCGTACCATCTTCAAAAAGAAGAAGAACCGCAAGATCCTCTTCAGCATTAAAAAGCCGGTCCTGAAGCTGGGTGAGAAGTCCATCGCCGATATCGACAAGTCCGCCGTGCTCCTTTCGGAGAACAAGAACATCGAGAATATCTCTTCGGCTGTTTTCGATATCTCGACCCAGCTCTCTTTGATCATGAACCTCTACAACATCGATCCGGAAGAGAAGGACAAGTCCCATATCATCGAACATTTCGAGAACCTGGCCGAGATCTATTCCAAGGACCTGGAGCTGCATGAGAGTACTAACAACCCGCTGCGCCAGATGCAGTACGAGGAGAATTTCCTGCAGTTCGTACCGTTTGAAGAGTATGTCGTAAACGCCTCGTATATGGATATATTCTTCCCGAACATCGACAAGCTCTACCAGTTCCTGGATGAGTACAACCAGATTTTTATACCAGTTTTATAAAGGAACCCCGTGACGATCGACATCGCGTTAAAACAGACGATTGACAACAGCTACAACATCCATATCGAAGACCTCCGTCCCCTCAGTTTTGACCGGAAGGTGGCCGTGATCACCAACCCCAAGGTGGCCGGCCTGCACCTGGCGACGCTTATGGCCTCTTTGCGTGCCAAAGAGGTGTATGTCATTACCGTACCTGACGGTGAGGAACATAAGAACTTCAAGACAATCGAATACGTACTTGACCGCCTTTTCGAGCACAAGTTTGACCGTAAATCACTCCTGATCGCCTTCGGCGGCGGGGTGATCGGGGATATGACCGGGTTTATTGCTTCCATGTACCAGCGCGGGATCGATTTTATCCAGGTCCCCACGACGCTGCTCTCCCAGGTGGACGCATCCGTCGGCGGGAAGACCGGTGCAAACAACCGTTTCGGCAAAAACCTCATAGGGGCGTTTTATCAACCCAAAAGCGTCCATATTGACACCCGGTTTCTTGAGACCCTCCCGTCGCGTGAGTTCGGGGCGGGCGTGGCCGAGATCGTTAAAATGGGGGTCATGTTCGACCGCTCCTTTTTCGAATTTCTGCAGGCGGCCGATCTTAAGGGCGACAAGTCGGCACTCGAATCTGCGATCAAGCGGTCGGTGGAGCTCAAAGCCGAGGTGGTCTCCCAGGATGAAAAAGAGCAGGGGATCCGGGCCGTGCTTAACTACGGCCATACCTTTGCCCACGTGATCGAACAGGAGACGGGTTACGCCAGGTACCTTCACGGAGAGGCGGTGGCCATCGGGATGGTGATGGCGAACGCGCTGGCACAAAAACTGGGGCTTCTGGACGAAGGGGGGGCAGCGGTGATCGAAGCGCTGCTTAAACGATATGACCTTCCTACGACCTATGAGATCAAAGATGTGGATGCGTTTTACCGCATGTTCTTCCTGGACAAGAAGAGTGCCAATGATGCGATCACCTTTATCCTGCCCGATTCCATCGGCGGGTTCCAAAAACGCAATGATATCGACGAATCGGTTGTAAAAACGGTCCTTGCCGGTTTTGCGGGAGGGACGAATTGAAACGACTCCTTTTTCTCTTCTTCCTTTTCGGGGTAGTGTCCCTATTCGGGGCTAACGAAGCTAACATCTCCACGATCGAAAAGCAGGAGAACTACAGGGAGAGCCTGGAGGCCTTCGACGCACGTATCAGCGAGCTCAACGAAAAACTTACGGGTAAGAATATCTGGGTCGAACGCTACCAGGTCAAAGAGGAACTGCAGGCCCTTAAAAACGAACAGTACCAGCTTGAGCGCAATATCAAACGCTTCTGGGGGAAACGGGACAAGGTCTCCAAGGAGCGACTGGCCGAGTATCTCAAGCAAAAAGAGATCCTCAAGTCCCAGCTTCAGCTCCTGGGCGATTTTGCCGACAGCGGGTATGACACACTCTACCACATCGAGGAGCTCTCCGCGGCACCCGAAGTGGCTAATCCCGTCGCCATCCTGATCGCACTCTCCTATATCCGGGAGATGAAGAGCAAAAAGAGCGAGTATGTCGATAAGCTGGAGAAGCTGCAGGAGACGATCACGGCCCTAAACGAGAAGATCGCCGTCCTGGAAAAAAAACGGGAGCTGGTCAAACTCTACCCCGATGCGGAAAACTATAAGAAGGTCCTGCTCCAGGTCGAAGATGACATCGATACAGCCGAGGATATGATCGCGGACTTCCAGCCGGTGCTCCAGATCTTCAGCACGACCCTCTCCATCTTTAATAAAAAGGTCTCCGAGACCGAGCTGGACCTCAAATCAAAGATCAAGACCCAGACCGTCAAGCTGGGGAATATCGCCATCATCCTGCTGATCTTTATCGGGTTCGTCTTCCTGGTAAAGATGCTGCTCAAACGCTATATTACGGACGCGGAACGGCTCTATATCACAAACCGGACCCTGAATATCCTGACGGTGATCATCATCACCCTGATCATCGCGTTTAACTATATCAACAACCTCACCTACATCCTGACGGTCCTTGGTTTCGTCTCCGCCGGTATCGCCTTTGCGATGAAAGACTGGTTTATGAGTATCCTGGGGTGGTTTGTGATCGTCCTGGGCGGCCAGATCCACGTGGGGGACCGCATCCGCGTTGTCAAGGACAACGAGGATTTCCTGGGGGATGTCCTGGAGATCGGTTTTACCCGGATCGTACTGTTTGAAGACGTGACCCTTCCTTCATATGAGCGCAATCGCCGGGCGGGACGGATCATCTTTATCCCCAATAACTATATCTTTACCTACCTCTTCCAGAACTACACCTTTAACGGTCTTAAAACAGTCTGGGACGGGATCGACATCATGGTCACCTTCGACTCCAACCACAAAAAAGCGGTCCATATCGCGCGGGAGATCTCCACGAAGTACTCAAAGGGATACAGCGACCTGACCAGGAAGCAGCTGAATACGCTGCGGGCAAAATATAACCTCAAAAACAGCAGTGTCGAACCGAGGGTCTTTACCTTTATCGAAAAGTACGGGATGAAGATCAGCACCTGGTACCTGACCAACTCCTATGCGACTTTGACGCTTAGAAGCCGCATCTCGGCTGAGATCATCGAAGCCTACAACGCCGAGGCGGACATCGCCATCGCCTACCCGACCAAAACAATCCGTCTCAGCCCGGCCGAGATGGAGAGCCCCGAAGTCACCGAGGCGATACGGAAAGCCGAAAAAGACCCGAAAAACGAGGCGTAGCCCCTTTCGGGGCTAGCGCCAGACCGTATCCTCCCCAAATTCGAATCCCTCGATCAGTATCTCGTGGGGTCGGTACTTGGACTTGTAGTTCAGGCTCTTGTTATCTTCCACCCAGTATCCCAGATAGAGGTATTCGATCCCCATCTTTTTGGCGTATTCGATCTGCTTGAGGATCGAAAAGGTCCCGATGGAGTATTTGTCGTAGTCATGGTCGTAAAAGCAGTAGATGGATGAAACGGCATTGGGCAGGATATCCACCAGGGCGACCCCGATCAGTTTTTTGTCGCGGATATAGAGGAACTCGTAGCCGAAATTCCCATACCCGTCCACAAAGGAGTTGTAGTAGTCGCTGGATGAGATACCCTCCGTATTCCACGCCTTCTTCTCGTTCATCCGGTTATGGTACTTTTCATAGAGGTTGAGATGGTCGCTGGTAAGGGTAGGGCGCCGTACGACGACCTTGGTATCTTCGTTTTTTTTGAGGGTCCGTTTCATGGAGCGGTTCATCCGGAAGTTCTGGACGTCGATGCGCATGCTCTTACACTCGTCACAGCCGTTGCAGACAGGGGTGAAAAAGAGTTTGCCGAAACGCCGCCAGCCGTGTTCGACGTAGGACTTGCACTCTTTCTCGGTACAGTTGTTGATCAGGTGGTATTTCGTTTTGGCCATTCTTCCTTCGAGGTAGGGGCAGGGTTTGTCATCGATGACAAACTCCATTACGAAACCGTTTTGCGTCTGTTGTTCCATAGATATGAGCCTATTATGCCTGATATATTGTGCCACACGCTAAAAAGTGCACCCGCAAGCGCTGCGGCCGGGGTGAAGAACTTGGTCGCAAGCACCACGGCCAGTGCGGAGTTTTGCATTCCCACCTCGATGGCGACCGTCCTGGCCGTAACACTGTCAAAGCCTGCAAGCCGGGCAATACCGTAGCCCAGCAGTAGCCCCAGGCCGTTATGGAGCATAACGGCCACAACGAGGGTACCAAAAACATTTTGAAAGTTGTCATGGTTCAGGCCGATGATGATCCCGATGATCATCGCGATAGCCCCCATGGAGAGGTGCGGGGCCGCCGTTTCGAAGATCCGTCGTCTCTCCCCCAGTATCCTGGCACTTGCCATTCCCAGAACGACGGGGAGAATCACGATCTTAAGAACCGAGAAGACCATGGCTGTGACATCAAGATCGATCGTCTTGTCGAGATAGAACCAGACCAAAAACGGGGTCATGATAAAGGAAGTGAAGGTGGAGACAGATGTCATCGTTACAGAAAGGGCGGTATTACCCCTGGCAAGGTAGGTGATCAGGTTGGAAGCCGTCCCGCCGGGGCTTGCCCCGACCAGGATCATACCGAGGGCGATCTCGGGCGGCATGGCGATAAGCGTGATCAACAGATAGGCGATGAGGGGCATCAGCAGAAACTGAAGCAGGACCCCCAGGATGATGGCGCCGGGGCGCCTGAAAACGTCTTTAAACGCTTCGAATTCCAGTGTAGCCCCCATGGTAAACATGATGATCCCGAGCAGGGGGACGATCCACCCCTTGAGTTCGGCGGCTGCTCCGGGAAAGAGATAAAAGAGGCCGCTTGCCGCTGCGGCAAGGGTAAAAAAGAGAATAAATGTGCGTTGCTGCATCATCGGGGCAGGGAGATCGCTTTATCCAGGTTGAGGACATAGTAGTGTTCTGCGTCCTTGAGGATCAGGGCCAGGCCCATATCCGCCACGGAGACATCCAGGATGGCACCTGTGGGCGCATAGCGTCCTTCGCCCGTAGCGCACGACTCGCATTCGCCGCCGAAGAAGATCAGTGCCACATGTCCGCCGTTCTCTTTCCGGATGCGGACAAACACCTCCATGCCCGGGGCATGGGTACGGACCTTTCGCACCAGGGGAGTGTTGCTGCTGTCCGCCAGCAGCGCGTTAAACCCGTCTTTAAAGCCGTTTGAGTCTAATACGGCAGTCAGTTGTTCGATTTTCATACGGTATCACTTCTTTTGTCACTGTTTGGACGTTTTATAGGACGATTTATACCATTTTTGGTGTTAATTGGGTATAATCCCGCCAAACTTAAGGATAGCTTGATGTATAACTGGATTTTGGTATTTCATATCGTTTCGCTGGTCTCCTGGTTTGCTGTACTCTTCTACCTTCCACGACTTTTTGTCTACCACGCAGAACACCGCGATAACAGCGGGTTTGTCGAAGTAGCCAAAGTAATGGAACGGAAGCTCTACAAGTATATCGGGATTCCCGGATTCTGGGGAACCATCATCTCCGGTACACTTCTGATCGTACAGAACCCTGCACTGCTTTCAAGCGGAGGGTGGCTTCATGCCAAGATCTCACTGGTTGTGGTTTTAGCTGTTTACTTTTTTCACCTGGGACGTCTGCGGCACCGGCTGGCAACGGACGAATGTGAAAAGAGCGGGAAATTTTTTCGCGTCTATAACGAAGTACCGACACTGCTGCTGATCGCTATCGTTATCCTGGTTATAGTCAAACCATTTTAAGAACACATAACTGGCAAAGCCCTTTATGTTACGCTCGCCGCTTTGGCACTAAAGCTTGCCGCATAAACGGCAGAGGGTTTTGCAAACCCATTTATCATAAATAGGAGAAAAACTTGCAAGATATTAGAAATATTGCCGTTATCGCACACGTCGACCACGGTAAAACAACACTGGTCGACGGCCTGCTCCAGCAGTCCGGAACATTCGGAGCGCACGAGAAAGTAGATGAGCGTGCTATGGATAGCGATGCTATCGAGAAAGAGCGGGGGATCACGATCCTTTCTAAAAATACCGCGATCAACTATCAAGGTATCAAGATCAACGTGATCGACACCCCAGGGCACGCCGACTTCGGCGGCGAGGTCGAGCGGGTCCTGAAAATGGTTGACGGCGTACTGCTGCTGGTCGATGCCCAGGAGGGGGTTATGCCCCAGACGAAATTCGTCGTTAAAAAGGCACTGGGTCTGGGTGTAAAACCGATCGTTGTTATCAACAAGATCGATAAAGAAGCGGCTGAGCCGGATCGTGTTGTGGATGAAGTATTTGACCTCTTCAGTGCGATGGATGCGACGGAAGATCAGCTTGACTTTCCGGTTATCTATGCAGCTGCCCGTGACGGGTATGCCATTGCAGACCTGGAAGATGAGAAAAAAGATCTTCAGCCTCTTTTTGATGCCATCGTAGAGCACGTACCAAAACCCCAGGGAAGCCCTGAAAACCATACACAGGTCCAGGTCTTTACGCTTGACTATGACAACTATGTCGGTAAGATCGGGATCGCCCGTGTCTTTAACGGGAAACTGAAAAAGGGCCAGAATGTTCTGCTGGTCAAAGCTGACGGTGAACAGGTGAGCGGACGTGTGACAAAACTGATCGGTTTCCACGGTCTTGCACGTATGGAGATCCAGGAAGCTGAGGCGGGTGATATCTGTGCCGTAGCCGGTTTTGAGACGATCGACGTGGGCGACAGCCTCTGCGATCCTGCCAACCCGATGCCCCTTGACCCGATGCATATCGAAGAGCCGACGCTCTCCGTTGTCTTCGCCGTCAACGACTCCCCACTGGCGGGTACGGAAGGGAAACACGTCACAAGCAACAAGATCCAGGAACGCCTGGAAAAAGAGATGCAGACCAATATCGCAATGCGTCTTGAAACTGCAGGCGAGGGGCAGTTTAAAGTTTCCGGTCGTGGTGAACTTCAGATCACCGTTCTTGCCGAGAATATGCGCCGAGAAGGGTTCGAGTTCTCCATCTCCCGACCCGAAGTTATTATTAAAGAGGAAGACGGCGTAAAAATGGAGCCGTTCGAGCACCTGGTCGTCGACGTTCCAGAAGAGTTCTCCGGTACCGTTATCGAAAAACTCGGTAAGAAAAAGGCTGAGATGAAGGCGATGATCCCGATGACTCTGGGCCAGACACGGCTTGAGTTCGAGATCCCTGCACGGGGTCTGATCGGGATGCGGACACAGTTCCTGACCGATACCAAAGGGGAGGGGATCATGAACCACTCCTTTATCGAGTTCCGTCCTGCCGGCGGGACTTTCCCGGGGCGCGGTAACGGTGCACTTATCTCAATGGAAAACGGCGAAGCGGTCGCCTTCTCCATCTTTAACCTCCAGGAGCGCGGCGAGATGTTCGTCAAACCGCAGGACAAAGTCTATTCCGGTATGATCATCGGAGAACACTCCCGTCCCAACGACCTGGAAGTCAACCCGATCAAGGGGAAACAGCTCTCCAACGTCCGTTCTTCCGGGGCTGACGAGGCGATCAAACTGGTCCCTCCACGGGATATCAGCCTGGAAACGGCTCTGGAGTGGATCGAAGATGATGAGATCGTGGAAATCACCCCGGTCAGCATCCGTATCCGTAAAAAATACCTCGATCCGAATGTCCGGAAAAGAATGGCCAAAGCCGCCAAATAAATGTTAACCCGGAGTGCCGGCGGCACTTCGGGATCCTCTTTTTTTTCTCTTTTCTAAAAAAACGCCATTCCCCTTATAAATATAAGAAACCCCCCGAAATTATTCATTTAAAAGACCCTTGATTTTTTGTTCAGAAGTGTTACAATAGATCACATAAGATAAAAAATAATTATTATTTTGTGGCTCCAGTCTTATGCTTTTCCTGAAACCTAAGTGCAATTATTATCCGTTACGATGAGTAAAAAAAGGGCTGATATGATTCATTTCTCCAACTACTACAGTCTGGTTTCCACAGCGTCTGAAGAGAGCGCTGTAAATGATCTATTTGTAAAGATACGCGGTGAGAAGGAGAGCGGTGCGATCGGATACTATACGATCGTTGAGCATAAAAAAGAGCTCCTTGAAGATATCGGAGACTATATTAAAAAAAACTCCCTGCTTAAAAAGGGAAAGATAAAAAATGTCGTCATCATCGCCATCGGCGGTTCGTCACTCGGTGCCAAAGCGATCGACCGGCTGCTCCACTACAAAAAGAAAAAAGACTACCCCGAACTCCACTTCCTTGAAAACTGCGACCCCATCAACCTGCGAGACTCCCTCAAGCCGATCCGGAAAAAAGATACGATCTTTATCATCATCTCAAAATCGGGTACGACGATCGAGACCACGTCGATCTTTAAATATATCATCAAAAAATACTCCATCAAGCTGGGAGAGAAAAAGACGAGAGAACGACTTATCGCCATTACCGATCCGGGCTCGCCCCTCTCCAAGTTCGCTTCCAAAAACAATATCGCCCGTTTTCATATCCCCAAAAACATCGGGGGACGCTTTTCGGTTCTGACCCATGTGGGGCTGGTCCCCCTTGCCCTGGCCGGCTTTAACGTCGAAAAGCTTATCGACGGTGCACGGGAGTTTGAGGAGAGCTTTTTTGCCAGAGAGCAGGAACACCTGCTGCATAAAGCCCTCTATCTCTATAACAACTACCCCGAAAAGCGGATCAACGTCCTCTTTGCCTACGCCTCCCTCTTTGCCTACCTGAACGACTGGTTCGTGCAACTCTGGGGTGAATCCCTCGGGAAAAGAGATGCGGCAGGCAACAGCATAGGCCTCACCCCGGTGGGACTGACAGGTTCGGTGGACCAGCACTCGTTCCTGCAGCTGATCATGGAGGGGCCGAAGGATAAGAGCCTTACATTCCTCAAGATCAAAAACTTCGAATCCAGCACCCATATTCCCGATATCTCGCTCGATTTCCTCGAAAGCACCGACTATGTCAACGACCATCTTTTTGCCGACCTCATCAACGCCCAGTGCGACGCGACGATGGAGGCGGTTGTACAGCAAAAAGAGATCCCCGTCGATGCCATCAGTTTTGATCGCCTCAACCACAAGAACGTCGGGGCACTCATCTACTATTTTGAGCTCCTGACGTCGGCTATGGGGATACTCTTCGGAGTCAATACCTATGACCAGCCCGGCGTCGAGCTCGGCAAGCAGATACTAAAAAACAAATTTCCAGGAGGTAGACGATGAAAGCGGTTGTAATGGCGGGCGGTTTCGGTACGCGGATCCAGCCCCTGACCAATGCCATGCCCAAACCGATGCTCCCCATTCTGAACAAACCGATGATGGAGCATATCATCAGGAGCCTCAAAGCGATCGGCATCAAGGAGTTCGTTGTCCTGCTCTATTTTATGCCGGACGTGATCCGGGATTATTTTAAGGATGGGAAGAAGCTGGGTGTGACGATCCACTACGTAACCCCCGATGATGACTACGGTACCGCCGGGGCGGTCAAGTTTGCCGAGGAGTACCTCAAGGACGACAGCTTTATCATCGTCAGCGGCGACCTGGTGACCGATTTTGATTTTACCAAGATCGTTGAGTATCACAAGGAGAAAAAGGCCAAACTGAGCATTACCCTGACCCCAGTGGAAAATCCGCTCGATTTCGGTGTCGTCATCGCCAACAGCAGCGGGCGGATCGAAAAATTCCTCGAAAAACCAAGCTGGGGGGAGGTCTTCAGCGATACGATCAACACGGGGATCTATATCATCGAGCCGGAGATCCTGGAGTATATTCCCAAAGAGGAGAACTACGATTTTGCCAAGGATCTTTTCCCGGCTCTGATGGCTGAAGAAGTGCCCCTTTGGGGCTGCAGCATCACCGGTTACTGGCGCGATGTGGGCAACCCCTACAGCTACCGTGACGTGCACGCTGACATCCTGAACGAGAAGGTCGCCTTCTCTCTACCCAAAAAACAGGTGATCCACGAAGACTCGCTGCTCCACTCCCGCGACGATATTGACTTTGAGACCGTCACGCTCAACGGGAAGGTCGTTATCGGCAAAGGGGTGCGTATCGGTAAGAACGTCAAGTTGGACAATGTCGTCATCGGGGATAACGTCTTTATCGATGACAACTGCCATATCAGCGAGAGCGTTCTCTGGGAAGATGTGGAGGTCAAGAGCGGGACACGGCTGCATAAGGCAGTCATCTGCAGCCATACACGCATCGGCAAGAAGGTAAAAGCACGCCACGGTGTGATCATCGCCGAAAAGTGCGAGATCGACGATCTGGTCAATTTTGAAAACGATGTGATCGTCTGGCCCGAGAAGGTGATCGACGAAGCCTCCATCGTCAGCAACAACGTCATCTGGGGGAGCAAATATAAAAACACCCTCTTTGAAAACGGTACGGTGATCGGCCGGACCAACCTCGAACTCTCCTGCGAGATGGCGACCAAACTGGCCGAATCCTTCGGATCGGTCCTGCCGGTGGGGTCGACGGTCTATGTCTCCCGCGACTACCACAAAAGCTCCCGGATGCTCAAGCGTGCCTTCCTGGGCGGGCTGCTCTCCACCGGGATCAACGTCATCGATCTCCAGCTCGTCTCCCCCGCCGTGATGCGTTATAACCTGGCTCACCACGATGAGATCACCGCCGGGGTACACTTCGAACAGTCGATGGAGGACCAGATCAATACCCAGATCACCTTCTGTACGGGTGAGGGGCTCAATATCGACACCAACAGCGAGAAGGCGATGGAGCGTATCTTTTTCCGTGAGAGCTTCCGGCGTGTCAACTATACGGAGATCGGTGAGATCTTTGAAAACAACCATGTCTACGACGTCTATGTAAGCGAAGTGATCAGGCACCTTGATATCCTGGCGATCAAGCATGGGGAGTACCGTATCGCCCTGGACCTGCTCTTTGGCACCAGTTCGGTGATCTTTCCCGATATCCTGAACGAACTCGATATCGACGCGATCACTTTGAACGCCTACCTAAACGACAAGAAGCTGACAAAGCTACCCAATAGGGTAAGCAAATCCAAAAAAGAGCTCTCCGACATCGTCAAAGGGATGGGGCTGGATCTCGGTTTCCTGGTCTATCCCGGTTCCCGCGTCTTCGACATCGTCTGTGAAAACGGCCAAGTGCTTGAGCGGCACGTTGCCCTTCTTCTTTTCCTGGATCTTCTCAACGGATTGGGCGAACCGAAAAAAGTGCTCCTCCCCGCCTGGGCCCCCGATTTTATGGACGAGCGCTTTGATAACCTGAGCATCGAGAGGACCAAGCTGAGCAATCTCAAAGCGTCGGAGCTGGCACGCTACGACTTTATCGGTACAACGGAAGGGAGCTACGCCTTTACCGAGTTTTCCCTCCATTTCGACTCACTCTTCTCCAGTATCAAACTGATCGAGCTGCTCGGTCGCAGCGAAAAGCGGGTAGGGGACTTGTCCGGGACGTTTGCACCCTTCTACTACAACGAGACCAAGGTGGAGTGCTCAAGCAACCTTAAAGGCAAGATGATGCGAAAGTTTCTCGAAGACAGTGTCGGCAAGGAGGCCTCCCATGTCGACGGTGTGAAGATCTGGGTGAGTGAACGGACCTGGATCCTGATGATACCGGATCAGAACAACGACTTCCTCCGCCTTTACGCCCAGGCGGAGACAAAAACTGCGGGCGAAAAGATACTCAAAGAGTATACCAAGAAGATCGAAAACTGGATCGACGAGTAGGACGGACCCATGCAAAAACAGTTATACCTCACCGTCTTGTGGCACATGCACCAGCCCTATTACAAAGACGATCTGAAAGCACGTTATGCGATGCCGTGGGCTTTTTTGCATGGGATCAAGGATTACTACGACATGCTCTGGTACCTCGAAGGCTTCCCTTCGATCAAATCGACCTTTAACCTGGTCCCGTCGCTTCTGGTCCAGCTTAAGGATTACGAAGACCCCGATGTCGGCGATGCGTTTCTCCAAACCCTGCGTAAAGAGGTACACGCCCTTTCACACAAGGAGAAGCTGGGGCTCCTGGAGTCCCTTTTCTTTGCCCAGAAAGAGACGATGATCGAACCGATCGCGCGCTATGCCGAACTCTACCGCAAGATAGAGAGTGCCACCAATATCGCCGAAAGGATCGAGCGTCTGAGCGACGAGGAGCTGCTGGACCTTGAAGTCTGCTTTCTGCTGGCGTGGTGCGGTGTCTACCTGCGGGAGAACTCCGAGATAGTCGGGTCGCTCCTGGTACGCCACCGCTTCAGCCAGGAGGATAAGATCGCCCTGATGGACGAACTGAGCCGTTTCGTCGCAACGATCATCCCCTATTACCACAGGATGCAGGAGTGCGGTCGTATAGAGATCTCGACAACACCCTTTTATCACCCTATTATGCCCCTTTTGATGGATCCGAAAAACGCCATGGAAGCGGACCCGGAGGTCCTGATGCCGGGCGATACTCTCGCCTTTGCCGAGGATGCCGCCCTCCATGTCGAACAGGCGAAGCATTACTACGATAACCTTTTCGGTAAAGCGCCGCGGGGTGTATGGCCTTCGGAGGGGTCTGTGGACAATAGCTCGCTGGAGCTCTACATCCAAAACGGGCTGACCTGGGCATGCAGTGACGAGGCGATCATACTCAAATCCCTCAAGGGGGCCAAACGGGACGATATCTACCGCCGTTTCCGCTTGAGACGGCCCAAAGGGGAGATTAGCCTCTTTTTCAGAGACCGTACCCTCAGCGACGCCATCGGCTTCGATTACAGCCGGACCGACCCCGAAAACGCGGCCGCCGATTTTATCGCTAAACTTCGGAACATTTACGACGGGAGTGAGACTTCCCGGCAGGTAAACGTGATCCTGGACGGGGAGAATGCCTGGGAGTACTACCGCAATAATGCCCGGGACTTTTTCGAGGCCCTCTACCGGCATATCGCCCAAAGCACCTGGATCACGACCCAGACGATGGAGGAGGCGACGGCAAACACCCAAGTGGAGGAGAAAAGTGTCGAATCGATCACACCGGGAAGTTGGATCAATGCGAACTTCGCCATCTGGATCGGCCAGGATGAGAAAAACCGAGCCTGGGAGCTGCTCTACCAGACCAAACGCGACCTGGAGGCGGCACGCGGCGGCGTGGACGATGCAACGCTGGAGACGATACAAAAAGAGCTGATGATCGCCCAGGGAAGCGACTGGTACTGGTGGTTCGGGGATACTCACTACACGGCGCAGAAGGCGGAGTTCGACAAGCTTTTCCGCAAACATCTCAAAAATGTCTACACCCTGATGGGCCGGGAGGTACCGGTGGCTGTCATGACACCGGTGATCCGGTATGAGACCAAGGGGATCCATGTGCTTCCCAAAAACCCTATTACCATCGCCATCGACGGGGCCAAAAGCTCTTTTTTCGAATGGATGGGGGCAGGGGAGTTCAACCTGGAGAAGATGGGAAGTGTCATGGACAGCTCTACGCCCCATGTCAAAAAGCTTCTATACGGCAACGATGCGGAGAATCTCAATATCGCCCTCATCGGCAGTTTCGCTCCCCTCGTCGGGACGGCGACGATGCTGCTGGAGCTTAACGGCAAAAAATACGCCAAGGTCCCCTTTTCGACAGCGCTTAATGAGAAGATCAACATCGGCTGCAGCGAAGAGTTCGTGGAGTTTTCACTGCCGCTTGCAAAGATCAAAAATAGGCAGATCGACCTGAAGATCACACTTTCACGAGGCAACGAGATGCTTCAGAAGATTCCATTCCACAGTGTTTTGCATATCGATACGGCAAACCGCAACCGCGGGCACTGGTTTATATAAAGCGGGGTAATCATGGGAACTACACATCTACTATTCGGCATCCACTGTCACCAGCCTGTGGACAATTTCCATTCCGTCGTCCATGACGCGATCGCCAAATCCTACCGACCCTTCTTCGAGAATGTCGAACGGTTTGGAGGATTCGCCTTTTCCGTCCACTTCAGCGGATGGCTGCTGGAATTTATCCGCGAACACGACCCGTCACTTTTCGGTCTGATGAAACGGCTGGCCGGGGAAGGAAGGATCGAGTTCTTTACCGGCGGCTTTTACGAACCGATCCTGGCGGTCATCCCCTCCAAAGACAGGATCGAGCAGGTCAAAAAGCTGAGCGCCTATATCAAAAAGCATTTCAACCAGACGCCGCGCGGCCTCTGGCTGACCGAGCGTGTCTGGGACAGTGCCCTGGTGGGCGATATGGCCAAATGCGGAGTGGAGTATATGCTGGTGGACGATTACCACTTTGTCAGCACCGGGTTTGCGGAAGAGGAGCTCTTCGGCTACTACGTCACCGAAGAGGGGGGTGAGCAGATGGCGCTTTTCCCCATCAACAAGACCCTGCGCTACCTTATCCCCTTTAAAGAGGCCGACGGGGTGACGGGGCATCTCGCTTCCCTCTCACCGAAGGAGGACAAAGCGGCGGTGATCTTTGACGACGGGGAGAAGTTCGGGATCTGGCCAAAGACCTACGAGTGGGTCTATGAACAGGGGTGGCTCGACCGCTTTCTGGGGCGTCTGGAGGAGAGTGCCCATATCAGAGCAAGCACCTTTGCGGAGTATTTTGATTCCCATCGCCCGCTTGGCCTGGCCTATCTGCCGCCGTACTCCTATTACGAGATGGGCGAGTGGAGTCTCCACGCCAAGGACGCCATACGCCTCGAACATATCAAAAACAGCCTCTCGAAATATTCGGAGGATGAACTGAACAAGTTCGTCAAAGGCTCCATCTGGAAGAACTTCCTGGTCAAATACTACGAAAGCAACCACATCCACAAGCGAATACTGGAGCTCTCAAAAGCCCGGGGCGGCGTAAAAGAGAAGGCGTACGATGAGTGGCTTTTCAAAGCCCAGACCAACGACGTCCTCTGGCACGGGGTGTTCGGCGGGCTCTACCTGCCAAACCTGCGGGACAATGCCTACCGTTTTATTATCGAGGCAGAAAACCTGCGGTATGGAGATAATAATGCGGCAGTGGAGGTGTATGATGCCAATATGGACGGATACCCCGACATTAAATATGTGGGGGAGAACCTGATAGCCCTAGTGGATACGAAGATGGGAGGCCAGCTGTGCGAGCTGGATCTCAGAGACCGCCGCTTCAATCTCCAGAATACCCTGACCCGCTACGAGGAGGCGTATCATGATAAGATCCTGACCCCCAGGGAGAACCCCAAGTCCGAACACAGCGACGGGATCGATACGATCCACAACCTCTCGATGGAAAATATCGAAGCGTACCGGGAAAAGCTGGTCTTTGACTGGTACCATAAACGCTCCTTTATCGACCATATCTGTGACGGCTCACTTGATGTGGCATCTTTTACAGCCTGCCGTTTTGCCGAGTACGGGGATTTTGCCAACCAGCCTTTTACGATCGGCGAGGAACGGACAGACGGTGTCGTTTTAAACCGAAGCGGCGGCATCTACGTCGACAGCGTCAGGTACGATACGACGCTGCAGAAGAACTACCGTTTCACTCCGGAAGGGATCGAGGTGGACGTGGCGCTTGATTCGCATTTTGGCGGTGCGATGTCGTACGTTTTGGAGTATAATCTACATTTCGCCGATCTTGCCGCTGTCAAATGCAACGGGGAGACATTTGAGGACACTTCGATGACACTTTTAAGTGATACGCTGGTACTGGAGGATCCCTATACGGCCAAGCGCCTGACGCTACGCCTGGGGGGAGCCGAACGTATCCTGTTGGGACGCATCGACAGTGTCTCCCAAAGCGAGATCGGGTTTGATCTGACAAATCAGGGTATTTCAATTGCATTTGTTGTACCGTATCAAAACAGAGTATCCGTCACGGCAAGCCTGACGGTCGAAAGCGGGGAGTAGGTGTCGCATTTTAGGTTTTGCCGGTTGACGGACAAGTGGGTGATCATCGCCGAGAACCGGCTTAGAAAACCCGATCTTATCCAGGAGGTGCCCGAATCCGCGGGGCACGACCTGAAAGACTGTCCTTTTGAATACGGCAACGAGACCCTGGCCGGCAGCGAGATCTTCGCCGTACGGGAAAAGGGAAGTGCCAAAAACACTACGGGATGGAAGACCCGCGTCGTTCCCAATCTCTACAACGCCCTGAGCATCGAAGCGGAAAAACAGAACCGCCGCATCGGCTTTTTTGAACGGCGGGACGGACTGGGGGCCCACGAGGTGATCATCGAGACGCCCAACCATTTCGCGAGCATGGACCAGTATACCCGCGAAGATTTTGAAAACTATATCAAAACGATCATGGCGCGGATCGATGACCTGGAGAAGGATACGCGCCTGGAGTATATCCAGGTCTTTAAAAACAGTGGGAAATATGCCGGGGCCTCCATGCACCACCCCCATTCCCAGATTCTGGCCACCCCGTTTATCCCCAAGGATATCAAGGCGCGCCTGGATATCCAGAAACACTATTTTGAAAAGCACGGCCGCTCGCTGGTTGGCGACCTGGTGGACGAGGAGATCCGGCTGAACGAACGGATTATCTATGAAAACGGGACTTTTGTCGTCTTTTCGCCCTATGCCTCCTGTTTTCCTTTCGAGGTGCTTATCGCACCCAAGCTCGGACTTAGCAAGATCAGCACCCTGACACTGCACCAGGTAGCCGATCTGGCCCAGGCGATGCAGGTGGTGTTTAAGCGCCTTCACCGTGAGCTGGGGGATTTCCCCTTTAATATGCTCTTTTTTAACATGCCGCCCATGAGTGCCCAGAACGATCCCGATTTTTTCTATAAGATGGATGAGTATTACCGGTTTCATATCAATATCACTCCCAGGATCTATCATCTCGCGGGATTTGAGATATCCACGGGGATGCAGATCAACCCGGTCCCACCCGAGCTTGCCGCGTCGCGGCTGAGGGAGGAGACGTGATGCGTATCCTCTTTGTCACCAGTGAGATCTACCCTTTTGCCAAGACCGGTGGACTGGCCGATGTCTCCTCCGCACTCCCGAAGGCCCTCCGGGACAAGGGGGAGGAGGTGATCTCCGTCATGCCGCTCTATGCGGCGGTAGAACGTAAAAAGTACGGGATCACAAAAAGTAAAATTGCCTTTGATATCGTGCTTAACCACCATATCTACCATTTTGAGGTATATAAAAAGGGGGATGTCTATTTTATCGCCAACCCGGCTCTTTTCGAGCGGGATGCTATGTATGGGGAGTACGATGACAATGCCATGCGCTTCGGGTTTTTCGCCTACGCGGTGATGGCCCTTGCCGATAAACTGGGCGGCGGGTTTGATGTTTTCCACCTCAACGACTGGCAAAGTGCCCTGGTGGCCTACCTGGCGAAGACGCAGCTGAAAAAGCCTCCCCGCGTTGTCCTGACGATCCACAACCTTGCATTCCAGGGAAGCTTTGACAAGCGCTTTATGGATGATCTGGAGATCGGGTGGGATGCGTTTACGATGCACCGCTTCGAGTTTTTCGACAAAGTGAACTTCCTTAAAGGCGCCATCGCCTACAGCGACACGATCGTTGCCGCCAGCCCCGGGTACGCCAAGGAGATTCAGACGCCGGAATTCGGCTGCGACCTTGACAGTTTTCTGGGTGATAATGCCCACAAGCTTGTCGGTATCCTCAACGGCATCGATACCGATGAGTTCGATCCGGCCAGGGACCCGGCTCTGAAGGTCAAGTACCGCTCCGTCTCCTCTAAAAAAAAGGGAGAAAACCGTACAGTACTGTTGGAGCGGCTGGGGCTGGAACATCCCGAATGGCCGCTCTTTATCTTTATCGGCCGTTTTGCCTGGCAGAAGGGGATCAGCGTGATCCTTGAAACGGTACAGGCACTCGGCACGCTCCATGCAAACGTGGCGATCCTGGGGAGCGGTGAGACCTATTACAACGACAGTTTTACCGCGCTGCGGGGTGTTTTCCCCAATGTCGCGGTGACACTGGGGTATGACGAGGAGCTGGCGAGAATGATGTATGCATCGGCAGATTTTTTGATGATGCCTTCGGTCTACGAGCCGTGCGGATTGAATCAGATGATCGCAATGCGCTACGGCTGCGTACCGATCGTACGGGCAACGGGCGGACTGGCCGACAGTGTCGGGGATCTGGACAGGGAGTGGCATGCCGCGACAGGCTGCGGTATAGTCTTTGAACGGCTGGACCGTTTCAGTTTTCTGACGGCCGTCGCCAGGGCGCTTGCCCTCTATGGCGACAGGGCAGAGTTAGACCGTGTTATAGAACACAATCGGCAAGTCGATAACTCCTGGGCTACACGGGCCGGGGAGTATCTTGCGGTATACCGACAAAGGAGGTGACCCATGGACGATAAGGATCAAGAGTATCTCTCTGAAGAGAGTCTCAAAGGCGAGAGTTTTTCCAGCAATACCCACAATACGGAGCTTATGGCCGAGGAGGGGCGCGGGATTCCCGCTATAATGGAGTACGAGATCCCGGACCGATACGGGATCGATACGCTCGTATTCCTTCCGGTAAACCTGGAGACCTCTTTTGTCTACTGGGAGGTGACCCAAAACCTCCTCGAGGCCAACCGCATCGGAATCGAACGCCTCAAAACCAAAGTATATGCCATGTACGACGGCCGCGAAGAGGAGGTGAGCGAGTTTCCGACAACGACGGAGCTCGGCAAGTTCTATCTCCATTTCAAAGCGCCCATGCACCATATACAGGCGAGAATGGGATTTTATGACGATTCGGGCCGTTTTATCGTCCTGCTTACCTCCAACACCTTCCGGATGCCGGGCGATTCGATCGAGTTCAGTGACGATGAAGTGTGGATGAGCATCGACGAGAATACGCGCGAGATCATTAAAGCCTCACTGGACAAAGAGGGCAGTGTCCTCTCTTCCCGGGCAATTTTCGAGGAGAAGATAACCGAACTTTCAAAACTGCGCGGGCTCAGCTCGGGTGATCTTGCCAAAAGGGGGCAGTAATGGCCAAGGGATACTGGGTGCCGGTGCTGCACTCCCACCTACCGTTTGTCAAACATCCGGAACATGACTACTATCTTGAAGAACACTGGCTTTTTGAAGCGATCAGTGAATGCTATATTCCCCTTTTGATGCAGATGAGACGGATGGAAGAGGAGGGCACCGATTTCCGGTTGACCGTATCCGTGACACCGCCCCTTGCTGAGATGCTGAGCGATACGAACCTGAGGGAAAAGTATGCACGCCACCTGGATAAGCAGATCGAACTGGCGGAGAAAGAGAAAGAGCGGGTCCGGCAGGAGCCGGTCTATGAAAACGTTGCCGGGTTCTACCATTCGCGCTACTATGAGATCCGCGACTTTTACCATGGGTTTTTAGGCTCTAACGTCCTCAACGGCTACCGCCATTTTTCCGAACGCGGTAACCTGGAGATCATCACCTGCGGAGCGACCCACGGCTTTCTTCCGCTGCTCTCCGTCAGCCCGAAAGCCGTCGAGGTCCAGATCAAGGTGGCGGTGGAGACGCACAAAAAGCATTTCGGCAAACAGCCCAAAGGGATATGGCTACCCGAGTGCGCCTATTTTGACGGGCTGGATCGAGTGCTTGGCGACAACGGGATCCAGTTCTTCTTTATGGATTCCCACGGCCTGGTCTATGCCAAGCCCTCCAGCCGGCTGGGGGTCTTCGCCCCGGTCTACACCCCCGAAGGGGTCGCTGCGTTCGGGCGCGATCCGGAGAGCTCCAAGAAGGTGTGGAGTTCCAAGGAGGGGTATCCCGGTGATACCGATTACCGCGACTTCTACCGCGATATAGGGTATGATCTCCCCTTTGAATACATCTCGCCCTATATCTCCCCCGACGGGGTGCGTGTCTTTACCGGCTTTAAATACCACAAAGTAACGGGGGATTCCGACTACAAAGAGGTCTACGACCGGGACGCCGCTATGCAGAAGGCCAGAATGCACGCGGAAAACTTCCATTTCGATCGGGAGAAGCAGATCGAACACCTGGCAGCCCATATGGACCGTCCGCCGATGATCGTCTCGCCGTATGATGCGGAACTTTTCGGCCACTGGTGGTTCGAGGGACCCGACTTCCTCTACCACCTCTTTACCGCGATGGACAGTCACAAGGTGATCCGGGCGGTCACCCCGCCGGAGTACCTGAAGATGTTTAACAAAAACCAGGTTGTCACCCCATCCCCCTCGTCCTGGGGCGACAAAGGGTATTACGATGTCTGGCTAAACGGCGGAAACGACTGGATCTACCGCCACCTGCACGTCATGGCCAACCGGATGGAGGAGCTGGCTGTCCAATATCGGGACGAACGCAACCACACCCGGATCCGGATGCTCAACCAGCTCCTGCGCGAACTCCTGCTCGCCCAGAGCAGCGACTGGGCTTTTTTGATGACGACCCAGACCGCCATGGAGTATTCGATACGGCGTACAAAAGAGCATATTGCCAATTTCAACCGTCTTTACGAGATGGTGGTGTCGGAAACGGAGGACATGGGCTTCCTGGAGTGGCTGGAACATAAAAACTCCATCTTTGTCGGCATCGACTACCGGATATTTGCCTGATGAAACGGTTGCGGATTGACTACGGTGCAAGCCGCTGCCGGTATATCGCGGAGAGTGGCGAGGGCGAGCATTATGACGAAGTACCGAGCCGCGGACTGGACCTTGAGGCGTTTGTCTGCGAACAGATCGGGCGCTATGCCGATCTCGAAGCGGTCCATATCGCCTATGCCGGGCAGGTAGTAGCGGGGGAGATCAGCTCGGGGCCGAATATCGGGTCGGGACACGCCGGGCTTAAGGCAAAACTCGAAAAGCGGCTCAATATCCCGGTCCGTATCGAAAACGATCTCAAATGCGCTGCACTGGCGGAATACCATGAGGTAAAAGGCGCCTCGACGCTTTTTGCAGCCTATATCGGTACCGGGTTCGGCGGGGCCGTGGTCGAGGAGGAGAGGCTGTTTCGGGGCCACAGCAACATGGCCGGCGAAATCGGCCATATCCCCTTTAAAAAAGCCCCGTTCGCCTGCGGGTGCGGGAAAGACGACTGCGTTGAGATCTACTGTTCCGGGCGCGGGCTGGAGTCATGGGTGGCTCACTACGGCCTGGAGTGCGAGCCGACGCTCGCGGCCATCGAGGCGTGCGGGGACGAGAACGCCCCGCTGATCGTCCAAAACTTCTACCACGCGCTTTCCCATGCAGTGGCTACGATCGTTACACTCTTTAACCCGTCCCACCTTATCCTGGGCGGGTCGGTCGTGCTAAACAACCGGGGGCTGGAGGAGTTTGTACGGGAAAATGTTGCGGGATACGCTTTTCCCGCGGCTGCAAAAGATGCTAATATAACAGTAAGCACACTTGAAAACGGATGCCTGGAGGGGACAAAATGGCTTTAACTGATACTACCAAACCGATTACGAGCATATTTGATACCTATTACGAAAAAGATCCGAAATATACGACATCCGTCGCCTATTTCAGTATGGAGTTTGCCATTCACCAGGCACTTAAGACCTATTCGGGAGGGTTGGGTTTCCTGGCCGGTTCGCATATGCGGAGTGTCTACGATCTGAAGCAGAACGTCGTGGGCGTCGGGATCCTCTGGTCGTTCGGCTACTACGACCAGACGCGCAACGAAGACCGGACGATGGCAGTTGCCTATCGGCGGAAGCTCTACTACTTCCTCAAGGACCTGGGGACGAAGGTAAGTGTCAAAATCTCGGGTAAAGATGTCTATATCAAGGGACTCCTTCTGGAGCCTGAGACTTTCGGTTCGGCACCGATCCTCTTTTTGACGACCGATATCGATGAGAATGATTTCCTCTCCCGGACCATCACGCACAAGCTTTACGATAACAACGAAGAGACCCGAATCGCCCAGGAGATCGTGCTGGGGATCGGCGGGGTCAAGATGCTCGAAGCGATCGGCCGGAAGGTTGATATCTACCACCTTAACGAGGGGCACGCCATTCCACTTGCCTTCTCCCTCTATAACCGCTTCAAAGACCCGGCCAAGGTACGGGAACATATGGTCTTTACGACCCATACCCCCGAAAAGGCGGGAAATGAGGAGCACAACATCCAGATGCTGCACAAGATGGGCTTTTTCGACGGTCTTCCCCTGGCCAAGGTGCGGGAGATCACCAAGATCAAAGAGGATAGCTTCAGCCTGACCCTTGCGGCCCTTCGTCTCTCCAAGATCGCCAACGGGGTCTCCCAGATCCACCAGGAGGTGGCGACAGAGATGTGGAGTCACCATCCCGACATAGCGAATATCATCAAGATCACCAATGCCCAGAACCGCCGTTACTGGGCCGATAAGACCCTTATCCGAGCCCTGGACGAACACGAGGACTACCAGATCATTGCCCGGAAAAAACACCTTAAACGGGTCCTTTTTGACATCGTGGCCGACCAGACCGGGAAGATGTTCGATCCCGATGTCCTGACCCTGGTCTGGTCACGCCGCTTCGTGGAGTACAAACGCCCGGGGCTCATCAAGTATGATTTCGAGCGCTTCAAACGCCTCGTAGAACGGGAGGAGCGTCCGATCCAGGTGATCTGGGCCGGCAAACCGTATCCCGGGGACAGCAACGCCATCAATATCTTCAACGAGCTGATCTACCAGGCCAAACATCTGAGCCGGATCGCCGTACTGTTTCGTTACGAGCTGACCCTCTCCCAGATCCTTAAAAAAGGGGCGGATGTCTGGCTCAACACGCCCCGGATCACCCGTGAGGCATCCGGTACCAGCGGTATGACCGCGTGCATGAACGGGGCAATCCACTTCTCCATTCCCGACGGATGGCACCCGGAGTTTGCCAAGGACGGGATCAACGCCTTTACGATCCCGCCGTGCAGCCACACGCTGCCGATTGAAGAGCAGGACCGTATCGATAACATGAATATGATGAATATCCTCGAAGAGCAGATCATCCCGATGTATTACGACAAACCGAAAGAGTGGGTCGGGATCATGAAACGCTCCATGAACGACATTATGCCGGCATTCGATTCGGGGCGCATGGCATACGAATATTACGTCAATATGTATGACTACAAGGAGAGCTGAGTATTGCGGCTTTGGCGACTCCTTTTTCTCCTCTTCTTTACGGCTTTCTCTTACGTGACCGGGTATGAACCCGGTCCACTACTGCAGGCGCACAGGGACAACTACCTTCTCTTTTACAGTTATGACGGCGAAGAGCATCCCGACCGGGATGTAGAGACAGAAGCGATGTACCAGTTCTCCATCAAAGTGCCGCTTCATTACGACAGTTTCGATCTCTTCTTTGCCTATACCCAGCGAGCCTTCTGGCAGGTATACGACAATGACGACACCCGGCCTTTCCGCGAGATCGACCACGCCCCTGAATTCTTTTTCGATACGAACGGGTCGCTGATCCCCTTTATCGGTGCCGAACGTCTCCGTTTCGGATACGAACATGAGTCCAACGGGGAGGGACTGGAGACGACGCGGGCCTGGAACCGCCTAGCGGGAAGCGCCTTATTCGGCACGGAGGAGCTGGAACTGGAGGTCAAACTGTGGTACTGGCTGAAAAAAAGGCCCAAAGAGTCCCCCGATGACCCCAATGGAGACGAAACCCCTGGCATCCGGAACTATTACGGCAACGGGGAGCTTCGCGCGACCTACCGCTATGGAAAATACCGCTCCTCCGTCATGGCACGCAACACCCTTCGAAGCGATACAAACCGC
Organism: Campylobacterales bacterium; assembly: GCA_050297855.1. Taxonomy (GTDB): domain Bacteria; phylum Campylobacterota; class Campylobacteria; order Campylobacterales; family SZUA-545; genus SZUA-545. The sequence continues at coordinate 186,643 of JBNKTC010000006.1, forward strand.
GGGGCCGTAGAACTGACGCTCCAGGGGCCGATGAACAATGTCGACTGGTATCTTTACTACTGGCGCGGTTACGGGGAGAGTGTGGGGATGTACGATGCGCTCAGCGAACGCATCGGATTCGGGATCGCCTTTACACGATGAGGCTTAGCGTGGGGCGAGGTTAAGTGACGTCTCCCACGGGATATTACGTTCTGCCAGCCAGTTTTTGATATCGGCAGTACAACAGGAGCCCTTGGGGTTCGCCTTCTGACAGAAACTCTTATCCTGGCTGATGATCCCTTTGATCTTTTTGACCAGTGCCTTGGGATCCAGCTGCTTCATATCTTCCAGCGCATCGGACTTTTTATATTTATGGCAATAGCACAGGGGTGTCGAAGGGTCGTCGTTTTTGATCGTCACCTTTGTCTTGATATCCCCTTCGCCAAAACACTCATTTCCGTCTTTTGAGTAGTAGACAATCTTGCATCCCGGGGTGGTGCAGAAGTGGAATGCTTCCATATCCGAGACCATCGCTTCGCGCCTCTCTTTTAAAAGTTGTGCCTTGATCGTGACCGACTTGACATTTTTCCCCGCCTTGCCGCATTCGGGGCATGGAGGATGATTCTTTTTATCTGCTTCTGTTTTTTGGGGTGCCGCACTGAAAAACATGCTTCTTCTCCACTTTTTTCGTCGATTATAGCACAAGCACGTATGGCTTGACGGTTAATGCACATCGGGGTACAATTCAAGAAGGAGGGATCGATAATGAAAAAAAGCTACCGATTTTACGTCTCCGGCATTGTCCAGGGGGTTTTTTACCGCAAAAACGTCGAGGAGAATGCCCAGAAGCACGGTTTTAGCGGGTATATCCGCAATATGGACGACGGACGCGTCGAAGCCGCTGCGACGATGGAAGAGCATCGGCTGGAGGAGTTTTTGGCTATCCTGCGTCGCGGGTCGCCCGCTTCGGTTGTGGAGCATATCGAGACCGAAGAGATCAGGAAAACATTCGAGGGGATCTTTGAGATACGGTATTGAACGGCCGGAGAGGACCGGCCGACATAAGGGGTGTATGAAAACGGCATCTTTAATCTACCCCATCCCGATAACAAAGGGGTGACACAATGCTGAGACTCGCTGAGTTGAGGAACGTATTGGGCGCGGAGTGTTTGCTGATCGCGCCGCTGGGGGGCGAGGGGGTCTATCTGATCCGTGTCGGAAACGACAAGCGGGTCGTCAAATATCATCCCAATGCCGGGATAGAGGCCAAAATGCTGCAGCTGCTGGCTCCGCACCTCAGAGTGCCTTCTGTCGTATGGAACGACCAGGAGACGGTTGTCATGGAGTACCTGGAAGAGGGTGCACCGATCGACGAGGCGGAAGCGGCATCACTCCTTGCCTCGCTCCATGCCGTCTCAGAGAAACGCTTCGGGCTCGATTTCGATACGACGATCGGTCCGCATCTTCAGCCCAATACACCCATGACTTCTTGGGTGAAGTTTTACCGCAATGCGCGGGTCCTTTCCATGGCCCAGCGCTGTTTTGATAAGCACCGTTTCGGCAGCGAGCACCTTGCGCGCATCGAGAAGGTGGCCGGCCGTTTTGACTCCCTGCTTCCCGAACCTAAACCCTCACTCCTCCACGGCGACATCTGGAGCGGCAACGTCATCGGAACGAAAGAGGGTATCGCTTTTATCGACCCCGCGGTCTACTTCGGGCACAACGAGATGGAGCTGGCCTTTATCCAAATGTTTCATACTTTCGGCAAACGTTTTTTTGATGTATATCACGGACTCATACCTATCGAAGCAGGATTTTTCGAAGAGCGGCAGTACCTCTACCAGCTCTATCCCGTTTTGGTCCATGTCAACAGTTTCGGGGAAGGGTATATGGGGATGCTGGAGCGGATACTCGGACGTTTTGACTAGTACGGGCGTGATGCCAGTCCGAAGGTCTCGGCGATGGCGGCGTTGTGAAGCTCCCCGTCTGCCAGGTTGAGTGCCGTTCGCATCGCTTCGGAGTGTTCTAGGGTCTTTTCAAATCCCTCGTCAGCCAGTATGAGGACATAGGGGAGGGTATTATTGCTCAGCGCTTCGGTCGCACTGCGGGCATAGGCTCCGGGCATGTTGGCCACACAGTAGTGGATCACGTCGTGCAGGACGAAAGTCGGCTCTTTATGGGTCGTGGGCCGGGAGGTCTCGGAACAGCCCCCCTGGTCGATGGAGACATCGACAAAAACAGACCCTTTTTTCATACGCTTGATCATCCCTTCCGTAACGATGTGCGGGGTACGGGCGTCTTTTTGCAAGACGGCCCCGATTACGACATCCGCTTCGGGAAGAAGGGAGGCGATCGTCTCCGAATTGGAGAAGCGGGTTGTGACGTTTTTATCGCTTATCTCTTCGATTCGTTCCAGTTTGTCACTGCTCCGTCCCAAAACAGTGACATCCGCAGCCAGTCCCGATGCGATCTGGGCGGCATTAAATCCGACATGTCCGCTGCCCAGCACCACCACTTTTGCCCGGGCGACGCCGGTCATGCCCGAGATCAGCACACCGCTTCCCCCGTGGTTCCGGGCCAGGAGATTAGCCCCGACCAGGGAGGCCATCTTCCCGGCGATCTCACTCATGGGCTCAAGCAGCGGGAGTCTTCCGTCCGCCTCGAGGGATTCATAGGCAAAAGCTTTCAGCCCGGTTTTCAGAAGGGTCTTGGTCAATCCCTCATTGGCCGCCAGGTGGAGGAAGGTAAAAAGGATATGCTCTTTTTTCAGAAGGGGATATTCGGGTTCAAGGGGTTCTTTGACCTTCACGATCAGCGTGCTGCGCCCGTAAAGGGCGGCGGCATCGTCTACCAGCTCGGCCCCCGCCTCTTCGTACAGGGAGTCGGGAAAACCGCTGCCTGTCCCGGCCCCGGTCTGGACCAGGACCGTGTGCCCGCGGGCGGACAAAATCTTTGTACCCATGGGGGTCAGGCCGACCCGGTACTCTTCGGTCTTAATCTCTTTGGGGATACCGATGATCATAATCCGCTCCTATTGATGGTAATCCATTGTAGGTGCGTCTTAATTAATCTATTATAAAAAGGCGTCTTTATTGATGACGTTGACGTAAGCGCGGGACATGAGGTCCGAGAGCTGATTCTCGCACATCTTGATCTTGGCCAGGATCTCTTTGATCTTGAAAAAGTCGCCCTTCTCGAAGACCGAGACGATCTTAAGGAGTTTCCCGAGGGCACCGTCGCGGGAGATGACGGCCTGTTCGATCTCCCGGTCAAAGGGGATATCTTTAAAGATCGTATCCATCGGGATATGCAGAAGGGCATGAAGCAGCGAGACCAGACCCACCAGGTAGGCTTTGTCGGTACGGTTCTTGTCGAGCTTGTAGTGACGTGCCATCGCCGCCATGAGCTCTGCCCGAAGCATGACGGTCTGCAGAAGCGAGTTTCTATAAGGGTGCGATTCGGTGCTTGAGTAGAGGTTGAGTGTGAGCCACTGGATCAGGGGCTGACGGCCCAGCATATTGATCGCCTGGGGGATGGTACTGATCTCTTTTTTCGTATTGTGGATCGAGGAGTTTATATATTTCAAAAGCCCCACCGTCAGGTTCGGGTTGTAGTGGAACTCCGCTTCGATCTCCGAGATCGGGGCCCCGGCATTGAGTTTTTCGATCAGTTTGATGATGGCGGCGTGTTTGACATCCAGCTTTTTCGCCTGGAGAATCTTCGGCTTGGCAAAGAAGTACCCCTGGAAATAGTCAAAGCCCATCTTCTTGCAGTCTTCGTAAATCCCGGCCGTCTCGACTTTTTCGGCCAGCAGGTTGAGGTTTTTGAAGCGGTCGAGATAGTCGATCTTCTCCTGGATCTTGGAGATGTTCTTGGTAGCCAGGATATCGATCTTGGCATAATCGACATGCTCGAAGAGTGGGGTGAAGTTACGCATCTGGTCATCGTTATCGAGGCAGAGATCGTCCAGCGCGAAAGTGTAGCCCTTATCTTTCAGTTCAACGACCCGGTTGATCAGCCGTTTGTCCACCTCTACGTTCTCCAAGATCTCCAGGACGAACCGGCCCGAGGGGATCGTCTCCACCACATCGTCCAGCAGAAAATCCGCATCCACGTTGACAAACGCCTTGCTGTCGGCAACGATCTTGTCCAGACCGAAAGCGTTAAAGGAGTTGGAGAGGACATTGGAGGTAGCATAGCGGTTGTCGGTGATATTTGCCTGATTTTTTGCCCGGTTATCGCGAAAAAGGAGTTCATACGCATGGATATTGTTACTATTGTCAAAAATCGGTTGGCGCGCAAGAAGGATCTTTTCCATGGACGGGTCTCTTTCTAAAACAGAAAACTTATTGGTGACAATTATATATTTTTTTCATGAACTTTTTATGAATTTTGATGACAGGGCGGTGACAGCAGGGGTCCGCACAGCCGAATATGGCCGGATTGGAAACACCCTTACTTTCTGTTCATAACGGCGCCGTAACATGATGAGAGGATCATGGCGAGCTCTTTTTCGCCGACTCCGATTTTTTTGAGGATCGCCAGGGTCTTGGCGTAGGAGCCTTTTTCCACCAGTATAACCAGCTTCAGGAGGTTGCCGAGCATCCCCTCCTTTTTTAAAACGGCTGTTTCGATCTCCGGATCAAATGCGATCTCGCGGAAGATATCTTCATCCGCCATCCCCAAGAGTGCGCCCAGCATGGAGAGCAATCCCACCAGGTAGGCCATCTCCACCTTTTCCGCGCTAAGGCGGAACTTTTTGCCGAATGTGGCCATCATCTCAGCCCGCAGCATGACCGACTCGATGATCGTATCTTTAAACCGGACATCCTTGGAGCTGGAGTAGAGGGTGAGGGTAAGCCAGTGCAGCAGGGGGTGGCGCCCCAGCATATTGACCGCCTGGGTGATGGAGCTGATCTCCTTTTTTGTCGGGAAGAGGGGGGAGTTGATATATTTCAGGATCCCGACGGCCAGGGTAGGATCGTGGCTGATATCCGCTTCGATCTCCCCCTTGGCCGCTTTATCACCGTTCAGTTTGTTGATCAGCCTGATGACCGACGTGTAATTGGCACTCAGTTTTTTCGATTTGACGACATGGGGTTTGGCAAAGAAGTGGCCCTGGAAATAACTGAACCCCATCCCTTTGTATGTTTCGAACATGGCGACGTTCTCGACGTTCTCCGCCAAAAAGGCCAGTCGGTAGCGGGAGAAGAAGGCAAGCTTCTCCCGGATCGTTTCCGGCTCTTTGATACGGCGCAGGTCGATCCGGATCATATCGATCAGGTCGAAAAGGGGTGTAAAGCGTTCGATCTCCTCATCGCACAGGTCCATCTCGTCGATGGCAAAACCGTACCCCTTCGCCTTAAGCTCGCTGACACGTGCGACGGTCCGTTCGTCCACGGGGATACTCTTGTTCAGGTCGAAGATAATATGGTGGGGCGGAATCCACTCCAGGGCCTCGTCGTATAAAAACCCCTCGTCTACGTTCAGCAGGGCACGTTTGCCGTCGATGGCTTTATCGATGCCGAAGGTGTTAAAGAGGTCGCTGACCACCTTGGCTGTGGCATAACGGCTGTTGAGCGACTGGACGCTTTTGCGTTTGTCGTCACGGAAGATAAGTTCATAGGCGTAGATCTCGCCGTTTTTGTCCAGGACGGGGAGTCTGCCGATCAGTGCTGTTTCCATGGCGCTATTGTACTCCAGTTTTTCAGAAAATGATGCTCAATTTTTAGACGTGCGATACCGGGGTATCACTCTCAAATAGAGGCATGGCGGTTAAAGACTTCCGCATAGCATTCAGAGAGCATCTTGGTCAGCTCCCCTTCGGTCATATGGATACGGTTGAGTGTCATCCGTACTTCCTGGATATTGCCCCGCTCGATGATGATAGCGATCTTGAGCAGCTTGCCCAGGTTGCCCCGGTGGAAGACGACGGCGTCTTCGATCTCCTTATCAAAAGCAAACTCTTTGAAAAGCTGCTGCAGCGGGATATGGAGCAGGGCATCCAGCAGGGAGAGCAGCCCGATCAGGTACGCTTTATCAACGATATCCTGTTTCATCTTTTTTCTCTGTGCCAGGGAGCGCATCACCTCGGCACGGACCATGACCGACTGGAGGATATAGTCGGCATATTTGTTCTCCTTGGTACTGCTGTAGAGGAAAAGGACCAGCCACTGCAGCAGCGGGTTGAGTCCCAGGAGGTTGATCGTCTGGGCGATGGAGCTGATCTTCCTGCGCATGGAGAAGTGGGAGGAGTTGATATAACGCAGCAGGTTGACCGTCAGTTCGGGATAGTGGTTAAAGACCCGTTCGATCTCGGCGATGGATGCGCCGGAGTTGACCTTTTCGATCAGCTTGACGATCGCCATGTGGGCCGGTTCGATCTTTTTGGCCTCCATGATCTTGGGCGTGGCGAAATAATACCCCTGAAAGTACTCAAATCCCAGGTATTTGCAGTATTCAAAGGTGTCGATGTTCTCCACCTTTTCGGCCAGGAAGGTGATGTCAAACTCCGAGAGCTGCTCCATCTTTTTTTGCAGGCGGTCGATATCACGGGTGATGGAGAAGTCGACCTTGGCGATATCCACGAGGCCGAACAGGGGTTTGAACTGGGTGATGTTCTCATCGCTCATACTCATATCATCGAGGGCAAAGCGATACCCTTTGGTCTTAAGGTGTTCGATTCGCTCGATCAGGCTGTTGTTGACCTTGACGCTTTCAAGGATCTCGAGGATAAACCGGGTAGGGGGGATCATCTCTACGACATCGTCAAAAAGGAACTCCTCGTCCACATTGATAAACCCGTGGTTTTTGCCGAGGACCCGTTCCAGTCCGAAAGCGTTAAGGCAGTTGGAGAGCACGGTGGATGTGGCCTGTCGGTTATCGAGGATCTCTGCCCGGTTCTCCATCGAGTTCCTAAAAAGGAGCTCGTAGGCGAAAATATTGTCATTCGCATCAAAGATCGGTTGGCGCGCAATGAGGGCAGTTTCCATAGATAACCTTTACTTAAAGAGTGTCGGATCAATGATTATAATTCAGATACCTTTAAAAACATTCATTTTTTATTCATTTATGGAGACCCCCCGCCTATTTTATTAATCTTTATGCACTATAATCTAACCGGACTACTCATAAAGGAGTGATCATGGGTATTGCGATAATGACTTCCGGGGGCGATTGTGCGGGCATGAACCCTGCGATCAAAAAGTTTGTCAAACTCTGTTTCGAATACGGAGAGGAACCGTATCTCATATACGACGGCCTTGAAGGTCTGATCGATAACACGATCGTGCCGGCAAACCATGAGATCGTGGCGGGCATCGTACACCTGGGTGGTACGATCATCCGTTCTTCCCGCTCCAAGCGCTTTTTTGAACATAAATACAGGCAGCAGGCATTTGACAACCTCAAAGCCCTGGGGATCGACAAGCTGGTCGTACTGGGGGGCGACGGCTCCTTTAAGGCCCTGGATGTCTTCTACAAGGATTTCGGCGTCAGCTTTGTCGGTATCCCCGCGACAATAGACAATGATATCCATGGCACCGAATACTGTCTCGGGGTCGATACCGCCCTGAACATCATCCGAGACGCCGTGGACGATATCCGCGATACGGCCGCCAGTTTCAAGCGCGGGTTTGTCCTGGAGATCATGGGGCGCGACTGCGGTTACCTGACCCTTGTCTCCGCTTTGACCAACGGTGCGGAGGTGATGATCATCCCCGAACTCCCGTACGACCTGGACTCCATAAAAGCGCGTCTGAAAAAAGAGGTGGATAACGGCCGGCGTTATGCCATCGCCCTGGTGGCCGAAGGTGTAAAGGTGACCGAAGAGGTCCGGCGATGGATGGAAGAGGAGGTCGGTATGGAGAGCCGTGTGACGGTGCTGGGACACATCCAGCGCGGCGGAAACCCGACGGTCTTTGACCGCCTGATGGCCTTCGAGTTTATGACCGAGGCGTTTAAAAAACTGATGAGCGACCCGGCATCCAACTATGTCGTGGTCTACAAAGACTCGAAATTCGACTACGTGACGATCGATTTTATCAACTCGGCCAAATACGAGATCAAACCCGAACTCATCGCGCTCTCAAAACACCTTTCAGTTTAAAAGGGTCCGGGCTTCCCGGGCGATCTCCAGCTCTTCGTTGGTCGGGACGACTATAACACGGATGCCGCTTTCGGGTGTGCTGATCAGGGTCGTCTCCTCGTCCGCCTTCTCATTGATCTCCGGATCGATCTCGATCCCCGGGATCTGGCACATCCCGTCGCATGCCAGGCGTCTGATATGGGCCGAGTGTTCCCCGATCCCCCCGGTAAAGACGATACAGTCGACACTCCCCAGTATCGCTCCGTAGGCCCCGATATACTTCTTGATGCGGTAGACGAACATCTTGACCGCCAGGTCCGCCCACTCGTCTCCCGCCTTTGCCCGTGCGATGATATCGCGCATATCGTTGATGCCGCAGATCCCCTTCAGTCCGCTCTCTTTATTGAGCATATGGTCGATCTCCTCGGGGCTCTTCTCCAGTTTGTTCATCAAAAAAAAGATGATCTCCGGGTCCACGTCCCCGCTGCGGCTCCCCATGATAAGCCCCTCAAGCGGGGTCATCCCCATGGAGGTGTCGATGCTTTTCCCTTTCATGATCGCGGTGGCACTGTCGCCGTTGCCCAGGTGGAGGGTGATCATATTGAGTGCCCCCAGGGGTTTGTTCAGATAGCGGGCCGCCTCCTTGGCGATAAAGCGGTGGGATGTACCGTGGAAGCCGTATCGGCGGATCCCCAGGTTCTCGTAGAGTTCATGGGGGAGGGCGTAGAGGTAGGCGTGTTTGGGCATGGTCTGGTGAAAGGCCGTATCGAAGACCGCCACGTGGGGAACGGCCGGGGCGGCTTTCCTGGCCGCCTCGATCCCCGTCAGGTTGGCCGGGTTGTGCAGGGGGGCAAGGGGGATAAGGGAGCGGATCGTCTGGGCGACGTCGTCATCAATAAGCGTCGGATCACTGAACTTCTCCCCGCCGTGGACTACCCGGTGGCCGATGGCATCGAGTTCATCCAGGGATGCAATGCTTCCCGAATCGACCAGGTCGCGCGTCATCATGGTAAAGGCGGCACGGTGATCGGCTACGGGGTCGTTGTGCTCGATTGTCTGCTCCCCTTTGAAGGTCGCATGACCCGTTGCCTCCCCGATCTTTTCGATCAGCCCGGCGGCCAGTTCCGTTTCGTTTTCGATATCAAAGAGCTTGTATTTCAGGGAGGAACTTCCCGAATTGATCACCAGTATTTTCATCGCTTTTCTCCCTGTGCCTGAATAGCCGTAATGGCGACAGTATTGACAATATCCTCCACAAGGCAGCCCCGGCTCAGGTCGTTGACCGGCTTGTTGAGTCCCTGTAGCACCGGCCCGATGGCCACCGCACCCGAGGAGCGCTGGACTGCTTTATAGGTGTTGTTGCCGGTATTGAGGTCGGGAAAGACGAAGACCGTCGCTTTTCCGGCCACTTCGCTGTCGGGGAGTTTGCTTTTGGCGACCGCCGGATCGATGGCCGCGTCGTACTGGATCGGCCCTTCGATGGCAAGGTCGGGGCGCTGGGTCCGGGCGATACGCGTCGCGTCGCGTACCTTCTCCACGTCATCCCCTTTGCCCGAATCCCCGGTGGAGTAGGAGAGGAGGGCGACTTTGGGATCGATGCCGAAGGCTTCCGCAGTCCCGGCCGACGAGAGGGCGATCTGGGCGAGCTCGTCCGCATCGGGGTCCAGGTTGACCGCACAGTCGCCGTAAACCAGTACCCGCGTCTCCAGGCACATAAAAAAGACGCTGGAGACGATGGAGATGCCCGGTTTGGTCTTGATGATCTGCAGGGCGGGCCGGATCGTCTCCTGGGTCGTGTGCACTGCGCCCGACACCATCCCGTCCGCGTCCCCTTTATGGACCATCATCGTAGCAAAATAGGAGACCTGGAGCATCGCCTCCTTCGCATCGTCGAGGGAGATCCCCTTCTGCCTGCGCAGTTCGTAAAAATCGTTTGCATACGCCTCCGAAAGGGGTGAAGTCGCCGGGTTGACGATATCGGCCCCGGTAATGTCCAGGCCCAGCTCTGCGGCATGCCGTTCCACTTCACCGGGATCCCCCAGCAGGGTGATATCCACCACATCCCGCCGCAAAAGGATCTCCACGGCCCGCAGGATACGCTCGTCACCGCTTTCGGGGAGGACGATGCGGCGCTTGTCGGCACGTGCCGTTTCAAAAAGGCCGTATTCGAACATGATCGGCGTGACCGTCTGCGACCCCTCGTCACCGATACGCGCTTCGATACTTTCGGTATCGACATTGGCCCGGAACATCCCCTTGGCCAGGGCGATCTTGCGGTCACTTCCCGCGCGCATTTTAGACGGGACGTTTTTGACCTGCTCCACCGTCTCGTAAGTGTCGGCGGAGGTGGTGAGGATCGGCAGGGTGTACTGTTTGATCCCCCGGATCAGCCGCAGAAGATTATCCCCGGGCTCCATCCCCCCGGTAATCAGAATACCCGCAAGGGTAGGGAAATCCTTGGAGTAGTGGGCCACAAGGGTCCCAAGGACGATATCGTCGCGGTCCCCGGGGGTGATGATAAGATCCCCGTCTTCCAGGCGGGCAAGGAAATGTTCCAGCTGCATCGCCGCGACTTTGTTTTGGCGGATGATCCGTTTTCGATCCTGGGATTTGCCTACGAGCATCCTGCATCCCAGCACCTCCTCGACCTCGCCGATACACGGCATATCCAGCTCCGGGATTTCGGGAAGAAGGTAAAGCGGCGTCTTGCCATGGGACGGATCGTTTTTGAGTTCGGCCAGGGTATCGGGATCGATCCGGTTGACAAAGGTGGCAAAATGACCACAACCCTCCTCGGCGATCGTCTCCCCTTCGATCTCTACTTCGTCGCGGATCGCGGCGGCACTTTTGTTTCTTCCACTGAGGATACTGACAAAGGAACTGGTGAAGTTTTTGGCTATCTCGATGTTGATATCAAAATCGATGGTAGCGGTAAAAACGGAGCGGGGGAGGCCCTCGCAGAGCACGAAATCATATTCACTCTCCAGGCGGCGGATATGGGCGATCAGGGTCTCGATCAGCTCGTGTCGTTTTCCCGAAGCCAGAAGCCGCTCCGCCTCTTCGACGGTATATCCGTATGCCGCCGGGGAGGGCTGCGTGAGGGAAAAATGCTCCAGGATAAAACGGATATCCCCGTCCTCTTTTTCCGCGACGATCGGTCGAAAAAAAGCGACCCGCCCCAACTTCCGCTTCAGGATCTCCATCAGACCCGTCGCAACGATCAGGCTGCCAGCCTGCGGTTCCAAAGAAGCGATATAGAGACTCTTTATTTTCATGGCCGTCCCCCGTTTTGAGTTGACCTATTATATACAAAAGATCACTGCACACTCTCTTAGGGAGGGGAGGGAAGCCTAAACGTGGGGGCGATAGTGGATCAAGAAGATTCAAAACAGATAATCAATAAACCTCTTAGTCAAACAAAGCAATCATTAAGGTGCATACAGCTATATTTGGAATATAATTACTTTTATATATCTTAGTTACTAAAAGGTAACCAATGGAGAACAAAGCGTCTAAAGGCCTTTCGGCAATCGAAGCGGCGGTGGGTGTCATCGACGGAAAATGGAAGGTATTTATCCTGTGGCACCTCCGGGAGGGTCCGCGGCGAAACAGTGAACTGCTTAAGGCGATCCCCGGCATCTCGCAGAAGATGCTGACGCAGAAACTAAGAGAGCTGGAGGCGGAAAAGATCGTGGAGCGGACGGTCTACCCTGAGATCCCGCCCCGGGTCGAGTACTCCCTGACACGTTTCGGACAGAAGCTGAAACCGCTTATGATGATGCTGGAACAGTGGGGGGAGGATTATCTTGAGGAGCGGTAGGCTCGGGTAGGCAGACGATATTGCTTTTACCGTTGTTCTTTGCCTTGCTTAGGGCATTCTCAGCCCGCTTGATCATCTGCTCTACCGTATCCTCTTCCGCAAACGACGTGATCCCGTAACTGACCGTCAGTTTCATCCCGTCACTCTGGGACCATCCGGAAAGGAGCTCCCGGTCGAATCGCTCCACAAAATGGCGGGCCCCTTGTGAATCGGTTTCGGTCATGATGACGTTATAGTGGCCGTGGGTGACGTGGGAGATAAAATCGGTAATACGGAGATTTGAGCTCAGCATCGCCTTAAATCGCGTGCCGATGTCACGCGCCAGCTCATTGTCATCGTGTTCGAGGTCGCTAAAGCGGTCGATGCTGAGGATCATCAGGGTAAGGTCGCGCTGTTTCCGCTTGGAACGTTCGATTTCGATATTCAGGATATTTTTCAGGCTGATCTGGTTGGTCAGGCTCTTGATCTGCTGGTAAAGGCGCCGGTTGGTACGCTTAAGCTTTTCGTCCTCTTCCCGGACTGCCTTGCACGCCGCTTCCGCTTTGATATGCCGCGCCAGCTCCTTTTTCAGCTCCCTGTTCTCGTTTATAATCTGCTCGGTCTGCTGCCTGAAAGCCTGGACCATTTTTTTTCGCTCGCGCACGATATCCGCGGCCCGGTTGCGTTTTTCATTTAAAAAACTATGGAGCTCCAGGCCGTGACGGTGGGCGTCCAGGAGCGAGTGGATCGTAAAGTGCAGCTGTATCGCATCCCCGGGTTCTTGCAGGTAGTCATCTATTTTCTCCTCTTCCAGCAGCTGCAGTATCGCCTTGTCGGGGCCGTCTACGACCAGAAGGACCGATGCAAAGGGAAAAACGGCGGCAATACGCTCCAACAGCACAGGATCGGTCCTGTCGACCATGACAATAGCCGGTTTCTCTTTTTTAGAGAGGGAAAGGAGTTCCGCGACATCGGCCTTTGCAAATAGAAATGAAACGTCGTTGCCGAATGCCTCCTTGACCATTTGATAGAGCATCGTGTGGGGTGAATGATCATCGGACAGGCACAGGAGTGAAAAGGGGCCCATATTACCTCGTTTGGTCGGTTTGAACTTTATTATACAAATCGAAAAAGAAGAGTTTCGGCATGGAATCCAGGCACTCCGTTTCTTTAAGTATTGCTTCAATTTATTACACTACCATTTAATCGGAAAAATAAGAAAAAGGAATACACATGGCACTGAGTCGTCGCGACATGTTAAAAGTCTCGGGAATGGCGCTGGCTGCTACGGCAGTCAGCGGCTGCCAGCCCGGAGTTGAAGGAAAAGCGGGAAGTGCTCCCGCATCCCAGTTGATGGATGAACCGCACGGAAACCGTGTCGTCGTTATCGGCGGCGGGTTCGGCGGGCTCACCTTTGCCAAACGGCTGCGGGTTTTGAACAAGGATGCTGAGGTCGTTCTGCTGGAGAAACGGGATATCTTTATGTCCTGCCCTTACAGCAACCTCTACCTGGGCGGTATCGACGGGGTCAAGTTCACCGATCTTACCCATGACTACTACGACGCGGCGAACCGCCACGGCTATACCTTTATCCAGACGGAAGTCACGGCCATCGACCGGAAGAACAAGACGATTACGACGACCAAAGGGGAGATCGGTTACGACCTCCTGGTCATGAGCCCGGGGATCGCCTACAACTATGAAAAACAGTTTCCAAAATGGGATGCGGCCAAGATAAGAAGGGCCTCCCACGAAGCCCCGGGAGCCCTGATCCCCGGCAGCGAACACCTCGCCCTCAAGCGGATGCTCGAAGACCTGGAAGGGGGAAATGTCATCGTCACCGTCCCCGAGGGGAAATACCGCTGTCCGCCGGCACCCTATGAGCGCGCGGCGATGATCGCAAACTATATCAAAAAAGAGGAGATCGATGCCAAGGTGATCATCCTCGACTCCCTCCCCAAACCGAAAACGAAGGCGGCAGCCTTTATGGAAGCCTATACCGAGCTCTACAAAGGGATCGTGGAGTTCCGCGGGGAAAGCTACCTCGAAGATGTCGATTTTGACCGGAAAAAGGTGATCTACCGCAAGTTTAAAAACAGTGACGATCTTGACGGGTACCTGGAAGAGGAAGATTATGCAGTCTTAAACCTGATCCCCCTCAACCGTGCCCATCCGCTTATCGAGATGAGCGGTGTCGAGACGACGGGGTGGGGCTCCGCGCTGCTGCGCGAACCGGGCTTTACGACCAAGACGGATAAAGATATCTACGTCATCGGTGACTGTGTATCATACCCCTATCCCGAAAGCGGACAGATGGCCAGTTCCATGGCCCTGATCTGCGCCGAACACGTCTCCGACCGCCTCTCCGGCAACAGAGTGGACGAAGCCAAAAAAATGCCGGCCAATGTCTGCTACTCCATGGTGGGCGAAGACCCCGAAGAGGCGATCATGGTCACCCACAAGGTCACCTACGACCCTGCGACCGGGTTGAGCGTCAAAGGGCACGTCCCCAAAGACGAAAAATCGGGCAAATACCGTACCCGTGCCATCGCCAAAGGGACCCACGAGTGGTTCAAGGGGATCATGCGGGAGATGTTTAGTTGATTTAACCGACAGCTATCCCCAGACAAGGAAGACTCCATATCGCCTGTTGTTTCCCGCCAAAGGCGGCTTTAGTGCCACAGCGGCCGGCGCAGGGGGAGGGATCTCATTCCTTCCCCGTTATAAATCCTCCCACGGATACGACACAAAGATCGTCATCTCCTCTCCCTCATCCCCCGTCGCATAATCAAACCGGTAGACAAACCCCGATCCCATGATAAACCGTACCCCCACTCCGCTTGAGCTGCGCGTATCCTTCCAGATATCCGACGCATTGTCGGCCACCGTACCGATTTCGTGGAAGAGGGCGACCTGCACGCCGGTTCGGATATCCCGGATAAAATAGAGGTCGATCGGTTTGCGTTCGGCTTTAAAGTTCCAGCGCAGTTCGGCGCCGATCAGGCGCGAGTGAGCCCCGGTGAAACGGTCTCCGGGATAGGAGCGCAGGGCGTTCTCCCCTCCCAGGCTGCGGGCATTTCCATGGGTGTTGTAGAGGTAGCTGTTCTCGACCTGCAGCCGGGCTTCTTGGGAAAGATCAGCAAACGTTTCACGGTAGCTGGATTGGGAGATAGCGTCCTTGTCCGTCTCCCCCTTCGATACCATCAGGGCATCGGAATGCTGGTAGTTAAGCGCTATGGTACTTTTATGGTTGATGGGAAGGTACCCCGTGACATTCCAGGTAAGGGTATAGAATTCGGGGTCCGTATCTCCGTCTGGGGTATGGTGGCTGACATCCATGTAACCGCGCACACCGTGGTGGGGATCCTGTCTGTCGTCCGTAAGATCGACGACAGCACTTACGTCGGTATGGTGGGAGCGGTTCATGGAGGGATCGGCGATCTCCTGACGGATATCCCCGTTGTAATCCAGAAGCCGCACAGTACGCGACTCGCTCTGGTTATAGCGGGTATATATCTCCAGCCGCCGTTCAAAAAAGGAGAGATAGAACTTCAGGCTGAGCCCTTGGTAGTGGTCCAACTCGGCAATGGAGTAGTCGTTTTTTCCCGATTCCATACCCCGTGCGGCGTACTGGTTAAATGCGGTGTGGGAAAAATCGAGATAGGTCATGTCCAGGATGGCGGTCCGGTCGATGAGATGCAGGTCCCATAGTCCCAGAAGCGTTCCCTCGGCATCCCCGGTCGTCTTTACGGCAAACATATCGGTACGTCCAAGGTAGTTGTTGGCCCCGCCATAGTAGGCGATTCCGCTGCCAAGGCCCGGCATGCTGTAGGGTGCCGGGAGGATCAGGTACCCCGGTTCGTCCAGGAACTGTGCTTTGCGCCGCTCGGGGATCATCTCCGAGGCGAATATGCGGATCGTCAAAAGCAGCAGGAGGATTACCGAAAGGGTTATATGCATAGCGGTCCGTTTTGTTTTTAATATGGTACCATAGCGAAAATCAAGGGAGAGGGCATGATCGAAAAACTGACAACCATCGCCAAAGAAGCGGGCGAACTGCTCAAAGAGGGCTTTTACGGAAACAAGGATGTGACCAACAAAGGGAGCAAAGACCTCGTGACCCAGTACGACGTGGCCGTAGAAAACCTGATCATCGAGCGGGTCCGCAAAGCTTTTAACGGATTCGGTATCGTAGCAGAAGAGAGTGAGCTCGCCACAACAAATCCCGATAAGATCATTATCGACCCCATCGACGGGACGACCAATTTTGTCCACGGCATCCCCAATGTCGCCATCTCCATCGGCCTTTTCAAAGGAGGCATACCCACCGCGGGCGTCGTCTACAACCCGATCCAGGGCGAGCTCTACCATGCCCGCAGGGGGGAGGGGGCGTTTTGCAACGGCGAACGTATCGGCGTAACGGACGAAACCCGCTTCAAACATGCACTCATCGCCACAGGTTTTCCCTACACGATCGATAAAAGCCGGGATGATTTTGCATGGAATATGGAAAAGGTTGGAAATATCCTGCCCGAAGTCCAGGATATCCGGCGCCTGGGTGCGGCATCGCTTGATCTCTGCTATGTGGCCAGGGGCTCTTTTGAAGGGTATTACGAGATGAATCTCAAACCGTGGGATGTTGCTGCGGGAATGGTGATCGTCCAGGAAGCGGGCGGGATGGTAACCGACCAGAACGGAGAGGAGTATGACCCCTTCCGGGATCGTATTATCGTGGTCTCAAACGGCAAGATCCACGGGAAGATGATCGACTACCTGCATGATTAAACATGCAGGTATATGGAGAATTACGATTCGGTCTTGCAGCCGGTATTAATACCGAGCATGGTATAGAGCGGGCAGAAAGACACCAGCGCCGTAACGACCAGGACCACCCCGATCAGGCCGATGATAAAGCTTCCGCCCTGGGGAGCTGTTACCAGCCCGTAAATAAACAGCGCCAAACCTACGATAATGCGGATGATCCGGTCACCCGTTCCTACGTTACACTTCATGATCCACTCCTTTAGATATAGGGATGGAAAAACTATAACTTTTTTTTATTTAATCTAAAATTCTTATTCTTCACGAAGCGCATCGCGTTTTAACGGGATCTTGATGCTGAAGCATACCCCCGTATCGGTGTTGGAGGCGGTTATCTCACCGTTGAAACTCTCCTTGATCATCATACGGACCATATGGAGCCCGATGCCCGTACCGTCTTCCCCTTTGGTCGAGAAATAGGCATCAAAGATCTTTTCCATCGTCTTCTCGTCGATGCCGCCCGCCGTATCGCAAAAGTCGATCAGCAGCATCTCGTCATCCCCTTCATATCGCGTACCGATCGTAATCAGGCGTTCTTTGATATCCCGTTCCAAAAAGGCGTCCTTGGCATTGTTGGCGAGATTAATCAACACCTGCTGCAATTCGTTACTCATACCGAAAAGCTTCGCATCCACACCATGGACCTCAAAACGTATCCGGTATTTGGAAAACTGGGCGTTAAGCAGCTCGACTGATTTTTCGATCACCCCTTTGACTTCGAAGAGTTTCTTCTGTTTGTTGGGATTGAAGAAGTTCCTGAAATCATCCACCGTCCCGGCCATATACTGTACATTGTGCTGGATCGTTTCGGAAAAGCGGTTCAGGTACGCTTCGTCCAGTTCTTTATAATCATAAGCGTCTTTTACATCCTGGGCCAGCAGACCGATGGCATTCAGGGGCTGCTTCAGCTGGTGGGCGATGATCCCGATCATCTCTCCCATGGCTGCCATTTTGGATTGCTGGACCAGTATCCGATCTTTTTGGCGGAGCTGCTCGACCTTTGTCTTGACCTCCGCCTCCAGACTTCGGTTGAGTTCATTCAGGCGCGTCTCCGCCTTTTTCCGCAGGATAATCTGTTTTTGCAGGAAGCGGACCCAGAATCCGATCACGGCAAAGAGCAGGACGACACCGGCCATGATCTTCCAGAAGAGGGAGTAGTCAAAGCCGTGTTCGTACGAGATCGCGATCCACTCCTTATAGATACGGTCCTTCTCCTTCTCATCGATGGCATCCAAAGCCTTTTGGAGG
Organism: Campylobacterales bacterium; assembly: GCA_050297855.1. Lineage (GTDB taxonomy): Bacteria > Campylobacterota > Campylobacteria > Campylobacterales > SZUA-545 > SZUA-545. The sequence continues at coordinate 204,576 of JBNKTC010000006.1, forward strand.
ATCGGGGTAAGCATCGGCCAGTCGTTCCGTCCCGCCATACTCATCTCGAAGCGGTAGGGGGTCTCCCCGGCGACCTTGATGTTCGTAAAGCCCAGCTTTTTGATGTAGTAGCTAGCCGTAGCGATATTGCCCACATAGGCATCGACCTTCTCGAAGGCGACAAGCCGAAGTGCCTCCTCGACGTTTTTAATCGGGATGAGCGTGATCTTGGGATGGTTTTTCTGCAGGATCTCCTGGGTAACGTACCCTTCGACCACTGCGACACGTTTCCCTTCCAGCTCCTTAAGGCCGTTGATAAAATTGACCGAATCGGAGCTGATAATGACCATCGGAAACGAGAGGTAGGGATTGGTAAAATCCATATACTTCTGCCTCTCCTCGCTCTTGACGACACAGGAGTAGATATCCAGCTCCCTGGCCTTCATCTTCTCCACCACTTCGGCCCATGAGTGGTTCTTCTCTACCTCGAACTTGATCCCCAGCAGATCTTCGATCAGGTGCAGATATTCGGCGGTGATCCCCTTGTGTTCCCCCTCTTCGGTCACATATTCGAACGGAGGCCAGCCGATATCGATACCCACACGGATATAGGGGTGCTGGCTCAGCCAGATCTTTTCGGCTCGGGTCAATTTAAGGTCGGTATCGCGCTTGAGGTGAACCCCGTAGATGAAACCCTCCAGTGAGAAGTCCTTGTCCAGGTGCCCCAGGACCATAAAGATATCGGCAATACGTTTGACCTTATGGGGATCGAGGTTTCCCAGCGGGACATGCTTCCCGTCGATATAGGTAAGGGCTTTGAGACTTCTGCCCTCATACAGAAGTGCCGCCTTGCTCTTGTGCTGGGTGTTGTATTTCTGCAGGATCAGATCCACCGTCTCACCGATATGGTCGAAGGCGTAGCGCCACCCCTCGATCGTCGCATTATAAAAGGCCCGGGCCGTTTTGGGGTCTTTATCAAGGAACTGCTCAGAGGTAAAGAAGATATCGCTATAGAAGTCAAACCCGTAGTCCTGGGGTTTGATGGCACGGAAGGAGACCCCCATGGATTCGAGCAGGAACGGCTCGTTGGAGATGTAGGAGGCCATGGCGTCGGTCTTTCGGTTGATCAGGTCGCGGATATCCATACTATGCGGCTGGATCTTTAGATCTTTTCGCGTAATTCCCCGGTTTGAGAGCATCGCCAGGATCGATGCAGACGTCGAAGCATCGTCGGTGATCATGACCCGTTTGCCCTTAAGGTCCCTGGCCGTCACGATCCCCGAATCGGCGCGGACAAGAAGGACATGGGGAGAGTTTTGGAAAATCGCGCCCAGGGCGACCACCGGTTTCCCGCGCATCCGTTCGGTAATAAGGGAGGAGCGGCCGACCCCAAACTCCGCCCGCCCGGCAAGGACCTCCTTGACTACGTCCATCCCCTGGCGGTATTCGCGGATGTCGACCGACAGTCCCGCTTTTTTATAATAGCCTTTCTCCTTGGCCATATAGTACCCGGCAAACTGGAACTGGTGCAGCCACTGCAACTGCAGGGTGACATGTTTTAAAGGAGTATTATCCGTTTCTGCAGCGTTGATGGGAAGGAAGAGCGATAAGAGAAGCAGCATACCTGCCGGGAGCGATCGTTTTAACATGCTCCGATTATACAATAAATTTTTAACACTGAACGCCTATTTTTTGATACCGTAATACTCGGCCCGCCGGAGAATCGTCCTGGCCCAGGCGACATGGGCGAACTTTTCACCCATCGATCCCCCTTTGACGATAATAGCCGGGGTCTCCTCCGCTACCATGGCCCGGGCCATCTCCAGTTCCGGTTCACTGACACGATAGGCGTCGTTAAGCGGGGCGATCTGCCCGGGGTGGATGATCGTCTTGCCGACCAGTCCCTGCCTAAGATCCGCCTCCACTTCTGCCCGGTACATTTCGGGGCTTTTAATGCAGTTGTATACGGGAGCCGCCACATTAAAGCCGTGGGGCTTGAACACCTTGATGATATCCCCGATGACCGAAGCACAGGCGACCAGGCTGTAGAGGGACTCATCGCAGCGCCGTTTGAGACCGAAGTGCTTCAGCATATCTTCGCCGCCGATCCGGATCGACAGCGTCGAGAGCGGGCTGCCAAGCAGGGTGTCGCGTATAGCGGCCAGCTTTGCGGTATCGAACATATCCCTACTCTCGATCACCGGCATGATATGGTAGAGGTCGGCAAAAGGTTCCAGCAGGGAGAGGTAGTCCGCCATATTGTCCGTATCGAACTTAGGCAGGACAAAACCGTCGATCCGTTCGATCCGGGGGAGGGCGAGCAGCTCTTTTAGCACATCGGTGCTGCGGGGACGGAGGAAGACGTTCAACGTCCGTTCCGGCTGCAGCCCTTCAAGGAGCTCTCCGATCGCCGCATAGGCTGCAGGAAGGTCCGACTCCAAGATGGAGTCTTCGGTGCAGACGATGGCCGAACGGAGATCCGGGTAACGGCTTTTTGTACAGACGGCTGACATATTTTTATGGATCGCCGGGATATAGAGACTCCCCCCGAGCATGACCGGGTCGATCTTGCGCCGTTTTGTATCCATACTGCCTCCAGAACCTTTAGATTGAGTCGCTATACTATACAAACTGAGATTAGAAAAAGGGATGAAGATGGGAAAAATCACCAAAGGGATCGTCCTCGGCTGTTCGGTCTGGCTCCTGACCGGTTGTTCGGGCATCGAACGCGATTCCCTGCCGAAACTGGCAGAAAAAGGGAAAGCATCGCTCCACTCGGTCAAAAGCAGCAAACTCAAAAGCGTCATGCACGACCTGGACAACCTGGTCTTTGACCGTTTTTACAGCGAGATCGACCGGGACAACATGCGCGTACGCTACTCCAAGGAGATCGCACGGATCATCACCTCCATGTCCGACGATATCCAGAAGATCCGCCAGACCGGCGACGAACTGGACCTGAACGATGAACAGCGGCTGCTGTTTAAGACCCTTGCCATGGAGCTGGAGCAGGAGGGGGAAAACCTCAAAACCATCGCCCTGGAGTACCGCACCGAGAGTATCCGACCAACGCTGGATCGTATGATCAACGTCTGCAACCGCTGCCACAGCCAGTTCAGAGACAGACAGTAAGGAGCACCCATGAGACGATATGCGATGATAGCAGCTTCACTGCTCCTGGGAATGACAGCAGAGGCGGCGGTGTACGACGATGCCTATATCAAAGATCTGGAAAAACGGCTTGCGGCGCTGGAAAACAAAAGCAAGACCCACAACTCCAAGGGGAGCCTGGAGCTTAAGACCTCCGATACGATCCTGTCCGTAGGCGGGCGGATCCGTATGGAGATGACCTATAACAACCCCAGCGTCGGCGGGAGCGGCGGGTCAAACAACTGGGATATCGGCTTCTCCCCCGCATCGGTCAATACAGACCCCCGGGGGGAAGAGGGCGAGCTTGCAATGAATGCCAAAGAGAGCCGGATCTGGCTCAAGACCCGCAAACCGACCCAGTACGGCGTGCTCCTGACACTGATCGAGATGGACTTCTACGGGGCCGCCGGCAATGAGAAGGGTACCAACTCCCACGGACCCCGTCTGCGACACGCCTATTTCACCCTGGGCAGCCTGACAGCGGGACAGACCAACTCCCTTTTTATGGGAAGCGGAGCCCCCGACACGCTGCATGCCCCCATGAACGATATCGTCATACGCCAGCCCCAGATCCGGTGGAGTCAGCCCTTCGACGAGAGCACCCTTCATTTTTCCCTTGAACAGCCCGAATCGGTCCTGCTGGACGTCAACGGAACCTCCGTCGTACCCGATGATGACCACATGCCAGATATCGTGGCAAAATATGTCATGTACGGCCTCTGGGGCGAACTCTCCCTTGCGGGACTGGCGCGCCAGATCCGGGCCGATTCGGAAGAGATCGCACCGGGCAAGTCCGATGCCAAGACCGGCACGGCATTCCACATCTCCGGACGCCTGAAGACCTTCGGACTGGACGACCTGCGCTTCGGGTTCGCCGCAGGGGATGCCCTGGGCCGCTATATCGGCGGGGCATCGTCCGTCTATCCGGTCGGGAGTATCGACGCAGCGGGCGAGATCACCCTGCAGAACACCTCCGGCGGACACCTCTCCTACCAGCACGGCTGGAGCCGCACCCTCCGCTCGACACTGGCATACGGCTATGTCGATGCGGATAACGGTGACGACATTCCCGTGACGGCAGACAAGCACGCCGATTCCACGCATGTCAATATCCAGTGGGTCCCCATCCAGAACGGCCTGATCGGCTTGGAGTACATCACGGCCCATCGCGAACTGGAAAACGGTGAGAAGTATGCCCTCGACCGGATCCAGTTCGCCGCAAGCTACGACTTTTAGGCACGACCCATGCCCTTTAAAAAGAAGCTGCTGCAGAAAGTACGTCTGCTCTACGTCGAAGACGACAAAGAGTCCCGTCTCCGTACGACAGCCTTTTTGGAGAGTTACTTCAGTGAAGTGATCGCCGCCTCCGACGGAGAGGAGGCGATAGCGCTTTATAAAAACCGTGCCCCAGACATGATCCTTACCGATATCCGCATGCCGAATATGGGCGGGATCGAACTGGTCCGTGAGATCCGCCGGCACGATACCGCCATCCCGATCATCATGCTGACCGCCCACTGTGACACCGACCTGCTCCTGGATGCCGTCAAGCTGAAACTTGACGACTACCTGGTCAAACCTTTCCAAAAAGAGAACCTTCTCCGGGCCCTGGCCAAAGGGGCCAAGAACCTCCCGTATTTCTCAGACAGAATCCACACCTTCGAGGACGGAACGACCTATGTCTTTGCCAAGAAAGCGGTATGCAGCGGCAACCGGGAACAACACCTGACCCGTCACGAGAGCGACCTGATGGAGCTGCTCGTCTGCAAAACAGGCGACGTGGTCACCTACGAAGAGATCGAAGCTTATGTCTACCACGGCGAATATATGTCTCCCGACGCCATCAAGACCCTGGTTAAAAAACTGCGTAAAAAGCTCCCCGACGGCGTGATCACAAACATCGTCAACATCGGCTATCAGCTCGCCTGACCCCCCGTATACCCCTCTTTTTTTTCCAGCCACCCCACGGACACTCGAGTGCAGTATCATTGAGATCGAAACCCTTTAAAAAGGAGTGGATTATGCGAAGGAAAAGTATCGAAGAGACAGTTTTGGATTACATCTATGTCATTATTTTCGAGTTAGGTGTCTTGATCATTTCAGTGATCCGCCTGGCTTAAAAGGAGCATCTTATGCAACATCAACTAATGGAACTCCCCTATGAAGCGGGAGCACTGGAGCCGTTGATGTCTGCGGAAACATTGCAGTATCATCACGGCAAACACCATGCGGGGTATATCAACAAGCTCAACAGCCTGATCAAAGAGACCCCTTACGAATCGATGAACCTGGAAGATATCATCCGTCAGGCCGACGGCGCGATCTTTAACAACGCCTCCCAGGTTTTCAACCACAACTACTTTTTTAAAGGCCTTACGAAGGAACAGCATAAACCTTCGGCCGAACTGCTCAGTCTTATCGAAGGGGAGTACGGTTCGATGGATACCTTTAAAAACCTTTTTTTCGAAAAGGCGACGGGCCTGTTCGGATCCGGCTGGGTCTGGCTCTCCGTCGATAAAGAGAAAAGACTCCATATCCACAAGATGTGCAACGCCAACTCCCCCCTGCGTTTCGGTCTTTTCCCACTGATGACCTGCGACGTATGGGAACATGCATACTATATCGACCACCGCAATGCGCGTCCCAAATACCTTGAGGCGTGGTGGGAGCTGGTCAACTGGCAGTTCGTCTCGGAAAAACTGGCCGAATTCATGGGTGCCGGCGCGCAAAAATACCTCCAGGAGTGTACAGAGAGTACGATGGTGTGCGACTACCTGGACGAACTGCAGGACAACGAACGTATCGAAAGCTGAAAAGGAGGATACGATGAGACGGTTACTCTATCTATTGATTACCCTGGTACTGTTTGGAGGTGGCCTTCTGGCTGTCGAATACGGTGGGGAAAAATCCTACCTCCACGAGATCCCCTACAAAGTCTGCCCCGTGGCACCGCTGCCCGAAGAGGCCAAGGCCAAGGGGATCCATATCGTCACAACCAAAGATGCAGCCCGACTCTATAAAGAAGGGGCCTATTTTTACGATGCGCGTCGCAAGGCGCACTTTGAACAGGGACACGTCAAAGGGGCCAGAGAGGTGCTCTTTGATGTCTCAAAAGCGCGGTATACGGTCCTGAGCCTTCCCAAAGACCCTAAAACACCGATGGTCTTCTACTGCTACGGGCTGAGTTGCGCCAACTCCTACGAAGCGGCGGCAGCCGTCAAGGATTTCGGGTACAAAAACGTCTACTGGTATTCGGCGGGGTACGCCGCATGGCACAAAGCCGGTCTGCCGATCGAAAAGTGACCGGTCGTGAGTCCCGAAGAGCTGAAACGGTACGACGGGAAAGAGGGCCGGCCCGCCTACATCGCCTATAAGGGCGTCGTCTACGACGTTACGGATAATATCCACTGGGAGGGCGGAGAGCATATGGGTCGGCTGCAGGCAGGCCGGGATCTCACCCCCTACCTGGAAGAGGCGCCCCACGGCGACGAGGTCTTTGAAGAGCTCGAACGTGTCGGAAACCTCGAAACCGAGACGACACACAAAGAGGAGAGGGGCCTTAAGGAGTGGTACCGCAAATACCATCCCCACCCCATGACTGTACACTTTCCCATAGCCCTTCACTTTTTTTCCGGCGGGATGGACCTGCTCTTTTTAGCTGATCCGACCGAAGCCTACGAGATCTCGGTATTCTACGCCTTTTTTACGGCAACCGTAATGGGTGGTGTGGCCATGATCCCGGGCCTGCTGAGCTGGGGGGTCAATTACGGATTTTCCAAAGCTCGGCCTTTTATGGTCAAGATATATGTCTCGGCCTTTACTATCGCCGTAGGTACGGTCGTCATTATCATGCGGCTGGAGTCCCCGGACCTCGCCTATGGAGACGGCTTGGCATCCTGCTTTTATCACGGTACGGTCTTCGGCACCGTCGCGTGTGTCATCGTACTGGGGTATTACGGCGGCAAAATATCATGGAAGGGACGATAACATGGAACGACAACACCAGACACTGTGTATTATGATCGGTGGCCCCGCCGGGGCCGGGATCAAGAGCGTGGAGAAGTTGCTGGTGGAGACCTTCGGACGGATGGGGTTTTTCCTCTTCTCCACCAAAGAGTATATGTCCCGTATCCGGGGAGGGAGCAATACGGTCCAGATCCGCATCGGCACAGTACCCGTTGCCGCGCCCACATGGCACGCCGACTGTTACTGCGCCCTGGACGAGGATGCCCTGGAGCATGCCAGCGAGCGCATCGATGGACGGACCCTTCTCGTAGGCGAAGGGGCGGTAGGGGATCTGGCTCTTTCATTAAAGAGGGAGGCGATGGATGCCGGGGGAAAACAGTACATCAGTACCTATGCCGCCGGCATTATCCTCGGGTTGTTGGATGCGGACGAGACGATCGCCCGCGAAGCGACCATGGAGCTCTTCGCAAGCCGTGATCCCAAGACCAACGAAGCCGTCATGACCAAAGGGATCGGACGGGGCAGGGGACTGCGAAAGCAAAACACGCTCCGGCTCCCACCCCCTCCAAAACCTTCCGAACCACTCTATCTTGACGGCACCACCGCCTGCGGTTTCGGTTTCCTGGCGGGCGGCTGCAACTTCGTTGCCGCCTACCCCATGTCGCCCTCGACGGGTGTGCTCAACTTCATGGCTGAGCAGAGTAAACGGCTGACGATCCTCGTGGAGCAGGCAGAAGATGAGATCGCAGCTTTCAACATGGTGCTGGGGGCGTGGTACGGCGGTGCCCGCGGCCTGACGACCACCTCGGGGGGCGGATTCGCCCTGATGGGGGAAGGGGTCAGCCTGGCGGGGATGACCGAGACCCCGGCAGTCGTCTACCTCGCACAGCGCCCCGGACCGGCAACAGGTCTTCCTACACGAAGCGAACAGGGGGACCTGAACCTCGCCATTCACTCCGGGCACGGTGATTTCCCCCGGATCGTCCTTGCCCCCGGAGATACCGACGAATGCCTCCGACTCGGCCACCTTGCCTTTGAGTATGCCGACCGTTTCCAGGTTCCGGTGATCCTGCTCTCGGACCAGTACCTGGCCGACGCCTACCAGGCGACGGCCCCGGTCGATTTCGAAGCGGACTTCGCCAACGAGTACCATATCGAAAAGAGCACAGCCGATTACCGCCGCTTTACCCTCACCGATAGCGGTATCAGCCCCAGGGCTATTCCCGGCTACGGGGATGGGCTGGTCTGCTGCGACAGCGACGAGCACGACGAACGGGGACAGATAACCGAAAGCTATGCCGTACGCGATGCGATGGTGGCAAAACGCCACCGCAAAGGGGATAACGTCCTCAAAGCCGCCCTGCCGCCCCTGGTCCGCACGTCCGGCACCATCGCGGTCGTTGGCTGGGGATCGAGCAAAAAAGCGATCGAAGAGGTCCTGGATCTGCTGGACGATGCGACGCTGTTCCAGGTCCACTTTAGCTGGGTCCACCCCCTGGATCCCGACGCCCTCCGTCCGCTGCACGACGCGGATCACGTGATCGTCATCGAAAACAACAGCAACGCCCAGTTCGCGGGGATCTTGCGCCAACACGGCATCTCCGTCGACCGGACCGTGCTCCAGAGCAACGGCTTCCCCTTTTTCGTCGACCGTTTACGCGAGCAGATGATTGAGACACTAAAGGAGTTATCATGAGTACCCCCTACGCACGCCCCGATGTTGATATCGCCTGGTGCCCGGGATGCGGGAACTTTGCCATTTTGCGGCTTTTGGGCCAGGCCCTGGAAGAGCTCGATCTGGAGAAGCACCGGACCGCTATCGTTTCGGGAATCGGACAGGCGGCCAAGACGCCGCACTACCTCGATGTCCACATGTATAACGGACTCCACGGCCGTGCCTTGCCGGTCGCTACGGCACTCAAAAGCGTCAACCCCGACCTGACGGTGATCGCCGAAGGGGGCGACGGGGACATGTACGGGGAGGGGGGCAACCACTTCCTCGCCGCCGTCCGGCGCAACGTCGACCTGCTCCATGTCGTCCATAACAACATGGTATACGGGCTTACCAAGGGGCAGGCCTCCCCGACGAGCCAGCCCGGCTTTACGACTCCCGTCCAGGTGCGGGGCGTGAGCAACCGCCCCTTCAACCCCATCGCCACGGCCCTCTCCCTGGGAGCGACATTCGTCTCACGGGTCAGTACGGGACACCCGAAACACGCTCTCCACTGCATCAAGGAGGCGATCCTTCACCAGGGATACGCCCTGGTGGATATCTTCCAGCCCTGTCCGAGTTTCAACCGGGTCAATACCCACCAGTGGTTCAAGGAGAACACCTATCTCCTGGAAGAGGCGGGACACGCACCCCACAGCCTCCCCGACGCCTTTGCCCGCGCCATGGAGCAGGAACGGCTCCCCATCGGGGTCTTTTACAAAGAGGAGAACCAGACCACTTTCGAAAGCAGCCTATGGAACGGGTATGAAAAGGAGCGGCCCGTCTGGGAGAAGCGCCATGACCGAAAACTGCTGCAGGAGGCCTTTGACCGCCACCGCTAAAAACTCTCCCGCTCGCTCCCCCAGGAGAGGGCGTCAATGCCGTATTTGTCGCGGATCTTCGTACTGGCGTTCAGCAGCCTGGCAAAGCGCCGGTCCTTCTCGAACTCCAGGAGCGAGAAGACGGTCTTATGGGTAGCAAAGTTGGAAGCAGTCAGTCCGATATAGGTGACTGCGTCGGTTGGGTAGAGATCCAGTTCATGCAGTTTCTCCAGGGTCAGGTCTTTAAAAAACTTTTCCGAAAAGAGCCGTTTTTCCGAGTAGCTGGCGGCAGATCTGTTGCCCGATTCGTAGCGGATCTTGAAGTGGTAGGTCGTCGGGCGCGCTTCCAGGCGGGCAACCGTATAGGAGAGATGCTTCGCCAGGATCGTCGCCCGGCGCCACAGTTCGTTTCGGCACGTCACGGGGTCGAAGGTCCGGCCGATCCCGATGCTTTTGCGGTCCTGGAAGGGGGTGATCCCGTCGTCCGCCTGGCCGTGGATCAGCCGGAAGATATCCTGCCCCGGCCGCCCGAGCCCCTGCAGCAGGTCCCCCATCTCCTTAAGCTGGGCGATCGTCTTGATCCCGTAGCGGTGCAGTTTGGCCGCCATGCGCCGTCCGATACCCGGGAACGCCTCAATCTTCATCGGATCGATACACGCCGCCACTTCATGGGGGAAGAGAACCCGGGTACCGAATGGTTTTGCCGAAGAGGTGGCGATCTTGGCAAAGGTACGGGTATGGGATGCCCCGACGGAGATGGGCAGATCGAACCGGGCCATCACCTCCTCTTTTAGCCGGTGGATAAACGCCGCTACATCCTTCTCCTCGACCCATCCGCCCAGGTCCCCGTAGAACTCGTCGATACTCGCCTGTTCCAGGACGGGGATCTGGGTCTGAAGGTACTTAAAAAGACGCTGGGATAGCTCGTAGTAGAGCCGCATGCGCGAAGGACGGATGATGAGGGTAGGGCAGATGCGCAGCGCTTCGCCGAGGCTCATGACCGACTTGACCCCCACGGCCCGGGCCTCGTAGGAGGCGGTGACAATCATACCGCGGATGCGGTCACCCTCCATAAAGTGCTGCTGCCAGTTATCCCCGGTGCCGAACTTGTCGTAGTAGGAGGCTCCGGAGAAGGCGCCTTTATTGTCGTTAAAGGAGAAGGTCCTCTTTTTGACATGGCTGAAGATGGCGATATCCCCACGGTTGCCGATGGCCAGGGGCTTTCCCTTGAGGCTGGGATCGATGGTGCGCTCCGCGCTGGCGAAAAAACAGTCCAGGTCGATATGGATCAGCATGGCTCCTCCCGTAAATCGGAGAAAATATAGCATATTGTCAATTCTATGGCGAATAATATAACAAAATGATATATTTTCAGCACAAAAAAAAGGGGGATGTTCATGGAAAAATGCATCGAGATCTTTGCCGCCTCCTATGCCCACGGGAAAAATACCGACTACATCGGTGTCATGTACTACCGGCAGGCATTTCGGGTCTTCCGCGGGGCGGCCGAATACGCCACCCATGAAGGGGCGCAGCTTCGCGCCGTCATCCGCGCACTGGAGGAGATCCGCTACCCCATCCGCGTGACGATCTACCTCAGCAGCAAAAAACTGGCCGTGGTCCTGGGCGAACGGCTCGGGGGCTATATCCGCCTGGGCAATATCGACCGCCAGGAGAACGCCCCGCTGCTAAAACGCTACCACGCCCTGGCCCAAAAACACCGCATCACCCTGGCACCCCTCTAAAAATGTGCTAGAATAGTCGGTATGAAAGTAGGGGATTTTTCAGCACAAGACCTTTACCGGAACAAACCGTGGGCGGAGAGAGACCGTCCCGAAGCCGCCTCAAATGAGAATGGTGCGGAGACGACACAGGAAAAGGGCGTCTCACAGGAAGAGAGTCGGGCGGAAGAGGGCGGCTCTGAAAAAAAGGGGGCCGACACACCCCTCTCCTACCTGGACGACCCGGCGCTTAAGCAGATGGTCGCCGAACTCCGCGCCCGGGACTCGGAAGTGCGCGCCCACGAAGCGGCCCATATCGCCGCTGGGGGCGGGATCGTCAAAGGCGGAGCCAGCTTTACCTACCAGAAAGCGCCCGACGGCAGGCTCTATGCCGTCGGCGGCGAAGTGCCCATTGATGCGTCCGAAGAGAACACGCCCGAAGCGACGATCCAGAAGATGCAGCAGGTACGAAGCGCCGCCATGGCCCCCTCCAACCCCAGCCCGACCGACTACAAAGTCGCCGCCAACGCGATGATGGCAGAGATGAAGGCCAGGCAGGAGCTGGCTGCCGAGGAGATGGACCTGACACAAGGCCAAAACGGCCTGGATCTCAAAGGCTAGGGCGGGGGCCGCGGTACAATCTCGTCCAAAGCCGTCAGGTATTACAATAGCTCCATGAATTTTACAGAAGCATCCGTCAACCGCATTATTACCCATAAAGTGGGCAACAAACTCAAAAACGAACCCCTCTTCCTCTCCGATGCGCTTCAGCGCACCGACGCGGAGCTGGATGAGACGCTGATCGAGTTTTTCCTCAAGCCGTTTTTGCGCAAGAGCGGCTTTATGGGCTTTACCCACGCCTCGGATATCAATCTCAACGAGATGTACCACTACGTCTCCAAGCTCTTTTCCGACCCGGAGGAGGGGGACTTTATCGAGACCACCAAGCATATCGCCAAGCATCTTTTTAACGCTTCCGTCCACCCCAAGATCGTCCCCGGCGAGCTGCTGATCGTCCACTTTAAAAACGTCCGCCGCAACGAACTCCAGACCGATGCCGTCGGGATCTTCAAATCCGAGCACAAGGAGCCCTTTTTAAAGGTGACGGAAAACGACCTGGGGATCCGTTTCTCCAAGGAAACGGGGATCAACGTCTCCAAGATCGAAAAGGGGTGCCTCATCTTCGACGATCCGGACAGAGAGTATGATGTCGTCGTTGTCGACCGCGACCAGAACACCCAATACTGGGTCAACAAGTTCCTGGGCGTGGAACCCAAAAAGACCGACGAATACAACACCAAGCAGGTCGTCAACCTCTGCAAGACCTTCGGCGACGATGTCCTGAGCCTCAAATACGAACCCGAGACCAAGCTGGAGTTCCTCAACAGCGCCATCGACCACCTGGAAAAAAACGACGTTTTCGACTACGATGCCTTTATCCACGACAACATGGTCTTCCGCGAACCCAATCTCAGACAGGATTTCCTGGAGTACCAGCAGAAGACGGAGTTTAACCCAACCGACCTGCCGCGCTTTGACATCGCCCACCGGGACCTAAAGCGCGAACGCCGGCAGATCAAAAGCCTCGTACGCCTCGATACGGGCATCGAGATCCGTTTCTTCGGAAACGAGCACGGCAGCGTCTCCTATGAAAAGGGATACGACGAAGCCAAGGGGATGCATTTTTACAAGGTCTATTACAACAAAGAGGTAGAATAGGGCGTTCTTACAAAAGTGGGGATTTCGGTCCGACCGTAATCCCCGGCCTCTTATCCGGGAAAAAAGTAGCGGGTCCCTTTTTTGACCAGTCCGAGTTCGGTCATATATTTCCGGGCCGTTTTACGGTCCACCTGCGCCTCCCTGGAGACTTCATCCACCGTTGTCGAGGGGTTTCCGTAGAGCCGCAGGACATTCAACGTGGCCGTGACCTTGTCCTTTGCCCGGAGGGATCTGATTCGAGTTGCTTTTTTGGCTGCTTGCGTACGTGTCATGTATAGTTGTTCCGTTAATTCCAAATAGTTTTTCAAAGTCGGGGGCGAAATTGTATCAAAAGAAACCTAGCGGCGGATTAGGGGGCTAAAAGCGCCTCCCTGGGGGAAGATAATTATTTTATTTAGAATATTTATTATGTTAACCATTCTATTCTAAGGCCGCCCTGGAATGCGAAAGCTCCCCTACAGCTCCCAGTCCAGGTTCCAACTGCGCTTTTTCTCCAGATCGATCGTACGGGGGCTTGTCTTTTCGATCCAGTAGGTGTTATTAAGCATCTTCCTGAACTTCTCGATCGTCTTTTCGCTGATCTCGTAATCAAAATAGATCCGGTACGTCGACTCATCAACTCTTAGCGGCGTCACCCCCTCCTGCTTGCTTAACCCCAATATCCGCAACAGCTCACTCGGAAACTTTTTCATGCGCTGAATACTCCGAACCGGGCGAATGGTTTTCTGACAATGTCCACAATATGGCTGTTAAATTGCTCAACATCGCAGCAGTGTGCGATTTTCTCCCTGAGACTCTCTATCATATCGGGATGGACTCGCTCATCAAAATAGAGACGCACCACCTCGTCATTGAGCAGTGTGCTGTCTACATTGCTCAATGAATCGAGCTCCAGGATCTTTCCCACTTCCGTCAGATACTCTTCACTGTTCATATAACCTACTCCGCTACTCTCGTATAGTTTCGTAAATTTAAATCGTTTTGTCTTATGGGGTAAATAATTTTTTCTCAACTTTATCCAAAGTTCATTTTTTTATATGATTTATACGGTAAATGATTTTTTTGTGATTGGTTTAAGGCCGTTTTACCGGCCTTTTGAAGATGATCGTGGGGCTAGCGGATCGTAAATGTGTTGGAGGGTCGGGCGATATGGAAGCCCTGGGCGAAGTCGACACCGATATCTTTAAGGAACTTCATCACCTCCTCGTTTTCGACGAACTCCGCAACGGTTTTGACGCGCAGCTCTTTTGCCAGGGCGACGATACTCTTGACAAAGGCGAGGTCCTTTTCGTCCTTGTGGATATTGAGGATAAACTCGCCGTCGATCTTGATGTAGTCGATCGGGAATTTCTTGATGTAGTGGAATGTCGAAAAGCCCGACCCGAAATCGTCGATGGCGAAGTTGAACCCTTCCATCTTGAGGTTCTGGACAAACTTCTCCAGAAGCGCAAAGCTCTTGACCGTCTCACGTTCCGTGATCTCGAAGACGATCTTGGACTTGTCGATCCCGTAGGTGTGGACCAGCGACGTGACGTTGTCGATAAACTCGCCGATGATCAGGGAGCGGGGCGAAAGATTGATAAAGAGATAGCCGTCGTAATCCTCTTCCCGTATCTTCTGGAATGCCTTTTCGATCACGATGTAGTCCATGCGGTGGATGACGCCGATCGATTCGGCGATCTCGATGAACTCCCCTGCCCCGATCATGTCGTTTTCGATCTCGATCCGCATCAAAAGTTCGTGGATCTCGATCTTATCATTGCTCAGATCGATGATCGGCTGGAAATGTGGTACGATCTTGTCGTGCTTAAGGGCATCGAGGACCAGGATCGTCTTATCCTGAGTCTCCTTAAAGACCTCGGCGATATCATGCTGGTCGGGAAAACTGATGGCGTTTTTACCTGAGCGTTTGGCGCGGTACATCATCCCGTCTGCGATATTGAAGAGCTCTTTGGCCGAGGAGGCGTGGTCGGGGAAGATGGAGACCCCAAGGGAGATCGTCGTCTGGGCGATCCCGCCGTCGGGGGCAACGACACTGAAGGCTTCCATACTCTTAAGCAGCTTCTCGGCGATATGGTATGCCTCCTGCTCGTCGCACTCGGGCAGGATAATGGCAAACTCGTCTCCCCCGTAGCGCGCGGCAATATCTTCGGGGCGTTTGATCTCTTCGATCAGGTCAGCAAACTCCTGGAGGAACTGGTCACCGAAGCTGTGGCCGTAACGGTCGTTGATCGGTTTGAAATTGTCGCAGTCGATGACGAAGACGGCAAAACGGTAGCCGTGATGACCCGCCCGCTTGATCTCGTATTCCAGCAGATCGCGGAAGACGCGCTGGTTAAAGAGTGCCGTCAGCGGATCGCGGGTCGCGTAGTATTCGAGGTCTTTAGTGTATTTGTGGATCGCCTTGACCGAACCGACCAGGTTGATCAGCGTCGTCAGGATCCCCTCGATGACGATGTAGCGGATCTGGTCCTGGACCATCAGCGACTGCACGCCGATCCCGACGATCCCGCCGATTTTCGGGGTATCAAGGAAGAGGGATTTTGTCTGCAGTTCGATCTCCTCATGGCTGAGTGCCGGTAGTTTGACCGTCCGGTCCGCCACGTTGTGGTTGATATGGTACTGCATCACTTCGTCAAAGTAGGGGCTCTTTTTGATCTCCCTAAAAGCGATCTCCTCCATCATGACGATCGTCTCCTCCCGGGGCTCCCCCTTCCAGAAGATCTCGATCTCGTAGTTCTCGTCCCCTACCCTGAACATCGTAAAGAGGCTGTAGGCATCCATGACGTGGTTGATCTCGATGAGGAGGTCGTTGATGTACTCTTTCCAGTCCTTGACGACATCGGTAGTGATAATAAACTTGTCCAGCAGGCGGATCTCAAACTCCAGGAGGTCCTTGTCCACCGCGATGTCGCGCAGCTTTGTCGTCAGGGTGTTGACGTTGTGCAGGATACAGTTCAGCTCGCTGAAGCCCAGGTCGATGTCCTGGATATCCATGTTCTTAAAATCCTTGACCGTGTTGACGCTTTCGACCTTCTGGTTAAAACGGCCTATACTGCGGTCGAGCCGCTTGCTCACATAACGCGAGAGGATAAAGGAGAGCAGGATGACAAACGGCAGGGCGATCAGGAAGAAGATCATATAACGTGTATTGGTCTCGCTTGTGATGGAGCTCAGGTCGTTGGTGACGTCAATAACACCCAGAACATCCCCCTGCTTGGTGTTGATATGGCAGACCAGGCACTCGTTCTTCGCCACGAGCGGCATGATGGTCCGGATGACCCCGTCTTCGTGGTTGACGACCTGCCTGCCGGTCGTAAAGGCTTCCATGACATGTTCATCACGGCTCTTTTGGGGGATCGTTCCGAAAAGCTCCTCGACTCCCCTTCCCCGGTAGATATCGATCGTATGGGAGGTGCTGGCAAACGCCTCCTTGGTCGATCCCAGGAAACTCTCCATCTCTTCCCTGGACCACCCCTTGCTCATCACCTGGTACATCGTCGCAAAGACCTGCAGGGCGATCGCATCGGACGTCTTGACCGCCTCCTGCTTGGAAAGGGTCGTATGGAGATAGCTCGAAAAGAGGTAGATGGCGGAAAAGATCATAATGGTCAGGAACATCATGGTGACGAAGATAAAGTTTTTTAGCGTTTTGGGCATACGGGGGACCTTCGGCGGAAAATTAAAAAATTGTGAATATTCTAATCAAAAGGAGATGTAGGAAAGCTAAAACGAAAAGCCCCTTCCATAAAAAAAAATTATTTTATAGAAGAGAAACCGCCCAAAGCGATACTGCCGATGCCGATTGCGGCTGCGATCGGATCGTATCCCCAGAAAAAGATAAACGTCAAACCGCAGACGATGTAGATCAGTGAAAGCATTAAAGGCTCTTTTACTTAATTCGATTTCCCCTATCCTACCGCGCCGCTGTGACACCTCGATTACCGTAATATAAATAGATTTTTTAACGTTTATTTAATTTTATCCTTATAAAATCACTTAATATGCCGCTATTAAGGTAAGAGTATTATGATCAAACGCTTCTATCAAAACTACCGGTTTCTTAAGACCAGCGTCCTGCTTCTGGGACTTTCTCTCATTATCCTGATCCTTTATGCCCTTTTCCTGATCCAGCATGCCAGTGAGAATGAGATCAACAACCTTAAAATGACCCTAAAAAACGAAGCGATCTCGCATTTTGAGAGCATGGTGGTTTTACGCCGATGGAATGCAATGCACAGTGGTGTCTTTATCAAACAGGAAAAGGGACTGGAGCCCAATCCCTTCCTGGCGGATAACCTAATGACCAGCCGGAGTGGGGAGCATTACCTCCGGGTTAATCCCGCATGGATGACCAAACAGGTTGCCGAGATCGCCAACCGGACGACCAGACACTACTACCACATCACCAGCCTTACACCCCTCAATCCCGCCAATGCCCCTGCCGATTCATTCGAAAAAGAGGCCCTGGAGTATCTTGGGGCCCATCCCGACGAACCCTATACCTATACCTTTGATCTTACCGATAAGAAGAAGATCCATTTTATGGGAACCCTGCGCACCGAAGCCTCCTGTATCAAGTGTCATTCGGACTATGAGGTCGGGCAGATACGGGGCGGTATCCGCGTCTCCCTTCCCGCAGACGATATTATTCGTGATATCGGGGAGATCATGGATACAAAACAGCGCTTCATGACCTTCCTGGGAATGATCTTACTGCTAGTCGGGATCTCCCTGGTCTACCTCCTCTCGGTCATCCGCTCCTCCAAAAACAAAGACGAACTGATGGCACAGCAGTCCCGGCACCTCGCCATGGCCGACCTGATCGTCTCCATATCCCACCACTGGCGACAGCCCCTTAATGCCCTTGCCCTCTATATCCAGGACCTGGGAGACGCCAATAAGTTCGGCGAACTGGACCAGACCTACCTGGACAATATCATCGGCCGTTCCATGCACCAGATCAACTACATGTCCAGTGTGATCGACGACTTTAAAAACCTGATCGATCACGAGACCCGGCCGGAAACGGTCACCGTCGATGCGATCATACAAAGCAGCATCTACTTTAACGAACCCGCCCTGATCCAGGAGAAGATCTCCCTCAAGGCCTCCTGCCGCTGCCCGGCACGGCACTTTACGACGACACTGGAAGACAACCGGATATGCAACCAGTGCGATATGACGCTTAACACCTTTTCCGGCACCCTCAAGCAGGTCCTGATCAACCTGATCCGCAACAGTATCGACGCGGTCTCACGCAACCAGGTGAGCGGCAAGGGGGAGATCCGCATCAGTTTCCAGATAACAGAGGAGGAGCGGTTGCACATACGTGTCGAAGATAACGGCGGGGGGATCCCCGAAAAGATCAAGGAGCGGGTATTCGACCCCTACTTCACGACAAAAGAGAACCGCGAATCGATGGGGATGGGACTCTATGTCTCCAAAAACCTGGTTGAGAAGAAGCTATCCGGATCACTCCGTTTTGAAAATAGCGAAAGCGGGGCGGCTTTTACCGTTGAGATCCCCCGTTTTCTCCGGGATTAGCAGCCGTTGGCAAACCAGTATTCGATCGTCGCCCGGGCATCGGGGGTCAGCTGTTTGAACTCACGCAGCACCCACTGGAAATAGTCCGGGTCGGCGCATACCACCTCTTCATATTTCCGTCCCCGGTACTTCCCGAAGGATACCGTTTTGATCATGGCGGGCGTTCCCGTCAGGGTGATCAGGTTTTCGATGTCGTTTTCCACATGTTCGAGGAGGTGATTCAGGAGCAGTTTGGTCACCAATACGTCGCTGACGGCATCGTGGGGCCTGATCTCACGTCCCAGGGCCTCGGCGATCATCTTCTCATGGCGGTAAAGCCCTAGCTCATAGCGTAAAAACTGCAGGGCATGGCGGCGCGTAGAGAGCAGGTGCTTGGCGCATACGAGGGTATCCACCACCCTTCCCTGCCACTCGAACCCTTCGCTGTAAAGCACCCCCAGGTCAAAAGGGGCGTTCTGGATGACGATGATGTTTTCGGGACGGTTGAGCTTTTTAAGGAGGGCGAAACTCTCCGTCTCCTTCAGGCGGGGCTTGTCACTCACCATCTCGTTGGTGATATGATGAATCGCCATGGCGTCGGCCAGGATATCGCAGCCGGGGTGGCAGAGGTCTTCGTGGACTTCCCACTCCCCCGTATGGTCGGTCAGGAAACCGAGCTGGCAGATGCGGTCCTCCCCTTTGGGGCGGCCCGTCGTCTCCGTATCCAGGATAATAATCGTACTCATACTGTTCCGTTTGTCAGAAATTTTTGCGTTATTGTGCCGAAGCGAGGCTTTTACGGAAGAATGCCAGGGCCAGCAGGAAGTAGACCGCCCCAACCCCCACGAGCCAGACCATATTGGGCCAGACCGTCTCCAGCCCCGCCCCGCGGTAGAGGATCGCCTGGGCCATACTGACAAAATGGGTCATGGGTGAGATCTGCATAAAATCCTGGAGCACTTCGGGCATACGGTCCGTCGGCTACAATCCCGATCGTCCGGACCGAATCCGGGCTGCTCCAGAGGAGCGTCACGCCGATCATCAGTGCGGCGATCATCCCTAAACCTTGTTTCATGCCCGTCCTTCCTTTGGGAAGTGAATATCGTATGATTCGATTTTAGACTAATGCGGCTTAACACCCTGACCCGTTTATCGGCACCATAACGTGAAGCGGCTATAATACATCCAAATCACGACGAAAGCGATACGATGAACTGGAACGAGCTCCTCAACCCCGCACGCCTGGGGTACCCCACCCCGAAGACCAATGCCCCCTACGACAGCAGGAACGCCTTCGAGCAGGACTACTCCCGGGTCGTCTTCAGCTCGGCGGTCCGCCGCCTCCAGGACAAGGCGCAGGTCTTTCCCCTGGAGAGTACGGGGTATGTCCGGACACGGCTGACCCACTCCATGGAGGTCTCCAGTATCGCCCGTTCACTTGGGGTCAGCGTCGAAAACGAGCTGATCCGAAGCGGCAGGCTGGACGCTGACCATGCAGGCAGCCTCGGGGCGATCCTCTCCACGGCCGGGCTGATCCACGACCTGGGCAACCCGCCCTTTGGCCATTACGGCGAAGAGGTGATCCAGCGCTTTTTCGGAGACATGTTTACCAAGGATGGCATGGGGCTTGATGCCGCCAAGCAGGGTGATTTCACCCACTTCGACGGAAACGCCCAGGCGCTCCGCTACATCACCAAGATCCACTACATGTACGACAAGGACGGCGACGTCAACGGCTACGACCTGACCTACGCCACGATGGCGACGATCATCAAATACCCCCGCAGTTCGCTCGAGGTTGACAGGACCAGGGGACTGAGCTACAAGAAGATCGGCTATTTCCAGTCGGAAAAGGCGAAATTCGAGACGATCCGCGACGCCTGCGGCATGGGGAGCTCCCGTCACCCGCTGGTCTTTCTGCTGGAAGCGGCGGACGACGTCGCCTACATGGCCGCCGATATCGAGGACGGCTTTAAAAAAGGCGCGGTCACCCTCCCCCGGATCCGGGAGTACCTGGAGCGACATATCACCAGTGAAGAAGGCCGTGCACTGCTTGAGAAACTGGAGCGGCAGGAGAAGCGGATCAATCCCCACTACCCGGAAAAAGAGGAGCTGACGGTCCAGTGGCTGCGTATCTTTATTCAGCAGTTCCTGATCAAATCGGCCATAGACGCCTTTATGGAGCATTACGATGCGATCATGGCCGGAACCCACGAAGCGGATCTCCTCAAACACGGGGCGGCCGGGGAACTCCTGGAAGCTCTTAAGTCCCTGGGCCGAGACCATATCTACAGCCATAAAAGCGCCGTTACCAAAGAGCTGGCCGGCGGCAAGGCGCTGGAGGGGCTGCTGGATTTCTTCACCCATGCGGTCCTCTCAGACGGCAACGATTTCCGCTCTCGGAGCCTCTACTCGCTCATCTCCCCCAACTTCCGCTTTATCAATGAGCAGTTCCCGTCATCACCGGAGACTGTCTACGACAGGCTTCTCCTCGTGACCGACTTTATCAGCGGAATGACCGACTCCTATGCCGTGGATCTGTATCAAAGGCTTTCGGGCATTAAGATGTAGGAGGGGTGTGCTCCCCGTAAAACTCGATTGTGAAGCGGGTACCCCCTTCGATATCTTCCACGAAGACCGCCCCGTCCTGGTGGCGTTCGAGAATAGTCTTGACCATATAAAGCCCGATCCCCGTTCCCACACTCTGATGCTTGGTCGTAAAGTAGGGTTCGAAGATCTTGCCCCTGATCTCATGGGGGATCCCACCCCCGTTGTCCTCGATGACTACTTTGTTGATCTCGCCCGCGACGGTGCGGATCGTGATCCTCCCCTCTTTGATCTCCCGCTCGATAATGGCATCTTTGGCGTTATTGACAAGGTTTAAAAGCACCTGTTTGAGTTCGTTAGGGTAACTGTAGAGCGTAAAATCCTCTCCCTCGGTATGGAAAGCGATCCGGTAGTGCCGTAGCTGCGCCGATACGATCCCGGCTATATCATCGATACACTCCTTGATCCCGAAACGCTCTTTGGTCTTGTCCGGCTTGAAAAAGTTACGGAAGTCGTCGATCGTCTTGGACATATAATGGATCTGCTGCATCGTGGTTGCCAGGGCACGGTCCAGGTAGGCTTCGTTCAGCTCCCCGAATTCATACGCATCCCTCAGGTCCTGCATCTCAAGCCCCATGACACTCAGGGGCTGGCGCCACTGGTGGGCGATGGAGCTCATCATCTCGCCCATCTCAGCCATCTTGGCCTGCTGGATCATCACCTGTTCCTGCTGGCGGATCTGTTTTACCGACTCCCTGACACGGTTTTCCAGGTTTCTATTGAGTCCGAAGGCTTCGTTTTTGTAGCGGATTTCCCGAAGGAAGGTCCGTGACTGGTTCATGATGACCCGTATCAGTACCAGCCACTCGAACAGGACAAAAAAGCCGTGCAGCAGGACGATATCGATCCCGCACCCGTAATTAAAAACGACGATCGGGGCTCCCAGCAGTGTCACGCCGCCTGCCTGGAGGTAGTTAAACAACAGGTGGTGCAGAATAATAAAAAAAGCGGCGACGGTCACCGGACGGTAGTCTTTGTAAAGCGGAAGGAACGAGAGGGCGACAAAGACGTGAAAGTGCATCTCGATCCGCCCGAGATGCTGCTGGATAAAGATAGCTGAAAAGCCCATCAGGACCAGGGCTGCGAGGATGCGGAACATGGGGGTGCCGGAGGCGAACCGGAAGCCGCTCCAGATCAACAAAAACAGCAGACCGCCCCCCACGAATCCGAGCAGGTAGGTACTGTAGAAATAGGCGCTGAGCGTCGAGGCGAGCAGCCAGTGCACGGCGATCAGTTTGACCATAAAGCGGTCGGCTTTTCGGTAATCTTCCAAAAGCTCCTTATGGTCTTCGGGAAGATGGAGGGAACGGTACAGTGCCGCGACCTTACTCAGGATCATGATCTGCCTTTTGGGGGAATAGATATTCGCCGATCACCTTTTTTCTAAAGGGTGTCTGCGTAAAGACCGCTTTTATCCGGTAGTGTGGCCCCTCCTGTTCCAGGAGGTAAAGGAATGCGGTATGGTCGTACTCGTCCGTTTCTGTCAATGACGGTGCGTAGCGGGCACCGAACTCCCCGAGCAGACGGTGCAGGATCTCTTTTTCGAGGTAGATGCCATGGAAATCCCTGTGGAAGGAGCGGCTGAAAAGGGTGACCTGTTCGGGATCGGAAAGCGGTTTGAGGTTGACCACCACCACATCGACCTGATTCTGCTCCTCCTTCGTCAACCCCTCGTATACGTCGGCCAGCTCATTGAGCCTGGGGGTACAGATATCCTCGCACCCCACATACCCGAAAAAAACAAGAAGATACTTCGTATCAAACGGCTCGAAAACCCTGCTTTCCAGCGTTCGCTCCATTGGGACCACACCCCCCTTGGAAAAGAGCCCGGGAAGCAGCACCAGACCGGTAAACAGCAGAATAAATACAGGTATGAGCCAAAAAGTCATCTGCTTCACGAAATCCCGACTCCCTTATGTAATCATCTATTATACTCTATGGATGTAAATTCCCTCTAAACGGACGACTCAAAACAAGCTGAAATCCTGTCAGTAAAACATTGGTTTAAACCCCTAATTCTCCGGGATATTTCGGCTTCTGAGCATATAAAAGAGGGCCGGGATCAGGACCAGCGTCAGTACGGATGAGCTGATGATTCCTCCGATCATCGGGGCGGCGATGCGCTGCATGACTTCGCTTCCCACCCCGCTGCTCACCATAATAGGGAAAAGCCCCAGCAGCGTCGAGAAGACCGTCATCAGCTTGGGACGGACCCGGAGTACCGCTCCCTCGTAGACTGCGGCTTTGATGTTATCTTTGGTATACACGGATACCTTTTTCAATGCCTCTTCCAGATAGATGATCATGACGATCGCCGTCTCCGCTGCCACGCCGACAAGGGCCAGAAAGCCTACGATCACGGCAACGGAGAAGTTGTAATCGAGGTAGTCGACGAACACCACACCCCCCACGACGGCAAAAGGGAGCGTCAGGAAGACCAGCAGGGCGTTGGCAAACGAGCCCAGTCCGAAATAGATCAGGACAAATGTCACCACCAGGGTCAGGGGGATGATATACCCCAGCCGCTCCATGGCACTTTCCAGGTATTCACTCTCCCCTGCCCACTCCATATAATAACCCGACGGCATGGGGATCGCCCCAAGCATCTCCAGTGCCCCGTTTTTATAGCTCTGGGAGGTCGTATCATCCGCCGGTGTGATATAGACGAAGGTGACCTTTTTCCCTTTCTCCGATTTCAGGACACTGGGCGCGGTCTCATGATAGACGCGGGCGAAATTGCGCAGGGGCTGGTAGCCGTAAGGGGTCTTGACCAGAAGCTCCCGGATCGCCTCCGCATCGATCCGGTCTGCCTCCCTGTAGCGCAGGGAGATGGGATAGCGTTCGATCCCATCGTAAAACGTCCCGATCCGTGCCCCGCCCAGGGCCAGGTTGACGTATCCGAGGATCGTCTCCTTGTCGATGCCGAAACGGGCCGTCTTCTCACTGTCGACGTCGATGTTGATATAGTACCCCGCACCGGTCTTGTCGGCAAAGACGCTTTTGGTCCCGCCATACCCCATCAGGGCCGATTCGACCGCCTTGGCGATCCGTGCCAGCTCGGCGTTGTCATCTCCGTATATCTTGATGCCCAGCGGCGTGCGTATCCCCGTCAGGAGCATATCGATGCGCCCGCGGATCGGGTAGGTCCAGGAGTTGGTCAGGCCAAGGACCTGCAGCCGCTCCTCCATCTGGCCCAGGAGTTTCGGATAGGTCATCCCCTCACGCCACTGATCCCTCGGTTTAAAGGTGACGATTGTCTCGATCATACTAAGCGGGGCGGGGTCTGTTGCCGTATCGGCCCGTCCCGCCTTGCCGAACACCGTCTCGACCTCCGGAAACTCCTTGAGCAGCCTGTCGGTCTTCTGGGTCAGCTCCTTTGCCAGATCGATCCCGATACCGTAAGGGGTAACGGGCATATACATAAAGCTCTCCTCGTTCAACGGCGGCATAAACTCCCACTTCTGTTTCCCATAAAGCCACACCCCGTAGACCACCCCCAGCAGCGCCGCAGCAATGAGCGGGATACGCAAAATGATAGCAACCCGTATCACGGGCGTATAGAGTCGGATAAAGAAACGGTTGACGGGATTGCTGCGCTCATCTTTTATCTCACCTTTTAAAAAGAGCAGGACGACTGCCGGTACGAGTGTCACGGCGATGACGGCACCCGAGAGCATGGCAAAGGTCTTGGTAAAAGCGAGGGGTTTAAAAAGCGCCCCCTCCTGGCCCGAAAGGGCGAAAATAGGCAGGAAGGAGACGACGATGAGTATCAGGGCAAAAAAGATCGGGCGCCCCACCTGGGTAGAGGAGGCGTAGATGACCCCCAGTCGTTCTTTAAACCCGAGGGCTCCCCTGCCCTGCATATGTTTATGGGCATTCTCGATCATGACGATACAGGCATCCACCATTGCGCCGATGGCAATGGCGATCCCGCCCAGGCTCATGATGTTGGAGTCGATCCCAAAGAGCTTCATCAGCAAAAAGGTCATCAGGATGATCATCGGCAGGACGATGATCACCACGAGGGCGCTGCGCAGGTGGTAGAGAAAAATCGTGATCACCAGAAGCACGATCACATACTCCTCCAACAGGGTCGCCTTGAGCGTATCGATCGCCTTGTCGATCAGGCTGCTCCGGTCATACGCCTCCACGACTTCGACATCGGGGATCTTCAGTTCGTCCAGTTTAGCCTTGACCTCCTTGATGACCTTGTAGGCATTCTCCCCGTACCGGGCGATCACGATCCCGCCGACCACTTCGCCCCGGCCGTTCAGGTCCGCCATGCCCCTGCGATAGGAGGGGACGCGCTCGACCCGTGAGACATCTTTGATCCGAAGGGGGAGCTTGCCGGAGCGTTTGATAACGATCTCTTCCAGGTCAGCCTCGCTTTTGGCAAATCCGCGCGCCTGGATGATATGCTCAAAGCCGTTATCCGGCACGATGCGCCCGCCGCGGTCATTATTGGAGGCCATGACGGCGCGTTTGATATCGTCCGGCGAGAGATCGTACTGCACCAGCTTCGCCTGGTCGAGCGTGATCTGGTAGTTGCGTTCAAACCCGCCGACCGTCGCCACTTCGCTCACCCCGTCGACCCCGAGCAGCGCATACTTATAGTAATATTCCTGGAGCGTACGCAGCTCTTCAAGGCTTTTTGTCCCGGATGTGAGGGCATACTCGTAGACCCATCCGATCCCCGTTGCATCCGGACCCAGCTTGATATCGGCGCTTTTGGGGAAGTCGCGCGCACTCTGCCCGATCACCTCGGTGATCCGGTCCCTGGCCCAGTACATGTCCACCCCCTCCTCGAAGATGACATAGACCAGGGCGTTTTCAAAGGAGGAGAAGGCCCGGACCGTCTTTGTATCGGCAATGGACATCAAGGCATTGGTCAGGGGGTAGATGATCTGGTCCTCGATCAGCTGCGGAGACTGCCCCGGCCACTTGACACTGACGATGATCTGGGGAGGCGTGAGGTCGGGGATCGCATCCAGGGGAGTGTTTTTAAGGGCCCAGAAAGAGGCGGTAAGCAACAGCGAAAATGCGATGAGCACCATCACGATATTGTCAAGACTTGCCTTGATAATGCGTTCGATCATACCGACCCCTTTAGTAGAGCCCGTTTAACTGGGCATCACTGTCAAAAAGAAACAGCGAGTCGTTGACAACACGGTCCCCCTCTTTCAGGCCGCTCAGTACCTCAAACCGCCCGTCTGCAAGGCGTCGGGCCCCGATACGGACAGGTTCGTACTCCCCCTCATACTCTCCGGCAATAAAGACATAAAAACGCTCTCCTTTGGTGATCACCGCACTCCCGGGGACGACCAGTGCCGTCCGTTCCGGCGAGCTGAGCTCCACGGTGGCAAACGCCCCCGGGAAAAAGAGCCCTTCCCCGTTCTCCACAACCAGTCGTACGGAGACACTGCGCTCCGTCTTCTTCACATCGGGATAGATCCGCTCCACCCGTGCCGGTACGGAGACATCCCGACCGTCGACATGCACCGTCGCCGTCATCCCCTCTTTGACAAACGCCAGGTCGCTTTCGTACACTTTGGCGATGACCCAGAGGCGGTCGAGGTCGGTGATCTCATAGAGACGTTCTCCCGCCTTGACGCTGCTGCCGTTAACGATCTTTTTGGCCGTTACGATACCGGTGGCGGGTGCATAGACCGGAAGGTATTCCTCCACCTTTTTTGCAGCGATGATGCGGTCGATCACCCGCCGGTCGACTCCCAGCAGACGCAGTTTTCTGACGATACTCGCCCGCAGTTCGGGACGCTTTCCCCCCAGGGTATTGAGCAGCTCGCTTGCGGCAAGGAAGAGTTCGGGGGAGTAGATATCAAAAAGCTTCTCCCCCTTTTTGACACGCGTATAGGGTGCGTCGACCGCAACGCGGCCGACATATCCCCCGAAACGGAGGCTGACATCATACACACGCCCCGGATCAACCTCGACACTTCCGAAGTAGTGCCGTGACTCTTTGACCACGTCCTGCTTGGCTGTTACCGTTTTGACATTAAAGAGCTGCTCCACCGTCAACTCACCGGCACCAAGCCCCAGACTCAGCAGCATCATGCTTATCCATATTCTCATTGTACGGCTCCCTGTAACATTTCGATCGTCGCGTTATGAAGATTGGCTTCCAGCATCGCAGCCGCCAGGGCGAACTCGCTCTCGAAGGTCTCCCGGATCACGTCATACCCTTCCCGCAGGGAACTCTGCTTGGACTCTATCTTGCTGATCAGCGATGCGGTGATTTCCCGTCGGTCGGCCAGGACCCCTTCCAGCAGCCGGTACTCCCTGCGCGCCTGATCCAGGCCGTAGTAGGCTTCACGCATCTCGTAGATAAGCCGGTTTTTAAGATCTGCCAGCTCCTGCACACGGGCGTCCCGCAGCTTCAGGCTGCGGACCACTGCGATATTCTCCCGGTCATAAACTGTCAGCGGGATGGTAACGCTCAGGGCATAATAGTCGTCAAAGGCGTCGCGCTGGAAATAGCCCGCTCCCACCGTAATATCGGGGACCTCCGCCGCCCTGGCCGCCGCTACACCCGCCTCGGAGGCGTCGACCGCCCTGTTTTTTATCTGCAGTTCGATATTGCTGCCGATCCCTTTTTCGAGTCGCTCCAGAAGCGGGAGCGGCGGCAGGAAGAGGTGATGCTCCACCGTATCGACCGGCCGGGCGGTCAGACGTTCCAGGCGTGCCGTCAATACGGCGAGTGCCTGTTCCGTACGGCTCTTCCTGACCGCCAGTGAGGTCTTGAGTATCTCGGTCTTTAGTGCCATCTGGTAGTGGGTACGCGATTCGAGGTTATAGAGGGTATGGATCGATGCCACCTCCTCCAAAAGCGTCTGGTAGCGGCTGATGATCTCCAGGTTTTTTTTGAGTTTGGTGATCCGGTAGACGGCCTGCTTGATCCTGTAGACCAGGGTGACTGTCGCCTCCTCCAGGCCGAGGCGGCTGGCATCCGCCTCCAGCCGTTTCATCCGTTCGCTCTCTTCAAGGCGTGCGCCCAGGGGAAAACGCTGGGAAAGGGTCAGCGACTGCGTCTGCATCGGTTCCCGGTCCCTGGCGTAAGGATCACTGCTAAGGATATCGTTGACCCCCAGGGTGAGCATGGGGTTGTCCAGCTTGCCGTCGAGCTTGGCTTCCGCCTCCCGGGCGTCGGCCGTATAGCCCGATGCGTTAAGACGGGGGTTGTGCCGCTTCGCTTCGTCGATCATCATCTCCAGGGTCTGGGAAAAGGCAAACACAGATACCAGCAGGAGAATAACCAGGGGGCGCATCATCATCTCTTAGAAGATCAGACTGCTCTTAAACTGCTGCTTTTTGCCGTCGGGTGTATCGATATAGAGGCGCAGCTGCCATGTCCCCGCCATACTGAGGGCCAGGTCTGTCTTATAGATACCCGCTTTCTCAAAGATTGCGGTGTTTTTGCTGTCCATATAGGGCATCCCCGGCATCTCCGGCATAAAGACCTTGCAGTGGATCACTGCGTCATCGACCGGCTGGCCGTTTTTTGTCAGGGTGATCGTAAAGTAGTTGTCCCCGACGCTCAACGGTTTTTCCGATGTAATGCTCACCTCTATGGACCCGGCCCGCCCTTTTTTGACAAACCCTTCGGCATACAATAGTTGTGTGGCCATAAGCAGCCCCACCAGGATTACGGCGATTCGTTTCATGTTGACTCCTTTGTCGTTTGGGTCAAGTGTAGTCAAAGCGTGTGGAGCAAATGTGGAACGCTCAGTTGAACGTCAGCGTAAAAGTCGTCCCGACCCCCTTCATGGTTTCCAGGTCGACCGCAATACCGTATTCGTCACAGATCGATGCAACGATACTCAGACCGACCCCGAAGCCCCCTTCGGCATCGTTCACCCGTTTATAGCGCTTAAAGACTTCGTTTTTAGCCGATTCGTCCATCCCGATTCCCGTATCGTGGACCGTCAGCCGCCCCTCCTCCAGACGGATGGCGATCTTTCCGCCGGGACGGTTGTATTTGACCGCATTGGAGATGAGGTTGTCCAGCAGCCGAACCGCACTCTCGCCGTCCATCTCGCTGCTGAAGGGCCTCAGGATCGTTTCGATCGTAAGATGTTTACTCTCGGCAAAATCGCGGTAATACTCCACCCGCTTTTCGATCAGCTCTTTCCAGTCGATCGGCACCGGTTGTTTTTTATTCAGGTCGCCGAAAAAGAGATAGGTAAGATCGTTATAGATATCGGATACCCGTTTGGCACTGAGTTCGATCCGTCGTACGACCGTAGGATCGACCGCCAGCTTTTTGAGTCGGCTGACACTCATAAGGATCGCCGAAACGGGAGTATTGAGTTCATGGGTCGTATCCTTGATAAAACGGTCGATCCGGTTGATCTCTTCGCGGACTGGGACCAGGAAGAGCCGGGAGAGGTAAAAGCCGATGGCTGAGATGATCCCCAGGGCGAGCAGCAGCATCAGTGCGATCTCCCGGACAAGTGCCCCGGACATCTCCGGAATTGCCATCGTCTTGACGGCGACGTACTCGACTCCCAGGTGCATATAGGTGTTCTGCTCCACCAGGTAGAAGTTGCCGCCGGTTTCGTAAAAGCCGCGTTCAAGGCGGACCGGTTCGTAAAAATTTCCGTATACCCCCCGCCCCCTGTCATCGTAAAGGGAGAACTCCAACCCCTGCTCCTTCGGAATATGCGCAAACAAGGAGGTATCCTTCCCGGGCTCACCCAGCCCCTGCATATGGGCCGAAATGATATACGAGGAGATCTCGGAAGCGTAATGGCGCATCTTGTACGCCTCCATCTCGAGCATGGAGGCACGTTTGTTCTCATAGTAGAGAACGGCGATGACAAACGCCAGTGTAAAAAGGGAACCCAGGTAGATGATCCGAAAGCGCCTCAGCGCACGTTTTTCATACCGGGTCAAAACGGTACCCTACACCCTTGACGGTCGTGATGGCCTCTTTGCCCAGCATCTGGCGGAGGTTTTTGATATAGGTGCGTATCGTGGCGTCGGTAGGGACCTCGTCGTAGGCCCAGATATTATTGACCAGCTCTTCACTGGAGATGATGCGATTTCTGTTCCTGATAAAAAACGCCAGGATGTCCGACTCCTTGCGTTTGAGCTGAAAACGTGAGCCGCGGCACTCGAGCTTCAGGGCAGCGGGATCAAAAAAGGTCTCCTCGCCCACACGCATCCCCTCTTTTTGATCGATCCCGTGGATGCGCATGATATGGCCTATCCGCGCGTCGAGCTCTTCAAGGTCGAAGGGTTTTTTGATGTAGTCGTCCGCCCCCAGTTCAAAGGCCTTTTTGACCTCCGCTGCACTCTGGATCGAGGTGATAAAGATCGTCGGGATCTTGCGGGAGATGTCCCCCAGCAGCTTCATCCCGTTTTTTCCGGGAACGTTGATGTCCAGCAGGAGCAGGTCGAAGGGTTCGTCGGCGATCAACACTTCGGCGCTGTCTCCGTCCGAGACGGCTGCGACCTTATGTCCGGAATCGACAAGGAACTCCTCCATGATCTCGAGCAGCACCGGATCGTCTTCAAGCAGCAGTACACGCACCCTCACCCCCTTGGAGTTGTAACTTTTTTGTCATATAATCCCGTAAACAGAAAAGGGACCGGTATTGAGACGTTTCGTTATTTTTTCAACTATTATCCTAGCGTATTTAAGCCTTGGGTGCAGTGATATACGCACAACACCCAGTGCTATCGTCCTCAAGCATTACGAAGCGCGCCAAAACGCTGATATACAGGCTCTGCGTTTGACGATGACGCGCGAAGCGTATCTCGATCTTGTGGGCAAAGTGCTTAATAACACTAAAAACGAGGGTAAGGTGTTTGCTTACGACCGCACCCATTTCCGGACCGATCCGGTATCAATGCGGCGGCTCGAAGAGAGGTTGACGCTGTATTTTAAAGATACACCACGCCCAACCATCAAACTGCTAAGCGAAAAGGCCCCGGATGAACACAGTCGGGAGATATATCTTGAGGTTAACGGGAAAATGAGGGTAATCGGGCTGGTCGATATCGACAGCCAGTGGAAGATCTCCCGGATACCGGGAGATTAAAAGCTCATCAGCAGACGGACGAAGAAGAGGTCGATAAACTGCAGGGCGATGATCAGGATGATCGGGGCCATATCGACCCCGGCGATGACCGTCGGGACAAAGCGGCGGATGCCGCGGTAGACCGGGTCGGTCAGACGCCCGAGGATCTGGACGATCGGGTTGTAGGGATCCGGCCGCACCCAGCTGACCAGGGCGGCGATGATCACGACCCAGATATAGAGCGTAATGATCTGGTGGAGGATCGTTGCGATCGCGGTAATAAACGTACTGCCTACGGCTTCCATACTTACTCCTTATACGTTGAATCTAAAGTGCATGACATCCCCGTCCTGCACGACGTACTCTTTACCTTCTAGGCGCATCAGGCCCGCCTCTTTGGCCTTGGATTCGCCGCCGGAGTTGACGTAGTCGTCATACCCGATCACTTCGGCGCGGATAAACCCTTTTTCAAAGTCGTTGTGGATGACGGACGCGGACTTGGGTGCTTTCCAGCCCCGTTTGATCGTCCAGGCACGCACCTCTTTGACCCCGGCAGTGAAGTAGCTGATTAGCCCCAGGATCTCGAAGGATTTCCGGATGATCTGGGCCAGACCCGATTCGGTGGCACCCAGGTCCTCGAGAAACTCCTGTTTCTCTTCGTCCTCCATCTCGATCATCTCTTCCTCGATCTTGGCACAGAGTTTGATCACTTCGCGGTTTCGCTCTGCGGCATAGGCCTTGATCTTCTGGACGAATTCATTATCTTCTGCCAGGTTGTCCTCGTCGACATTGGCGCCGTAGATCATGTTTTTGTTGGTAATAAAACGGAGGTCTTTATCAAGCTGCAAAAATGCCTCATCCTCGCGCTCCTCAAAGGCACTGACCTGGTGGCCTTCGTTCATAAAGGCCAGGAGCTTCTCCGCGACCTCCAGCTGGGCCTTGGCCTCTTTATCACCGCTTCGGGCTACCTTGCCCAGGCGTTCGATCCTTTTTTCAAGGGACTGGATATCTGCGAGCAGCAGCTCCGTCTCGATCGTCTCAATATCCCGGATCGGATCGATGTGCCCGTCGACGTGGGTGATGTTTTCATCTTCAAATGCCCGAACGATGTGCAGGATGGCGTCTGTCTCTTTGATATTGGCCAGAAACTGGTTCCCCAGCCCTTCGCCCTGGCTTGCCCCTTTGACCAGTCCCGCGATGTCCACGAACTCCACCATGGAGTGCTGGACCCGCTCGGGGTTAACGATCTTTG
The DNA here is from genome assembly GCA_050297855.1 of Campylobacterales bacterium. Classification (GTDB taxonomy): domain Bacteria; phylum Campylobacterota; class Campylobacteria; order Campylobacterales; family SZUA-545; genus SZUA-545. The sequence continues at coordinate 237,068 of JBNKTC010000006.1, forward strand.
ATAGAACATCAAGACGGTGGTCGGGTACGGGGACCATCGCCTTGTTCGGCTCGATCGTACAGAAAGGGTAGTTTGCCGACTCGGCATTTTGTGTTTTGGTTAGTGCGTTAAACGTGGTCGATTTACCGACATTCGGCAGACCGACGATTCCGATACTGATTCCCATTAAATCGCTCTTTGTAAAGTTTTTGTGGGATTATAGCAGAGATAGGGTTTGGGAGTGATGAAAAGGCGGGAGAACCCGCCTTGAAGTATTTAGCGTTTGGCTTCGAAGACCCCGTCGGCATTTACCCCGGTCGCACTGTAGACATCGAAGATACCGCCCACGGCTTCCGCATTGGGGCCGTAGAAGTCACCGGAGACATATATTGACCCAGAATAATCGGCATTGCTTTGCGAAACGGAAAACGAACTTCCGGAGATGAAGCTGTAAGCCGTGGCGGAATCCAGCGTATAACTCTTTGTCCCCTGTGATGTGGCAAACTCCATAGTACCGCTGTAGACCTGGTTTGAACCGAAATCCATTGTCAGACTGATATTGCTGTTTCCGGAGTTGATCGCACCGACGGACTGGAACTTTTCGATACCGTCTGCGTCACTTCCCAGGACATACGCTTCTCCCAGCATGCTCCCGTTGTAAGTGACGAGCGTATTACTGAGGGAGCTGATAAACGTACTCATCTCGGTCGAGCTGGTCTGGGCAACGGTCCCGTCGATGACAAAGAGGGTCTCGTCGATCGCAAAACTGATCCCTTCGAAATTGAGCCCGTAGGTAATGTCCCACCGACCCCACTTGGTGTATTCGTTGTTATCCGCTACACTGGTAAACTGCATACTGTCTACGGTGATCCCGTAGGTCTGCAGGTCCCAATAGATATAGGACTCGACCAGTGAGTTATCAAAGGCATCGGGACCTTTTTCGGCATGCCAGAAAGGGAACCGGTAATCATAGGCTGCGTCAAGATTTTCGGCATCCTTCTGGGACGGGATAATCTCATCCGCCTCGATCACCGTAGTCTCCGGCTCGAGATCGCCCTCATCGCTTCCCTCATCGTCATCCGAGGCGTCGTCACTGCTCTCGCTTTTTTTCTGTTTGCTGCTGGGCTTGTCGCCGTTTGTAGCCGCTTTGGCGAGGGATTTCAACTCATCCACAGTAAATTCACGCGGAGGCGTCGGCATCTCACCGGGTGCGACGAAGGTGATCTGACCGGCTTTGACCAATACCTGGGCCTGGCCGTCCAGTGTGCCGACGGTGATCTTCCCGTCCGTACAGGCGATCTGGTCGGATTCGGGTTTGATGTTCCCGAGGAAATGGGTCCCCCGGATACCGATCGTCGCCGTCCGCGTACTCAGTTTAAACGACTGCGGCGACACCTTGCCGATCTTCCCGGTCATTACCTTAAAGGCACCCTTGACGGCATTAAACGTCGCATTGTTGGCGCTGTTTTGCGGGTCGCCGTCAAAAAAGAATCCTTCGATCCTGAAGGTGCTGTTTTTCCCGATGGAGATGACCGTTTCATCTTTAAAATAGAGCTGGGCACGGGACGAGGCGTTGGTAACGATCGTATCGCTCTCTTCGATGTTGCTGCCGATGAAGGCCTTGATCTCTTCGGCTCCGCGCTGGATCCGCACGTCGCCTTTAAGGGCAGCAACTTTGCCGACATAGGCAAAAAGCGATGATGCACTCAGGGACAGTATAAATATCAGTGTCAAAAATCTCATCTTATTTCTCCTCCCAATCCGGATGGTTTCGCAGCCAGTCGTTATCGAAGTTGATCGAGTAGCTCACGCCGGCCAGCGTTTTATCGTAATCGAACAGATCCTGGTTTGACTCGTTTTTCGTATGGTTTATGTAAAAGGTAAGATAGCTTCGTTTGTCCAGTTCGTTGATAAAGGAAGCCCCTATCGTATGGGACGTATCGCTCCGCTTGGAGTCGACCCCCAGCACGGCGACGGTCGTCGTATCGTGGTTCTGTCTCGCGTTAAAGTTATAGTAGGCGCTGTAGGCGGTTTTTTTGCCCAGTTTATCGTAATAGTTGAAGCCCAGCTTGTAGGTATTGTTGTTGACGTCGGTCCGAAGGTCCTCTTTCTCTTTTTCGACCGAAATGGATCCCGTAGCCGTATAGACCGCCCCGCTTGCCTGCAGTTTCTGCCACTTTCCGGAGAGTTCCGTCGTCAGGGAATCCCGCCCGGCATGTGCGGCCTTGACATATTCACGGTCCGTCGCCTTGAGTTTCGCGTTGATGACCTCGTTTTGGGTCAGTTGACGGTCGTAGACAAAGGCCAGGCTCTTTCCGTTGAACGTCGCTTCATGCCCGTATGTAAGGGACTCAAACCCTCCGAGTACCGATACGGAGTAGTTCTTTTTCTTCATCTGCCATCCTGTCTCAACAAACGGGAATGTCACGTCATACTCCCCATATTCGCTGTAGCGCTGGGTGTATACGTTTGCATTGGTGATCCAGAAAGTATCCCGTTCGGAGAGTTTGTAGGTATGGATCAGGGCCAGATAGGCGGCTACGGCACGGTCGGAGACCGCATCGCCCCCGCTCAGGTTTGCCAGGTAACTGTTCCCGTTATTGATGTTGGAGTCGTCCTGGGCCATCACGTTAAGCATCGCATTGAGCATATGCTTCTCTTTGGCATCCTCGATCTTTTTCATATATTCGTTGATCGTCTTGCGTACGCCTTCGGGGATCGGATGCAGCAAGACGGCCGTAAATTCGATCTCCGCCTGTTCGTAAAGGCGCATAACAAAATAGGTCCGGGCCAGTTCGACCCGTGCTTTCATATGAGCCGGCTCACTGATCAGTACCCGCTCATATGCCGCGACGGCATCATTGTATTGTCCCGATTCATAGGCGCTGCGGCCCAGGTAGAAGTTGACCTTCGGATCGGACATGTCTTCAAAAAAGAGCTTTTTAAACTCACCGTATGCTTTCTGGTACTCTTTGGCATTGTAAACTGCCATTGCTTCGTCGTAAGCCTGCTTGTCAACAGCGGCAAAAAGCGTACCGGTACTTAGCATCAGCGTAGTACCGGCGGCAATGATTCTGTTCCATCTCTTTATGTTAGCCACAACATATCCTCCGGAAAAATTCTTATAGATTTCTCATTAATCGTGCTTTCATTATACATGATTTAGTTAAAGAAATATAGAATACTAGAAAAAAAGCAGCAATGCTGTGTGAGGAGTTCGTGTATGAAAAAGATTTTAAGCAGTGTGGCGTGTCTCGCCCTGGTATCATCCCTCTCGGCTGAAACGAAAGTGGGACCGGGTACCCTCGAAGCAGACGCCCGGGCGGCATTTATCTATGCCGATGACGGTACAGACGATGCCAATGCCCTGGGCGCCGGGGTCAACCTCCTCTACACGCAGGTCATTAATGAAAACTATACCTTTGGAGCAGGGTTCGGTATGGGGATGCCCCTTAGCGAAAGCGAAGACAATGCGGCGGGAACCCTCCTGCTTGTTGAAAACGGATCAGCTAAAAGCGGTACCTATTTCAGTTTTGACAAACTGAATATCCAGTATGAGAAAGGGGACGAATCGGCCGTCCTCGGACGCTTTATCGCCGATACGCCGCTGGCCGGAAGCGATGACCACTTCCGTCTGAACAAAAATGCGCTGCAGGGTGTTTTCGCTACCTTTAAAAACAAGGCCCCTAATATGACATTTGCAGCCGGCTATATCCAATCCTTTGCCGGTATCGACAGCCAGGCCCGCAATGATGACAACAGTACATCCAGGGGCTCCTTTAATGCTATGAGTGATGCGGCCTTTGGGACGGTTGCCACCAAAAACAACATTGATGATAACGGTGTCCTGACCCTGGCGGGGATCTATGCGGACGATAGTAAATCCCTGAATGCCCAGGGATGGATCTACTACATGTCCGAAACGGCGATCTCAGGCGTCGGCAAAGGCGGACTGACTGCTCTTTACATCGACGCGGACTACAGCGGGATGACCATGAGTAACGGGACCGAGACCACCCTCTCCGCCCAGCTGATCTCCCACAGTTTCGGCGGCGACTTCTCCGATTACAGCTACAACATCATGGGCCTTAAAGCTGATGCCAAAAACCTCCCGATCCAGGAACTCGAAGCAACGATTGCAGCCAACAGCATCAGCGGGGACGGTGCCGTACTGAACGCATGGGGCGCCTATCCGGAATATGCGGCCAGCAGCGAAGTCTTCCTGACCGGCCTCTCCAAGGCGACTGCAATAAAACTGGGCGGGTCGTATGACCTGGCAAAACAGCTGGAGAACAGCAAAGCCACACTGGACCTGATGATGCACAGCGGAGACGGTTACAGCGCCACGATCGTCGAAGCCGGATTCGAACACGCCATACCGGAGAAGAACCTCCTCACAGGTGCAACCCTGGTCCTCGGCTCAGGGGACAATGAGGACAAAGCCCTCCTGGCAAAAGCCACCTATACCTTCTGACTCCATTAAGCGGCGGGAACTACAACCGCCGCCCATCCAGCCATTTTTTCGCCCGGTAAAATTTATTAAAAAATCATTTTCTAAGCCTTGCTTAATCTTTCTGTCGTAAAATAGTCAATAGTAAGTCAACAAAAGGAGCAGTCCGTGGGTCAGATCGAGTATTACGTCATGGCGATCACACTCTTCTTTATTGCATCCATCGCGCTCAGCTTTATCGTAATCCACCGCAGATCGATTTCGGAGATACTGAAAAATGCCATTGCCCATACGGCTTGGCTGCTTCTGTGGATCCCGTCGTTTTTTATTTCGTTTAAACTGGCCCTTCTGATTCCGGCCGGCTGGCTGGCGTATGTTCTGATACAGTATGAGAGAAGATCGTTGAAGATAAAATCCCAGGCGGCTGAAACCGCCTGAGGGAAGAAAGAGGTCGGTTATAGCGACTTGAGCCACTCCACTACCATCCGTACGCCGGCGCCGCTGGCTCCATACGGATTACATCCCCACGCTTTTTCCACGTAGGCAGGCCCCGCGATATCGAGGTGAAGCCATTTCTCTTTGTACTCCTCCTGGATAAATTCACTCAAAAAGAGTGCCGCAGTGATCGCTCCGCCGTAACGGCTTGAACTGATATTGCTGATATCGGCCACTTCGCTTTTAAGCAGCTTTTTGAGGTATTTGTTGAACTGCAGCGGAGCCGCCAGCTCGCCGCCCTCCTCTGCTGCGCCGATCATAGCGGATTTGAGGGCTTCGTTATGCCCCATGACACCGGTCGTATATTCGCCGACCGCTACGACGCACGCCCCCGTCAAGGTCGCCATATCGACGATCAGGTCGGGCTTGAGCTCCTCCTGGGCAAATGTCAGACAATCCGCCAGTACCAGACGCCCTTCGGCATCGGTATTGCGTACTTCGATCGTCTTGCCGGAGCGGGAGACAAGGACATCGTCAGGTTTGTAGGCATTCCCGCCGATCATGTTCTCCGCGGCACCCGCGACGACGTGGACCTCCACGTCCATTCCCACGGCTGCCACGGCACGGATAATGCCCAGTACCGCGCTCGCCCCGCTTTTGTCGGCTTTCATCGTCACCATGTGTTCACTCGGTTTGAGGCTAAGGCCGCCGCTGTCGTAGGTAAGACCTTTACCTACAAGTACCACCTTTTTCTTTGCATTTTTCGGTTTATAGGCGAGATGGATCAGGCGCGGCGGGTGGGCACTGGCACGGGCAACGGACCAGAAGGCGTTCATCTTGTTTTTCTGCAGGTACGCCTCATCGTAGATATTGCACTCCAGACCGTTCTCCTTGGCCATCGTTTCGGCGATTTCCGCAAGCTTGACCGGGGTTACTTCATCGGGCATGGAGTTGACGATATCCCGGGTAAAATTGACTGACTCGGCGATTTTGACGCGCTCGTCCACGACCTTCTTCACCAGGGCCGCATCCGCACGTTTTCCGTCGATGCATTCGGTGGAGACATAGACCGTTTCCAGCGCCGGAAGCTGTTTTTTGCTTTTGTATTTGTCAAAAGCATAGGCACCCAGGACAAGCCCGTCGATCATCGCTTTGAGAGCGCTTTCGACAGTATCACTGCTGCAGCAGATCCCTAGCTTGATGCTTTCGGCTTCAGTCGAGAGGATTGTTTTAACAGCTGTTGCGGCCGTGTCGGCCACACCGTCGCACCCTTCGCCGATCCCTGCATAGATGCGTCCTGCCTCGGGAAGATACGCTGTGCTGTCAGCCTCCCCTTTGAACTTCATCCTACCCAGGACTGCTTTGTCCTGCACCCACGCATGGGAGAGGGCGCCGCTTTGAACCAGGATCAGTTCCAGGTCCGCACTCAGTTCATTAACGTTTTTATCAACGATCTCAAATTTCATCTTATAAAGCCTTCGGTTGTTTTTTGGTCTTGGTATGGAAATACCAGAAGAGTGATCCCAGCATGACTACGGCAACAGGGATCATCACGTAAAAGTGCTGCTTGACCCAGTTGAACATCCCCAGGATCTCATCACCGTAGATATAGACCGGGACAATCGTGATACTCGCCCATACAAAACCGCTTAAAAAATTGATAAAAGCATACATCTTTGCACTGTACCGTGTCAAGCCTATGGAGATGGGGATAACGGTGCGCAGGCCGTATAAAAAACGCTGGACGAATATGATGGGCCAGCCGTATTTTTTTAAAAGAAGATGCGCCAGGGCGAACTTGCGGCGCTGGGAGTACATCTTGCGCTGGATGTAGCCTTTGTTGTAGCGCCCGATGTAGAAGTAGATCTGGTCGCCTACGAAACCGCCGAAACCGGCGACCAGGATCGCCACAGGAAGAGACATGTCGCCGGTATGGCAGAGCAGACCGCCCATGATCAGGCCCATCTCCCCTTCGAGGATACTCCATAAAAAGAGGATAATATAGCCGTACTCTTTGATCAGCTCAATAAACAGTTCTTCCAAAACGTCCCTTTACTCTTACAAATCTCTTCATCAACCTAAAACCTTCCACACGACTCCGGCAGGCGCAGCCAAAGAAGCTTAGTCCTCATTCTTGCGGAGTTTCACGCTTATTCGGCGTTAAAATAATCCACTAATATTTTGAAAGGTCGAGAATATCTTTAGCCTGGATCATATCCTTGTCCCCGCGGCCGGAGACATTGACGATGATCGTTTTTCCTTTGATGTCACCCATCTTTTTCAGATAGGCGATGGCATGGGAGCTCTCGAAAGCCGGGATAATCCCCTCGGCGCGGCTCAGCCACACAAACGCGTCCAGGGCCTCCTGGTCGGTGATGTTGTCATATTTGACACTCCCCATATCCTTATGGTAGCTGTGTTCAGGCCCGATGCCGGGATAGTCCAGCCCTGCGGAGATGGAGTGCGCTTCGAGGACCTGCCCGTCCTCGTCCTGCAGCAGGTAGCTCATCTGTCCGTGAAGGACACCCGGGCTCCCCTTCTCCAGGCTCGCCCCGTGCTTGTCGGTCTCGACCCCGAGTCCGCCCGCTTCGATCCCGATACACTCGACAACCGCTTCATCGATAAAGTGGGCAAAGATCCCCATGGCGTTGCTTCCGCCGCCGATGCAGGCGATGACATGATCGGGCAGACGCCCCTCTTTTTCAAGGATCTGCGCCTTGGCTTCATACCCGATGATCGCCTGGAAATCCCGCACCATCATCGGGTACGGATGCGGACCCGCAACGGTCCCGATAATATAGAAGGTGTCGCGTGCATTGGTCACCCAGTGGCGGATGGCGTCGTTCATAGCGTCTTTGAGCGTGCGTGAGCCGCTCTCAACCGCATGTACCTTGGCACCCAAGAGCTCCATTCGGAATACATTAAGCTGCTGGCGCGCCACGTCCTTGGCCCCCATGAAGACTTCGCACTCAAGCCCCAGCAGCGCGGCGATCGTCGCAGTCGCGACACCGTGCTGACCTGCACCGGTCTCGGCGATCACTTTCTTTTTGCCCAGGCGCTTGGCAATAAGCCCCTGGATGATCGTGTTGTTGACCTTATGGGCTCCCGTGTGGTTAAGGTCTTCACGCTTGAGGTATATTTTGGCCCCCAGTTCGCTTGAGAGGTTTTCCGCATAAAAAAGGGGCGAAGGGCGCCCGACATAGTCTTCGAGGAGTTTGTGCGCCTCTTGCCAGAACGCTTTGTCTTCGCGGATAACCCGATACTCGGCTTCCAGCTCCTCAAGAAGCGGCATAAGGGTCTCGGGTACGTAGCGTCCCCCGAAGATCCCGAAGTGCCCGTTGGCGTCGGGGTCGTGTTGAAAATGGCTCGGCATATACATCATCTAGATTTCCAATACCGAGTAGACATCGCAGGAAGGATCAAGCTTCTCCGTCCCTTTCAGGAAGCCGAGCTCGATAATAAAGCACGCTTCGACACTTCCGGCCCCCGCTTTTTTGATCAGGTTGATGGAGGCGTTGGCCGTCCCGCCCGTTGCGATCAGGTCGTCGATAAAGAGCACATTGGGTTTCTCCACTCCCCGGAACGCGTCGATATGCATCTCCACTTCGTCAAAACCGTACTCCAGGGAGTATTTCTCGGAGATCGTCGTGTAGGGCAGTTTGCCCGGTTTTCGGATCGGAACAAAACCGGCACCGATACGGTCGGCCAGGGGTGTGCCGAAGATAAAGCCACGGCTCTCGGCCCCTGCGACAAAATCGATCCCTTTGCCCTTGTAGCATGCCTCCAGGTGATCCATCAGGGCACCAAAGGCCTTGGCGTCGTTAAGCAGCGTCGTAATGTCCTTAAAGACAATACCCGGCTTTGGAAAGTCGTTGACGTCGCGGATAGAATCGAGGATCCGCTTTTTGTCGATTTCTGCCAGTTCCATAGTGTTTCCTTACAATAGTGCTTCGATTTTTGATTCGAGTTCTTTGATCTTGTTGCGCGTCCGTTCGTTTTCGATACGGTATTGGGAGTTACGCGCCTTGAACGTCTTGACGTCGTTTCGCAGTTTACCCATCTCGTCGTTGAGGATATCGATATTCCCCAGGCTGCGCTGCAGCTGGATCTGGTACTTCTTGATCAGTACTTCGGCTTCCTTGAGGGTCGCCTTGAGGACGTGGTTGCTCTTCTTCTCGTTCTCAAAGAGATTCTTGTAATAAAAGACCTTAAAAAAGAGAAGCCCGATGATCGTGATGATAACCGTAAGGAACAACCAGTCAAAAAACATGCTTTAACTCTCCAGTTTGGCGATGCGGTCGGCGTGGCGTCCGCCTTCGAATTCCGATGACAGCCAGGCGTCGATGATGGATTCGGCCGTACCGTATCCGAGGACGCGTGCGCCCAATACCAGGACATTGGCGTCGTTATGGGCCCGGGCCATGCTTGCCGTATAGGCGTCATGGCAGAGTGCGGCACGGATTCCCTTGACTTTATTGGCCGCCAGGCTCATACCGATACCGGTACCGCAGATAAGGATCCCCTTGGAGCCCGCGTCGGCAAGGACGTCGTGGCACAGTTTTTTTGCATAATCGGGGTAGTCGACACGGTCGGTTGAGAACGGTCCGAGATCGACCACCTCATGCCCTCTCTCTTCCAGCAATGATTTGATGAAAGCTTTAAAATCGATACCCGCATGGTCTGTTGCTATGTAGTATTTCATGGGCTAGAGTATATCACAGCTAAATTTAACACATGCTATACTCCGCTAAAGATTTTTCCGAAGGTTCAGGACCCATGCAAACAAAAATCCAGACCGTCAACACCCTGCTTGACGCCCTACCCTTTATCAAAGATTTCTCCGGTGAGATCGTCGTCATCAAATACGGCGGTTCGGCCCAGGTCAAAGAGGAGCTTAAGGCCCGTTTTGCCCAGGACATCCTGCTGATGTACCTCGTGGGAATCAAGCCCGTTATCGTCCACGGCGGCGGCAAGAACATCACCTCCCTTCTGGATGCCCTGGGCATCCACAGCGAGTTCGTCGACGGGCAGCGTGTGACGACCAAAGAGGCGATGAAGATCGCCGAGATGGTCCTAAACGGCGAGATCAACAGCGAGATCGTCTCCCTTCTGAACCACTTCGGTGCCAAGGCGATCGGGATGAGCGGCAAGGATGCCGGCAGCATCACGGCCCGCCCCATCGACATGGAGAAGCTGGGCTATGCCGGTACCATCACCCAGATCGACGCCTCCGTCATCCAGAACCTGATCACCGAAAAATTCATCCCCGTCATCGCCCCTATCGCGGCCGGTGACGAAGCGGGCCACCCGGGCTACAATATCAACGCCGACCTGGCCGCAAGCAAGATCGCCACGGCGTTGGGCGCAAAAAAAGTGATCTTCCTCACCGACACACCCGGGGTCCTGGATAAGAACAAGGAGCTTATCGGTACCCTCACCGAAGCCAAGATCGCCGAACTCAAACGCGACGGCACGATCTCCGGCGGCATGATCCCCAAAGTGGACGCCTGCCTTGAAGCGCTGCACGGCGACGTGGAGAAAGCCCACATCATCGACGGCCGCATCGAACACTCGCTCCTGCTGGAGCTCTTTACTTCCGACGGGATCGGGACCCAGATCGTCCATGACGCCTGAGACCGATACCCTCGTCATCCTCACCAACACCGCCTCCAAAGAGGAGGCGACACGGATCGCCAACGCACTCGTTTCCCGCAGGCTGGCCGCCTGTGTCAATATCTTTCAAAACGAAGCCTCGATCTATGAATGGGAAGGGAAACTGTGTCAAGAGCAGGAGTTCCAGCTCGTGATCAAGACGACCCGGACCCTTTATGAACAAAACGAAAACGTCATCCGCGAACTCCACAGCTACGATCTCCCGGAGATCATCGCCCTCCCCGTTGCAGAGGGAAGCCGGGACTATCTTGAATGGATCCGGTCGGTCACTATTTAAACAGGTTGCGGTTGTTGTAGATGAGGAAGATGAGATAGGCGATCATCGCGATGACCGCCCCGTATTTGAGGGTCTCGTTATCCATGCTTAGATGTACTCCCGGACTGCATCGTTGGTGTAGTGCTGCTGCGGCAGCGACTCGTCGTTAAACTCATAGCGGTCCTCCAGCACGTTTGCATTCCCGAACTTCGCGATATAGAGCAGCACCAGGATCACCGGTACCGCGATCACCAGGATCAGGAAGAGCCGCTTGGTATCATCCATCAATAAAACCCGGCGATAATAGCGTATGCGGCAAAAAAGACCAGGTGTGAGATCCCTTCGAGGTAGTTGGTCTCGCCGTCCTGGGTCGTCTTCCACGCAAGGATAATGGTAAGCATCAGCGCCCCGATCTGCAGGGAGTTGAAGTCGAGCGTCAGCTCGATCCCCGATGCGATGGAGAGGATCAGAAGGATCGGTACCGTCAGGAGGATCGAGACCGTCGACGCTCCCATGGCGATATTGACGACCCGCTGCATCTGGTCGTTCTTGGCCGCTTTGATCGCCGTAAAGATCTCCGGTGCCACCGCTACGGCGGCGATAATGATACCGGCGATGCCGGCACTGAAACCGTAGTTCTCCATAACACTGATCCCGTCGCTGGCAAACACCTCTGCCAGCATCCCGATCACGAAGATGATGATAAAGAGGGCGATAAAGTTCTGAAACGTCGAGAACTTATCGTAGATGTACTCGTCGTTATTATGTTCCTGGTGCTCCTCCTCCTCTTCGCTGTGACGCTTTTTAAAGCGCAGGATCCGGCTTCTGGCCGTCGCTTTGAAGAAGTGGATATGCGTCTTGGTCTGGAAGACCAGGATAAAGAAGTAGAAGAAAAAGAGCAGCGCCCCGATCAGGTGGCTGGCAAGCAGGATATCCGCGGGGTCGTGCTTGGTCGACTTGAGGATACTGGGTACCAGCAGGATCGCCGTCGTGACCAGCAGGATCGTCGTATAGCTGCTGGAGGTGTTCTCGTTGTGCTCCTGGGCTTTAAAACTGAGACCGCCGACAAATACGGCAAGCCCCAGCAGGACGTTCATGTCCACCAGGACCGCGGAGATGATACCCCCTTTGACCGTTTCGAGGGCATCAGGCGAATGACTTGCCTCCAGTACGATCATATACAGAAGCAGAATCTCGACGATTACGGCGCTGAAGGTAAGAACGAAACTTCCGTAGGGTTCGCTCAGTCGGTCGGCCAGGATCTCGGCGATCTCGGCAACGGTAACGGAAAACGATCCGATGGCTAGTGCGGCAAAAAGTGTTGCGGTGTCCTGGTTGGCTGCTAGGTGAGAAAGAAAAGCTAAAATAGAAAAAAGGGTTCCAAAATACAAGTCCCAGTAATTATACAAGTGGGAACTTGTCATACTACTCGAGGGTTCCGAAGAACTTTCCAATATTAATTCCTTTAGGGTTTAAAATTTAAAAACGGGGTAATTTTAGCAAAAATTTTTATAAAATCTCGCCCCGCCTTTTAAAAGAGCGGGAAGTTTTCAGGCGATTTTTAAAAGAGACCCGCTTCCCGGCGCTGCGGGAGGGTGTTAAATGCTTCGAGCAGTCCCTGAGGGTCTTCGCTCAATACATATGCGTAGTTGAACCGTTCCTTCTGGAGCTTCTGCCGAAGATCCTCAAAGGAGGCGTAGCGGAGCATATCCCCGCCGGCATCGCTTGAGAAGCCCAGTATCCGTCCCCACTTGAAGTGTTCGGACAAAAAAGCCTCCCCCTCCCGGACGTAGGAGTCGGAAAAGGGACGGTCTACGATCATGACACGGTCGGTCGCTACCGGGCTGATCTTCATCCCGCGCGTAAGGTAGACCGCATGGAAGACCTCCGGGGTTCCGCCGCTCCATCCACACTCCAGGCCGTGCTGCCCGCAGAAGGAAATCAGGGTGGCAAGGTACGCTTTCAGACGGGTCGCAACGGGAAAGGCATAGCGCATCCCCTCCAGCAGCATCTCCGTCTGGAAAAGGGACTCTTTACAGACGCTTGGCGCACCGGCAGCCGGTTTCATCTCCTCCACGTCGGACGCCAGGGTGTCCAGCAGCATCCGGTCCGCGGAGAGGCAAAACCTAATCTCCTCCCTGTCGATCAGGGTGTCCACCAGGTTGATGATCGAATCCCCCAGCAGCATCACCTGCCGGTTCCGGCCCAGAAGGGATTCCGCGAGGGTATAGAGCGGTTCGTCACAATGGATAAAGCGGATATCCCGCTGGACAAGAAGGTAGCGCAGCAGCAGCAGCATCGCCTGGTTCGTATCCTCCACGCCGATCCAGGCAGTCTCGTCGTCGGCGACCGCACGGCTTTTGGGGACGATAACAGCGTAAGCGCCGTTTGCCAGGGCTTCGTCGATATCGCTGCCGAAAAGGGAGATAAAGAGATCCCCCCGCTTGACCTTTTTCGCATTGACGCGGACCTGTTCGATCCGGTTGATGGAGGGAGTATTTAAAAGCTCTCCGTGGACGATGTCTACCACCGAAGAGATGGTCATGAGACCTTTGTGCCTATCGTGACGTCACGCTGGGGCCGGATCAACGTCAGGCCGTTTTCATCCTTGGCCGCCAGGACCATCCCTTCGCTCAGCATACCCATCAGTTTGGCGGGCTTGAGGTTGGCTACGAGGCAGACCTGGGTGTTTAGAAGATCATCCGGGGAGTAGAACTCTTTGATCCCCGCCACGACCTGTCGGGTCTTCTCTTCGCCGATATCGACCTGCAGCAGAAGCAGTTTTTTACTCTTCTCCACCTCTTGGGCTTCGACGATCTTCCCGACCTTGATCTGGGTCGCGAAGAACTGGTCGATCGTGATGATCCCGACATCGGACCCCTCTTTGGCTTCGGCTTTTTTGACCTCTTTTTTGGGGGCCTCTTTTTGCTGCGGCTGCGCCTCTTCCATCAGCGGCTCTTCGATCTTCGGGAAAAGCGGCGGGATCTTCTCGATGACGAAATCTTCGAGCATACTCCCCTCTTTGACATATTTGCCAAAACTGTCGGCATTGATCGCAAAACCGAGGGCCTCCGCGATCTTGTCAGCAGTCTTGGGCATGACCGGGGAGACCAGCAGGGCCGTTTTGGCCAGCAGGTTGGCTACAAGGCCCAGCAGACCCTGGACAACCTCTTCCCCGCCCTCTTTCATCTTGGTCCACGGCTGGGTCGTCTCGATGATCTTGTTGCCGATGGAGACGATCTTCCAGACATCTTCCAGGTAGCGGTTAAGCTGCACTTCGTTCATATGCTCGTCAAGTCCGGCGATCGCATCGGCGGCGGCGTCCAGCTCGTGCTGGAAGTGAGCAGCTACTTTGGAGGAGCTGATGTTACCGTCGAAATATTTATGGCTCATCCCGATGATCCGGTTGAGCAGGTTCCCCAGGTCGTTCCCCAGGTCGTTGTTGATCCGGCCGATAAGGGCTCTTTGGGCAAAGTCCCCGTCCTGTCCGAAGGGGACTTCCCGCAGCATAAAGTAGCGGAAGTTCTCCAGGCCGTAGGCGTCTGCGACCTCTTTGGGCTTGATGACGTTCCCTTTGGACTTACTCATCTTCTCACCGTCACGCGTCCACCAACCGTGGGCTGCCACACAGCGCGGCAGCGGCATATCGAGGCTCATCAGGAAGGACGGCCAGAAGATCGCATGGAAGCGGAGGATATCTTTGCCGATCAGGTGGTAATTCGCAGGCCAGAAGCCCATCCCCTTATCATCCGTACCGTAGCCAAGTGCCGTCACGTAGTTCATTAGCGCATCGAGCCATACATAGACCACGTGTTTTGGATCGTTGATCGATTCGGGCAGCTGGACCCCCCAGCTGAAGCTTGTCCGGGTAATGGAGAGGTCATCAAGCCCCTGTTCGATAAAACGGATCACTTCGTTGCGGCGCGACTTGGGCAGGATCGCCTTGGGATTCTTTTCGATCCACTCCAGCAAAGGTTTTTCGTATTTGGAGAGTTTAAAGAAATAGCTCTCCTCTTTGAGCAGGTTCGTGGGCTTTCCGCACTCGGGACAGAACTCACCGTCAACAAGCTGGCTTTCGGTAAAGAAGGTCTCGCAGCTGACGCAGTAGTGCCCTTCGTATTCGCCCTTATAGATGTCGCCTTTGTCGAACATCGTCTGGAACGCCTTCTGGACCCCTTTGATGTGGTCGGCATCGGTGGTACGGATAAACTTGTCGTACCCGATCTCGAACTCGTCCCAGAGGTCTTTGAACTTAGCGCTGATCTCGTCGGAGTACTCCGCCGGTGTTTTGCCGCGGTCCTGTGCGGAGTGTTCGATCTTCTGCCCGTGTTCGTCGGTCCCGGTCAGGAAGAAGGTCTCTTTGCCGTTCAGTTTGGCATAGCGTGCCAGGGTATCGGCCATGATCGTCGTATAGGCGTGCCCGATATGGGGGACGTCGTTGACATAATAGATCGGTGTGGTCACATAAAATTTGCTCATACTTGCCCTTGTTGCTCGGTGGTTTAGGTGGTCCCTAACCAAAACGAACCGTGATTCGTTTTGGCCAGCGACCTAGAATTCGAAGCCGCCGCCTTTGTCCTTGTGCATGCTGCGGTAGGCCGCATCCACAAACTCCTTGCGCAGTTCACACTCCAGGAGCTTCTCGCAGGTGTAGCAGCTCTCAAGGCCGTGTTCCTGCTGACACGCCTGGAGCTCATCCTTTTTTCGGATAAGCGCCAGCTCGTACTGGTCAAGTTCCTTGGTCTCAGGCGTCGGCTGCTGCTGCATAACGTTCCCTGACCAGCGCGATCTCCTCTTTGGATCCGAAGAAGCACGGAGTCGTATCGTGGTGGTTCTCCGGCGCCAGCTCCAGCACACGCCCAAAGCCGTCGATCGCTTCGCCGCCCGCCAGCTCGTAGATGTGCGCAAACGGGAAGACCTCGAAAACCATCCGCAGTTTGCCGTCGGGTTTGTCCGTCGTTCCGGGGTAGCTGAAGAGGCCGCCGCCCTTGATCAGGATCTGGTGAAGGTCGGGGACCATCCCACCCGAATAGCGCAGGCGGTAACCCGAAGCGAAGAGGTCGTCGATCATCTTCTTGTGATGCTTCGGCCAGTGCTGCTGTGTCCCGCCGCTGGCGTTAAGCTTACCCTTTTTGTTCAGGTGCAGGGTCTGGATAAAGTGGAAGGTCTTGTCCTTGGCCAGCCGGTACATGGAGACCTCCCCTTCGTAGCCGATAACGATCTCGACACGCGGCCCGTAGACGACATAGGCACTGGCAACGAGGTTCTTGCCGGCAAAATCCTCTTCGTAGATCCCGAAGATGGAACCGACCGAGAGGTTCACATCGGCCAGGCTGGAGCCGTCGAGGGGATCGTATCCTACAAGAAAGCGGCCGTTTTCATTGACCATGTCCACCTGCTCCTTCTCTTCGCTTGCCAGGGCTTTGACACTTGCGATCTTGGAGAACTCCTCTTCGATGATATAGTCACTGCGGATATCGAGCTTGAGCTGGACATCACCGGAAGAGTTGGTATTCTCCGCATATCCCGTATCGTCGTATTTGATCGCTTCGGAGATACGGAGGGCCGATACTTTGATCGCTTCAAAAATTTCTGTCATTGTCTAAACCTCTTTCGCATGTTGCTTGATCCACTCGATCACATTCTCCGGGGAGTTGAGATCGAGGATATCGATGGATTCGGGGATGTTCTCTTTTTTCGGATCGATCGTATCGTCGACCGCCATGGCATCCGAACAGTCGAAGTAACTCTCGTCAACACGGTTTCTGAAGATGGCGATACGCGGCAGGGGCAGCGTCTTGAGCCCCTCGACCAGGAGGAAATCGAAGTCGCCGAAATGCTCGATCATCTCGTCCAGTGTCTGACTTTTATGGGAGAAGTAGGTGGTACGGTTGGGGGAGACGACGGCCACTTCGGCACCGGTCTGGTAGAACTTGAAGCTATCCTTCCCCTCGACGTCGAACCGCGCCTTGTCCTTGGGATCGTTCTTGATAATCGCGACTTTGTAGTCGTCGAGCAGAATAGAGGCGACCTTCTGGATGATGGTCGTTTTTCCGCTGTTTGAGGGTCCTGTGAAAGCAACCGCTTTTCTCATAAATCACCTTGGTTTCGTATCTTGTTTTCTGGGCGTATTATAGCCAAAATAGGCTTGATACCGCTTAACGCCGCACCGGCCCCGGCGGCGCGGCCCATAATCTGCGGATATCTGCTATACTTCGGCTATCAAAAAACAAAGCTTCCAAATCATGAACCAAGAGACTTTTTCTACCCTCGGGCTGCGGCCTGATCTTCTACAAAACCTCGAAAGCCTGGGCTATGCCCGTATGACCCCGATCCAGCGGGAGGCCCTGCCCCATGTCCTCGCCGGAAGCGACCTGATCGCCAAGGCGAAAACGGGAAGCGGAAAGACTGCAGCCTTCGGGGTCGGGATCATTAACAGCATCGATACGAAGACCCCCGCCCCCCAGGCCCTTATCCTCTGCCCGACGCGCGAGCTGGCCGACCAGGTCGCCAAAGAGCTGCGCCGCCTGGCACGCACGACTCCCAATGTCAAGATCCTCTCCCTCTGCGGTGGCACGCCCATGCGACCCCAGATCGCGTCGCTCGAACACGGGGCCCATATCCTGGTGGGAACGCCGGGGCGTATCCAGGATCACCTCGGCAAAGGCACCCTTTACCTCAAACGGCTGGAACGCCTGGTACTGGATGAGGCGGACCGTATGCTCGATATGGGATTTTACGACGCCATCATGCAGATCATCCGCCATACCCCCGCCAAACGCCAGACCCTGCTCTTCTCGGCAACCTTCCCCGACTCCGTCCTGGATCTAAAAGAGCACGTCCTGCACGCCCCGGCGGAAGTCAGCATCGATACGGAGCATGAAGCCAGTGTCATCACCCAGCACTTTTATGAAGCCCCAGCAGATACAAAAGAGCAGGCCCTTTTGCATCTCCTGGATCACTACCGCCCCAAAAACGCCGTCATCTTCTGCAATACGAAAGCGGCCTGCATGGATGTGGCGAAGTTCCTGAACGGTTCCGGTTTCCACGCCATTGATATACATGGTGACCTTGAGCAGTATGAGCGGACCGAAGCGCTGGTACAGTTTGCCAACGGCAGCAGCTCGATCCTCGTGGCCACCGACGTGGCGGCGCGGGGACTTGACATCAAAGAGCTCGCCGCCGTCATCAGCTACGATGTCGCCTACGATCCCCAGGTCCATATCCACCGGATCGGACGGACCGGGCGCGCCGGTAACGAAGGGCTGGCCCTGACCCTCTATACCGAACGCGAAGACAAACAGCTCGACGCGCTGGAAGCGTACACCGGCCGGGCACTCCCCTTTGCCTCGCTGGACGCCCTGGAGAGGAACGGCAGCTACGATCATCATCCGCTCATGGCCACCCTCTGCATCGACGGGGGGCGCAAGCAGAAAGTCCGCCCGGGCGATATCCTGGGCGCCCTGACCAAGGATGCCGGGCTTCCCGGCGATGCCGTCGGTAAGATCGATATCTTCGAGTTTCAATCCTATGTGGCCGTCAAACGCGAGCGTGCCGACGAAGCGCTGCAGGCACTGCGAAACGGCCGGATCAAAGGGCGCAACTTCCGGATATGGCACCTGGGCTGACCCCTTCACGTCCGGGAAGTCAGTGAGCACGATACCGAACCGTCACACGGTTTTGCCATGATTATCCCAAACAGGGGGAAGAGATGGAGTTTACAGCGGCGACTTTTTGCCTGACGACATGCGCCATCCTGGCCGGCTCGCTGATGCAGGCGGTCACGGGACTGGGGGCCGGACTGGTGATCGTCCCCCTTTTGGCGCTGATCAGTTTCCACCTTGTCCCCGCCCCCATGATCTTTGCTTCCATCGCCCTCTCCTCCATTATGGCCTACCGGGGACGCCGGGAGATCGAAGCCCGGGGTCTTAAACACCTCACGTTCGGACTTATTACAGGCACTATCGTCGCCGCACTCTTCATTGCCAATACACCCCTGGAAAAACTGGGGATCGTATTCGGGATCGTCCTCCTGGCAGCGGTGAGCATCACCCTTCTTTTAAAGACGATCCCTTTCCGCCCTCCGCTTCTTCTGGCCGGCGGGTTCATCTCGGGCGTCATGGGAACTGCGGCCGGGATCGGCGCGCCTGTCCTTGCCCTGCTCTACCAGCACCATCCCGCGCCCGTGCTCCGGTCGACCCTGGCATACCTCTATCTGATCTCATCCGTGATGATGCTCTTTTTTCTCCATTTTGCAGGTCGGTTCGGCCTGGCGGAACTGATCCTGGGGCTCTACCTGGTTCCCGGTTTTCTTCTGGGGTATCTCATCTCCCCCCGACTGGTGCGGATACTGGGGCGGCGGAGTATCCGTCCCCTCGTCCTGCTTTTTGCCTCGGGCAGCGCCCTGCTCCTGATCGTCAAAAGCCTCTGATTTTTTGTAAAAAAATGGGTACAAAACGGCCCGTTTCGGTGTATAATGCACTACTTTAATCCACGGAGCCCTTATTGCAACAGATCAGCGGTACGATATTCTGTGACAGCGTCCTTGAGGGACTTACGATCGAGACGCGTCTTCTTCCCAGTCCCTACCATGAGCTTCCCTACATGGTCATCGACGGCTTCCTCGACAGAGCGGCCTGCACCCGGATCGCAGGCGAAGTACGAAAAAGCGACGATGCCATCCGAGCCATGCTTAAAACAACCATGACCGAAGGTGTTATCGACCCCAGCGTAGACGAATCCGTACGCAAAACCCACATCTACACGCTTGACGAACATCTTGCCGGACTTTACCGCGAGGCGTTTGCCGCCCATCAGCCGCTAATCGAGCGTTTTTTTAACGTCGCCCTGACGACGGCGACCGAGATCCAGGTGCTGGAGTATCAAAAAGGGTTTTTCTACAAACGCCATGCCGACGACTCCAGCGAACTGATTGACCCGCGCGGCCACCTGGCCGGGTTTGTCCCCGTCGCGCCCCAGCGTAAGATCACAACGGTCCTCTTTGCCACGACCCATTGCGAACACGAGAGTGATGAAACGGGCTGTTTCCAGGGGGGTGAACTGGTCTTTAACTATCTTATGGATACCGAGGGGCGGCAGATAAAACTCCGTCCGAAAGCGGGCCAGATGGTCGTCTTCCCCAGCAACCCGATCTTCAGCCACGAGGTCCTGCCGGTCACCGGGGGATACCGCCTGACACTGGTGCAGTGGCATAACGCCATCATCCACTAGTTACCCTCAGCGACGATGTTCTCCTTATTCAGCCGGATCGTAAAAAGGGCGCCTTCCCCGTCGTTCTTGACCGACAGGTTGCCCTTCATGTTTTGGTCGATGATCATCTTGGACATATAGAGCCCGATCCCGGTCCCTTTCCCCTCCTCTTTGGTCGTAAAATAGGGATCAAAGACCCTGTCGATCACCTCTTTGGGGATGCCCCCCGCATTATCGCCGATCGTAATGACCATATCGCCGCCGTCCATAAAGGAGCGGATGGCGATCTTTCCCTCCTTTACATGACGTTCGTCCATCACGTCCTTGGCATTTTTGATGATATTGACCACCACCTGGGAAAACTCGTTTTTAAACCCGAAGATTCGGCTGTGGTGCCGCAGGTCCAGCTCCATCGACACCCCGCTGTGGCGCAGCCCGGCATCGACCAGGGCCAGGGTATCGTCGATCACTTCGTCCAGGGTAAAGAGCGATTTTTTTTTGTTGGGTTTGAAGAAGTTTTTAAAATCATCGATCGTCTCGGACATCCGGTTGATGACCCGCAGGGAAGTTTTGACGTTTTTGTCCAGGTACGCCTCGTCCAGCTCGCCGTATTCGAAGGCGTCCTGGATATCCTGGATCTGGAGTGCCAGGGTATTGAGCGGCTGGCGCCACTGGTGGGCGATGTTCCCGATCATCTCACCCATGGCCGCCAGGCGAGACTGCTGGAGCATCATATACTTCTGCTCGATCTCATGGGTAATATCCTCCAGGCTGGCGACATAGATCTTCGGCTCCCCCCTGCTGCAGCCGAATGCGAGCCGGGCGATAAAGATGGAGCCGTCTTTTTTGCTGAACTCCACTTCGTTCCCCTCTTCAAAGAAGTCATGATGGCCGTTGTGTATCAGCAGGTCGATCATCCGGCGGTTCTTCTCATAAAGGTCGAACCCGAAGACGCTCTCGAGCGTCATTTTCCCGATGACATCTGCCTCTTCGTAGCCGAACATCCGCTCCGCACTCTTGTTATAGGTCAGGATATTCAGCTCCGCATCAAAGGCGATGATCGCGCTGGCCGTCGTCTCCAGGACCATGGTACGGTGTGTCTTCTCCTTCTCCAGCTCGCTGTTCTTGTCCCGGATCAGCTTCTGGAGCTCGACCAGCTTTTTGTTGGACGCTTCGAGGTCCTGCTGGATATGGTAGTTCTGTTTGAGGGCGTCCTGGAGGACCTTGTTCTTGGCCTGGAGCTTGGCAAGCTCCTTCTCCGCATTAGCCATTGCCCAGTTCCGGGTAGATGATATCCAGACCGCATTTGAGTTTGTTAAGGTACTCCAGTGCCTTGGGGACGTCATCCCCGACGATGATCGACCCGTGCTGCGGCAGGATCGCACGGATCTCGAGGTCCCTGATCCGGTTGACATAGCCCCGTGTGGCGATATTGGAGGCCATATAGTCCTTATGGAAAAGGTCCAGGGCCATCACGTGCTCGTCAAACTCCTCCACCACCAGGTTCCAGTCGATATCCAGTGCCGCCCAGACGTCCCCGGAAAAGAGATAGCCCGCCAGGGGGTCGAAGGTCGTAAATGCCCCGGGGAAATGGAGAAAAGGCGCTTCGATAAAACGCAGCAGCTCCCCGTTGCCACAGCGGTATTCAGGGTTCTCCACGACATCGTAGTAGGAGTACTCTTTGACCCCGAAATAGGGAAGCAGCACATTCGTACGCGGTGAGGTGAATACGGTGATATCGGGCTTAAAATCGAGCCAGTCGACCATGGAAGCCCCGACATCGGGGTCCTGGTGGCAGATGATCATCCCCGTGACGTCGGCGGGATCGGTGATCTGAGCGACACGCGCCTTGACGTTTTCAAAAAAGTTCCGGTTTCCCGGGTCCACCAGGATGACGTCGTTGCCGGCTTTGATCAGGTAGACGTTGCAGCGGAATGCCGTCTCCTCGACCACCCCGATCCAGTAGATCGCATGGTCACCTTTTTGGAAAAGCAGCGTCGGCTTATCCAAAAAACCTTCGGTTTCAAACTGCGTATTCAGCTCGGCAAGTACCATAAGAAATCCTGATAATTAGAAAGTTATGAAGATTGTGCCACAAAAGAAAAAGAAGCGCAAGAGAAAAAGAAGCGAAAACTCCCCCCGCCGGGAGGAGCGGAGGGTATCAGACCTTGACCATCTCTTCGTAGGTCCCGGTCTTTTTGACATCGACGTTGACGATGTGCTTGGAGAAGACCTCGAGGAAGTTCCAGAGTGAAAGCTTCAGCTCATCGGCCATATCCGTCTCCTCCAGGGCCAGCGACATGCAGTGCAGCCACCCTTCTCTTGCTTTTGGAGTGACGCTGAAGCGGCGGTGGACCTGCTCCATGCTTTTGCCTCCGCGCCGTTCGTCAAACCATTTGCGTCCGCCAAGCTGCTGAATAAAAAAATCTGAATTGTGCTGCTTCACCGCTTCCAGTTCCGGCCCCTGCTCGGGAAAGAAGTGGGCAATATCGTCGTCTTCACTGACGATGTCGTAAAAACGGCTCAGCAGGGCCCGGACGCCCTCCTCGCCGAGAACCTCGAGAATACGGGGGTCGGGCATCGTATATTCCGGTCTGTCTCCTACCTTCATCGGTGTGATTTTATATTCCAAACTAACGTTCCTTCAAAATTTTTTTATGGCATCGTACCGAAAAAACTTCCCCCGAAGAAGGAAACGCAAGCCAAAAAAAGAAAATTGCCTAAAAAAATTACCATACGTAATACCTATGCCCCTCCCTGTATGTTAGAATGGAGTATTCCGCATCCAAAGGACGCTCATGAAAAAACATACCAAGATCCTGGCGACCGTCGGCCCGGCATCCGATTCGGTCGAGATGCTGGTCGGCCTGATCCGTGCCGGTGTCAACGTATTCAGGATGAACTTCAGCCACGGGACCCATGAATACCACAAACAGGTACTGGATAATATCAAAGAGGCGGAAAAGATCACGGGCTTTATGACCGGTGTCCTGCAGGATATCTCCGGCCCCAAGATCCGGGTGGGCATGCTGGAGGAGGATTTCCGCCTTGTCAGCGGGGACCGGCTGATCTTTGTCAAAGAGGAGATCACGGGAAAACAGACCGGGGAAAACGAATACACCCTCTGCATCAACCAGCCCGAGATACTGGACAGTCTGAACGTAGGCGATGCCATCTATCTCTACGACGGTATCATCCGTGCCGAAGTCATCGAACGACGGGGTGATCAGGTGGTCACGGAGCTCAAAAACAACGGAAAACTCTCCTCCCGCAAAGGGGTCAATTTCCCCAACACCCGACTGGGGATCGACGTGCTTACACCCAAAGACCGCGAAGACATCCTCTGGGGGATCGAACACGGGGTCGACTTCATGGCCATCTCCTTTGTCCAGAATGCACAGGACATGCTCAATGCCCGGAAGATCCTTGAAGAGAACGGCGGCAGACAGCAGCTTTTTGCCAAGATCGAGAAGTTTGACGCGGTGGAGAATATCGACGCGATCCTCGAAGCCAGCGACGGCCTGATGGTCGCCAGGGGGGACCTGGGGATCGAAGTCCCCTACTACGAGGTCCCGTCCATCCAGAAGACCCTGATCAAAAAGGCCAACGAAGCGAGCAAGCCGGTCATCACAGCGACCCAGATGCTCCTCTCCATGACCGAAAAAGAGACCGCCACCCGCGCCGAGATCAGCGACGTGGCCAACGCGGTACTCGACGGCACCGATGCCGTCATGCTCTCCGAAGAGAGCGCCATCGGCCACAACCCGGTCCTGGCCGTGGAGACGATGACCAACACGATCCGCCAGATCGAGACGATCTACCCTTACCAGAAATTCGGCTATTTCACCCAATACGACACGACCGACCTGATCGACGAATCGGCGGTACGCCTGGCCCATGACCTGGGAACAGACGCGATCCTTGCCTTCACGACGTCGGGACAGTCGGCCAAAAAGATCGCCCGCTACCGCCCCGCCTGCCCGATCTACGCCATTATCCACGACTGCACCGTCGCCCGCTCCCTGACGATCGCCTGGGGTATCCTCCCCGCCTTTTTCGTCCACAAGGACATCTTCAAGGCGATGATGGCCGAGGTGGTCAAAAGCGGCCTGGAGAAGGATGTATTGAGCCTGGAGGGGACATATATGCTCACCGCCGGCGACCCTGTGGGCGTTCCGGGGACGACCAACTCCCTGCGGATCCTGCGCAAAAACGAACTGGAGTACTTCAACAATCTCTAATGGTAAGCGAAATATTATTTTCTTAAATGCTGCCGCGTATGCGGCAAGTGTAGTATCAGGGGCGTTGCTCTTTACGCGCAAGGAACACAATGAAACCACAACGACGCAAGATCCTCGAACGCTACGAGCGGACTTCGGAGGGCACCCTGATCATCGACATATCCGCCCAGAAGGTCGAAGACCTCTACAACAACTTCGACAAACGCTCCAACTTCCTCAAAAAGGACCTGGACGAAGAGCTGAGCGAATACCTGGGTGAAAGCGCCAGGGAGATAGGTGACGAGCATTTTTTAATACGCATCACACTGGAGAAGATACTCGATGTTACCGGGCAGGAGAGGGTCAGAAGCAGCTTTAAAAACTACTTCTATTATATGGGCGAAGCCCAGAAGCGCAAAATGGCCGCCATGGCCCGCACTTCCATGATCCTGCTGGCAATCGGTGCGGTCATCCTGACCCTCTCGATCCTGCTTAACCAGCAGAACGAGCAGTGGCAGAGCGTTGTGGGAAGCGTCTTTGCCGAAGGCCTGACCGTCGCGGCGTGGGTGTCACTGTGGGAAGCGCTGGCGACCTACCTGATCGAATGGATCCCCCACAAGAAAAAGATCCGACTTTTCCACAGGCTTGCGGAGAGCGAACTCCGGTTTGCCGCTGCACCCTAGAGCAGCGACCCCTCCTCCGTCTCTTCGAACGGGATCATATATGAATCCATCCCGTGGTAACGGATCGGCTGCATCAACAGCTCGGATGCCGAAAAGGTATCCATGTTTAGGATGTGGGTAAACTCCCTTTCCTCCCCATGGTGCACGAAATCGTACGGCATCGATTTGAGGTAGAGCAGTATCTGTTTGACCCGGCCGTACTCCAGGGAGTCCACATCGATCTTGTCCAGCAGGGATTGCAGCGTACCGACTGTTTTGCTGTCGGCCCGAGGGACCGGGTCGAAGATGTGGGCGAAACGGATATGGTCCAGTGCTACGTTCGCCTCCACGAACGCCTCATTACCCACCGGCGGCGCCCCGAATGTGATCACCCGCACGTCATACCCGTCATCATGCAGCAACGCCCCGTAGAGCAGTGCCACGGCACCGCCCAGGGAGTGTCCCGTAACGGTAATAAGCTTCTCCTTGTCGGGGGTCAGTCTCTTCTGCAGCGCCCGGGCTATCTCGTAAAACCCGGCATGGACCTGCGCCCCCGCGACCTCTTTAAACGGCAGGGCTTCTACTTTGAGGTTGGTCATCCAGTTGCCCATATTATCCGTCCCGCGGAAGACGACAAACTCCCGGTGTCTGTCAGCAAGCGTAAAGACCAGGACACCCTTTACATCCAGGTTTCCTACTTTAAAACGGTCGCCGTAGCAGGCCTTAAAACTCTTCACATCCCCGTACGCGCTCTGGGAAAAGCGCGCGGAAAGGGCCTCCTCGTCTTCACCAAACAGTGCCGTGACCAAGATCAGCACGGCAGCCAGGAGATTCAATCGTCCCATTCTCTTCCTTTATCGCATCATCTCTTCATAAACGTCTATGTTAGAATACTCAAACTATTCAAAAAAAACGGAGCGTATGATGCTGCAGATATCCAACAGTGTGACCATCCCCGACGAGGAGATCGAACTGAGTTCGATCCGTGCCCAGGGAAAAGGCGGCCAGAACGTCAACAAAGTCGCCACGGCCATCCACCTGCGCTTCGACATCCGCGCCTCGTCCCTTCCCGAAAACTACAAGACCAAGCTGCTCGCCCTTCACGACAGCCGCATCACCAAAGAGGGGATCGTCATCATCAAGGCCCAGACACACCGCACCAGCGAACTCAACAAAGAGGAGGCGCTGCTGCGCCTTAAGCTCCTGATCAAAAAAGCGACCGCTTCGCAAAAGCGACGCATCCCCACCAAAGCGACCCGGAACTCCCAGAAAAGACGAGTCGATAAGAAAAAGCAGCGCGGGAAGATCAAAGCGATGCGCCGAAAACCACAGGAGTGATCCCCCTCCCGAAAGCCGTCACCCCTCTCATAGCCCCATTTATTCGGATATTTTTTCTCTGATTAAAGACAAAACCGCCCGCTTTTTTTCAAAAGTACGACAAAAATGTCGTTTTTGTGACTTTTCGCCTCTTTTTACCCTCTCTTTTCGCCAACTTCATTGGAACTGATTATGTATATTATAAGTTAAATCACACAAGGAGGCAAAGATGCCTGAGTATGACGTAACCCTCGTATGGGACAATGACCTTAACCACACACTGCAGCACCTGGATGACTGGATGAATGTCGAGTCCGAATACCAGACGTTTAACGATATCTACGAATATGGTGATGAAGCGGCCTGGGACGAAGATGCCTATGAGCTGTAAATCCTGAGCGATGGTACCGCCGGAAAAAATATCCCCCGTTACCATCGCACACAACCTTACCGTAAAGCCCCTCGCCCACTGCCTTTCTCAATACACCGTTTTCCGTAAGTGACAACACCGTAACCAAAAACGATCCCGAAGCCACTTATAACTCATACTCCCCCAGTACAATACCGGAAGTGATATACCAAGGAGGACCCGATGGACCTGCCGCTAATGAAAATCAAATGTACATGCAGCTACGAAGAGGAGTGTCAAAGCCTCGGTATCCCGCAGGAGATACTAAAAGGACTGATCTACCTGACAGGAACTGCCGAAAGCAGGGATTTTGCCATGAACCTGGCCGCAAGAAAACTGCGCCGCAAACATATCGACGAATCCCGCTTTACGGTTTTTATCGACACGATCAAACAGGGGTGCCCTTACTACAAACAGATGGGTATTTAAAAAAAGAAAGGGGTCTGGTTCGGGTCGACGGGATCACACTTCCCGTGCAACTGGCACTCGACCGAGTCGAAATCGTTGATCGCCTGAATCAGCTCCTGGACCTCTATCGGCTTCATGATCCGTTTGCGATTCCGGTTGGTCTCGCAGTAATCACACCCCTTTTGGCAACTGCAGATCGTACTGCCGCTGAGGGTGATTATTTTCTGATCCGGGTTAATCTCCTCGATCTCACGGATCAGGCGGATACCGTGCTCCATGATAAACTCGATGATCACGACATCGGTCTCGTCTCTCATCTGACGGTAAAGACGCAATGCTTCGCTTTCACAGTCCACACTGATCACGTCGTAGCGTTTCTGTAAAAAATTCTGCAACGAAACCCGCAGGGTCTCATCCTCTTCGATATAAAAAACCAATACCTTCATCATACACCACACAAAACCTAAGAATAATTCATTATAACAGAAAGTCAACGGAAAGTTAAGGAAAAAACACATTTTGGACATTTACTATTCATTTATGATTTATTTCCAGCTACACATTTACTCAACACGGAACGGCTAGAGTAGCGTCTACAACACAAAGGAACACCCGATGAAATACCTGTTTTTTTTGATTTTTATCCTTACCCTGAATGCCGCCGGGCCCTATAACCCCCTCACCCCGCAGGAGCGGCATGTCATCATCGAGAAGGGAACCGAGCGCCCCTTCACCGGGAAATACAACGACCACTTCGAGACGGGAGTCTATCTCTGTAAACGCTGTGACGCCCCGCTCTACCGTTCCGATGACAAGTTCCGCTCCCACTGCGGCTGGCCGAGCTTCGACGACGAGATCGAAGGGGCGGTCAGGCGCGTGCCCGATGCCGACGGCCGCCGCACGGAGATCGTCTGCGCCAACTGCGGTGCCCACCTCGGCCACGTCTTTAAAGGCGAAGGTCTGACGGCCAAAAACGTCCGCCACTGCGTCAACTCCGTCTCCATGAAATTCGTCCCGGCAAAAAACAGCACCGAATCGGCCTACTTCTCCGGCGGCTGTTTCTGGGGCGTGGAGTACCACTTCGAAAGGCAAAAAGGGGTCAAGGAAGTCGTCTCCGGTTATATGGGCGGGTACCTGGACGACCCATCCTACCGTGACGTCAGCCGGGGCACTACGGGCCACCTGGAGACCGTCAGGGTGACCTACGATCCCGAAACGGTGAGCTACGAAGAGCTGGCCAAACTCTTTTTCAACATCCACGACCCGACCCAGAAAGACGGCCAGGGCCCTGACATCGGCAGCCAGTACCTCTCGGCGATCTTCTATACCGACGAACACCAGAAAAAGATCGCCCAAAAGCTGGTAAACATCCTGAAGAAAAAAGGCTACGACGTCGCCACGACAATCCGCAAAGCCGCGCCCTTCTACCCGGCGGAAAAATACCACCAGGATTATTACGAGCGTAAAGGCAGCCTGCCCTACTGCCACATCTATCAAAAACGTTTTTAGGGGGGCTCTGATAAAATACCGCTAATATGAGAGAATACGGGGATTTGATGCGACACCTATCGACGGCCATACTGTTTGTTTCACTGATCCTGCTGCAGGGCTGCGGCGACTCGGCCCTGCTGATGCTGGACAAAGACCCGAACTTTAAAAAATCCCTCGACCTGACGCAGAAAAAACAGTTCAAAATAGAGGGCAAGACCCTGGCGATCGTCCGCGCCACCTATCTAAACCCCATCTACCCCGAACACTACAGGGACTACCAATACTTTTTCGTCGGGATCCATATCCAGGACGACATGAAAAACGACTTCGCGGGGATCAACAACCCCCACTACAATCTCACGATGAACGACCACAACATGACAGGTTATGACATGATCGATGAGAGTGAGCCCCTCTACCGGCACATGCCCCTGGTCGAGCGCTGGACCCACTACTATGTCGTCGCCTTTGATGACAATTCGTCAGCAAAACTGGACCTTGTCTACAAAAAAGATACAAATGAGAGTCTGAAATTCTCATTTCGGCGCTACGTCATACCCGAATAAAGGCCTCTTATGGAACTGATCCTTGCCGCCGTCGCCGCCCTGGCGATCCTGATACTCTTTATCCTCAAAAAACAGCTGGACCAGAAGCAGTATCTTGAAAACCTCACCAGGGAGCTCAGCACCTCTCTGGTCAAGGAGCTCTATGAACTCCATGAGAAGGGACAGAAAAACTCCCTGGAGCTCCGCGAGTTCATCCACCAGAAGCTCGAATCGATCCATACCAAAAACAGCGAGCAGCAGGAGAAGAACGGCAAGCTCTTCTTAGAGATCATCAACTCCCAGAACCAGTTCAAAGAGACCCTGATCAAATCCCTGAACGATAACCTGTCCCTTTTGAACGAAAAGCAGGAAGCACGCCTCAAGCAGCAGGCTGAAAGCTCACGTCAGGATTTCGAAGCCCTGATCAAAAAGATCGATGAAAAGCTGGAGACCATCAGCGGCAAGGTGGACAAA
Organism: Campylobacterales bacterium; assembly: GCA_050297855.1. Lineage (GTDB taxonomy): Bacteria > Campylobacterota > Campylobacteria > Campylobacterales > SZUA-545 > SZUA-545. Next base: position 266,597 of record JBNKTC010000006.1, read on the forward strand.
CGCCTCAAAGACGGCTTCGAGAACGTCGACAAGACCTTCAAGGAGATCATCCTCAGCGTCACCAAGATCTCCGAAGCCCAGAAGAAGATCGAATCCCTCTCCTCCGAAGTCGTCTCGCTCCAGAACGTCCTGAGCGACAAGAAGAGCCGCGGGATCTTCGGCGAGGTACAGCTGAACAACATCCTCAAGTCGATCTTCGGCGAACAGGAGACCCTCTACGGCATCCAGTACACCTTAAAAGACGACGGCGCCAAGGTGATCGCCGATGCCGTCATCAAAGCCCCCGACCCCGTCGGGCTCATCGCCATCGACTCCAAGTTCCCGCTGGAGAACTACACCCGGATGCACGACGCCGACAACGAGTTCGATAAAAAAGAGGCGGCCAGACAGTTCAAGCAGAACCTAAAAAAGCACATCGACGACATCAGCGCCAAGTACATCATCAAAGGCACCACCGCCGAGATGGCGATCCTCTTCCTCCCCGCTGAGGCGATCTTCGCCGAGCTCAACGCCTACCACCAGGACCTGATCGACTACGCCCAGCTCAAATCGGTCTGGCTGGCATCGCCCACGACCCTCATGGCACTCCTGACGACCGTCATGGCGATCGTCCGCGACATCAAGACCAAAGAGCAGGCCCGAAAGATCCAGGACGAGCTCATCAAGCTCTCCAAAAACTTCGGCCTCTACCGCGAACGCTGGGAAAAACTCTCCCGCCACATGGACACGGTCAACAAGGACGTCAAGGATATCACCACCACGACCAACAAGATATCCACCGCCTTCGAACGGATCGAAAAGGTGGAGTTCGACGACGAACAGAACCTGCTGGGCTGACCCTTACACCTCTTCCGCTTCCCAGAATGCCACGGCACCATCGGGAAACGTGGCCAGAAGTGCGTCAAATTTTTCCCCGTCAAGATGCCTTCGGATCACACTGGCGACATCCGAGATAGCCGTTTCAGGAGCGAAGTTGTGCTCATGACGGAGAGCCTGGACCTCTTTGGTCATCACATCCCGATCCCCAAACTCCCGTTTCGCCTCATCCACATCCCAGTCCGCTACGAAGATTGCCCGTAATACCGGTGGCAATACATTGGCAAACGTGATGGCATCTTTTATACTCAAACGTCGCCGAAACGTCTGGAAAACGCCTTGAACCATCGTATAGGACTGGTGGGTGCTCGTAAACCCTGTCACGCGCTGCACATCCGTCAGAAAATCGTAAAACTCCTCGGTAGCCCGGGAGTATTCAGTGGGCAGTGGCATCTTTTCTCCTTTACGGATTTTGTTTTTTCCGCGTCAACCGTGCCTGAAGGAGATCAAAAAAACGTCCCAACACGCGTTTGACAAGTCCCAATCGCACGGGATAGTAGTAATCCGATTCAAACCATCCACGCTCTTTATAATGGCGGTAATCAAAGCTTCTCTCGTCCAGCTCCAGCCGCATACTGGTCCGCCCCATCCGGAATGCTATCAGCTTAAAAAGAGACGGCACCGGGTACGGCTCCCCGTTCATCCGCTCGTAAAACTTCCGGCTCTGCTCTTTGAGTACATCGCTCCACACCTCTTTCTCATGCGCCGTCATCGGCTCGAACGCCGTCAGGCAACTCCCATTGACCGTATTAAACCCAAGCCCGCTGCCCACGAAATCCAGGTAATCCACGATCTTATCCCCGCCGTAGACCCCCTGGGTGACGATGGAGGTAAAGCTCTTGCCGAAAAACTGCGGCCGGTGAAACACGAACCCAAGCCGCTCCAGAAAGGTCTTCATCAAAGCCGACACCTGGAAAGAGTAATTCGGCGAGGCAAAAATCACTCCATCGGAAATCGCCATCTTCCCGATCAAAATATCCCGGTCATCATCAAAAGGACAATGCCCCTCACCCCGCTCAAAACATTGCTTGCACCCTTCGCACATATGAAGCGTATAGTCGCCCAGCATCACAACCTCGCACTCCACGTCCCCCAAGGCCTCCAGATGCCCCAAAAACACCCGAACCGCCTCATAGGTGTGTCTTTTCCCGGAACTCCCCACAAAAGCCGTCACACGCTTCATTATGCACTCCAAAATAATCTACAGTCAGTCTATCAAAAAATATACAAACGAAACAGGCGTGGGGATTTCGGTTCAACTGAAATCCCTTTCTCTAAAAGAAAGCAACTATAACCGCTTTCTTTCCTTGAAAGTCAGGCTTTGTTTTCCCCCGACGGAGAAGTAAAATAGAGGAAAAAGGACGAGGACTGTTTGACGACTGAAAGGAGGAGTTCCGCAGGCCCCTCTTTTTTACGCCGGAGGAGGGAGAAAGAAAAACAACCGGCTGACGATTTTCTTGGTTCCTTCTTTACTAAAAAGAAGGAACAGCCCACCCGTGAGGGTAAGAGATACAGAAAGCCGTCTTGTAACCCCTGATTTCTTTGACAATAGAACTATGCCACGGTTTTAACTAGATTCTAACCAAGCTTTATTCCATGCGATACGCCATTTACCTTTCGTCTCAACCGTTGATCCAAATAAGTCAGGAGATTGTATTCGCCGAAGCCTCTGAAACTTGACATTACATACTAAATCACTTTTAAGTCCAAACCCATTAAGTCTACGAGCTCGATAATCTCTTCTAAATACTTTAATGTTGGCAAACCCAATAGGTAAATATGTTGCTAGATTAAACCTGTTTTGTTTTCGTGCCTGTTTCATTGCTAACTTAACGATTCGTTTCCGGAAAGTATGAATCACCTCTATAAGGGATGCATTATCTGACTCATCAATCACAATATCAGCGTTTAGAATAGCACCCCAAGAATTGCGATGAACTTCTGAGTTTCTACAAATGATTTGGGGGATACCTAAACTTTCTTTTCTTTTTTGTATATGCAAAGGCATAATCAAAGAAAAACTCTTGATAAAAGTATCAATTTTCCCCATCCATGAAGGCAAGGATATTTTTGGAACAAAGAATATAAGATCACCTTCAATTACTCCTTGGTATTGAGAGAAGTCACTTGCCTTTAATTCTCGTAATCTTCGTAATTTATTACCATCGAAAGCTGTCCAACCCGGTAGAGATTTTTTGGAATGAAGAGACAAGGTGTAACGATCATAACCTGGTGAAAAAAACTCTGCCAAAAGACCCGATTGTATTATTGACCATTGAGCCTTTGCAAAAAAATAAGTGTTTGGTCTAGCGTAAATGATTAAATTTGACTTACCGGCCAGTTCTGACTCCACACAACCATCTATGGCCCACCAAGGTGTCGAAGTCTCTTCTTGTAGTTCTTCTATGAGAAACTCCCTCGGCTGAGAGTAACTACCATTACGCGAAATTAGAAAAAAAACTTTCAACGCAGCTGCTAAGCCATTACACGTATCTACTAGGTCGTCAAATATTCTAATGAGTGAACTGTTATCAAACGTCTCTTCATTTCCACGTTTATCTTTATAGCGAATCTTGTACTGGCAAAATGTAATTCCACCATGGCCTATCCCATTGCGAATAATATGCTTATACGATTCAATTAGAGATTTCTCAGTATTTTCAAGTTCTTGTGTTATGGTCCAAATATCAAGACCTTCCGTTCCTTTACCTCGGTCAAGTCTGTTAAAGAAGGCAACAACTTTAAGAAGGGGGGTTAACACAGCTTCTGTGAGACGAAGATATGTTGGATGCAAATGTCTATCTATAAAGCGAACCATATCATAATCATCACCTGTATTTAATGATTTATCATGCCACTCATATGAATTAATCTCACGTAAAAAAAGTAAAGCTCTATTAATATCTGTATCAAATTCCGAAAAGTACTCTTTTAATTCTGCTCTATTCAGTTTATCACGTGCTAAAAGCCAATCTAAATAGATGTTATATACATTCTCATCAAAAAAACTCTCTGGACGGTTTTTCAGGTATCTACGAAGACCAAGATAGTATTTTGTTGATGCCACTTGGAGATGAGGAAATTTTTTCATTATTTGTTTGCGATCATATGTATCACGCTCACGAGTTAGAGGATTTTGAAGAACATCATATAAAGAGCTCATTCATCTAAACCTTTTCATCATCCCCACAGTCCCCAAATCCCGTTCATCCCCCCGCTCTTCCAAATGCCGAATTATCATCGCAAACCGCTCGTCACTCAAATGCTGCCCAAACTTGAACTTCGCCCGCATCTCATCAATGGATATCTTGAAAACCGCCGTAGCCCCCAACATCGTCTCATATGCCGGATCAGAAAAGTCTTTATATTTCCCCTCGGGCTGTAGCTTCTCCATCAACGCCTTCATAACCCGTCCCTTTTCCATAGGCTCTTCGATAACGGAGGCTTCCCCCTCGATGATGACGGATTTAAAAAAATGGGTGGCCGGGCATGCCAGCCCCTCGTCTGAACTGAAGTAGGAGGGGATGACGGAAAAGGGTTCGACAATACTCATGGAGATCCGGGGGTGTGCCGCCAGAGCCGACGCCTTGCGCCCCTTTTTACTGCCGTGGAAGCAGATCGCCCCTTCGAAATAGACGAAATTGACCGGGACACTGTAGGGAACGCCGTCAAAGAGTGCCAAAGTCCCGTAATCCGCCTCCTTCAGGAGCGCCTCTACGGTTTTTTTGTCCGTGATCTCGAAAATCTGCTTCATGATACCCCTTTTATATGCTTCAGACCTTTTCCCATGGTTCCACTTCCCCCTCTACCGCCTCGAACAACGGGTGAAGCTCCGGAGACGGAACGGACTGCAGCAGATCGTAGCGGTCGGGGTCGCGCTCTTTGAGTTTTGCCTCCAGGTGGGCCCGCTCATACTCCAGCTGCCCGGTCGTGACGTTCAGCTTCTTGGAAAAACTGCGTTCGCCCAGTTTGCCCCGGTCGAACCGGTAGCAGCGCCGGTCCGCTTCGTCGGCCACGGCGTGGAGGTAGGCGGCGATCGCCGCCACCGGATCGTCCGTCGCCTTAAAACGCTCCAGCTGCGGGTGGTTCGTATACCCTTTGGTCTCGCCCTTCAGGACCTTCTGGGCCAGCAGCCCCTCGCGCCACAGCGCCACGAGGCCCTTGGCGTCAAGATGCTTCGGGTGTATCGACCAGAGGCGCATCCCCTCCCCCTTGCCCGGTTATCGTTTCCGGTGTCTCTGAAGCCTGGGGCCTGGGTTTGAAGTTGACGCCGAAAAAGCGTTTGACCCGTTTTAAAAACTTCTTCTCGTTGATCCGCGCTTCGTGGTAGATATCGATGTTGTTGATCAGGGCCCGGTTGATGTTGCCGCGGCTGAAGCTGCTGGAGATATTGCGGTTTTTGTACTTGATCTTCGGCTTGTCGGAGATATTGACGATCATCACCTTGGAATCGGGCCCGATGTCGTCGCCGATGGCGTCGTATTTGTAGACGATGTTGTCGCCGTTAAGGTTTCGCTTGTGCTTACACTCGATGATATAGGGGTGGTTGTCCTTCATCATCAGGATATCGAACTCGTTTTTGACCGACGCACCGCCCAGGTGATCCATCTCCACGACGACATTGACCATGATGTCGTCAAAATCGAGCTTCTTAACCAGGAAAAAGATGTACTCCTCGAACATCCCGCCGTAGAGGTAGTTGCGGTCCAGGAGGGTGTTGTGCTTGTCCACTACACCCAGGGCTCTCAGGTCTTCCATGATCGGCTGGTACTGCCGGTACGGGAAACGCTTCTCCCCGTCTGCCAGCGCGCGGCGTACGCGGTTGAACGCCTTGTAGCTTCTAAAGAGGTGGACGACCCGTTTTTTATTCTGTTTGATCGCTTTTTTGCGAGTGTAGTCGAGGATCTTCATCCCCATGATATTGCAGTAGTCCTTGACCCCCATCTTCTGCCCCAGGCGGATCGTACGCATGTTGGTGCCGTAGATCAGGTTGTAGGTGTTGTCCATGTTGTCGTAGACGATAACATGTCCCTTTCCGTTCAGGATCGCCGCGGAGAGGAAGATGCCGATACTGGCGGGGCCGTCGGTGGCGTTGAGGTAGAGGTCGCGGGGGTCCTCGCAAAATCCGAAGAGCTCCTCGGTCAGGCCGTCGATGTCGGCCTTGCTGTCCTCGTCGATCCGCGACTCGTACTGCTCGATCTCAAGGCCGTAGCGGGCGTTGATATAGTCGATCGCCTCGCGGATACGCTCCACCTTGCGCGCCTCGTACTGTGCATCGTCGTAGACCAGGATATGCTTGGTGATCTTCTCCTTAAACTCGAAGATCATCGGGGTGGTATTGGTGATAAAGTCACCGACGATAGAGACCAGGGTCATGCGGCCCCGATGATGGCTTCCAGCTCTTCGCCTTCGACCACTTCGTTTTCGATCAGTTTTTTCGCCAGGGCTTCGATCTTGTCCCAGTGCTGGCTGACCATGAGCTCGGTCTTGGTCTTGGCGCGGGTGAGCCAATCCTGCATCCGCTCTTCGATCTTGTCGCCGAAGATCTGTATGAGTGTATTGTCCATACTGCCCAGGCTGATCATCCCCAGCTCCTCGTCCATCCCCAGCATCGTGATGGCGAGATAGACCTGGGTCGTCGCCTGCTCCAGGTCACTCATCGCCCCGCTGTCGAGCCCCTTCACCTCGCCGAACTGCTTCAGCTTGGCCACCCGGCCGGCGAGCAGGACGCAGACGTTGTTAAAGAGCTCCTCTTTCGTGACATTGCTCGTATAGTCCTCCGAACTGTAGGAGACGAATCCCAGGGCATCGCTGCGCGGGGTGATCGTCACCTGTTCGATCTTGATATCGGGCAGCAGGATATGGGAGAGCACGGCGTGGCCCGCCTCGTGGTAGGCGGTCATCTTCAGCTCCTCTTCGAAGTTTTTGACCTTCATGCTGTCGAGCTTCTGGCCGTATTTGATGATATTGATCTGCTCGATGATCAGCTCTTCGGTGATCACCTTCATGTTTTTCTTGATGGCGTTGATCGCCACTTCGCGGTCCAGCCGCTCCAGCTCGTCGCGGCTCATACCGCTGATGTAGCGGACGACGCGGTCGAGGTCGATCTTGCCGTCGTTGGGTTTTTTGAGGATCTGCTGGATATAGAAGCGGCGTGCCTCCTTGTCCAGCTCCGGGACCTCGACACGGATATCGATGATGCCCGATTTGGTCAGCTCGCTGCTGACATTGGTCTCGTTGGTCGCCGTGGCGATCGTAAAAACGTTTTCATGCCGTGACAGGCTCTCGATCATCTCCACGACCGGCTCGGAGGGGACATTGGTCACCATCCCCTCCACATACCCCTGCATATCCACACCCTGGAGGATCACGACCATCGGCGGGTGGTTCTTGGCCGTCTGGTAGACGTGCTTGATATAGTTCTGGTTAAAGAGCTCGGCGGTGGAGATGATGATATAGGGCATATTGGCCTCTTTGCAAAACGCCTGGGCCAGGGTCGTCTTGCCGACCCCCTCGGGACCGAAGAGGAGGATGCCCCGCGGCGGCTTGATCTTGAACTTCTCGATCAGGTCGGTCTTGTCCAGCAGGTCGATGATCTCCTTAAGCGCCGTCTTCACCTGCTTCTGCCCGGCGATGTCGGCAAATCCCGTCTCGGAGAAGCGGATGCGCGGTTTCTGGCCGTAATCGTGCAGTTTGTTGTTGAGATTTTTGCGGAACTCTGCGCTCACCAGCAGCATTGTCAGGGCGTCTCCCTCCCACTCGGCTGTCCAGTGGAGTTTGACGCTTTTGAGCTGGCTCTGGGTGTCGGAGGCGTGGGAAGAGACCAGCTCCTTATTGTGCTCGTAGAACTTCTTCGCCTCTTTCCCGATATCGATCGTGATGGACGAAGGGATCTTCTTATGCTCCTTGACCATTCGGGATATCTCGAAAAAGAGGGATTCGGGAAGCTTGGTCTTGATCTCTTTGGCATTGATATAGGGAAGTCCCGAAAGGGTCAGGAGCGTGGCGACCGTCTTGGGGGAGCGGATGGAGACCTCCGTACCGATCTTCTTGCTGAAATAGGGAGTCAGGGACTTGATCGACGCCGCCCCGATCTGGGCCAGCACCTTGAGACTGAGCTCGGCAAACGGGACGACGTGATGATGCATAAAGGTATTCAGCAGTGCGGGAGCAAAGGCGTCCCGGGCGGTGCTGTTGTCTCGCTGGATGCTTTTGGTCGCCAGAAGTTCAAGAAGCCACGCCCGCGCTTTGATCGGGTCGGCCCGAAACTGCTCGTAAAACGAAGGTTTCTGGTAGAGCTCGCTGCCCAGGGAAGTCGTAAAGATGACAACGGCATCGTTCAGGGCCAGGTTGAAACTGTCGGGGGACTCCAGGATCTTTGCCAGGCTGGCCTGGATATTGTCATCGGCCTTGTCAATATTGTCGAAGACGACAACCGAGCGCGGTTTATCCGCCATAATGACGAAGAGCTCGCCGTAGGCGTTGAGGTTCCCCTCCTCGTCTACACCCATACCGTACAGCTCCTCGCCGCTGGCGGGCGTGGAGAAACGGCTCATGTCGAAGGTGATGATGTCAGTAAAGCTCTTGTCGAAATTGGCCAGCTCCTCGGCCAGGTAGCGTTTACCGCTGGAAGGTGCACCGCAGAAGAGAAAGATCTCCCGGGGGCCCGCCTTGGTCTCGCGCTTGGCCTTCTCGTAAAGGGCGTAGACCAGTTCATCGACGGCGACGTCCTGTTCGTAGATCAGCTTTTCAAAGTAAGCCTTGCTCTCGTTGACAATATCGATATAGGATTTTTTGACCATAGACATACCCGCTCTTTTTTAATCCATTATAACGATGTTAAGTTTAGGGGATGGGTTAAAAAAGGGGGTCGGGAAGAGGGTTTAGGCGCTTTTGCTCGCCATATTGGCAGCAATGTACTCTTTGAGTTTGACGACGCTGTATTTGATGCCGCTGAGCATCTTGACCTTCTCTTTGAGCTCCATGTTCTCTTTTTCAAGCTCCGCTACGCGGCGCTTGAGGCTGTCCTGGTAGAAGCTGCTCTGGTGCTCGGGGGTCTTTCGAAGCCCTTCGATCATCTCGCGGATCTCGGGGACTTTATAGAGGGTCTTTCGTGTGATGAAGGAGGCGTTTGAGACGCTTTTGAAGTTGACCTCTTTACCCTCGGCCTGGAGGGCCTTGACAGCTTTGGTCACCTTTTCGATGGTCTGTTTGCGCTTCTCTCTCTGGAAGCGCTCAAGACCGGAGATATTCTCACTCATGGCGGTTACTTATTCCTGCTTTTACCCAGCTGTTCGAATCCAGAAGTAATATCCCGTTCTTCCTTCTGTTTCTCAAGATCGTACACGGTCGTCTTGCTGTAGATCACGGCACTGATGACCAGTACACTTCCGAACAGAATGGCAAAAACCAGAAACTGGATCATTATAAGACGTTGATTTTTCATCACTATCTCTACCACGCGGCATCCTTCACACATTTCCTTTGCTTATAGATCGGCACTTTTTATTTTATTTTAATATTTATTTTTGCTTTATTTACCGTGATAGGTAAAAAACCACTCAAACGCAAACATGATCCCCGGCGTCTTGGCCTTGGTCTCGTCGTAGATGAAGGATTTGGCTTCATCAAAGGGGAGGCGGACCACCTCGATATCCTCGATATCGATCCCCCCGCCCTCGCCTTTTTTCATCGCCAGGGTCACTTCGGCAAAATAGAGTGTCTGCACGCTCGCCCCGAAACCGACGGAGGAGTAAAAAGAGGTGATCTTTTCGATATTCTCCAGGGGCACATCGTACCCGCACTCCTCCATGATCTCCTCTTTGGCGATCTGCTCCAAAGAGGCCTCTTTGTCGACAATCCCGGCACACAGCTCGTAGGTGTGGCCGTCTCCGTTATGGAGGTAGACCGAAGGGCGCAGCTGCTTGACGATGATAAAGTGTCCCTGCTCTTTGTCAACAAGTAAAACAGCCACACTGTCGTGCACCTCCACCAGGTCCCACCGCTTCTCCTGGCCCTTGTGGATATAGTACATACTCTTGGGCTTGATATACTCCGACTCTTCGAGCGGAACGATACGCACGTCACGGATCATCAGCGCACCTCTTTTTGAAGGAAATAGGGGTTGATCATCAGAAGGATCAGGTCGGCCAGGATATTGCCAAGAAGCGTCAAAAAGGCCCCGATCATCAAGATCCCCATGATGACGGGATAGTCAAGGCTGAGGGCACTCTGGTAAAAGAGCAGGCCCATCCCGTTGATGGAGAAGATCGACTCCAGGATCACACTCCCGCCGATCAGGCCCGGAAGCGAAAGCCCCAGGATCGTGATGATAGGGGCGGAGAGGTTGGGCAGGATATAGCGGGTGAATATCGTCTTCTCGGGCAGTCCCCTGCTGCGGGCGAAAAAGATATAGTCGCTCTTTAGGATCTCCACGGTCAGGGAACGGACGTAGAGCGTCAGCGAACCGATCCCGCCGAAGACGATGACGGCGACGGGAAGGGCCAGGTGCCACGCCATGTCGCCGTAATAGGTCCAGAACCCGGCATCCTCGTCTACGCTGTGAAGCCCGGAAACGGGAAAGAGATCGAGCCATACCGCAAGGAGCATGATCAGGATCAGGGCAAGGTAAAACGACGGCATGGAGTAGCTGACCAGGGAGAACTGTTTGATCACGCGGTCGCTGCCGCCCTGCTGTTTCATAGCCGCTTTGATCCCCAGCCAGATGGAAACGGCGAAGATCAGGACCATACTGACGATGTTAAGGGTCAGTGTAATGGGAAGGCGGTCCAGGATCTCGTCTTTGACCATCTTCCCGCTGGAAAACGAGATACCGAAATCGAACTGCACCAGGGCGGTGATCCACGATAGGTACTGCTGGGTCAGGGATTTGTCAAGGCCGTAGACCTTTTTGAGGTGATCGATCGCTTCGGGGGTGATGTTGGGGTTGAGTTCTCCGCTGGCAAAAAAGCTGTTGGGGGCCATATTGACCGCGGAGAAGGAGATAAGGGAGATGATAAAGATCATCAGCACCACGTACCCCGCCTTTTTGGCAAGGTAACGCATCAGGCTGAAACTGCTCCCGGAAGTCATGGAAAAGGGTTTACTTCTCTTTTTCCCAGACCATGACGTTTTTGCCGTCGACCTCTTCGACCGCAGCCATACCCATCATGTTGTAACCGGCGTCCACATAGTGGATCTCACCCGTTACACCGCTGGCCAGATCGCTCAGCAGGTACATCGTACTGTTCCCCACCTCTTCGATCGTAACGTTTTTACGAAGCGGTGCGTTCGTTTCGTTCCATTTGAGGATAAAACGGAAATCGTCGATACCGGAAGCGGCCAGTGTCTTGATCGGACCGGCGCTGATGGCGTTGACACGGATCCCCTTGGGGCCGAGGTCGGCAGCCATATAGCGTACACTGGCTTCCAGCGCCGCTTTGGCAACACCCATGACGTTGTAGTTGGGGATATACTGGACCGCACCCAGATAACTGAGTGTGACGATAGAAGATTTGTCGCTTAGGACCGGAAGCAGTGCATTTGTCACTTCCACAAGAGAGTAGACGGAGACTTCCATGGCGATTCTAAAGGCGTCTTTTGTCGTATCGACATACATCCCTTCCAGTGCTTCACGCGGCGCAAAGGCAACGGCATGGACAACAAAATCGATCTTTCCGAAATCTTTTTCGATGGACTCTTTGAGTGCTGCGATGTGCTCAGGCTTGCCCACATCCAGCTCGTAAACATGCTCGCATCCGAACTCTTCCGCGATCGGGCGGACACGTTTTTCAAGCTGTTCGTTCAGGAACGTCAGGGCGAACTCCGCCCCCTGCTCTTTACACGCTTTCGCAATACCGTATGCGATCGATTTGTTGTTGGCAACACCGATGATGAGACCTTTTTTGCCTTTCATTACCATTCGTCTATTCTCCTTTTGTTTCTTTAGATTTTTTCAATATTTCACAAAACTGTTTGTAATCCCAGCTCGCCGTACCGATAAGCACCCCGTCGACACTGTCGATCGCGAGGATATCGGCGACGTTTGCCACCTTGACGCTCCCGCCGTACAGCAGGGAAGCAAACCCGTACTTCTCCTTCAGTGCGTCGTGGGTGGAGCGGATATCCGACTCCGTAGCCGTCACACCCGTCCCGATGGCCCAGACCGGCTCGTATGCCACGACCAGTTTGTCGTATGCCGTATCGATCCCTGCAAGTTGGCTGCCAAGGTATTCGATGACGGCCTCGTGCCCCTGCTCGCGTACCTCCAGCGGTTCGCCGATACAGTAGGTGATCGTAAAGCCCTTCGCTTTGAAGAAGTCATATTTCCGGGCGATCAGCGCCTGGGACTCTCCCAGGATGTGACGCCGCTCGCTGTGGCCGATCAGGATGGAGCGGATACCGTATTCGTCCAGCTGGTCCAGTCCGATCTCCCCGGTAAAGGAGCCGTTCTCCACCGGGTAGGCGTTCTGGGCACCGACAAGGATACTCTCGCTCTGCATGAGGGAGGTGGCCGTCGGGAAGACGAAGACATCGTCGGTAATCCCGTTGGCCTTGATGTAGCCTTCCACTTCGTTGAGGAACGTCTTTGTCGACTCGCGGGTGTGGTTGGTCTTGAAATTGGATGCGATGATCATTCGTCTAACAACGCTTTCACGCCCGGCAGCATCTTGCCTTCGAGCAGCTCGAGGCTGGCTCCGCCGCCGGTGGAGATAAAGGTCATCTCGTCCGCATCACCCACACGGTCGACCAGATCCGCCGTATCCCCGCCGCCGACGATCGTCGTGGCGTGGGCATCAGCGATCTTATGGGAGATCTTGCGGCTGCCCCGTGAGAACTTCTCGATCTCGTAGACACCCATCGGGCCGTTCCAGAGGATCGTCTGGGCGTCGGAGAGGGCCATGGAGAAGAGGCGCGTCGTCGCCGGACCGATATCCAGCCCCATCCAGCCTTGGGGGATCTCTTTGGTCGTTTTATGGATGATCACGCTCTCCTGTGCTACCTCCTGGGATGCGACGACATCAACGGGCAGGTAGAGTTTGACACCCAGTTTTTTCGCCTCGTCCATGATGTGCAGTGCATCGGGGATCAGGTCGTCTTCGACCAGGGAGTCACCGATCTCTTCCCCCATCGCCTTGAGGAATGTAAACGCCATTCCCCCGCCGATGATCAGTTTGTCCACTTTGTGCAGCAGATTTTTAAGCGCCTGCAGCTTGCCCGAGACCTTGCTCCCGCCGACAACGGCGATAAACGGGCGTGCCGGGTGTTCCAGCGTCTGGTAGAAGAAATCGATCTCTTTTGAGAGGAGGAATCCGGCTGCTTTGGCACCGTCGTCGAAGTAATTGGTGATCGCCTCGACCGATGCATGGGCGCGGTGGCTGACGCCGAAGGCATCGTTGATGTAGACGTCGGCCAGTTTGGCGAGGGACTCGGCCAGGGCCGCGTCGTTTTTGGTCTCGCCCGCTTCAAACCGGAGGTTCTCAAGTAGCAGGATCTCGCCTTTTTTAAGATTGGCCGCCTTTTCCTGTGCGTCGCTGCCGACCACGTCACCGGACATGAGGATGTCACGTTTTAGCAGTGTATGCAGACGCTTGGCTACCGGTGCCAGCGTATATTTCGGATTCACTTCACCTTTGGGCCGACCCAGGTGGGAAGCCAGGATGACGGAGCAGTCCCGGTCGATGCAGTAGTTGATCGTAGCCAGTGCCGAACGGATCCTTCTGTCATCAGTGATATTGCCGTATTCATCCTGCGGTACATTAAAGTCACATCGGATAAAGACCCGCTTTCCCTGGACATCAATATCGCGAATACTTCTTAATTTCAAATAGACTCCTTTAATAGACTGATCAAATCATATAGCCGGTTGGCATAACCGGTCTCGTTATCAAACCATGCGATGATCTTGACGTTTTTATCGCCTGTCATCTGGGTCAGGTCGGTCGCTACCGTAACGGTCGCGGTACCGGAAACAAAGTCGCTGGAGACCCGTGCGTCATTATCCAGCTCCAGGACTCCCGGTGCCGTTCTTCGCGCACAATCTTCCAGTGCATTTTTAACCGCATCAATTGTAGCACGCTTTTGCATAGAAAGAGTTATATCGAGCATCGTCACGCTGGGAACAGGAACGCGTACGCTGAAACCCATCATGCGGTCCGCAAGATGCGGCAAGACGAACGCGAGGTTTTTGACTACCCCTGTGGGGACGGGGATGATGTTCAGGTCGGCCGCGCGCGCGGTGCGCAGGCTCCGTCCGTTTTTACCGTCGACGATGTTCTGGTCCGTCGTATAGCTGTGGACGCTGGTGACGCTTCCCGATTCGATCGGGCCGCAGCCGTGTTCAACGGCATCGAGGATCAGTGCCAGGGCGTTGGTACTGCAGCTTCCCGCACTGATGACCGAAGCATCCGGAAGGGGGGCCTCACCGAGCCCGACGACATAGACCGGCGTCGTATCCCCGGGCATAGCGGAGAGGACGACCCGTTTAACCCTGCCCTTCAGATGCTGTTCGAGCTGACGGGACGTCGTGTACTGTCCGCTGCAGTCGAATACGATATCGCACTCCGAGAAATCCGCCGCTCCGAGCTCTGCCTGCGACGTGTAGCGGACGGCCTTGCCGTTTACCAGAAGGGTGCCCGTTTCCGTCCGGACATCCATGGGGGTACGCTTATGGACGGAGTCGTACTTAAAAAGGTAGGCGCTCATCTCCAGGTCGGTGGGGTCGTTGACGGCACACAGCTCGAACTCGCCGCGCCCCAGTATCAGCCGGGCCAGCATCCGCCCGATCCGGCCAAAGCCGTTTATCCCGATTTTAACCGACAAAAGAGGCCTTCATACTATCGTTTCGTATCATAAAACCAATCAATCAAATGTAATTTTCAAAAGGGAATTCTAGCTAATTTTCCATTAGATATAATACCTTCACATAAACAACACAAAGAGAGATAATGACCCTAAAAGAACGATTAGGCAAAATCGCCGCCATCCTTGATCAAAACAAGGCAGAAGATATCGAGACGTTCAACCTGGAAGCGAGCGAGTACATCGCAGACGGTGTCGTCGTCGCAACGGCCATGGCCGACCGTCACCTGTTTGCACTCCTGGACTTCCTCAAGCAGGATCTTAAACCCGACGAGCAGTTTTTACATGTGGAAGAGAGCGAAGAGTGGATCGTCGTCGACCTGGGTGACATCATCATTCATATCATGAGCGCATCGGCCCGTGAGAAGTACCACCTCGAAGAGTTCCTAAAAGAGTTCGAAGCCAAAAAAGCGGCTCAAAAGTAATCTCAGGCAGCCGGGTCTATACGGCTGCCTTTTCTACCCGATCTCCCTACCCTATTTACAATCCGGTATCTGCATCGTACTGCAGTGAAGCGAACCGTGCTGACGTATCAATACCGAACAGTCGATCGTGATGACCTTTCTGTCCGAAAAACAACTCTGCAGCCGTTCTCGGGCCAGTGCATCATTGGGATCGTCGTATGTCGGCATAATGACCACATCGTTCATGATCAGGAAGTTGGCATAGGTGGCCGGTAGCCGGTGCCCGTCGTCCGCGTCCAGTATCGGATGCGTCATGGGCAGCGGGACCAGACGGTAGGGGTTGCCGTCGCGGTCACGGAAGCTTTGAAGCTGTGTCTCCATTGCCCGCAGTGCCTCGTAGTGCTCGTCATTTCGGTCGCTGCACTGTACATAGGCGATCGTATCCTTTGTACAGAAGCGCGCCAGGGTATCGATATGGGAGTCGGTATCGTCTCCCGCCAGGTATCCGTGGTCGACCCACAGCACCTGCTCGACCCCGAACCAGCTTTTCAGCTTTGTCTCGACCTCTGCTTTGGATAGATGGGGGTTTCGGTTGGGCGAGAGGAGGCACTCGGACGTGGTCATCAGCGTGCCGTTATCGTCATACTCGATGCTTCCGCCCTCCAGGATCATATCGGCCAGCAGATAACCGTAGTCGTCGAAAGTGTGCGCCTTGAGGGCCTTGGTGAACTGGTTGTCCAGGTTGGAGGCAAACTTCAGCCCCCAGCCGTTAAAACCGAAATCGAGGAAGGTCGCTATCCCCGCTTCCGTCACGGTGATCGGACCGAAATCCCGGACCCATGTATCATTGGTAGGGATATGAAAGTAAGCGATATTCTCTTTTTTTGGAAGCGTATCGACAATGTCGGCATCGGTGTAGGTCACCGTTACATGCTGATACTTGCCGGCAAGGAGAATAAGTTCGGTATAAAAGGCAATGACATCATCGTAGCAGTAGTTCCAGTCGCTCTCCCTCGGCGGGATCACGATCAGGACGGACGCCTGGGGCGCCCATTCGGGAAGGAGGCGGTAGGCCATTATTTTACGAGGGCGGCAAACTCTTTAAAGAGATATTTGCTCTCGTGCGGCCCGGGGCTGGATTCAGGGTGGTACTGGACACTGAAGACCGGCTCGTCTTTGTACTTGACCCCTTCGATCGTATTATCAAAGAGGTTGACGTGGGTGACATCCGCCACTTCGGTGATATTGTCCGGTACGGAGTAGTTGTGGTTCTGCGCCGTGATCTCCACAAGGCCCGTGATGGAGCTTTTGACCGGCTGGTTGCCGCCGTGGTGACCGAACTTCATCTTGTAGGTCTTGTAGCCGTGGGCGATACTGAGCAGCTGGTGCCCCAGGCAGATACCGAACATCGGGATCTTTTCGGCCAGCAGTTTTTTGACCGTCTCCACCTCTTCGTGAAGGACAAGGGGGTCACCCGGGCCGTTGGAGAGGAAGACCCCACCGATCTCACCGCTTTTGTAGCGCGAAATGATAGCATCTGCCGTTGTGTTGTAAGGAACGACTTCCACTTCCAGGCCCGCGTCGACCAGCTCGTTCAGGATATTCAGTTTTGCACCGAAATCCATGGCAACGATCTTTTTGCCGCTTTTGCACCCTTCGCCGTAGCAGAGGTGGGTCTCGTTCCACGCGGACTGCGTATGGACGTACGCCTCTTTCGTGCTGACCTCTTTGATGTAGTTGATCTCCTGGATATGGGGCGCGTCATCCAGGATCTTTTTGAGCTCATCCTTGTCGGATACTTTCGTAGAGGCGACCATCATCATCGCCCCCTCGTCCCGGATCATCTGGGTGAGGAAACGGGTATCGATATTACAGATACCGAGAATATTGTGTGCTTTCAGAAAATCGGACAGGGACTCTTCGGCACGGAAGTTGGAGTAGCGGTCCTGGTAGTTCTTGACGATTACACCTTTGGCATAGACACCGCGGCTCTCACGGTCGTCTTTATTGACACCGACATTCCCGATCTCCGTTGCCGTAAAGGTAATAAACTGCCCGGCGTAGCTGGGATCGGTGATGATCTCCTCATACCCCGTCAACGAGGTGTTAAAGACGATCTCGCCGACACTCGTCGTATCGGCGCCGAAACCGTCGGCCTCCAGGTACAGCCCATTCTCAAAATAGCAGTAAACTTTCATTAAAGCCCCAACTTTCGTAACTCTTCTTCGTATAGTTTGTTGTACAGGATCTCGTACTCTTCGGTCCCGTACATGATCTTGCGCTTGTAATGGCTGATCATCTCATGCACTTTGTCGTCGATATCGCTCTGTCGTTTGAGATAGTCTTCGATCGACTTGTAGATAACGTTCTTGACGCGGTTTTCTGCCACGTTGTATTCGATCAGGTCCTCCTCATAGAGGTTGTCCAGGATCGTATGCGCGATGTCGCTCAGGCGCTCTTCCCAGCTCAGCTTAACGCCCATCTCGTCGGCAAGGCGGCGCTTGACCATCCAGAAGAGCTGCTTGCGGTCGGCCTGGAAGAACTCGATGTCCTCCTCCTGGTTATCCACCAGCTCGCGTGTTTTAGCATTGAGATCGTTATCTTTTTCAATATCTTCTTCAATAATCTCCTGGGCCAGCTCGGAAACCGGGTCCAGACCGCTTTTTAGCTTGACAAACCCGCAATTGAGCAGGTCGACCGCTATCTTATCCGCGACAAATTTTGCATGTTCAGAACGTAGTCTCATACGCATAAAACCTTAGATTCTATTTTTTGGGATTATAACACAGAAAAAGTATGCCCATCCTAAATTTAGGACGGGATAAAATCATAGCGGAAAGCAAATCACTGCGGTGCGGTAAAAGGCGGCCCTTTTTGCAGGAGTTCGGTCAGCTTGGCCGCCTTGGCCGCATCCATCTTGGCAAAGATCTTGGCCGCCTGTTTGGGGGTCAGGTTGAACATGATCGTCGCGGCTACCCCGCTGTCCATCTCGCCCATGGCGGCAGCAGCCGCACCGGGCTTCATCTTGGTATAGGTCTCGATCACTTTATCATCTTTGACCTTCTTGATATTCTGCAGGAGCTCTTCGTTTTTGGCGACGAGGGACTTGATCTCCTCTTTTTGCATCTTGATCTCCAGGAGCTTGGCTTCGACCTCCTGCTCCTGTTTACGGATCTTCTCCTCTTTGGCGCTCAGGACCTTCTCCGTTGCATGGCGGAGGGCTTCGAGGACCTGCTGCTGTTCATCGATCTTGTCCAGTTCCAGGATCAGCTCGGCTTTGCGCTCTTCGAAGATCTTGTTACAGGTAAAACTGCGCTCTTCCGCTCCGAGCGCTGAGATGATAAAGATCAGTGCCAGCCAAATTCTCACGATATCTCCCTGTTGTTGGTAAATCGGACGCTCCCCATCTCGTCGAGGAACTCCTCCTCTTTTTTCTTGATCCGTTTCAGTCTTTTCTGTACCTCGTCCTGGTGCAGGACGCTGAACTTCTCCAACTCGATCCGTTCATGCTTAAGCTCGTCCTGGAGCTCCCGCTCCATGCTTTGGAGGTGGTTCAGGCGGTTTTCGAGCTGATTGAGCTCCTGCTTGAATGCCACGTTGAGAAGCTGCCGCTGGGCAAAGATGTGGATGCTCCCCTCGCTGGGGGGCTCCTGGGATAAAAAGTCTGCTTTATGCCCTGCGATTGCTTCGTGCTGCAGGGCGATCTGCCGGTTTATATCGGCGATTTTTGAGGATACTTCTTCTACTTTCTGTTCTTTCAGCCTGATGAGCGGTAAGAACTTACTTTTCATCGTCCATGATTATGGTGTCGTTGCGGTCGGGGCTCGTGGAGATCAGACCGACCTTGACACCCATCAGTTTTTCAAGGTAGCGGATATACGCCTGGGCCGTATCGGGCAGGTCGCTCCATTTGTGTGCCCCGACGACGCTCTCCCAGCCCGGAAGCTCTTCATAGACCGGTGTGACCTTCTCCAGGTCGCTCGGTACCGTCGTGGTCTGCTTGCCGTCCACTTCGTAAGCGACGCATACTTTGATCGTCTCAAAACCGTCCAGGACGTCCAGTTTCATAATCGCCACTTCGTCACAGCCGTTAAGGCGGCAGGCGTATTTGGCGGCGACGGCGTCAAACCATCCGCAGCGGCGTTTTCGGCCCGTCGTGGTACCGAATTCGTGCCCCTTCTCCGCCAGCATATCACCGTCTTTCCCGAAATCCTCCGTCGGGAAAGGACCGTTGCCCACACGGGTACAGTACGCCTTGGCGATCCCGGTCACTTTGCCGATCTCTTTTGGGCTTAAACCGGTACCGTTACACGCACCCGCCGCGATCGTGTTGGAGCTGGTGACAAACGGGTATGTGCCGTGGTCGATATCCAGCAGCGTACCCTGTGCCCCTTCGAGAAGCACTTTTTTCTGATCGTCCAGGGCGTTCCAGAGGATATCGGTCGTATCGACGATGAACTTGGAGAGCTCCGCTTTGTAGTGGTCCAGCTCAGCTTTGAGCTCGTCAAACCCGGGTGTCGTTACCCCGAGGTAGTCGTAGTATGCCTTGTTCTCTGCGAACTGCTCGTTGATCTTCTCCGCAAGTGCCTGGGTGTCGTCCAGCTCGCCGATGCGGTGGCCCGATCGGGAGATCTTGTCGCTGTAGCTCGGTCCGATCCCGCGCCCGGTCGTCCCGATGGCGTTTTTACCCCGGAGCTTCTCCTTCGCCTGGTCGATGGCGATGTGGTAGGAGAGGATCAGGTGCGCTTTATTGCTGATAAAGAGTTTCCCCTCCAGGGAATCAAACTGCTCCAGCTCTTTCAAAAGCGCATCGGGGGCGATCACGACGCCGTTGCCGATAATGTTGATCGCTTTTGGATTGAGGATGCCGGAGGGAATGAGGTGGAGGGCTATCTTTTTGCCGTCGACCACGATCGTGTGGCCCGCATTGTGACCGCCCTGGTAGCGTGTCACGTAATCATAGGACTTCGCCAGAAGGTCAACGATCTTACCCTTACCTTCATCACCCCATTGAAGTCCGACAATCAAATCTGCTTTCATCAAATACCTTATCTACCCGCTTCAAAAAAGTGCGGGTTCAATTATTTTTTTTCCCATAATAATACCATCATGCGCATTAAAGCCGAAAAATTATGCCATTTTTTCCAGGACCGTACTATAATGAGTCACCCCACAAAGCGGAGTCGCGCCATGCATCAACTCAAAGCCGAAATATTCAGGGAGATCGACCGGATAAACGATACGATCGTCAACATACGCCACGATCTCCATGCCAACCCGGAACTCTCCGGCAGCGAGGAGCATACCAAGTTCCTGGTCAAAGGGATACTGGAAGCGGCAGGCATCCCGGTCAGGGAGTTTGAAGGCAACAACGGGCTGGCCGCCGATATTATCAAAGCCCCGGGGCTCAAAACGGTCGCCATCCGGGCGGATATGGACGCACTGCCCATCACGGAGGAGACGGGAGCCGCCTACGCTTCCAAAAGCCCGGGTATCATGCACGCCTGCGGCCACGACAGCCACACCGCCGTCGCCCTGGGGTGCGCCCTGGCCCTGAACAGCCAGCAGGAGAAGCTGCCGGGCAACATCCGCCTCATCTTCCAGCCCTCGGAAGAGACCAAAGAAGGCGGCAGCATCGACCTGATCCAGGCGGGTGTCCTGGAGGGGGTCGGGGCCATCTTCGCGCTCCACGCCTACCCCTACCTCAACACGGGGAAGATCGGCTACAAACACGGGGTGATGATGGCCTCGGCCGATATCTTCACCATCGAGGTATTCGGCCGCTCCTCCCACGGGGCCAGACCCCATGAAGGGGTGGACGCCATCCTGGTCACCTCCATGATCGTCAACTCTCTCAACCACATCGTCTCCCGCCGCATCGATCCCCTCCACCCGGCGGTCATATCGCTCGGGACCATCGAAGGGGGACGCGCCCCCAATGTCATCTGCAACCACGTTATCCTGACGGGGACCGTCCGCACCGTCAACGAGCAAGTCAGAAACCGTATCCCGGTGATGATGGAGGAGAGTATCAAAGGGATCTGCCACTCCATGGGGGCGACCTACAACTTCGACTACGACTTCGGCCAGCCGGAGCTGATCAACGACAACACCATGGTCGACCTCCTGGTCCGCGAGGCTTCTGAGATCATCGGGGCGGAGAACTGCATCGACCTGCTCGACCCGGTCATGGGCGGGGAGGATTTCGCCGAATACCTCCAGGCGGTCCCGGGAGCCTTTATCCGCCTGGGGAGCTGCAATGAGGCCAAGGGGACCTGCGTACCCCAGCACAACAGCCGTTTCGACGTCGACGACGACGCCCTGAAGATCGGGATGAAAGTACTAAGCGCCGCGGCCATCGGGTTTCTGGATGAAAAATAGCGTCACCCTCACGATCCCCAGTGACTTCCGGCACTTCAAACTGGTCAAGAGCACGGCCAAACGGCTGGTCAAACCGATCTTTAAAGACAAACGCGACACCAAGGCGCTGCTGCGTGCCCTCAAGGAGCTCGTCGAAAACGCCATCGTCCACGGCTATAAAGAGAGCAGCGGGGAGATCGCCATCACCTTCCACCCTTTTCCCTACGGCATCCGGGTCGATGTGCGGGACTGGGGCATCCCCATGTCCTCGACCAAACACAAAAGCGTCCCCCTCAAGCAGAAAGCCGACGAAGGGTTCAACCGCATCTACAACCTGACCGACCGCTTCGACTATACCAACCTGGGGCGCGACGGCAAGCTCTTTTATATCATCAAATATGCCACGGGAGCCCTCATCCCCGATGAACCGCTGCTGCCGGCCATGACTTTTGAGCAGGAGGATGACGAACCCGCCGCCGGTACGCCCCCCTCCCCCGAAACGGACATCATGATCCGGCCTTTCCTGGCGGGCGACGAAGAGGCGATCGCCAACCTGATCTACCAAAACTACGGCCACAGCTACATCAAGGACACCTTCTACTTCCCGCAGAAGATCCTCCAGTACGAAGATGAAAAGATCACCTCCATCGTCGCCCAGGCGGGCGATGCCATCGTCGGTCATTTCGCCCTGATCAAATCCGAGGATTCCAATATCGCGGAAGTCGGCATCACCGTCGTCGATCCGCGCTTCAAAGGGCGCGGCATCATGAACCGGATGTTCGATGCCGTTATCGAGCAGGCCCGCAGCATCGGACTGGATGCGATCTTTGCCGAAGCGATCATGTACCACCCCTTCTCCCAAAAGAGCAACCTGCGGCACGATTTTGTCGAAAGTGCCCTGCAGATCGGGAAGATCCCCGCAGAGGTCCGCCTCAAAGAGGACGATATCAACGAAAGGGGAGAGCGCGGCCCGGTCCTTATCGGTTTCAAGATCCTCGTACCACAGGAAAAAGTCCTCTACCTCCCCAGGCAGTATGCGGAGATGATCAAGCAGACCTACGCGGCATTCGACACCGTCGCTATCCGTACCGTAGATGCCGAAAACCCTGGCGAAGAAGGCCATACCCAGCTCAGCTATATCTTTGAGCCGATCATGAACGTGGCCACGATCGTCATCAACCGCTACGGCGAGGATTTCGCCCACAAGTTCCGCATCATGCTCAACCACCTTCAGTCCAAGCAGTGCGATATGATCTATGCCGATATCAACCTGGAGACGGTGCACGCGATAGACAAAGTCACGGCCATCCTGAACCGTGCCCTCTTCTTCTACAGCGGGGTCCATCCGCTTAAACACAAAAAAATGGACTACCTGCAGCTGCAGTACAAGCACAGCCATACGGTGGGGAAAAAGAATATGGTCTGCTATTCGGATTTTTGCAGCGTCCTGCACGAGTTTATCCTGCAGGACGAAAAACGGGTCAGAACTTTTTCAGAAGGAGAGTGAAGACCTCTTCGAGCTGCTTGAGCTCATTGATCGAAGTGCGCTCGTTGGGTGCGTGGATCGTGTCGTTGATGACGCCGAATTCGACCGTATCCACGCCGTATTCGCCCAAAAAACGTGCGTCACTGGTACCGCCCGCGGTCCCCAGCTTGGGATAGACGCCCGTCGTCTCTTCGATCGCCTTGACGATATGGTGGACGACGGGAGAGTTCTTGTCAGTCAGGAACGGTTTGGCGCTCTGGGAGAGGGTCAGGGTATAGTCCATCTCCTTGAAGTACTTGTGGACAAAGGCCTCCACGTCCTCCTTGGTCGTCTCGGTGGAGTTGCGGACGTTAAACATCATCTTCAGGCTTCCCGGCGTGACGTTGGTCACCTCCATCCCGGCCCGGATATCGGTAATAACGAATTTGCTCGGGGAAAAAAACTCGTCCCCCTCGTCCAGGTCGATCCCCGCCATAAAAGGGAGCACCTGGGCGACCTTGTGGATCGGGTTTTTGGATTTTTCCGGGTAGGCGGCGTGCCCCTGCTTCCCGCGCTTTTCGATGACACCGTTGATGGAACCCCGGCGCCCCACCTTAACCATGTCCCCGAACTGCTCCTCGCAGGTCGGTTCGGCCACGATGCAATAATCGGGCAGTCCCCCCCTATCCTTAAGAAACTCAAGTACTTCCACCGTGCCGTATTTCGCATCCCCCTCCTCGTCTGAGGTCAGGATCAAAGAGAGCCTTCCGGGGAAGGTTTTTACCTGCCGGACCGCACTGAGAAAGGCGGCCACGCCGCTCTTCATGTCCTGGGCCCCCCGGCCAAAGATATTCCCATCTTTTTCACAGGGTTCAAAGGGGTCGGTCTCCCATCCGTCGCCCGGGGGGACGACATCGAGATGACCGGCAAAGGATACATGGATACCTTTCTTGTCATGCGGGCTGAAGTCCTTATACAAAAAAAGGTTATTCACACCCTCTTTATTGATCTCCACCACCTCGAAATCGCTGAGGAAATCTTTGATAAAATCGAAGCTTCCCGCCTCGTCGGGTGTGATGCTTTTAAAGCTGATCAGTTTTTTTAAAATTTCTACAACATCCATTTATTTTGCATAGACCTTTTTCGTAGTATCTTTAAGCTTTTGGGAGAGGATCTCCACGAACTTCTGATAGAGGATCGCCAGGATCACTTTATTATCTTTCTGAACCTCGTCATCCAGAGCGAATTTAAGCAAGGAGGTGCCGTCCTCGTTGGCAATGATCCGGGCGCTTCTGGGCTCACCGGTGATCGCCGACATCTCGCCGAAAATCGAACGTTTTCCCAGCGTTGCCAACAGAACGTGGTTTTCGTAAGAGATGGAGTAAGAGCCTTTGTTCATCGTGCCGAGCAGGACGTTGACACTGCCGTTGATCACGTAGTATATCTCCTTGGATCGCTCGTTCTGTTCGAAGATAAACTCCCCTTTTTTATACTTCTTGAACTCCACGTCTTTAGTCAGGCGCAGTACCTCGTCATTGGTAAAATCGTCGAAGAAGGAGAGTTTGCTCTTTACGACAAGCAGTGTATTCTGCGCATTGGTCAACTGCTGATTGCTCAAAACTCCTCTCCTTGTATTTAAAACTTGACGATCGTTGCACCGCTACCGCCCCGGTTGGCGGGTGCATCTTCCCAGCTGACGACACTGGGGTGCTCTTTTAAAAAATCCCGCACTACGCGTGACAGTATACCTGAACCTACGCCATGGTAGATATAGACCTCTTCGAATCCGGCCATAAGGGCGTTATTGATAAAGGCATCCAGCTCATGCAGTGCCTCTTCGGCGCGCATACCGTGCAGGTCCAGGTTGACCGACGCCTTGGTCGGTTTTTTGACATCGATCTTGATCCCCCTGCTCTTCTTGGGCTGCGTGCTTCGCGTCAGCTTGGAGAGCGGGAAGGTCATCTTGATACCATTACAATCGACCACGGCGCGGTCTTTTTGTATTTTTTCTATCACTCCGCTCGTATTGGAGTATTTGACATGATCACCCACGGCAAAACGCTCGGGCTTGACCTCTTTTTGCTGTTTGATCTTGGCGTGCTCTTTATGCGCCTTGTTAAGCTGGCGGTGGGCCTCTTTGCTGTCCTTGGCCTTGATCGCCTCCTTGGCCGCTTTGATGGCGTCAAAATACTCTTTGTTCAGCCGCTGTTTCTCCTCTTCCAGGAGCCGTTTCGTCTCCTCCTGCTGGATGGCCAGCTGTTTTTTCTTCTCGTATACGGCCTCCAGCTCCTTTTCGATCGCCTCTTTTTTGATGTTCAGCTCCAGCTCCAGCTGGGAACTGCGCTCGATCAGGTCGCCCAGGCGCTCCTTCTCCTCCCCGTAAAGTGTGCGCGCTTCGTCGATAACGGGCGCCGGTATCCCATAGCGGACCGCCGTCTCGAAGGCGTAGCTCTTCCCGATGCTCCCTTGCATGAAGCCGTAGGTCGGCACCCGGTTCTCTTCGTCATACAGTGCCGCCAGGAGTTCGACGTCCCGGTTGGCCGCCAGCAGGGCAGCAAGCCGTTTGTGGTGGGTCGTGATGACGATCTTGCAATCCCGTTCGATCAGGGATTCGATGATCACCTTAAAGAGTGCCGACGCCTCGTCGCTGTCGGTCCCCAGCTCGATCTCGTCCACCCCGATCAGCACCCCGTTTTTACGGAACAGCTGCTGAAAGGACTGGATCCTCCCGGCAAAGGTGGAGATATCGTTGCTGACACTCTGGGGGTCGTCGATGATCGCATCGATCTCTTTAAAGCGTCCGATCACCGTCTCGTCCTTTTTACACCGGAATGGGATCAGGTATTTGGCCATCAAAGCCGACGCGAGGATCGATTTAAGCAGCATCGTTTTCCCCCCGGCGTTGACCCCGGTGATGAGCAGCACCGATTTGGAGAAGTCGACGCTGATGGGTTTGGGGTTGTGCAGGGCCGGGTGGACAAAGTTTTTGAGTACGATCTTGCTGCTGCTGTCGGGGATGACAAACTCGTAATCGTTTGCCTTGGCGAAAAAGACCCGCGCCTGGTAGTGGTCAAAACGGTCGAAGGTGCGGTCGATGAACTTCAGAAACGGAAGATGCTTGCCCAGGGTGCGTGATATCTCCTTCTCCAGGGCGTAGATGATCTCACTCTGACGGTTAAGCAGGTGCTCCAGCTCGCTTTTGAGCTTGCCCGCCTCAGCCGGGATGACATAAAAAAAGCCTGTCGCACTCCGCCCGGTGATCGTCGCTTTGAGGACATGGGAGTAGCCGCCGCGTACCAGAAGCGCCTCTTCACCGTTGATGACGTGCACCTGCTTGTCCACCATATACGGTGCCAGTTTGGCGCTGTTGGCGATCTGGGCCAGGCGGGTCTGGATCTGCTTTTTCTTCTCTTTGATCACCTGTTCGATACCGTAAAGCTCTTCGTTGATCTCGGAGTTGATCGCCCCTTCGGCATTGATATGCCCAAGATACGCCTCCAGTTCGGACGGGACGGTGATATCGTCCAGGAGCGTCCGTACACGCCCCTCTTTAAAGGCATACGTCTTGAGGTAGAGGAAGTATTTGATCACCTTGAAAAATTCGAACAGCTGATCGGTCCGAAGCACCCCCTCTTTAGAAAGTTTGACCAGGTCGCTTTCGAGCACCTTGACCTTGGGAGGCTGGTTGAAATCGTATTTGGCCAGGTCATTGATAAACTGGTAGTGGAGCGTATAATCCCCCTCCATCATGACAGCTTTCTCCCGGGAAAAGAGCGCCGTCAGACGGGCGACATGGCGGGTCAGGTCGAGCTTGTCAAACATGCAGCGCCCCTTTGCGGTTTGCAATCCATCCCCTGAAAAGTATGAAAACTCCCACGCCAAGGATGTCGGCCACGACGTCCGCAGGGGAGAAACAACGCGTTGGAAGGAAGTACTGCACCGCCTCGATAAAAAGGGCGTACCCCCCTAGAAAAAAGAGTTGAAACCGGTAGGGGTGGGCATAGCGGCTCCCGTAGGCAAGGGCCGCCAGCAGGAAAAACGCCGCGGTGTGGTTTAGCTTGTCACTGAGGCTGAAAACCTCGGGCAGATAATTATAGTTGGGCACGACGGCGAGGATAAATATGGTGATGACCGCAAGGGGGTACACTACTCTGAAAAATTTCAAACAGAACCTTAAAAAAACATTGTCATTAGCTCTTGAAATGTTATCACATGTAAGCTATACTGGCTATAATTGCGTCAAATAAACTTAAAGGGATATCATGGCTGTAAAAGTAGCAATCAACGGTTTCGGGCGTATCGGGATGCTGACGGCGAAGATCATCTCAAGACGGAGCGATCTTGAGCTGGTTGCCATCAATAATACCGCTACACCGGAAATGACCGAATACCTGATGAAATACGACTCCGTCCACGGGCGGTTCGATGACGTCGAAGTGATCGATGGCGAATACCTTCGCGTCGGGAACGACAAGGCGAAGCTTTTCAGTTCACGCGACCCCAAAGAGCTGGATTTCAGTTCCGTCGGCGCCGAAGTCGTTATCGAGTGTACAGGTGCCTTCCTGACAACAGAAAAGGCGCAGGACCACATCAAAGGAAGCGTCAAGAAGCTGGTCATGTCCGCACCGGCAAAAGACGACACACCGACGTATGTCATCGGCGTCAACCACAATGACTACAAAGGTGAAGCGATCATCTCCAATGCCAGCTGTACGACCAACTGCCTTGCACCGGTCGTCAAGGTCCTGGATGATGCCTTCGGTGTCGAGCACGGTCTGATGACAACGATCCACAGCTATACCAACGACCAGAACGTCCTGGATGCCAAACACAAAAAAGATCCCAGACGTGCCCGTGCCGCAGCCGTCAACATGATCCCGACATCCACGGGTGCAGCCAAGGCGGTCGGGCTGGTCCTTCCCCACCTCAACGGTAAACTCAACGGTTATGCCATGCGGGTCCCGACTCCGGACGTCTCCGTTGTGGACCTGACGGCTACATTGAAGAAAAACGTCTCCAAAGAGGAGATCAACGCTGCATTTGACAAAGCAGCGGCAGGTGCATTCAAAGACCTGATCATCATCGACAACGATAAATGCGTCTCCAGCGACTTTGTCAGCTGCGAAGCGAGCTCCATCTATGTCCCCGACCTGACCCAGGTCGTATCGGACAACATGGTCAAAGTCGTCGCATGGTACGACAACGAATGGGGCTACAGCAACCGACTGGTCGACATGGTCGCCCATATCGCGAAATAATCCGCTTTTATATCACGGCAGGATTCTCCTGCCGTCTTTTTGAATCTCTCCTCAGACTCCCAGATACTCTTTGACAAACGTTGCGATCTTCTCCGGTTTGGTCTTGGCCATAAACCCTTCGGCATTAAGCTTGGTCGCCATTTCCACGTTACTCTCACCTGACATGGAAGAGTTGACGACAATTGGGATATGTTTGGTCCTGGAGTTGTTCTTGAGGGTCTTGATCACCGTAAAGCCCGAAGTGATCGGCATCTCCAGGTCGGTGATCACCAGCCCGATATGATCCACCGACTCCAGTTCGGCGATGTAATCGAGTAGGAGTTGGCCGTTCAGGAAGGTCTTGTGTTTGACGCCGATCTTGCCCAGGACCTTCTCCAGCGCCTTGACCGCGACCGAAGAGTCTTCGGCCACCAGGACCCATTTGGACTCATCGAAGGCAAAACGCTCAACACTCTCGATCTCGCTGACGATCTCCTGTTCGATCTCGGGGAAGAGATCGCTGAGCATCTGCTCCACGTCGACGATATAGACGATATCCCCGGCATCGTTTTTGGTGTAGTTGTTGACCTTATTACCGTACTCGTTGGTGACCGGGACCATGATATCCTCCCAGTTACGGCGCAGGATATAATCGGCCTTGTAGATCTTGACCCCGATGACCACGTCGTTAAACTCGCAGATGATGATCTGGCGGTCTTCGTTGCGGATCTGGCTGTCTTTTTCCGCCAAGTGCTCGGGAACGCGGGTGTTATAGAGCCACTTTCTCAAATCGACAACCGGGATGATGCTGTTTCGGAGTGTCAGAAGCCCGTCGATCTCCGAGTTGACGTCGGGGAGATCGGTCAGCTCTTCGAACTTGACCGTCTCACGGACTTTAAAGACGTTGACGGCGAAGATCACCCCGTCGGGGATCAGACGGAAACAGAGCAGTTCCAGCTGGTTGTTCTGTGCGAGATTGGTTTTTTTATCGATTTCACTATTGTACATGGCCACCCAAACTTATCCAAATTTTGGCACTATTATTACATTGGAAACTTTAATATATACTACGAATCAGTAAAACAGAGGACAGCGATTGCGACTTCTAATCATTTTCTTTCTTTTTTGTTCTTTTCTCCAGAGCCAGGAGCAGTACATCATCAGCTACCGCGGGGTGGTCAAAGCAAACCGCCTTTTTAACGAACAGTTCAATGTCTCCAAGGCGATGGTCCCCAGATCCTACCGCACGGCCCGCGAACTCCTGACCCTCCCCTACCGTAAAGGAGAGAGTATTCCCGCCCTGATAAGAAAAAACCAGGACCTGCTCACCGAAGAGCTTTTCAAGCAGGGCGTGCTTATGAACGACGCCCTGAGGCAGGGAAAATACTCTATGGACACCAAGACCGTCATCACCCTTCCGCCCACCTATATTACAGTCACCATTAAAGAAGATTTTGCTACTATCCGCCTTATTAAATAAGAGATTCTGGGGGATATTACGATGAAAATCGCGATTGTCGAAGACGATATCAACATGCGAAAATCATTGGAAATCGCCTTTGGTGATCTCCCCGAATATGAAGTAAAGACCTTCAAAAACGCCAAGGACGCCCTGAAAAACCTGGACGACTCCTATGAGCTGGTCGTAACGGACATCAATATGCCCGGGATGGACGGAATCGAGCTGATCAAGGAGATGGACGGCCGCTACGAGGTGATCGTCATCACCGGAAACGCCACCCTCTCCAAGGCGATCGACTCCCTGCGTCTGGGTGTGAAGGATTTCCTGACCAAGCCCTTTGAGATGGAGACGCTGATCAAAGCGATCGAACGCAGCCAGAAGGCGATCCGTTTCGATAAAACACACAAGAGCCAAAAATCCAGTAACGAAGAGAGCCCCGACGGACCGTTTGCCACCGTCTCCCCCTCCCTCGAACGCCCGCTCATGATGGCCAAAAAAGCGGCCCTCACCGATGCGGCGGTTATCCTCCTGGGCCAGAGCGGGGTGGGGAAAGAGGTCTTTGCCAACTATATCCACAACAACTCCAAGCGGGCCAAAAAACCCTTTATCCCGATCAATATGGCGGCCATTCCCGAAACACTGATCGAGAGTGAACTGTTCGGATACGAAAAAGGGGCCTTTACGGACGCCCAGGCGGCCAAGCCCGGGAAGTTCGAAGAGGCCAGCGGCGGGACGCTCTTCCTCGACGAGATCGGGGAGATGCCTTACCACCTCCAGGCCAAACTGCTGCGTGCCTTGCAGGAGCAGGAGATCACGCGCCTGGGGAGTACCAAACCGATCAAGGTGGATATCCGCCTGGTGAGTGCGACCAACCAGAATATCGACACCGCTATTACCGAAGGGCGTTTCAGGGAAGACCTCTACTACCGTATCAATACGGTCCCGGTCAATATCCCGCCCCTTAAAGAGCGGCGCGAGGAGATTCTTCCCATCGCCAATGCGGTGCTTGAAGAGGTATGTGCCAAATACGGGTTTGAACACAAAAGCTTTGCCAAAGATGCGGAAGAGCTGCTGCAATCATATAGCTGGCCCGGAAACATCCGGGAGCTTAAATCGGTCTGCGAACGCGCCGCGATCCTGAGCGAGGGGGATGAGATATCCAAAAGCGACCTCTTTATCGAGGAGCGCGAGACCAAAAAGAGTATCAACGAGATGGAGAAAGAGCTCCTGAGCGAACTGCTGGCCGAAGCGGACCATGACGTAGAGACCGCCGCCAAGATGTTCGGGACCAGTGCCAAAGAGCTGGAAAAAAAGATAAAAAAATACAATCTATAAAGGGTTAATATGAGCAATAGAACATTTAACGTCGCCGTGGTCGGTGCCACCGGTGCCGTGGGCGAAGAGATCCTTCTGATCCTGGATGAGATGGATATCCCCGTTAAAAACCTGATCCCGCTGGCAAGTGCCAGAAGCGCGGGAACAACGGTCACTTTCAAGGGCAAAGAGGTGACGGTCCTGGAGCTTACAGAGACGGTTTTTGAAGAGCAACAGGTCGAGATCGCCCTCTTCTCAGCGGGCGGCTCCATCAGTGAGAGGTACGCACCCCACGCGGCCAAAGCCGGTGCCGTCGTCATCGACAACACGAGCTTTTTCCGTATGCATGAAGATGTGCCTTTGGTCGTCCCCGAAGTCAATCCCGAAGATATCCGGGAGTGGAAAAAGACCGGGATCATCGCCAACCCCAACTGCTCTACGATCCAGATGGTCACGGCACTCAAACCGCTTGATAACGAGTACGGCATCCGCCGAGTAGACGTCAGTACCTACCAGGCGACCAGTGGGGCAGGAAAAACGGCGATGGAAGAGCTGATGAACCAGACGCGCGACCTGCTCAGCTTTGATTTTGAGAACACGACGGTGGAGAAGTTTCCCCACAAGATCGCCATCAACGTCATCCCCCAGATCGACAAATTCCAAGACAGCGGTTTTACCAAAGAAGAGATCAAGATGATCGAAGAGACCCAGAAGATCATGCACAAGAAGATGCAGGTCGCCGCAACCTGTGTGCGTGTCCCTGTTCTGCGCGGCCACAGCGAATCGGTCACCGTTCACTTCGACGATATCGTCGATGCGGAAGACGCACGTGCGATCCTGGAGAAAGCGGAAAACGTCGTTGTCGAAGACAAACCCTACGAAGGGAAGTACCCGATGCCGCTTAACGCTTCCGGAAAAGACCAGACCTTCGTCGGCCGCATCCGTAACGACCTTTACGACAAATCGATCCTGCATATGTGGGTTGTTGCCGACAACCTGCGGGTGGGTGCTGCTACCAATGCCGTCAAGATCGCTAAAAAATGGATCGAAATGGAGACGAACTGATGTTTGAAAGACTTTTTGAAAAGGGGCTCTGGAGCACTCGCTTTTTTGTCCTGCTGCCCGTCATCTTCGGCCTGATCGGTGCGATCATCCTCTTTATTATTGCCAGCGTGGACGTCTTCCATGTCGTTCAGATCACCTTTAACGCCTATTTCGGCCACGAACACCCGGCCCACATGCATGAAGAGGTAGTCAGCGCCATCATCGGTGCCGTAGACCTCTACCTGATCGCCGTTGTCCTGCTTATCTTCAGCTTCGGCCTCTATGAGCTCTTTATCTCCGAGATCGACGCGGCCAAGGAGTCCAGCGCCAATATTCTCCAGATCCACTCCCTGGATCAGCTCAAAGACAAACTGGCCAAGGTAATCGTCATGGTCCTGGTGGTCAGTTTCTTCCAGCGTGTACTCCATATGGAGTTTAACACCGCACTCGAGATGCTCTATTTCGCCATCTCCATCCTCGTCCTCTCCCTCGGACTCTATTTCCTTCATAAAGGTGGCAGTCACTGATGATTTTCGTTGATGCATGTTTTGGTAAAGAGACGCCCTACACCCCTGTCTGGATGATGCGTCAAGCCGGCCGTTACCTGCCGGAGTATATGGAAGTTCGCGCCCAGGCAGGCAGCTTTTTGAATCTGTGCCATGATCCTGAAAAAGCGGCCGAAGTCACCATCCAGCCCCTCGACATCGTCGGAGTCGATGCCGCCATTCTCTTTAGCGACATCCTGGTCATCCCGGACGAGATGGGGATGGACCTCTCTTTTGTCAAAGGCGAAGGTCCGAAATTCAGCGATCCCGTTGCCACCCAGGCCGACCTCGACCGGCTCCTCGGCGGCGAAGAGGCAGCCGATAGGCTTACCTACGTCTACGAGACGATCAAGCTCCTTAGAAAGCAGTTGGACGAGCGGGGCGACGGCAAGGCGCTGATCGGCTTTACGGGCGCCCCCTGGACGCTGGCGACTTATATGATCGAGGGTCAGGGAACCAAGACCTACAACATCTGCAAAAAGATGATGTACTCTAACCCGGAGCTGATGCACAACATCCTGAAAAAAGTGACCGAAGTGGTCAAGTTCTACATGGAGAAGCAGATCCAAAGCGGTGTCAACGTCGTGCAGATCTTCGACTCCTGGGCCGCGGCCATCGAACCGGGTCTTTACGACGAGTTCTCATGGAAGTACATGGTGGAGATCGCCGAATACCTCAAGGAGAAATATCCGCACATCCCGGTTATTATGTTCCCCAAAGGCGTCTCTGCTTTTATCGAACGCGGCGGCGTCTACGGAAACTTCGATGTGATGGGTATCGACTGGGGTACCTCCATGGCGATGGCCAAAGAGAAACTGGGAGACAGATACGTCCTCCAGGGAAATATGGAGCCCTGCCGCCTCTACTCCCAGGAGATGACATCCCAAGCGGTCAAAGAGATCCACGACATCATGGGCGGCAAACGCCACATCTTCAACCTCGGACACGGCATCCTGCCCGACGTCCCGGTTGAAAATGCGAAGCACTTTGTCCGAGAGTGTCAACGAGTCAGTGGCAAATAGCACCGTTTTCGGTCCCGTCAGCAGCCGCCGCTTCGGCGTCTCCCTGGGGATCGACCTCTCCCCCGATCATAAATCCTGCAATTTCGACTGCCTATACTGTGAACTTCCCAAAGCCCAGAAAACCGATACCATCACCAACCCGCCCACAGTTGACGATGTGATCGCCGATGTAACGGCTGCACTTAAGACTCACCCTCAGACAGAAGTCCTGACGATCACCGCCAACGGCGAACCGACCCTCTATCCGGATCTTGATCCGCTTATTGACGCGCTCAATATGATCAAAGGGAACCGAAGACTCCTGATCCTCTCCAACAGCTCCACCCTCTTCCGACCCGGGATACAAAAAGCCCTGGCCAAACTGGACGAAGTCAAACTCTCGCTTGATTGCGTCACCCCCGCCTGTTTTAAAAAGATCGACCGGCCGCTGGATATTACCATCGAGACGATCATAGACTCCATTATCGCATTCCGGAAACAATTTAACGGCAAACTGGTCATCGAGATCCTGCTTGTCTCCGGCATCAACGATACGGTGACGGAGTTTGAGGCATTCAGACCCGTGTTAAAAGAGATCAACGCCGACCGTATCGATGTGGGGACCATCGACCGGCCGCCGGCTTACAGCGTTAAACCGGTCCCCTATGAAAAGATCGTCCTCCTGTGTGAAAACCTGGAAGGTCTTCCGGTCGCAATTGCGACCAGGCCCGGAAACAGCGAAGCAACCTCCTACTACAGTAAGGACGAGATCCTGAATACCTTTGCCAAACGCCCGTTCAGCGAAGAGGATATCGCCCGCCTCTTTGATCAGCCGTCGCAAAAAAACCTGCAAGAGCTGCTGGAAGAAAAACGGCTTGAAATCCTTGCGTCCGGGGGTAAAAAGTTTTTCCACACAAAAAAAGTATAAATCCACTGATTTTTTATTGACAATTTAAGCTAACTTCACTATACTTTCACCTACAAAACAACTTGATAGAGCACTCCTTCGCTCAAAGTTGCTTTTGCGTGTTCCGGCATAGCTCAGTGGTAGAGTAGATGACTGTTAATCATTTGGTCCATGGTTCGAATCCATGTGCCGGAGCCACTTATTGATTTACCCTTTTTACCTACATAAAACTCATAAACAAAAAGATTACAAACCCTACCAATACGCATTACAATTCCATAAACTTTCAGCACTAATTATTTAGACTCAAATATTATTTCTAATTATTTCCTTACTATTGAAGAAGATACTATTCTAATGACGTGGAGTAGTCGTTTATTCGCCAAATGAGGTTATATGCAAACCGATACAGAAGATTTCGATTTTTCCGAAGCCAAAAAAAACCTGGATCACTTTTTAAACGGAAGACCTTCGATAGTAGAAGGATGGGTATCCGAAAAGAGTGTCCGGGAGAACCTTTCCAAATACATGGAAGTCTCTATCTTCGAATCGGAATACGCCTATGATATCTTCGATCACTACGTCAATGTGATCCGGGGGCAGGCAGAACTGGGGGATTGTCCTGCGATCCGACGATTTCTTGATGCGTGCAAGAGCTTCGAAGTCCCGCCCCATCATCTTTTTACGATCTGTTCGGGGCTTCGGAAAAACATCATCGATTATCTTATCGACCAGCAAGTACTTGACCGGTCGCTTTTTGATTCCATCTCACAGATCATCGATACCAACCTTGCCGGTGTACTAAGACGGTATGGTCAAAAGCTGAAAGAAAAAAGAGAGACCATCCTCGACCAGCAGCGCTGGATCGATCAATACCAGAAGATCATCGATACCCACCTCCTCGTTACCATTACGGATAAAGAGGGTATTATCATCGATGTCAATAAAAAATTCCTGGAAGTATCCGGCTATACCCGCAATGAGCTGGTCGGAAAATCCCACAATATTATCAGCCACCCAGCAACCTCCAAAAACGTCTACCAAAAGATGTGGCAGACGATCACCGACAAAAGACCCTGGAGCGGCAATATCCTAAACCGCCGTAAAGACGGCGGCGATCTATACACCCATATGATCGTCTTCCCCCTTCTCGACAGACATGACGAGATCGAAGCCTATATCTCCACCCGCATCGACCTGAGCGAACTCTATCTAGCCCAGCAGGAGATGGAACGCTACCGGGAGAACCTCGAAGTCGAAGTGATGGAGCGGACACTCGAACTGAAAGAACAGGTCGCCAAAGCCGAGTCGCTGGCCAAGCGTCTCAGTATGGAGCAGGCGCTGTTCAAACAGGGGCCCACGATCATATTCAAATGGAAAAACGAGACAGGGTGGCCCGTCGAATATGTCTCGGAAAACGTCCTGGACGTCCTGGGCTATACGAAAGAGGAGTTTGAAGACGGCCGTATCAGCTATGATTCCCTCCTCTTTAAGGGTGACCTGGAACGGGTTGCGGGCGAGGTGCAGGAGGCTATGCAGCAAGAAGGGAGTTTTTTCGTGCATCAGCCCTACCGGCTGCGGACCAAAGACCACCGGATCCTCTGGTTTTACGACAACACGATGATCATTCGTAATAATGCGGGCGAGGTCACCCACTTTTACGGCTATATCCTTGACATTACCTCCCTGATCCAGGCCCAAAGCCGGTATCAGCAGCTTATCAAAGGTCTGGGAGAGAAGTTTGTCTTCTTCAGTCACACCCTCGATACCGGGGAGATGCTTTATGTCAGCGAAAGTATCCGGAAGATTCTGGGATTATCCCAAGAAGATGTCATCGGGAAACAGTGGATGGAGATGATCGACTGGAAAGCGGGAGAGATCGAGAAAGCCACACGGAATATCATCCATATGTCCGATATCAATACGAAGGACTTTATCCAGTATGAGATGCAGTTCGTCCATCCAAGCGGGGAGGAACGGAGTATCCAGGTATCCGAATACGCCTTTCGGGATGCCGGGGGTAACGTGGCCAGTATCGACGGGGTCGTGGAGGACATCACCGAACGGAAAAAAGTCGAGATGGAGCTGCTGAAAGCCAAAGAAGCAGCCGAGGCAGCCGCCCAGGCCAAAGCCGATTTCCTGGCCAATATGAGTCATGAGATCCGTACCCCGATGAATGCCATCATCGGCATGAGCCACCTGGCACTGCAGAGCGATCTCGATGCCAAACAGCACAACTACATCACCAAGGTACACCGCTCTGCCGAACTCCTTTTGGGTATCATCAACGATATCCTCGACTTCTCCAAGATCGAATCGGACCAGCTTGATATGGAGCACGTGGAATTTTCATTGTGGGACGTGCTGGAGGACCTGGTCAATATTGTCGCCCTTAAAGCGCAGGAGAAGGGGATCGAACTGATGTACGTGGTGGATGAGACGATGCCGACCTCTTTTATCGGGGATCCCCTTCGCCTGGGGCAGGTCCTGCTCAACCTGATCAATAATGCCGTCAAGTTCACCGACCGCGGCGGCGAGGTGGTCCTTGCCATCGAAAGCAGCACAGATACGGGCAGCGCGGAACTGCTGCACTTTTCGATCCGCGACACCGGGATCGGCATGGACGAAGAGCAGCAGAAAAAGCTCTTCAAACCTTTCTCACAGGCCGACACCTCCACCACCCGCAAATTCGGCGGTACCGGACTGGGCCTCGCCATCAGTAAGAAACTGACAGAGTTGATGGGTGGCGAGATCTGGGTCGAAAGCAAACCGGGCAAGGGAAGCACCTTCCACTTTACCGCCCTGCTTGAGAAAGGAAGCGAACAAAAGCCGGATGAAACGAAGGAGGTTGCGGATACACTGGGGATCATCCGTGCCCTGGTCGTAGACGACAACACGACCCTGCGCAACACCCTGGCCAAAATGCTGCGACGCCTCGGCGTAGAGGTGACCGAGGTGCGAAACGGCGAACACGCCCTGAAATACCTGGCACAATGCGATAAGATCGCACCCTTTGACCTGATCCTGATCGACTGGAAGATGCCCAAGATGGACGGGATCAAGACAATCGAGACCCTCCGGGCCGATCCGAACATCTCCTGTCAGCCTGAAGTGATCATGATCACCGCCCACGGTATCGAACACGCCATGAAAGAGGCGGGGGAGATCGGGATCAAACACTTCCTGATGAAACCTTTCACCTTCTCCAAAGTATACGATGCGATCGTGGATTGCAGCGGCCGCAAATTACAAAAAAAACTTCTTGTCCATGAGGAGAATCTCACCGTAGGCGAGCTGCACGGGGCACATCTGCTGCTGGTGGAGGATAACGAGATGAACCAGGAGCTTGCCGTCGACCTGCTTAACGGAAACGGTATCACCGTCACCATCGCCTCCAACGGAAAAGAGGCCCTGGAAAAACTGGAGGAA
>JBNKTC010000007.1:0-3063 GCA_050297855.1 Campylobacterales bacterium
CAGCCTCCTCGAACATGACGACACCGAAGCCCAGGAGTATGCGGAAAAACTGCGCTCCGTCCCCGGTGCCGCACGCTTCAAACCCGAACTTGACGCCCTCCTCCGCGCCATCGCCGGGTATGCCTTTGAAGAGGCCCTGGATCTGACAAAACAACTGGTGGGAAAATTATGATTGAACAGATGAATTCCCGTAATGAGTTTTTTCCCGGTTTTTGGTTCCGTCTCATCACAATAATAGTCGTACTGGCCCTCAGCGGGCTCCTGGTCGCGGTCAGCCTGGAGCGGATCAAGCAGATCGAAAAGGAGCAGACGCTCTTCAATCTGAAAAACACGATGAAAATGACCCATGACGCTATCCACCACATCTGGCTGGACCGGATTATTTCAGACAGTTTGACCCACCTGGACAAAGAGAAATCTGTTACGTGGGTAAAAGCCCTCCTCCAGAGCGACCGGAGTCCGCAGACCCTGGCAACGCATCCGGCCATGGATCCGTTAAAGAGGCTTTTTAAAGACTTTCTGACAAACAACTATGCCCACGGAATCTGTCTTATCGACCCCGAGCTGACCACCCTTGCCTCCCTGCACACGATCCGGCTGGGAAAACAGAATATGATCGCAGATCACTACCCCGAACGGCTCCGAAGCGTCTTTCATCAGGGCCGGCCGGTCTTTATCCCCCCCTTCCTCTCCGATAAACCGTTAAAAAAAGCCGATGGGACGCAGGACCTCCACTCGGTCGTCATGTTTATCGTCCTGCCGATCTTTGATGAGCACAAGCAGGTGATCGCGGCCTTTTCCGTACGCCTAGACCCCTTTGACACCCTCAACCAGATCCTCAAAAATGCACGGGTCGGAAAAACCGGTGAGACCTATATGCTCGATCCCAACGGGATACTTATCACCCCCAGCCGCTTTACGGACCAACTGGTTAAAGTCGGCCTCCTGCAAGAAGGCGAGTTCTCCCTCCTGCATATTGCAGCACGTGATCCGGGGGTTAATATGCTCCTTGGGGAGAGCCCGCCGCTTCCAAGGGCACAACAACCCCTCACCCTCATGGCCCGGGAACTGCTTCAGAGGAAAAACGGCAGCAGCGGTACGGCCTACCGCGACTACCGCGGCGTACCGGTTCTGGGTACGTGGTACTGGGATGAGAAGCTGGGGATCGGGATCGCCAGCGAGATCGATGAAGACGAGGTCCTGGAGACCTACTATTCGGTCCGCAAGATCATCCTGCTGGGAACCTCCGCCACCCTTATCCTCCTGGCACTTTTCTACCTGGTCAGTTTCCGTATGATCCGACGATCGCACCAGAGAGTCGAACGCTCCAAACGTTACCTGAATATGGTCATGGAGAGTGCGGCCGACGGAATCGTGACCATCAACGAAAAAGGGGAGATCCAGACCTTTAACAAAGCGGCTGAAGAGCTTTTCGGCTATGGAAGGGAGGAGGTGCTCCATAAAAACGTCAGCCTTCTTATGCCCGAACCCTACCGCAGCGAACACGACCGCTACCTCAGTGACTATATACGTACCGGTATTCCCCATGTGATCGGGAAAAGCTCGGAACTCCTGGCACTGCGAAAAGACGGGATCCTCTTTCCGATCTCCCTTCGCGTCGGGGAGATCCGCTTTCAGGAGAGCCGGGTTTTTACGGCACTGGTCCAGGATATCACCGAACGAAAAAAAGCGGAGAGCGAACTTATGCTTGCCAAGGAGACGGCAGAGAAGGCCGCCCGGGTCAAAGCCGACTTCCTGGCCAATGTGAGCCACGAGATCCGTACCCCGATGAACGCCATCATCGGCATGAGCCACCTGGCACTGCAGACCGACCTCGATGCCAAACAGCGCAACTACATCACCAAGGTACACCGCTCTGCCGAACTCCTTCTGGGTATCATCAACGATATCCTTGACTTCTCCAAGATCGAATCGGACCAGCTCGATATGGAGCACGTTGAGTTCTCGCTCTGCGATGTGCTCGAGGATATCGTGACCATGCTGGGGCATGCTGCGATAGATAAAGGGATCGAGCTGATGTACGTCATCAATGACGACAATATGCCCGAATCCTTTATCGGCGATCCGCTGAGACTGCGGCAGATCCTGCTCAACCTGATCAGCAACGCCATCAAGTTCACCGAGCGCGGCGGAGAGGTGGTCCTGAGCATCGAACCGACAGCTGACGACAGCAACTCGGAACTGGTGCACTTTTCGATCCGCGACACCGGGATCGGCATGGACGAAGAGCAGCAGAAAAAGCTCTTCAAACCTTTCTCCCAGGCCGATAGCTCCACCACCCGCAAATTCGGCGGTACCGGACTGGGCCTCGCCATCAGTAAAAAACTGACAGAGATGATGGGTGGCGAGATCTGGGTCGAAAGCAAACCGGGCAAGGGAAGCACCTTCCACTTTACCGCCCGACTTGAAAAGGGGAGTGAACCGGCTGCTTCGAACAGCGGAACACGCAACAACCTGGAAACACTCCGTGCCCTGATCGTCGACGATAACAACACCTCACGTACGATCCTCTCCAAGATATTAAAACGGCTGGGAGTAGCGGTTGCGGAAGCAGCGGACGGGGAGAGCGCGGTCACATCGGTCCTGCAGCATGATCACAACGAACCGTTCGACCTGATCCTGATCGACTGGAAGATGCCCAAGATGGACGGGATCAAGACGATCGAGACCCTCCGGGCCGATCCGAATATCACCCACAAGGCCCCGTTTATTATGATCACTGCCCATGGGACCGAAGAGCTTTTTGATATAGCGTCACATGCGGGAATCAAACATGTCCTGATCAAGCCGCTCACCCTTTCCAAAGTCTACGATGCCATAGCAGACGTCACGGGGCACCGTCTAAAAAGACTCAACGGGAGAGAAAATGCTTCCGCCAAAGAGACACCGCATCATACGGCGGGCGAGCTGCACGGGGCACATCTGCTGCTGGTGGAGGATAACGAGATGAACCAGGAGCTTGCCGTCGACCTGCTTAACGGAAACGGTATCACCGTCACCATCGCCTCCAACGGAAAAGAGGCCCTGGAAAAACTGGAGGAA
>JBNKTC010000008.1:0-140082 GCA_050297855.1 Campylobacterales bacterium
GATGTCGTTGTTGAGGATATGGGTGTCAAAGCGTGCCCCGGTCAGTTCGACGGGTGTCGTATCCAGAAGGGAGTGTTTGCACTTTCCGCAGCCGGCCTTGGAGATGGGCCGGTCGGCCGGAATGCGGTTGACGCTGTCGCAGTTCGGGCAGACGATGTTTTTCGTTGCACTCATGGGTTCTCCTTAATCGTTAAACTGGGTATGGGTGCTGTACATATAGTTAAACCTAAAGGCCAGCAGGTTTTCGATGATCGCGATCAGGGCGATAAAGTTGAGAAACGAGGAGCCCCCGTGGCTAAAGAGCGGCAGAGGGATCCCCACAACGGGGGCCAGGCCGATGGTCATGGCGATGTTGACGCTCATGTAGAGGAAGATCAGGATCGCCACCGAGACGATGACGACCCCGGCCAGGTAGTCCTGCCTCACTTTGTCGGTCAGACTCAGAAGGTGGAGGATCAAAAAGGCGTACAGCAGGATAAGGGAGAAAGCGCCGATAAACCCGAAGCGCTCCACCAGGTAGGCGAAGATAAAGTCGCTTGATGAGATGGGGAGGAACTTCAGCTGGGTCTGGGTCGACTCCTCCTTCTCTTTGCCGAGAAGTCCCCCCGATCCGATGGCGATGATCGACTGCTGGACGTGGTAGCTCGGTTTCTCCGCCAGGAAGTCATTGATCCGTTTTTTCTGGTAGTCGTGCAGGTTCTCGTAGATGAGGGTCGAAGAGAGCAGCAGCAGCGCCCCGACCGTGATCCATATCTTCCGCCGTATCCCGACACTGAGCAGTACCCCGCCCCCGACCAGTAGGATGAGGGTGGCCGTTCCCAGATCCGGTTCGCTGGCGATGAGGAAAAAGGGCAGCAGGATATAGGCACTGATCTTAAAAAAGTCTTTCCAGTCATACCCTTCCAGGGGCGGCGGGTTGCGGGAGATGATGTATCCCAGCATCAGGATAAAGGCGGGTTTCATCAGTTCCGACGGCTGGATCGTCAGGTGGACAAAGGGGATCTCAAGCCAGCGCTGGGCTCCCAGTTTGGCGACACCGAAGAGCTTGACGGCGATCAGCAGCAGAATATTGACCCAGTAGATAAAAGGGATCATCCAGGTAAAGCGGCGCAGCGGGAAAAAGAAGATGACGACAAAGACCAGCATGGCTAGGGTCGTATAGACCATCTGTTTGTTTGCCAGGGACTGGCTGATCTCTCCCACGAGAAAAAGCGACAGTCCGATCAGGGGAACGATCAGTGCGATAAGAAGAAAATCGAAGTGGGTGACTACCCGTCGGTCTAAAAAAGGTATTATCAACTTTTTACCCTTGGTCTTATATAGTTACGGCAGATTTTACACTATGCTATTTAAGAAGGATATAACATGCCGGAAATCGGAGAAGCGGCACCGCAGTTCTGCCTGCCAAACCAAGACGATGTCAATATGTGCCTGAAGGCGTTTAAGGGGAAATGGATCGTTCTCTACTTCTATCCCAAGGACAGTACGCCCGGGTGTACCAATGAAGCATGCGATTTTACGGAGACGGTGCCGCTTTTTGATGAGATGGATGCGGTGATCCTGGGGGTGAGTCCCGACAGCACCAAATCCCACCGAAATTTTATCGAAAAGAAGAACCTGGAGATCACGCTGCTCTCCGATACGGAAAAAGAGGTCCACAGGGCCTACGGTGCGTGGGGTATGAAGAAAAACTACGGCAAGGAGTACGAAGGGGTGATCCGGAGTACCTTTATCATCGACCCCGAGCAGAAGGTCGCGGCAAGCTGGAGCAACGTCCGCGTCCGTGTCAAGCGGAAAGAGGGTGAAGTACGTCACGCCGACGTCGTCCGTGAAAAGCTGAAAGAGCTTCAAGGGTAAGGGGCTTCTCCCCCTCCCTGACTAACAAAAATTCTTAACTTCCCTTTAATCTATCATTTGATACCATTGCGCGTTTAAAATTCACAAGCGTTATCCTTGAAAAGGTTGCATCGTAAGATGTTCAAGGCGCTGAGGAAACAAACCAAAATATCAACACAAGGACCACACAATGGTAACAATGAAAGACCTGCTAGAGTGCGGTGTTCACTTCGGACACCAGACAAGACGATGGAATCCAAAAATGAAAAAATTCATCTTTGGTGTAAGGAAAAACATCCATATTATCGACCTGCAAAAGACACTGAGATATTTCAGATACACATACAACGTAGTCAGAGACGCGGCGGCTGAAGGACAGACTGTACTGTTCGTCGGTACGAAAAAACAGGCAAGCCAGGTGATCAAAGACAACGCTGAGCGTGCCGGTATGCCGTATGTCAACAACCGATGGCTCGGTGGTATGCTGACAAACTTTAAAACTATTAAACAATCTATCCGTAAACTGGAAGTCATCGAAGAGATGGAAGAGAGCGGTCAGATCGACCTGCTGACAAAAAAAGAGCGTCTCGTACTGTCCAGAAAGAAAGAACAACTTGAAAGATATATCGGCGGTATCCGTCACCTTAAATCTGCACCGGACATGATCTTCGTTCTGGATGCGGTAAAAGAAAAAATCGCCGTTCAGGAAGCGAACCGACTCGGTATCCCTGTTATCGCACCACTGGATACAAACTGTAACCCGGACGTGATCACATACCCGATCCCAGGAAACGATGATGCGATCCGTGCGATCAACCTGTTCTGTAAAGAGATGGCAGATGCCGTTATCGAAGGAAAAGAGCTGGCTGCACAAGACAGCGGCGAAGAGGTAGCTGAAGGCGAAGAGGCTGCTGAAGAAGCGGCAGCGGAAGCGACTGAG
The DNA here is from genome assembly GCA_050297855.1 of Campylobacterales bacterium. Taxonomy (GTDB): domain Bacteria; phylum Campylobacterota; class Campylobacteria; order Campylobacterales; family SZUA-545; genus SZUA-545. The sequence goes on from JBNKTC010000008.1 coordinate 2,777, forward strand.
ACTGCTGAAGCAACAGAAGAAACAAAAGAGGAGGCGTAAGTATGGCTGTAACTCCTGCAATGATCAAAGAGCTGAGAGAGTCTACCGGTGCCGGTATGCTTGATTGTAAAAAAGCCCTTGCAGAGAGCAACGGCGATATGGAAGGGGCACTGGAGTGGCTGAGAAAAAAAGGTCTCTCCAAAGTCTCTAAAGTTGCCGGTAAGGTAGCTGCTGAAGGTACCGTAAGTATCAAGATCAGCGATGATTTCAAAAAAGCGACGATTACAGAAGTAAACTGCCAGACAGACTTCGTTGCCAAAAACGAAAACTTCGTCGGTTTCGCCAACGAGATGAGTACATACATCCACACGGAAGGAACATCTACGGTTGAAGAACTTCAAGGCGCTACATTCAGCGGCAAGAGTTTTGAAGAGAAGATGGGTGAAGCGATCCAGAAAGTGGGCGAAAAAGTCGAAGTACGACGATTCGACACGATCTCCGTAGGCGACAACGGCGTAGTCAACGGCTACATCCACGCCGGCGGAAATATCGGTGTTATCGTTGCGGCACAGTGTGACAGTGCGAAAACAGCCGACGCAGTCAAAGATGTCCTTAAAAACATCGCAATGCACGCTGCGGCTATGAGCCCGGCTTATATGACTGAAGACGAGATCCCTGCGGAAGTTCTTGAAAAAGAGAAAGAGATCGCGATCGAAGAGCTGAAAAAAGAGGGTAAACCGGAAGCGATGTTCGACAAGATCATCCCGGGTAAACTCAAACGATATGCCAAAGACAACGCGCTGGTTGAACAGCCGTTTGTTATGGACGACAAAAAAACAGTCGCACAGGCGCTTTCCGCTGCGGCCAAAGATGCCGGCGGTACAGCGGAACTGGTCGCGTACCGACGATTCAAAGTGGGTGAAGGTATCGAGAAAAACGAAGTCTCCTTCGCTGACGAGGTAGCTGCGCAACTTAAAGCCTAATTCAGATTTGGAACGGTACTTGCTTAAATTGAGGTAATCTTAATTTTAAGGAGTACCGGATGAACTGTTTTATGGACAAACTTCATCTTATGGTGAAATTAAAAGAAAGAATCTACGAGCTGAGCTCCGACAAGTCCAAAAAGGACGAAGTCGCATCACTGAAGCGGCTCCTGGAGATCGTTCAGCGCAATCCCGATATAAAGTCTGTATAAAAAACTCCCCGCCCGGGGAGATTAAAAAGAGGTATAATGCTCAAAGCCACCTCGCTTTGCCATCAATTCGACTATCCCCTTTTTGACAACGTAAACCTCACCCTTGAACCCGGATCCAAAGTAGCCGTTTTAGGCGTATCTGGAAGCGGTAAATCGACCCTTTTACATATCCTCTCATCCTTTATGAAACCAAAAAGCGGTATTGTAGAGATCGACGGAAAAGATATCTATGCCATGAACGATCGCGAGATGACCGCCCTTCGCCGGGATTATCTGGGGCTTATTTTTCAGCAGCACTACCTGTTTAGGGGCTTTACGGCACTGGAGAACCTGACGGTCGCTACCATGCTTTCGGGAGACGAACTGGATTACAGTATCCTTGAAAAGCTCAAGATCGAGCATATTATCAACCAGCCCGTCGCCGAACTTTCGGGCGGCCAGCAGCAGCGTGTCTCCATTGCTCGCGTCCTTCTGAAAAAACCGAAGATCATCTTTGCTGACGAGCCTACCGGAAACCTGGACAAGGAGACGGCACACGATGTGATCCGGATGATCACTGAGTATGTCGACGATGTTGACGGGGCACTGTTTATGGTCACCCACGACCACTCCGTCGCCGGTATCTGCGATGCCCGTTATCAGCTCGAAGACGGGAGTTTAAAGCTACAATAGTCTATAAATACGGATGCTTGATTTTGTACAGTTCCTGACATCGGCTTCCGTTGTGACCTTTATGCTGCTCTTTGTCCGGGTCAGTGCGCTCTTTGTCTTTATGCCCTTTTTCTCCTCCGAGATCATCTCGGTAACGGTCAAATCGGCCGTTGCATTCTATATGACCCTCTTTTTTTACCCTTTGGTCCCTACGGTGGCATTCGAACTGACGGTATCCAATGTCATGTTTGCCGTTATTATGGAGCTGATGTTCGGCTTTGCTGTCGGGGTGATCCTGAGATTCGCCTTTGCCGCCCTCCAGTATGCCGGGGAACAGATCGCCTTTGTCATGGGTTTCTCCATGGCCACGGCGATCGATCCCCAAACGGCACAGTCGACGCCGATGATCAGCCAGTTTCTCAACACCCTGGCGATCCTTTTTTTCCTGATTTTCGACGGCCATCACCTGATCCTGCTTTTTATGAGCAACTCTCTCTCAACCATCTCACTGGGCGGTTTTTTACTGACGGATGCCTACCTGGAGTTTGTGATGGCGGAGATGGCACGGCTTTTTGTCATGGGGTTCAGCCTGGCGTTCCCGATCCTGGCCCTCTCCCTGCTTTCGGATATCATCTTCGGGATGATCATGAAGACCATGCCGTCGTTTAACCTTCTGGTGATCGGTTTTCCCGCCAAGATCGCCGTATCCTTCGTGGTGTTGATCGCGGTGATCGGTTCCATGATGGTGGTCTTTAAAAGCGAATTCCTGCGTACCTTTAACCTTTTGGGCAGTTTCTAGTCGTACAGATTTGCAGCCTGCAGCATCTCGCTGAAGTAGCTGTCGGCCTCGCGGATTATGTCGGGACTGTCGCTGCGGTAGAGGAGTTCGTAACTGCGGGAAAAGGCGGAGTAGGACCAGTTGGCCGAACCGAAATAGATCCTTTTGCCATCGATGATCGCAAGCTTCATATGCATCTTGCCCAGGTACCCTTTTTTTCGGTTGGGGAGGCCGCTTAGGGTGTAGGTCGTGACGGAGCGTATTTTGGCAAGGTCCGGCAGTCTTGAGTACCCTCCGGGCCTGTTGGATGCCTCGTCGAAGATGATGGTTATCTTAACGCCGCGTTTTGCGGCTTTTTTAAGGCTTTTTGCAAGCATCTTGTGGGTAAAGCTGTAGATGGCTATCCGGATGCTTTTCTGGGCATGTTCCAGGTCGTTTGCCAGGGTCTTTACGGCACGATCGGCATCCCTTGGCATAAGGAAAATCGATTCTTCGGCAAAAAGCAGCGGAGAGAAAAACGAGAGGATTAGAAAAAGTGATACTACCCTTTTCATAGGCTAATCCCTTTAGCAACGGTTTTTAAAGCTAATTAAAACATTGAGAGTATACAATGTTAGGAAATAAAGTATAATGAACCCATTTATTATGCACTAATGCGGAGTGGTCTATGAAAATCTTGTTACTCAACCAGAATGCGACAGTAGAGAAGCTGATTACACTCAGTGTGCAGAAAATCGGCTCGGAACTGGAAAAGAGCGAGACGCTGGAAGACGTTACCGGTTCCGGTTATGATATCGTCATCGTAGACCACGAAGTGCTGGAGGGGATGGATACTGCCGAACTCAAAGGGCAGTTCTCCGACTCCAAACTCTTTTTGCTGCAGCCGAAAGACGGGGGCGGAAAAGTAGAGGGGTTTGATTATTACGTGGACAAACCGTTCCTTCCGACGGAACTGGTGGATACACTCAGCTCCATCGGTTCCCCGTCGGCACCGGAGAGTGACAGTGACGCGATGGATATGGGGGAAGAGCTGACCCTGGATGAAGACGAGACGATGGATGAGCTGGACGACCTGGACGACCTGGACCTGGGTGATCTCGACAGCGACGTCGGCGGTTCCGATGACGAACTGGATCTCGACCTGGACGGCGATGACAGCAGTGAGCTGGATCTCGGTGGTGATGACGAGGAGCTCAGCCTTGACCTGGACGAAGGGGATGAGCTGGACCTTGATCTTGAGAGTGACGAAGGGGGCGAGGAGCTCGACCTTGGCGGATCGGATGAGGATGCCGGCGAAGCTTCCCTGGACGAGCTGGATACATCCAGTGTCGATGAACTGGAAGACCTTGACCTCGACCTCGATGCGATGATGGAAGAGGATCAGGCAGCACCGGCAGCCAAAGAGGCGTCCGATGATCTGGAGCTTGATCTTGAGAGCGGTGACGAAGAGGAGCTTGATCTCGGCGGTGATGAAGAGGAGCTGGACCTCTCTTCCGGTGAGGAAGAATTGGACCTTGGCGGAGAAGAAGAGCTGGACCTGGGCGGTGCCGAAGAAGAACTGGACCTTGGCGGCGCAGAGGAAGAGTTGGATCTCGGTTCGGTCGACGAAGAGGAACTCTCCCTTGACGACATGGAGCTGGATCTGGACGAGACGGCAGAAGAGACAGAAGCCGAAAGCGGTGACGAAGATCTGGACCTGGGCGACCTGGAAATCGATGAAGAAGAGATGGACCTTGGTGAACTGGAAACAGGTGAAGAGACAGCCGAAGAGCCGACTGAAGCGACAGAAGAGGAGCTGGACCTGGATCTGGCTGAAAGCGATGAAGAGGAGCTGGATCTGGGAGACCTTGACCTTGAGGGTTCCGATGAAGAGCTTGAGACAGAGGAGCTGATGCTGGATGAAGAGCCGGCAGGCAGCGAAGCAGATGCCTCCGTCCTGAACGAAGAGGACGTGGACGAAGTCAAAGGGTTGCTCGAAGAGACCGACGACTCCGAACTGGAAGACCTCGGCGGTGAGCTGGAACTCGACGAGTCCATGGATATGGAAGAGGATATGGACCTGGGCGAAATGGACGAGGAGAACGAAGAAGATGTCCGTTTCGACCTGGGAGAAAACTCCAGCCTGATCGAAGAGGACGAGTACGCGATGGACATCGAAAGCGACCTGGAAGGTGACAGTGCGATCGATGATGTCAAGACGGCTCTGGACGAAGTGGAGAGTATGGGTGACGATGACTTCAGTGACCTGAGTGAAAGCAAAGTCGCCGCGGCCCTGGGTGAAGAGGTTCCCGAAGAGGAGCCGGCTGAAGCCGAGGAGATATCCATCGAACCGGAACTTGCCGGTGCCGCAGCGGCCGCAGCACCCAAAGCGGCCGAAGAGGCGGTGGCTGCTATTACCAAAAGTGTTACCCAGGCAGTCTCATCCATCCCGGTCGACAATATGAAAGAGCTCCTTGACGGCATGGAGCTGACAATCAAGATCTCGTTCCCGGACAAAAAACAGTGAGCGCGTCGATCGTAGTCGTTTCCGGGCCCAGCGGCTCAGGAAAGACCTCTCTGTGTAAAGCCCTCTGTGACAACAATGAGCGCTACTTCCTCTCCGTCTCCACCACAACGCGGGAGATCCGTGAGGGAGAACAAGACGGAGTAGACTATAATTTCGTCTCCAGGGAGAAGTTCCTCGAAGAGATCGAGCATGACCACTTTATCGAATGGGCCGAAGTGCACGGTAACTTCTACGGTACCAACAAAAAAGATATCGAGCGGGAGCTGGCCAAGGACAATACGGTCGTCGTCGATATCGACGTACAGGGGCACCGCAGCATCCGGGAGGCCTTCCCCAACATCACCACCTCCGTTTTCGTCACTACGGAGAACATGGAGGTGTTGCACTCCCGTCTCTCGGGCCGCGGAACCGATGCGGACGAGGTGATCCAAAAGCGGATGATCAATGCACTCGGCGAGATGCGCAGCATCACCGAGTATGACTACCTGATCATCAACAAAGAGTTCGACAACTCCCTTGAAAAACTGACGGCCATTGCAAAATCTTCCCGGTATATCCAGACGCGGTTCGACCTGGAAGATTTTTTCAATAAATGGAAAAACATCTAAATTAAACTTAACTAAGGAGAAAACACATGGGTATGCCAAGTATGCCAGAACTGATCATCATTCTGCTGATCATCGTACTACTTTTCGGAGCGAAGAAGATCCCGGATCTTGCCAAAGGGCTTGGAAGCGGTATTAAAAACTTCAAAAAAGCGATGAAGGACGACGAGGAAGAGACTACGGTAGCTGCCAACGATAAAACGGAGCAGATTAAAAAAAGCGAGTCCACAGAAGCAAAGTCTGAGACAAAAGCCGAAGACGCGACAAAAGCGTAAGGATTCGGTTCTTTGAAAAAGAAGATTGCTTCACACGTAACCTCGAAACTGTCGGATATCGAGGGTGTAGAGATCACCAAGCCGAAGGACCTCTCCTTCGGCCACTACTGCACGCCGGTATCCTTTTCACTTGCAAAAGTACTTAAAAAATCCCCCCACGTCATTGCCCAGGAGCTTTGTGAAGAGCTGGAACACGGTGAGCTGTTTGACAGCGTCAGCGCGATTTCCGGTTTTATCAACTTCAAACTGAGCGATGCCTTCCTGGATACGTTTACGACCGATGCCCTGACCAGCGGTCCCAACTATGCCAAGGAGAAGTGTGATGGGTCGGTACTGGTAGAGTATGTCAGTGCCAACCCGACAGGTCCGCTTCACATCGGACATGCGCGGGGTGCCGTATACGGGGATATCCTCGTCCGGGTAGGACGCCATCTGGGGTACGATATTACGACCGAGTATTATGTCAATGATGCCGGTAATCAGATCCGCCTGCTGGGCGATTCTCTCTTTTACAGCGGAAAACGCGAAGTCCTCGGTGAGGATGTCGAGATGCCGGAAGGTTCCTATAAGGGAGAGTACATCTCCGATGCAGCCAAAGAGGCGGCGGAACATTTCGGGCCGGATATTTTCAAGGATGAGTCCCGTATCGAGGAGCTTGCCGTCTGGGGAAAAGAGAAGATGCTGGGCGTCATCAAGGAGAACCTCAAAGCCGCCAAGATCGAGTTTGACAACTACGTCAGCGAGAAAGAGGTCTTTACACGCTGGGATGCGGTACGCAAAGACCTGGAGGCCAAGGGTGCTCTTTACACTCAGGATGACAAAGTCTTTCTGAAGTCTTCCGAACACGGTGACGGGCATGACCGCGTCGTTGTCCGGGACAACGGGATTCCGACCTACCTGGCCGGTGACATCGTTTACCACAATGACAAGTTCGAGCGAAAGTTCGATCACTACATCAACATCTGGGGTGCGGACCACCACGGCTATATCGCCCGTGTCAAAGCGGCGATCGAGTTCCTTGGTTACGACAGCGAGAAGATGGAGATCATCCTCTCCCAGATGGTCGCGCTCCTCAAGCACGGCGAGCCGTACAAGATGAGCAAGCGTGCCGGGAACTTTATCCTGATGGGTGACGTGGTCGAGGATATCGGCATCGATGCCCTGCGGTTTGTCTTTATGACCAAGAAGTCCGACACGCACCTGGAGTTTGACGTCGACATGCTGAGCAAAGAGGACAGTTCCAACCCGGTCTTTTACGTCAACTATGCCCACGCACGGATCAAATCGGTCTTCAGAAAACTGGAGATCGACGAAGCATCGGTCTATAACGTTAAGCTGGAGAACCTCAAAGACGACGCCAAAGAGATCCTCTTTGAAGCACTGATCCTGCCGGAGATCCTGGATGACGCATTCCACAGCCGCAACCTGCAGCTGATCACCGACTACCTCTATAAACTCTCCTCGCGGTTCCACCGTTTCTATACGGAGAACAAGGTTATCGGCAGTGACAACCAGGAGCAGCTGCTTAAGATCTTTGCCATGGTCGGGCTGACGATCCGTACCGCCATGTCCCTTCTTGGCATTACCGCCAAAGATAGAATGGAACGTGATTAACTTCACTCCCCTTCCCAAAGTCTACTTCAAGACCTTCGGGTGCCGGACGAACCTGTTCGACACCCAGGTCATGATCGCCAATCTCAAGCACTATGAACTGACCCAGGACGAGAACGAAGCAGATATCATCGTTATCAACTCCTGTACCGTTACCAACAATGCCGACAGCGGCGTACGCAACTATATCAACCAGGTCCGGCGGAAAAACCCGAAGGCCAAGGTCTATTTTACCGGCTGCGGAGTGACAACCCAGGGGGAGATGCTCTTTAACGACAAGTCCCTGGACGGAGTCTTCGGCCACTCCGAGAAGGAATCCATCGACACGATGCTGGACCGCAAAGAGCGTTTCTTCGAAGTGGGGGACCTCAGTCACATCGACAAGACGGTAGTGACGGAGTTCGTCGGGAAAAGCCGTGCCTTTATCAAGATCCAGGAGGGGTGTGATTTCGAGTGCAGCTACTGCATTATCCCCAGTGTCCGCGGACAGGCACGCAGCCTGGATGAGGCCGTGATCCTGGAGCAGGTGGAGATGCTGGCACTGAACGGCTTCAGCGAGTTTATCCTTACCGGTACCAACGTCGGAAGCTACGGCCGGGACAAAGGGACCTCAATCGCCCGGTTGCTGAAGAAGATCGCCCTGATCAAAAACGTCAAACGGATCCGAATCGGCAGCGTGGAGCCGATCCAGCTCGATGATGCATTTATGGAGCTTCTGGGTGAGCCGTGGATGGCACGACACCTTCATATCGCCCTCCAGCACACGCACGACGATATCCTGAAGGCGATGCAGCGGCGCAACACCTATCCGGAAGATCTGAAACTGTTCGAAAAACTGGCATCCCACGGCTACGCTCTGGGGACTGATTTTATCGTCGGTTTCCCGGGTGAGACGGATGCGATCTGGGAAGAGACGATGCGGCGGGTCGAAGCGCTTCCCCTGACCCATATCCACGCCTTTACCTACAGCAAGCGCGACGGCACCCCTGCCGCGACGATGGGCGAACAGGTGCGCGGTGACGTAGCCAAGGCACGTCACAAGGAGCTGACAGCGCTTATCCGGGAAAAGAACATCGCATTCCGGAAAGCTCGCCAGGGCACACCGCTTAGCGTGCTGATCGAAACGGAAAAAGAGGTGTCTGACGGTTACCTCTACAGCGGCTTCGACCAGTTCTTCAACAAGATGGAGATCCGTTCCAAAACGCGTGTGGATACGACCTGGATCACCCTGGATGCCTATAGTGTTGAGGCGGAGAAGAATGTCGCAACCCTATGACGTCGCCGTCATCGGTGCGGGAATTGCCGGGAGTACAATAGCCTACCAGCTTAAAAAGCTGAACCAACGTATCGCCGTCTTCGACCAGGCAGCTCTGGGAAACGGGGCCAGCGGAGCGGCCGGTGCGTTTATCTCCCCGATGCTCGGCAAACCCAACTCCCTCAAAACCTTTACAAACGACGCCTTTGCCTACTCGACGCAGCTCTATCATGAACTGGCCGGTGAGGGCTTTATCCAAAACGGTGTCCTTCGGCTTCCCAAGGATGAACAGGACAAACCCTCCTTTGATTCACTGGAACAGTTTATCGAGATGCCTTACGAAAGACGGGGCGAGGGTTACTTCTTTGATAGGGCAGGGGTGATCCCGCCCGATGTGATCCTGCCGGCTTTGCTGAAAGGGTGTGACTGCTTTTTTGAACAGCACGTGGAGGCTCTGAAACGGGACGATGAAGGACTCTGGTGCTTCGGGGAGATCCGGGCCCGAAATGTCGTACTGGCAACGGGGGGATATGAGTCCCTGGTAAGCTTTCCATACCCCCTGATCCGCGGGGTATGGGGGGAGCGGATCCGTATCGAGACACCGACACGCACGACCCACAATTACCATAAAAAAGTCTCCGTCAGTACCACCGTCAACGGCAACCAGCTCCTTATCGGGGCGACCCACAAGAAGAACCACGACTGGACGATTGATGATAAGGCCCCTGCCGAGCTGCTGGAAAAGGCTGCCGAGATCCTTCTTATCGAATCGCCGCATATCCTGGAGATCAAGGCGGGGATGCGTCCGGGCAGTGTGGATTACTACCCGATCCTGGGGGCCGTTCCCGACATTGAAAAGAATATCGCCGAGTTCGAGACGATCTGTCACGGGACCAAGGTCCCCCGGGAGCGTCTCCACTATGTTCCCGGGCTCTATCTCCATACCGGGCACGGCGGGCGGGGGTTTGTCACCGCACCGCTGAGTGCGAGGCTGCTTGCCAAAAAGATCGTTGCGGGTGAGCCCCTGCCGGAGAACCTCGATATGGTCCGCTTTTTTTACCGTTGGATGCGTCGGGAGTACCGCCCCGGTTCATAACTTTAAAACGGCACCTGCTACTATATATTAATTTTTTATTAGGAGTAGCATGTACCGAATCGTTCTCTTTATTTCATTATCCGTTCTCTTCTTTTCCGGGTGTGCCCAGAAGGTGATGATCCAGGCCCTCGAACCGGCGGAGGTCAACCGGGCTGCGGTGACCAAAAAGGTCTCGGTCGCCCCCTTTAAAAACGACACCATCGGACTGACACAGAAACTGGAGGGAAAACTGTCCAACCAGTTGTTGGATGGTCGTCCCTACTTTACCGTAATCAGCAAAAGCGATTTTAAACGCCTGGTGGAGGAGCAGAAGCGCCAATATTCCGGTCTTTTGGACGAGGATCAGGCCGTAGAGCTTGGGAACCTGCTGGGGGCCCAGGCGCTTATCAGCGGAAGTCTGACATCCCAGACCCTGCAGGATACGCGTTTTTACGAGAAACGAACCGAGTGTGTCGATAAAAAGTGCGAGGAGAAACGGGAGTATAAGGTCGCCTGCACAAAGCGGACCATCGGGCTCGGGGTCCAGATCAAGATGGTGGATGTGGAGCGCGGGGATATTATCTATGGGAATACCCTCAGTGACGAGGCCGCGTGGGAACACTGCCGTGATGATAAACGGGTCCTCCCTTCCAAAAAACAGGGGCTGGACCTCCTTTCCGACAGGATCATCCGCGATTTTATCTATAAGCTGACACCGCACTATATCTATTTTCACGTCACGCTCCTGGAAGAGCCCGACCTCGAATTCACCGAACGCCAGGAGATGCTGTTGGAGAATGCCCTGGCCTTTATCGATCACAACCGGATGGACCGGGCCGAGGTGCTGCTTCAGGAACTCTTTACCCAGACGGGGAGACAGAGCTATGTCGCCGCCTATAATATCGGGGTGGTCAAAGAGGCCCAGGGGCAGTACGAGGATGCGAAGTACTATTACACGATAGCCGACGAACTGGCCATGAGCCCGGTAGAGGAGATCAACTACTCCATTAACCGCATTGATGCGTCAATTCGGAAACGGAAACTGGCACTGGAGCAAATCAAAAAGTAAGTTCCCTGCCGATACAATAGAACAACCATACCACAAAAGAGAGTAGCAATGAAAAAGATTATTACAGCGCTTACGGGACTGGTGATCCTGCTGGGCTTGACGGGGTGCGGCGGTGGCGGAGCCCCCCAGCCGGCATATGAAGAAAAACCGATGCCCTCATGGTATATCAACCCTCCTGCAAACAACCCGATGTACCTTTACGGGCTGGGCGAGGGGATGAACATCGAACGAGCGACACGCAATGCCCTGGACAATATGGCATCCCGCCTGAGCGTGACGGTGGAGTCGACGTACGAAGTGAAGACGAAGATCCAGAAAGGGTATACGGAGTCCTTCTCCCAGAACAGCCAGCGCAACCTCAAGAGCGAAGTGGCCAAGATCCGTATCAGCAACTACGAAGTGGACAAATCCGAAAAGATTGCTCCCGGACACTATGTCGTCTTGGTCAAATCGGATAAAGAGAAGTTTTATACCTCTCTGGTCAAAGAGCTGGATATGAAGTTCAAGACGCTCAATGAGAAGCGTGCGGTCAACAAGGGTGCCAACATCATCAAGCAGGCCTACTTCTACCAGGATGCGGTCAATGAAACCAACGAGATGATGTCCACGCTGCTGGTCCTGGGAACCCTGGATGAGAATTTTAACGATAAAAAATATCTGGATGACATCCAGACGATCAATGCGGAAAACGAAGCGGTCAAAAAGGCGATCAATTTTGTAATCCAGACCGACAAGGCTTCTCTTAATATGGCTGAAGCGGTCCGCGTCGCCCTCACCGACAGCGGTTTTAAGGTCGTCTCATCCAAGGCAAAAAACAGCAATACGGTTTTTGTCAAACTGAGCAGCCGTGCCGAAGAGTCCAAGGCGATGGGCTTTATCGTCGCCAAGATCACGACCAATATCGAAGTCAAAACGGCAGACGGTAAAACGGTCGGCGGGAACAAGCTGAACATCAACGGCCAGTCGCCCCAGAGTTTTGAACTGGCTAAAGAGAACGGTTCGAAAAAACTGAAAAAGATGATCCAAAAAGAGGGGATCAATACGATCCTTGGCCTAAAACTCTGACAACCCCGGGGGCATCATGCCCCCTTTCTTACGATAACGACCGTTTTACTCTCCAGTATCTTCTCCACACGTTTTTGCCACAGACGACCGAATTCACGTATCTCGTCTTCCGTTGCCATCGCACCCATGACCCTGGATTTCAAAGGCGGTAACAAGGGGTCTTCCGCGATCCCTGACGGGTCGTACCCGATGTCGACATATGAGCCGGTATCCAGCCGGCTCAGGCGAAGGAGCATCGGGATCGCTTCATTAAAAAAGAGGCGGTCCGTTCGGGCGTGGCTGCCCCCCAGGCCTTTAAAGCCACGCTCGTCCGATGCCCCGGTGATCTGTGACGCAACGGCGGCCATGACGCCGGTCGTCCCTTCCCGTGCATCCTGACGGAAAGCGACGCGGATATCGCCGCGGCAGGGGAGCGTATCGGGGTAGAGCTCCCCAAGCCCCACTTTCAGCATCAAAAAGATCCCGGCAGTCGTGGGACATGAGTGGCCGGCGAGTTTGACGCAATCCAGGTAGGAGAAGCTGACTTTACCGTCCGTATTGATACCCAGAAGGGCCGTGAGCGGATCGTGGAGCGTAATGGAGGGGATATGGTCGAAAAAAGGGGGATAGTGCATTGTGAGCCTTTTTTGACGTATCGTATCCGATTGGGGGGGAGAGCTCATTGATGCCGGTCAATACCCCCCTTTGATCCGGCGATGGATCTCTTTGTAATCAGGCTGATATTTCTCGACGATCTTCCAGAAACGCTGCGAGTGGTTCTTCTCCTGAATATGGGCCAGTTCGTGGATGACGATGTAGCGGACGATCTCATGGGGGAACTGTGCCAAAAGGGTGTTAAAGACGATCCGGTTGCGGCTGTCGCAGCAGCCCCAGCGACGCTTGTATTTTCTGAACGAGACCGATTCGGGATAGAGTCCCATTGCACGGCTCATACTCTCTACCAGGGGGAGGACGGCTGCTTCGCTTCGCTGCCGGTAGAATGTTTCAAGGTGGTAGGGTATCCGTCCGGTTTTTTCCGGATGGGTCCGGATCGTGATGATCCCGTCACCTGTAATGATCTCGGTCTTTTTCAGGGCAGTTTCCTGCTCGAGCTTCACGGTATGCGGAATACCGTCCAAAAAGAGTCGCTCCATCTTTTCGTAATGGGGGAGGGCGGTTGTGATCACACGATCGATCGTCGCCAGCTTTGAACGGATCCATTCCGCCTTTTCCAACACGATCCGCCTGGCGTCTTCAGCCTGGAAATGGGGACCGCTTTTGACGATGATCCCGTCGTTTTTATCAATAGTCAGATAAACGTTCTTGATATTTTTTTTCTTCAGATGGGTAAAGCTGATTTTATCGTTTTGGTAGGTAACATCTAGTTTCATAAAGTGAAGTTTAGCATGTTGGAGATTTATGAAAATCTATTCGGACGATCTAATTTTTATCGAAATCCATGAAAGCGAGATCCCGTGGCTGAAGGTCTTTACCCAGCGCAAGATCAAGGAGTTCAGCGAAGCGGACGGCGCGGAGCGCATGGCCGTCTGGCAGGTGCTTGATATCATCGAACGGGAGATGATTGCACATTTTTCACCTGAAAAGATCAATATCGCGCAGTTCGGCAACTACCTGCCGCACCTGCACTGGCATATCATGGCCCGTTTCAAAGAGGACAGCTTTTTCCCCGAGCCGATGTGGGGAGAACGACAGCGTGAGGGTGCCGGCCATCTGGAGGGGATGGACGGCTTTGTGGAAGCGCTGAAAAAAAAGCTGCTGAAGATCAGACCGTAAAAAGCTTTTTAAAGAGGGAAAAGATCAGGGTGATCACCATAACGATCCCGTAGCCGAAAAGGGCGAAGATAAACGGATGGAACGGTCCCATACCATAGACGACAGCGCCCGGAAGATGGGAGATTCTGTCAATCGGGTGGATAAGGAGGTCAGGATGCTGGATAAGTGCCAGTACGACCAGAACCGCCAGATAGATAAGCAGATGTTTTTTTAAACCTTGTTTCATCGTGAGCCTTGCAGAAAATTTGCGTGATTATAACAAGAGAAGAATAAAGAGGGGGCTTCCCGGAAGGCCGGGAAGCCGTGGGAAGAAAAAAGAGGTTACGCTCTACCTTTAAGCATACCGTAAACGGTCATCGGTTTGAGCATATAGACTTTCAGGAACCACATGATCCATCGTTCTTTTGTCGGATCCAGTGGGAAGGATGGTGTCGGTTTTTTCGTCCAGTTGAACTCGGCAAGCATAACCGTACCAAGACCTGTGATCAGAGGACATACCGTATAACCGTCGTATTTCGCTTCCAGCTCTTTGCCTTCCATGGCAGCGATCAGGTTCTCGCAGACGACTTTGTACTGCTTTCTGGCACTACCGCCGGTTTTACCCATTGGAACGGCTGCAACGTCACCCAGTGCGAAGACGTTTGGATATTTAACGTGTTGGAGAGTCTCTTTATTGACAGGTACCCAGCCTTTGGCACTACCGATAGGGGATTCTGCGATCTCTTTTGGAGCAGCCATCGGTGGTGTGATGTGGAGGAAGTCGAACGGTACTTCGACATTTTCATGCTTAACGACCTCTTCATACATCTCAAGGTCAGCATCCCATGCACCTTTCTCTTTCCAGTGGTGATCGAATGTCGCGACTTTGTTCTCGACGTCGACAGCGATCAGGTTGTGGGCATAGCTCCACTTCATGTTCCGTGCTTCATACTGCTTGACGATCGCTTCGTGGTACTCAGGTACCCCGAACATCTTACCGCCGTTTGGATAGAAGTGCAGGTCAGCATTGTCACGTGCACCCGCTTCTCTCAGACGTGCGTCTGTAAGGTACATGATCTTTTTAGGGGCACCACCACATTTGATCGGTGTGTTAGGGTGTGTGAAGACACCTTTTACTTTTTTACCGCCTTTTGCATCGGCGATGAATTTTTGCATAGTAGCCCATGTGTCCACCGCGCCGTTTGCAAAGTAGAGGGATGTCACACCGTTTTTACCCAGGACTTTTCGTGCATTTTCAGACGCTTTTTCATCCAGGGAAAGAAGTGTACCGACCTCTTCAAGGCCTTTGATCTTACCGTAGTCAAGTTGCAGACCGGATGCAACTACGAGGAAGTCATAGCTTACTTCCTGACCGCCGCCTGTGACGACTTTGTTGCTTTCTGGATTAAACTCGACAGCTTTGTCTTTGATCCATTTAACACCGCTTGGCATGAAGTCAGCCGTGTGGTAGATGATGTCATCTTTTTCCCATACACCGCCGGCAACAAGTGTTTGCCCGGGCTGGTAGGAGACACTGATATCGTTTGGTTCGATGATCGTAATGTCTGGATTGCTTAGCTCATTTGAAAGTTTTGCCGCTGTAGCAACACCGGCAAGACCCCCACCGACGATAACGATTTTCCCTTTTGCACTGGAAGCATACGCTGCCGTCGCCGCTTTGGATTCGCTAGGGTTCAGCATAAATGCCGCACCGCCGAGTCCCGCGATTTTCAACGCGTCACGTCGTGACAGACCTTGATCTTTTAGCTCAGAATCGATCACATCGATCATTGATTCAATTTCTCTTTTTTCCACGTTAAGCCTTTATATGAAATTCGAAGTAGAATAACAAACTTTTTATTAACCTAAGCTATAACTTTATGTAATATTAGGATAAAAAATGTCTGCAATTCATCCACCGACATACAGGAATAGTATGCCATTTCAACTTTTGTTCGTTTGAGTCAATTGTGATTTAAAATCAAGAAAGATGGAGTATTACCGAGGGTAACATAATGGTATAAAGTGCTTATTATTAAAGAAAGGAACACTATATGCTTTTCTACCGCAAAGGAGTTTGCGATGGAACTGAGTATGATAAACACCGTGTCAGACTTTAGCTATCAAAACCAGCGGCGAAACCCGGAGAGTCTGAATCCAAACGGCTTTAAAAACAGCGGGAACCTCTCCCTCGATGCCGCATCCAATCTTCATGAATCGGGCGAATCGTCCATGCCTAATAACCCTTACAGCATCGACCAGGTCAGTGACGAGGCGTGGCAGACCTACGTCAAAGCGACCAAAGGGTTCGAACCGATGGCGGTGGATGCCACACAGAAACTGCTTTTTGAAGAGGAAGAGTTTGTCAACACGATGACCGATGCCCTTTCCCTGCTGGACTGGTCCAAGCGGGCCGATGTCCTGAGAGAGAATATTATCCTCCCCCAAAGTAGTGCGACGGAGATCCCCGAAAGTCAGAAGCGGATGATTGCCGATCAGATGAAATTGATGATCAGCGCACAGAGCCGTATCCTGGATAACTTCAGTTTTTTAGCCCAGAGCGGCGGACCGATCTCGCTTAACCTTGTTGCATAAGAGGGAGTTGTTAATAGCTGTGTCGTAAACAGAGGATGGTGGGATAACGACGCACTTGCCGTTATCCATCGGTGGTGAATAGAAATGAGAGGTTTTGTTCTGTGAGGCTGCTCTTATAAAGCGGCCAGTACGCTCTTGACGCATTCGCTGACACGTTTTCCATCCGCCCGCGTCCCGATCTTTCCTTTTGCGGCACCCATTACTTTACCCATATCTTTGGGACTTTGGGCTCCCACTTCACTGACGATCTCCTTGACCACGGCTTCCAGTTCGGCATCGTCAAGCTGTTTGGGCAGATACGCTTTGAGGACTTCGATCTCGCCCGTCTCTTTTTCGTAGAGTTCGTCCCGGCCGGCCTCTTTATACTGGCTTGCCGCTTCGTCCCGCTGTTTGATCAGCTTCTGGATCAGGCTTTCGACGGCTGCATCAGTTGTCTCTTCTCGGGTGTCGACTTCCTGCTGTTTGATCGCAGCCGTCAGGCTTCTTAGGGTGTCTCTTTTAAAGGCATCTTTGTTCTTCATCGCCTCTTTGACGTCATCTTTGATTTTTTTTAACAGATCGCTCATCTATTGCCTTTAAAGTGGAATTTTTTTTGCTTGGATTATACCATATAATGATAAGGACACTCCATTGAAACCGTTACTGATACTATCCGCACTGATACTGGTCTCCTTTACGGGATGTTCCAAGTCCATCGTCGAACCCGATATCGACTTCAAGGCACCCAAGTATGTCGAGGAGATGCCCTCCCGCGAGGTCGAAGAGAATAACAACCTCGGCAGTATCTACGGTCAGGGGGACAACCCGCTCTTCTCCGACCGCAAGGCGATGCGTGTCAATGACATCGTAACGATCCAGATCGTCGAGAGTGCCACCGCCTCCTCCACAGGGACCAAGGCCCTGGCCAAGGAGAGTGAGACGGCCATGGGCCCGGGTGTCTTTACCTACGGCGGCGGGGATAAGACGATGGGAAATCTTAACAATAACCTCAACCAGTATCTCGGGATGGGCGCATCCTGGGGCAGTACCTCCGATTTTACCGGGAGCGGGACGACCAACCGAAACGAAAACTTTCAGACCAATATCACCGCCCGTATCGTCAAGATCCTGCATAACGGCAACTACTTCGTATCGGGGCGTCGTGAACTGCTGATCAACGGAGAGAAGCAGATCATGCAGATCAGCGGGGTGATCCGGCCCGATGATATCGACCCGACCAATATGATCTCTTCGACCCAGATCGCCGATGCCAAGATCCTCTATAAGACCGAAGGGGATATCGACCGCAGCACCAACGAGGGGTGGGCGGCCAAATTCCTCAGTGCCGTCTGGCCCTTCTGATAACCGGAATATGACACCGGCGTGAGAGCCGATGTGCTATAATCTCCTAAAAAAATAGGGGAGAGATATGCTGGAGGCCCTGGCCCACTACCTGCTGGACCTGACGGTCCAGATCGGCTATATCGGGATCTTTGTCGCACTGTTCCTGGTCTTTACGTTCGTGCCGCTGCCCAGCCAGTTGGTATTGATCCCCGCAGGCTACCTTGCCCATCAGGGGACACTGGAGCTCTGGTGGGTGATCGGTTCGGGGACCCTTGGGGGTATCGGCGGGGCCCACTTCAACTACTTCCTCGCCCACTTCTTCGGGCGGGCGTTTATCCTCAAGTACGGCCACTACGTACTGATCAAAGAGGCGGTGTTTAAACGGGTGGAGAAGTTTTTTGACGTCCACGGCGCCTTTTCGGTCGCCATCGCCTTTATCAGCCCCGGGATTGGACAGCTGGCTTCCCTGCCTGCCGGTGCGGCTGGGATGAACCGGCGTATCTTCTTTTTTGCCGCGGTCTTCGGCTCCTTCGTCTGGAACTGTATGATGGTCTTCTCAGGGTACTACTTCGGGGCGTACCAGGAGTGGATATTTGATCATATCGGTCTTCTTTTTGCAGGGCTGTTCCTCTTTATGATGCTGATTGCAGCAGTCTATTTCTACTACCACTATCTAAAAAATGGCAAAAAGCATATTTAGGTTCCTGATCCGTTTCTACCAGAGGGTACTCTCCCCCATTACCCCGGGGAACTGCCGCTACTATCCCAGCTGTTCGGAGTATGCCCTGACAGAGTTCGAGACCCGCCACTGGCTGCCGGCCCTGGTCGCGTCGGTCCTGCGTATCCTGCGCTGCAACCAGCTCTTTCCGGGAGGATTTGACTACCCGAAAAAGCGGTTTGTTTTCCGTCGTTCTCCCCTGGCCCCGAGTGAGAAGTGGGGGAAGAAGACACGATTTTACCTCTTCCCGTGCGGGAAGGAAGAGGTTTTTGTGATTAAAGTTCTGAACAATTACCATCCGTAAAAGATAAAGGAGTATTTTTGACTGTAGAGTATAAGCCCATGGGGCCGTATATGACCAACTGCTATATTGTGACCAAAGGGGACAGATCCCTGATCATCGACCCGGGTGTCGGGGCATACGAATGGGTAGCCTCCCATGCCGTAAATCCCGTGGCCATCCTCAATACCCACGGCCATTTTGACCACGTCTGGAGCAATGCGGAGACCAAAGAGAAACTGGGTATCCCGATCTATGTACCCGCGGAGGATGCCTTTATGCTGCAGAACGATCCCCTGGGGCAGGGGACACCTTCCAGCGAACCCGATGTCCTGGTGGAAGGGGACCGCCGTTTTGAACTGGAGGGGTTTGACATCGAGTATATCCATGTCCCGGGGCATACGCCGGGGACCTCCTTGATCGTCATCGACAAAGAGACGATCTTCAGCGGCGATTTTATCTTCCGGGGCTCCATCGGGCGCGTCGACTTTCCCTATTCCGATCCCCTGGCGATGAAAAAGAGCATCGAGAAGTTCCTCACCCGTTTCCAGGAGGAGATGGTGATCTATCCCGGCCATAACGAACCGACTTCGGTCACCGAAGCCAGAAGCATGCTCCCCGGCTGGATCCGTCACCTCAACATGACCCTGAATTACGCAAGAGAGTAGTTTATAGTTGTAGGAGCAGAGTCATTTTGAGATTTAGCTGGGTTTAGTCCCCTGCCTCGAAGAGGTAGGCTTGTGTGCTCACTGCATTGTGCGATTTTGCTTCGCTGCATGTACCTTAGCGGTTAGCGTAGTATTGGTGGCTTTCCCCCCCAATGCGTATAAACTATGAAAGCTTAATAGAGAGCGGATGGTGTTCAAGCACCACGACGGTAAACTCCCCTTCAAAGAACTTGATGTTATTAAAATAACCCACGACCATGATGTTGCGTTTCCGGGTGTCTTTTTGCAGGGCGGTCGCTTCGAATATTGCTTCGTCGTTGACGCTCAGCGGTGCCAGGAAGTTCGTCTTTGAAACGGCCAGGATAGCGGTGGAGACGTTGACAGCGGCCATGGCAGCGTAGTTGGCAGCACCGAAGATAAAGCCCGAGTGGATCATACCGCGGCGGTCGACGACCATATCCTCGGTTGCCGTAAAGTGTACTTTGGCATACCCCTCTTCCAGCTCTTCGAGGGTCCCGGTCAGGGACTGGTTGATCTCATAATGGCTGACAAGTTCGTTCTCTTCGAGGTCTTTACTGACACTCTCCGCGTCTTCCTCTCCATAGAGGTCCTGTTCTTCGACCTCTTCTCCGGTAATATCGTCAATCATCACACTCTCCTGGCTTTAACGTAGGCGCGTATCGGGGCGGGATAGCCCTCTATCGTTTTGCTACTATCGTCACTTTGGAGGAAATTGTTTAGGCTAAATGAGTCGATCCACTCCGTTTTTCGCTGTTCTTCGGTATCGGTAGGCTTGAGCGCCAGCACCTCGATATCCTCAAAACCGGCCCTGTATAGCCAGTTTTTAAGCGCCGGGACCGTGGGGAGGAAGAAGACGTTGCGCATGGCAGCGTAGCGCTCTTTTGGAAAGAGGCAGAGCTCTTCCTCCCCCTCGATGACGATCGTGTCGATGATGATCTCGCCGTTCTTATTGAGGGAGCGGTAAAGCGATTTGAGCGATGCGACGGGGTCGCTGCGGTGGTAGAGGACTCCCAGGCAGAAGATGACGTCAAAGGTGTGGTGGTAGTGTTCGATATGCTCGATCCCCAGTAGTTCGTATTCGACGATGTCACTTTTTACGAAGTGGTTGACAAAAAGAAACTGCAGGTAGGTAAGTGCCGAGGGGTCGAATCCGATGACCCGCTTGGGTTTTTGCTCCAGCATACGGAACATGTAGTAGCCGTTGTTGCAGCCGACATCCGCGACGACCTTCTCCTTTAGATCGATATGGGGCGCGATCAGGTCGTATTTGATGTTGCTCTGCCACTCCGTGTCGATAAAGATGTCGCAGATATCAAAGGGACCTTTGCGCCACGGTTTGAGTGCTTTGGCTGTCTCCAGGACCGTACTTCGCGTCGCCTCGTCGATATCGGCTTTGACCGTGACGGCATCGTCAAACCGGATATCGGTGACGGTGATTTCCGGTAGGGCTTTTACCCGTTCGTATCCGGGGGCGATATTTTTCCAGGTGAGCCATTTCCGGCGCTCCTCTTTGATCGGTTCAAGATCCAAAAAAAATCCTTGTGTCAGTTGCAGTTGATACAGTCTTTGATGACGGAGTCGTCACCCTTGGCACCTTCACAGCGGTTATAGACGTTGTTTTTCGGGCACTCGCGGTGGTAGATCCCCATGGAGTCATAATACTCCTTACAGTCGTGGTAGTAGTGGGTGGAGACGCCGCAGTCATTGACGAAGGAACAGCCGCCAAAAAGCAGGGCGAGGGTGAAGGCTATAATTGTTTTCATACTAGGAATAGTATACAATCGCACCTTATAAAGAACAGGTTTTTTAAAGGACGATAAGCATGAACCATGAGAAGAGCAGAGCAGCATTCGAAGCGGCACGGGAAGTGATTCCGGGGGGCGTGGACTCCCCGGTCCGCGCTTTCAGTGCCGTCGGCGGGTATCCGCCCTTTATCTCCCACGGCAAAGGAGCGGAGATCTTCGATATCGACGGGAACGCCTACATCGACTATGTGCAGAGCTGGGGGCCGCTGATCCTGGGGCATGCGGATGCGGATATTGAAAACGCCGTGATCGAGACAGTCAAAAAGGGGCTCAGTTTCGGGGCCCCGACCAATGCAGAGACGGAACTGGCCAAAGAGGTGATCGACCTTTACCCGTTCATGGACAAGCTGCGGTTTGTCAGCTCAGGTACGGAAGCGGTCATGTCGGCGATCCGCCTGGCGCGCGGCTTTACGGGACGGGACGATATCGTCAAGTTCGTCGGCTGCTACCACGGCCACAGCGACTCCCTGCTGGTCCAGGCGGGAAGCGGAGCGGCGACGTTCGGAACGCCTAGCTCCCCGGGGGTCCCGGCGGATCTGACTAAGCATACGCTGCTGGCGGAGTACAACAACCTAGAGAGTGTCAAAAAATGTTTTACCGACAGCGACAACATCGCCTGCATCATCATCGAACCGATTGCCGGGAATATGGGACTGGTCCCGGCGGATATCGAGTTTCTCGAGGGCCTGCGCAGACTGTGCGACGACAACGGGGCCCTGCTGATCTTTGACGAGGTCATGAGCGGGTTCCGTGCCGGGCTGAACGGGGCGATGGCACACACATCCGTTGTCCCCGACATGGCGACGTTCGGGAAGGTTATCGGGGCGGGGATGCCCGTCGGCGCCTTCGGCGCGCGTCGCGAGATCATGGCGCATCTCTCCCCCGAAGGGCCGGTCTACCAGGCGGGGACGCTCAGCGGCAATCCCGTGGCGATGGCAGCGGGGATCGCATCCCTTAAAAAACTCAAGGCCAACCCGGGGATATATAAGGAGCTCGAAGCCAAGGCGATCCGCCTGACTAACGGTCTGCAAATGGCAGCCAAGGAGGCGGGCGTGGCGATCCAGACCAATGTCCGCGGCAGCATGTTCGGCTTCTTTTTCTCCGAAAGCCCGGTTAAGAACTTTGCCGATGCGGCCAAGTGCGACGGGGAGTTTTTCGCCAGGTTCCACCAAGGGATGCTCGAAGAGGGAGTCTACCTCGCCTGTTCCCTTTTTGAAGCCGGCTTTATCTCCACGACGACGACCGATGCGATGATCGACAAAACGATCGCCGCGGCGGAAAAAGTGCTGAAGAGTATCGCATGAGCAAGATACAAAAAGGATTCGAAGGGCTCCAGAGCCTCTCCTTAGGGATCTCCATGGTCGTGGCCGTGGTGATCGGTGTCGGGGCCGGGATCTTGCTAAAAAACCTTACCGGCATTGCGTGGCTCTTCTGGCTGGGCGTGGTCTGGGGGATCGGTGCGGCGATCCTGAACGTCTATAAGGCGTATGAAAAGCTCAAACGTGAGATGGACGAAGAGGCATTGCGGCGCGATTCCCGCAAGCCGTTGTATGACGACGAAGACGACGATGACTGACTTCTTTAAACACTTTGTATTTGTCGACATCCTGCTCGCCGGCGTCTATCTCCTTCAGGGTGACATGACCGGACTGCTCAATACCCAGGTGGCGGCACTCAGTGCGGCTTTGGTTGGGGTCGGTTCGTTTCTGGGATACCGCCAGGCGATCAACAAGCAGGTGGAAGCGTATGAGGGGCGTGCCCCCGACGAGCAGGATATGCTCGATAAGATCGACGACACCTATGAGCTTTTTGATGATGAAGAGATCAACGAGGCAGAACTGAGCAACGAAGAGGTCAAACAGATCTTTGCCGAGGAGAAGGCAAAGGTGAAGCAGAAGTCTTCCGTCAAAAATGTCATCCGCTCCTACCGCGGGATCTTCTCCCCCTTCCGCCTCTTTGCCTACGGCTTTTTGATCTTCGGGTTTTTCTGGCTGGAGGGTAACGGTAACCTCTCGATCCTTGCCTACCTGCTCGGACTCTCCCTTCTTCCGGCAACAGCCGTTCTTACCTCCCTGACAAACCGGGGGTAACGGCTACTCTGCCACCTCTTTAAGCAGTTCCAGGAAAAAGGGCGGGGTCTTTCCGCCGATCAGTTTTTTTCTCAGCGGGTTCCCGTTTTGATCCAGGAAATGAAAGACCGGGGTGATCCGGACCTTAAGATGCTCCGGGACATCCTCATCGTAGATACTGAGATCCAGTGCCACAAAGCGGGCGTTGAGATAGTCGGAAACCGCGGGGTCGGTAAAGACGTTCAGTTTCATATATTCACAGCTTCCACAGCCGGGCTGGGTCATAAAGACCAGGATCTTTTTCTTCTCCTTTTGCGCTGTTTCCACTGTCTCGTCGTAGTCATAAAACCACTCGATGTCAGATGCATAGAGGGTAAGGGCCAGAAGCCACAGGATGATCTTTTTCATGCGGGACCTTTTGTGCGTGTGTGAATGGGTGAGATTGTAGCATTTGGGACGTAAAAGGAGATATGCCGGCTGAGTACTTTGCTTTGTTTTTTCCCCTCTTTGATTTATAATAGGATAAGAAAAGACAGGAATCGGGAAACAATGAATACAACATACGAGATGCTGGTCGGGCAGAAAGACCAGATTCTGAACAACTTTATGGAGAAGTATTTTTTTGTCAATAAGGATCTATCCAACCGCAGCCTAGCGACACTTTTTGAGATATTCGACAAAACTTTGAACGATTTCATCAACGAAGACAGGCAGAGTCTGAGCCGTGATTATGAGCGGCTGGCGTCACTGGGGATCCGGAGCAGTGTCCCGTATGTCGTCTTGATCCACGAGCTGGAGTTTATTAAAAACCGTATCATGGGGGTACTCTTTGAAAACGGCATGAACGACGTAGCGATCAGTATCTGTAAAATGTACGGCGATTTTGAACGGATCATAGCCAAAAAATACCTGCACAATTACATCAAAGATCTCTCGCGGAAAAACCGTTTCAAGATCAAAAACCTGCACGAGATGCATGAACGGGAGATCGTACAGTACTATGAGAACCACCTTATATGGCTCGAGCAGCTGATACAGGCGATCAAACACCTCAAAACGGATGACTTCCCGACAATCGATCCGCATGAGTGCGAATTCGGTAAATGGCTCCTGGGTGAAGGCAAGGATGTCATCAGCAACCGTTCCAAATATAAGAACCTCCTCAAACAGCACAATGCCCTGCACTATATCGCTACGAAGATCCAATCGTTCCTGAGCGAGAAGAACCATGATTATCACATCTTTATGACCTACCTGGAGAAGGCCGAGATGATCTCGCTGGACATCGGGACCGAACTGGCGATGATCGACAGCTGTATCATGGTGGTCAAAAGCAAAAAGGACAAACTGACGGGGGCGCTGAACCGGAATCTTCTGGAAAGCATCTTTCTTCACCAGTATGAGCTGGCGGCTGCTACGACAAAACCCTTTGTCGTGGCCATGTGCGATCTGGACGACTTTAAACAGGTCAACGATACCTACGGCCACCTCGCCGGGGATGAGGTCTTAAAGCAGTTTGCCGATATCGCCTTCAGGACACTGCGGGCATCGGATATCATGTTCCGTTTCGGTGGGGAGGAGTTTCTCTTTATTATCCCGGCTGTGGGGTCTGAAAAGGGGATCGAGATCTTTGACAAGATCCGCAGGAAGTTCGAAGAGAGCTGCTGCCGGTACGAGGGGCAGAAGATCGGGACGACGGTAAGTATCGGGGTCGCGGAGGTCAGGCCTGTGGAAGGGGAAAAGACATCGGATGTACGGATTGAGGATTTTATCCGGCTGGCGGATGAGAAGATGTACCTGGCCAAGCGCAGCGGCAAAAACCGGGTACGTTAAAAGAAAAGGACGAAGGCACCGGGCCTTCGGCTCTCAGTTTTCGATGTAGTTTTTAAGGGCACGGCCCACTTTGGGGTGCTTCAGTTTTTTGATCGCACTGGATTCGATCTGTCGGACCCGCTCACGGGTGACGTTAAGCTCTTTACCGATCTCTTCGAGGGTTCGGTCGCTCTCATCATCCAGCAGGCCGAAACGCATGCTGATAACGGCTTTTTCACGGTCGTTGAGCTGGTCTAGTACCTCGGAGATCTGACCGGTCAGGTCGTCTTTGAGGATGTTCTCGACGGGGTTTTTGGAGTTGGTATCTTCGACAAAATCCCCGAATTTCCCGTCTTCGTCGCTGCCCACCGGTGCTTCGAGGCTGATCGGCTCTTTGGTGATCTTGATAACGTTCTTGACCTTCTCGACGGAGAGGCCGACCTCTTTTGCAATTGTCTCCTCATCGGGCTCTTTACCGTTCTCCTGGACACTTTTACGGATCACTTTGTTAATGCGGTTGATCGTCTCGATCATGTGGATCGGGATTCGGATCGTACGTGCCTGGTCGGCGATGGCCCGGCTGATCGCCTGGCGGATCCACCACGTGGCGTACGTGGAGAACTTATACCCTTTTTCGTACTCGAACTTGTCGACCGCTTTCATCAGGCCGATGTTCCCCTCCTGGATGAGGTCGAGGAACGGTAGCCCGCGGTTGGTGTAACGCTTGGCGATGGAGACGACCAGACGCAGGTTCGATTTGGCCATGCGTACTTTGGACTCGTCGGCGATCCGTTTCCCGCGTTTGATCTGTTCGAGGACCTCTTTGAGGGTATCTTCGTCCAGGTTGAAGCTGTCCTTGCTCGCCTCTTCGGTCTGGACCAGTTTTTTGATGTCCATATAGGTGTTGACCATCGTCGCTTCGGGGACCGCCGCGGCGATATCCTCTTTGCTCATCTCGGTGATCTTGTCGAGGATCTTCTTGTGGTTGGCTTTAAGGGTATCGTTAAAGAGCGGAAGTTTGTACTCCAGCTTTTTAAGCTCCCGTTCGAAGAACGCTTCGCTCTTAAGGGAGGTCTCCATCGCCTTGACCAGTTCGTTGATCAGCTTGGAGGTCGGTCCCAGTTCCAGCAGGCGCTCTTTGACGATGTTCTTTTTGTATGTGACGGTCAGGGTACGGTAGATCTCTTTTTCCGCTTCGGACTCTTCGGGGAGGTTGGTGCTCTTTTCCCAGTCTTTTTTGGCTTTCTCCAGCGCCTTGAAGCTGTCAAAGACTTTTTCGACCCGCTTATTGTCTTTTTTAGACGCTGTCGTCTCTTCGTCGTCATCGTTATCATCATCATCGTCGCCGTTGTCGTCCTCGAAGCTTTTAAAGAGCTCTTTTACCCGTCGTTCACGGTTGATCAGGGCGTCTTTGTAGTCCAGGATGAAGTCGATCAGGTAGGGGACGGTACAGACCGCATCGATGATGATGTCTTCCCCGTATTTGATCTTTTTGGAGATCTCAACCTCTTCGTCTTTTGTCAGAAGGGGGATCTGTCCCATCTCTCTAAGGTACATCCGTACCGGGGAGTCGCTTCGGGACCACTCAAGGAGTTCTCGTTCGCGCAGGAGGTCAAAGTCGAGCCCCTCTTCGTCGCGGAGTTTTTCAAGCTCTTCAGCCCGCTTTTGTGCATCGGCGATATTCTGCTGTTTGATGACCTGAGCCCGGGTCATCAAATCTACCTTGTATTTTTCGGAGAACTCTTTTATCTTTTTTGCGTTGGAGGCCGTTGGGGCTTTTTGCAGGGTGTTGATAATATCTTCATAGGTGAAAATGGAGTTTTCGTGTTCTTTAAACTCTTCTTCCAGCTGTTTGATAGGGGTTTTTTTCTCGGCCATGATAGCTCCTCGAAGGGTGTTATTTTTAAACGCAGTCCATATAAATATGAGCCTTAACGGAGTGCGGTTTTTATTTAAGGTAGTATTAAGTGAAGGGCGATTCTATCTTAACACTGCTTATACCTTGCTTATATCGGGAATAATCGTAACAGTTTAAGGAATTCCGCCTATTTTTTTGGGCGGAACGCTTTGATGACCGTCTCATCCGTCTCCAGGTAGGGACCTTCGATCAGGTCGATACAGTATGGCACCGCCGGGAATACGGCGTCCAGGCACTCCCTGATCGACTTGGGTTTACCCGGGAGATTGATGATCAGGGCCTTTCCGCGGATCCCCGCGGTCTGGCGGGAGAGGATCGCCGTGGGAACGTACTGCAGGCTCACCTGGCGCATCAGCTCGCCGAATCCCGGCATCATCTTGTCACAGACCGCTTCGGTCGCTTCGGGTGTCACATCCCGTAGTGCAGGTCCTGTTCCACCTGTCGTTACGACAAGGCAGCAGCCCTGGTTGTCGACCATATCGATGAGCTCTTTTTCAATATCTTTCTGCTCGTCGGGCAGGACTTTGTAGACCGGTTCCCAGGGACTCGCCAGGTACTCGTTAAGGGTATCGGCAATCGCTTTGCCGGAGATATCTTCATAAATACCGTTGTGGGCACGGTCGGAGAGTGTCAAAACACCGATTTTTGCTGTCATTCATCTGTTCCTTTTAGAATATGTCCATACTCTTTATAGTAATAAACCGTTGCGAGCGGTCTGAAAAATTCCAAGGCCTGTTCCGCATCGATGATACGGTCCCGGCCTCCCAGGTGGATCTCAAGGGTTGTACCATTTTTTACGAGGTTTTGCAATCCCTGGGCATCCCATTTATAATCCAGTAGTTCTTGCAGCTCCTCTTTGTTCCCTTCGCAGTAGTAGGGTGAGAGATCGACGGCGGCAGGGGCGGCGCAGTTGTGCAAAAAGTTCCGGGTATAGGCATCCTTGTCTTTGTGATAGTACATCAGTTGTAGCCGGGTGTATTTGGCATCTTTCTCCTGGAAAAAAGCGGGGGAGAAGAGCTGAAGCTTGTCTATGCGTTTCCCGGACTCGCAGGCGTAGCGGTATGCCTTGATCGCCCCGTAGCTGAAGCCGCTGACGCAAAAGGGAGCTCTGCCGATCTTGTCGGCAAACAGCTCATCTTCCCCGCAGAGCGAGAAGCCGCTGAAAAAGAGGGACTCAGATCGTAATGGCATCGAATATGACTACCTCGTCGCTGTTAAGTTGTTCGGTCAGGGATGTGATGGCACTTTGATGCTGCTTGATCGTCTTGGCCGCCAGATCTTTGGCCTGTTCGAGCACTCCTTCGTAGTCAAGCCCTTTTTCAAGGTCGAACAGCTCCAGGTAGGTCCGGATCATCGTCGCGACATGCTCGAGGTCTTCTTTGATGTTATTAAACCGGATGCCGTAGTGTAGGTCGTAGGCGATGATACCGCTGAGCTGAGCGGCGATCTTTTGCAGTGTCATGCGGTCGCTCTCCAGGCCGTTTTCCTCGGAGAGAAAACTGTTTTCAAACAGGGTGATCTTCTCAAACGAAAGGCCCATACTTTTGGCGGTAACGGCTTTGGCACTCTGGTAGTAGGCCAGGGTATTTTTCTCCTCTTCCGTGAGGGGCAGGGGCTGCTTTTTCCCGTACTGGACCTTGTCCTTGACCGCCAAAAAGGCGGTGGTATCGATCTTTGTCATCCCTTTTTTGATGGCAAACAGGGCCGCTTCATTGACCAGGTTCTCCAATGCTGCCCCGCTGAATCCCGACGTGACAGCGGCAAGCTGTGCCGTATCGGCGGTGTGTGGGATTTTGTCCAGGTAGACTTTGAGAATCGATTCACGGTCCTGAAGGGAGGGGAGTGTGAGGTGGACATGGCGGTCAAAGCGCCCAGCCCGCAGAAGAGCGTCGTCCAGCATCTCGATCTTGTTGGTCGCCGCGATGACGACAACGCCGGCATCGGACTCGAACCCGTCCATCTCTGTCAGTAGCTGGTTGAGGGTCGCTTCCCGTTCATCGTTTCGGTTGCCCCCGCGTGCCTTGCCGACGGAGTCGATCTCGTCGATAAAGATGATGGATGGGGCATTGCGTTTGGCGGTTTTGAAAAGTTCATGGACCTTTTTTGCCCCCATGCCCACATAGATCTCCACAAAACTGGAACCGCTCTGGTAGAAAAAGGGGACGCCGGACTCTCCTGCGAGGGCTTTGGCGATCATCGTCTTACCGACACCGGGAGGGCCGACGAGGAGTACGCCTTTGGGGATGCGGGCGTTAAAGGATTTATATCGGTTGGGACGATTCAGGTAGTCTTTGATCTCATAGAGTTCGTCCTTTGCCGTTTCGAGGCCGGCTACGTCGTTTAGGGTGAGGCTGGAGGTGATCGGGGTGAAATGCATGCCGCTGTCGGCTTCGCTGAAGTCTTTGACGCGTTCCATCAGAGCCTTCTTCTCCCGTGCGTTAAGGAGAAAGTAACTGATCGCAGCCGCGAGTATAAGAATCAGGACAGTAAAGACGATGACACTGTCGGTAAAAAGGGAGAGCGCGATGATACAAAAAAGCGCGAAGGAGAGAATCGCAATATTCTTATTCTGGAGAAGGGTTGTGAAGTCCATGGGCGATCCTGCTTTGGGGTTGGAGGATGCTAGTTCGCGGCATCCTCTTGGAAACGGCCGATCTTTTCGATGCGATCGTAGCGTTTGGCAACACGCTCGTCGATCGAGAGTTTACCGAGTGTATCGACCTGTGTCAGGAAATACTCCTTGATCGCCTCGGCGGCTTTGTTCTTTTCACGGTGCGCCCCGATCAGGGGTTCATCGATGATATCGTCGATCAGGTCAAGCTCTTTGAGGTCTTCGGCTGTGATCTTCAGGGCTTTGGTCGCAGTTTCGACTTTTGTCGGGTCGTTCCACAAAATGGCAGCGCACCCTTCAGGGGAGATAACACTGAACACTGAGTAGCGCATCATGGCCAGGCGGTCGGCTACACCGATCGCCAGGGCACCGCCGCTTCCCCCTTCACCGATGACAATGGAGATCGTCGTGGTCTCCAGGTCACTCAGCTCGTAAAGGTTGCGGGCGATCGCCTCACTCTGACCGCGCTCTTCGGCGCCCAGACCGGGATAGGCCCCGGGGGTGTCGATGAGCATCAGGACAGGGATATCGAACTTCTCCGCCAGTTTGGCGGCACGCAGGGCTTTACGGTAGCCTTCGGGGTGGGGCATCCCGAAGTTACGCTTGAGCTTGTTCTTGGTCCCGCGCCCCTTCTGTTCGCCGATAACAACGCACTTCTGCTCACCGATATAGCCGAGGTAGCAGACGATGGCTGCATCGTCGCGGAAAGTCCGCTCCCCGTGGATCTCGTGATAGTCATGCATGATCAGCTTGACATAATCGATCGCGTAAGGGCGGTCCTGGTGACGTGCCAGTTGAAGTTTTTGGTAGTCGGAGAGATTCGTGTAGGTCTGTTCGACTACTTTTTGAAGCTCTTCTTCGAAGATCGTCTTGGCGTGATCGTCTTTTCGGATCTCCGCCAGTTCGATCTCCTCTTGAATGTTTTTGATTTTGTTCTCAAAATCCAGATAGAATGCCATTAAAGCCCTTGTAATCCCGGTTATATCTTCTTAAAGATAACAACACCGTTGGTTCCGCCGAATCCGAAGGAGTTGCTCATCACGGCATTGATCTCCGTTTTTCTTGCTTCGTTTGGAACATAATCCAGATCCAGACCGTTCTCCAGGTCCGGTGTATCGTAGTTGATAGTCGGAGGCACGATGCCTTCCTGCATTGCCATAATGGAGATAACCGCTTCGATACCGCCGGCAGCACCAAGGCAGTGTCCAGTCTGACCTTTTGTGGAACTGACCAGAGGGCAATTCTCTTTACCGCCGAAGAGCTCTTTAAGCGCCGCTGTTTCGTTTTTGTCATTGGCCGGCGTACTTGTACCGTGTGCGTTGACGTAGTCGATCTTGATATCGCCGCCGCTTCGCTCTTTGGCCATTGCCATGGCAGCTTTCATCGCTCTGAGCGGTCCTTCCATGACCGGGGACGTGATGTGATTGGCATCGCCGCTTTCACCGATACCGACGATCTCTGCGTAGATCTTGGCACCGCGTGCTTTTGCTGCTTCATACTCTTCGATGATCAGACATGCAGCCCCTTCACCCATGATAAAGCCGTCACGGTCCTTGTCAAACGGACGGGATGCACGCTTGGGATCGTCGTTACGCGTGGAGAGAGCTTTCATGGAGGCAAACCCGCCCATACCGACTTCACAGATGGCCGATTCTGCAGAGACAGACATCATACGGTCTGCACCGCCCAGTGCGATTGTCTTGAACGCTTCCGTAACGGAGTGGGTACCCGCTGCACAGGCTGTTACCTGAGCCAGGTTGGGTCCTTGCAGTTTATGTTCGATGGACACAAATCCGCCCAGCATGTTTGCAAGGGAAGATGGGATGAAGAAAGGAGAAATTCTTCTTGGTCCTTTCTGCTCCAGGATGATGGAGTTTTTTTCGATGTTGGGCAGGCCGCCGATACCGCTGGCCGCACTGACACCGAAGCGGGTAAAGTCGATGTCGCTTTCCGTATTGATACCCGCATCTGCCATTGCTTCCTGAGCTGCTTTGAGACCCAGGTGGATGAATCGGTCGGCTTTTTTTACCTCTTTCGGGTCCATAACAGTTGCCGGGTCGAAGTCCTTGACTTCCCCTGCGATCTGCGCTGCAAGTCTGCTGGGGTCGAACAGCTTGATCGTATCGATCCCACATTCACCTTTGACGATATTGTCAAAGGAAGTCTTTGCATCATGGCCTAGGGCATTAATCATACCAATACCGGTAACAACTACACGTCTCACATTTATCTCCTCGTTTTAACCTTTATAGATAAGGCCCTTTGGCCGCACCGATAAAGACTAGGGTGAGTAAGGCGAAGCGCCTTACCCTTGTTTGCTTTCGATGAAGTCCATCGCGTTTTTGACTGTCACGATTTTTTCTGCTTCATCATCAGGGATCTCGATGTCGAATTTCTCTTCAAGAGCCATAACCAGTTCAACAACGTCGAGGCTGTCCGCACCCAGGTCTTCAACGAACTTAGACTCTTCTTTTACTTCGTCGGCATTTACGTTAAGTTGCTCGACAACGATCGCTTTTACATCATCAAATAGTGCCATTTGATTTCTCCTTAGGAATTTAAATACGCAATTTTAGCATAAGTTTATTATGGCCTGCTTATTTTGTAAGCCCCCCCTAAGGGAGGGTATTACATATGCAGCCCGCCGTTGACTTTGAGGACTTCGCCCGTGATATAGCTGGCGCTGTCGCTGAGCAGGAAGGCGACCGATTCGGCGACCTCTTTAGGCTGGGCAAAACGTTTGAGGGGGATGTTGGCGATGTAGTGCTCTTTTACTTCATCTTTTAGTTCCCGTGTCATGTCTGTATCGATGAACCCCGGAGTGATGGCGTTAAACCGGATGTTCCGTGCCGCCCCCTCCTGGGCGAAGCTCTTGGTCATGGCGATCATACCGCCTTTGGATGCACTGTAGTTTGTCTGGCCTGCATTTCCCGTCTCGCCGACGATGGAGGCGATATTGACGACGGCACCGAAACGGCTCTTACTCATCGCTTTAAGCGCTTCGCGGCAGCCGACGAATGAGGAGGTGAGGTTGGCGTTGATGACGGAGGTGAACTCGTCTGTCTTCATCCGCATCGCCAGTTTGTCGTTGGTGATCCCGGCATTGTTGACCAGGTAGTCGAGGCTTCCGTCGGCATCGACGATCGTCTTAATCGCGTCCACATAGGCGTTTTCGTCGCTGACGTCAAAACCGATAACAGCCGCCTGGCCGCCTGCTTTTTCGATCTCCTGCTGGAGTTCATCGGCCTGGGCCGCACTGGACCGGTAGTTGATCCACACTTTAAGACCGTAGCCGGCCAGGACTTTGGCGATCTCTGCGCCGATACCACGGCTTCCGCCGGTAACTAGAACGTTTTTTCCGCTAAATGTCATACTTATAACCCTTTTTATTAGATTTAAACGCCAGAAGAGCAAAGCTCTTCTGCCTACGCTGGCCGCTGTGTCCTCGCTTCGCTGCGAAGTCGCACGGCACATGTGATTGCGCAACATAGTGAGCACAGAAACTTGCCGCATTATGCGGCAGATAATCTCCCAAGCTAAATGAGTGGCATATCCATTTCATTAGGGATGGTGATACCCATTAGTTTGAGAACCGTGGGGGCGATGTTGCTGAGCCCCCCGTCTGAAACTTTGTCAACGCCGTCGGCTCTGACGAAACAGAAGACATCACCGACGGTGTGGTTGGTCAGCATGCTGCCGTCGGCTGCACGCATCTCTTCGCAGTTTCCATGGTCGCTGGTAAGTACCAGGGAATATCCGTTCTTATCGCAGGATTCGACGATCCTGCCCAGTGCTGCATCGACAGTCTCGACGGCCTTAAGTGCTGCATCATAGTTGCCCGTGTGGCCGACCATGTCACCGTTGGCGAAGTTGACGACGACCAGGTCGTACTGTTCGTCCATCGCTTTAAGTACCGCGTCACACACTTCGGGAGCCGACATCTCCGGTTTTTCGTCGTAGGTCGTTACCTTGGGGGAGGGGATCAGGACCCGGGTCTCGTTCTCAAAGGGCTCTTCCAGCCCACCGTTTAGGAAGAAGGTGACATGGGCATACTTCTCCGTCTCCGCCGTGTGGAACTGGTTCAGTCCCGCCTTGGAGACGGTTTCGGCCAGGGTGTTCTGGGGAACTTCTTTGGTAAAGAGGACACCGAAATCAAAATCCTTGGAGTACTCCGTCATCGTGACGACGGTTACTTTTTTCTTTGGCACCTCGATCGGCATAAAGTCGGGATCGCCGATGAGCTGGGTCACCTGGCGGACGCGGTCGCTGCGGAAATTGGCCATCAGGACAGTATCCCCGTCCTGCATTCCCGGGTATCCCGCAAAACTGACCGGCTCCAGGAATTCGTCGGTGATGTCGTTACCGTATTGGCTCTGGATATAATCAAGGGGTGCCAGATCGGTCGCCGCAGCACCTGAGACGATGGCGTCATAGCCGCGTTTGACACGTTCCCAGCGCTTGTCTCGGTCCATCGTATAGAAACGTCCGCCGATGGTCGCGATGGTAATATTCCCGTCCAGGATCGTCTCCACGTCCCTGATGTATTCAGGGGAGGAGGTGGGGGAGACGTCCCGTCCGTCCGTGATCAGGTGGAGGTATACCTTTTTCCCCGTTTTGGCCAGAAGTTTGGCAATCCCTTTTATATGGTTGATATGGGAGTGGACACCGCCGTCGCTGCAGAGTCCGACGATATGGAAGTTGCCGTCGTTTCCCTGCATCTGGCGAAAGAGACTGTTTGTCTCGATACTTCCGTCCCGGACGGCGATGGAGATACGTTCAAGATCCTGGTAGATGATCCGGCCGCTTCCGATGGTCATATGACCCACTTCCGAGTTGCCCATCTGCCCTTCGGGAAGGCCCACGGCCTTGCCGTAGGTCTTGATCAGGGAGTTGGGGACCGATTTAAAAAGGGTCGTGTAGGTCGGTTTGTCCGCATTCTCAAATGCGTTGTACGGACTGCTCGGTTTGCTGCCGATGCCGTCGGTAATCACCAGTACTACTTTTTTTTTCATTTTTTGTCTAACCTTTTGTCATTGCGAGTAAAAAGAATTCACAGAATAATCAACCGGATTTTAGCAGAATTTCACTTGTTATCAAAAACGCCTTAAATTGTGCCATTAATCTGTTACAAACGAAGATTAGTCTAAAATTACGCCCAAATAAAAGAAACAGTGGGATTTGTATGCTCTACGCCATTTACGAGCTTTTTAATATCAATATCTTTTTCTACATCTCGGTACGGGCATCGGTCGCCTTTGCCCTGGCGTTTGTCATCACCCTGTTTGTTATGCCGAAGTTTATCGCCTGGGCCAAGCAGAAGCATGCGACCCAGCCGATCTACTTTTTTGCACCCGACGGCCATAAAGAGAAGAAAAATACCCCGACAATGGGCGGCGTGGTCTTTCTCAGCGGGGCCGTGATCGCCGTCCTCTTCACGGCCGATCTGACCAACCCCTATGTCCTGATCGGGCTTTTCCTTACCTTCGCGTTTTCCGCCATCGGTATCGCCGACGACTACGGCAAGATCTTCGCCCGCAAAAACCAGGCGGGGCTGGACAGCAAGACCAAGTTCGGCCTACAGATGATCGCCTCGGTCCTGGTCGCTTCGTTTCTCTATTTTAACGCCGGGTTTATGAGCGAGCTCTATGTGCCCTTTATCAAAGTCCCGCTCTTTGACATGGGTATCGGATCGATCCTCTTCTGGGCTCTGGTTATCACCGCGGCCAGCAATGCGGTCAACCTTACCGACGGCCTGGACGGCCTGGCATCGGTCCCCAGCATCTTCTCTTTTCTCTCCCTTGCCGCGATCATGTATATCACCGGGCACGCTATCCTCAGTACGTCGCTGCTGATGCCCAAGATCATCGGGGTCGGGGAGATGGCGGTCTTTGCCGCCGCGATGATCGGCGGGCTGGTCGGCTTCCTCTGGTACAACGCCCATCCGGCCGAAGTCTTCATGGGTGACAGCGGAAGCCTTACCACCGGTGCCCTGGTCGGGTATATGGGCGTCCTGGCCAAGAGCGAGTTTCTGCTGCTGATCATCGGCTTTATCTTTGTTGCCGAGACCGTTTCGGTGATCCTGCAGGTGGCCAGTTTCAAGATCTGGAAACGGCGGATCTTCCTGATGGCCCCGCTGCATCACCATTTCGAGCTCAAAGAGTGGGCGGAGAACAAGATCATCGTCCGTTTCTGGATCGTGGCCCTGCTCTCCAACCTTCTGGCGATCCTGACGATCAAACTGCGGTAACCCCATGCACGATACTATTTACGCTTTTAAACACGATCCTTCGACACGTCTGAGCTGTTTCGGCTACGGCAAGACTACGGCCGCCATCGCCAAACGTTTCGGCCGCTGCGACACCTACGACGATAAATTCGACCAGAAAGAGGCCTTCGGGACCAACAGCCTCAACCCCATGGGGGATTTTGATCCGGCGGTATCGACACTGGAAGTCGTCAGCCCCGGTATCCCGCCCCATAACGACGGGGTTAGCCGTGCAAAAAACCTGATCAGCGACTACGATCTTTTTGCCGATGAGATGCCCTTTAGCGTCTGGATCAGCGGGACCAACGGCAAGACGACGACGACCCAGATGGTGCAGCAGCTCCTGGCAAACCGGGGTTCTGTCATGGGCGGCAATATCGGAACACCGGTTGCAGAGCTTGATGCAGAAGCCCCGATCTGGGTACTGGAGACCAGTTCGTTTACCCTTCACTATACAAATATCGCCGTCCCCAATATCTATCTTCTGCTTCCCATTACGGAAGATCATACTTCCTGGCACGGCAGCTTCAAGGCCTATGCGGCTGCCAAACTCAAGCCCCTTGAGAAGATGAAAGAGGGTGAACTGGCGATCATCCCGCGGGCTTATGAAGGGAAGGTCGATACGGAAGCCTTCGTTGTCTATTACGACGGTACGGCCGACCTGGCGGAGTGTTTCGGTATCGATACCTCCCGGCTTACATTCAACGAACCTTTTTTAATGGATGCCGTCATGGCCCTGGCCGTTACCAAGTCGCTTTTTAACGAGATCGACTATGGGCTGCTGAATGCGTTTACCGTCGATCCCCATAAGCTGGAGGAGGTCCGGGATGCCGAGGGACGGCTCTGGGTGGACGACTCCAAGGCGACCAATGCGGATGCGACGATTGCCGGGCTTAAGGGGTACGCGGAGCGTCCGATCCACCTGATCCTGGGCGGGGATGACAAAGGGGCGGATATGAAGCCGCTTTTTGAAGCGATCAAAGAGCTGGACGTAACGGTCTATGCCATCGGCACCAACCGTCCCAAGCTGGCCGAGCTTTGCGCCGACTTTAAACTCCCATGCGAAGAGTGCGGGTTTTTAGATATTGCCGTTTCGAAAATCGCCCAGGTGCTGGATGAGAAGGGCGTAGCGATCCTCTCTCCGGCAGCCGCCAGCCTGGATCAATTCAGCTCCTATAAAGAGCGCGGCGAAAAATTTCAGGAGTCAATCGCAAAATTGTGATTTTTCACTTGTTATTTTAAGGTTGCTTCTGTATAATTTCACTCACATTCAAACACAATGTGGCTCTGTAGCTCAGTTGGTAGAGCAACGGATTGAAAATCCGTGTGTCCCCAGTTCGATTCTGGGTGGAGCCACCACCTTCTTTCAACTCCAAAACATCCCCTAAATCAGATTTTTTTATGACTTTAAGTATAAATTGACAATAATCTAAATCCATAAGAAAAATATTAAGAACTCTTTTTTCGCGACTTCCAATACAAAGATGAGATGATGGAGATTGTCAAAGAGCTTAAGAAAAAAGCACAAAAGCTTTCCGTGCTTTATGTGGAGGATGATCCTCAGATACGTGAAGAGATGGCCGCCTTTTTAAACAACTTCTTCCGACGCGTCGAAGTCGCAGCGGACGGGGAGGAGGGTATCAAACGCTTCCAATCCGAAACGTTCCCCCTGGTCGTAACCGATATCAAAATGCCCAAACTCAACGGCCTTGCCATGGCCAAAGAGATCAAGAAGCTGAAAAAAGAGACCAAGATCATCGTCACTTCCGCCTACGACGAGAAAAACCTTCTGATCGATGCGATCGAAAACAGTATCGACCACTACCTGGTCAAACCCATCGATTTTTCCGATTTTATTGTCTACCTTTACAAGACGGTCTCGCTGATCAACCTTGAAAGACGGGTGGAGAAATTCAACCGGCATATGCAGGCGGTGCTCAATTACCAGGACAATATGATCATGACGCTCCGAGACGGGAAAATCACCTCGATGAACCGGAAGTTTTTGGATTTTTTCCAGTTGGCGTCGCTAAAAGAGGTCTATGACAAAAAGATCAGCCTGATCGACTTTGTCGTCAATGAAGTGGGGTATTTCTATCCCAAAGAGA
Source organism: Campylobacterales bacterium (assembly GCA_050297855.1). Taxonomy (GTDB): domain Bacteria; phylum Campylobacterota; class Campylobacteria; order Campylobacterales; family SZUA-545; genus SZUA-545. Next base: position 40,786 of record JBNKTC010000008.1, read on the forward strand.
AAGAGAACTGGGCAGACGAGCTTCAGGAGTTCCACGATTACAGTACGCTGGTGAAACTGATCGACCGGAAGGTCAACGAACCGAAGATATTTTCCCTGAAGATCGGGAACCTGGAGGAGTTTGGTGAGACGATCATCTCCCTGACCAATATCTCCGAGTTTATGGAGAGCAACGGAAAAGGGAAAAAAGGGCACGGCGAGTACCTCTTTTTTGACCAGGAGCGTATTCCCCACTTTTTCACCTATCTTAAAAACGAGATCAACCGTACCAAGCGGCACGGGCTTGCCTTAAGTATTATCCAGCTTGTGATCAGCGGCGAGGATCTTACCTCCTCGCAAGTAGACGCGATCGACGGGATTATCGGCAGGGGGCTTAAGCTGACGGACTGTCTGGCCAAGCCTATGGAACGGAAATATATTATTGTCAAGACCGATACGGAGATTGCACAAGCCCACACCTTGGCCCGGGATATCCATGAAGCGCTTGGAAAGCAGTTCCTCTCTGTTCCCGGTTTCCAGGTATATGTCGGTGTCGTAGGACTCGGCAGCAGGGATACGATGCAGGAGATCCTGGGACGGGCCGAAAAGCTGCTGCAGGAGTCCAAGGAGAGCGGGGGAGAGAAGATAAAGCACGATCTCTACCAGGCAGTGACACCCGCGACGATCCGGGAAGAGCAGGAGACGATTTTCAACAAACTGGCCACCTACGCCCGTAAGCGTACACCGGTCAAGATCATCAGCTTTTACAACGGGATGAAGATCGTGGATGAGGGGACGCTGCTCTCCGTCGACAGCGGTAAGGAGACAGCGCTGCTGAAGATGAACCGTAAACAGCATGTGACGATCCACGACAACGACAAACTCTTCATTGTAATCGACGAGTTTTCCGCCGATGTGGAGGCGGATGTGGAGGAGATCCTCTATCATGACGGCAGCGTGCGGCTGAAAGGGCTCGGCTTTACCCATCACTCTCCGCTTAAGCGGGAGTATGTCCGCGTGACGACCGAACCGGGCCTTTCGGTCGAACTCCAGGAGGGAAAACATAATATCCGCGGGGAGATGATCGATATCTCTTTAAAATCCCTTGCCTGCGAAGTCCCGGTCGTCGAGGGGCTGGTCCTGGGGAAGGTGATCGACATCGTCTTCTCTCTGCCACTGGAGAAGGACGAACGGGTGGAGATCTCCGCCGAGATCTACAAGATCGTACGCTTTAACAACAACTATCGGGTCGTGCTGCTGCTTTTGGCGGACCGACATTACAAGCAGGTGATCATGAGCTATATCACCAAGCGGGAGAAGAAGATCGCGACGGAGATGAAGAAGCCCCGCTAGGTCGATGCTTGTTCAAGCGGCAGGCAGACGGTGAAGCAGGCCCCTCCGTCGCTGTTTTCCCAAAGGATCCGGCCGCCCATATGCTTTTCGACGATGATCTTGGACATGTAGAGTCCCAGTCCCGTACCGTTCTCCTCTTTGGTCGTCAGGTAAGGTTCGCCCAGGCGGTCGATGATCTCGGGGGGAATACCGCCTCCGTTGTCACAGATGTGGGTTTTAAGCTGCCCCTCCCCGCCGTCGATCGAGATGGTGATCCGTGGGTCTTTGACCTCCCCCTCTTTTAGGACATCTTTAGCATTGGCCAGGAGGTTGAGGTAGACCTGCAGGAGTTCGTTGGGGAATGTGGAGACGGTCTGCTCGCTTAAATGCGTGTAGACGACTTTGATGTCGTTGTTTTCGAGGCTTTTCCCGATGATCTGCATCGCGTCGTCAAGGATGTGTTTGGGCTGGACACGCTCTTTCTGTTTATTGGGTTTGAAGAAGTTCCTGAAGTCGTCGATGGTCTTCGAGAGGTGTTTTAGCTGATGGGAGACGGTGTTGATCGTCTTTTCAAGGAGCTCTTTGGAGACCTCGTTCCCCAGGGCCAGGGGGAGCTGGAGGTTGTTGATGGCCATACCGACGACGGTAATAGGCTGGCGCCACTGGTGGGCGATCATGGCGATCATATCCCCCATGGCCGCTTGTCGCGATTGGGCCAGCATCAGCTCCTCTTTATGTCGGAGCTCCTCTTCCAGCTTTTTACGGTCAGTGATGTCTCGGTTGATCCCCCGGTATCCGGTGACATTTCCCGCACGGTCCCGGATTGCCTGGGCGCTGGTCTCGACGGTGATAAACCTTCCGTCCTTGCGGCGCAGGGTGTTTTCGATGGACTCGAAAGGGGCCCCCGCTTTGACAAGCTTCATGAGCATCCCTTCCAGTCGTTCCCGTTCCTGTTCGGGCATCAGGCTGAACGGTCCTATCCCGATCAGTTCGTCGGGCTCGTATCCCAGGAGCTCTTTGACCTTGGGACTGGAGTATCTGAAGTTTCCCTCGGCATCCACCTCCCATATCCAGTCGTTTATATCCTCCACAAGGTCCTGGTAACGCTGTCTGTTCAGTTCCAGTTCGTTGTAGAGGGAAACTGATTCGGTGATGTCCTGGATCGCGCCGATGGCCCGTTTCGGTCTACCGTCTGTATCCCATTCGACCACTTTTGCAATAGAGGATACCGTGATCCATCGCCCCTCTTTATGGCGTATCCTTTTTTTGACACTGTAGGAGAGCCCCTCGTTAAAGAGGGCCTCAAGATTTTCCAGGAAAACCGCTTTATCCTCCGGATGGGTCCGTTCTGTTAACCATGCGATCATCTTATCCCAGGATGGAAGTTCCTCTTTTGAGTAGCCGAATATCCCGGCCCACTCATCGCTCCAGTATGCCCGTTCGTCCAGCGGGATCGTATAGTCGTAGATCCCCACACCGCTCGTCCGGATAGCCGCTTCCAGACGGTTCTTGCTCTCCAGCAGGGCCGTTTCATACTTTTTCCGTTCGGTAATATCGTGCAGAAGACCGACCCCGTGCCATCTGCCGTCAAGCTTGACACCGCTGATGGAGAGGGAAACGGGGATCCTTATACCGTCTTTATTAACGGCTGTCAGCTCCAGGGTACGGCCGATGGCATTGCCTTCTCCGGTCTTGACAAAGTGGGCATATCCCTGTCGGTATGCGTCAAGGTATTCGGGCGGAGCGATCACTTCATGGAAGTTTCTTCCGGCAAGCTCTTTGGCTTCATAGCCGAGCAGTTTTTTGGCACTGGGGTTCATAAAGGACAACTCGCCTTTATCATCCAGCAGCACGATGGCATCATGTGCCGAGTCTGTGATGGCCTGGAGTTTGGCTTCGTTCTCGCGGAGAGTGGCGATACTGTTCTGGAGTTCGGCCGTCTTCTCCTCGACCATTGTTTCGAGCTCTTTGTTATAGTGTTCCAGGGTGGTGATATCGTAAAAGGAGACGATGACCAGGTCGCTGTTTTCAAAGAGGACCCTGGTCGCGTCCACGGAGAGGATCACCTGCTCTGCCCCGCGCCTGATGGCGACCTTGTGCTGGACCTGGGGACGTTTTAGGATATACTCACACCAAATCTCCCCACCGATGTCTTTGTACACAAACCCCTCTTCATCGATCTTTTCGAAAAAGTCGCAGATACAGTCGTGCTCTTTTTTGAATGCCTCCAGGGTCTCATATTCGGGGAAGAAGGTGAAAAAGGCACGGTTGGCCTCCTGGATATGTTCCCCGTCGGTAGCGATAATGATATTTTTTACCCCGTCGAAGATGGCACGGGTATAGGAGTTCTGAAACTCCATGCTTTTGATCAGTTCTTCTTCCAGTTTTCCTGCTATCTCACGTTCGGCATCGGCATCGACAAGCTTTTTTTGTGTTTTTTGGCAGCGGGTCTCCAACTCCTTTACGATAGGAGAGATCACAAAATATTTCAGCAGCGGGAAAGAGAGGAGTGTCAGCAGGAGGATGTTGGCAAATGCTTCGTAGTAACGGTTATCAAGGAATAGGGTGTGCAAAAATGGGGTCAGGATCAGTTCGATTACGAGGATGATCAAAAAGGCCCGTAACAGATAGATCGCTTTGATTTGCGGTTTCATCGGCAGTCCGTATAGAGTGTGATCTTCACTGAAATTTTTGATAAAGAGAAACCTAGCTTACAATCATTTGGCTGTATCCGTTTTTAAGTCGTGTGGTCGGCAGGATAGGAGGGATCAGAGAGGAGGGCATCCCTCGGATGCCCCGAGGTATCAGTCGTCGTCGCCGCGGCTGACGATTTTTGCTGTCAGTTCGTTGGGGATCTTTTTGGGTGCCGGTTCGATAAACCATACATCGCCGTTTGTGAGGTTGACTTCACCGCCCCACTTTTCATCGGAGTCAAACTCCACCTTTTCGATGATCTCTTCCATATCTTTTTTAGCGACATAAAAGACGATATCGCCGTTTTGTTCCCGCAGCATTACTTTTGCCATTGTATTTCCTTTTTTATAGATTGAATTTATTAAACAGTTTTTTCCAGACCGGCCCTTTTGCATGGGCAAAATGGGTCTGGAGATAGTGGCTTCCGTGGAGACGTACTTCGATGTGGTCCCTGCAGTTGACGTCATCGGTTCCCGGGTAGTCGGAGCGGTAGTGTACGCCCCGGCTTTCGCGCCGTTCCAGGGCTGAGAGGATCATCGCTTCGGCAACCAGCAGGGAGTTTTTAAACTCGATGATGGAAGAGAGCTCGACGTTCTGGTTCCGCTCTTTGTTGACACAGTGGAGCCCTACGCTCATGTCGTAGAGGTAGTGGGCGTAGTCGAGGGCTTTCATCAAGGAGGGCTCGTCGCGGAGGATTCCCGCCTCTTTAAAGAGCACCTCGCCCAGGCTTTTCCGCATGGCGTTGATATTAAACTTGTTCTCCCCGTCCAGGATATACTCGACTGCGCGCATCTCCTTATCCACATACTGGTAATCGACGGGCAGAAATTCGTTTTTCAGGGCGTACTGGGCAGCGTTTTTCCCCGCCAGTCTGCCGAAGACTACCCCTTCCAGAAGGGAGTTCCCGCCCAATCGGTTGGCGCCGTGGACACCGTTGGCCGCATTCTCACCGCAGGCGTAGATCCCTTTGACCTCCGTACGGGTGTCCGCTTTGGTCTTGATCCCGCCGCCGGTATAGTGGGCTCCGGGCTCGATGGGGATCAGCTCTTTGGTAATATCGATCCCCGCAGCGTTGTAGGCGGTCTTTTTGACCGACGGGAGCTTGGTGTCGATCTTTGTTTCCCCCAGGTGACGAAGATCGAGGTAGACGGCGCCGCCGTTTTTGATCTCGGCCAGGATCTCCCGGGAGAGCTTGTCGCGCGTGATCAGCTCGTCTACGAAGCGCTGCCCCTGATTATTGAGGAGGTATCCCCCTTCGCCCCGGGCCGCTTCGGTGATGAGGGCACCCGTTTTGACCAGGGTCGTGGGGTGGAACTGGACAAACTCCATATCCCGCAGGGTCATACCCGCGAGCAGCGCTGCGGCCAGCGTATCCCCGCACACCTCCTGGGAGTTGGTGGAGTGGCCGCGGTAGATCCCGGCATACCCGCCGCCCGCGAGGATCAGTGCTTTGCAGGCAAAGGCGACGACCGTGGAGTCGGCCCGGCGCAGCGCCGTGATGCCGGCGACCCGGTTCTTATCGGTGATGATATTGAGAAACTGCATATTGTTCAGGATCTCCACCCCCTCCTGGCGGCAGAGCATGAGCAGTTTCTGTACGATGGCCGAACCGGTCTTGTCGGCGATGTGGCAGGTCCGTTTCTTTCCCGCACCCCCAAAAGCACGCTGGTCGATCGTGCCGTCGTCACGCTTGTCAAACGGCACCCCCAGGGCATCCAGCTCCTCGATACACGATACCCCTTCGCCGCACAGCGTTGCCAGGGCTTTTTTGTTGTTAAAACGTGCGCCTCCGCGGAAGGTGTCTTCGATATGCTCCTCTACGGTGTCCTCTTCGACATTCCCCAGCGCCGCGTTGATCCCGCCGGACGCAACGGCGGAGTTGGAGCGGAAGGGGTTGGACTTGGTAAGCAGGGCGACCTTTACGCCCGATTTTTTTGCCTCTAGGGCGGCGCGGAGACCGGCGATACCGGTTCCGACGATCAGTACATCATATAGCATTGTTAAAACCCAAATATTTTTTGATAATTTTGCGCATCCACCTTCGGCATATGCCCGATGAGCAGGTTGTCTTTTGCATGTTCGGGGCGGATCGTGGCAAAGAGGGCGCTGACGATCCCCCGTGCCGAACGGCTGAACTGCAGTGCCCGGTGGATATCGGTCATCTCTTCGGGGCCGAGCAGGGCCGCGACGTCACGGTTGAAGGCCTTTTTGAAGAGATTCATCTGCAGCAGTGAGCTGCTTCCCACCGCGGAAAGGCCGTAGTTCTGGACCATCTGCAGCATCGTGTAGTAACGGCCGTCGGGGCCTTTTTGGTTGGGATAGCTGAAGGCGTGGGCCTTGGCCAGGTTGTAGGGAAGCTGGACATAGCGGAAATGGTGGTCCGTTCCCCCGGCTTTCTGGACCCGGGTCATGACATCGTTAAAACCGATATACTCCATATCCCCTTCCTGGTAAAGAAACGCGTTCCAGGAGGCGATGCCGTAGTTTTTGATCTTGCCCTCGTTGACCAGCTCTTCGCAGAGAACAAAGGCGGCTTCGAGGCGGTCCATCAGTTCGTCATAGGGGATATAGCCCAGTTGGATCTCGGGATTATGGATGTAGAAGATGTCCAGGGTCTCGACTCCCAGGTTTTTGAGGGACTGCTCCAGGCTCCAGCGTAGATACGCCGGGGTGAGGCAGTGCTGATCGGTGATCACCTCCTCCTTGGTCGCCAGTCCGGCCTCGACGATCGTCTCGTTGATCCAGACATAGGGGTCTTTGGGGAAGGGGAAGTCCAGCGGAAGAAAGCCCGCCTTGGACGCGATGATCAGCTCTTCTCGTTTGTAGCCTTCGTCCATCAGCTCTTTCAGTGCCTCCCCGATCTCCCGCTCACTCATCTGGTAGCGGTAGTTGGAGGCGGTATCGATCATGTTGGAGCCGTTTTTGACCGCTTCCTTGATCACCTCTTTGAGCGAGTAGGTGTAGTTCTCCTCTTTGTAGGGTTCGGGCATAAACGAACCGATCCCTACCGATGCGGTGAAGAGTTCGTTCGCCGGAGTAAAGAACTCCTTGGAGAACCTCGGAAACCGTTTGGCGTAGGTAAAGGTGCCTTCTTTTGTCGCGAATCCCTGTATCATCAGACGATCATTACTCTTAGGTTGGCTTTGAGCTTGAACTTCAGCATGTCCTCGATACCCGCCAGGGTCGTCGTGGAGTTCATGGAGCAGCTCATGCAGGCCCCCTGGTATTTGATCATGACATCGAAGAGGTCACCGTTTTTCTGGACGTCGATCAGTTCCACGTCCCCGCCGTCGGCTTTGAGGGTCGGGCGGATATACTCTTCAAGGATCGACTCGATCGCCTTGATCTGCTGTACGAGTCCCATCTTCTCAAACTCACCGTCGCCCTTGGCCGATTTGATCTTCTTGCTGATCTCCTCTTGTTTGACCTCTTCGAGGACCTCGTTCAGGATGTCAACGAGGTAGAGATCTTTTTTCTCATGGCCGCCCGGTTTGATACAGGACTTGCAGAACGCACCGGCTTTGGTGTAGTCGGTGATCTCATCGACGGTTGTCAGTTTGTTGAGCTTGACCACCTCTTTGATCGTATCGAGGCTGATACGGGCACATTCGCAGACGATAAACTCCGTCTCCAGGCTCTCCATGTCGACGTTTTTGTACATGGAAGCCGCTTTTTTGATCACGTCGTAGGCCATGACCGAACAGTGCATCTTCTGGCCCGGGACCGCCGGGGTGTCGGGGTCGTCGCGCAGTGCTTTTTCCACGTCGATGTTGGTGATCTTCAGCGCATCGTCGACGCTCTTTTCGAGGCAGAGTTCCGCCATCATATCGGAACTGGCGATCGCCGTTCCGCATCCGAAGCTTTTGAACTTGGATTTTTTGATCGTATCGGTTGAGGGGTCGATCATCCAGTAGAGCCGTACGGCATCGCCGCAGCTTTCGGCTCCGAAATCGGCGACGATCAGTTCGTAGCCTTCCGATTTTGCTTCGTCTTCGGTGATCTCTCCCAGGTTTCTCGGGTTGTTCATTCTATCCTGTACGACGCTTGAGTACTCCTCCCAGAGTGCTCCGCCGATCAAATCATCTCGTGCCATTTGTTATTCCTTATGAATAGTGGTTCGTTTGTTATTTTTGATGCAAGTTCCGTTCTACTTGCTCCCCGGGAGGACGCCGACAATTTTGTCATTTTTGTTCGATCAGTCCCAGGAGTCTGCGCTCGTTAAAGTGCGGTATATTCAGTTCCGCGCGGTACTTGGCGATACTGCGCCGTACGATCTGGATACGGAAACGCTGCTCCACCATCTCGTGGATGATCTTGTCGCTGTAGGGGGCGAGTTTGTCCTCGTGGCGTACCACCTCTTCGATAAAGTGCTTGATCTCCGCCGTGGAGACGCCGCCCACGGATGTGGAGAAGAAGTCCTTAAAGGCAAAGACCCCCTTTTCGGTCATCAGGTACTTATGGGCGATGGCCCGGGAGATGGTGGACTCGTTAAAGCCCAGCTCGTCTGCCACATCCTGCAGACGCAGGGGTACAAGCTCCCCGCCGCAGAAAAAGCGGAACTGCTTGTCCACCAGGACCAGGGCGATGTTATAGAGCGTTGCTTTGCGAAGATCCAGCAGCTTGACCAGTTCCCGCGCCTCTTTGAACTTCTGTTTGGCAAAATTGTCGTACTTGTCGATCTCGTTGACGACGATGTCGGGGTAGAAACGGTTGTTGACCTTGATCTCCACCTTGTCCTCTTTGATCATGACAAAGAGATCGGGGATGATCACTTCGGCCTCTTCCACATACTCCAGTGCCGGGGGGTGTTTAAGGTGTTTGAACACCTCTTTGGCATCGTGGAAGCGGGGGTGGCTGACAAAATCCTCCATATGGTCAAAACGGATGATCATGGAGGACATCAGCAGCGAGAGGTCTTCATCCATATCGATGTCATTAAGCTGGAAAAGGAAGGATTCCCGGAAGTCCGTCGCCCCGACACCTGAGGGTTCGAGGTAGGCAAAACGCTGGCGTACCTTTTCCACCTGTTCGGGAGTCGTGCCTAAGTTTTCGGCAATCTCTTTGACGTCTCCCTCAAAGTACCCCTCTTCATTGATATAGAAGATGATCTCTTTGGCGATCTGCTGGGAGATGGGGGTCGGGAAGAGGGGAGCGGCGATCTGATCGTTCAGTTTTTCATAGAGCGACTCTTTGGCGATGGTCGTATTCTCCATGATCTCGCTGGCCGTCGTGTTGAGACGGCCGCGGTCGGTAAAGGTGCGGCTTTTGGGCATATCGCCCGAACCCATACCCGGCTTGATGTCCATGCAGGGGTTCTCCCCTGCGATGACATCGAGGTGTTTGTCCAGTTCCTGGAGTGAGCAGTGTAGCAGCGGCAGCCAGAGCTTCATGGAAAGTCTGGGGATCTGTTTCTGTTTGAGTAACTGCTGTTGTGAGAGTGGCATGATTTTCCTACCAATTTACGAAAATATTTATTAAAAAAGTAACATATTTTTGTGCAAAAAAGTGGCTAAAAAATAACCAGTAGTCAAATTGAAGGAGACGCCCCGAAGGGGGCGGTTGAGGGATTAGTACTTGATTCGTACCAGACCGTTAGGTTGAACGATCTTCATCTGGCAGGCCAGACGTGCTTTAGGACTCTGTTCACCGACAGTTTTAAGAACGGATACCTCTTTGTCCGTTACGTCGCTCAGGTACTCCATACCGGATTCGATCATAACGATACATGTACCGCATTCACCGTCACGGCAACCGAAAGGAAGGGCACTACCGGATGCCTCTACGATATCCTGGATTGTTTTACCCGGCTTAACGTTGATAGCCAGGAAGTCATTGATGATCTCTACGCGTGTTGTCATTGTTTCTCCTTGAAATAAGTTAGATTCTGTTTACTGAAAAGGTTTAACGAGGATATCGCCTCGGATCGTAGCCTGGCAAGCCAGACGGTATTCGCTTTGTGTCGTGCTCTGGTTGAGTTCCTCGGCCTTCTCTTTTGTGAGAAGTCCCAGTTCGATGAGTTTACTCACCTCTTTCTCTTCCATGTAGTGGGTCTGTTTTTCGTCAGTCAGTTCTTCGACTTTGACGACACAGCTGCCGCATTCACCCTCTTCGCACTCTTTTGGGATCATAACACCCCTGGCCGCAGCGACGCGCAGGATCAGTTCCCCGTTTTTCGCTTTGACCAGCCCGTCTTTTTCTTTGCCGAAACCACAGAAAATTACGTTTGCCATTTACTCTCCTTTCTGAATTACCGTTTCCGGTTACCTCACCACACCGGGGTGCAGTGACATCACCGGAAGACGAGCAATTACTTCCGGGAGTCCTCTTCCTTGGCTTTGGCCCGCTCTTCTCTGTGACGTTTAAGCCATGCCAGCTCTTCGGCCACTTCGTCGTATTCGCTCTCGTCCACCGATTCGATCTCGAATTCGCGGCATCCGAAGATGAACCCCTCTTCGAAGAAGTTCACTTCGTAGACACGGATCGTCTGGAGAAAGTCCCCGATCTTCCGTACATAGCCGATGGCGCCCGGTTCCAGAAGGATGTCACCGTTGTTGGCATAAGGGTAGGTGCCGTCGTTTCGGATCGCCTTGGTCAGACGGACCCGTTCGCCGACGCGGAAGACGGGAAGGATCTCATCTTTGGTGGATGCGGATATCATGCCCTCCTGGGCTACGGTCATCTTCTCTTCCATCATCAGGCTCCCGCGCTGAAGTCGGGGGCAGCGTTAAAGTCCGGTGTCATGCTGTTGCCACAGGTGGCAGAGGTGTTGCAGGAGGAGCAGGAGCTGTTGACTGACTCCACTTCACCCAGCTCGTCCAGTGTGACACTGATACAGCCGACGGGATTGTCGTACATCCGCCAGATATCCGCGGCACTGGGGTTGTAGCCGTTTTCGAAGTTTTTATAGACGGTGATCAAGGCGAACTTGTAGAAGTCCAGCAGTTTCTCATCCCCTTCGATATCCATTGCTTTGGTCTTTTCGATCATCTCTCCGAACTTGCGCATTATATGGAAGCGCTTGACGCTGACAAGGTGCTCGTTGTATTCGATGTCGAAAAACTCGAAATAGTCTTCCGCATCGGTGATTGCGTTGAATTCTTCTAATCGGCTCATAACTCTCTCCTTATTGCAGCGCGAGTTCGTCGCGCTCGCCGGTCCGGATGCGGTATGCTTCGCTCACATCCAGGACAAAGATTTTTCCGGCTCCGTGTTCGAGCTGGTGGGCATTTTCCATGATCTGATCAATGGCTAACTGTTTGTAGTGGTCGTCGGAGACGATGATCTCCATCTTGACACTCTCTTTGAGATCCTCGGGGGTTTTGTGGTGTTTGAGGTTTAGATTGCCCAGCCCCAGAACCTTGGTTACGGTAATACCGTATATCTCATGTTCATATAGTGCATCAATGACTCCAGCCAGATGCTCTTCATTGATGATTGCTTTGATCATTTTCATGACATTCTCCTACCAAAGCCCTACATTTTTGTAGGGATTACAGGCCCAGTTCGGCCTTGACTCCTGCAGCCCACTTTTCGACACGTTCGTCGGTGAGGTCTGCCTGATTGACATCATCGATGGGAAGGCCGACGAATTTGCCGTCTTTTTCCGCCAATGAAAACTCATATGTAAAGCCGTCTGTCGGGAAAGACCCGACCAGCTTGGCACCACGCTCCGAAAAGAGGTCGTACATCTTGCCCAGAGCACTGACGAAGTGTTCGCCGTGCGTCTCCTGGTCACCTGCACCGAAGAGGGCGACTGTTTTGCCCGAGAAGTCGACTTCGTCGCTTTCGATCTCGTAAAGGGGATCGACCCAGTCCCGCTGGGGATCACCCTGGCCCCATGTGGAGGAACCCAGAAGCAGGACGTCATACTCCAGCAGTTGGTCGATATCGTCGTAGTCCTCTTCCATATCGATCAGTTCCGCGTCCTCAAAAAGCTCTTCGAGCTTCTCCGCTACTGCCCGTGTTACGCCGCCGCTGCTTCCGAAAAAAATACCGATGTTTGCCATTATTGTTTCTCCTTGTGTGTTTGGTTTGGTTTCTGCCCCTTGTGTGGGGCAAGCTTTAGTGCCTTAGCGGCGAGCGTAGCCTAGTGGGCTTTGTTCTCGCTTCGCTGCGAAGTTTTAGGCTCAGTTGGCGTTAGCACATGGTTTGTACTGTTCATAGATCTTGACAGCGGATGCGAGCATCTTGTCACCGTCTTCGATCAGTTTTTCGATGGTCCGGTAACTGAACCGGTGGGCATCTTTAAAGTACTTGTTGACGATGACGACTTTGTCCGCGATCACCGCGACCCGGCCGAACCCTTCGTGGCTCATCTCCATGATGACGTTGCACATGACACCCGTCTTGGTCTCGAATGCCAGGGCCAGGGCCTGGTAGATCATCTTGATGTCCCCGATGATCATCTCGTCGATGTCGGCGATGACCGGGATGTTTTTAAGCTCCTCTTTTGTCTTGACATATTTTTTACTCAAGAGCTCTTCATCGCTGAACTTACTCCAGGTACCGAACTGGTCCTGGGCTCTGATCTGGTTGATCAACTGTTTTAAAAACGGGTTTTCTACTGTTGTTGTTTCACTCATTACGCATTCTCCTTTTCAATGATACGTCTGATCCAGGGCGGTGGATTGCCCTGGAGCATCGTCACAAGCCGGTCACAGGCATCGCTGATCTTCGTATCGTCTGTGATCTTCATCGGGTGGATACGGTTTTTGACCACCTTGGCCGCCGCGGTCGGTCCGATGGAGGCGAGGTAGAGGATCCGTACGTCCTTGCCGGCGATGATCTCGGCGATCTGGTCGTTTTTATCCTGATCACCCGTCAGTTCCTCGTCGTTGATCTTAAGCAGTTCACTCATCTCGTACCCGTCCTTGGATACCTCATAGATGGCGAATTGACCCGATTTTCCAAAATGGGCGTCGATCCACTCCATGTCGGTTGTCGCAAATGCTACTTTCATGCCGTTTCCTTTCTTGTCGGTCGATGTGACCTTGATGCTCGTGAATTCGTTACCCATGGTGTGTCGCCTTTGTGATGATGTTGGCCGTCTCAAAAAGGAGATAGGCGCTCCCTTCGTAAAGGGAGTCGTTCTTGAGCTGATTCCCCACCTCTTCGTAGTTGGGGAAGCCCCGGTGCATGTACCCTTTATGGTGACGGTTGGCGATCCGTTCGACGTGGAAGTTCCCGATCAGGATGTCGGCATTGTCCATCAGGGCTTCCGCATCTTCCAGGTCCCCGACAAACACTTTTTCCGCCTGGATCGTCTCCAGCACTTTGGATTCGTTTGTGGCGATGGCAGCGAGGATCTTGGCCCCCGCACTGTTTAAAAGCGCACACAGCCCCGCCAGCTGGTCCGGTTCGCCCGTGACGATCATGCGGGCACCCCCGATCGTAAAGTGGGTGTCGAGCATCGCATCCTGCAGCCGCTGCCTCCACCGCTTGACCGAAGGAAGCGGCTGGATGTGGCGCAGCTCCATCAGGAGCGCCACCAGTTCGTCCGTTTTATCCAGCCCCATCACATGGTCAAAATGGTGGTGTTTGATCTTGGGGTTCTTTTCCAAAAGTGCTTCGGCGGCGATTTTCATGCTTGCCCCGATGGTGATGACATTGCCGCAGCGGCCGAGCTGCTTGATCTCCTCGACGGTGATGCCGCCTCCGGCCAGTTTCCCCTGGCCTTCACAGAGATGTCCGTCAAGGGATGTGGAGATGTCGGGCAGGGCATAGACCTCCAGGCCGAACCCTTCGCAGAACTCCTTAAGCCGTTCCACTTCGATCGGCTGCATGGAGACATTGGGAAGCAGGAGCAGTTTTTTACTGTCCGCGACTGTTGCGACATCGGTCAGCTGTTCGATCAGTGCCTTGGCCGTCAGGGCCCAGCCGCTCTCCAGTCCCCCCTCGTAATCGGGGGTGTTGACAAAGACCGTGGGGTAGTCGGTGCGCGATACGGCTCCACGGATATCGTCCCCCTTGGTCTCCGTAAGGCCCGTTGTATGGAGGCCGATGAGGGAGGGTTTGACCTTCTTGGTAACGTTCTCGATCGCCGTCAGGATCGAGTAGTCCCCGCCGTCCAGGACCGCTGTGATGTCGCTGACGGCGGTGTTTTGGATAGCGATGGGTTCGCTGAAGTGTCTGGTAAAGAGCACCTTCGTAAAGCTTGCACACCCCTGAGCCCCGTGCATCAGCGGCAGACAGTCCTTGACACCCAGGTACGCCAGGGTCGCTCCCATGGGCTGGGAGTGGGCGATCGGGTTGACGTGCAGCGGCTTGTGGGGTTTATGTTGTACGTTCATCACTCTGCCTCCCACGGCGCCGGTTTGGCCACGTTTTTAAAGACCGGGTTTTCCATGACGTCCTTGACGTCTTTGGCGAGGTTAAGCAGGCCATCGAAACCGCCGTAGCTGATCTTCTTCTCCTGGTTGACGTCGATAAAGGCGATCTTTTTCTTGATCGCCGTATAGAGGCTCCGGCCCCCGGCCAGCAGGATGTCGACGCCGAAGTCGTCGATCACCTTCGCCTGCTCCTGGGCGGGGACTTTCATCAGCACACCGTTCTCCCCCAGGTACTCCCTGGCTTTGGCGATATCCTCTTCGGTCGCTTTACGGATGGAGGTGGCCACCACTTCGATCCCCATGTCCTGAAGTGCCGAAGCGATGGACCAGGATTTGTTCCCGCCGGTATTAAGAACCGCTTTTTTCCCTCTGAAGGCCTCTTTGTAAGGAAGGAGCTTTTCCTCCAGTTTTTTATCCTCTTCGTCCAGGACCTCTTTGGCTTTGGCGATCAGCTCGGGGGCACCGAAAGCCTGGGCGATCTCCATGATGGCGTTGTAGGTGTCGCGCTTGCCGTAGAAGCTGACGGAGATGTAGGGAATAGCGTACTGCTCCTCCATCTTTCTACAGAAGCTGATCAGGGATTTGGCACAGACGATGACGTTCAGGCCGGCGCGGTGGGCGGTGCGGATCTTCTCGACCCGGCCGTCACCGCTGAGGGTCGAGAGGACCCGGATACCGATCTTCTCCAGCAGCGGGATATACTGCCACATATCCCCCGTGACGTTGTACTCCCCGATGAGGTTGATGTCGTATCTGGTCGTGGTTTCGGGCTCTTTGGTCCCGACAAGGTGTTCGAGGACATACTCCCCGGCGATGCGCGATCCCAGGTTTTTGCCCCCGACGAATCCCGCGGCGTGGACCGGGACGACGGGAATGCCGTACTCCTCGGCCTTGTGACTGCATACGGCATCGATGTCATCCCCCACGAGGGCCGTGACACAGGTGGAGTAGACGAAGATCGCTTCGGGGGAGTAGTGCTTCATAATATAGTCGATCGATTCGGCCAGCTTCTTATCGCCGCCGAAGATGACGTCGTTGGTCGTCACACCGGTTGTAAAGCCCATCTGGGTCTGGTCGATGCCGGTGACGCTCGTCTTGGTCTGGCGTGTTTCCCAGCTGGCACCCAGGCAGGTCATGGGGCCGTGGACGAGGTGGACGGCGTCGGCGTAGGGGAAGAGGGAGATCTGTGCCCCTTCAAAGGCACATCCGCCTGAAGTGGCACCCGGGGTCGTTTTGTCGCAGCTTGTCTTCTTGGTCTTGTTATGGGAACAGGCGCTTTCATTCAGCAGCTCTTTGACGTCACTACGGGATAACATTCGGGTCTCCTTTTGCTAATCATCATAGCACATTATGACTATTATTTATTCATATAATATGATTAAAATATATACAAAACCCGGCCGTTTGAACATGCCGGATAAAACTTTAAAATCACTTGTGTAGGGTAATTGCAAGTTGTGTTCTAGTAAGCGGCTATCTGTCGGTATAATGGCCAACAAAGCCTCTGGTAGAAAGGGAGAAAATTTTTTACCCGCTTTAACGGGGGAGGGGTTTCGGCCTGATATCCCGCCTCCCGATACTTCGGAGGCCGGTGTGTGTGGCCGTATTACGCTTTTTTTTCAACTACTTTATTGTAAATATACCCTTCTAGATTAATGGATAGTCACAACTGATTTCGAGTGAGTAAGGAAATACGATGCTGTATGAAGATACAAAAGCCATATGCGGACTTCTCTCAATGGAGTTCTACCGCTTCAAGAGATATAAGGTACCGGCCTGCCTGATTCTTGTCGAGGTGGAGGATTCGCTTTTCCATGAAGTCCTTGCCGGGAAAATACGGCCGACGGACCAATACAAGAAGATCGAGGATAACTTTTATGCGATTGTTTACAGTCACGCGGAACTGGATGACGCACGGAACGCATTTTTTAATATCTTTATCGAACTGGATGAGCGCTCCGAAATCTCACGCGTGGCGATCGCCCAGATACGGGAATCGGATGAAGGCGAATGCAGTGTCGTACAACGGGCCTATGAGGAGCTTACACACAAGGAGCATTAATACCGGAAAGCGGACGGTATATCCGCAGTATTAGGCAGATTCAAAAGGGGAAGTACGGATGAATTTACCGAGTTCCCTGTCTTTTTGAATCGTCTCGAAACGATCCACAAGACCGTGCATGGCGATATAGATATCGTCGGCGACAGGCGCGTTGAGGAAGCCGACGGCCAGGCTGAAGTTGGCGATGGCTTCGTCTTTTTGGATGGCATAGGGGAACATGGAACCGACGAAGATCACTTTTTTTCTCAGTACCGCGCCCTTTGTATCGTGGAGATAGCGGGCACTCTCCTGCATCGTGTCGGTCCCGTGGACGACCAGGACGTTGTCATTGGCGGCATCCGCGACGGTCTGGGCCAGGAGTTCGCGGTCTGCATCGGTGAACTGAAGGGAGTCTTTGTTGATGATGGAGATCAGCTCGAAATCGATGTTGCCGTAGAAGTGCCGGATGATCTCTTCGATAAAGACGTTCTCTTTCACCACGTCCAGGCTCCCTTTAATGGAGTCGTAGACTTTGTTAAACGTCCCGCCCGTATTGATGACGGTGATCCTGGTCTGATTCATGCTCTGCATACCCTTGTAAAAAGTGGCGGATTTTACCATATTCCGCTCCAAAAACAAATACCCGAACGCAAGTTGCATATGGGAAAGAAAATAAAAGCGGAGTGCCGATGTCACAAGAGAGGGTAAATCTATATTGCGAAGGGTGTGACAAGGAGCTGGCCGTTTCCCGGGAGGATATAAAACGGGTCAGGGCGGAGGATCCGAAAAGCCTGACTTCTGCCGGTGCCGGTACGACACTCCGTTACAGCGGGGGCTGTTTTTTTAAAAAGACGGCACTGCTTAAACGGGCCGCCGGGGCCGAGCCTACTTCAGGCTCTTGATCGTCTCAAGCTGCCGTTCGATCTTCCGGATATAGGTCAGGGAGGTGTTGTCTTCCGGGTCCATGATCAAGACGGCCTGGAAGGCTTTAAGGGCCTGGTCGAAATCCTGTTTACCATAGAAGTCGATTCCCTGGTTGATGAGATCGGGGATCTGTTTTTCATACCCTTTCCTGGCGGCGGTCAAGATCCGTTTGGCCTCTTTGCTGTTGGCATCGATGTCCAGTGCAGCTTCTGCCGTCTCGATTGCCTGGGCGTACGACTCTTTATCCAGTGCTTTTTTCGCCTGTTTCAGGAGGTTGCCCAGTCTGTTCTTGTTGCTGATCTTGGCAAGATATTTCTCGGCTGTACGGTCTTTTTTATAGATCGATTGGACCAGGCGGAACTTATCCGAAGCCTTGCCGAGGGCCCCTTTGTTATAGAGCCGTACCCCTTCGTTCAGCAGGGCGCTGCGCTGGGCCTTGATGATCTCCTTGGCCTGTATGGCGATATCGTTGCCGTCGTCATACTCCTTCAGCTTATCGAGGGCTTTGTTAATACGTTTTAGGTCCTTTGCCGTTCCCATGTTGTTATTCAGGGCACTTTGGAGATCTTTTTCCAGCTTGGCGAGGTAGGCGCGGATCTCGGGGTCGTTTTTGAGTGTCTCAAACCGTGTTTTCCCGTCTTTATATTCGGGATCGTTGCGCATCATCTTGTTAAACTCGTGCAGCGCCCGTTTTTTGTCTTTTTTGAGATACTTGAGGGCCCGCTTGTAGTAGTGCTTTCCGTTGGCGTTGGCACGGATACGGATCTTTCGGATCTTGTCGGCGGGGATGACGGCACGGTCTTCGTAAAAGTTGACCAGTTCATACGCTTCGGCCGCCGCCATATAGTAGCCGCTGGCATAGAGGGTATCCCCCTCTGCCGTCAACTGCTCGATCTCATCCTGGACACTATGGTAGATCACCCGTTTCTCATCGGGGGAGAGATTTTCCGGTTTGACCGGGCCGCAGCCGGTGAAGAAAAGCAGGGCTGTGATGCCCAGCAGCAGGGTGTAGCGCATCACTTCCCGGCTCCCGGGGAAATGGAGGAGACGGCGACGGGATGGCTGATCCCCTTGACGGTGATCGGCTCTTCCGGCTGTGTCTTGTAGCTGTCGTCTGCTTCGTCGCGCGTGGACTGCTCGATCAGGATCTGACCGGCTGCGGCACTGGAGCAGAGCCGTGCAGCCAGGTTGACCACCGAGCCGATGGAGGTGAAGTCCATTCGGTCGTGTGAACCGATGTTCCCGACGGTCACTTCCCCTTTGTTGATCCCTATCCCGACGTTGCAGACCGTCTCACCCGATTGCGAGCGTTTGGCATTCTCTTCGGCAATGCGGGTCTGTATCTCCACGGCACTTTGGATCGCCCGCTCTACCGCATCGTCGCCCGAGAAGGAGGCCATGATCTCGTCTCCTACAAATTTGTCGATGTCCCCGCCGTGGGATTTGATGATCTCCGACTGGAGGTTAAGGTAGAAGTTGATCACTTCGACCACCTCGTCGGGTTTCATCGTCTCGCTCATGGCTGTAAAGCCGCGGATATCGGAGAAGAGGAAGGTCAGCGTCCGATACTCGCCGCCCAGGATCAGCTGGCGTGTCGAATCCTCCTGGATCATACTCATCGTAGAGCCGGAGACGAACTTCTGCATCTTCTCCCGCTCCCTCAGCCCGGTGACCATGCGGTTAAACCGGTCGGCCAGCTCACCGATCTCATCGTTTGTCGTGATGTCGAGTCTGACATCCAGTTTACCCTGGGAGACATCGGTGGCCGCGTCAGCAACGGCAAGGATGGGTCGGGTAAAGCGCAGACCGGCGAAATAGACCAAAACGACCGTCAGAAGGACGATGGCTGCAGCGATCAGCAGGGCGAAACGGATCGCCCGCTTGACGATCCCGGTGATCGCCTCTTTGTCATAGTAGAGTATGACGACACCGAGCAGGATGGTCCGGTCCTGGAATGTATAGAGGATCGGTTTGATAAAGCGGTAGGCTTCGACCTCTCCCTCTTTGGTAATAATCTCGCGGGTGTCGTAGGTGACACTGCCTGCCATCGCATCGTTGAGGGAGCCGATCAGTTTGGCGTCATCCAGCAGGGTACCTTCGTCGTAGTGCCCGAATCCGGCAAGATATTTAAAGGCGGAGGCGGTGTTGGTCTTTTGGCGTTCATAGATGGAGACATCCAGCAGCCCTTCGATCTTAGAGAGCCGGATATCGTTGATCATCTCATTCAGGGTGACGCGGTTTTCGTAGGAGCGTTCCAGCAGGGCGTGGGTCGAGAAGTCGGCGATACGTTCGATGGAGGTGGTGGCGACTTCAAAGGCCTTGGTCTCGATGGAGCTCTTCATCAATTGGATGATAAAGGTACTCAAGACGGTTACCGTGATCAGGATGACCGTGACGATGAAGCCGATCAGTTTGAGTTTTAGTCCGCCTTTTCGGA
This sequence comes from Campylobacterales bacterium, assembly GCA_050297855.1. Taxonomy (GTDB): domain Bacteria; phylum Campylobacterota; class Campylobacteria; order Campylobacterales; family SZUA-545; genus SZUA-545. Next base: position 60,520 of record JBNKTC010000008.1, read on the forward strand.
TCAGCGTATCAAAATGGGCGGAGGTCGTGTTTCGGATCGTTTCGGTTTTTGTTTTCAGGGTGGCTTGAAGATGGGGGAATCTGTTGTCTATACGGTTTTTAATGGATGTGAAAATCTGTCGGAGTCTCTCGTAAAGCTTCTGCACGGCATGCCTTTAGCGGTATTGCGAAACGCTCAGTATAATATAAATTTATTAGAAAAAAAACAAAAAACGACCGCGGGTTACCGGATGATATCTTTTAACGCTTCATGGCGGTAAGCGTCTTCCAGCCACTCTTTGTCATGGGCAAAACGGCGTGATTTTTCCGCTTCAAAATGTTGACCGTTCTCTTTGACCTTTTGGAATATCTTTTCCGCTTTTCCGTCCAGGAGTTCCCGGTTGGTCTCGTTCTCAACCATCGGAGCGATACCGTTAATCCCGTCGGCAGGCAAGGGAAGATCACAGTGGTAGTTTCCCGTCTCATCGACGCCCCAGTAGACCAGGGCAAGTTTGGCATAAAATCCCAGTGCCTGGGGGGTGCAGCTCATATGGAATCGCCTGACGTTACGGTCGGCCTGGCTTTGAAAGAGGCTCTCTAGCATGGCGAATGCATAGCCTTTATTACGGTGGTTCTCGGGAGTGAAGAGATTGTGTACGGTCAGGTACTCCCGGTAACGGTCGACCTTATAAAAGAGATAGGCAAGGTGTGTACCGCTTTCGTCCGTCAACACACGGCATCCATCCTGTGTCCAGCTAAAATGGCGGTCCCACCATTTTTCGGCCTGCTGGGCAAAACGGTAAGTCGCATCATCGGTAATCTGGTTAATGGATTCAGTGTATTGATCATGGTTAAGGGAAATCGTTTCCATAGTCTCTCTTTTACAGGTAAAAAAGAGGATTTAAAAACAGCGCGAGGCTTAAAAACAATCTGATTTACAGGGGGATTTTACATGAAAAGATCCGGGCCGAAGCCCGGAGAAAGGTGACTGCTTAGCGAACTGCGTCGAAGAAGTAGTCAGTTTTAGCGATATCTTTTGTCTCTTCATCAAGGACATCAAGAACTTTGTTCGTGATCCAAGTCAGAAGGTTCAGACCACCTTCGTACCCAGCGATAGAGTATCGGTGCAGGTGGTGTCGGTCAAAGATTGGGAACCCGATGTAGATCAGTGGCGTACCGGTATCTCTCATCAGCTCTTTACCGTATGTGTTACCGATCATAAAGTCGACTGGCTCTGTGAAGAGAAGACTTCTCATAGCCCAGAGGTCTTTACCGGCCCATACGTTAAGGTCGTCTTTGGCAGGAGATGTATCAAGCAGTGCTCGCATCTCTGCTTCCCAACCGTTTGGCGCGTTGTGGCAAAGAACGTGTGTCGGTTCTGCACCCATTTCCAGAAGGAAGCTGACCATACCCAGAAGGAAGTCAGGATCGCCCCAGATCGCGAATTTTTTACCGTGCATATACGGATAGCTGTCTTGCATCGCATCGACGAGTCGGCCGCGAGCAACTTTCAGCTCTTCAGGTACCTCTTTACCAGTCAGTTCTGCAAGTTTCATGACGAATTCGTCAGTACCTTTCAGACCGATCGGGTTGAGTTCAACCTGCTCTTGCTTCCATCGTTTAGCAAGTTTCATTGTTTTCTTAGTTGTGTACTTTTGCAGTGTGATTGTAGCTTTTGCGTTAGGCGTAGCTTTCAGGTCTGCAATTGTAGTACCACCGGAGAACATCTCGTAGTCACCAGCAGGCATATCCCACTGATCGGAGTGGTCACCGATCATAACAGCGTCGTCACCGAACGCCGCTGCCATTTTTTTAACTTCACGAAGGCTTCCGATGTATGTTTCGAAACCTGGGATGATGTTAATTTTGTTTGTCGTTTCACCCTTCTCACCGATTTGGGAGAGCATGGAGTGCATCATGTTGTCGTAACCAGTGATGTGGCTACCGACGAAGCTTGGTGTGTGAGCATAAGGGATTGGCATTTCGTCAGCCAGGATACCTTCGCTCTCCTCTTTCGCAGATGTGATAAATGCGTTGAGGTCATCACCGATAACTTCCGCCATACATGTCGTGGAGACCGCGATCATGTCCGGGTTGTAGATAGCTTTACAGTTTTTCAGACCGTCTTTCATGTTGGCAAGACCACCGAAAACCGCAGCATCTTCAGTCATGGAGTCGGAAACACAAGGTGTCGGCTCTTTGAAGTGACGTGTGAAGTAGCTTCTGAAGTAAGCAACACACCCGTGACTTCCGTGAACGTATGGCATTGTGTTTTCAAAACCAAGACCGGCCATAACCGCACCAAGTGGCTGGCACGCTTTGGCTGGATTGACCGTGAGGGCTTCACGGGCAAGGTTTTTTTCACGGTATTCCCATGATTTTGTCCAATCAGCTACTTCTTCGACTTTCCCAGGGTTAACTGCGCCGGTGCTGGATTCGAACTCTTTTTTGTTTTTTAGAACTTCTTGGTATTCGGGTCTCTGGAAGAGATCCTTACCGTTCATAATTTTTTCGACTTCTTGCATGACTTACTCCTTAGTTCTCTTCTTTATCCCACGGTGCTTTGCTGTGACCCCAGACTGGAGCGTTGATAGCAAGATCCATGTCTTGAGCAAAGATAGCAAAACCGTCGAATCCGTGATACGGACCGCTGTAGTCCCAGGAGTGCATCTGTCGGTATGGCAGACCCATTTTCTGGAATACGTATTTCTCTTTAATACCTGAAGCAACGAGGTCAGGCTGAAGTTTTTTAACAAACGCTTCAAGCTCGTATTCGTTAACGTCATCGTAGATGATCGTGGATCGGAAGATCTCTTCAGTCGTACGTTTGTAGTCATCATCGTGGGCAAACTCGTAACCCGTACCGATAACTTCCATACCGAGGTCTTCGTAAGCGCCGATAACGTGGCGAGGTCGCAGACCACCGACAAACAGCATGACTTTTTTACCTTCAAGTCTAGGTTTAAACTTGTTGGTAACCGCGTCGATCATTGGCTGGTACTTAGCGATAACTTCTTCACATTTTTTCTGGATAGACTCATCAAAGAAGCTTGCGATTTTTCGAAGGCTTTTGATTGTCTGGCTAGGACCGAAGAAGTTATACTCTGTCCAAGGAATACCGTACTCTTTTTCCATGTGTCGGGAGATGTAGTTCATGGATCGGTAGCAGTGCAGAAGGTTCAGCTTGACTTTAGGAGTCAGAGCCATCTCTTTCAGCGTCGCGTCACCGGACCATTGTGCAACAACACGAAGACCCATTTCTTCTAGAAGGATACGGGAAGACCAAGCATCCCCACCGATGTTGTAGTCACCGATGATGGCGACATCATAGTCTGTAACTTCGTGGCTTGCTGTATCCATACCTGTCGGTTTTTCGAATACATAATCACGTACCGCATCGTTCGCGATGTGGTGACCAAGAGACTGGGAAACACCACGGAAACCTTCACAGTTAACCGGGATCAGTGTCTGACCGCTCTCTTTGGATTTTGTTCGTGCAACCGCACCGATATCGTCACCGATCAGACCGATCGGACATTCGGATTGGATAGAGATACCGTTGTTCAGTGGGAACAGTTCGTTGATCTCATCGATACATTTTTCAAGTTTTTTATCTCCACCGAAGACGATGTCTTTTTCTTGGAAATCTGTGGAGAAGTTCATTGTTACGTAAGTATCGACACCGGTTGTACCGATGTAGTAGTTACGTCGACCGCCACGGCTGTATTGACCACAACCGATAGGACCGTGGGAGATATGGATCATATCTTTGACAGGACCCCATACAACCCCTTTGGAACCGGCGTATGCACAACCACGCTGAGACATAACACCCGGAACCGTTTTCTTGTTACTTCGGACACCACCGCATGTTTTGGCAGTGTTATCGTCCGGGCTACCGACACCGATGTGCTTCGCCCGGTTTTTGGCCGCTTTCGCAGGGTACTTGGAAAGTACCTCTTCGACGGCCGCTTTTTGTTTAGCTTCTAAAGTTTCTGGACCCATTTTATTCTCCTTATTGACTGCTGTTTACGGCTGCTTATACGGCCTGGATTGTGAACATATCCATGGAATCGAATTTTTTGCAAAGCGCCATAGTCTCATCGTCGCTGTCCAGTCTTTTAGACAGTTCAGAGATTTGATAACGGTTAGTGTAGATGAAGTATTTCTCCTCTTTCGCATCGTTATCGATTTCAAAGAAGTGGCAAAGCGCTTTGAACATGAACGTATCAGTGTTTGTGTAGCTGAGTTCAGTCAGTTCGTTACGGTTTTTACCCATTTTCAGTTTGATCTCTTTGTAAGAGCCAGTACCGGCTTCTTCCATTTTTGCAACGACTTTTTCGTCAGGAATTTTGTTACCCATGTCAGCTGGGAAGTGCATACCTAGAATAAACATTGTGTTCTCCTTGTTTGTTTACATTGTTTTTTACGCTAGCGGAACAAAGTCCCGTTAGCTACGTTGGCCACTGGGGCGCTAAAGCTTGCCCTTTCAGGGCAGATAGACTTTGCAGTCCTAATTTCTATTTTTGCTTTTTTGCTGCTGCCTGTTTGGCCCGGCAGCTAGGCTGCTTTCGGTCGGTTAAACTTACGCGTTAGCGGATTTACCGATGTTCTCTTCGTCAACTTCTTCTTCAAGACCGAATTCCATAAGAAGGTCTTCGAGGTCATCCATTTCCAGTGGAGTTGGGATAACTTTAAGGTCGTTGGCGATGATTTTTCTAGCCAGCTCTTTGTATTCTTGAGCTTGATCGGACTCAGGAGCGAACTCAACAACTGTCATACGTCGAAGCTCAGCGTGCTGAACGATGTTGTTACGTGGTACGAAGTGGATCATCTGAGTACCCAGTTGACCGGCAAGTGCGTGTGCAAGATCGTATTCACGGTCTGTCATACGAGCGTTACAGATCAGACCGGCAAGTCTAACACCACCAGTGTTTGCATATTTCAGAATACCTTTGGAGATGTTGTTAGCAGCGTACATAGCCATCATCTCACCGGACATAACGATGTAGATCTCTTGAGCTTTACCTTCACGGATCGGCATAGCGAATCCACCACAAACAACGTCACCGAGAACGTCGTAAGAAACGAAGTCAAGACCTTCTTCTTCGTATGCACCCTCTTCTTCAAGGAAGTTGATCGCTGTAATAACCCCACGACCGGCACAACCGACACCTGGCTCAGGACCACCGGACTCAGTACAGTTGATCCAACCGTTAGGAGCGTCTGGAGCAAAGATACCCGCACCTGGTTTACAAGCATCTTCCAGCTCGAGGTCTTCAACAGAACCCATTTCAGCAGCAAGCTGAAGAATTGTAGATTGTGCTTTTTCATGCAGGATCAGACGTGTGGAGTCCGCTTTGGGGTCACAACCGACGATAAGAATGTTCTTACCGAAATAGTGCGCCATAGACGCCAGTGTGTTTTGTGAAGTCGTAGACTTACCGATACCACCCTTACCATAAAATGCAATTTGTCGTAGTTCAGACATATTGTCTCCTTCTAGATTGTATATTCGAAAACAGTATGTGCATGATGCGTTCTAGGGTTTTTATGACTGTGTGATGACAAAAAACACGACAAAGTGTGACAAGCCGACAAATTTGTAAGAATTGAGGTTATAAAAGGGATAAAAAGGGTAGAAAACGATGTATTTGTAGGAAAAGGCGTACGTACATACGCCTACTTAGCCGTAGACCAGGTAGGTTCCCATGGCTACGACAAGCCATTGTGCAAAATAGATCGCACCGGTACCGATGATATTCCCGGTCTGGCAACTGGTACACTGTTTGTATTTTTCCGTCTCATACCGGGCATAAACAAAGTAGCCCGTCATCACAAACGGTACGCTCCCCAAAAGCCAGAGGTCGATCGTATAGATGAGCGACTCTGTCGCCTCGTCGGCAAAGAGAGGTGCAAAGAAAGTGAGAAACACGGCCAGGATGATATAGGAGGCCGCTCTTTTAAAGTAGTCTCTGTAAAAAACGGTAGGGCATGTCGCCCCTTCGACCAGGCCCTGATCAAGGTAATCGCCGATACGCTGTTTGGTCTCCTTGTCTACCCGGTCGACAAAGGTACTGCCGTCGCAGTAGTCGGCCTGGTGCTGGAAGGTACGTGCCAGGTCTCCGCTGACGTCCATCGAATGCGGCGTACCGTTTTCATCTTCGTAGAGTACTGTCAGGGATTCGTACCGGTCCACATCGACACTGATGTTTGCGTAATAGGGCGTACGTTCCGTAGCCGTTACATTTCCTTTTTGTTTGATAAACCGTACATTAATGTAGGGAGTGTAGACGTCGTCGTCGCGAAGGACGATGATATGCTGCTGGATACCTATCTGAATGGCGCTGAGGGCATCCAGGTTGTCGGCCTTCATCGTATCGATCATATCCTGGATCGTATGACGCAGCGTCGCATCAAAGGATCGGACGTTACCGGAGATCAGGCGGATTTTCGGATCGGGGTATTTAAGTAGTTCTTTTACCATGGATAAGGACTTTCAAAAAGAGTGGGGGAAGAGGGCAGCCTGGAGGCCGCCCGAAAGGTCTTAGTGACTTTTGCTGACGACGACAAGCATCTTCAGGTTGATCGCGATAAAACGGATAAACTGCCAGATCTTGCATGTCCGAAGGAAGCGTTGGCTTCTCCCGGGGATCATGGAAGTGTTAAACTTTTCGTTTTTACCGAAGTTGACTTCTTCTTGTTTCATAGGGTATCTCCTTAATCGATATCATTATACATCGTCCGGGTACGTGTCCCGGATATGCCGTCTGTACGGCCCCTGTTTATTCCGGGATCTTCGTCCAGAACGGTTTGAGTTTCGCTTTGTAAAGGAACAGGTAGTGCAGGATATGTTTGATCCAGTGTCCTGCCAGACCGATCTCACCGAATGTGTAGTCCGTATCACGGCCCGTTCCCGGGTATTTGTCAAAGTCCGGTACGACGGGGTAGACCGTCATCGCGGCTGCCTGGCCGGAGAGCCATCCTTTACCCGCAGATGCGACACACGCCGCACCCATTTCCGCCATGGAGGCTTCGTGCAGGTGCGCGTCGGGACCTTTTTTGATCAGGTCGCAGATGCTGTGGGCAACCGCTTTCCCGATGATACCCGATGGCATACCCGTTCGCGGAGGCGTGGGGTTGATCATCGTACCGTTTGGTGATTTCATCGGTTTGGAGATGATGTGGGGCGGTGCAAAGGCGATACCCGCAGCAAAGATGTTTTTGTATGTCGGGTTCTGGTACTTTCGCGGCCAGTCGGATGCTTTCCACTCATCGTAAGGTTTGGGGGAGTAATCCGCATCGACTTTCATGAACCCGTTGGGTGCAAAGAGTGTGTCGGTGATATCGTCACCGGCTTTGTTGTATGCTTTCAGACCCACACCGGCAAAAGGCGGGATCAGCATGGAGAAGTCGAATGTCTCTTCCCCGGTTGTTCCGTCAAGGAGTTCGTAGGTTACTTTCCCTTGTTCGACTTTGTTGACATGCGCACCGGTGATGTAGTCGACATCACGCTCGGCAAAAAGGGATTCGGTAAAGATCCGGGAGCTGATGACATAACCGCCCACCTTCATATGAAGACCGCCCATACCGAAGTCCCCCAGGAAGGATTCGTTGGAGATCCACTTGATGTCGGCCATGTCGCGCAGACCCGCTTTTTTCAGTTCGTGTTCGATGTTGAAGATGTACTCAAACGCCGCACCCTGGCACGTACACATCCCGTGACCCGTACCGATAAGGAATTTCTGGCGTTCGCCGTTTCGCATCTTCTCCATACATTTTTGAAGCTCTTCGCTCGCATGGGCTGCGTGGTCGGCTGTACAGACGGATACGGTGTGTTCGCCCAGCTGGGAACCTTCTCCCAGTCCCGGAGTCGCCCCGAAGTTAAGTTTCGGGCCGGTCGCATTGATGAGGTAGTCGTAGGTGACCTCTTCCGTCTCTCCCGTTTTTTCCTGCCCGGTGTATTCGATCGTCACAAACGGTGCGTCGGAGCTGCTGCTTCCTTCGGGGTGGATGGAGACCGCTTTGGCCTGTTTGTAGGTAATACCCGCTTTTTTGTATACGGGAGCCAGTTCGAATGTAACGTCGTCCGCTGTCATTTCGCCGACACCGACCCAGATATTGGACGGGATCCAGTTCCATTTGGAATTGGGGGTAACGACCACTACTTCATGTTTTTTGCCCAGCCATTTGGCCGCGAAGGTAGCCGCAGTATGTCCGGCAACGCCGGCACCTAGTACGATTAGTCTTGCCATTATTACTCCTTGCAAATTTTTGGGAACCGATAACAGAACTGCCGTAAAAACTGGGAGAGATATTCAAAAAACCGGTGTTGCAAAACAAGGGAAAAAGCCTGGAAAAAGCTTTGTTCCTGCATATGAAACAGATCGTTTAAGGATAATCCTTATGTGACCCGGTAGCGTTCATAATTCTGCCCATTCTGAACGAGAGTCTTTATTCGAATGCCCTTATAACAAGCCCCTTTAGGCTCTTATACAAACAAAAAAACACTTCCACACCAATTGCAGCTGCATAGCTGGAAATTAAGACGGAAATGGCTTTTCGGAAACATTATCTTATAAGTTTTATAAATAGAGCTTAAAGTGCAACCGAAACGTCACAAAAAGTTTCATAATGTTACAAAATAATAAAAATAAGTTATCTTTTTACACACCCATAAGGTGGTTTAATTATAAGAATAAGATAAGAAAATTATTTCAGATGGAGGGCGAGGGCGGTATCCATACTGGCGGCGTGGGTCGTAAACCAGTCGGGGAGCTTTTCTTTGATGTAGTCTCGGGCGATCTTCACCATGCCGCGCGCAATAAAACGCTGCATCTGCATCATCTCGGCGAGTATGCGGTCGTGGTCGTCACGGTGTTCGCGAATGGAGAGGAACCCGGACGCTTCCATCAACGCGTTTTCGGCGTCGAAATGGCTGCGGGTATGATCGAGCAGCGTATCAAAATAAGATGCGAAACCGTCGGCGGGGATAGTATCGACACGGTTTAAAAGCTCGATAAACTCTTTGTGGGTCGTATCCATGGAATCGACCCCGAGCTCAAACGCCTTCTGCCAGGGTAGGATCATCGTCCCAGCCTACGTCTGAGCATCATCATATGGGTCTGGGCGAAGCCCGTCGTTTTGTAAAAGTGCAGCGCCGGGGTGTTGTTCTTGTCTGCCAGGAGCTTGACGGCCTTAAACCCTTTTTTCGCTGCCGAGGCTTCCAGGTAGGCGATCAGCTGGGTACCGATACGGCGGTTTCGGTAGGTTTCACTGACGATCACATCTTCGATGATCCCGACATAGCCCCCTTCGGCAGTCGAGATGATCGGCTGCATGGTCGCCATACCGATCAGTCTGTCATCGTCTTTTGCGACAATAACGTCGCACATTGCATCGGGTACCAGTAGGGAGAGTGCCTGGATCTGTTTCTCCTCGTCAATGGGAAAGTCGGTTTCGATGGAAAAAAGTTCAGCAAGCAGTCCCGCCATCGGTGTAATATCGGAGGGTTTGGCGTGGGCGATTGTAAGGTTCATGGTTAATCACTTTTGAGGTTATCGATCATCTGGCCGAACTTGTCGTTGCGCAGGTCGATCTGGCGTTTGATCTCCTGGAGGTCGATCTCGCCGGTAAAGGTCATATTAAACAGTTTCATGAGCGGTGCCCGGCAGCAGGACTTGCTGCAGCCGGTGACCATCTTTTTGGCTTTTTTGTAAGGGTCGTAGGTGTTCTGGAAGATATGGATGGCATCGGCCACCGTCTTCTCACCGCATTCGCAGATGATAAGCTCTAAAATCTCTTCGTCACTCACGGGGCCTCCTTACAGGCCGTTTTCCTTTTTAAAGGCGTTGGCTTTATCGACCGCTTCGGCAAGCTGTTTACCCAGCTCGGGAAGTTTATGACTATCCGTCCAGACCGTGTCTTCGACGATATCGTGGATCACACCCGCGATCTCCGTTGCCTGACGCTTCAGTTTGGCCAGCTCTTTTTTCAGTTCTTTTGTCTCTTCACTCATAGTGTACTCCTTTTTCAAAGCTATGTCTGTTCGTTTTTTAAACACCGTAAATATTCCGGAAGCTACGCCCCCCGTTGTGACACTGGAGCCATTTAAAGAAATCAGATGACTAAACCCAGAAATGTATCGCTTTTCCCTGCCCAGGGGCAGGCTTCAGTGCCACAGCGGCGAGCGTAGCATCTGGAACTTGGTTCCAGGTGCGTCATAAAGAAAATGAATAGATGTTTTCGAACTTAAGCTCCGGTGTTTTTCCTTTGATCATATGGGCCATCGTCGACTGGCACTTAAAGTGGTACTTCTCGTACAGCTCCCGCACTTCGCTTACGTCGTAGGGGATGTCGGCGATCACCTTTTTGAGCCCCCGGAAGTAGAGGAGTCCCCGCATCATCTTCTCGGCATCCGTATAGGCGCCGCTGCGGACCTGCCACGGACCGACATAGACATGCCGGGTCCCGACGACGCTGGAGTGCTGGTAGCCGTTGGGGGTGGCCAGCTTGAGGGAGCTTTTTCGCTCCATCTCGTCAAAGAGGAAGGGCGTGCGCACCTCATGGAATGTCTCGTAGTCGATCTCTTTCATCACCTTGTCGAAGTCGACACTGTCGAGCTCCTTGGCGTGGGCGTTGGTAAAGTTAAAGGGGGGGACTTTCCCCGCATTGATATAGCGTCCGACGACCATGGTCTGGGTAAACCCGTACTGCTTGAAAAAGGGGATCAGCTCAAAGGGGGCATGGGTGTAGAGCGTCTCGCGGTCGTTGCCCAGCGCTGAGAGCAGGGTCTCCAGCAGGCGCCGCCCGATCCCTTTTTTCTGATGGGACTCCTTGACCATGAAGTACTTGATCTGGGCACTCTTCTCAAAGACCACCGATGTGATCACCCCGACGAGTTTCCCTTCGTCATACGCCCCATAGCATAGATGGGGCGTATAGTCATGAAGGATCTTCAGGTGGTAGGAGTCAAGCAGCCATCCCACCTCGTCAGCGATGGCGACCACCTCCTGGAAATCCATCGGTTTGAGCCATCCTATGAACATGCCGTATTCCTAAAGTAGAGCTCCATCAGTTCGGCATCGCTGAGGACTGTCTTACGGTCGGTGACGATGTCGCGGATGACGGGAACGAGGGCCCGCAGGCTCTCCTTGTCCGCTTCGATCCCCATCTGGGCGAGGTGATACTGGAGCGTCGCCGTTCCCGAGTGCTTGCCGATGGGGTAGGCGCGGATGCCGCCCACTTCGGACGGCAGGATCGGCTCGTAGGCCGTGGCGTCTTTCATCATCCCGTCGGCGTGGATACCTGACTCGTGGGCGAAGATATATTCGCCTACGACGGGGGCGTTTTTGGCGATGGGCATACGGGAGGCCTGGGAGACGGTCTCCACCAGGCGGCGCATATCTTTTTTGTAGAAGCTGCGGTCATCCCCGTAGAGGTGATCCAGGGTCATGCTGACCTGCTCGAAACAGGCGTTGCCCGCCCGTTCCCCCAGACCGATGACGGTGGTGTTGACGCTGACGGCCCCCGCATCCAGTCCCGAAACGGCGTTGGCGTTGGCCATACCGAAGTCGTTGTGGGTGTGCATCTCGATGGGGAGGGTATCGGTTGCGACCAGCTCTTTGATGATGTTATAGGTCTTGACGGGTGTGAGGATACCCACCGTATCACAGTAGCGGAAGCGGTCGGCCCCCAGTTCGTGACCCAGCGTCATCACCTCTTTGAGAAAGGCCGTATCCGCGCGGGAGCTGTCTTCGGCCCCGATGCAGACGAAAAGCCCTTCCCGTTTGGCGGCTGCGACAACGTCGGACAATTGATCCAACATTTTTGTCACGTTCCCTCCGAACTTGACGTCGATAAGGGTCTTGGAGACGGGGATGGAGAGGTCGACCGTTTTGACCCCACACTCCAGGGAGGCTTCCAGGTCGCTCATCTTGGCACGGTTCCAGGTCATCATCCGGATGGGCAGGTTCAGATCCAGGATCGCTTTGATGTCGTCCTGCTCTTTTTTGCCCATGGCGGCGATACCGATCTCCAGTTCGTCGGCCCCGCAGGAGTAGAGCAGGGAGGCGATGGCGAGTTTCTCTTCGGTGTTAAACGCGACGTAGGGGGCTTGTTCGCCGTCACGTAGGGTTGTGTCGTTGATGATTGCCATCGTGTGCCTCCTTGTAAGGGATAATTACAAGGTAGTTTGCAAGAAGTGTTCTAGTTGGGGTGTTTTGATATTATCGGATCACTTTAAATTGTTCAGTATTAAGAAAAAACAAGTGCTATCGCATATAATGTTTGAATATTAAATAGTTGTATATACATCTAAAGGAAGTGAAAGATATGTTTTTAGAACTTATATCTCAACATAAAGACCTGATTGGTTTGGTGACAGTGTCAATCGCAGGTATTTTTGTATTTGTAAAATGGATAGACAACCGCAATAGAGAATTAAAAGAAAAACGTTACAAAACCTATATGGATTTAATAGGTGTCATCTCTGGAAAACGAGTAGATTCATCGACACCAAACATGACTGAACAAATAGCGGCAGTTTGGTTTTTACTTGAGTACAAAGAGTACCATGCAATAACGAAGAAGATATTTTCTGAAAGTGACCTGGAAAATATGGCTAACGAGATATGGGTTAAACATGTACTTCCACACATACATAAACTGTTAAAGGAAATTTCTTAAATAAAGGGGACAGTCCCCGTTATTCTGAAATTATTGTATGTATGACAAAAATCGTTTGGAGATATTTGTGATGGATGTTAATACCCCTAGTAGCAATTTTAAGAAGATCAGTTTTTATGATATCGATAGTATTGAAGAATACTGAAAAGGATTGTTAAAATGAATAGCAGAGGGATGTTTAGTAATGTTCTTGATATGGATGCTTATCAAGAGGGTGAAAAACAATGGTATGTTGAGTTACAACAGTCAAGTAGATATTGGTATGAACTTATAATTAATGATAGTAAAGAGTATCCGTTTAGGAAGAATATCTTTCAAGAATTAAAAGAATTAAAAAATTTAGTGAAAGAGCAATTAGACAAGCGTTTTATATATTTTATAACTACCAGACAGAAGATAAGGTTTTCCAAGACAAAGAAACCAAGATATGCTTGGTTCGGCAACAAATTGTATGTTTATTTGGAAATTGGTGCAAATAAGAAGAAAAAACGTATTGCTGTAGAGGTTTTTGATGAGAAAATGCAGCCTGTGAAATTCAATGTTGAGACCACAGACACAATTATCTCATTGATTGATAAGACTGGTTTGAAAATGTCATTTTCAGTACATGATTTTCTTGAAATGAATGCTGTTGATTTAGGTATTACTTCTGAAGTCCATTATGTTGGATATACGAAAAACCCAGATACAAGACCTATTAATGGTTTGCATGCAGGTTTGACAGATACTTTATATAACACTTCAAAAGAGGAGTATGATGTATTTGTGTATTACAACCTTTTTAAGGTGACGACACAAGCTGCTAATAAAGCTTATGGGATTAATTTTGTTATTCCGAATAGTATGACAGACGAAGTAAAGGTTGATCAGGAGGGTTTGATTCTTGAAAAATGCTTGATTCTTTATTTTGATGCATTGAATCAGAATAGAAACCGTGAAAAAGAGAAAAGTGAGTTGGAAAATCATTTGATTGAGTTAGCGAATGAGTTTAAAATTAAGAGGGTGATTTTTGATTTAGAAATGGAGCAACCTACAGAGTATTTTAGATTTGGATCATCAGCCGTTGAAACAAAAGACAGACACTGGTTTACCTGTGAAATGAGTGAAAGTGGAGTCGAAATAAAAGATGGGAAAGAAAGTACCGAATTTTACGATTATTAAAGAAGGTAGTTTTATATTAATCATAAAAGGTAAAGCATGAGTCAAACAAGGTTGTCGAATAGATTGCATGGTACTTCACAAACATTTGTTCAAACACCTGAACATTATTTTAGTGCAGCATTAGATGAGTTTCTTATAGCTGAATATCCAGATAGTATTTTAAGCTCGGTAATGCATTTGAGTATTGCACTGGAAATCTATATCAAAAAGATTTTAGGTGAATTTGATCCACGAATAGTGAAATTAAATGATTCTTATAGAATTTCTCAATATATTGAACAACAAATTTCTTCCGCTCAACTTCCTCCCCTTCAGAATAGACGAACATATGTGATAAATGCGCTTTCTACAAGTAGATTTTCTACTGATGATAAAACAATTTCTTTTCAATATGCTATAGAGTTGTTTTATTATTTAGAGAGAGTTCCCAATAAAATTTATAGGCTGCTATTAGAATCTAAAGAGCTCCGTAACGATGTTTTCCATTGGGGTACAGATATTGATTCATTTAGATTAGCAAAGAATACGTTGTATCTAATTCAATGGTTTTTAGAATATATGGAAAGAAAAAATGGTAGTTGGTTGAGTGGCGGGCTAATAACGATAGATCCCATGGGTGAAAAACGTAGAAAGTTACGAGATTTAAGACAATTTGTTAAAAATGAACAAGCATTTAATACCGTAAGAAGAATTAACAAATGTCGTTCAGATTTTCAAATTTATCATCGTATTAATGCTCATGTCAAAAGAGATGTAATACTACAACCACAATTTTTCGTTAGAGTTTCTTGTCCTGCTTGTAATCATAATAGAATGGCGATGTATTCTGATATGATATTGTGTGAGATTTGTGATTTTTTTAGTTCACCATCTGAGTTTGATGCTATGGCAACAAATGGTTTGACTTTTCAAACTTTGTATGACAACCAATCTCTTCGGGTTTAATTTCATAATTATTTATTATTGAGTTCTTCAATCTTATAATAGTGAAAAATTTACCCGATCCCTTTGAGGGTTTTGATCGCCTCAACCTTTTTTTGAAGTTCTTCTTTGGGCATGTTTTTTAGGATTTCGTATATGATCAATCGATAGTTATCGGCCTTTTTCCACTCGCTTATGGTGGAGCTTGGCATATTAAGAATATCTTTTAGTTCAACATCTTGCATTCTAATCTCTTTAGCTATAAAACATTTTTGTTTCAACATATTATACATGAGAAATTTACAGATATCGTAAATATTCATTGACAAGAGCAAATAAAATTTGATAGACTTACGGATATTGTAAATATCTACATATTTCGCTAATGAAAATCGCTCCAAAGAGAGGAATCGCATGAAAAACAGTCTGGTAAGCACCCTCAACAGTTATTCTCATTTTACTGACAAGACCATCTTCTCCAGGCTTTTGACCAAAGTGGATGACGCGCTGTTTCAGGATATCGGCAGTGCCGAAGATTTGAGGCGGCTTTTTTTCCAGCTGAATAAGCATATCGATATGGACGACGTTACGGACAAGTTGATCGAGCTTGAAGCGTATGCGGGTGTGATGGAAAAAGCGTTACGCGGTATGGAAGACAGCACCGAATCGGCCTATGCGTTAAGCCTTTTAAACAGACAAGCTCAAAAGACGATCCGGGAGCTTTTTGTGATGCTGGATTCCAGGAACCTGACGTGATGGTATGTCCTGTTTCTTTAACTCGGGAAAAAGGATCAGATTTTACGCGGCAACAAACTTGATCGGAAGGTTTACTTCTTTTTCATTGGTTTTGAAATTCAGGATTTCGATGGCCACGATTTTGTCGTTTTTGTCGTAGTCAACTACAACATCTTTTTGGATCTCTTCACTCTCAAAACTTGCTTCCTCATCGATGATAAACAGGATGCTGTCGGTCTTTTCATCGTATTTGATTTTCATACGGTTACGCCGCTTCGTTGGAGTCTGTTGTAGGGTTGTTGCCGATATTTTTGTTTTCGTAGAGGTCGGCGATGGGGAAGCAGAGGTCGTAGTCGTTCCATTCCAGGTCGCCGTCCGTGACGTTGAACTGCTTGAAGAGTGCAAGGTCTTTGTATTTGTTGATGTGGGGATTGTTAGAGTTTGTAATGAAGTTTTTAGAATCAATGATCTGTGTCTTACCGTCATTAAAAAGCAGCCGGATTTTGTAGGCGTCCACGTACTCCGCTTTTTCAATGGCAATGATTTGGTTCTCTTCGATCATTTTACTTTTCCTTCCTTCTTGACAATTACAGCTTATCGCTGTCTTCCGCTTCCCGGTCCGGGGCGTTTTTTAGGATATTCAGGGCGTGTTCTTTTGAGCCTTTTTGGGCTCTTTTTTCCAGGTAGTTCTCTGTCTTAAGCGCGGATATCTTTTCGGCGATGGCGTTCACGATGAACTGGTTGATGGAAGCATCTCCTTTGAGGGTGTTGATATCTTCTTTGTAGTAGTCCGGGACTCTCAGTGCAAAATTCATTGGATCACTCCTTTAAACCGTAAAAACTCTTTGGGTGTGAAAACATCAATAGCAAAGTGTTTTTCGATCTTTTTAAAGTCTTTGGTATTGTGTGTGACGATACAATCGGCCGAGGCGTTAAACGCTGTCTCCAGCACCATGTCATCTTCCGGGTCGTTTAAAAAAGGCCGCCACAGGAAGTTGATGTTCTGATGGTGGGAGATCAGCGCGATATCATCCACAAACGCTTTGATGTCCGTGTCCGATAGATGGGGATACAACGATCTGTTCTGATCCCTTAGCAAAACATCTTCGATCTCTATGATAAGCGGATTGGAGACGACATTGATTTTCGCATCATTTTCAAAGAGCCATACTAACAGTTTGTTGGATGCTCCGTTGCGCGAAATCAATGCGGAAATAAACACATTTGTATCAACCACTATTTTCATAATGATATTGTATCTAATATCACGCTCATTGACAAGGGTGTGGCTGATTTTAAGTAATTCCGGCTGATCACGCTTTATGCCTCATTAGGAAAAAGCAGGAAAAGTTTAAAAGAGTGGCGGGCGAAGGCCCGCCGTTGTTGAGAGGGGTTTAGTTGACTTCCGCTTCGGCCATCTCTTCTTCGAGGCCGAAGTATTTGCGTGTCGCTTTAAGGACCGATGCTTCGATCGGCTGGAACGCGTAGCTCTGGTCGGCTACAAGTCCCGCCGCTTTGAGGTCGTTTTGCGGGCACTCACCGATCTTGGCTGTCAGGATCAGTTTGCAGTCTTTCAGTTTTTCGATGATCGGTGCGATGGGGTTGCCGCCGTCGGGACCGGCGCAGTATTCGTACTCTGTCTTTCGGTGCTGGATAAACCGGATACCCTGATCGCCCGCTTCGTAGATCAGGAACTCTTTGACGCTACCGAAGTGCTGGTTGATCATCCCTTCGCCCGCTGTGGTGACGGCGACGAGGATCGTTTCGCTTGTGGAGCTGAGTTCGGCTTTCTCTTTTTTGACCCGCTCGTTGGCTTTGTTGAGGATCTCTCTGAACTCTTCGATCTTGGCGTGCTGCTCCTGGCGGCCCGCGATGTCGTACTGTTTTTCCAGTTCGTGGAATGTCATGTTTTTAAAGGTCTCTTTGGTGAATTCCGCTCCGCGGTCTTCACCGATAAGACCGACGGCATCGGCACGGCACTGGCGGCAGTGCTGCATCAGTTTCATATCCATACCGCACGCTTCCTGGACGGCCATCTGCTGCTGGTCTGTCGCACTCGGTACGCCGTCGAGGGCGAACTTCGTCCCGTATTCCGGTTCGGAGATGATCGGCATGATGTTGTGCAGGAAGACACCGATCTCTTTGAGTGTTTTGGATACCTCGGCAAGGTGCTCGTCGTTGATACCCGGGATCAGGACCGAGTTGGCCTTGATCAGGATGCCGCGCTCGACGCACTTTTTCATCCCTTCCAGTTGTCTTTCAAGGAGTATCTTGGCTGCCTCTTTGCCGTAGTGTCGTTTGTTTTCGTAGTAGACCCACGGGTAGATCTTGGAGCCGATCTCACCCGTTTCGTCCACGGAGTTGATCGTGACGGTCACGTGGTCGACGTTGGCTTTGACCAGCTCGTCTACATATTTGGGAAGCTCAAGCCCGTTGGTGGAGATACAGAGCTTGAGGTCGTGGGCGTGCTGGTTGATGAGGTCGAATGTCTCGAACGTCTTGCCCGGGTTGGCCAGGGCGTCACCCGGTCCCGCGATACCGACAACGGAGAGGCGCTCGACTTCACCGCCGACAAAGAGGACCTTTTTGGCCGCTTCTTCGGGGTTCAGGCGTTCGCTCGTGACCCCCGGCCGGGATTCGTTGGAGCAGTCGTATTTTCTGTTACAGTAGTTACACTGGATATTACAGGCCGGGGCGACGGCGACGTGGATACGTGCGTAGTGGTGGTGGGCACCTTCACTGTAGCAAGGATGGTTGTTGATCTTATCCTGGATATCGTCCGGCATAAAATTATCCGGAGCAGTGGTTCCGCATGCACAACTCATGGTGAATCCTTTGAATGGAATAGTCTGGAAACGGTTAGTGCAAATTGCGTTCTCGCTGCCTTTTTTTGAAATCGGACAAAATTTGTACATTTTTGTCGTATAGGTAAACGGTGTAGCCCCATTACAAGGTTTTTCCGTGATTGTCACACTTCTCACAAAAATGTCGAAGAGGGGAGAAGCCCCCCGGGAATAATCCTTGCTTGAAAATTTTTATCAAAAAGGATTCGGGATGAAAACGCCTCTTCAGTATATGGAACATGTCGGTATTATGGCGGAGTATTACGGTACGCTTTCGGTAGGTCAGACGGACCCGGAAGCCGCACAGGGGTTCGAGTCGGTCTACGAAGATGCGCTGGAGGTGGGATATGGCGAAGCCAAGGCGTATCTTTCCGCTCTGGATGAGGATACGCTGGGAATTATCCGTGATTTCCACCACCTGGCGGACGATATCGATGTCGCCTCTTTGAGTGAGGAGGGGGCGTACAATCTGCTGGTCCACCGCTATGAACAGCTCGATCTTAACGGTGACGGCCTGATCCGGAGCGGGGCAGCCGATCTGATCCCTCTCTTGCCCCAGGAGATGCCCAACGACCTAAAACGCGGTATCGTCGAGACGGTCGGGCAGATGCAGGAGGAGGGCTTTGACTATTTTAGGGACATCTCGCCCATTATGATGCGCCTGCACTTCACATTCAATACGAACGTCCTGAACACCCACCTCAAGGAGATGACGGGACGGGACGATATCCGGGTCTCGATGCCGGATTTCACCTTCCGGGCACTTCAAGAGATGCAGGAGCGTCTGCACCACCCCACCGGCGGCATGACTGTCGATAAAAAGACGGTAGAGAACTTTGACCGCTTCATGGAGATCCTGGGCGGTGTGCTGGGGGAGACGGCAACGGCGGGAACCGATGCTACGGGAAGTGAAGAGGACGATGCACAGATCGCTTCGTTTTTCGACCGCGTCCGTGCCGCGGGAGGTGCGCTCAGTTTTATCCAGCAGCTTAATCTCGAAAAGATCGAAAAGCTGATCGAGGAGAAACGAAAAGAGCTGGAGGAGAAGATGGGGCTTAATGCCGAACCGCCTCTGCCGGATAATGTCCGGGCGCAGGTCATCAAAGAGCTGGAGGCCCTCCTGGAAGAGTATAAAAAAGACCTCCTTGAAGATATGAAAAAGCGTTCCGGTTCCCAGGATTTTGACCGGGATGCCTACCTGCGGGTACTGATCAACGAAACGGCCGGTACCGGGGAAAAACCCGTAGAGCTTGCGGCAGAACCTGCTGCCGAAGATAACGAAAAAAAAACGGTTAATAGCTGATTCAGGTGCCTTTCGTTAGGGTGTACCCGTAAATTTACAGGGCACCTTACACCGCACCTTATGTTGAATCTTCACTACTTCGAATATTCCTCCTCTTGGGTAACAGACTGTCCGCCAAACACACAAACAAGGAATTAACCATGGCTATTGAAAACAATCAGACGGTTGCGATCGAGTACGAAGTTCAGGCAGAAGGGAATGTGATCGACAGCAACGTCGGCAAAGAGCCGCTTCAGTTCACATTCGGCGTCGGTCAGATCATCCCGGGACTCGAGAGCCGCATCGCCCACTTGAACGTCGGCGACAAAGAGAGTGTCGTCGTCCCAGCAGCCGAAGCATACGGCGAATACAACGAAGCCGCGCTTCAGGCGATCCCGAAATCCCAGGTCCCCGACGCGGACGGTATCCAGGCGGGTATGATGCTCCGAGGCGAGGGGCAGGACGGCAACCCGATCGAAGTGGTCGTACGGGAAGTACGCGAGAACGAAGTCGTCATCGACTTTAACCACCCCCTGGCAGGCAAAGACCTGACGTTTGCCGTCACGATCCTGAGCATCGCCTGACAGCTTCCTCCCCCCCCGCGGGGGGATCCCTCTCCCGGAAATTTTATTTTTCCTTGCTATTACCGTTTAATTCAGCTATGATGATAATATTGAAAGATGATAGTGAGTTTCATCTTTAGCTTGTTTTTTATTGATGACCCTTCGTTACAGTATAAATCTACCCTGAAGAAATCTCCACTTTTATATTTTCTACCACTTGATGATGAGTCTTCCTATCCGAATGCTCAAGAGTGTATTACATACAAGGAATTGCAATGGCAAATCAAATGACAGGAACCGTTAAATGGTTCAACGGCGAAAAAGGTTACGGGTTTATCCAACAAGACGACGGCGGCAAAGATGTCTTCGTACACTGGAGACAGGTCAACAGCAACGGATATGACCGTGTGACTCTGGAAGAGGGACAGAAAGTCTCCTTCGAGGTCGGACAGGGCGAAAAAGGTCCTCAGGCCGAAAACGTCTCCACACTGTAATCCCCGGGGACAGGCCGTGCCTGTCCCGACTTCTCCCCTTCTTCCCCGCAATTGATCCCTTTTGGGATAAAATACTCCCATGAATTACAGACCCGTCGACACCCTAGAACTCCCCGAACTCAGGATCTACAAAGAGCTGCGTGACAACGCCTTTACCGACGACAACAGTTTTATTGCCGACAGCCCCAAGGTCGTCAATAAGCTTCTGGAGAGCGATATCACCGTGCGTAGTATCCTGGCGACACATGAATATTACGAGAAGCATGCTGCACTGATCGAAGGCAGGGATATTCCCGTCTGTTACGTTGCGGATAAAAAAGTGATGGAGGGGATCGTCGGACACAGGCTCCACCACAATGTCATGATGCACGGCATCCGCCCTGACGAGACGCCGCTGGAAGGACTGGGGGACCGTATCATCATGCTTGATTCCATCACCTCCACCGAGAACATCGGGGCCATTGCCCGCAGTGCCGCGGCACTGGGGGTGGACGGCTACCTGCTCCCCAGGCAGGGACCGCACCCCTACGGCAGACGCGCCCTGCGTGTCTCCATGGGATATGTGAGTCACCTGGCCTACCACCGCTACGACGACATCTTTGTCACCCTGGAACGTCTTAAGGAACAGGGCTACCGTATCTTTGCCGCCGAAGTGACGCCTGACGCGACACCCCTGGCTTCGGTCGAAGTCCCCGGGAAGTGGGTCCTGCTGATGGGACATGAAGGGAAGGGGATCGCCGAAGAGGTCCTGGAGGCCTGCGACGAGACCGTGGTGATCGAGATGGAAGCGGGAGTGAAGAGCTTTAACGTCGGTGTCGCGGCATCGATCATGATGTACCGTTTTACCCATTCTTCGATGTAAAGCAAAACCGTTTATGTAATATTTTGTAATAAATCATTTTTTATTTATATCTTCGATGTAGTATACTGGAAGATTTCCGGATGTCAGTGAAGGAGAAAGTATGGATCATGAACTGCGTATCCATCAAAAACACAGACTGATGTTCATCTTTTTCCTGGTGTCACTGATCATTGTGTCGGCACTCTGGAACAGCTACAATATCTACCGCCAGAACATCGACCTGGCCCAAAAAGAGGCGGATGCGGTCTTTAACAAAGATGTCGCCTACCGTTTCTGGGCGACGACCCACGGGGGAGTCTACGTCCCGGTGAGCGAAAAGACGCAGCCCAACCCCTTTTTAAGCCATATCCCCGAACGCGATATCACGACCCCCTCGGGGAAAAAACTGACCCTCATGAACCCCGCCTATATCCTCCGCCAGACCATGGAGCAGTTCGAGGAGCTCTACGGCGTCAAGGGACACATCACCAGCCTGAAATATTTTCGTCCCGAAACGGCACCCGATGCGTGGGAACGGGCCCAGCTGGAGCAGTTCGAAAACGGTGTGACGGTGGCCAAAGCATTTACGACGATAGACGGGGAGGAGTACCTGCGTTATATGAAACCGCTGAAGGTACAAAAAGGGTGCCTCAAGTGCCACGCCGCCCAGGGGTATAAGATCGGGGATGTCCGCGGCGGAGTGAGTGTATCGGTCCCCATGGCACAATACCGCAGACTCGCCTTCGGGGCGATCGCCACGATCGTGCTGGCGCACCTGCTGATCCTTGCCGTATTCCTGACGGTTTTTTTGATTATCTCCCGGAACTATCGCAGGCAGATCGAAAAGCGACGGCATGCGGAACGGGAAAAGCAGGACATCCAGCACGCGTTCCTGGACGAGGCGAGAAAACTGCAGCTGACCGAATCCCACCTCCACGTGGCCAACTGGCGCTACGACCTTGAAAAGGACGAGCTGCATATGTCCAAAGAGGCCAACAACATCTTCGACCTCGATCCCGACACCAACATCGATTTCAACGCTTTTCTGCAGACGGTCCATCCCGACGACAGGGATAAGATCGCCCGGCAGTTTCAGCAGCTGCTCTCCGATAAAAAGCCGATGATCATGACCTGGCGCTTTGTCTCCCCCGAGGGTTTCTCCAAGATCATCACGGCCCAGGCCGAGACAGTTCTTGACGAGGCGGGGAACGTGACGGCGACAAGCGGGCTGGTCACCGATATCAGCGAGAAGTATTTCCTTCGCGAACAGTTCGAGCAGATCCATCGGCTGACCGATCAGGGGATCGCACTTTATGAGACGAATGACGGGGGCAAAAGCTTCTACTTCAAAGACTTTAACCCGGCAGCCGAGGCGATCGACCATATCCGCCGCGAAGAGGTGCTCGGATGCGATGTGACCGAGGTCTTCCCGGGCATCGCGGCCTTCGGGCTGCTGGAGGTGATGCGCGAGGTCTACCGGACGGGCCGCCAGGTCAAGACCCCGCCCGGCAAGTACGAAGACGGCCGCATCAGCGGATGGCGCCAGAACACCGTGACACGCCTGAGCAACAACGAGATCCTGGTCGTCTATACGGATAAGACCCGTGAGTATGAACAGATCGAGCGGCTGGAGAAGAACAACCGGGAGATCAACGAGACCAAAGAGTATCTCAAGACCCTGCTCAATACCGACCAGAATATCATTATCACCACCGAAGCCGGTGAAGACCTTATTTCGGCTAATTCCGCCTTCTTCGATTACTTCGGCTATACGACGATGGAGGCGTTTAAAGAGGAGCATCGCTGTATCTGCGACTTTTTCGAAGCCGACCCCGGACACGACTATCTACAGAAGATGAACAACGGGGTGCTCTGGATCGACTATATGCTCGCCAATCCCGGGAAACGGTACAAGGTCAAGATGAGGGAATCGGTCTTTACCGTCAACGTGAACAGCCTCCCGACCCGGGAAGGACGTTATATCGCCGTCTTCTCCGATATTACCGAGCTGGAAGCGTATCAGACCTCCCTGGAGCGCAAGATCGCCGAGGAGCAGGAGAAGCGCCGGGTCAACGAACAGATCCTCATCGAGCAGTCCAAGGTGGCGGCCATGGGTGAGATGATGACCGCGATCGCCCATCATTGGCGTCAGCCCCTCAATGTCATCGCCCTGCAGATCCAGGACGCGCTGGAGGTGTACAACTCCGGGGAGATGACCCCGGAGTATTTCCGGGAGAGCAAACAGAACATCATGAACGAATTGAAGTTCCTCACCCATACGATCGACGATTTTAAAAACTTCTTTTCCAAAGAGGAGGAGGCTGAATCCTTTAACGTCAAGGCGGTTATCGATCACGCCATCTCACTGGTATGGGCGCGGGCGGACGAGGAGCGGACCGACATCACCCTCATCAACGGTAACATCACGATCATCGGGCGGCAGAACGAGTTTAAGCAGGTGATCCTTAACCTGCTGTTTAACGCCATCGACAGCATCCAGAAAAAACACCGGGACGAGCCGGAGCTGCGGGGCAAGATCGATATCTATACCGAGAGCCGGGACGGGGGGTGGCAGCTTGTCATCCGGGATAACGGTACGGGGATCGACGAGGCGATAAAAGACCGGATCTTCGAACCCTATTTTACGACCAAATTCCAGTCGCGCGGTACGGGGATCGGGCTCTATATGTCCAAGATCATCATCGAACACAACATGAACGGCCAGCTCTTCGCCCGCAACGTCTGTGACGCCAGGAAGCGAAGCTGCGGGGCGGAATTTGTGATCGCGTTTGAAGCATAGAGGGAATAGGGCAAAGGGGGATAGATGCGGATAAAACGTTTTTTTCTTGCGACATTCGCCGGCGGCATCGTGATGTGGGGGGTGGCGGGGCTTTGGCATGAGCTGGTCATGGCACAGTTCTATACTCGTCAGGCCCATGCTACCCACGAAGGTACGGGCATTATCCTGCTTGCCTACCTTATCCTCGCGGCGTTGATGGTCTATCTCTATCCGCGGTTTTCCGGCAGTTCACGGTATTTTCAGGAGGGGGCAAAATTCGGTGCGCTCATCGGCCTCCTGTGGGTCTTCCCCCACGGGCTGGCCATGGCCGGGGCACATGGGGAGCCCGTAGCCTATGTGGTTAAAAACGCGTTATGGCATGTGGTGGAGCAGGGGATCGGCGGGATTGTGATCGCCTTTGGATTGAAGCGGTTTTAAAGGGGAAGAGGTTTACTCCTCTTCCTTCGTTTCGTTCTCTTCCGTTTCCGGATTCTCCTCTTCTTTGGTCGCCTGGCGTTTTTGACGTTTCTCTTCCTGTTTTTTCTGTTTTTGCAGCTGGCGCTGTCTTTTTTCGAAGGAGTAGTTCGGCTTGGCCATCAGCGGGCACCTCCCTGGGAAGTGCGGCTGCGTTGCCGCTGGCCGTTGCTGCGGCGGGAGTCATCGGAACGCCCGTGTCGCGGTCGTGAAGATGACTGGCCCTCCCGTGCTCTCGGGGTACTGTCCCGTTTCGGGCGGTTGCCGCCGCGGTTGCTGCGGCCGTTTTGGATCGGCTCGGCTTTGATGGAGGGATCGGGTTCGAACTCTTTGAGCTTGACCTGCTGGATCTTGCGGTTGATCAGCTTTTCGATCCCCTTAAGCAGGGCGTGTTCATCGATGCAGACCAGGGAGACCGCTTCACCTTCGTTCCCGGCACGTCCGGTCCGGCCGATACGGTGGACGTAGTCTTCGGCCACGTTGGGCAGTTCGTAGTTGACGACGTGGGGAAGCTGGTCGATGTCGATGCCCCGTGCCGCGATGTCTGTGGCGACCAGGACGCGGACGGAACCTTTTTTAAAGTTGTCCAGCGCTTTGGTCCGGGCACTCTGGCTTTTGTTCCCGTGGATGGCGGCGGCGGTGATGCCGTCTTTGCCCAGCTGTTCGCTCAGGCGGTTGGCACCGTGTTTGGTCCGGGTAAAGACCAGCACCTGCTGCCAGTTGCCAAGCCGGATGAGGTGGGAAAGCAGTTCGCGTTTGCGCGCCTTGTCCACGGGGTAGACCGCCTGGGCGACCCGTTCGGATGCCGTGTTGCGGCGGGCCACTTCGATGAGGGCCGGGGAATCCAGCAGGCTGTCGGCCAGCTTCTTGATCGGGTCGGCGAAGGTGGCGGAGAAGAGCAGGTTCTGCCTTTTTTTGGGCAGCAGGGCCAGCACTTTTTTAATGTCATGGATAAAGCCCATATCGAGCATTCTGTCCGCTTCATCGAGGATCAGGTACTCCACATTGGAGAGGTCGGCTGCCCGTTGATTCACGAGATCCAGCAGGCGTCCGGGGGTGGCGATGACGATATCGACCCCTCTGCGCAGGGTGTTGATCTGCGGGTTCATCCCCACTCCGCCGAAGATAACGGCGGATTTGAAGGGGAGGTACTTCCCATAAGTCGCGACGCTCTCGGCCACCTGGGCCGCCAGTTCGCGTGTCGGGGTGAGGATAAGGGCACGGATAGGGTGTTTTTTCCCACCTTGGGGTTTGCTGTCGCTCAGGAGCTGGAGCAGGGGGAGGGTAAAGCCCGCGGTTTTTCCCGTACCCGTCTGGGCACCGGCTAAGACATCTTTTTGGGAGAGGATCACGGGGATCGCCTGTTTTTGAATAGGTGTAGGGGTAGTGTATCCCTCTTCTGCGACGGCGCGCAGGATGGACTTGGAGAGTCCGAGTGTGTTAAATGACATATATGTTGCCTTTGAACGCATCGTTGGATGGTTCTTTGAGCCTACCAAAAGTAAAAACTTGGGTCGATCTAGGCTGAAAATAAAATTGGATGCTAAAGTTATCGAAGAGTGGTCGAAACCAGTCGAAGGATGACAAAAACGAAGTCAGTCGCAGACCGAAGTACGCTGAAATTAAGACATTATAGCATAAATGGGGAGAAAAGTATATCTTTAATTACCCCGTTTCTCCACTATACCGAACCGGAATGATCCCCCTGCGGACAGGGGAGGGCGATCGTAAAGCAGGCACCCTCTTCGCCGTTACGTGCCGTGACAGTCCCGCCGAAGTCGTTTTCGACGACCATCTTGACCATATAGAGCCCGATCCCGGTCCCCTTCTCCCCTTTGGTCGTATAGTAGGGATCAAAGATGTAGCCGATGATCTCATCGGGGATCCCCCCCGCATTATCCTGGACGGTGATCGTGTAGGTGTCATCGGCCCACTCGGTCCGGATCGTGATGAGACGTTCGCCGCTTCCGTTTTTGGCAAAGGCCTCCTTGGCATTATTGGCGATGTTGAGGATAAGCTGCTGCAGTTCCCCTTCGCTTCCCAGGAGGGTGCAGTCTGTCAGGGAGAGTTCTAGCCGGATATCAGATTTGGCGTATTGGACGGACATAAGGTTGACGATCTTCGTGATCGCCTTTTGGGCGCTGAAACGCTTTTTGACCTTGTTGGGGTTGAAGAAGTTTCTGAAGTCGTCGATGGTGAGGGCCATAAAATCGATCTGCTCCATGGTCCGTTCGACAAAACGTTCCATATAGGTCCGGTCCATTTCGTCGTGTTCGTAGGCATCCTGACTGTCCTGGACCAGGAGGCCTACGGCATTCAAGGGTTGTTTGAGCTGGTGGGCGATTACCCCGATCATCTCGCCCATGACGGCCATCTGGGACTGGCGCAGCAGCATCTTGTCCTTCTCCCGGATCTCGCCCAGTTTGCGTTCCACTTCCGCTTCGAGGTTCTGGTTTAGTTCGGTCAGGCGTGTTTCGGCTGCTCTGCGCCGCTTGATCTCTTTGGAGAGGGTGCGGTTCCAGAAGACGATCAGCAGGATCAGCAGAAGGCCCCCTGCCGATATTTTCCACAAAAGATCGTAATCAAACCCGTGTTCGTAGGTGATGGCGATCCACCGCTTGTAGATCGCATCGCGCTCCTTGTCAGTGATGGAGTCCAGAGCCTTTTGCAGGATAGGCGTCAGCTGGGGCCAGTCGTTCCGCCCGGCCAGTCCCAGTTCGAAGCGGTAGGGGGTTTTGCCCGCGATCTTGATATTGGTATACCCCCCTTTTTTAATATAGTAGCTGGCCGTCGCGATGTTGCCGACAAAGGCGTCGACCTGGTCGTAGGCGATCATATCCAGGGCCTCCTGGACGTTTTTTGTCGTAATGAGGTGAATATCCGGGTAGTAGTTTTTGAGCATCTCATGGGTGACATACCCTTTGACGACGGCGACGTTTTTCCCCTCCAGTGCATTCAGCCCCGATACATAGCGTATCTTGTCGTTGGTCATGATGACCATGGGGAAGGAGAGATAAGGGGAGGTGAAATCCATATACTCCGAACGTTCCGCCGTCTTGACGACGCAGGAGAAGATATCCAGCTTCCGCGCTTTTACCGCATCGACGGTCTGGGCCCAGTCCAGCCCTTTCTTGACCAGGAACTTGACGCCCAGACGCTCCTCCAGCAGGGCGATGTATTCGGCTGCCATCCCTTTATAGCCGCCGTCTATGTCGACGTATTCAAAGGGCGGCCACGCGATGTCGATGCCGACACGCAGGATCGGATGGTCCGCGAGCCACTGTTTTTCGGCTTCGGTCAGGTCGAGGGTGTTCCCTCTCTTCTTAATGCGGTAGATCGTATCGTCGGCGGAGTAGTCGCTGTCGCAGAGTCCCAGGACTTTATAGATGTCGACGATCCGGTGGATCTTGTGGCGGTCGATATGGCCGAAGGGGACCCCGTCGGCAAAGGCCAGTTTTTTCAGCTCTCCCGCTTCGTACAGCAGGTGTTCACGGCTTTTATTCTGCGTATTGTATTTTTTGAGGATGAGGTCGATGCTCTCGTCGATGTGGTCGAAGGCGTAGAGCCATCCCTTGATGCTCGCTTCGTAAAAGGCGCGGACAAGCTCGGGGCGGGTGCGGAGGAGTTGGCGGCTCGTAAAAAGGATATCGCTGTAAAAATCGAACCCGTAGTCGGATGGGCTGAGGATATTGTATTCGATCCCTTTCTGCTGGAGGAAGAACGGTTCGTTGGTCGTATAGGAGAGCATGGCATCGGTTGTACCGTTGATGAGGTCGTCGATGTTAAAGGAGTGGGGCTGGTGGATAATATCGTCCATCCCCAGTCCCGCGCTGGCCAGCATGGCCACCATCGGAGCCGAAGTGAGATCCTCCGTCTTGAACATGACCCGTTTTCCCCTGAGACCTTTTGCCGAAGTGATACCGGACTTTTTTGTCGTCATCAGCATCAGGGGGGAGTGCTGGAACATGGCGCCCAGTGCGATGACCTTCTGGTGATTCATACCGTCGATGATAATGGAGCGCCCGATCCCAAAATCGGCCCGTCTCGCCACGACATCCCCGATCGTATTGGTCTCGGCGGTAAACTCCCGTATCTCGACATCCAGTCCGGCCGCTTTGTAAAAGCCCTTCTCTTTGGCCATATAAAAACCGGCAAACTGGAACTGGTGCAGCCACTGGAGCTGCAGGGAGACGTTTGTCAGCGGGGCATCCGTACCGGTCGCCCCCTGCAGGGTGAGCGTCAGGGCCAAAAGGAGGAGGGTCTTGCGTATCATGTTCATCCCTTTCTCACAGGGCGATGGTAAACCGGGCTCCCCGGTCGCCTTCATCTAAGCTCAGCTGCCCCTCCATCTTCTCTTCGATGATCGATTTGGCGATGTAGAGCCCCAGACCGACGCCGCTGCCGCGGTGTTTGGTGGTACTGTAGGGTTCGAAGATCTTCTCCCTGACGGCCGGATCGATGCCGCCGGCGTTGTCCTCGATCACGATACGGGCGGTGCGACCCGGGTTCTCCTCGATGCGGATACGGATCTCTTTATCCCGGTTATCCCGCTCTTCCAGGACATCGATGGCGTTGTTGAGGATATGGAAGATCGCCTGGGCAAACTCCTTCTGCACCCCGTGGATAAAGCATTCACAGCGGACATCCAGGGCCGTCGTGATCGCCAGGGCGTCGATCCGCGCGCCCAGGATCGCCAGGACCGTCTCGATACTGTGGCGGGCGTCAAAATGTTCGGCCCGTTCGGAGGAGGAGAAGAAGGTACTGAAACGGTCGATGGTGGTCGAGAGGTTCTGCAGCTGCTCCATGGACTGGGTGACCAGTTTGGTGAGGTACGCTTCGCTCAACTCCCCGTATCGGTAAGAGTCTTCGATCTCCTGGATCATCTCGCCGACCGCACTCAGGGGCTGGCGCCATTGGTGGGCGGCGTTGCTGAGCGCCTCCCCGGCTCCTACAAGGCGCGACTGCCGGATCAGGAGCTCCTGCTTGTGCAGGTTCTCCAGCTGCGATTTCTTCAGCTGGTGGGTCAGCAGCTCCATGGGGTTGGTCAGTCCCACCTCCAGGATCGCTTTGTACAGCAGGTAGAAGGAGACAATTTTAAGCATATGGCCGACAATATTGAAGATGCCGAACATATCGTGGTAGAGGGTGAAGGAGAACTCCGAAGCAATCGTCAGCCCGATGGAGGTGATGATAAGCCCTTTGACGCGCCGGGGCATCGAGTCGTCGCGGTAGAGCAGCAGCCCTGAGATAAAAAGGATCAGGGCGATGACGTACTCCGATGCGATCTTAAACGTCGTCAGCCCTTCGCCCAGGACGTAGCAGTCGGGGAAGGCCCCGCCGGCGATCACGGCAAACAGGGCGACGGCGATAGCAAGATAGGTATAAAAAAGGGTATTGGGGTTGAGCCTTTTATCCAGCAGGAAATAGGCGGCCAAAAATGTCAGGCTCTCTAAAAAACGGGTGGCGATCCACACTTCGATGGAGAGGTTGGGATCGGCATCGAAGATCCCCATCTCCTGGTAGGTGAGGGTATGGAGCATATCGAAAAAGGCGATAAAGAGATAGGCCACGGCGATGACAAGCAGGTAGTTGTTCTCAAAATGGCGCTTGGTGTTCCAACCGAAAATAAAGATGCTGAAGGAGATCAGGATACTGAAAAACTCCGCGCCCAGGTGAAACAGCAGGTAGCTGTGGAAAACCGACAGCATGATCAGTATCAGCGCCACGCTCATCGCGATGGAGTCTCTGAATAAAAAACGCGCCATATCTTCTCCGTCTCTTTTTTTAGATTGTAGCCTCCCGATACTAAAAGATTTCAAATATTTTTTTTATATTTATGCCGGGTGACATAAATATACGGTCGATTCGTTATTCAGAACCGTTGGAAAGTAACGGCTGGAAAAGTCCTGACCGGTCAGCCCGGGGAGGCTGTTTCCCGGGCAGTTAGAACAAAATATGCAGATACTTCCGTGAAATCGTATATAGATGGAGGTAAAACATGGTCGTAGCTGTACCCGTATATGAAGACGGCACGATATTCCCTAATGCCAGCTACGCACCACGTTTTGCCGTATATAACGTGGAGAAGAACAGCAAGACACTCATCCGGACCGTACGGAATCCGCGGGCTGAATTGGCCCAGCCGGAGTGCCTGAGCGCCTTTGAGTGCGAATGCCCCGAAGCGCTGATGAAGGATACGACGCATATCCTCTCCCACTACCATCTGATCGAGATCCTGCACGATTGCGACGTGGTCCTGGCCAAAGCGATCTGCGGTAACACCAAACGGATTTTTGAGTACGTCGGGATCCAGGTCTATAAGATCCCGCCCATCATACAACAAGAACAGCACGCTATTAACAACTATATCGTAGGAGCGGACCGTGAAAATAATATATAAAGAGAGGGAGTTTACCCTCGAAGACGAAATGCTTGATGTCGGCTACAGTGCCGAAAAAGTAGAGCTCCTTACAAAAGATGACAAAAAAGTAACCGTCGGCGGCCATACGGGTCGGACCCAGATCCTCGTAAGCCTCCCCTTTGTCGACGACGGGATCAAAAAAGAGCTCGAAACGATCGACGCCATGCTTAACGACACCGCCAAAGCCCAGATCGACGCCTGGGTCATCGGGGCCGACGACACCGTCTTGGCTGAGGTCGGGTTTTTCAGAAGCGGCGTCGATTACGACGAGGCGTTCGGCGACTACTACGGTACACGCCTGTTAGGCGGTGAGCTGGACGGGAAACTGACCAAGTCGCTCTTTATCATCGCCCAGGACGGGACGCTCTTTTATATCGATGCGCCCGAAGACCTGGGTGAACCGTTTAATATGGAGCGATTCCAGCGACAGATCGTGACGGCACTCAGCTGCTGCGACAAGAAAGGATGCCACTGATGCATAGCGAAATGATCGAAACGATAAAAGAAGAACTGAAAGCAGGCGTCACGATCCCCTACCTGGGGCTCGGCATCTTCGAGGGTGTCACGACGGAAACGGGCGAAGCGATGCCCCACGACAGTGACTCCATGATCCTCACGATGAACAACGGCCGGGCGATGCCCCCGCGCCTGATGTTCGAGTACTCCCGTGCGGCGATGCACCTGGAGCAGCGCAAGGGGCGGCAGTTTATGGAGCAGATGATGAACTTCATCTACACCAAACCCTTTGCCCCCCTTGAGGCCCAGAAAAAGATGCTGGCCTACAATCCGATCTACATCGTCGATACCAACCGCGACGACAAGCTCCAGGGTCTACTGGCCGACAAGCCGCACCTGCTGGTATTGGGCAAGGCACGGATCCTCGCCAACCCCAACCGTTACGAAGTGTACGAGTGGGACGTGGAGAACAAGAAGTATTTCGAGGTGGAGGAGAGCTGCCTGGAGGATGCGGAGACGATCCTCTTAAAACCGATGGGATCACCGAGCCCCGAACCCAGCTTCATCATCTCCGATGCCGACTACGTCGACTGGCTGACCGAAGCGATGGGGGGCTTTGCCTTCCCGTCCATGATCAAGACGTACCGCAAGGGAAAAAAGTACCTCTTTATGGGGGTCTCCTTCAACCGTGATACCGAGCGGATGGTCGCCAACGAGATCACCCTGGATCTCGAAGGCGGTTATGTCATCGGAAATGAAGAACTGACCAAAAAAGCTGAAAAATTCATCGACAAACACGACCTGACCTATATTAAGATGGACCTGGCGGAATTTTTGAAAGAACTTTAAGGAGAGATCATGCCCTACATCCCAACCGTACGTGACAACTCGCCCCGCGGCGAGCGATATTTCGACCTCTTTTCCAAACTCCTGAATGACCGGATCATTGTCATCAACGAAGCGATCGATGACAATATGATGGGCGTGATCGTCTCCCAGCTCCTCTACCTCGATGCCGACGACCACGAAGAACCGATCCACCTCTATATCTCCAGCCCCGGCGGGTCGGTGATGGCGGGGTTGGCGATCCTCGATACGATGAACCTGATCGAAGCGCCGGTACACACCTACGCGATGGGACTGGTCGCCTCCATGGCCGCCGTGCTCTTTACCTGCGGGGAGAAGGGCGAACGCAAGATCCTTCCCAATGCGGAAGTGATGATCCACCAGCCCCTCGGCGGCTACCAGGGGCAGGCGAGCGACATCGAGATCCACGCCAACCATATCCTCAAGCTCAAAGCCAAGCTCAACAAGATCATCGCCGATGCGACGGGCCAGAATGTCAAGACCATCACCAAAGAGACGGAGCGGGACAACTACTTCGAAGCCAAAGAGGCGATCAAGTTCGGTCTGGCGGACAAGCTGATCGAGAAGGGGGCCTGAGATGGAAAACAACAGCTGTTCATTCTGCGGACGGACGCAGGACCAAGTCAAGAAGATGTTCAGGACCGAAAAGGTCGCCATCTGCGACGAGTGTGTCAAGACCTGTTCGGGGATCATGGATAAGGAGCTGCGCGACGTCGAGCGCCGGGAGATCCAGCAGGGGCTTCCCAAACCCGAAGAGATCGTCGAGAAGCTCAATAAGTACATCATCGGGCAGGAGACGGCCAAGAAGGTGCTGGCGGTGGCGATCTACAACCACTACAAGCGGATCGAACGCCCCTTCCACAACGGCGTGGAACTGGAGAAGTCCAACATCATGCTTTTGGGCCCCACCGGAAGCGGGAAGACGCTTCTGGCCAAGACCCTTGCCAAGATGATGAACGTCCCCTTTGCCGTCGCCGACGCCACGGCCCTGACGGAAGCGGGATATGTGGGGGAAGATGTCGAGAGCATCCTCTCCCGGCTATTAGCCGCGGCCAACTACGACGTGGAACTGGCCCAGCGCGGGATCGTCTACATCGATGAGATCGACAAGATCGCCCGTAAAGGCGAAAGCGCCACGACCGGGCGCGACGTCTCGGGCGAGGGGGTCCAGCAGGGGCTTCTGAAAATACTGGAGGGTTCGGAAGTCTACGTCCCGGTCAAGGGGAGCCGCAAAAACTCCTCGACCGATACGCTGCTCTTTGATACGACCCATGTCCTCTTTATCTGCGGCGGGGCCTTTGTCGGTCTGGTCAAAGACAAGCACACCAAAAAAGCCAACAAAGTCGGATTCGACAAGACAGCCGCCAAGGCGGGCGAAATCAAGCCGATCGAGGCCAAAGACCTGATCCGTTTCGGGCTGATCCCCGAGTTTATCGGGCGTATCCCCGTTATTGCGGAGCTTAAAGAGCTGGATAAGGACCAGATGGTCCAGATCCTCCAGGAACCGGACAACGCTTTGCTCAAACAGTACCAGGCGCTCTTCGAGATGGACGGTGTGGAGCTGATCTTCGATGAGAAAGCGATCGAAGCCATCGCCCAGGAGGCGATCGACCGCGGCGTCGGGGCACGGGGGCTTCGCGGGATCATCGAGCGGATCATGCTCCCCTATCTCTATGCCATCCCCTCCATGGAGGATGTCAAGAGCTGTACGATCACCGAAGGGACGGTACAGGAGGAGAAAGAGCCTCTCTATACCTACGAGGCTAAAGACGAGAAAGAAGCCAAAAGCAAAGAAAAACAAGCCAATAGTTAAGTATCTTGCCGATAGGCATAGCTTTAGTGAGATGAATTGATCTGGGGCTTTGCTCCAGGTCAAGAAGAAAGGAAAAAAATGAGAGTCTACCTGGATAACAACGCAACGACAAAACTGGACCCCCTGGTCCTGAAAAAAATGGAACCGTTTTTAAAAGAGTACTACGGCAACCCCAACTCCCTGCACACCTACGGGATGGAGGTACGTCCCTATCTCAACCAGGCGATGGGCGAGCTGTATGACTCCCTTAATGCCCCTGATGAAGATGATATCCTCATCACCGGATGCGCCACCGAGAGTAATAATACGGTCCTTAAGGGGCTCTTTTTTAAAGAGATCCTGAAAAACCCGGAGAAGAACCACATCGTCACGACCAGCGTCGAGCACCCCGCGATCCACGATACGCTGCTCTTTTTGGAAAACTACGGCGTAGAGGTGACCTACCTCCCGGTCAACCACGACGGTGTCGTCGAAGCCTCCCAGGTCAAAGAGGCGATCACGGATAAGACCCTGCTGGTCAGCATGATGTGGGCCAATAACGAAACAGGGATGATCTTCCCGGTCGAAGAGGTCTCCGCCATCTGCCGGGAGGCGGGCGTGCTCTTTCACACCGATGCGGTCCAGGCGATCGGGAAGGTGCCGGTGGACCTGACAAAAGTCCCCGTCGACTACCTTACCTTCTCCGCCCACAAGTTCCACGGTCCCAAAGGGGTCGGCGGGCTGTACGTCAAAAAAGGGCGCCAGCTTCCCAACCTGCTCCACGGCGGCGAGCAGATGGGCGGTAAACGGGCCGGAACGCTTAACGTCGCAAGCATCATCGGGATGGGACTGGCCATGAAACAGGCGGTTTCCAATATCGACGTGATGAACACCCATGTCCGCGCCCTGCGTGATCGACTGGAAGACGCCATCGCCAAGCTTCCCGACATGATCATCGTCGGGCCGCGCGATCAGCGTACACCCAATACGATCCTCGTCTCCGTACGGGGGATCGAAGGGGAGGCGATGATCTGGGACCTGAACCAGGCCGGGATCGCCGCATCCACGGGGAGCGCCTGTGCCAGCGAAGCCCTGGAGGCTAACCCGGTCATGAGCGCTATCGGCGAAGACGTGGAGCTGGCCCACACGGCCGTGCGCCTCTCCCTCTCACGCTTTACGACCGAAGAGGAGATCGATTATACGATAGAGAAGTTTGTCGCAGCGGTCGAGCGCCTGCGTAACATCTCCAGCTCCTACGCGTACCAGCCGGAAAAGATGCGTGCCAACTGAGATAACCCGGGAAGATTATAAGGAGAAGGCGCGGCTGATCTTCGATGTGAGCGATATCGCCCAGTTCGAGACCCTGCTCCGGGCGGAGAAGAAGGGCTCCTCGGCCAAGGCGCACTGGGCCAAGGTGAGCCCGCGGGTAATGACCCTATTCCAGGTGCTGATGGACCGGGACCTGACGGAGCTCGTGGCGGTGCTGGAGCTTTTCCCCGAATACATCGAGCTGGTGTGCGAGCACTTCCGCTACGCCTACAGCTACAACGAACAGACCGCCGATACCCGGGCGGCGTCGCGCCTGCTCTTTATCACCGAGCACTCCCACTCCAAGCAGTTCGTGCGTAACCTGCTGCGCAAACTGACAAAGATGTCGGAGATGGAGCTTAAGGAGCTGGACCGTTTTGTCCTGGAGCTGAAAGCCGGCGAGGGGCTGCACCCGATCATCCTCGATTTTTACTATCACGAGCTGGAGCATCGCCTCGAAGAGCTGGGCATCCACAAACTCCAGCGGGCGGTGCTCCTGAAAAAAGGGGCTTTTTTAAAAAGCGACGTCGCCTACGACTTTGCCGCCGAGGACCGCGACAGCAACCTCGACATCCCCTATATGCATTAGAACTTATCTCAATAATAGGAGGCATCATGGAACTGGAAAAATGGATGGAATCAAAGGGCTACCTGATGGAAGATATCAACTTCCAGGGTGAGCATGGCTATACGGCACTCATGCGTGCGGCCAAGGACGGTGAGGAAGCGATCGTCCGCCAGATCCTGACCCTGGACGGCCTGGATCTTAACATCACCAACGTCGACGGCAACAACGCCCTCTGGAACGGCTGCTTTGCCGACTCCGAACCGATCGTCCGGATGCTGATCGATGCGGGGATCGATATCGACGGCATTAACGACAACGGTGTCACGGCGCTTATGTACACCGCCTCCGCCGGCAAGGAGGCGATGACCCGGATGCTGCTGGAGGCGGGGGCCGACCGCACCATCGCGAACGTCGACGGTTTTACGGCCCTGGACCTGGCTTCCACGCGTACCATCGTCAAGATGCTGCGCGCCTGACGCCCTATGACGCAGCAACGCTACCGGGAGCTCTTTGACGCCCACGGCCTCTGGATGTCCGATATCTACATGCTGGACGGTGAGAAACAGCACGAAGCGATTTTCGCCCTCTTTGACGAGGTCAGCGACGAGATGGTCAAGGATTCGCCCCTGAATGGGAAGTTTCCGGGGGAGTTTGTGGGAACGATGCGCCGCTATAACGCGGGGGATATCTATACCGTCACCCATTTTGACAACGTCGCCCACCGCGCCTTTTACCTCAGCGACCTCTATGATATCCTGCAGCTGATCGGCCTCGGGCGCTGCTGAACAGGCGGCTTTAGGAGAGGCGGCTGTTTTCGGCGATGAGGAAGAGCTGGTCTTTGAGCTTGTTAAGCTCCCGGACGATGATATCTTTGCTCTCATCGCTTAGGACGAAGCGCTGGTCCATATACTCGAACAGGTTGTCGATATTGCCGTAGGTGGTCTTCATCACCTCTTCTTTGATCTTTGCTTCGATGGACATGGCGGGCCTTTTGGCTTAAAAGGTGCAACTTTCATACCTGCTTGTTTAAACAAACATTAAAAAAAACCGTCTGTTCCCGTTTGCACTGGATGCACTGCCTTTTGTTGTGGTAGGATAGTGCCAAAAAGATCGCGGAAAAGAGCAGATGCGGCAACACTTTCTTATTACCTTTTTGACAGCCTTGGCCTATTTCTTCTCCGCCAAAGCGGTCGCACCCCTCTCCCTGGTAGAATCCTCCAGTGTCTTTGCCGTCTGGCCGCCGACCGGCGTCGCCCTGTCGGTCCTGCTGCTTTACGGTTACCGATCATGGGCCGGGATCGCCCTGGGGGCGTTTTTCCTGAACATGACCCTCACCCCCTTTCTCCCGTCACTCCAGATCGCCGTGACCAATACCCTGGGGCCGCTTTTGGGCGCGTGGATCATCTTCCGTTTCGGCGGCGGGTATAACTTCTTTTCGTCATTGCGGAGTATGATCATCTTCTTTGTCGCCGTTACCGCCGCCTCGCTGGTGACCGCATGGGGCGGGAGTACGACCCTGCTGCTCCACGGCTTTATCGGGATCACGGAGCACTTTACGGTCTCCTATACATGGTTCCTGGGTGACCTGATCGGCTTTTTGGTAATCACGCCCCTGGTCATCGCCGTCCGGCTGGAGTGTGTGAACCTCTTTTTTCGAAACAACTGGGGTGAAAGCCTGCTGATCCTCTTTTTTATCGTCGGGGGCGGGTTGGTCTTTTTCGGCCCGCTGGGCTTTTTCGACCAGGCGAAGTACCCCATCGCCTATATGTTTTTTATCCCGGTACTGTGGGCGAGCATCCGTTTCGGTGCGCTGGGCGGGAGCTTTTCGGTCGTGCTTACTTCCCTGATCGTCGTCGCGGGGACCGTCTACGGGTACGGCCCCTTTGTGCGCCCCGAGCCCAACGACACGCTGCTGCTGTTGCAGGGGTATGTCTGGTTCATGGGGGTGATCGCCTTTTTTGTCGCGACGATCCTTCGGCAAAAGGAGCTGATCCACAGCTCCCTGCTCCAGACCCAGGATGAGCTCAAGGCGTCGCTGCTGACACTTAAAAAGTATCAGAAAGACCTGGAAAAGCAGGTCGAGGAGGAGCTGGCCAAACGGCGCGAGCAGGAGCGGATCATGATCCAGCAGTCCAAACTGGCGGCCATGGGCGAGATGGTGGGGATGATCGCCCACCAGTGGCGCCAGCCGCTTAACGCCCTGGGCCTCCAGATCCAGGATATCCAGGATGCGTACGAGTTTTCCGAACTCAACGAGGCGTATCTCAAAGAGTCGGTGGAGAGCTCCATGAAGCTGGTCGGGCATATGTCCTCGACCATCGATGATTTCCGGAATTTCTTCAAGCAGGACAAGTCCAAGCAGGTCTTTACGACCAGGGATATCATCGAGGGGGTCGAGACAGTGATCGGGGCAAGCCTCAAAAACAACACGATCAAGCTGCTCGTCTCCGAATCGGAACCGCTGGAGATCTACGGGTACCGGCATGAGTTCATGCAGGTGGTGCTCAATATCGTCAACAACGCCAAAGACGCCCTTAAACGTTCCCGGCGAAAAGACAAATGGATCCGAATCGAGTGGGACAAGACCCCGCAGGGGAAAATCCGCATGGTGATCACGGACAACGGCGGCGGGATCCCCGAAGCGATCCTCGACAAGATCTACGACCCCTACTTTTCGACCAAAGATACGGGACACGGGACCGGGATCGGGCTCTATATGTCCAAGATGATCATCGAACGGCATATGCACGGAAGGCTGAAAGAAGAGAACACGGACGAGGGTGTCCGGTTTATTATCGAAGTGTGAGTAAAGGATAAAAAGATATATGTCAATCGAAGTCATCTCATGGAACGTCAACGGCATCCGGGCTGTCGCCAATAAAAACGGGTTTGAATGGGTGGACGAACGCGCCCCCGATATCCTCTGCCTGCAGGAGATCAAGGCACTCCCCGAGCAGATCCCGGATGGGCTTTTCGGGACGGAGTTCCTCCACCGCGCCGTCAACTCGGCCGAGCGCAAAGGGTACTCCGGTACGGCGACCTTTTCGCAGCTGAACCCTGCAAGCGTCGAGACCCGTCCCGAGATCGACATCGAAAACGAAGGCCGTATCATCGAGCAGGACTTCGGCGACTTCGTCCTCTTTAACGTCTACTTCCCCAACGGCCAGAAGGACGAGGAGCGGCTGGCCTACAAGATGAAGTTCTACGACGACTTCCTGGCCCACTGCAATGCCCTGAGAGAGCAGGGCAAGTCCATCGTCATCGGCGGCGACGTCAACACGGCCCACAAACCAATCGACCTTAAAAACCCCAAGTCCAACGAAAAGACCTCCGGCTTCCTCCCCGAAGAGCGCGCCTGGATCGATAAGCTGATCGAAAACGGCTACGTCGACACCTTCCGCTACGTCCACGGCGACAAAGAGCACGAATACAGCTGGTGGTCCTACCGCTTTAACGCCCGGATGGACAACGCCGGATGGCGGATCGACTACTTCTTCATCTCCGAGGACCTCACCGAATACCTCGAAGACGCCTTCATCCTCCAGGATATCGAAGGTTCCGACCACTGCCCGGTGGGGATTAGACTAGCATTTTAATTTAGTAGGTTTTTTTGTATAATGTATGGAATTGTAAGGAGCTGTAAATGCATACTCTGACTTTGGAAGTCCAGGAAAACATCCTGGAAAAGTTTCGTGCTTTTCTCGAAACCCTTCCCAATAATTCCGTCAATGTAGTGGATGATATTGACGAAAAGTTGCTAGCCGAACGCAGGCGGGAAGTCGCCGATATTATCGAACGTGTCGATAACGGCAGTGAAGCACTCCATGATTTAGATTCCGTGATGAGAGAGATAAAAGTCGCACACAAAGCCTAAGTGTGACGATATTTTTCACCGCTACAGCCAAAAATGACCTCCATACCATCAACGATTTTATCGCCGCCGACAAACCTGTGGCTGCTACCGAGTTTTTAGACGAACTCCTTACCCGTATCGAATTTCTCAAAGCCAATCCGCTCCAATGTCGCAAATCTTATTATTCCGATAAGCCCAACGTCAGAGACCTGGTTTTTCGAGGGTATACTATCGTCTACCCGGTCAAAGCTGACGTGATTGAGATTTTAAAGATATTCAATCAGAACAGACCGGGGGAGATCAAATAGTAAAATGAAAACAAATCGAACCTCGTATGAGCGAGACAGCACGGGCGAACACGCCGAACTCTTCCTAAAAGTACGGGACTACATCAAAACCTGCATCGGCAACGACGCCAAGGAAAAACACAGCGCAAACATCACGACGCTGCGCTCCAAAGAGGGCGGCTTCTGCTATATCCGGGTCAAAGACGACTATATCCACATCGGCTGGCTTAGGGGCCGCCATCTCCCCGATCCTTACAACCTGCTCTTCGGCAAAGCCAAAACCATCCGCGGCCAGAAAGTCCACAAACTGGACAAACCCACACGCGACGCCATCAGACACTATGTCCATGAGACGCTGATGTTTCTCTTCGAGCACAATGCGCTGCTGGAGTTGAGGAATAAACGGAGATAGGGAATTATCCTCTTGTAGTCCCAATTTTTGAGGCATAAAACTTTAAATTCGACACTTCCCCAATTAACATTAATAAAATATTAATTAAATTATTTATTAAGTTTTATATTAAATTAAACATATATTCATACAATATTTATCTATCTTAAATTAAAAGGAGTTCTCGTGTTTAGAAAATCAATCTTTGCGGTCAGCCCTATGCTGGCTTTTTCCGTAGGTTCACAAGCTTTCGATAACGATCTCCTGGCATTTGCCACTGACAATGCCGTAAACGGTACGGCTTTTGAGCTTTCCAAAGAGGAGAGTCGTAAAGTGTATAGGAGATACCTATGAAAAAATCTATTCACTTTTGTTGTTCCTTGCTAATGTTTCCTTTATTGCTCGGGTGTTCAGGTGATCTAGATGGTCTACCGGCTGATCCGGGTGAGGCGGGCAAAAAAACCCTCGAAGGCATCGACTCCGACAATGACGGCGTACGGGACGATATTCAGCGATATATCGCTATCGAATATCCCGATTCGGAGAAAATAAGACGGGTACTTACGGACAAGGCAAAAGCCGATCAGGCATTTATCCTGAATGCGGATGACAGGGAGAAGGTCCTGGAAGCAAATACGGAACAGGGTAAAGCAATTGACTGTTTGTGGTATATCGATCCTGAGACGGCAAGTACTAACTATAAAAAACTCAAAGCCCAAGTGCTCAATACCGAGGAAAGAATCAGGGCATGGATCAAAGCCGATTCCCAATTGGGAGGCATGACCTTTAGCGTGCCGCTCGACGGAAAGGCACAATGCACCTTCGATCCCGATCAGATGGAGAATTAGGAGATACCATGAAAAAGATAATTCTAATATGTCTGCTGGCTTTGTTTTCAACAAACGCTTTTGCTGAAAATTGTTCCGTTTCCGAAAGAAAACTGGCGATTTATTTCAGCAATGGGATGTTTAACGATCAAAATGATGCTCGCAGTTCGCTAAAGGCTCTTATGGACACAACTGTACCCCATCTACAAGCCCAAGGCTATACCCTGAATTACGATATTGCCTATAACCAAAACGAAGAGTGGTATTATCAGATTTTGGAGGTTTTCAGGCAGAGAGAACTGGAAGAATGGTCGTTATTCTACCGTTGGTTGAGTGCTTTGGAGGTAGCCCCAGACTGGTTCCAGGAGGCTATGAAGTCTACCACGCAGTCAATTGAATCTTACAATTATGTCGTGGATGAGGACTTACAAAACCATATTGCCAAATACAAATCAGAGATACAAAGCTGTAAGAGATTATTAATTGTCGCGCATTCCCAGGGAAACTTTTACGCCAATAGTGCCTGGGACGCGATTTATCAGGGGAAGATAGATTCAGAGAAATACTACATGAACCGTTTCCCGAATATTGGTTTGTTTTCGGTAGCCACACCTGCGGGACATGTGGGAGATTGGTTATTAACTCTTGACGATCACAAACCGATAACGCGTTATGTAACTTCGAGTAATGACTGGGTGATCAATGCGGTAAGAGCACTGGGGTATACGGTACTCCCTGCAACGCATACCAACACCCATGATGATGCCGACTGGAAACATCACTCCTTTGCGGATTCTTACCTGAACGGCGATGTAACCGGTTCGGTTTTGACTCAGGGGATACAGGATATTGTCGGCAGGTTGGAGACACTCCCTTTTGACCGGACAGCACTTGAATCATCCTCCCTGAAGTCTGTGGGATATCTACCCGAATCAAAAATACTGGAAGCAGAGTTTGTCAGCGACGGAAGCATCTACAGATATTACGACGTACCACAAACAACTTACGATGGATTGATGGCTGCAGATTCACACGGCAGTTATTTTTACTCGAATATCCGAACAAGTTTTACGTATAAAAAAGTCTATGACGGTATATAGCCCTAACAAGGCACTCCCCCTGACCACTGCACATAGGGATATGGTTGGGGTTTTAGAGAACACTTTACAACTACGACACTTAGTGGTATACTTCCTATATGAATAGAGTATTTAAGACCCGTTATTTCAACCGTTGGATGCGAAAAACGGAATTAACCGATAAAACGTTATGCGATGCGGTGACGGAAATGAAATCGGGTCTTATCGATGCAGACCTGGGCGGCGGGGTTGTCAAAAAACGTGTAGCCGTTCCCGGTCGGGGTAAAAGCGGAAGTACAAGGACACTTCTGGCAACCAATAAGGATGACCGTTGGTTTTTTGTGTTCGGCTTCGAGAAGAGCGAACGAGGCAACATCAGCTCCAAAGAGCTTGAAGCCCTGCAAAAAATCGCAGCGGATTATCTGGCCCTGGGCGATATCGATCTGGAAGTCCTTGTAAAAAACCATTCTGTAGAGGAGATATGCAATGAGCAAGAATAAAAGCCGAATTCTTGATGCGGTACATGAGAGTGCAGCTGATCTTCATGCCGCCGGTTTTATCGATAAACGCCGGATGCAGGAGTACGACCTTTTACGCCATGATGAAATTCCCGATTATTCGGCGGAAAAAATCAAAAGTCTTAGAGAACGTTACCGGATCAGCCAGGCAGTTTTGGCATCGCTGCTAAATATCAGCCTTTCGACGATTCGCCAGTGGGAGGCGGGTGACAAACACCCCAGCGGCCCCTCAAAAAAACTTCTCAATCTACTTGACCGCAAGGGATTAGAAGCGGTGGCCTGATGGAGCGCCCGTTAGTGTTTCGTCTACTGGTAAAACAATGAATATCCCCCGAACCTCCTATGAGAGAGACAGCACAGGCGAACACGCCGATCTCTTCCTGAAGGTGCGTGATTATATTAAGGTGTGCATCGGCAACGACGCCAGAGAAAAACACAGCGCAAACATCACGACACTCCGCTCCAAAGAGGGCGGCTTCTGCTACATACGGGTCAAAGACGACCACATCCACATCGGCTGGCTCCGCGGCCGCCACCTACCCGACCCCAACAACCTGCTCTTCGGAAAAGCCAAAACCATCCGCGGCCAGAAAGTCTACAAACTGGACAAACCCACCCGCGAAGCCATCAAGCATTACGTTCATGAAACGTTGATGTTTTTGTTCGAGCACAATGCACTGCTGGAGTTGAAAAATAAGAGGAGATAGTTCCTGGCTCTTTTCCCAAAAAAGAAAGCAAAGCAAAGAAAAGCGCTTCTTGAAACATTTTAGTAGTTCTAATTTATAATATAAGGATAATACATTTGCAGGCCGCCATGAAGCGTTCTGCTAGGTGCCAAAAGGATATTGATGAAGCTTTCATACATTTTATTGCTAGTTATACCGTTTATCTTTGCTTCTTGTGCGACAAAAGGTGACTTTGACGTATTGACTCAAGAACTGCGTGAGAACAAACACAAAAACGAAACTAAGATGATAGAACTTGAAAAAGAGATGCGTATAACAAAAGAAGAGATGGTAGCGCTTGAAAAAGAAGGCAAAAGATCTTCCGACGAATACAAAGCCGTCGCACAGAAATATCAGGATATAAAAGTCGAGATCGCCGACGTAAAAGAAGAGATTAAAAATAATACAGACGATCTATTGCGACATGAAGAAATGATCGCAAGAAACAGCAAAAAAATCAACGAGTTGAGCAAGGATAAAAAAGAGCGGGATAAAAATAAAAAAGCTGTGGAAAAGCTGAACGACGAGATGGATGAAATCGATAGGAAATATAACGAAAAAATCAAAAAGCTACACGAAGCTGAGAAAAAAGGCGACTCAAATGGAGAATGAGAATTTTTTAAAAAAAAATCTACTGAATATAGCCATAGGGCTCATATTGATAAATATTTTAATTAGCGTATGGCTGGTCTTTAATATCAATGCCAATAAGCGTTCCATTGAGGACGTGGTTTTAAAAACAGATAAACTGGACAAAACAGTCGATCCGATAAAACTACAAACGATGATGCTGGTAATCGAAAAACATGAAGAGCAAATAGACAGACTGAAAAAAAGCCTGAATCAATTGGCGGGAATAAACAACCATAAGGTGAAGCCGATACGCGACGGAAGCGCGAGATAAGGGCCACCCCTTCCCCTTTCCCCCAAAAATAAAGCCAAAAAAACCGCTTTCTTTC
Organism: Campylobacterales bacterium; assembly: GCA_050297855.1. GTDB lineage: Bacteria > Campylobacterota > Campylobacteria > Campylobacterales > SZUA-545 > SZUA-545. The sequence continues at coordinate 105,329 of JBNKTC010000008.1, forward strand.
CAAAATTGTGTGACTTTGTTTTTCCCCGACGGAGAAGTAAAAAAGAGGAAAAAGGACGAGGACTGTGTGTCCTCACTTCGTTGCGAAGTTCCCTTCGGTCACGAGGCGAAGAGAGCGCCCAACGGAAGTGCCCTTGGGGTATTCCGCAGGCCCCTCTTTTTTACGCCGGAGGAGGGAGAAAGATGCAATTCCGAAGGAACGAGGACCAACACAACCGTCTGACGCTTCTTTGGCCTACCTTTCTTCTAAAGAAAGAGTAGGTGCCCTAGCCCGGCATGAGGGCGGGATGTACGTGGTTTTTCAAGACCTCTACATGGAAACACAATGTACTTTTATTTCTGCAAACTCTTCCTCATTGGAGCATACCTCTTTCCATGTCAATACTTCTTTTGGAATTGTTTTTTTCTGTTTGGTATAAAAATGAAATAATTCTTCTACCAAACCAACTGCTTTTTCTCTATGTTTCAAACGCATAAAAAAATCTTTTTTACTTAAGTTATGATCTAATCGAGTTGAATCCAATAAAACAGTGAGACATTCTAAAACTTTACTTTGGATATTCTCTTCAAAAAAGTGAGGAAAATCTTTAACAACCCTTTGTATTAAACTTATAGATGATGCCAATCCAACTTCATGTGTCCAATATATTTTTTGACTCGTTGTGATTAAAAGATTTTCAAGATGAGCTCGACTTATGTTATGACTATGCTTTATTAATTCTAAGATTGCATGTAGCCCTTCATTAACTTGCCATTCTATATTACTTCTCAAAGTATTCTCAATTTCCCCTACAAGGATATTTTCGTCAAAATCTAAAAGATGTATACTTGTAGCTTTTAACTTTATGGTTTCTAATCCATACTCATCAAATTCTTTTATCAACTGTTTTAATGAAGCACGCTGCTTATCTTTAATCGTCTCTTTTTCAAATCTCGGTAAAACAACTACAATTAAAACCTCTATCAATGTATAAAAACGACTTTTGTGTTCATCTTTTATTGAACCAAAGGGGTTATTATTATCTTGTGTTTTTAGAAACTGCTTATCTTTATTCCACCAATCTATCAATTTATCCAACAGATCATCAATCTCTTCCTTTGACCAATCTATATATTGACTGGCACCAAGAATTTCAGTAACTAACGGAATATATCCTTGTGTCATTGGTAACCCTTGATCTTTTTGAGACGCATGTACTGGGAAATCTGTTTCTGAAATATATTTTTTTATTAATGCACTTGGATATACTGTATCTGGATGTGGTAGGTCAAGAAAAGCAAATTTGTGAAATTGTGTGTTTGAAGGAAAAGCATCTTCATCTGTCTTAGACCAAAGAACAGATCCCAGTTCCACTGATTGATCACCTGACAATAAATCGAATTCATAAAGCTTACACAAAGTGGAGATACCCCATTTTCGTTTCAAGTCTTCTTGAGAAGAAGCCAAATCAAAAAAATATGTTATTTGTTTTTTATCGAGTTCAAGTTTTTGGTATGAATTAATAACTTCATCTGTAATTCGAAGATAAAGCAATGGATTTTGAAATTCCTCTTCAAGAAGTATATTGGTATTTTCTGGATATGGAATATCGATTAATTTTGGAAGAAGATAATATTGTTCTTTAGAAGAGTATGTTAATAACAATCTTTTCATAAGATTGCCAATTCCCTTGTAGTGATGCTTATGTTTACTAGAATATATTTTTTGTAAAAACTCTAATAACAGTATTTTTTTATCATTGGTGCTTTTACAACATAAACGTGACAAAATTTCTGGGACAGTCTTCGCCAACAGCACACCAAAGTTATCAACATATAATCCTCTACCTTGAGCAATATCCGACTCTACCTTGTTTAAAATTTGTAAATATTCTACAATCAGGTTGTCAATATTCGAAATTTTTAATTTAAATAAAGATTGACGATCAAACATCTGATCAATCACTTTCTCATCTCCAAGACGCATTAAAATAATATGTGCCCAATTTGGAGAGTACTTAGATAGCCTCTGTATGGCTCCTTCTGTACTTTCTTTCCCAAAACTTAATCCCGCTAGTCTGTAAGGCAGACCCAATTCTTCCCTGAATCTTACAAATCGGTATGCTTCAAGCACATCTTGGTTTGAACTTCCTAAATGGTGTGTTTTAACTGTTTGACCAATATCAAATCCAAGTTTTTCCGTAACAGGACTCTTCTCAATATATGGCTGTTCCAACTTTTTCTCAAACAGCTTTATTTCATTCCATAGATCACACTTATACTGCTTAAGGGTATTCCACCTTTCAGTAAATTGACGTCTAATTTCTTCTTGTTTATCCCATTGACCATTTTGTATGGCATTTGACTGTTTTATATAGTGTGTTAATAACATAATAGAAGCTTCTTGCGAAACCAATGTATAGTTAATGGTCACAGGTTTTAAGTTAAGCTTATTCCTCACCTCAAGTAAGGAACGTTCTAAAATTTGAGCTGCTTCCTCTCCTTCACCAATCTCTGCCAAAATTCCTGCGCGCTTCGCTTCCCAAAATGGAAGAGAAAAATTTACAGGCCATTTACCTAACTCAGATTTTACTTTTGGAATATCCAAATTAAAAAGAGCGAATAATACTCGTTCAAAATATAAAGAGTTTTTTTGCTCTAGCGAAAAAACATCCTCCAAAATATCTAATCTTCTATTTGTTTGTTCCCATTTGTCGGACATACCTTCTTCACGATAAAAACGTAACATTGAAAGTGAAAGATATATCCATGTGGAACGTATTTCTTGCCATGATAAAAGATTGTTTTCTTTATCAGCAACCTTTATTTCAGAACCTACAGATGTAATGTCTTGGAATGGCCAGTATTTATTTAGAACCGTTTCAAATAACTCAGCAAGATTATTATAAATTGGAACCAAGCATCTTTCAAGACGCCAATTCAGTTCAAATGAGAAGTATAAATCTAGTGTTTCGGGTAATACATCATTTACAGAAATATAGCTAATCCAACGTTCAGTTGATTGCCATAAGCTATTTCTATTTTCTTCAGGTACCACTACCCAGCCAGGAAAATTCAACCTGACTGTTTTCCATTCTTCAAGTAATTCCCTGAGTTGCAACAATTTATCTTGTTTGCTGTCAGGATATAGTTTTTTGGAATTTTCAGGCCAACCCAATCGGTTTTCCTCTTTCTTCCGTGAAAACAAATAATCAAAAAAACGTTCTATTGCATTGTAGTGACTTTTGCCAATGTCCGGAGAGCTAGAAAAATCAATTAGTACTATGTTCCTCTGTTCCAACAATTTTTTTTGTGCATCTGATAAACTAAATATGCCAATTAGATATATTTTGGGTGAATTTTCTTTACCCAAGTTATCCCTAATCCAGCCTATCCACTGAAGGAAGTTGGGATCATCACCTGAAAAACCGATGAGGCAAAGTGTATTTTCTAATAACGATTGTTGAACAGTATTTACAAATGGAGCAAAATCTCTTGGATAAGTCCGATAATCCTCTTCTGTTATAATAAAAGGTCGTTCAGATGGAAAGCTACCGTGTAGTTTTATAATTCTTGGTTTTTCCGAATATACTAAATCTTCTTTGTTTATAACCAAATCAAATTTTTGTGAAGATATTGAATCACGGGCACGATCGAGTAAAGTATCATAGTTAGTAGTAAATACATCTGACCATGGGAGTTCTAATAATTTAATATGTAAGGGTGAAGGTCTACTGTCAGTATCGGGGATATTAGAGCGCAATAGTTGATCTAATGCCGGCCTACCAAAAGCAGCTTGAACTTCATCGGCTAACTTTAACGCATTTAAATATCTATCTTCTCCTTTATCTTTATTTGGTTTTCTTCCATGTATCTTCTCAAAGAAAATATCCCCCAGAGTTGACCAAGCTGGAAAATCATAATTTGCATTTTTACTAAAACCTGCACCAACCATAATCGCTGCATGACTGGGAGTAGACCACAAGCGTTCGGCGATTTCATTTAAATGAGGTAGGATACTTTCATCAACTATAACATTACTTTTATTCAAAATATTCTCCAGTAATTTTTATATAGAGATAAAAGGGTAGTCCTTTTATCTCTATTGATCTTCCCTTTCAAACTGAACAGGTATTTTATTAGTATCCCTGATCACAACAGTACCAGCTAACTTGTCATGCCAGCTTTGTTTTCTTTTGTCAAACGCTACCCAGATGTATCCTAAGCACAGTGGAATGGTTGATAATATGTAGGCAAAATATCTTCCTATAGATTGACCTAACGTAAGTTTTTGACCTGTTTTCGCGTCTACAATTTTTAAGTTCAGCGCCATCTTCCCAGGGGTGCCGTAAAAGCGCTGCCAGAACCAAATTGTTGCGACTAGAGGAACAACATAATTTAGAATAAAATCCCAAAAACCATGGAAATTTGTTTCTGAAGTCCAATACTCAGTGCCATATATTAGTGTTAATGGTATACCGATGACTATTAGCATAACAACTATATCGATTAAAACTGCACCAAAACGTATCCAAAATCCCGCATATTCATGATTTTCCATCATAACCCTCTTCCTTGCTAGTATTTAATAAGTAATCATTATATGAAATAAAACTTATATTCATGTACTACTAAAACAGTTTAAAAATATTATATTGGATGAAAAGCCTTAATCCCCATTCATGCTATACTGAATCAAAAAAAAGGGAACCTCCATGAACCGCGTCCTCATAGGCAAAAACCACAAACAAAGACCCCTATGGCAAAACGCCCTGGGAACGGTACTGATATATTTACCGCTCCTAATAGCCGTCCCCTTCACCATCGTAGCGGTCCTGCTCGTGCAATGGCACCTGAAGATCATGGGCGCGGAAAACCTCAAAACCTACGGCGACTTTGTCCCCGACTGGATCAGCCACCGCTATACGCAAAAAGACCAGATCACCTTTACGACGGACATGCCGTGGTGGCAGCCAAGCCGCTACCGCATCTTCTGGCTTTTTAACTGCAAGGTCTACTGCCCTTTGAGCGTGGCGCTCTTTAGCTATCTGGTTTATCTGGTAAAGGTGGTGGAAAACTGGTGGTGTCCCTTTTATCATGATAAAAAGGCGACGTATGAAGAGGGGGCGATCGATGCGTCGTTCTGGCACATCTACCCCGCGGAGCGGGAGAAGCTCGATCCCGAGGACCGGGCAAATCCCATCTGGAGCGGGACCGGCCGGACGTCCTGAGGGGTTATTTCGTCTTGAACATCTCCAGCTCATCGTTGAGGATATGGGCCTTTTCGGCCAGCTGACGGCTCTCGCCGATGATACGGTCGAAGTTACCCATGTTCTCCGTCCGGATGCCATGGATCTGTTTCAGTTGTTCCATCAGCTCCCTGCTCTTGGCTGAGGCCGTCTCGGAGCTGTCCGCCGAGGTGATGGCGACGTCGTTGGCGCTGTTCATGTAGTCGGTGGTCTCGTTGATCTGGCTTTCGGTGCGGTTTGAGATGTCGATGAGGTGGAGGACCTGGTCGGCGTTTTTGTTCATCACTTCGCTGGTGTCGCTGATGGCCTGGATGATCAGGCTGATCGTCGTGTTGATCTCGTCCAGGCTCTTCTGGGTCCGCTCGGCCAGTTTCCGCACTTCGTCGGCGACGACGGCGAAGCCCCGGCCGTGTTCGCCTGCCCGGGCTGCTTCGATGGCGGCATTAAGCGCCAGCAGGTTGGTCTGGTCGGCGATCTCGGAGATGACGGTGAGCACCCCTTTGACCTCGTCGGCGTTTTGTCGGAGTTCGTTGAGTTTGTTCGCCTGCTCCTGTTCGATGGCCGCGCTTGCCTGGACCTTCTGTACCAGGCTCAGGGTGGAGTCCCGGGCCTCTGAGAGTTTGCTTTTGGCGTTGGCGATATCATCCTTGGCGCGCTCGGAGCCTTCGACGGTCCGGTGCATCAACGTCTGGATGTCGGTGCCGTTGGCCGTGACCTTGTCAAAGAGTGCCGCTTCCTGGGCCGTCTTTTCGCTGATCGCGTCGGAGGTGGCGCTCAGGGTATCGACGGCCATCATGTTCTCGCGGCTCCCCTCCTTGGTCGTCGTGATGACCGAAGCGAGGCTCTCCATAAAGCGGTTGAAGACCACATCCGCCTCCTCGATCTCCTTGACGCGGAAGGTGAGGTCTTTGGTCTCGGAGATCTTGGTGACGACATTGGTCGTATCCTTGGCACTGACGAACTGGTTGGTGACCATATTGATGATGTAGATCAGTACGGCACTCTCCATGACGACAAAGGCCGCATGCAAAAAGGCGATGTCATACCCGCAGGCGTAGTTGAAGATGACGATGGGGGAGCCGAAGAAGCTCACTTCGTTCAGCTGCAGGTAGGTGAAAAACAGGTGGTGTACGGCGATCAGTCCCGCCGCCGCGAGCAGGGGCAGGATATCCTTGTAGATCGTCAGGATCGCCAGGACTACGAAGACGTGGAAGTGCATCTCGATGAGCCCCAGCTGCTGCTGGATCATGATGATCGGGAAGATCATGATCGCGATCCCCATGACGATACGGGAGGCGGGGGTCCCGCCCATGGCCTTGTAGGCGACAAACGCCAGGATCATCGCGACGGCACCGCCAATGATGCCCAGGGCATAGGTCCCGTAGGTCAGCGACGTGAGCCCCGAGACGATCAGCCAGTTGGCCAGGATCAGAAAGAGCATGATCCGGTCGGCACGCCGGGATTCCTCGTGCAGCTCTTTGGCAAGGTCAGGGTCGTTAAGGTTGTAGGCGGGGAAGAGGTTGTACATCGGGGCTCGCTTTTAATAGTTTTTTAATATCTTTAGCAATCTGCGGGCCATTATACGGTTTTGTGATGTAGATGTACTTTAAATAAATCGTCTTATTTTTTTCTATCAGGAAGTAGAGAAACCCGGTATGGCTGATCTCCGTCGAGTCAAAGGGGGAACGGGAGCGCTGGAAGCCGAAATCGGACTGCATCGCCTTCAGGGTCTCGGCGTCCGGGGCAAGGCCCCGGAATGCCGGGTGGAAACTCCCGGCGTAGTTCTGTACCACCCCCGCATCCGTCTGCGGGTCGAGGGAGACAAAGAAGAAGCGGCTGGCATCTGCAACGCCCGCCGCCTCCAGTTCGCCAAAGAGCTCCCGCATCTCCTCCATGGCCGGAAGGCAGATGTAGCGGCACCCGACATAGCCGAAGTAGACCAGGCCGACCCGGCCTTTTTCAAGGTAGGGGAAGGCGACGGGGCGGTCGACAGTCATCCGGCCGTCGTCGGAGGAGAGGAAGAGGACCAGCACGCCGCTTCCCAGTGCCGCTGCTGCGGCAAGGGCCAGGAAGAGGGCGGTGACGGTTTTTCTGCGGAAAAGGCTCATGGCGATCGCTTCGGGAAAAATCAGGCGTAGTGTAGCCTAAAGCGCTTTAGCGCCAAATCCTGCCCAGGTACTCCTTCAGTGTCACGGGGCGCATCGTATCGTCGTCGTGGTTCCACGCTTCGATGAGGATGTGCTTCTCCCGCTCGAACACCTTCGCCTGCTCTTCGTAAAACGTCTCGGCCTCCTGGGAACTCTTCTCCGAGAGCGTCTCCACCAGCGAGGCGACCCGGGCGTAGTAGAGGGGGATGAGGGTGTCGAGGATCTTGAAGCGCTGGCGGTCGGTGTTGTGGAAGAGGACGGCGTAGCGGTAGACGATCCGCACCCACACCTCCGTGGGCATCTGGAAAGGTTCCCCCTCGCGGTGGGCCGCCAGGGTCGTGACGGCGGCGAACTCCGCCTCGCCGATATGCTCTTTCCAGAGTGTGGCGAAGTTGGCGTACCCCAGTTTGAAGTACTGGAGCAGGGCGTCTTTGTTGATCGTCATGTGGGGCGGTTCTTCGTTGGGTACCTCGCCGTAGAACTCCACCTCCCTGGTCGCCATCTCCTGCTTCCAGTGGTCTTTGTAAAACTCCATCAGCGTAAAGATCGTCCCCACCACCTGGCGGAACATCGGCCCCAGGTCCGCCGAGGGGTCCTTCTCGCCGTGGATCTTGACCCCCAGGCGCGTCTGGCACACTTTAAAGCCCGAGACGAGGGCCAGGGTCGTCAGCCAGATGTCGATCCCGAAGCGGGCGATGTCGGTCTCCCAGATGTCCTCGGTGAGGTAGTGGTTGACGAGCTTGGCCGAGATGCCGAAGTCGCCGCCGATGGGCTGGCGGATCTTGTGGCCGTAGAGGGCGCGGGTAAGGTTGTAGGCGATGGTGTTGGTGATGGTACCGTCGAACTTGTGGCGCAGGTAGTCCGGGGAGACGAAGTCGTACCCCTCTACTACCGGTTCGATGACATTCTTGACCCACTCGGGGGTGATGGACTTGAGGTCGGAGTCGAAGAGGGCGACGTGCCGGGCCTTGAGGAACTTGGCCGTTTCGAAGATGGCCCGGATGGCCGAGCCCTTGCCGCCGATACCGCGGTAGATGGTGACCAGTACGTGGATGTTGAAATCATCCGCGACGACCCGCTGGGCCACCTCCCGCGTATCGTCCGTCGAGCCGCCGTCGGCGATAAGGATCAGGGAGCGTTTGTCGGGGTAGTACTTCTCAAGGCCTGCGATGACGGTACGGGTGACGTGTTCGATCGACTCCATAGACCAGAATGCCGGGATGCCGACGACGATGTCGACGTTCCCGATGTGTTCGATGGCGTTTTGCGCATCGTCACGGAGCGAGGTAAAAAAACGGATGGATTGCATGACGGACTCCTTGGCAGGATCATGTAACGCGAGAATATTTTTTAGTGTAGTACGTTTTACGGATGAATGCAAGTTAGAACCCAAATTGCATATGGGTTTCATAATACCACATCAAACGGAGCATCATGGTTACACCGGCAATCGGAACACGGGATCTGACACGGCTTTTAAACGTTCTTCTGGAGACGGACACCCCCGTCTTTATCCACGGGAGCCCCGGGATCGGGAAGTCCTTCATCACCGCCGAGATGGCGAAGGAGCGGGGATGGGAGCTGGTGGATATCCGGCTCTCCCAGCTCGATCCCGTCGACCTTCGGGGGATCCCTTCCGTTGACGGCGATATGACCAAGTGGATGCCGCCGGTCTTTTTCCCGCGGGACGAGAACAGCCAGGGGATCTTGTTCCTGGACGAGCTCAACTCCGCCCCGCCCACGGTGCAGAGTGCGATCTACCAGCTCATCCTCGACCGGGCCATCGGGGAGTATACCCTGCCCAAAGGCTGGCGGATCGTCTGTGCCGGGAACCGGGTCAATGACAAGGGGATCGTCTTCCGCCTCCCGTCGCCGCTTTCCAACCGGATGGTCCACCTGGTGCTCGAAGCCAACTTCGAGGACTTCAAGGTGTGGGCCATCGAAAACGGCCTGCACAGCTACATCATCGGCTTCCTCAGCTTCCGCCCGGACCTGCTGAGCCAGGAGGTCCCCAGGGACAACGAGACCAATCCCGCCTTTGCCACGCCCAGAAGCTGGACGATGGTCTCGACGATTCTGCAGAACGTCGACAAGGTCGCCGGGATCGAACCGCTGGTCTACGGGGCTATCGGGTACGCCGCCGGGGTGGAGTTCCTCTCCTACGTGGAGGTCTATAAGGAGCTTCCCGACGTGGAGGCGATCCTGCGGGGCGAGAGCATCGAAGTGCCCAAGAACCCCTCCATCCTCTACGCGCTCTGTGCGACGTTGCTGGAGCGGTTCGAGCGGGAGCACGCCGACGCGCTGTTCACTTTCTCCAAATCCCTCCCGGTGGAGTTCGCCGTCATGCTGATCAAGGATATCTTCGTCAAGGACGACAGTATCGCCGAGCTTCCGGCCTTTGACGAATGGGTGGAGAGTCATGGCGCCATTGTCGTCTGAGGTGGAAGAGGCGTTCACCCGGGCACGGGTCGCCTTTCTCTTCTCCAACCCCTTCCTCTCGGTCCTGGCCATGAGCCTGGAGACCGTCTACGGCGACGAGCACGAGAGCCTTTTCGCCACGGAGGGGGCGACGATCCATATCAACCCGAACCGTCTGGAGGGCTACACCCAGGAACAGCTGATGTACAAGTACGCCCACACGATCCTGCACATCGCCCTCAAGCACCCCAAGCGTCGCGAGATGCGCGACCACCACACCTGGAACCTCGCCTCCAACATCGCCGTCAACAACATGATGACGGAACTCAAGGATATCGGTGATCTGCCCGAAGACGAGTTTACCGACGAGCGCTTCACGGAGATGAGCGTGGAGGAGATCTACGCGGTGCTCGACCAGGAGCAGCAGGGCGGGGAGATCAAGGAATCGGACAAGGACCTGATCGAGGCGGAACCCAAGGAGATCGAAGGGAAGATCCTGATCCAGGCGATGGCCAGCGCCAAGGGGAAAAACACGCTCCCCGTGCGCCTCATCCGCGAGATCGAGAGCATGCATGAGACAGAACTCCCCGTGGAGGATATCCTGGAGGATTACCTTGTCATGAGCCTGCTCGACCGCGACTACAGCTACAAAAAGCCCAACAAACGCTTCAAGGATATCTACCTCCCCTCCACGACCTACACCAACGACGCCATCAAGCTGATCATCGCCGTGGACAGCTCCAGCAGTATCGACCTGGAGAGCTATAAGAAGTTCCTGGGGGTCATCCGGCGGCTGACCCAGAACTTTTTGCAGTTTACGATCCTCATCGTGCCCTTTAACGAAAAGGTCGAGGAGGAGTTTGTCACGGAGATCGACTCCTTCGCGGGCTTTGACGCTTCGCAGCTCTTGATCAAAAAGAGCGAAGGGGGGACCAGCTTCTATTCGGTGCTGGACTACCTCAAGACCCGCAACGTAAACGAGTACAAGGTGTGCATCGTCATCACCGACGGGCTCTTCGAACTGGACCATGTGCCCTTTATCGAGACCCTTTTCCTCGTAACCCAAAAGCGCAACATCGAAAGGCTGGGACAGTATGGACGAGCTGTTAGATTCAAGCTATAGGGAGCGGATCGAATCCCTCAAGGACGAGGAGGATTTCGAGGCGATCGGCGACGCGGAATTCCTGGAGCATCCCGACGACGACGCGAGACTGCTCTGGGCCTTCTACCGGCCGTCCGGTTCCCACCCATCCCAGGTGGCCGACAAAAATGTCAACGTCGCCATCATGGCCTTTAACCACTCCCGGCTTCAGCCTTTAGAGCGCTTTACGACACTCAACCCGGACGTCGTGGCCGACCCGGCGCTGCGCATCAAGATCCAGAATCGTTCGCGCATGCTCTTCCGCGCCCTGGCGGACGAGGACCTGAGCGAGCTGATCGATGTATTGAAACTCTACCCCGTCTACACCGACCTGGCGTGCGACCAACTTAAAAACGGGCGGAAGTACTACAACAAGCCGTGTACGTTTGCGGTGCTGACAAAACTGCTTGGGATGCTCGGGGATGAAGCGGATGAGAAGGTGCTCGAAGCGCTGTTTACCAAGCTGCGGCTCCCCGAAACCAAAGAGGATATCAAGCCGATTGTGGCCGAACTGCTGGAGAGCGGAGCCGACGGGCGGATCGTCGCCTACTACCGGGAAAAGCTGACCGAATGGGTCGCGGCATGCGATCTCCACCCGCTGCAAAAGAGCGTGCTGGAAAAGGAGATTGGGAAGTTGGATGGGTAGCCGTTCCGTCCCTTTTTTGAAGAACGTTCCGAATATGCTATGATTTTGGAAAAAGCATTTGAAGAAATCGATGAACTGGAGGATTTATAATATGGAATGGACACTGATCGTCAGCGCTTCTGCCATACTGATCGCCTTCTTATACAGCGCGTTTGAGATTACCCGCCATAAAACAGGCAAAAAACACCACTGATTTTTTCCTGTTCCTGTGAACTAAGTGTGCGTTCTAGCTTTTTCAAGACTCCAGAAAATCAGTATTATGTCCCCGGATTTTTTGGATTTTTTTCGTTTATGAACAGACACTCTTGAATTTTGATATTATAAATCTCCGGATAACCAAAAGTCATATCTTGTAGCCACGTTAAAATCGTTTTATTTTCTTTTATTCGTTCTTTCAGCCAATCGATACCAATAATATTATTAGAAAAATCAGTTTTGTCAGTTAAGCACACAGTTAAGACGTCACCTTTGGGTGTATAATCTTTTTTAAATTTCACTTGTATCCAGTGAAGACCACAGGGAATACCGTGAAAGTCAGACGAAACTTTAATTCTTAGATCATAATCTTTCAACGTCCCTCCACGATAAGATGAGCAAATAACATTTTCATTGGAAAAAATGAGAAATAACAGTGTTTCAAATTCTGTTGGTGATAAAAAATCAAGTAAGTTATCAATGTCGATGTTAATTGGTTCTTGTTTGCATATGGCATTCGCAATCTTCTCTTCGGTTTCTTTGAGTTCAGAGATGGTTTTACGATTATAGCTTTGGTTGGAGTTTATATTTGAAAATGACTCAGGCAGTTCAATTTTATTGTGAATATCAGTTAATAGAACATCTAATGATTTTGGATATGAGCCGTTTTTGTCTATAAATCGAGAGAAACCATCATAAACCTCCTTGCCTACGACTTTGGTTTGTAATATTTTATCTCTGAAAAATATCCATAGATAATTATCCACCTCAGAAGTAGCTAAATTATAAAAAGTTTCAATCTGTTTAGAGCTTTGTTGTTTATTCGTGTTAAATCCTAACTGACGTTCTTCCACTTTCCACTTACCAAAATATATTGAAAGAGGAAAAGTCTTTCCTTTCAGTTCAGTAATCGATCGTTTGTCATAAAACTTGATTAAACGTTCTATGCCCTCATTTGCAATCATATATTTAAAATAGAAGTGCTGCATGTATTCTCCTTGAGTACTCGACAATAATAAGCTACTCCAACTTACTCCTAAAAAGCCGGATCGAAACGGAGAGCGTTACGGCGGCGATAAGGAAAAGAGGCCAGATAAAATCCCACGCCGCCTCCAGGGAGATCGATTTAAAAAATACCCCCTTGATGAGCACCAGGAAGTATTTGAGCGAGACAACGTCCGAGACGGCGATGAGCCAGCCCGGCATATTCTCCACCGGGGTGGCGAAGCCCGAAAGCAGGATGGAGGGGATCATGATCATAAAGGCCCCCAGGATTGCCTGCTGTTGCGTCATGGAGATCGTGGAGACGAAGAGCCCGATGCCGATAATGGAGAGCAAAAAGGCAAAAAGCCCGAAGTAGAGGATCCCCAGCGACCCCGCCAGCGGAAGGCCGAAGATGAAGATCCCTACCAGGAGGATCAGGGTCGCTTCCCCCATACTGATGAGGGCCGCCGGGATCGTTTTGCCCAGGATGATCTGGGCCGGGGAGACGGGGGAGACCAGAAGCTGGTCAAAGGTCCCCAGCTCCCGCTCCCTTGCCACCGAGAGGGCGGTCAGCAGCAGGGCGATGAGCATGGAGAGGACGCCGAAGAGGTTGGGGACGATCCACCAGAAGTTATTGAGGTTGGGGTTGTACCAGTTGCGCATGCGCAAGAGTTCCCGGTCCCTGCTTCCCAGCTTCTCCTGGCGGTACGCCTCGATCACCGTCTCGATGTAGCGGGTGGCACTCTGGGCAGCGGTGGAGCGGCGGCCGTCCAGCAGGATCTGCACCGAGGCACCGCTGTTTTCCAGGTCACGGGAGAAGCCCGTGTCGATCACCAGGGCGGCCAGGACCTCCTGGTTGTCGATCTTGCTTTCCAGGGTGCGGTAGTCCGAAACGGGGATCACTTCGCTGAAGCTGCGGGAGTGACCAAATCCCCGGACGAGTTCCCGGCTGGCGGCAGTATGGTCGCGGTCGTAGACGGCCAGGGTGATATTCTTGACCTCCAGCGTCGCAGCGAAGGAGAAGATCAGCAGCTGAAGCATCGGCGGGACGATGATGATCACCCGGCTCTTCTTATCTTTCCAGATCGCCAGGAACTCTTTTTTGATCAGGGCCAAAAGTGCGCTCATGCCAGCCTCTTTGCCGTCTTCTTATAGACGATCCCGCCCAGGATCGTCCCGATCAGCAGCATCGCGGCCATGTCCTTGTAGAAGATGGCGGGGACGTCCCCGGCGATAAAGATCGTCTGGAGCGATTCGACAAAGTAGCGGGCGGGGATGACGTGGGTGAAGTACTGTAGCCAGGTGGGCATGCTCTCGATCTCGAACAGAAAGCCCGAGAGCAGAAACGCGGGGAGAAACCCGGCGATAAGCGACGCCTGGGCGGCGATAAACTGGTTTTTGGCCAGGGTCGAGATGAGCAGGCCCAGGGTCAGGGAGGGGAAGAGGTAGCAGACCCCAAGCAGCAGCAGCATCCACAATGACCCAAGGAAAGGGACCTCGAACCAGAAGACCGAGACGCTGAAACAGAGGACCATGGAGGCCATCCCCAGTACGAAATACGGCAGCAGTTTGCCCAGGATCATCTCCAGCGGCGTCACCGGGGTGGCCATCATCGCCTCCATCGTCCCCCGTTCCCATTCCCGGGCGACGACGAGGGCTGTCAGAAGGGTGCCGATCATCGTCATGACGATGGCGATGGAACCCGGCAGCAGGAAGTAGCTGCTTTTAAGGGGGGCGTTAAACCAGTAGCGCTCGTCCACGTCGATGCGGTATTGGGGACGTTTCGTCTGCATCTGGGGCTGTTCGGCCAGCCAGCCGGAGAAGAGCCCTCCGGCGTAGCGCTGGACAAAGCCCGCCAGGACCGGCTCGGTGCCGTCGGCGACCACCTGGAGGGTGGGGCGTTTCTCAAAGAGGGCTTTGGAGAAGTTTGAGGGGAGGGTGAGGATGGCGCGGATCTCCCCGGTCTGCATCATGCGCTCGAGCTCCTTTTTGTTTCCTCCGTGGTGGAGTTCAAAGTAGGGCGAGGCGGCGAAGCGTTCGATCAGCTCACGGCCGTGGGGGCCGCTGTCGTGGTTCAGGACGCCGAGTTTGATCTTCTGGGAGTCAAGCGAGATGGCGTAGCCCATCAGCATCAAAAGGATCAGCGGCAGCACGACGGCGATCATCAGGGCGCTGGGGTCACGCAGGATCTGGTAACTCTCCTTGCGCAGCAGCGCACGTAACCGGCGGCGGTTCATGCGGGTTCCTTTTCGTCAAAGCGGCGGATCAGTTCGATAAAGGCCGCTTCCATCTCCATGCCGTCCCCCGCCTGCCGTTTGAGCTCATCGGGGGTCCCCATGGCGATCGCTTCGCCCCGGAAGATGAGCATCAGCCGGTCGCAGTACTCTGCTTCGTCCATCAGGTGGGTGGTGACCATGATGGAGACCCCCTTCTGTACCAGGGCGTTGATGTGGGTCCAGAACTCCCGGCGTGTCAGGGGATCAACCCCCGAAGTGGGTTCGTCCAGGAAGAGGACCGAGGGGCCGTGCATGAGGGAGCAGGAGAGGGCGAGGCGCTGCTTGAAGCCCAGGGGAAGGGAGTCGGTGGGGTGTTCCAGGTGGGGGGCGAGTTCGAACATGGCGACCATCTCGTC
Source organism: Campylobacterales bacterium (assembly GCA_050297855.1). Lineage (GTDB taxonomy): Bacteria > Campylobacterota > Campylobacteria > Campylobacterales > SZUA-545 > SZUA-545. The sequence goes on from JBNKTC010000008.1 coordinate 120,719, forward strand.
GATCTTCTGTTGTTTGGCCTTCCCTTTGAGTCCATAGATCCCGGCGAAAAACTCCAGGTTGTCCCGTACGCTCAGGTTTCCGTAGAGGGAAAACTTCTGGGCCATGTAACCGATCTTCGCCCGCGCCGCCGCGGAGGCGGTGCCCAGGTCGAAGCCGTGGACCTTGGCCGTCCCGCTGCTGGCTTTGAGAAGCCCGCAGAGCATGCGGAAGGTGGTCGATTTTCCTGCGCCGTTGGGTCCAAGGAAACCGAACACCTCACCCCGCTTGACGGCAAAGTCGATCTTCCTGGCGGCGGTAAAGTCGCCGAACCGTTTGGTCAGTTCATGCGCTTCGATGGTGTGGCCCGCAAAGGGCGGGATCGTCGCCGCCTGGGTCGCAAGGGGGGAGTGGCCCCGGGTCTTGACGCCGAGGCGGTCGATAAAGGCATCTTCGAAGCGCGGCGGGGTGGGGGTGTAGGCGATCGTCTCAATCCCCAGGACTTTCGCATCCGGGGCGGTTTTGCCCTTCCGGCACATGATGCGGACATGATCCCCGGCAATGGTGCCGTCCATGACGTCGTCGTGTTCGAGGAGGGCATGCAGCAGCTCCCGTTTGGAACGTTCACCGGATTCGCACAAAAAGGTGCGCCCGCTGATCGTCGCCGTCAACTCTTCGGGCCGACCGTGGAAGAGGGGAGCACCTTCATTCAGGAGCAGGATATGGTCGCACTGCTCCGCCTCCTCGAGGTAGGCGGTGCTCCAAACCACACCGACCCCTTCGTCCAGAAGGGCGTGGACCATGGCCCAGAGCTCTTTTCTGGAAATCGGGTCGACCCCGACTCCCGGCTCGTCCAGGAGCAGCAGGGCCGGTTTTTTGATCAGGGCGCAGGCGAGGCCAAGCTTCTGTTTCATTCCCCCCGAGAGGTTGCCCGCCAGGCGGGTTTTAAACGGGTCGAGGGAGGTGAAGCGGAGGAGTTCGTCGATCCGTTCGTCGCGGCTATCCGATGGAATCCCCTGCAAGTCGGCGTAGAGGGTGAGGTTCTCCAGAACCGTGAGGTCTTCGTAGAGGCCGAACTTCTGGGGCATGTAGCCGATCTTGGCCTGGATCCTGTCGGAGGCCTGCGGCATCGGTTCGTCCAGAACCGTCAGGATACCGCCGTCGGCCTCAAGGAGACCCGCCAGCAGGCGTATCAGGGTCGTCTTACCCGCTCCGTCGGGGCCGACGACACCCGTGATCTGCCCCGTTTCGAAGCGGAGTTCAGGAACGGAAAGGGCCGGGCGTTCCAGCCCGGGAAAGGTTTTGGTGAGGTTGTCGGCGCGAACCGTGACCATCATGCCTACTGCAGCGCCGGGACGGCGACGGTGACGGGCATCCCCTGGCGGATGCCTGCATCCGTATCCCGGAGCGTTACCTTAAAGCGGTAGACAAGGTCGGTACGCAGGTCGGGGGTCTGGACGCTTTTGGGGGTGAACTCGGCAGTAGGGGAGATGAAGCTGATGCTGCCGTGGTAGGGAGTACCCGGGCGGGAGTCGGTGTAGACCAGGGCTTCCATCCCTTCGGTGATGTTGCCCAGATCGGGCTCTTCCAGGTAGGCGCTGACCCAGTAGCCGTCGTTCTGGGCCAGTTCCACGACCGGTTCGCCGTAGCCGACGACGCTGCCGGGCTCCTTGATCCGTACGAGCAGGATGCCGTTGTGGGGTGAGGCGAGGCGGGTATCGCTCCGGTCGAGCTGCTGTTTTTTCAGCCCTGCCTCCAGGGCTTCGAGGGAGGCTTTTGCCTGGTCGATCTCCTCCTTGCGGTACCCCTTCTCCTTCAGCTCCAGGGCCGCCTTGGCATTGGCCAGCTTGGCTTTGGCGCTGTTAAAGGCGAAACGGGTGGCGTCAAACTGCTGTTCGGCAATCACCTTCGATTCAAAAAGGGGTCGCTCCCTGTCGTAATTCTTTCTGGCGTGTTCGTAGAGGGCTTTTGCATCCTTCAGGGTCGCTTCGGCCAGGGCGATCTCCTCGGGGCGGAATCCTGCGGTGAGTTTGGCCACCAGCGCTTTCTGGGCGGCGATCTGAGCCCGGGTCTGGGCGATAAGGTCGTCATAGGGGGCGGCATCCAGGGTCGCCAGGATATCCCCTTTTTTGACAGCTACTCCCTCTTCAATAGGAAGGGTCTCGACACGGCCGGGTACGCGGAAGCCCAGTTTGACGGTGCGGTAGTCGACGTTGCCGTAGAAGAGTCGGGAAGTGTTGTTTCCGTTGCCGTTTTGATAATAGAAAAAGAGGGAAGCGAGGATGATCAGAAGAAGGATAACGGGGATCAGTCGTTTTTTGGACATCGGGGCATATCCTTCGGATATCTGCCGGAAGCAGAACGGTTATCTTATGGGCTATTGTACAGCCCGATGCCTTAAGAGGCCCGGCGGGGAGCGGAACGGGTTTAGTTCCCCTCCATCTCCTCGGGGGCCTGCTCGACGGGTTCTTTGACGTTACGTCTTGTCAGGGGAATATCGGTGCGGTACTTCTTCTCCCGGAATTCGGGGGTCTTCAGTACGCCGTTTTTCTCGCCGAGTTTGTAAAGCGCCGTATTACTGTAGTGTTCGGTGAACTCTTTGGTAAAGGGCATATCCCACGTAATGCAGCCGATGCTCGGGCAGATCGCCGCGCACTGGGCGTTGTCGTGGATGCCGACGCACTCGACGCATTTTTCGGGCTGGACGTAGTAGCGGCCGAGGCCTAACGGATTGTGCTCGTCGTCCAGGATGGCGTTGACGGGGCACACCTCGACACAGGCGTTGCAGGTAATACAGGATTCATCAATAATTACAGACATATTATTCTCCTTATCATTTTTGGAAACGCACCGGGAACCAAGTCCCCGGTGCTACGCTCGCCGCTGTGTCCTCGCTTCGCTGCGAAGTTGCACGGCACTGAAGCTAGCCACCAAGGCTCCCGTTGTGTTTTGTCCATAGGAAATAAATGCACGGTGGTGTGCACTTATCTCCTGCGGAGCGGCCCTTAAGCGGGCGCTTCGTTTTTCTTGATGATGCGCAGCAGCCACATGGGCGGGTTGGTCTTGATCATCTTGACCAGCACGCCCAGCGCCTCTTCGATCGTCTCGATTTCACTGCCCCGGATCGGATGGATACGGTTGGCCAGGACCATTTTGGAGGCCGTGGGACCGATCTGGGAGCAGTACATGATATCCGCCTCTTTGATGGCGTCGATCCGGTACTGGAGTTTCTCCTTCTCCTCTTCCACCTCGCTGGAACAGTCGATCATATGCAGGAACGCAAATCCCTCTTCACCCACTTCGTACAGTGCGAACTGCTTTGCCCAGCCGAAGTGGTCGTTGATATGGATCCCGTCATTCGAAGCAATGGCTACTTTCATGGTCTTAGACCTCGACCGCCTCGTGAGCCTCTCTGAGGTCCATGCCGATGTCATCACGGAACTTCTGCGGAGCGACTTCCGGGGAGAGGAGTCCTTTTTTCTTGTGTTCGCGGATGACATAATTGTCACTGTTTACATAATGGTCGTTGTATTCCGCCGTGTACGGCATATCCCAGACGATGCACCCTTCAGTCGGGCACTCCGCGGCACAGGCCGGTGTTGTAGCGTGGTCGACGCACTCGATACATTTTTCCGGTTTGACGTAGGTGAGATCGGTATCCAGAGGGCTTTCGTCCGCTCCTACGATTGCCTGAACGGGACATACCTCGATACAGGCGTCACAGTTAATACAGCTGTCGGTGATCATTACTGCCATGATTTTTCCTTTTGGTGATGTTGCAGACAAAAGTGCATAAAGCGTTCTCGCGGCAGTGAAATCCCGGGAAAAGAGGGTATACTGTTTACAAAGGGTTGCTGGCCTATAATGATTTATTATATCTCTTTGCAAAGGGACACGAGACGATGTTTATGCCCAGACTCAGCGAGATCGCTACAACGGATGTGATAACCCTGGGGGGGGATGCTTCGGTATTCGATGCGGCACAGACGATGGAACGGCACAATATCCGGGATATTATCGTTGTTGCCGGGGAGGGGGATTTCCGGATCTTCGATGTCCCGTCGATGATCGCCTACCGGCTGGGGCAGGCGGATCTGGATATCCCCCTGGATACCCTGAACCTGGAGCCGGTGCCGACGATCCGTGAAGATGCGGATGTCCTGGAAGGGATGGAGCTGATCCGGGACCACGGCGAACATATCTGTCTTGTGGATGGCGACGGGGCGTTAAGCGGGATCGTCAGCTACTCTGACCTCCTGGCGAGTCTCGATCCCAAAGTGATGGCGGAGAACCGGCAGCTGGGCGAGATGCTGGTGGGAACGAAGTTTTTCAGTGTCGACGGCAAAACCCGCGTAGCCGAGGTGTTTGAGCGGATGTATACCCATGGGCACGGCGAGGCGATCGTGACGGAGTCCGGGCGTGCCGTCGGGATCCTGACGCGGGGAGACGTGATCCGCCTGCTGACACATGAGAATTCCCTGGATATCCCGCTAGAAACGGTAGCATCGCGCCCGCTGGTGGGCGTCTCTGATACGACCAATATCCAGGATGCCCTGGCTTTTTGCAAGACGAAGCATTTTAAACGCATCGTCGTACAAAACAGCAGTGAAGAGGTGATCGGGATTGTCACTCAAAAGGAGCTGGTCACCCTCTTTTACAACCGCTGGAGCCACTTCCTGACCCAGCAGAAAGAGGAGCTCAAAAACCTCAACAGCGAACTCCAGAGCCAGAAGGAGACCCTGGAACATATCACCGATACGATCGGCGAGGGGCTATATGTGATGGATGCCGAAGGGATCATTACCCATCTGAACGAGAGTATGGCCGACATCCTGGGATATCGCAAAGAGGAGCTGCTGGGACAGTCTGCCCATACGATGTTCCACTCCCACTACCAAAACGACAATATCCCCCTGGAAGCGTGCCCGATCTTCCGGACGATCCAGAGCCGCCGTTCCTACGAAGGGGTGGAGGAGTTTATCACAAAAGACGGAAATATCATCCAGGTACGTGTTACGAGCCACCCGATGATCAGAGAAGGACGGGTGACCGGTTCGGTCACGACGTTCAGCGATATAAGCGACGAGCTGAAGATGCAGGAGCAGGTCCGCCAGAGCGAGGCGTGGTTCAGGGGGCTTTTTGACCTCTCACCCGACGGTGTCGTCATCATCGATCCACGGACTACGGGTTTCCGGGATTTCAACCGGGCCGCCTACGAAAACCTTGGCTACAGTGCAGAGGAGTTTGCGAGACTGCGGTTGGAAGAGATCGATGCCGTCGAAGATCTGCAGACCCAACAGGCGCGTATCCGGGAGATCATGGAGCGGGGTCGCAGTGATTTCGAGACAAAGCATCGTGCACAAAACGGTGAGATCAGACCGGTTCTTGTGAGTGTCAAAAAGATGGAGATCAAGGGTGAACCCTACCTGATGGCGACATGGCGGGATATCAGCGAACTGAAAAAGGCGGAGAGCGAACTCAAAGAGCACGAGACGATGCTGCGGACGATCTATGACGTCCTGCCCGTCGGGATCACGATCAGCGATCCCGGAGGGAACATCGTCGACTGCAACGCCGCATCCGAGGTTCTGCTGGGGATCGGCAAAGAGGAGCACCTGGCACGGGATCTTGACGGAAAAGAGTGGGAGATCATCCGCCCCGACGGGACACCGATGCCCCCACGGGAGTTCGCCAGTGTCCGGGCCCTGAAAGAGCGGCGGGTCGTCCGGGACGTGGAGATGGGTATCGTCCGCCAGGACGGGACAGTCTGGCTCTCGGTCAGTGCGATGCCGGTGGCGGACCCGCGTTACGGTGTCGTCGTCGCCTATGCGGATATTACCGAACGGCGTGAGTACGAAATGCGCCTGCGGGATCTAAGCGAGCGCCTGGCCGAGCAGGTGGAGCATGAAGTGGCCGGCCGGCTTAAAAACGAGGCGAAGTACCGTAACCTTTTTAATGCCGTGCCCGATGCCATTGTTATCTACGGCCTGGACAAGAACGGAGTGCCGACACAGTTTACGGAGGTCAATGACCGGGCCAGCAAACTTTTCGGGATCGAACGGGAAGAACTGCTTAAATGCTCCCCCGGGGATGTCTGTCCCCACGGCAGACTTCCCCGGGACGGCGAGGATAAGATACGTGAACTAAAAGAGAAGGGGATCGTCGAGAGTGAAGAGGAGCTGACGCTTCCCGACGGTACGGTCCGTCATATCGAACGGACTTCCATCATGCAGACGATCGCCGGGCAGAAGACGGTCTTTACCGTATTGCGGGACGTTACGACCAAAAAAGCCCTGGAAAACGAACACGAGCTTAACCGCCAGCTCCTTATCCAGCAGTCGAAGATGGCGGAGATGGGGAGTATGGTCGGGGTGATCGCCCACCAGTGGAAACAGCCCCTAAATACGATCGGCCTGATCGTCCAGGATCTAGCAGACTGCTACGACTACGGGGAGCTTGACAGCGATATGCTGCATTCGCAGGTGGACAAGGCGATGCAGCAGGTGGAGTTTATGGGCAGGACGATCGATGATTTCAGGAACTTTTTCAAACCTTCCAAGCAGGTGCACCGCTTCGGGCTGACCCGCTGTGTCAACGAGACGGTCGGACTGCTCAAACCCCAGCTGGATAAGAACGGGGTGCTGATCGCAGTCGAAGGGGATCCCTCCATCGAAGTGGAAGGGTATGAGAACGAACTTAAACAGGTGATCCTCAATATCATCAACAATGCCAAAGACGCGCTGTTGGAGAAAGGGATCGATCAGGCAAAGATCGACGTATCGGTCAAGCGCGAGGATAAGTGTGCCGTGCTTCGCATCGGCGATAATGCGGGAGGAATCCCGGAGGCATTGCTGCCCGATAAACTCTTTGAACCCTTCGCTTCGACCAAAGGGGAGAAGGGGACCGGGATCGGTCTGGCCCTGGCACGTCAGATCGTGGCGAAAATGGAAGGTAAGATCAGCGCAGCCAACGGCAGCGAAGGGGCGGTTTTCGAGATCACCATCCCCTGTGCAAAAAAACGCTAGCGGGCGTTTTCCAGGATCGGTTCGAGCTTGATATCGCTTCCCTTGAGCAGGGCGGTGACCTGGTCACCTTCACACAGTCCCATCGCTTCCAGGACCGGGGTGGAGATAAGGGAGACGATCTCCCCGCATGCGGTGTCCAGGCGCACTTCACTGAATATCTCCCCCTTGCGGCAGGTGGTGATGGTAGAGGGGATCGTATTCTCCACCGAGATCACCTTGCCGATCTTGTCGCACTTGGAAAGGGAGACAACGATCTCGTTAAACTTGATCGCAATGGGGTCCCCCTCCCGGATCATATAGGGGCTTTTGACATCGACGATGTCGATTTGCCCGTCGTCGACGGCAACGGTGATCATATTAAAGTACTGGTCTTTGCGGATCTTCTCGATCCGTCCCTCTTTTTTATTCATAGTATCCCTCGCATCCGTTTATCCAGACGTACGCCATTACCAGAGATAAAGGCGGATCTTTTTATCGATCTGCTCTTCGAAGGTCTTGAGGATGATATCGGCCGTGGAGGTGGAACCGAGCTGACACCCCGCACAGGCCCCAAGATAGTGCAGCATGATCTCCACATTGCCTTCGGTGGAGGTATTGAGGCTGACGAATTCGATGCTTCCGCCGTCTACGGCCAGCATCGGCTTGATACGGTCGTCGATGACGTCCATGACGTAGGCGGTTTGACCCTCATCATCCAGGGAACGGAATTCGCCGTTGAGGGGCGCCTCTTCGTAGAGTTCGGCGTTACTGGCATTGGTGATCAGCTCCTGGGCTGCCGTATTGCCGTTATAGGCCGCTTTGATCATCCATCCCATCGCTTCGGCGATGTCTGACTTCTCCAGCAGGATGGCAAGGTTAAACTGCGCGCCGGTATGCCCCCGCTTGGCGGCCAGGCGGTAGTAGTAGACCGCTTCCTCTTTGTTCTCGTCGACAAAGAGTCCGTTTTCGTAGAGCCGTCCCAGATTAAACGCTGCGGAGCTGTTGCCGAAATAGGAGGCTTTTTTAAACCAGTGGATCGCCTTGTCCATATCCTTTGTACATCCGAGTCCCTGGGCGTAGAGCGTGGCAATGTTGACCATCGCCTGGGTGTTGAGCAGTTCGGCCTCTTCGGACCAGAGCTTAAAGGCGGTGGCGTGGTCTTTTTTATTGTAGGCGTTCAGCGCCTCCTGGTGGCGCAGGTTCTCTCTGGGGGAGGGCATGGGGATCATCTCGCCCTTTTCCAGGCGTCGTCGGAGTTCGTCGTTAAGCAGCTCTTTGGCCTGGATATACGCCTCTTCGAACGTATCGCCGACTCCTTTGATCTCTTCAAAATCGACAAAGGCGGCCATGCAGCCGTCCCCCTCTTCGTTGGAAAAACCAAAAAGATCGACGGGGTATTCCATTGTCGTATAGCGTTCCAGTTGTTCTTCCATAGTTCAGCCTTTATGTGGTGCGTTTCATATTTAGTGTCCAAATTGCATTTTTCGTTCTTAAAACGGGGCAAATAAAGGTATAAAGCGGCTTTGTCTGCAATGAAGCTTTGAAGGGTGGATGAAAAAGCGGCAACAAAAATGGTGCGTTTGACATTTTTGTCATCGGTCGGACGGGGATTTTGGGGGAACGGAATATGCAAAACAGAGACAAAATACATGGTAAAGGGAGTGCAGATGATAGCAATACCGGTAGAGACAGAAAAAAAAGAGGGGGCGGTGATCGTCCCGCTCTACGGAAATGCGGAGTATTTCGCTTTTGTCGATGAGGCGACGGGCAAGGTGGAGATCCTTAAAAATACGGAAGCGGGCAACGGCATCAAGACGGCCAAGTTCCTGGTAGAAAAGGGTGCGACCAAGACGGCGTATATCCACCTGGGTGACGGACCTTTCGGCGAGCTGGAGAAGAGCGGGGTCGCCGTCTACTGTGTCGGCAAAGAGCCGATGAGCGTGGAGAAAGTCGTGGAGGGGATCGTCGCCGACTCCTTTGCACAGGTGACCAAGGCCAATGCGAAAGAGCTGCTCGATCCGGGGACCCCGGCGGGTGACTGCCGCTGCGGATGCAGTCATTAGAAAAACGTTATTTGAACCAAGTTCAAATAACTGCGCTCGCCGCTGAGGCACATGTAGCGAAGCAGAATTCCGCTAGGACACAAGCTAGCCCTTGCGGGCAGAAAAAGGAGTAAATAATGAGCGAAGCGATCAAAAAATCGGCCCTTAAAGAGGCCAACCTGGCATTTAAACAGGCATCGACACTAAAAGACGACGAACGGATCGAGGTCTATCTTGACGGAGAAGAGGTCAAGCGCAGTGACGTGATGGGTCCCAGGGAGGAGATCCTCTACGGCGACGGGCGTATCATGCTGTACCAGGTATTCGGCAACGGCTACCTGGAAGAGGAGATCCGCGCATGGATCGACCAGGCACGGGCAGAGGAGGATCCCCAGGGGCTGGCGGAGAATATCCGGGAGAAACTGGAGCTCATCGTCAAGCAGACGGGAAAAACACCCGATACGGTCAGCTCCAACGAGATATTCGCCAATCTCTCTCTCAATGTCATCGAGCAGATCGAAACGGCGATCCTGGACTACTGGTGGGATAACGAGGAAGAAGAGAACGGGAAAAAGCTGGCACTGCTTCAGATCGAAGAGGCGTTGGAGTGTGTAGAAGCGTAAGGGGAAAATCCCCCTTACATGATGTTATATTTTTTGATCTTGTAGCCGATCTGGCGCGGGGTGAGACCCAGTTTGCGGGCCGCTTTGGTCTGGACACCGTGGCATTCGGCCAGGGCCTGGACGATCGCTTCACGCTCCAGTGACTGGATGTCATCGCGCGTCATCATCTTCTCGTGGCTTCCCGCATCGTGCTCTGCCGGTGCGGCGGGGGGTGGTGTGACCGGTGCCGCTTCGACCGGTGCCGCGGGTTGCTGCACGACCGGCTGGGGCTGGGGAACCGGCGACGCCTGGGCGACAGTCTGGGCAGCCGGGAGGATGATATCGAGGTTCTGGGCCTGGATATCGGGTCCCTGGCAGATGAGGACGATCCGCTCCATCGTATTCTCAAGTTCCCGGATATTCCCCGGCCATGGGTAGGCCAGAAGGCGGGCCATCGCTTCGTTTGTAAGGGCCAGCTCTTTTTTGTGGCGTTTTTTATAGATATTCATAAAGTGGTTGACCAAAAGTCCCACATCCTCGCCCCGTTCGCGCAGGGGGGGCAGGTTGACCGGGATGACGTTCAGGCGGTAGAAGAGGTCTTCGCGGAACTCTTTCTTGGCCACCATCTCTTCGAGGTTGCGGTTGGTAGCGGCCACGAGGCGGACGTCGACCTTGACCGTCTTGTTCCCGCCGACACGTTCGAACTCCTGCTCCTGCAGTATCCGCAGCAGTTTGACCTGCAGGGCAGGGGAGATGTCCCCGATCTCATCGAGGAAGAGGGTCCCTTTATCCGCCAGTTCGAAGCGTCCTTTTCGGGTCTCTTTGGCATCGGTAAAGGCACCTTTCTCGTGTCCGAAGAGTTCGCTCTCCAGCAGGGTCTCACTGATAGCGGCGCAGTTAAGTTTGATAAAGGGCCCCTCTTTGCGGGGGCTCAGGTTGTGCACCGCCGCGGCGATGAGCTCTTTCCCCGTCCCGGTTTCACCCCGGACCAGGATCGTCGCATCGGACGAGGCGACATTGCCCAGCAGTTCGAAGATGCTGCGCATCTGGGGGCTGGTCCCGATGATGTTCTCAAAACGGTTGTTCTGGAGCATCTCGCTTTTATAGTAGGTCTTCAGTTCCGTCAGGTGCGCCTTCTGGGTCTCGATCTGTTTGTAACTGACGATCGCCTGGGTAAAGATCGACCCGGCAATGGTGAGCATCCGCACCACTTCGTCAAAGGGGATCGTGGAATTTTTGGTCATATTGGCGCTGACGACACCGAAGACATCCCCGTCGCTGATCAGCGGAACGGCGATATAGGAGATCGTATTACGGTCCTTGGCTCCGGTTTTATTCAAAAAGGTGATGGAGTTGTGAATATTCTCGACGACGACCGGCTCGCGGCTTTCGGCTGCAAGGCCCGTCGCCCCTTCGCCGAATTTGTAGTGGGCCATTTTCTGCTGCTGGGGGGTCAGGTCGACGGAGGCGAACAGTTCCAGCAGGTCCTCGTCATCCGCCCGCAGAAAGACGGCGCAGCGTTCGAGGTAGGAGTGGCTTTTGAGCAGTTTCATTGCCCGGTTCAGTTTATCGTGGATCTCCACGGGGTTGGCCATGAGCTTTGAGATCTCATATAAAACGGCTAACTCTTTAAAAGCAAAATCGATGGTACAGGTATCCATATCCTGGGTAGACAGCATATTAAACTCACTTATGCAAACGAAAAGATATATTTATGATTGTACCAATTATTATACAATAAGTATGATTATTTATTCATCAATCGTCTGCATTAATCCTCTAGAATAAAACTTGCAAAATACCCTTTTAGATTAGATTGAAAAGCATAGGAGAAGACTATGGAGATCACTGTTCACGGGGTGACGACCCCTTTAGAAGGCCGAGAGAAAAAGGTAGGCGGCGAAGCACCTGCCGCCAAGGTCAAGACTCTGGGAGGCGAGGACAACGTCATCGGTATGATCGCCCCCGATACCCAGCTGCTTATTGCGATCCCCTCCCTTAAGACCGAGGTCTGCTCCCTGGGGGCCAAGAAGTTTAACGAGCTTTTAAAAGATATGAAAAAACTGACGACGATCATGGTAACGACCGATTCGGAGGAGTTTTTGCAGGAGTATATCCAGAAAGAGGGGATCGAAAACGCCAAAATTGTCGTGGACAGCTACGGGGAGTTCGGCAAGAAGTACGGACTGACGATCGGAGAAGGGAAACTCAAAGGGCGTCTTGCCCGGGCCTGCTTTGTCGTGGACAAAGAAGGGGTGATCACCTATAAAGAGGTGGTCCCCGAGATCGTTGACGAGATCGATTACGAGGCGTGCATGGAGGCGGTGAACGCCTGCGTCAACAAAAAAGCGAAAGGCCACTCCCACGAGAACTGGATGCGGGTCTGAAGGAGAAGGTTATGGAAGAGAGAATCACGATGGAAGAGTCCGTCACCAGTCTGCTGCGTTCCCATGCGATCAGCGACTTTGCCGTCCATACGGTCGCCCCGCTGGTCGCCAAGAAATCGCTGATGATGAACCACCTTTACCAGGATCTTGGCTTTAAAAACCGTATGGAGATGGCGGCCTTTATGAAGACCTATTTTCCGACGTTAGCGGCAGCCAAGCCTAAGGATAAACTGTGGAAAAAATATATCTACGACCTGGTGGGCATGGTGGCCCCGGCCTGTTACAGCTGCAAAGACCAGGTGGGATGCTTCGCCTGCAAAGTCGAAGAGCTTAAAGGAGCCTAGGATGACTGCGACAGAAAAGACGCTGCTGATGACGATGTATGAGATCAACGAGGACCTGGACTACAGCAATTACGAATGCGACGAGATCGCGGAATATCTGAAGCTGGAGACTGAGACGGTAGTGACGACATGTAGAAAGCTACTGGGAGAAGGGTATCTTCACGAGTGTATGACGTACGATGATGACGGGGCGGATACCTATATCCTCAGCAATAAAGCGCTGGACGAACTGGGGCTGGAGGTTTAATCCACCCTTTCTCCCTAGACCGGAAGCCGCTGTATCAGCAGTCCCGCAAGCAGGATAAAAACGCCGATGACGATTGTCACTTTTTCGGCAAAAGATATGGGTTCCATTATCTCTCCTAATAGAAACGGACCGGGGTAGGGTCCTGTACCAAAGACCTCATGCTGACACACTTCCATTTTACAACAAAAAATAAATTGTGTATACTTGAAATTAGAAAAAAATAAATAGCAGAGAAGTGTTGGCAAAGGTGAAACGTGTCTGAACAATATGAAGATAATATCCATAATATCAAGGTAATAACAACGACGATCACAAAAGAGGAACTGGCCTCGCTGGTGGATAATATCGTCACCCCTTTTTATAACCAGATACTCGGAGACAACAGGGTCAAGCACTTTATCAAAGAGGAGATCTTCTTCGGCCTGAAGATCAAACAGACGATCTTTATCTACAAGATACTGACCCGCTCCATCGGTGAAATGGCGGACGATTTTGACAAAATGAACCGGGTCCACGGGGAGCTGGGGCTCGGGTTGCAGCCGTTTGTCTCGTATTTCAGGGTGTGGAAGACGCTGCTGCTGGAGTGGCTGGCCGAAAACAAGAAGCTCGATACGGTGGAGCAGGAGAAGTGGCAGCTGAAGATCGATACCTTTTTCGACTACCTGCGGCGGACCTATCCTTCCAAAGCGCCCGAGGGTACGCCGGAAGCACGGCCGGAAGAGACGTCCCTTCCCGATCTGAAGGCGATGGTCCGTCACATCCATGAAGAGCAGGTCCGTAACAAGATCTCCTCATCCGATTTCCTGGCCGGATTCGATTACGATACGACCATCCTTGACGAATTGGCCGACGTGGAGTCCGATACCCTTGACGGGCTCTATCGCCAGGAACAGCTGGATGAGACAAGTCTGAAGCAGGTCGAGAAGCTGATGCTCGATTATGCGCTTTTGCTTGAAAACACCTACGAGTTCAAGGAGCTTGCCTTTGCCCTGAGCAACCTCTGCGAGGTACTCGGTCGTTCCCATCAGTCGGCGTTGGAAGAGGGGAAATGGCAGAAGGTGCGGCTCTATATCGACGGGATCCTGTCCGATCTTAAAAACTGGCGTATCCATGTCTTTATCGAACAGGATGCGCTGGATGTCCACTACCTGGACGCATCGCTTTTCAGCAGTATCGCCCAGCTTGACGTACTGCTCACCAGTTCCGGTTCTGCGGCCGAGGAAGAGGATGATGAGGAGTTAGAGCTTTTCTAAGGGGGGAGGGTTTACAATAGGCTAAAAAAGCGTGACTATGGATGAACTCAAACTCTTTTTAAAAAGCGTACGGGATTACTTTACCGCGCCGATGCTGAAGCTGGCGCTGCTGCCTTTCCTTATTACGGGGGTCTTGCTGACGGGACTCTTTTTTGCCACGGCCGATTTCGGGCTGGACGCGTTTAAGTCCAGTGTGCTCCATATCCAGAGCAGCGAAGTGGTCATGCAGGACGGCCAGGTCGTACAGAATAACGAGAACGATGCCACCTATACGGGCTCGGGCATCGTAAACTTCCTGCTTACCAACTCCGTCAGCTCCTGGATGATCGGTTTTTTATATTATGTCATCGGCTTCTTCGGGGCGGCGATGCTCTCCATTGCCGTCGCCCTGGTGATCGTAGGGTTCCTTACCCCGAAGATCCTGAGGAATCTCCATGAACGCAGCTACCCCGATGTGGAGATGAAGCATTACGGTAATATCTTTATCACCGTCTGGGTCGTCTTAAAAAACATCCTGGTGACGGGGCTTCTTTTTATCCTTTTGATCCCGCTCTACTTTATCCCGGTCGTCAATGTCGTCGCGCTCAACTATCCCCTCTACTATATCTTCCGCAGGATGCTGGAGTTTGATATCACGTCGGAGCTGATGGACCGCGAAGAGTTCGAGGAGATCCACTATAAAGAGCGCCACCGCCTCTCGTTTCGGATGATCCTGCTCTACCTGCTTTCGTTGATCCCGCTGATGGGACTCGTGATCCCGGTCTTTTATATCATCTACCTCGGCAACGGCTACTTTGGCGTACTGCAGCGGATGCGCGGTGCCCGCGTCGAAGCGGCCGTGACGACACAACCCGAAGGAGAGACCTTATGATCCGATTACTTCTTACGATGATTTTTGCGATGTTCGTCGCAGGATGCGGTGCACCGGCCCCCAAGGCTGCGGCGGAAAAGGGGATGCCCGAATGGGTCTATAACCCCGGCATGAGCGGGAAGATCGGCGGTGTCGGCAGCGCCATCACCCATGTGAAGGGGCGTGCGGCCCAGCGGGAGCTGGCGATCTCTCGGGCACTGGACGAGATCGCGCGGCAGATGGGGGTCAAAGTCTCCACCATCCTAAGCACCGAAGCACATGCGGGAGAATCGGGTTCATCCAGCAGCATGCAGAGCTACAGCTTCCAGACAAGCGACGGGAAAACGGTCAAGGCCCGCATCAAAGCGATGTGGCACGACAGCTACAAAAACGAACTCTTTGTCTGGATGGTCGTCGAATAGGGACGACCGTCCGGGTCCCCTCTGTCAGATAGCTTTTTATTACTAATTATTTACCTTTTTTCCTTATAATGATGCATTTTATTCCGGGCGGAAAAGGGCACTATGTTTATCATCGAATATTTTCTTAAAAACACACGGCTTAATTACGTGTTGCTGCTCTTTCTCGCCGTCATGGGGATCAACGCCTACATCCAGATACCCAAGGAGATGTTTCCCGACCTGACCCTTAACGAGATCACCGTCCGCGGTTCCTACGGCGGTTCCAGTACGACGACGCTGGAGAAGATGGCGGTCCGGGATATCGAAGACGGGCTTAGCAGTATTGACGGCATCAAGGAGACGGAGACGACGATCGTGCCCGGAAGCTTCTCCATCTCCATTACCCTCTCCGACAGCGCCGACCCCGTGGATACGCTCAATAACGTCAAGGACGCCATTGCGACCGTCTCCCGCAACCTCCCTTCCGATATGAACGAGCCTACTGCCAGCATCCGCGTACGCTCCCGCTCCCTGGTGCGTATCGCCGTCTCTTCCGACAGCCGCAGTTTCGGCGAGCTGATCGCCGTGGCCGATGCGATGAAAAACCGGATCGCCAAGATGGAGGGGATCGCAGAGGTGAGTGTGACGGGAGATTCGGACGAAGAGGTGCGGATCTCGATCAACACCAAAGCCCTTGAAGCGATGAACCTGAGCCCCGAGGGGGTGACGACGGCAATCCGGGCGATGTCCTACACCTTCCCCGTCGGGCAGATCGAGCAGACCGGGCACTTTGTCTTTGTCTCCACGGTCAGCGGAAAAGCCGATGCAACGGAGTGGGCCGACGCGATGATCCGGGTCGGTGAGAAGTATGTCCGCCTGGGGGATATCGCCGAGATCAAGGTCTTTTATCCGAGGGAGACGACCCTCGCCACCTACAACGGCAAGCCGACCCTGACCATCGACGTCTCCAAAGACCCCGACGGGGACGCCATCACGATGGCCCAGAAGGTGCGGGAGTATGTGGGCAAGGCGGCCCCCGGCTATGAAGGGGTCGACTTCGACTTCTTCTACGACAGCTCCAAGCGGGTCGAGGCGCGCCTGGATACGATCATCTCCAACCTCTTTTTGGGGCTGATCCTCGTCTTTTTGACGATGTACTATCTGATCAACTTCCGTACGGCCCTCGTTGTAACAATGGGGGTGCCGTTCGCCTTTATGATCGGACTGCTTTTCCTCTACTACCAGGGCTCCACGATCAACCTTGTCTCGCTTCTGGGCGCTCTGATCGTCATCGGGATCGTCGTGGACGATGCCATCGTCGTCTCGGAGAACATCCAGCGTCACCTGGACGAGGGGCTCGAGAAGCACGAGGCGGTGATCGCCGGGGTGCGGGAGATGCTGCTGCCCGTTACCCTGGCGACGCTGACGACGGTGATCGCCTTTATGCCGATGCTCTCCCTAAGCTACGAGATCGGGCGCTTTATCATGCTGATCCCGGTCGTCGTGATCATGGTGCTTGTAGGTTCGCTGATCGAGAGCTTCTTCTTCCTCCCCCTGCACGCCAGGGAGCTCTTTACCCAAAAGAGCCGCAGCCGCGACTGGAGCCGGGTGAACGACTGGTACGAAAAGACGCTGCACCGCTTTATCCACCACAAAAAGCTGAGCCTGACCCTTTTCCTGCTCATCATCCCGACCCTGACGTTTGTCACCTTCCAGTCGATGAACTTCCAGTTCTTCCCCCGTTTTGACGGCGATTTTATCTACGTCTCCGGGAAACTGGACAACAGTACACCGATCGAAGAGACCTACGTCACCTCCGGCGAGGTGGCCCAGGCGATCATGGCCCACAAGGAGAACCTCTATATCAAAGCCGTCTCCGTCTCCACGGGGAGCCGGCGTAACCTTTTAGGGGAGCGGGAGAGCGGGGAGAACCTCTTTTATATCACCCTGGAGCTGCACGAACGCATCGAGCAGAACTGGATCAACCGCTACCTTAACCCGATCCTCTCCTTCAGTTTCGAGTTTAACGACCCCGACAAGATCCGCGATCCCAACAGCCTGACGCTGGCACGGGAAGTGCGCAAGATCCTGGGGCCGATGAAAGAGCGGTTCGGGCTCGAAGAGCTGGGGGTCACTTCCGACCGGCCGGGTCTGCTGCGTGCGGATATCAAGGTGAACCTCGTGGGGGAGAACGACCGCGAGCTGGAGGCAGCGGTGAGCGGCTTGCAGCAGCGCCTGGAGTCGATCGACGGGGTCAAGGATGTGGGCAATAACATCCGTTACGGCAAAGAGGAGTACAAGCTGAAGCTCAACAGCTACGGCGAGATGCTGGGGCTGAGCGAAACGGGGGTCGCCCAGGCACTCAGCCGCTACTTCCTGGGGAACCGCCAGGCGATGACCTATAACAAAGACGGTGTGGCGGAGATCACGACGCGCTCCATGTACAAAGACGATATCGCAAGCTTTAAAAACTTTAACGTCCCGCTCCCCGACGGCCGTTACGTCAAACTGGCCGATGTGGTGGATATCACCGTCCTGCGCGATTATGAGAAGCTGGAGAAGGTGGACGGGGAGATCATTAAGACGGTCTATGCCAACGTCAACCCCAAAGTGATCACGGCCAGCCAGGTGATCCGCAGCCTGCGGCCTTTCTTTAGCGAACTGGAGGACCGGGGGATCGGTATCCGCCTAAAAGGGGAGCAGGAGAAGAACCAGCAGTTTAAGACCGAGATGATCTTTGCCGTCGGGGTGGCGCTCTTTGCCATCTTGCTGGTGCTGCTCTTTATCTTCCCCAAACTCAAATACGCCCTGATGGTGATGTCGGTGATCCCCCTGTCGGTCCTGGGCGGCCTGGTGGGCCACCTCCTGATGGATATCAACCTGACGATGCCCTCGGTCATCGGGATGCTGGGGCTGGCGGGCGTCGTCATCAACGACGGGATCATCATGCTCGATTTCCTCCACGGCACCCATGACGCCAAGACCTTTTTCTACCGGGCCAAACTGCGTCTGCGCCCCATCGTTATCACGACCGTGACGACCTTTGCCGGGCTGGCAACACTGATGTTCTATGCCACCGGGCAGGCGGTGATCCTCCAGCCCCTGGCCCTTTCGCTCGGCTTCGGGCTGCTCTGGGGAACGGTACTGAATTTGCTTTACCTTCCCACACTCTATGCCGTGATCAATAAAATCCCTCCCGAAAAGGAGCCCCATGACCAGCAAGAAACTGCTTGATATGCTGCGCAAACACCATATCACCTACCGCCCCGAGGAGTTCGGCACGCTGATCGGCCGGATCATCGAACACGCCAAGACCGTCCGCAAAGAGGGGATCTTAAAGATCGAACAGGATATCCAGGACGAGAAGAACTACCTCTACCGAAAACTGATGGGGATGGCCCTGGACGGGGTCGACGGCGAGGTGGTCAAGCGGGTGGGGGACACCTATATCCGTAACGTCGAAAGCTATCTGGAGGCGCGGCAGAAGGAGATCAAGGTCGGTGAGGGGGATGTGGAGCGTCTGATTCGCCAGATGCGCATGGTCGTCGAGGCGGTGCACATGATCCAAAACGGCTTTGTCCCGTACCTGATCGAAGAGATGCTCTTTATGTACGTCCTGGGAGAAGCGCGCCCCGCCTCCCGTTTCAAGCAGGGGGACGCCCTTTAGTCCTTTGGGATGACCGGGAAGGTGAGGGTGAACTCCGCACCTTTTCCCGTAGGGGTCTGGTAGTTGGCGACATCGATGCTGCCGCCGAGGCTGTTTTCGATGATGATCTTGGACATATAAAGCCCGATCCCCATCCCTTTGGTGTCATGCTTGGTCGTAAAATAGGGATCAAAAATAGCTTCCATCACAGAAGGCTCTATCCCCCCGCCGTTATCGCTTACCGAAATGGATATCAGCTCTCCGACATCCCGGATGTTAACGGAAATAGTCGGGTCATCGACCCCCGAAACCATCAGCGCGTCCTTGGCATTATTCAACAGGTTAAGGATGACATGGGAGAACTCGTTTTCATGACCGAACACCCTGATATCATCTTCCAAACCCGCCAATTCGATCCTGATCCCCAGGTGTTTAAACGTTGCCTCGACAATATCGAGCACGTCCCGGATCGACTCACAAAGGGAAAAAAGCATCTTCTGCTTTGAAGGCATAAAAAAGTTTCTAAAATCATCGATCGTTGCCGACATCCGCTCGATCAACAGGATCCCTTTGCCGATACTGTTTTGCAAGAACTCTCCATCCATATGCCC
>JBNKTC010000009.1:0-116728 GCA_050297855.1 Campylobacterales bacterium
CAGATCAGCGATACGCCCAGCGTGTTGGTCTTCGGCGGTACGATCAGGACTTTAAAGTCGCTGTATCGCTCCATAAGCCCCGCCAGTTTCGCGATGTTCGCACTTCGCGGGTGGTTGATCAGGTCTTCACCCAGGATCAGGGTCTTCTGCTTTTTGCGCGCGGCGCGTTTTTGCATCTTGGCGATCTCCTCTTCACCGACATTGGATTCGGCCGAGAGATACCCCTCGTCGAGCCCTTCGATGAAGGATTTGAGTCCCGCCGGCAACGCGTCGGCATTGACAAATGCCTGGGCAACCAGCGCCAGTACACCCTCTTCGCTTCCCGCTTCGTACTTGACGAACTGCTTGACGGTGTTTTTAAGATCACTGTCTTCCATCGGGTGCATGTAGGCCACATCCGCACGCTGCCGCTTGACGGCGTGCGTCAGGGCATAGCGTACCGCCGGGTTGTCACTTTTGATGCGACTTCCCATGACGATCACGTAGTCACTCGCTTCCACGTCGGCCAGCGTCGCGCTGTAGAGCGTGCTGCCCGATACGGAGCTGAAGTTCTCCATAAAGTTGCCATACGCCAGGGCGTCGTGGTTTACAAGCTTGTAGCCGTGCTTCTCTTTAAGAAGCTGCAGTGTCTTTGCCTCTTCATTGCTGATGAGGGAATCAAAGGCGATCGTATCGGCTTTTTTGAAGGCGTCGACTGCCCGGTTAAAGGCCGTTTCATCCCGTTTGGCACGGTTATCGAAATCAAAACCGAACCGGCCCGCACCACAGAGGTTGGCGAATTCGAATTCGTTTTTGACACGGTAGAGCGCCTCTTCGTTCGTCTGCTTGGAGACCTTGGTCTCGTAAGTCAGGGAACACGCCGCAGAACAGTGGGCACACGCGGAAGGCGTCTTGTTAAGTTCCCACGCGTTAGCCGTGTATTTGAAGTCCCTGGAGACCAGGGCCCCGACCGGACAGACTGCGATACACTCGCCGCAGAACGTACAGTCCAGCGTCTCGCTGTTTTTGGGAACGATCTGGGAGTTGTAGCCGCCGTAGAATACCTCGATGGCATCGTCACCGATCGCTTCGTTACAGGTACTGACGCAGCGCTCGCACATGATACAGAGTGAGGGATCGTACTGGATCAGACCCCAGTCCTTGATGTCCCGTTTCTGGTCTCTGGCAGAGAAGCTCTGAGCGGTGATTTCAAACTCCAGCGTCTTGTTCTGGAGGTCACACTCGCCCGACTTGTCGCACACACCGCATTCAAGAGGGTGGTTGACATCATACAGCTTCATGATATTCTGCCGCTCTTTGTAGAGGGCATCGCTCTGCGTGTAGACTTTGAGCCCTTCCGTCGGAGGCGTCTGGCAGCTCAGGACGAATCCGTCGGTCCCTTCCGCTTCCACGACGCAGAGACGGCAGGAGGCGATGGGCGTGACTTTCGTGATGTAGCACATCGTCGGGATATAGATCCCTTCGCGGCGTGCCACATTCAGAATCGTCTCGCCCTTTTGCGCGGTGACCGGTTTATCGTTAATAAAAAAGTTTACCATTCACCCCTCCTATAGCGCTGCCATGGCGATGTAGTAACACCGCATGCACCGTTCTGCTTCACTGATCGCCTCTTCCTGCGTAAACCCGAAGTTGACTTCAAGATTGTTATCAATACGCGCAGGGACGCTCATTTTTTCCGAAGTCTCCCGTGGAAGGCCCGCAAGCCATCCGGAGACTTTTTCGTTTTTATCGTACACCTTGAGTTTTCTCAGGTGATCTTCCATGATCTCGTCGTCGGAGAGTTTGATCTCACCCGTTCGGAGATATCGGCTCATCACACTGGCAGCCCGTTTCGCCTGGCCGACCGCGTTGACGATCGTCATCGGACCGTATTCGCAGTCACCGGCAGCCCAGACACCTTTACGGCTCGTCATGTAGGTGATACCGTCGGTCTTTAGCGTATTCCAGCTCGTCATCTCAAGCTCCCACTCTTCGGGCAGGTACTTCAGATCCGCATCCTGGGAGACGGCCGGAACGAGGTAATCGCACTCGATATCGAAGTCGGCGCCTTCCACTTTTACAAGCTGGGGACGCCCGCCGTCTGGATCGGGCTTCTCTTCGTACATGTTGACTTTCAGCTTGGTGATCTTCTCGCCGTCGTCCACGATCTCCTCGATCGCCGACTGGAAGATGAACTCGACGTTCTCTTCGACAGCCTCATGGTACTCTTCGTACGACGTATTCCGGATGATCGTCTTCTCATCCCGTCGGTAGAGCATGATCACCTTTTTCGCACCGGCCCGGACCGCACAGCGGACGACGTCCATGGAGGTAAATCCACCCCCGACGCAGACCAGTGTTTTTCCGGTCAGGTCCATTTTTTCGCCGATACCGTGTCGTTCCCATAGGTTGTACTGGTCCAGCATCTGGATCGCCGGCCAGTATCCGCCCATTTCGGGATTTTCGTTTCCGGCACGCACCTTCTTGGAGATACGGGTACCGCTTGCCAGCATGATGGCGTCGTAGTCCTTTTCGAACTGTCGCAACATATCCGCCGTGACACGGGTATTAAGGATATAGTTCCCCCCTGCACTCTTACAGAAGTCGATATCCTTCTGGTACTCGTGCGTCGGCATCCGGTACGGCGGAACCCCGACCATTACTTCACCGCCGAGGACCGGCAGCTCTTCATAGATGTCACAATCGACGCCGTCCATGCCGAGGTAGTATGCCGCCGTAAGACCGGCAGGACCGGCACCGACGATGGCGACCTTCTTACCGATGCTCGGCTGTTTCTCCACAGGGTGGAGCCACTCGCTGTCATGCTCGGTCTCAAAGTCCGCACCCAGACGTTTAAGCTCCATGATGGAGATCGGCTCGTCCAGGTTGGTCCGGCGGCACGCATCTTCACACGGATGGGGACAGACACGTCCGCAGGTGTGAGCCAGCGGCATCGTCTGACGTGTCGCGACGAGGCTGTCGTCAAACCGCAGGTCCCGGACCCCTTCGATATACGCCGGGATATCCACGTGATCGGGACACATATCCATACACGGCGCCGTGATCTTGGCGATGTACTCCCGCTCACGCATGTGGTAGTGGCGTGAGGCCGTCTTCTTCTCTATGCAGTCTTTAAAATCATCAAAAAAGTGGTCGATCATGTCGAGGATCGGTACGGGAACGGTCTTCCCGATCTCGCACTTACTCGTCATCTTCATGCTGTTGGAGATCTCTTTGAGGTGATCGACATCGGTCATTTCACCTTCACCCCTGGCGATCTTGTCCAAAAGGTCATAAAGGATTCTCCCGCCCCATCGCCCGGGGGCACACCGGCCGCACGCCTCGGAATAGACCTGATACTGTGCGGCATACTCGGTGGCCAGCCGGACCACATCCACATCCTCACTGAAAAGAACGAAACCTTCCCATCCGATAAACGCATTGGATGGACGTGACGCATCGTACTCCGCCGGGAACTTGAAGGAGCTTTCCGCCCACTCTTCCGCCGGTGTGTTCCGATTGTCTACGATTTCGCCCCGCCAGGAGGAGAAATAGACTTTGCTCATTGGGCTTTTCGCTTAACCACGATGGTCCAGTCCGCTTCGTTGAACTTCAGGGAGTTCATCAGCTCATGGCCTTTTTCTTTGATGATGTCTGCACTTTTTTGAACCGGCGTAAAATCGCCGACTTCAAATAGAAAAATCGCTACTTCTTCGTTATTGACTTCCGTATCCATGATCTGGATCATCTTGTCGTAAAAATTGTCTTTTAAATGTCGTAAATCAAATCGTTGCATATCTATACTCCCTTAACGGTCAACCTCACCGAATACGGTGTTGGAGCTACCGATCATAGTAACTACGTCAGCCAGGTAGGAGCCTGGAAGCCAGTCTTGTAACAGTCCCGTGTGGAAGAAGCTGGGTGCCCGGATCTTGAGCCGGTACGGATACGCTTCCCCGTCGGAGTAGATGTAGTATCCCAGTTCCCCTTTGGGAGACTCGGTCGCCACGTAAATATCCCCTACCGGCGGCCGCATACCCTGAGTGACAAGCACGAAATGCTGCATCAGGGAGTAGTTTTGTGTCATCAGCTGCTCTTTTTGAGCCGAGACATACTGTGGTGCGTGGGCCATCAATTCAGGACCTGTCCCTTCGTATTTCTCGATAACCTGGTTGATGATACGGATCGATTGCCGCATCTCTTCCATATAGAGCTTATACCGTCCGTAACTATCGCACATGTCGGATGTCGGGATATCGAAGTCCACTTCGTCGTAGAGCTCATACGGCTCTTCCTTACGGATATCCCACTTGATGTTGCTGCCTCTGAGCATGATACCGGAGCATCCCCAGCTTTGTGCCATCTCTGGGTCGAGGTGACCGACCTCTTCCAGACGCATTCTCCAGATACGGTTCGTATCCAGGAGGTTTTCATACATCTCGATCTCTTTTGGCAGGTGATTTACAAACTGGGATGTTGCTTTTAACCACTCGGGCGTCACGTCCAGCGGCACCCCGCCGATTCGCACGGATGAATGCGTCAGACGCGCCCCGCAGTAATCTTCGATCAGGTCAAGGATGTACTCCCGCTCGCGGAAAGCGTAGAGGAAGACACTCATGGCACCGATATCCAACGCGTGTGTCGCCAGCCAGAAGAGGTGGGACGCCAGACGGTTGAGTTCCAGCAGGAGCATACGGATCACTTTAGCCCGTCGCGGAACTTCCAGACCGACCAGTTTTTCAACTGCCAGGGCAAAGCCGTAGTTGTTCGCGGAAGCCGCAATATAGTCCATACGGTCCGTTGTCGGCAGGAACTCGTTGTAGATCATGTTCTCCGCCATCTTCTC
This sequence comes from Campylobacterales bacterium, assembly GCA_050297855.1. Taxonomy (GTDB): domain Bacteria; phylum Campylobacterota; class Campylobacteria; order Campylobacterales; family SZUA-545; genus SZUA-545. The sequence continues at coordinate 4,826 of JBNKTC010000009.1, forward strand.
CATACCGCGGTGGAGGAACCCGACATTCGGGTACGCCTTGACGATCTCTTCCCCGGACATCTCAAGGATAAGGTTAAGCAGACCGTGCGCGGACGGGTGGTTCGGACCGAAGTTGATGATCATCCGATCATCTTCACGCTCAAATGCAAGGTTTTCATAAAATGGTGATAGTCGATTGGGTTGTTGCATTGTTATTCCTTACCTTCCAAGTGCTTGTTCCAGCTCTTATCTGCTCTGATCTTCGTCTCTTCAGGCTTCATCTTCTTAACAAGGACCAGCCCCTCTTCCTGGTACTGGATCGGCGTCAGGTCGCGTGTCGGCTGTTCACCGTAACCGACCTCGTGACCGATCCGCGCAAAGTTCTTCGTATCGTTTGCATCGACAAAGGCTGCATCACGCTGCTCCGGGCCGATAACGTCGCGGTACTCTTTTCCGTAGATAAGATCCACTTCGTACCAGTTGGCCGCTTCGTCGCCGTGGAGCGGATAGGTCTTTCGCAGCGGATACCCCTGCCAGTCGTCCGGCAGCAGAACACGCTTGAGGTTGGGGTGGTTGTTGACGGTGATACCGAACATATCATACATCTCGCGCTCGGCCCAGTCGGCGGAGCGGAAAAGCGGTTCGACACTCTCGATCGCTTCGTTCTCTTTAATAAAGCATTTGACACGGATCCGTTTGGCTGCTTCGATGTTAAGCAGTTGGTAAAAGATTTCAAACCCGCCTTTTTTGGCCAGGAAATCCACCGCACTCATCTCGGAAAGGACTTTATATCCTTCGCCTTTGAGAACTTCCAGTGCTTTTTTCGCCTCTTTGGAATCAACGATGATGACGACGTTGTCACGCTGCATATAGCTCTCTTGTACCGTGACGCTCTTGGCAACGGCATCGATATGCGCTTTGCTCACGGCATCTTCCACAGGGTTTTTCGGAACCTCGGGGACGACGAGAAATCTATCTGTATAGTAGGCTTTCTTCTGAACGTTGTCTTTTGGTTGGTAACGTCTGAACATTTAGATAAACCTTTTTGTACTGATCTTACGGTTCATGGACTCGCTTCGGATCTTTCTCTGCAGCATCAGTGCCGCATACTGAAGCGTTTCAGGACGCGGTGCACACCCTGGAAGATAGATATCCACCGGGATGATCCGGTCGACACCCTGAACCGTCGAGTAGGTATTAAACATCCCGCCCGTGTTGGCGCAGCTCCCCATGGAGATGACCCATTTGGGCTCTGCCATCTGGTCGTACAGACGACGGATGAAAGGGGCATATTTTTTTGTCACGGTCCCACTGATGACCATGACTTCCGACTGTCGGGGACTCGCCCGGAAGATGATCCCGTAACGGTCGAAGTCGAATCGCCCCGCCCCGCTGGCCATCATCTCGATCGCACAACAGGCCAGACCGAACGTAAAGAACCAAAGCGAGTTACTTCGCCCCCAGTTGACCAGTTTGTCAACCGTTGTCAGCATAATAGGCAGGCCGCCTTTTTGAAGATAGTTTACTTCATGCTGTGCCATTCAAATGCTCCTTTTTTCCAAGCGTAAACAAAACCTACCGCCAGTAGGAAGATAAATGTAACCATTTCGATGAAACCGAACATTCCCAAGATCTTAAAATCGACTGCCCATGGGAACATGAAGATGATCTCAACGTCGAACAAAATAAAAAGCAGCGCATACAGATAAAACTGAGCCGAGATTTTATTTGGTTGTCTGGAAGTCTCAGGTCCGCACTCGTAGATCGAGAGCTTGAGCTTCTCCGTCTCTCTGGCCGCCAGCCGCTTACCGACGAAGGCCGAGATAATTGTCGTAGCGAGGAACGCTACGGATGTAAATACCAGCAAAAAGAAGACACCAAAATAAGGATGTGCCATATCAATATGCTCCATATCACCCCTTTATGTAAAGATAACTGCATGTCAATAAATCGTAAAACTATAACAAAATTACTTTTTAATAACCTCAAATTATCCGGCACGAAGCCGATTTACGCGACTGTTATGTAACACTCAGTTACAGTTTTTTTTTAAGATGCGCCGAATCTGTTACGAAAGAACACACTTTTAGATCGTCGACAGCTTTTGGCCAATGATCGTCATCTCGCTATCGATCTTCAGAAGAAGGGCATCTGCTGCGGGAATATCCCCAACCCTCTGTTCAAGCTCTTTAAAGTATTTATATAGGTTGGGCATCCGAAGGTTCCCCGACGCCCCTTTGAATTTGTGTGCCAGGTGTTTTGCCGTACCGATGTCACTTTTTGCTACAGCGTCATACAGCTCTTCCCGGCTCTCCTCATAATTCTCCAGGAACTCCCGGATCAGTTCGAGGATCATGGCCGATCCGACACCGAGGCCACTGACCGCCCCCTGCAGGTCCAGGCTCTCATCCGATGGGATGTCAACCTCCTCCGTAACCGCCTCCTGGAGCGTTGTTACCTCCAGATACCGTGCGATCATCTTCTCCACCATCTGCTGGTTGATCGGCTTGGGCAGGTAATCATCCATTCCCACTTCCAGGAAACGCTCCCGGTCCCCTTTTTGGATATTGGCGGTCAGAGCGATGATCGGCGTGTGCGAAAGTCCCCGGTTCTTTTCGATCATGAGAATCTCCCGGGTCGCTTCGGTCCCGTCCATGACCGGCATATTAATATCCATCAGGATCAGGTCGAACGCCCCTCCCTTAAACGCCGACACCGCTTCAAGGCCGTTCCCGGCAACGGTCACTTCACACCCCAGGTTACCCAGGATCACCCGGATCAGTTTCTGGTTGACCAGGTTGTCTTCCGCCACCAGGATGTGGGCGTGATAGCGGGAAGGAACAGGTCTTTTTTTGGCTTTTTTCTCCCTTCGCATCCCTCCGTTGAGACATGTATCCAGGGCATGGAAAAGCTTGGTCCCGTAGAGGGGGAGATGGATGATCTCATCCATCTCCAGTGCGGAGTAGTCGTCGATCATCCCCGAGATCAGGATCGCTTTGCGGACATGCTGACGTACCAGGGCAAACGGGCCCGGATCGACCCGGTTGAATACGACCACTACGTCGGCACTCCCCCCGTCTTGCAAAAAACGCGTCTCCGATTCGTAAAAGGCGTTCTCAAACCCGAGGGAATCCAGGTACTGCAACGTCAACAGCTCCTGGGATAAAGGCTGCAGTCCCTCGCCGGAAATGACAGCGACCCGTCCCCTTTTCGGCTTAAACGCCGGCAGCTTAAGACGTGTCTCGTCACACTCGTTTACCTTGACCGTAAAGAAGAACTTGCTGCCCACGCCCACTGATGACTCCAAGCAGAGCTCGCCGCCAAGAAGACTCACCAGTTTGCTGGAGATCGTCAGGCCCAGACCGGTCCCGCCAAACTGGCGTGTCGTCGTCGTGTCCGCCTGGGAGAAGGCCTCGAATATCTTCTCCTGCTTGTCTTTGGGTATCCCGATCCCCGTATCGGTCACGGCGATATAGATCTCCGCACACTCCGATTCGATACTGCAGACGTATTTGACCTCGATAAGGACTTTTCCCTCCTCTCCGGTAAACTTCATAGCATTTGAGACGAGGTTGGAGAGGATCTGGCGGATACGCAGGGGATCACTCATCAGGCAGGCAGGGAAAAGGGGGTCGACCATCACCAGCAGGTCGATCTTCTTCTGCATCGACTCGGCATAGAAGAGTTCGGCCACCGACTCCACCTCTTTGGTGATATCGCATTCGATGCTCTCGATGTCCAGTTTCCCCTCTTCTATCTTGGAATAGTCCAGGATGTCGTTGATGATATTGAGCAGGCTTTTGGCACTGGAACCGATAATATTGGCATAGTTTTTTAGCTCTTTTTTCTCCACTCCCTCTTCCAGAAGGTCTGCAAAACCGATGATCCCGTTGATCGGCGTCCGGATCTCATGGCTCATATTGGTAAAAAACTCGCTCTTTATCCGGTCGACGTCCCGTGCCTTCTCCAGCGAGCGCTCCTCCAGGGTGATATCGTTGAGGGTGATGACAAAATGCTCTCCCTGGTTGAGCAGCAGGCGTTCGACCGAGATGGAGAAGATGACCAGGTTGTGATGCTTGTCGTAGGCCTTGGCAATAAACTTCTGGTCGCGCTCTTTGGGCGCATCGGCAAGCCGGTGAATATCCTCCAGCTTATAGACCACTCCGTCCTCCTCCATGAAGAGCTCGCAGATGCAGGCGTGTTTCGACTTGAACTCGTCCAGGCTGTCAAAGGGAAAGTAGTCGAAGAAACGGCTGTTGATCTTGATGATCCCCTCCTCTTTCGAGGAAAAAATAACAATATTGTTCTGGGTGTTAAGGATCTTCTCCGTAAGGATCCGCTCCTGCTTGATCTCCTCCTCTTTGCGAAGCAGCTCTTTTTCGTAGCTGATCTCTTTGGCGATGGCCCCCAGCGCCTCTTTGAGGGTCTTGAGACGGACCGGTTTGAAGATAAACCGCTTGGCCCCAAGCTCCACCGCCTTGACGACCAGCATCGGCTCTTTGTGGGCGGTCAGGAATACGATCACGGCATTTTTGTCGATCTCCTTGATCTCCGCAGCCATCTCGACCCCGCTCATTTTGGGCATCTTGATATCGGAGATGACGATATCGGGCCGGAACTCCTTGAAAGCCTCCAGCCCCTCCTCCCCGTTTTTCCGGACGATCAGGTTATCGGTCATCCTTCCCAGCAGGTTCTCCAACATCTCCCGCGCGATATCGTCATCCTCGACAAACAGTAGGGTCAGTCCCTTTAATTGCTCATATGATCCGTCTTGCATATATCTACTTTCCGTTGACTTTCCGATGATTTTTTCTTATAATACTAATATTATATTCGTAATATACAGATAACTCTAAAAGTACATTTTATGTTTGATTCGCTAAAAAAAATGTTTTCCGAAGATGTCAAACCCCTCGAAAACAGTATCAAAGAGACCATCAACCGCTGGAACCTGAACGACATCGACCTCTTTCTTAATAAAAAACAGGAGTATATGGGGGTACCTTACAACGACCAGGTACTGGGGGAGATCCTGCGACGTTTCCTCGAAGTCAAACGGGTCAACGGCCAGGACGAGATCGAGCCGAAGAGCTACAATAAGATGACCCGTAAATATACGATCCCCGAACGTACCCAAAAAGTGATCAAGATCATCCAGAAGATCTCCAAAAGCAATGCACTGGGCTATAAATCCAATGAGCTCATCTTCGGGATTATTAACAAGTATGTCACGGAGAACGGTAAAAAAGAGTATGAACCGGAGCTGATGCCCTACTATAAGATGGCGCTGGAGAGGATCCTGCTCAAGTCGGAGATCGAACAGGAGATCAACCTGGAATTCGGGACCAAGGTAAAGCTGAAGTAGTCAGTTCCCCTGTTTAAGGGCGACCTCATTGGTCTTCCGGAGTTTGTCGGAGAGGATATCCACCAGCTCTTTATACATCTTGATAAAGACCTCGGCATTCTCATCATTGATATCGTCATCGATCCGGAAACTGATCAGCATCGTATCGGGATCGTAGGCCGTAGCCCGGGCCGAACGCTTCTCCCCCGTGATCGCCGACATCTCCCCGAAGACCGCCTTGACCGGGAGGTTGACGATCGTCTTGAAGTTGGCGTAGCGTTCCAGCAGGCCGACGCGCTGGAACTCCCCCACCGAGATGTTCACACGCCCTTTGGCCACGATAAAGGCTTCATCGTCTTTACTGTCCTGTTCGAAGATCACTTCGAACTTGTTGTACTTTTTAAACTGTACATCGCGGACGATCGCCATCACTTCGCCGTCGCTCAGCTTGGAGAAGAAGGGGATGCTCTTTTTGATTTTCAGCAGCGTGTTTTCAGCATTACTACGTTCAGCCATGGGTAGGATCACCTTACAAAAAAAGAGTACTGTATCACATTTTGGATAAATGGGAAGCGCTGTTTTCTTATAATCGACACGGGAACCCATTTCATAAAAAAAAACTTAAAAAGGCTGTTTTGGCTATTCCATTTTGTCACGGTTTTATGTTATACTAAGGAAAATTTAAAGTTAGGTGAGATTGGATGAAGATTCTTATAATTGAAGATAATAAAGATTATAGCAAGCAGCTTGCAGACAAACTGAAAGAAAAGGGGTATGATCCTTCGGGTGCCACCTCTCTCACAAGTGCTGAAAAAGAATTGGAGCAAACCGTCTACAACCTTATATTTATCAACTGGTCCCTCGCAAAAGAGAAGACAGTCGAATTTATCCACGAAGTCAAAAAGAGCGGCAGAAAAAGCTCCGTTATCGTCCTCTCCGATACCGGGGACAAATACGATGAGATCACAGCCCTTAACGGCGGTGCCGACGATTACTTCCGGATGCCGTTTGAAAACGGAAAGCTCCACGAAGGGGACTTTAATGTCCTGAGTGCACGCATGGAAGCACGGCTGCGATTCGGCGGCACCAACGTCATCAGCATCGACGACCTCGTCATCGACCCCGACGAAGAGAAGATCTTCTACCAGGGCAAAGAGATCGAACTCAAAGGAAAGCCGTTCGAGGTCCTGACGCATCTGGCAAAACACCGCGACCAGATCGTCTCCAAAGAGCAGCTGCTAGATGCGATCTGGGAAGAGCCGGAACTGGTCACACCCAACGTCATCGAGGTAGCGATCAACCAGATCCGCCAGAAGATGGACAAACCACTGGGTATCGGCACGATCGAGACCGTACGTCGCCGCGGCTACCGTTTCTGCTTCCCCAACTGCATGGGTGAATAATAATCAAAGGCAGGTATCGGCCTGCCCCCCCTTCTTCTCCTCTATTTTCCGTATCGTTTTAACAGATCATCATAGGCATCGATCCGCCGGTCTCTGAAAAAGGGCCAGATTCTCCGTACGTCGTCACTCCGTTTTCTGCTCAGCTGGGCATAGAGGATCGTCTCATCCTTTTCGTCGGCATGGGCCAGGAACTCCCCCTGCTCGCCGCAGATAAAGCTGTTGCCCCAGAACGCGGAGCTCTCCTCCACGCCGATATCGAAACCGACGCGGTTGGCGGAGAGTACGGGGATGCCGTTGGCCACGGCATGGGAGCGCTGGACTGTGATCCAGGCGTTCTTCTGCCGTTCCCGCTCGTCCTCCGTATCGTTCATATCCCAGCCGATGGCCGTCGGATAGATGAGCATCTCCGCCCCGTCCATCGCCATGAGGCGGGCCGCTTCGGGATACCACTGGTCCCAGCAGACCAGGACCCCTAGCCGCCCCACACTCGTATCGATCGCCTTGAAACCGAGGTCCCCGGGTGTAAAGTAAAACTTCTCGTAAAAACCGGGATCGTCGGGGATATGCATCTTGCGGTAGACCCCGGCGATGGAACCGTCCTTTTCCAGTACGACAGCCGTGTTGTGATAAAGCCCCGGTGCACGCTTCTCAAAAAGCGAGATCACCAGGACGATCCCCAGCTCCTTGGCCAGCGCACCGAACTCCTCGGTAGAGGGCCCCGGAATGCTCTCGGCCAGGTCAAAAAACTCCACATCCTCTTTATAGCAGAAATAGACCGTATTGTGCAGCTCCTGCAGTACGACCAGTTTTGCGCCGTTTGACGCGGCCTCTTTAACCGCATCCTTGATCTTGAGTTTGTTTTTAAAGACGTCCAGGCAGAGTTCGCGCTGGATGACCGCCACTTTAAGCGTGTCCGATTGTGCCATTTAGTATCCCCGTTATCAATAGAGTAATATGTACGGAATTATAGCCAAAAAAAAGCCTTTTATCCCGCCAGCCACGGGCTTGTATAGGATGCGGGCCCCTTCTCCTGCCCCACTTCCGCCTCCCAGGCCGTGATCAGCCCCGGATTATCCAAAACCTGGACCGGCGCTTTGATCCCGATAATGCTCAGGCTCGGATGTTCGCCTTTGCCGTCAAAAAGGGTCCAGAGATCGGAGTTGTCCACCACGTCGCCGTTGTCGGTGAGGTAGTTCATGGAGTCCGGGCCCATGATATAGGGCTTGGTCGTACCCCCGGCCGTCAATTCGCCCCAGATGTTTTCGTTCTGGATGATCAGTCTGAGGGACTGCCCCGAAAACGTCCCGTCACCCGTGATCTCGACATAGCCGTTATCCAAAGAAGAGGTCGCCTCCTTCATATCAGTGACCGTACCGTGGAATATCTCCCTGGCCTCACGCCCCATCGTGCCGGTAATATAGGAGAGTACCCGGGATACCCGCGTACTCCCCGCCGTCGTGTTGATGATCTTTCCAAGGGCCTGCGCATCGGTGATCCCGCCCGGAACGGGACTACACCCCTGGAACTCCGGCCCCGATGCGGCGTAGATCGCAAGACCTGAGACATCCCCGAAGGCTTCGGAATCGATCAGTCCGAGGCAGGCGGTCTCCAGTGTCGTCTCGTCCTGTACATTTAACGAGGCGTAATCAAAATAGTCCGATCCCTTTTCGGTGTTGTTGTTCCCGCCCAGGATATTGGGATAGAGTGCCAACTGCCGGGCATAGGTCGTCAGCGGCAGGGTCGGAACCGCACGCCCCGCCCCGTCGGCATCAATGACATAGAGCCGAAACGGAGCCGGAACGACCGTATCGATCCCGTTGGCGACGATCATCGGGACCAGGGAGTTGACCGCCCCGATCTCAACCGGCAGACAGAAATCCATCAGTTCCAGGCTTCCAAAGCGCTCCCGGCCCACAGCTTTAAACGAAAAAGCCAGTTCTGTCAGCTTCTCGTAAGCGGGAATGGCACTCTGCACCAGTGCCGGGTCCTCGAACATCTTCAGCGGCGACCCCATGCCCGCGACCACGGCACCCCAGTCTCCGCTCCAGCCCAGCTGCTCCACCCCCGCCAGGCTGATCTGCGTCTCTTTGCCGAAAAACTGCGGGATGATCTTGGTCAAAGCCAACTGCAGCGAGCCTCCGCCTCCCGAAGCCAGGAAGCAGGCCCCCTGGGCTACATCCCTGATCTCGTCCAGACCTAAAACCCGGTACCCCGCTGCACTGCAAAGCCCTTGTCCACTATTACTTTTTCCCATCGTCTCCCCTTTAAATATAATGCTCCCATTGTAGGAATATCTCACTTATGTTTATTTGACGGCACCGCCCGCCCTTTTATCCCCCTTTTGGTAAAATACGCAAAAAACTCCAAGGTATTTTTTGATGAGCGAAAAGCAGCTGCACATCGGTGCAAACGAAGAAGAAGCAATCTATAAAATATGGGAAGCGCGCGGCTATTTCGGCCTGGACGGTAACAAGGCGATCCAAAAAGAGGGCAAGCGGTTCAGCATCTCCATGCCCCCGCCCAATGTCACGGGAAGCCTCCACATCGGCCATGCCCTGACCTATACCCTGCCGGACATCATGGTCCGATACAAGCGTATGGACGGATTCGAGACCCTCTGGCAGCCGGGGACCGACCACGCCGGGATCGCGACGCAGAACGTCGTGGAGAAACAGCTCCTGGCCAAGGGGATCAAAAAAGAGGACATCGGACGCGAAAAGTTCCTGGAACACGTCTGGGCCTGGAAAGAGGAGAGCGGCAATAGAATCGTCTACCAGCAGAAAAAGCTGGGGATCTCACCCGACTGGTCCCGCCAGCGCTTTACGATGGACGACGGCCTTAAAAGCTCCGTACGCAAAGCCTTTACCGAGCTCTACAACAGAGGCCTCATCGTCCGGGGCAACTACCTGGTCAACTGGTGTACCAACGACGGGGCCCTGTCTGATATCGAAGTCGAATACGACGAAGAGAACGGCAAGCTCTACCACATCAAATACTACCTGGAAAACTCCGACGAATTTATCATCGTCGCCACAACGCGGCCAGAGACCTATTTCGGGGATACGGCTGTTATGGTCCACCCGGATGATGCACGCTACAAACACCTCCTGGGCAAAAAGGTGGTCCTGCCGATCATCGGTAAAGAGGTGGAGATCATCGCCGATGAACACGTCGATATGGAGTTCGGGACGGGGATCGTCAAGGTCACGCCTGCCCACGATACCAACGACTACGAAGTCGGCAAACGCCACGACCTCAAGTTCCTGACGATCTTTGACGAAAAAGGGATCCTCAACGAACACTGCGGCGAATTCGAAGGCCTTGAGCGCCTCAAAGCGAGAAAAGTCGTCGTCGACCGCCTCCAGGAGGAGGGTTTCATCGAGAAGATCGAAGACCACGTCCACCAGGTCGGCCACTGCTACCGCTGCGGCAACGTCATCGAACCCTACATCTCCAAACAGTGGTTCGTCAAAAAAGAGACAGCCGACAAGGCGATCGCTGCCGTTAACAAAGGCGAGACGAAGTTCTTCCCCGCCAACTGGAAGAACAACTACGACGCCTGGATGCGGGAGCTTCGCGACTGGTGTATCTCCAGACAGCTCTGGTGGGGGCATAGGATCCCTGTCTTCTACTGCGAAGATTGCGGACATGAGTGGGCCAGCGAGACCGAAGAGGAGCATGAGTGCCCCAAATGTCAATCCCACAACATCTACCAGGATCCCGATGTCCTGGATACGTGGTTCAGCTCAGGCCTATGGCCCTTCTCGACGCTCGGCTGGGGGAACGAGGAGAACCCGCAGGTGCGCCCTGATGACCTGGCCAAGTTCTACCCCAACTCCCTGATGATCACAGGATTCGACATCCTCTTCTTCTGGGTCGCCAGAATGCTGATGATGGGGACGGAACTTAAAGGAGATATCCCGTTTAAAGATGTCTACCTCCACGCCCTGGTCCGCGATGAAAACGGCCAGAAGATGAGTAAATCCAAAGGGAACGTCATCGATCCGCTCGATATGATGGAGCAGTACGGGGCGGATGTCCTGCGCTTCACGCTGGCGGTCCTGGCGGTCCAGGGACGCGATATCAAACTGAGCCGTTCCCACCTGGATCTTTATGCCAACTTCTGCAACAAGCTGCTCAATGCCAGCAAATACCTGCAGATGAAACAGCCGACCCACCCGGACCTGAAGGATATCACGGTCAAAACAGAGCTGGGACGCTACATGCAGAGCCGCCTGGCACTCTGCACACAGGAGGTACGGGACCATATGGAACAGTACCGTTTCAACGATGCGGCGACGACGCTCTACCGCTTTATGTGGAACGAGTTCTGCGACTGGGGGATCGAGTTCTCCAAAGTCGATGCCGACTCCATCCCGGAACTGGGTGCGATCTTCAAAGAGGCGCTTAAACTGCTCCATCCGTTTATGCCGTACTTCAGTGAAAAGCTCTACCACGAACTCAGCGGAACGTCGCTGGAGGAGAGCGAATCGATCATGGTCATGCCCTATCCGGCGAATACTGCCCGTGACGAGAAGATCGAGACGAGCTTCGAGCGGGTCATGGAGGCGATCATCGCTATCCGCCGCGCCAAAGTACCGATCGATATGGCCAACAAGACGATCGCCAAAGCATGCATCAAAACAGACGAACAGGCACTCTTTAATGCGAGCTACATCATGAAGCTCGCCAAGGTCGAAGCGATCGAGTTCGTTACCGCCAAACCGGAAAATGCCGTCAGCGACGTAAGCGAACACATGGAGGTCTATATCCCGACCGACTCCATCGACTTAGGACCTATCATCGCCAAACTGGAAAAACAGCAAGAGAAGCTGGAGAAAGAGGCGGCCAAACTAAACGGCATGCTCTCCAATGAGAAGTTTGTCGCCAATGCACCGGCGGCGGTCGTCGAAGAGAATAAAAAAGCATACGCGGAGCTGCAGGAGCGTATTGAAAAAGTCGAAAACGAACTGAAAAGTTTTAAGTAGGGAAAGAGACAAGGCACCGGCTGGTGCCTTGTACTAGGAAAGACGAAAAATTAAGCGACAGTATCTTTAAGTTTTTTACCGGCTTTAAAAGAGACCGCTTTTTTGGCAGCAATTTTGATTTTTTGTTTTGTTCTCGGATTAATACCTTCACGTGCAGCACGTGTTTTTACCTCAAATGTACCGAAACCGACGAACTGGACGGAATCACCTTTCGCCAGTGCACCCTGGATTGTTTCAAGAGCCGCGTTTACTACTCTTTCTGTTTCAGCTTTTGTGGATCCTGCACTGTTGGCTACAGCAGCGATGAATTCAGGTTTTGTCATGTCGTAATTCCTTTTCTCTGTGAATTTACTGCTATTCTACTACACTTTTTTTCAAAAATTCTTATGTCTGGCTCTATTTTTTATCAAAAAACTCTTTTTTTAGGAAAAAAACACGCTTTTTTACCAGTTTTGCCCGGAGAGGGATGTGTTATAATGCCGCAGCTTCTATAGAGGATATGTGATGATACTTGGTCAGTCCTACCTGTTTTGGACCTTTTTTACCCTTCTGGGCCTTCTTTTTTACTTTTTTCCCGAAACCGACATCTGGTTCAGTTCGCTCTTTTTTAAAGAGGGAGAGTTTTACCTGCGCAACGATCCGCTGGTCATGTTTGTCTACGATGTCACCCATCCGCTCGTCGCCCTCTTCTTCCTGGGGGTGCTGAGTGCCCTTATCTATACGCTCATAACCAAAAAGACACTCTTCTCCCTAAAAAAGCAGGCCCTGACCTTTATGTTGATCTCCGTGATCATGGCCCCGGGCGTTGTGGTCAATCTGACCCTCAAGGATAATGTCGACCGTGCCCGCCCCAAACACGTGACGCAGTTCGGCGGGGATAGGCAGTTTACCCCCGCCTTTGTCGTCAGCGACCAGTGTGAAAAGAACTGCTCCTTTGTCTGCGGACATGCGGCGGCGGGTTTCAGCTTTATCGCCCTGGCACTGGTATTTAGTGGGAAAGTGCGGCGGCGGATCTTTATCGCCTCGGTGACGGCGGGTTTCCTCATCGGCCTTGTACGGGTGATCCAAGGGGGTCACTTCCTCAGTGACGTCTTCTTCTCGTTCTTTTTTACCTACCTGACGATCCGCCTGCTCTATTATCTCATCATGGAAAAACTGACGACTGCCTACGAAAAGGTCTATTAAAAAGGTTCGGGGCGGTTATACTCGACTGCGGTGATCCGGACATCGAAATACTCAAAGTCTCCCGATTCGAGGTTCCATACTGCCTTGCCTTTGACGGGGACCTTGATCCCCCCGAACTCACCGTATTCGCTGATGGGGGTAGACCAATGCTCCACGACAAATTTTCCCTCCACTTCGCGGTGACGTTCGGAGACGACATTGACGACACGCCCCTCTTTATCAAAAAGGAACTGTGCGGCGACACTGATCCCCCCATAGCTGAGCGTCGCCTGGGCACTGTCCTCATCCACCGGTTCCCAGAGGATGTATTCGCTTAGTGCCGCGCTGGGAAACCAGATGATCTCATCCAGGTAACGCAGCAGGGTTCCCCGGTCGATCTCCTCGCTGTAGACATCGGCTACGGTAAAGAGCGAGAGCAGCCTGATGAGCATATTCCCTGTACGTCCCTCCAGGCGGTCCCTGGCACTGATGCTAAAAAGCGACCCCGCCTGCATATCGGCAGCCCAGATAAATCCCGGTATATGGGTCGTATAGTACTCTTCGGCTTCAAAGGGGAGCCACTCCTGCTGCGGGGTCTGCCGAAACTTCCCCTCCTGCTTGATACGCACTGCCAGTGCTTTCGGTTTGCCGATCACACCGCTGAACGCGAGCCAGCGCTGTACCGGTTCGGGAAGCTGGATCACCTCCTCCTCGCTGACGATATCGGCATGCATGCCCGCCACCTCCTGGAACATGGCACGGACCTCCATGTTCACCTGTTTGTTAAAACTGTAATGGCCGTAGAGAAGGACCGAGACGAGGAAAAGGGCGATAATCGAAAGGGAGACAAGGAAAAATTTCAGCATAAGAGCTCCTTGGATGTGAGAGGAGTGGGGCCGGTTACAGCCCCATTTTATTCGGATTGAGGATGTTATTGGGGTCGAACGCTTTTTTAAGTGTTCGAAAGAGGTTCATCTCCTCCGGGGAAAAGGCGATGTCCATAAAGGGGGCCTTGGAGAGACCGATACCGTGCTCACCGCTGAGTGTGCCTTCCAGCTCGACAGCCGCTTCGAAGATCGCATGGATCGCCTTTTCGGCATTGAGGTATCGGACCGGGTCATTCTTGTCGGTCATGACATTGACGTGGACATTTCCGTCCCCGGTATGACCGAAACACGGGATCTGGTGGTCGTACTCTTTGCCGATCGCTTCAATACGGCGCAACAGTTCAGGAAGCTTGCTTCGCGGAACGGTGATATCTTCGTTCAGTTTGGTCGGTCCGTACGCTTTAAGGCTTGGACTGGCATTACGTCTGGCAAACCAGATGTCCGCAGCCTCTTCGGGTGTCGCCGCCTTTTTAAAACCGACGGAACCGTTTGCTTTGAAGACCTTTTCCAATGCACCCAACTGGAACTCCAGATCTGCTTCCGTATTGCCGTCTACATCGGCGATCAGGATCGCCCCCGCATCCAGTGGCAGGCCTTTTTTATAGATCTTCTCCACCGACTGGATCGTCAGGTTGTCCAAAAACTCCATCGCCACGGGGCTGACACCCTCGGCAAAGGTCTTGAACGTCGCATTCATCGCCGCGTCCACGCTGGGGAAGATCCCCATGACGGTACGCTGCATCTTAGGCTTAGGGATCAGCTTGAGCGTGATCTCCGTCAGGACCGCCAGGGTCCCTTCGCTGGCGATCAGGATCCCGGCGATGTTATATCCGGCGACGTCCTTGATCGTCTTTTTCCCGGCACGGATGACGTCGCCGTTGGGCAGGACAGCACGAAGGGCCATGACGTAATCCTTCGTGATCCCGTATTTGGCTGCCCGCATCCCACCGGCATTCTCGCTGACGTTTCCGCCGAGTGTGGAGTAGTCCTGGCTGGCAGGATCCGGCGGATAGAAGAGCCCCTGGGCTTCGACCGCTTTTTGGAACTCCATGTTAACGACACCCGGCTGGACACGGGCCACGAGGTTTTCCATGTCGATCTCCAGGATCTTGTTCATATGTTTTTCAAAGGCCAGGATGATCCCGCCGTTGGCGGGGAGCGCCCCGCCGGTAAAACCGCTGCCCGCACCGCGCGGGACGATGATGATTTGATGCTCGTTGCAGTATTTTAGAATCTCGCTTACGTCTTTCTCGTCACGGGGGAAGACGACCGCATCGGGCTCGTACTCGTTGCGGGTCGCATCGTATGAGTAGGCCAGCGTATGGGCCTTGTCAGAGGAGACGTTCTCCTCGCCTATCATCGCCTTCAGGTTTGCCACATGTTTCAGATCAAGCATTATTTAACACCTATTATCTTTTTATAATACGCCGTAAAGTCATCCACGGCCTCGTCGCTAAAGTCAAAAAAGCCCCGCTCGATTTCACCCACTCTATGATAAAACGGCTTATCGTTGTCTTTATCATCAAACTGCACCGGTTTTTTCCCGATGACGCGGAAACTGAGGCAGTCCACCTCGTACAGTCCGTCGTTCAGTGCGAAGGCGAGCACGCCGATAAAGTTCTCCCTGCAATAGGCCATAAAGGTGTCTCTGTCAGGTGCCGGGTTGTCGTCATATTTGAGTGTCACGGCCAGCAGGTCCGGATGGAACAGGATGGCATCAGGATACTGCGCCTTGGCGGCCAGGTAACTCTTCTGGTCCGGGGCGATCAAGGAGATGCTCCCGTTCAAAAGCCCCACAGCGACACGGTCACCTTTTTTCACCCCATCCTGTACCAGGGAGAGGGACTCGTGGTAAAGATAGTCAAACTGCTTGCAGTTCAGCTCACCGCGCTCTGCCGCGGTAACACTGCACTGGGCGATCACCGAGCCGTGATCGCTGTCAAAATCCCGGATGACAAAAGCGCTCATACCATTCTCCAGCCCCTGGGCGGATGCGACTTTGACCACACTCCCGTTCACTTCGGCCACCTCGGTCCGAACGGCCGAAAAGGCCAGTGTCGTCACTAAAAAAAACAGATAGATTCTCTTCACGTAATTCCCTCAAAACAGTTTCGATGCGGCACGGCCGCGTTCATGGTAAAACAATCTTTAGTTGAAGTGGGTATTATATCAAACAAACAAAAATTACGGATAAATGCGATGGTATTTGAATCACTGGATCTCTTTGAAAAAATCTTCCGGGAAAAGGAGTGTGACGCGGCCGCCGGACATATCGTCACACCCCAGCGGACCCCTCCGACCCGAAAGGAGGACCGGAGCTACCTGATGCTCTCGGCCAATAATGTAAAACACCTCAACAAACTCGATACCCTTACGGCTGACAACGTCATCATTAACTTAGAAGACGGCGTAGCCCCGGAGCAGAAGGAGATCGCCCGCTATATGGCGGCGGTCTTCATCTCCAACCTTAAAGCGAGCCATACCCGCATCATCGTACGGGTCAACCCGCTGGGCGAAGGGGGTGAAGCCGATATCGCCCTGCTGAATACGGCCCGCCCCGACGCGATCCGCGTCCCCAAGATATACAACGGGGATGACGCCCAAAAAGCGTGTGCCCTGATCAACCCCGAAATCGAGGTCCACTTCTCCGTCGAGACCAAAGAGGCCTTTGCCGATATCGGAGCACTCAAGATCGCCCCCCGGGTCACGACGTTCTACCTCGGGGTCCTCGACCTCCTGGCCGACCTGGCCGTCCCCCAATCGGTCATCGCCTTTGGCAACCCGACCATGACCTATCTTCTTTCCAAGTTTCTTATCGACTGTAAAACGTCCGGGGTCACGCCCGTCTCCTTTACTTACCAGGAGTATACGAAGCTGGAGAGTTTCCGCCACTGGTGCAAAACGGCACTGGAGATGGGCTATACAGGGACGTCGTGTCTTTCACCCAAACAGGTCGCCGTGGCCAACGAGGTCTTCGGTGAACGGAAACGGGAGTTGGAAAAGGCGAAATATGTCATCGAGCGTTTCGAAGCAATGGCACGCACCGGCGTAACCGGCTTTAAAGACGAACGCTACGGTTTTATCGACGAGCCGATCTACAAAGGGGCCCTGTCACTGATTAAAGGCACTCGATAGCCGCGATCTCCCTGAGGATAAAACCGATGTTGTCGTGGGCAAAATCAAGGATCACATCCTGCTCTTTTGCCACCTTTTGGAGGGCTTCGAAGTTCTTTTTGAGAAGCGTCAGGTCCGCAATGGTCTGTTCGGCCACATAGCGGTAGGTGACCTCCCCTAAGGGATCGTCTTTGATCTTTCTGTTTTTATCCAGGTCAGAAAGGGTAAGGTGGGGTTTTTCATCCAGCTGGATGATGTGTTCGGCGCTGTCGTTAAAGACACGCTCCATATAGTCGTGAAGCTGTTCGGTCATATTCTGGACCGCCATGAAGTTCATCCCCTCGATGTTCCATTTATAGCTGTGAAGCTTGATAAACAGCGCATGGGAATCGGCCTGGATCTGTCGGAGCCATTTAACGCTTTTTTTATTACTCATCGCGTACCCCTTATCTCAAAGGAGGGAGAGTATCAAACTCTCCCCGCGTAATAAAAGCCCGGTCAGGCTTTGCCTTTTTCACCCTCTTCAATGATGGTATTGATGATATCAAAGAGTCGTTTACTCTCCTCTTCGGCCGCTTTAAACTTGGCGATCACCGTCTCGCTGTTCTCCAGGCAGTCGCCGGAGTTGACGCACTGGATCGCCTCTTTGATCAGATCATGCAGATGCTGGTGCGGTGCTGCCAGTTGCTGGTAGCTTGCCACGTGGCCGAAATGGGTCTTCCCGTCGCCGCTTTCGTACCATTTGCCCAGGTTGCAGGCGTGGTGGTCGGTAAACTCGCCGGTGACCTTGTCCTCAAAGATACTCATGTAGCCGTTGGTCTTGTAGATCAGGTGGTCCAGCTTGACCAGGCTGGCAAAGAGTTTATAGGAGATGTTCTCGTTATAGTTCTTGATCAGGACGGCGTTGTCGATAAGGGTGGAGAGGATCTCTTTAAAGGCATCCAGCTTTTCCGCCGACTGGCTCGCCATCACCTCGGTCTTCTCACTGCTTTCGACCATATTGGTACTGTTCTGCTTGAGAATATTGATACTCGCCTCCACCTCGCTTGTGGCACGCTGGGTCCGCTCGGCCAGCTTCCGTACCTCGTCGGCGACGACGGCGAAACCGCGTCCGTGCTCCCCGGCTCTGGCCGCTTCGATGGCGGCGTTGAGTGCCAGCAGGTTGGTCTGGTCGGAGATATCCTTGATCAGGGAGATGACGCTGTTGATCTCTTCGACACTGTTGTTCAGCTGCTCGGAGTTGGCGCGCGAATCGTTGGTCATCTCCAGGATGTTGCTGATCGTCGAGATCACCTCGTCGGTGGAGATATTGACATCGTGGATGACTACCTCGGTCTTTTTGTTGATCTCGTTGACCGTATTGAGGCTGTCGATATTCTTTTTCATACCGCACTGCAGGTCCAGAGCGTTGTGGACGGTCCCGTCGATCATCCCTTCGGAGAGTCGGATCGTCATATTGGATTTCTGCAGGTTGCGCTCCACCTGGGACTTGGCTTCGGCTGTTGCCTTGGCATCCGCCTGCGCCTTCTGGGCGATCTCTTCCACCTTGGCGATAAAGGTATTAAAGCCGCGGGCCGCCTTCCCGATCTCATCGCCCGATTTGATATCGATCCGTTTGGTCAGGTCCGCATCACCCTGGGCCAGTTCGACCGCTACCTCTTCGAGGTGGTTGATCGGCTTCGTCACACCGTATTTGACGACCAGCAGCAGGAAGATCAGGATGATCATATCGATCACGGCCATGATGATCACCTGTTTTAACAGGGCGCTCTCAGACTGGGAGATCACCCGGTCGACGTATGCAAGGTCCCGGGCCACGACGGCATACCCCACCGTTTCACCCTTAAAGTCGACGATCGGGTTGGAGACAATAAAGTAGTTGTCGTTGGTGAGGACGTTTTTGGTATCTTTGATGTTGAGGCCCTTCAGGCCGGCAAAGAACTTCTTGTCGATGATCTCGGGACGTACGGCGAGGGTATAGCCGCCGTTAAGCTTGGGAGCGTCTTTGAGGGCAGTCGCCACATCGAGGTATTTGTTGTCCATGACGATGATGACGTTCATGTTATGTTTTTTCTTGGCATCCCGGACGATGGAGTTAAGCCCCTGCATAAACTCGACCGATCCCAGGTACTCTCCCTGCATGATGATCGGGGAGATCCCGCGCAGGACAAGGCCTGCACGGCCCAGTTCTACCGCCACCAGCGGCTGCTTGCTCGCTTTGACCTGGTTGATCGTATGCCTGAACCCGCTCAGGTCGTCACCCCACTTCTTCGGTTTCCATGCCCGCAGGAAACTCCGGACGTTGCGGTCGTGGATGTGGATCTTGATATTACGGAACTTCGTATTCTCTTTATAAAGCCCCGACATCTCGCTAAGCCCCTGGATCGCCAGGGCACGGTTGCCGCTTTTGAGTGCTTCGACCACATAGTAGTTTTTTGAGATCGCCAGCGCATTGGTGATCCCAATGTTGTTTTTCTCGTCGATCGCCTCGTTAAAGAAAGATCGGAGCGTACTCTCCTCTTCGGCGTACACATCCCCTTTGATCTCGTTGACCGAGCTGAAAAAGCTGCTGATGATGATCACAAACCCGACCGCGATCGATGCGATAAGCGGGACATGGATCTTCTGACTGATGGAAAAATTTTTCATTGATTGTCACCCTTTTGAAATAATACTCTGCTAACAGTCTAACGAAAATGTGTAAAAAAAACGTAAATTTTCTAATTTCTTCCCTTGATCGCTCTCACAGCTGCGCTCAGATCATCCTGGCGCATGAAGTGTTCCCCGATCAAAAAGGCGTCGACCCCCGCATCGGAGAGTCGCTTGAGCTGATCGTTCTCATAGAGACCGCTTTCGGCCACGATGATCTTGCCGTTGGGGATCATGGACATCAGTTTGAAGCTGAGCTCCATATCCATATCGAAGGTATCAAGGTTGCGGTGGTTGATCCCGATAATATTGGCCCCGGCGAAGATCGCCTTTTTAAGATCCTCCGCGTCGTGGATCTCCACCAAAGCCTCCATCCCCAGCTTCCAGGTATCTTCCAGCAGCTCTTTGAGCTCTTTTTTGGAGAGGGCTTTGGCGATCAGCAGGACGAAGTCGGCGCCATATACAAGGGCCTCCATCAGCTGGTAGCGGTCGACGATAAAGTCCTTGCGCAGCAGCGGAAGGCCGACGTAACGGCGGATCATCGGGATATATTCGAGGTTGCCTTTAAAATAGTGCGGCTCTGTCAGGACCGAGATGGCGTTCGCCCCGCCCTTTTCATAAGCCACGGCGATCTCTACGGGATCGAAATCTTCGCGGATCACCCCCTTGGAGGGACTCGCTTTTTTCACCTCGGCGATTATCTTGTAGGGGTCCTCCTCCGTCTTGGTCAGAAAGGGCTTCACATCCCGGGGGAGGTAGGGGTTGTAGCTCAGGCTCATCCCCATCATGTCGATGGACATCTTCGCTTTGCGCTCCTCCAGGTCCGCTTTGGTCTTTTTAATAATCTCATCTAAAATCATCGAAATCTATTTCCTCTTTTTGGTCTTGTTGTGTACGGCATCGTACTTCTTTTTGATGGTCCGGTAGTGCTCCTTGACGATCGGGTCGTCCATCACCCGCTTGACCTTCTGCATCAGTTCGTATGCCTTGGTATATTTTTTCTGCTTGTAGTACCCCCACGCCAGTGAGTCGAGGTAGGAGAGGTTCTCGCGGTCCTGCTCCAGGGCTTTTTTTACCAGCCGGATCCCCTCGGCGACGTCAAGGTTGTTGTCGATCAGAAGGTAGCCGAGGTAGTTGAGGTAGACGTGGGAGTTGCTCTCTTTGAGCACGCTGCGCAGGTTTGCCACCGTCTTCTTGATCAGCCCCCGGTCCTTCTGGTCCCCCGATTCGAACTGGAACATCGCATACTGGGCGAAGTAGTCGATCTCGCCGCTCTTTTTATAGATACGGTGGGCTACCTCGGCGGCCTTTTTATAGTCACGGTTGTGCTTCAGGAGTTTCAGCAGCATCATATCGTCCAGCTGTGACGTCTCCAGGAACGCCTGCAGCCCGACATAGTCGTTTTTAAGTAGGTAGAGATCGATCACCTTCCGGCCGATCAGGTCGTCCCCCTCGATCTCGTAGATCCGTTTGTAAACGGCGATCACCCCGTCGATATCCCCCTTGCGGGCATAGAGCGACGCCAGGCGCTGGCAAAGATACTGTCCGCAGCCGTGGAAGCGTACATGGGTCTCGTAGTACTGGATCGCTTCATCGCTCTTTTTCATGTAGAGGTAGAGTACTTCGGCGATCTTGTCGACGGCGTAGTCGCTGGGGTTGATGTCGTACGCTTTTTTATAATACTCGATACTCTGCTCATAATCCTTCAGAAGCAGGTAGACCTCGGCAGCCATAATAAAGCTCGATTCGCTCTTCTCTTCAGCAAGCAGCTTCTTCACTTCCGCCAGGGCCTCTTCATAGCGCTTGGCGTTCTTCAGGGCCTCGATCAGGAGTTTGCGGATCGTGGCGTTATCCTCTTTTTCCAGGAAAGCCGCGGCGGATGCGGCAGCTTTTTTGTACTCTTTTTGGTAGAGCTGGATCCGAAGCGACTCTTTGAGATACTCCCCGTTGCCCGTCTCATTGTAGAGGCGCTGGAAGTAGTCATCTGCGGTATCGTACTCTTTTTGAAGCAGGGCGTCGTAGGCGATCAGGACCAGCTCGTCCTCCTGGGCCGCATGGGGTTTGGGTGCGGTCGGGGCACACCCGGAGATGATCAGTGAGGCCAGGAGGATTAGGAGTGGTAGACGATACCTGGACATTCTTTCCCTGCTTCCTTCGGATTTTTTAAAAAGTAGTCCCAAAACGGGAATGTGCGACACTGTGTCGGTCTGACATCATATATGCTGCACCCTGAAACTCCACTATCGAAAAAGACGCATTCGTAGCTCTCGCCCTTTTTGACCTCGCGGATTGAGTATTTATACCCCACCTTCTCCAGGTAGTCGTGTTTAAACGCCTCGACCTCCATCCCCAGCCTTTCGGCTATCCTGACGATCTCCTCGGGGGAGACCCAGATGTAGCCGCTCTCGCCGATGCAGCAGTGGCCGTTGCAGCTCTCGCACGCTGTCTCGTCAAAGGAAAACGGGAAGCCCTCTTTTTCTATCACACCATACTCTCTGTTTTTGATTTTTTGCCCAGGGCGTCCAGGTAGGCCGCGTCGTCCATAAAGAGCGGCGCTTCCAGGACGACTGTTCCCTGGCGGTATTTTTTTGCCTCGATCAGTACCAACCGGGCGGGCTTGGTCCGGTCCGGGTGCACCAGCCGCATGCGGACCAGATGAAACTTCTTAAGCGTCAGCTCATGCATAAGGCGCTGCAGGGCCCGTGCATCGAAGCAGAAGATAAAACTCCCCCGGTTATGGATATGGGCGTTTACGCTTGCCAGAAGCTGCTCGAAAGGGAGATTCTCCTCGTACCGAGCGATGTTTTTGGAGACATTCTCCGACTGCGTCCCGCCCGACGGGTAGAAGGGCGGGTTGCTGACGACCAGATCGAATTTTCCCGGATGGGAGAAAGCCGCCGCATCCCCATGGAAAAACTCCGCTTTGATGCGGTTATGGGAGGCGTTCTTCTTTGCATAGGCGATCATCGCTTCCTGCCGGTCGATCCCCATCAGGGAACACTCCAGGTCGCGGGCAAGCAGCAGACCGACGATGCCGCTGCCGCAGCCGATATCCAGGATCTTCCCCCTGACCCGGCTCCCCAGGGCAAAATCGTAAAGTAGCAGCGAATCGCTGTTGTATCGGAACCCCTCTTCGGGCTGATAGATCTTCACTCCGCTATACCCTTCTTTTCCGGGACCTGCATCGCCAGTTTATGCTCTGTTTGTATATAATTCTACCAAATTAATGGTAAATGAACCGACATCCACACAAGGGCAACTATGATAATCATCCCCGCACGCATCGCAAGCAGCCGATTCCCCAAAAAAGTCCTGGCGGACATCAACGGCGTCCCGATGGTGATCGCCACGGCCCGACGGGTCGAAAACCTTGATAACGTAGCCATCGCCACCGACTCCCAGGAGGTTTGCGACATCGCCAAGGCACATGGTTTTGAAGCGGTCATGACCAGCGACGCCCACCAGAGCGGCACCGACCGGATCCACGAGGCGGCCGAGCTGCTGGGGCTTAAGGACGACGAGCCGATCGTCAACGTCCAGGCGGACGAACCCTTTATCGAACCGGAAGTGGTCCAGCAGGTGATCGACAAAGTCAAAAGCCTCAACCGCGATTTTACGATGGTCAGCTGCTACCGCCGGATGGACCCGGAGTTTGCCACCGACCCCAACCATGTCAAGGTGATCACCGACGTCTACGGCGACGCGATCTACTTCTCCCGCTCCAAGATCCCCTACGACCGCGAGGAGCATCACGACTACTACGGCCACCTGGGAATCTACGGGTTTGACAAAAAGAGCCTCAAGGCCTTCTGCCAGTACCGCCCCGCCCCCCTGGAGAACATCGAAAAACTCGAACAGCTCCGTGCCATCTATAACGGCCACAAGATCGCCATGGTGGAGGTCAACTCCAGAAGTTTCGGTATCGACTCCCCCGAAGACCTGGAAAAAGCGCTGCGGGAACTAAGCTGATAAGAAAATTAAAAGAAAGCTTTCAGATAGTTTATAAATCATATTTGGAATAAAGCGTGCTATAGTACCTCCAATAAGGAGTAAAAGTGTCTTTTATTCAGTTTGTACGGTACACGGTCGTCGTGATCTTTTTTGTCGCGATCGTGGACAGTTTTGCCTATGTCCAGTTCCGTTACATCCTGAAACTGGTGTTGGAACCCTACTTCTTTTTGATCCCGTCGCTGCTGGGGATTATCTTCGGGACCCTCTTTTTCCTCTTCCGCCACTACTACCTCCAGGCCAAGGAGAAGCAGCTCTACGAGAAGGTCGCCAAAACCGACCTGCTGACCGGGTCATTGAGCCGTTACGCCTTTGACGCCCTCTACCAAAACGAAATCGACCGCTACAAACGGACCCGCCGGCCCTTCTCGCTTCTGATGCTGGATGTGGACAACTTCAAGAAAGTCAACGACCGCTTTGGGCACCATGCCGGGGATTGCGTGCTTCGGGAGATGTGCGGGGCGATCCGCCACGAACTGCGCAGTATCGACCTGCTCTGCCGATGGGGCGGCGAGGAGTTTATCATCCTGCTCCCAGAGACCCCAAGAGAAGAGATCGCCACGATCGCCGAACGGATCCGCCGACGGGTCGAGACCTACAACTTCCGTCTGGGTCATCCCGTCACCATCAGCCTGGGGGGCATCGAGGTCAATGATGAAAAGGGATGGGAGAGCGACACCTTCTTGAAAAAGGTGGACGAGGCGCTTTATGCCTCCAAGCGGGGAGGAAAAAACCGTACCGAGATCTGCTGCGACGAAGCGTAAGGGCTACTTTTTCCGTTTGTCCCGGATATAGATCGCCTTGCGGCCGCTGCGCTCCTCGAAAAACTCGTCAAAATCAAACAGCTTGGTCGCCCGGACCAGTTCGCCCAGTTTCGTGTAGCCGTAGTTCCGTGCATCGAACTCGGGTGCCTGTTTGGCGATACTGCTCCCCACGGCACCCAGCTGCGCCCACCCGATCTCGTCCGAAGCCGCTTCAGCCGCATTGCGCAGGAGGTTGACCAGGCGGGTATCCTGTTTGAGCTCGTTGGTCGATGCCGGCTTGATCCGCTCGGGCTGCTCTTCGCCGCCCTGGCGCAGGACCTCGGTGTAGATAAACTTGTCACAGGCTACGACGAATGGATCGGGAGTCTTCTTCTCGCCGAAGCCGTAGACCGTCAGTCCCGATTCGCGGATACGGGAGGCGAGCTTGGTAAAATCGCTGTCGCTGGAGACGATGCAGAAGCCGTCAAAACGGTCCGTATAGAGCAGGTCCATCGCATCGATGATCATGGCACTGTCGGTGGCGTTTTTCCCCGTCGTGTAGCCGAACTGCTGGATCGGCTGGATCGAGTGCTGAAGCAGCATCTCCTTCCAGCCGTTGAGCCGGTTGGATGTCCAGTCGCCGTAGATCCGCTTTACGTTGGCCGTCCCGTACTTGGCGATCTCTTCGAGCAGTCCGTCGATGATGGAGGGCTGGGCATTGTCCGCGTCGATCAGGACCGCCAGTTTTCCCGAGTTTCCGTTTGCCATCTATTTAAATCCTTTGGGGATGATCTCTTTGACCCGTCCGACCTGGCCGTCGGTGAGACGGACCTTGATGCCGTGGGGATGAAAGGCGGAGTTGGTCAGCAGCTGGGCGACAAACCCTTCGGTCAGTCTCCCGCTGCGCTGGTCTTTTTTGAGTACGATAAGCACGTGGGCTCCCACTGTGACATCGTCGCGTTTTCGTCCGTCCATCTTCTCCCCGCTTTTTTGATATCACATAATACCATCTAAACCCCTTTCTTTGTATAATGCCCGAAACGACCGAAGGGATCATCG
The DNA here is from genome assembly GCA_050297855.1 of Campylobacterales bacterium. Classification (GTDB taxonomy): domain Bacteria; phylum Campylobacterota; class Campylobacteria; order Campylobacterales; family SZUA-545; genus SZUA-545. The sequence goes on from JBNKTC010000009.1 coordinate 30,164, forward strand.
TGACCGCCGTCTTCCTCTCCATGTTCGCCATCTACCTCTTTATCGCCGTCGGATTCATGGCCAAGTCGACCCTGAAGGAGAAGCTGGACGAAAAGACACTGGTCCTGCTCTCGATCTTTTTCCTGCAGCCCTTTCTCAACTTCTGGGGACTGATGCAGCGCCCCATCGATACCGGGCTCGTCTACGCACCCCTGCTCTACCTCGCCATCGTACTCCTGCTGCTTCCGATGATCTTCCTGCTCGGAAAACAGCTCTTTGCCGACATGAAACAGCGCTCGATCTTTATCGTTTCCGGCCTCGTGGGAAACACCGCCAACCTGGGAATCCCCGTCGGCATCGTCATCTTCGGAGAGGAGAGTATCCCCTACACGACGGTCATCAACATCGCCAACGTCTTCTTCGTCTACACGGTCGGCGTCTACTTCTACTCCCGGGGCAACTTCTCGGTCCGGGAGTCCCTGATTAATATTATCAAGCTCCCCGTTCTCTGGTCGGCCCTCCTGGCTATTGTCTGTAACCTCGCCGGTATTACCCTGCACCCGTCCATCGACCGGGTCCTGGAGATGGGGGCCTATGCCAGCATCGTCATGCAGCTGCTGATCTTCGGGATCTACCTCCACTCCGTACAAATCAGAAGTATCACCCCGCGGCTTCTAGCGGGTGTCCATACCGTCAAATTCGTGCTGCTACCGCTCGTTGCACTGGCCGTTTTGCTCCCGGTCGATCTCGACCCGATGATCAAAGGGATCCTTTTTCTGGAACTTCTGATGCCCCTGGCCATCGCCAATGTCAACTTTGCCTCGCTGTATGACTGCCGTCCCGGTGATGTGACCGTCTTGATCCTGATGAGCAGCGTACTTTTTATGGGGATCGTCTTCGGAGGCATCCGGGTCATCCAGCACTTCGGATGGCTCTGACCGCTCCGCTATCTAAAGCGAAGGTTAACCCTTAAAAGTAACTTAAAATCAAGTTGAAATATGGCCGCTGCCGTGCTACCATCTTAATAAAACCAGACAGGTGACAGGATCAGATGAAAGTCTTAATAATCGATGACAGTATCGCTGCGCGGAAAGTCGTACTGCGCGCGCTTCACGCCCTGGGCATTAAACGGGTCTATGAAGCACAGAACGGACGGGAGGCTCTCCATATCCTCCATAAAAACCCCGACGTCAACATGGCGGTCGTAGACTGGGAGATGCCCCAGATGGACGGGCTGGAGTTTATCAAAAGCGTACGGGAGGATAAGGCGTACCAGGGGCTGAAACTGGTCATGGCATCCGCCAGAAGCAGCAAAGAGGATGTGATCACCGCCCTCAAAGCCGGAGCCGACAACTATATTGCCAAACCCTTCTCGGACCAGAGCCTCAAAACCCACCTCAAACCGGTGATCGACTCCCTCAAGCCGGCCAAAAGCACTGAAGAGTTTATCAGCTACTTCTCCAAAAAACAGGTACGGGACGTCGTGATCAAAGAGGAGACGATGCACCTTGATTTCGGCGACAAAAAGATCGCCATCGACATCCCGCTCATGATCTACCACGGCGCGATACAGATCGAGGAGGAAGCGGCCGAAGAAGAGAACTTCGTCCCCCTCAAAGAGGAGTAGCCTACGGGGTTGCGACCCGGTTTTTCCCCGCCGCCTTGGCACGGTACATGGCACGGTCCGCCTCCTGGATGAGAGCATCGGCATCCATGCCGTCGCAGTAGGCTGCCACGCCGAAACTGCAGCTTACCTGCCCCACCCCTTCGACAGAGATCTCCGAAACGGCACGCCGCAGCGCTTCGGCCGTTGCCACCGCCTGCTCCAGTTCAGCTCCCGGTAGTACGACCAAAAACTCCTCCCCGCCCCAGCGTCCAAAGGCGGCTTCGCCGGAGATATGCCCAGAGACAGTCTTGGCCACGGCAACAAGGACATCGTCCCCACTGAGGTGCCCGTAGCTGTCGTTGATCTTTTTAAAATCGTCGATATCAAAGAGGATCAACCCCAGCCGATCGGTTGCGCCTATGGCCTCGCCCAGTGTCCGGTCGATCTTCAGGCGGTTATAGATACCCGTCAGGGTATCGGTCTCCGATATCCGCGTGACGCTTTCGATCTTCTCCTCCAGCTCGCGGTTGAGCTGACGGATCGTCTCGGTACGTTCCTGGATGACCGCCTCCATGTGTTCGTTCAGGAACTTGTTCTCCAGGACATAGCCGATAAAGCTGGAGAAGAGCTTGAGGGCATTGATGTCGTCATCTTCAAAAGCCCCTTCAAGCTTGTTGATCACCTCGATCACCCCCAGCAGTTTTCCCGATGAGTCAAAGAGGGGATAGGCCAGGATGTTCTTGGTCTCATAACCGGTCTTTTTATCGATCCCGGCGTTAAAACGGATATCGTCGCTCACGTCCTGGACCACCTGGAGTCTCCCCTCCCGTATCGCCCCGCCGGCGATACTGCGGTCCACCGGGACCCGGATCTCGTGCCCGACCCCCTCGGCGATCAGCGTCCATATCTCGTCACGCGCTTCGTCGTAGAGGAAGAGCGAGCTCCGGTCCGCCCGCGTCAGCCGCGTAATGATCCCGGTCAGGTGGTGCAGCAGCTGACCCAGGTCCCGTTCCCGTGTGATCTCGTTAATAAAGTCCCGGACGATCTCCAGTTTTTCAAAGCAATCCATCATCCTCTCCTATTTAGCCGTTTTCAGGCTGTCGATCCAGCGCTCAAGGATCAGTTTGGCCGATACGCTGTCGAGCTTGCCGTCTTTTTTGTGACGGAAGAGTCCGGCAGTCATCTCCTTGGCCTCCATGGAGGAGCCGTACTCGTCCTGGTAGACCACCTCCCCCTCAAACCCGAGCAGCGAGACAAAATGCTCGATGCGCCGCCGCATCTCCTCCTCGCTGCTGCCGCCTTTGGGCAGGCCGACCACCAGCCGCGTGATCTTGTATTCATCCAGGAACGCCTTGACGTCACGGCTTGCCTGTTCACGGTTTTTGCGCAGGATCGCCTCCTGGGGAAAGACCAGTTTCCCATCAGGTGAATAGGCCACGCCGATCCGTTTGAGGCCGACATCGATTGCCGCTATCTTTTCCATTATCATACCACCGTAATTGTGTTGTTTTTAACGACGATCTTACCGTCCAGTTCATACTCGTCGACCCGCTCGCCGAAACGGGCCACCGCCTCGTGATAGCCGGGATTCTCCCGAAGATAGGCCAGCATCGCGTCATCAGGCCCTTTTGCAGGAGTAAGCCCCAGGTCACGCACGAAGGCGTCGATATCGTAGATCGGCCGGGCCGCCCCCTGGCGAAGCAGCGTGTTGGTCCCTTCACTCTCGCCGATGCGGTGGGGCAGGACATAGATCGGCCGCCCCATCTCACCCGCCAGCCTGGCACTGGTCATAGAGCCGCTTTTAAGATCCGCCTCGGTGATCACGACCGCTTCGGAGAGGCCCACGACGATGCGGTTGCGCAGCACAAAGGAGTAGGGTCTCGCTTCGTACCCGGCTTCATATTCGCTCAAAGCCAGCGCATCATTGTAGATCGCCTCTATTAACGCTTTGTTAATCTTGGGGTAGATGATATCGAGCGAGTTGCCCATGACGGCGATCGTCTGCTCCCCCGCACCCCGGTGGGCGATGGCGTCGACCCCCATGGCCGCCCCGCTGACGACGACCCCGCCTGCATCGGCCAGGGCCTTGGCCAGGCGGTAGGTCATCCCCTTCGTATAGGCCGAGGGGCGCCGCGTGCCGATGAGGGCGATCTTGCGCCCTTCCAGAAGCTCACGCCTGCCCGTATAATAGAGCCGTTCGGGGGCATTGGCGATGGATCGAAGCTCTGCCGGAATCTTCCCGAGCGCTTCGATCCGCGGCATCAGATCATCTCTTTGACGTAGACGACCTCCACATCCCGGAGGATGGAGGCGGCCTTTTTCAAGGCCTCGATCGTCGTACTCCGGGGGTGGCCGATGGCGATGGCCCTCCCCCGTTTCTTGGCAAGGGCCACCGCTTTTTTGAGCTGCTTGTGGATATACGCCACATCGGCTACGTTGTCCAGGAAGATATCCCGGGCTACGACCGGCATCCCCACCGCCTCTCCGGCCAGCTTCGCCTTGGTCTTGGCCGTGGTCTTGCTGTCGACGAAGGTGAAGCCGTGCTTTTTCAGAAGATAGAGCAGCACCTTCATGGAACGCGTATCGGCGGTAAACTTGCTCCCCGTATGGTTGTTTACCAACATCGCATTGGGGAAAAGCCGGCGGATCTCCTTGACCCGTCCCTCTACCTGCACAGGTGTACTTTCGACCGTCAGGGTCTTCTCCTGCGGACTGGCGAAGTTAAGCGCCTCCAGGGGAAGATGGATCATGTAAAAATCAAGCCCCCTGGCGATCTTCGGCGTCGAAGGGAACGTGCTGGTGGGCGGGAAGATCGACAGCGAGAGCGGGATCCCCGTACTCTTGAGGCTCTTGACCTGCGCATAGGAGGATACGTCGTCGATAATAATGGCCAGTTTCGGTTTTTTGGGAAGGACTGCCGGCTTGAGGGGCGGCTTCTTCTCCACGACGACCGGGGGCTTGGGCACCGGTTTTTCCGCGACGGCAGGTTTTTCGGGCGGAGCGGGAAGCGGCTTGGGTTCGACGGCCGGCTTGGGCGGAAGCGGCTTGATCAGCTCTAGGGCGTGCTCGTAGTCCTCGCTCTCGGACGGCATCGCCGGGGGATAGGGTTCGGCCGAGACGATCTCTCCCATCTTCTTGATCAGGGCGTCCGCTTTACTGACCGGTTTTTCCGCTTTGGGCGGTGCGGTGACAAGGGGCTTGCGCTTATCCTCGAAAAACGAGTAGATCAGGATCGCCGACGATGTCAGGATCAGGGTAAGGGAGAGGAACAGGAGGGTATTGATCAGGTGACGGCGGATGGGACCGCCATCGTGATAGTGGTAACCGGAATCGTGGTGCTTTTTTCTTCGTTTTTTGTGCAAATAAAACCCGCTATTTCAGAGAAACGTCGATCTCGATGACATCGATATCCTGGTTTTTATCCGTCGTGATCGTAACGTCTTTGACCTGGGTGTACTTCTTGATCACTTCGATGATGTCACGCTTCATATCTTCCATATAGGGAAAAGCGTTGCTGGCGCGCTCCTTGGCCAGGGTCACCATGAGACGGTCTCTGGCGACGGATGCAGAGTTGTTTTTGCCCAGGAATCGGTCGATGAGGCTCATTTGAACAGCCCTTTAAGCAGCTTGCCCAGCCCCTTTTTCTCGTTGAGGTCCATATACTCCACCTCTTCGCCCAGCACGCGCTTGGCGATCCGGCGGTACGCTTCGCCCGAACGGGAATCGGCATTAAGGACGACCGGCTCGCCTTTGTTGGTGGAGGAGACGACCTTCTCGTCATCGGGCACTACGCCGATCAGCGGCAGGGAGAGGATCTGCAGTACGTCATCGATCGCCAGCATGTCCCCTTTGGCGACCAGGTCGGGTTTGATCCGGTTGATGATAACATGCTTTTCGACCTCGCTGCCTGCTTTGGCTTTCTCGCTCTTGGCATCGATGATCCCGATCACGCGGTCCGCGTCACGAACGGCGGAGACTTCGGGAGTCGTCACGACCAGGGCACGGTCGGCCAGGTAGATGGAGTGTTCGAACCCGCTCTCGATCCCGGCGGGGGAATCGATGAGGATGTAGTCGTAGATCCCCTTGAGCTCTTCGAGCAGGGCTTTGATCTTTTCGACGTCCAGGATGTTTTTATCCTTGGTCTGGGAAGCCGGCAGGAAAGAGAGTCCCTGGGTCTTTTTATCATTGATAATGGCCTGGGAGAGGTTGCAGTTGCCCTCCATCACATCGACAACGTCGTAAACGATCCGGTTTTCAAGCCCCAGGAGCATGTCCAGGTTTCTCAGACCGATATCAAAGTCGATGGCGATGACTTTTTTTCCCTCTTGTGCCATAGCTGTGGCGATATTGGCAACGGTCGTCGACTTCCCGACGCCCCCTTTACCGCTAGTAATGGTGATGATCTTCCCCATTGAGTACCTCTTCTTTAATTATTCGTAATTGTAGTTGCTTAGCAATAATAGTTCCATTAAGACGCCTCGCTTGCTAAAAAATAAGAAATTTATCGTTCGAAGAGGATATCGGTCCGGATGATGTACTTGGTTCCGCCTAGGACCGGCTCGGAACTGTGGAGGCAGTGGAGCGGATGGAACCCGTGGGGGAAACAGAGCACCCCGCCGGCCGGGGTCCGTACATCCACCAGCATCGCCGTATCGGGACGGGTCGCGGGTTTTGACGGGTCGTCCTGGTCGACCCAGAACTGCGTCGCACCCCCCTCGAACCCGTCGCTGAGCAGTACCAGGAATGTCATCCGGCTATAGCGGTCCCTAAAAGCGTTTTGGACCAGTCTCCTTTCCACAACCCGGCTCCCGGGCCACGCCCCGTCGGTGTGGGGTCTGAAAAAGTCCCCCTCCCCGTATTTGTAGAAACGGAACCGCTGGTTCAGCCCCAGCGCCCGCTTCCCGCCGAAGATCCCGTCCCGGTCATCCAGGAAACCCCTGCAGCGTTCCCAGATGATCCGGTGGGTCGTATCGTCTACGATCCAGACGAAGTTTTCATTGTGCCGTACGCTGCGCGGCAGGGAGACGGAGGCATCCTGGGTATACCCCTCCGCTTCCGTCGCCGCGATAAACGCCTCGCACTCGGCCCGGCTCAAGACGTTGAGGAGCTGAAACGCCCCGGGCACACCGGGGACATCGACCCGCCGGATCTCCCCGAACGGGTGGTCATCCAGCCCCAGCGGGTTATCCGTCTCACTGGCCCAGGCCGGCAGCGGCGTCCCCTCCGCCCCCGTCTCCCGGGCAACGATATAGAGCCTACTTGGCGAGGTCACGCAGGGTCCGTTTTTTAAACCCGATATTAAGCCGCAGTTTCAGACCGAAATAGTAGCTCTTGGTGATCAGCTTTTTGAGCAGGTAGGCCACCCTTCCCCGCACTTTGATAAAGCCGAAGACCTCGCCCACTGCGTAGTGGCCGCCGAGTGCGACGAACACCCCGTCGACCCGGGCATGGAACGGTACCGGTTTTTTGCCTTCCATGCGCCGGATAATGCTTGCGGCCACATACTCCGCACTCTTCTCCGCCGTCTGTGCCGTAGGGGGAAGGGGTCTGCCTTTGATATCTTTCATCTCGATGCAGTCGCCGACGGCGTAGACCTCCGGAGCGATCTGCAGGTAGCCGTCCACCACGTACTGACCGATACGAGAGAATTCGCCCGGCGTGCTGCAAGAGATCGTGTTTGCTTTGATCCCGCCCGTAAAGACCATAAAACGGTAGGAGAGTTGGCTGCCGCCTTTAAAATAGATATGCCCGTCATCGATCTTTTCGATAAAGGCCTCGGTCATGATCGTCACCCCCAGCGACTCGAGGCGCTTTACTGTACTCTCGATGATATACTCGCTCATCCCCGGCAGGATGGTCCTGGCCGCATCGATCAGGTAGATATGGATCTCGCCGGCCGCTTCGCCGATACTTTTGGTGTGCTTCTGGATCACATCGGCCATCTCGGCTGCGATCTCCACCCCGCTCAACCCCGCCCCGCCGATGGCGATGTTGACGTTTTTGACTTCCGATTTTTTCGGGTGGATCACCTTCTGGTAGAGCAGCTCTTCAAAGGCTGCACGGAATTGGAACGCGCGCGGCAGCGCCTTGACCCCGACACTGTGCTCTTCGAGGCCCGTGATGAAGCTGAAGAAGTTGGTCTTCGCCCCGGTGGCGACGACCAGGTAGTCGTACACCACCTCGCCCCTGTCGGTCCGGACGAGCTTTTTCTCCGTGTCGATAAAGGTGGCATACGCCTGCATAAACGCGACGGTCTTGCTGAAACCGTGGCACCAGTTTTGAAGATCCAGCGCCACGTCGTGCAGGTCGAAGCGCCCGGCTACATAGCCGTAGGCCTCGGTCTGGAGGTAGTGGTAGGGGTTTTTATCGATGAGGGTGATATCAAGCTCCGGCCGCTTGCCCAGGCGCTCGATGGCACGGAGCCCCCCGTACCCGGCCCCGATGATCACGACCTTCTTTTTATTTAACATGACTGTCCATTCACTTTTTAAAGCGAATTATAACCAGCGATCCTTTACTCTTTTTCGGCCCACTCGCGGAGTTTGCGTTTGAGCTTTTTCTCCACCTTCTCGCCGATCTCCTGCCACTCGGCCGCATCCTCGCTCAGCTCCTCGTCCTCGGCCCACTCTTTCATCTTGCGCATCACCTTCTTCTCGACCTTCTGGCCGATCTCATCCCACTCCTTTTCCTTCTGTTTCTGGGCGGCTGTCTTACACTTGATCTTGTGGCTGCCGCCCCAGACCATCAGAAAGCCCAGCACAAACCCAAAGTCATACCATGCGCCGTTGTTGTAGACGGCATAGACCGCCACCTGGTCGTCAAAAAGCGAAATGACAAAGGCGATCACCGCGATCATTCCGTGCCAGAGCCCGTACCAGAAGCCTACGGGCATCACCTCATCACTGAGGGTATAGTCGACAGTGTCGGCACAGCCGCTGATAAAGAAAAGAGCAAAAAGCGAGAGTAATAGTACGCGCATGGTGTCCCCTTTTTAGATGGCTTACAATAAGCACAGCTTATCATATCCGGGGATAAAAACAAGCTGTAAGTTTTTTTGTTTACACTTTCACAAATGAAGGAGTCCCATGCCAAAGTCCATACTGATCACCGGATGCTCCGAGGGGGGCATCGGCTACGCCGCAGCCCATGCGCTGAGAGCACGCGGCTACCGCGTCTTTGCCACCGCCAGGCAGCCGGAAGATGTCAAGCAGCTTGCCAATGAAGGCTTTGAAGCCTACCGCCTCGACGTCACGGACTACGAAAGTATGGACACTGCATTAACCGCTATTTTGGAAAAGACGGGCGGGACACTCGACGCCCTCTTTAACAACGCAGGCTACGGCCAGCCCGGAGCAGTCGAAGACATCCCGACGGACGCCCTGCGGGCACAGTTCGAGACCAACCTCTTCGGCCTGCATGAGCTCACCCGCCGCGTCATCCCCGTCATGCGGGCCCAGGGACACGGGCGCATCATCCAGCACTCCTCGGTGCTGGGTATTATTTCGCTGCGCTTCCGGGGTGCCTACAACGCCAGTAAATACGCCATCGAAGGGCTGGCGGACACCCTGAGACTGGAGCTGATGGGCACGGATATCTTCGTCTCGACCCTCAATACCGGCCCGATCATCTCACGCTTCCGAGAAAACGCCACGAAGAAGTTCCTCGAGAGCGTGGACATCGAAGGCTCCGTCCACAAAGAGGAGTATAAAAGTGAGGTACTCAGACGCCAGGAGACAAAAGAGGAGATCAACTGGGTCAACCGCACCCCCGACGCAGTCATCAAGCGCGTGACCCACGCCCTGGAAGCCAGCCGCCCCAGACCCCGCTACTACATCACCCCGGCGACCTATCTGCTGGGGACATTTAAACGGATACTATCTACCAAGCTGCTGGACCGGCTGCTTCGCACAGTTCAGTAAAAACTCATTTTTTTCTAATAAAAAGTAGCGCTGATTAATCGTTGTTATGATAAATTTGTTCAAAACCGTTTGACAAAGGGGAAATCATGGCTGATTCAAAATATAGACTGGTTACGCGAAGCGATATGGACGGGCTTGTCTGCGCGGTCCTTTTAAAAGAGCTGGACATCATCGACCAGATCGATTTTGTCCACCCGAAGGATATGCAGGACAGCAAGATCGAGATCGGTCCGAGGGATATTACGACCAACCTCCCCTACGTCGAGGGGGTCCACCTCGCCTTTGACCACCACCTGAGCGAAACGATCCGGAACGAAAAGCGGGACAACCACATCATCCTCCCCGATGCCCCTTCCGCGGCACGGGTCGTCTACGACTACTACGGCGGCAGGGAGCGTTTCCCGGCGCGCTTTGACGAGATGATGGCCTTCGTGGACAAGGCCGACTCGGCGCAGTTTAACGAAGCGGAGGTGCTTAACCCCAAAGGGTGGGACCTGCTGAGCTTTATCATGGATGCCCGGACCGGGCTGGGACGCTTTCGCGACTTCCGCATCGCCAACTACCAGCTGATGATGGAGCTGATCGACTACTGCAAGAACCATACGATCGACGAGATCATGGAGCTTCCCGATGTCAAAGAGCGGGTCGACCTCTATATGGACCACCAGGAGAAGTTCAAAGAGCAGTTAAAACGCTGCAGTACGGTCCACGGTAACCTGGTCGTCCTCGACCTGCGAAACGAAGCAACGATCTATGCGGGGAACCGCTTTATGATCTACGCCCTTTTCCCCCAATGTAATATCTCTATCCACGTACTGTGGGGCTTCAAACAGCAAAACACCGTCTTTGCCACGGGTAACTCGATCCTTAACCGCTCCTCCAACACCAACGTGGGTGAACTGATGCTGAAGTACGGCGGCGGCGGACACCAGAACGCCGGGACCTGCCAGATCGACAACGACAAAGCCGAAGCAGTCCTGGGCGAGCTGATCCAAGCGATCACGGCCAACGGCTGATTTCCTTTACGAGGAGAAGAGGAACGGTTTATCCAATCGGTTCTTCTCCCCTTCTTCCATCCACTTGACGCCGGAACAATGCATAAATATACGGTCTCTCCAACCCGGACGGGTGAACAAAGAGATACTCCTCACTCTCCACCAGGAAGAAATCATCCCCCAGGCGTACCTGCATCTCCTCGACTGAATAGCGGTGGACATCTAGTCCGGCACACTGTGAAGCACCGCTGTCAGGATATTCAGCCAGCAGAACATATCCACCCTTTTTGACCGAGCGACGCACATTCTCGAAATATGCCGTAATATCCGCCTCCTCCAAAAGAAAGTGCAAGACCGCACGATCGACCCAGAGATCCGCACGATACCGACGCGGCAGCGGCCGGGCGATATTGTGGAGCAGCCGTTCGTATCTCCCGCCGCCCAGCCGCGCATCCAGCCGATCCAAAGCCCGGTCGCTGATGTCATTAAGGATCAGATACGCACCGGATTTTGCCAATCGGTCCGCAAGCATCGAGGTACCCGCCCCGGGAATGAATACGGTAGACCCGGAAGCAAGGCCGCACCGGTCGATAAACTTCATTGTCTGTGACGTATCCGCTTCATACCACCCCAGCGCCTTATCGTCCGTTGCGGCGAATATGTTATTCCAGTGCTCCTGCGCTTGTGCCATTGCTCTTCTTCCGACTCTCCCGTCATTTTGTTTTGATTATAGTACAGCGCAGGCAATAGTCTCTTAAATCGAAACGATCACGGCCAACGGTTGATCATTCATGCAACAAGGGGAGAAAGGAAATACATCCATACCTTCTCCCCTCCTCATGTTAATTGGAGAGATCCGGCCGCAGGGTACATCCTTTACCATAGATACTGCCGCTGTCACCATCTTGGGACCAGTAAGTATTGCTCAATGTACCGTTGGCAAGGTCTATCGAACCGCTCACCGTCGCCCCGTTGCTTACCTGAAGACTCAAAGTGCCGCCTGACGCGGTACCTGTGAGAGAATACTCTTTATTCTCCTCCAGGTCATGAATCCGTCCGGTCGCCGTCCCGTCGGCATCCACATCCATTGTAAAGACGCCGGCGACGTATCCGCTCACATTATAATAACCGCTAAAGCGGTAGGCCGCACTGGGACTCCCCCCGACACGCTCGGCACTAAAGCTTCCGCTGGAATCACCGCTGAAACTTCCGGACATATGATCCGTCGTATCGAGCGATGCGTTTGAGACATTGATCGTTCCTTCCACCCCATATGGACTGTATATGGTACCGCTGAAGGAGATAAACGCACTGCCAAGGTTCAGGGAACCCGACGTGATCTCCACCCAGCTGCCGCTTCCGGGACCGCTTGTCGACCAGGAGCCACCGTAAACGCTACTGCCATCGGGCATAATCAATATTCCCCATGAACCGGCAGTTCCGTCACTGGCTGAAAAGGTTCCTACATATCCCCCACTATACGCACACTGCAGCGTTTCGGTAAAGTGGGTCTGCGCAGTGGTAGCCGTCGGCAGTGATGCCACCCCTGAAGTGAGCACACCCATCGTCGTCAGCGAATCGATAATGGCAGATGCATTGGCATCTGTCCCGAAATCGCCGACCGCACTGCCGGTCCCCGCGGAGAAGTCGGGTGTATTCCACGCTGCTGCCGCCGCCCGGACTGTTTCGTTAATATCGATCCCATTCGAGGGATCACCGTCACTGTCCAGAGCCATTAGGAGGCGAATCCGGTTCAAAACGCCATTATTGTTCAGACTGGTAGCATTGGCCAGCTGCAGCGGGGTTACCGTAGGCGAGCCTGTGGTTTTCCCCAGCGTGAGGTTGCCATCCCCTATGGTGTAGGTCAGGACTTCACCGCTTAGATACTGGAAGGAACCTCCTGCGCCCGTGATACCCTGGCTGCCTTTATTACCACTATAGGCAACACCTTTTACCCCGTTGTCAAGCAGGTATCCGGTCAGGGTGGTTGAGCCGCCACCTCCCCCGCTGCTGCTACTGCCGCACCCTGCAACCATTAATATCGACACAAAAACTACGGAAACTTTCATAAGATCATATGTTCTCATGACTACTCCTTTTTTAGTGTTGAGACCATTCATTGTAAGTCGTTATGCTCCCCTTGTCAAGGGCACGTTCATAAGATATTTATGCACCTTGCTCACCTGCTATCCTCTTTTTTCCAGTAAAAAGATGTATCATATTCCAGGATTTTCTGACAACAGCTTATGGGAAAAGGGAATGGATGAAGCACTACCGGGGTATCCGAAAAAAACTCATCCGGCATATCGACGCATTCCTCGAGACCGGGGAGAAGGTCGAAAACCTCCGGGACATCTGGTATAAGTTCAAAGGCGACATCGAACCCCTTAAGAATATGCCTGATGACAAGTGGGATATCTACGTCAACCACCTCATCGGTGAATACCTCTACGAACGTTTTTTAGACGGTGACATCGATATCTACACCCGGCTCAATATCATCACCAAGGGCCTCAGCAACGACAAGCACGACTACAATACCCCCATCGTCCTTTTTGCCGAAAAACCGACCCGCAGCACCGACACCCTGGCAGACGCCCTGCTTTGCGGCATCTACAACAGCACCGGGCAGATCCCCTCTTTCGAGTCGGTCAACGTCGCCCGCTACCTCGACCGCACGGCAAAGCACAACGAAGCCTACCTCATCGCCATCACCGACTACGATCCGTCCGGCGACAGCATCTTCCACTCCCTGGCCGAGAAGGTCGAAGCCGACCTGAAGCTGATCAACCCCGAAACCCGTTTCACCGCCGTGCATATCGTCTTCGGGGAGGATTATGAGGATATCGTCTCCCACTACCCCACCTATACCCTCAGCACCAATAAAAACAACCAGCTCAACCAGGCCTGGATCAAGGTCGGTCATACCCTGGGCGTGGAGCTCAACGTCGTGGAGAACAAAGCCGAACTTTTGGAAAACGCCATCCTCGACTTCGTCGCCCCCGAAATCGCCGAGGAGCTGAGCAGGCACCGGTGGAAAAAGCATAAAGAGGAAGAGCTCCTCTCCACCGACGAACGCTACCTGGAACTCAACAGAAAACTCAAAAAACGGATGGCTAAGATCAAGGCGGAGGTTGAGTCTATGGAAACTGTATTCGATGCGAAGTGGTCCCCCCCGATCGATGCCGACGGGGTGCGGGATATGACGCGGGAGAAATAAAAGAGCCGTACCGGATTATCTTTTATGAGCTGATGCTCTCCGTATCCATGACGACACGCTCCCGGGATCGGCCGGATGCTTCGTCCCCCAACGATACCACGACCCGGTTTCGCCCCCTCTCCTTGGCCTCGTACAGTGCCTTATCCGCACGTTCGACTATGCTTTCGGGGGAATCGTCCGTACGATAGGTGCTCACCCCGAAACTGCAGCTCTTGTGCCCGACCTTTGAAAAGTCGTGCTCTTCGACGGCTGTTCGGAGTTTTTCGGCCATCAGCCCGGCATGGTGAAGATCCGTTTCCGGACATATGACCAAAAACTCTTCCCCTCCCCATCGGCCGACGGTATCGGATTCACGGATATTCCGGGTAAAGATCGTCGCCAGCTCCTGCAGCACCTTGTCCCCGGCCTGGTGGCCGTAGGTATCGTTGACGCTTTTGAACTTGTCCATATCCATCATAATCACCGACAGGCCTCCCGTATAGCGGTGAGCCTGGTGCACCTCATATTCGATCACCTCATCCAGCTTCATCCGGTTATAAAGCCCCGTCAGACGGTCCGTTACTGCAAGCTCTTCGACATGTTTTTTATCGGAGATGTCCTGGCGTATCGCCGTATACCCGACTTTATGTCCATTCTCATCCCAAAGCGGGGAGATGGTGGCGTATACCCAGTAGGAAGTACCGTCTTTTCTAAGGTTCTTCATCTCCCCCTCCCAAGGAATGTTATGTGTAATCGCATCCCACAATTCCGTAAATAGTGCTTTATCCGTATCCGGGTGACGGACTAGACTGTGCTTTTCCCCCAGCAGTTCCTCTTTGGTATAGCCGCTGATTTCGCAGAAAGCCTGGGAGACGGATGTGATATTTCCATTTACATCGGTTGACGAGACAATGACATACCGGTCAATCAACTCGGCATACCGCTCCTGGAGGTATTCGAGTTTTTTCCGCTCCGTGATATCCTGTACGGTTCCGTTGACAAAGACCGGCGTATCGCCTTCGTATTTGGCAGTCCCGTTTTCCAGGACATACTTTATCCGGCCGTCGTGCATTTTAAGACGGTGGGTGATGTGATAGGGCTGCTTTGTCTGCAGTGCCGTCTCAAAAGCGTGCTTGACCGATGCCACGTCTTCCGGGTGAATGGCATCCAGGAAACCTTCATACGTCGGTTCGATCTGGGATGCATCCTTTTCAAAAATTCGGTAGATCTCGGCAGACCATGTCAGCTCGTTGGTTTTCATGTCAAGCGTCCAGCTTCCTACCTTGGCGATATGCTGGGCCTCATCGAGGGAACGGTTGACGCATTCGAGTTTTTCATAGGCTTTTTGTAAAAGATGTGTCCGTTCGTCGATAATGGACTGCATCGCATTAAATTCATCCATCATCGTTTTAAACTCGTCTTTGCAGCATGTTTTGGAAAGATCGAAGTGAAGTGTGTGGTCACGGCTTTGCCTGATCTTGTTGGTCATATAGGAGATGATGCGGATAATCCGTTTATGCAATATGATAATGATCAGCAGATTGACGGCAATAAACAACCCGATGATATACCCCAGAAGCATTTCATTGTGCCGCAGGGACTTTTGAGCCTCTCTGACCTGATCGCCCGTACGGTTGTCCAACATCAACATAAATTCATCGATCGGCTGCATGATCTTCTGTTTGGCCATATGATACTCTCCCGAATGGAGCAAGGCGATCGCTGCCTGCTGATCACGTTTCGCCGCTTTTGTATAGCTGCCGTAGAGATCTTTGGTACGCCCGGCCATAAGAGAAAATGCTTTCTCTTCGAGTTTGACCAGCTCATCGGAATTGAGATGGGAGAGGTGAAGCTTTTGGCGCTCCACGCTGGAAAAGGGCAGATGCTCTATGATCTTCTCCAGGGGAAGAGGCTTCCCATCCGGGTGCAGCGTAGAACGCAACGGCTCCATGTAGTCCCAGTAAATGTCCTCATAGTTCTTTGGTCTTGGCACATTGCCGTTACGGATGTCGAGAACCCTGTAGTAGTCGTTTTTATAGCGTTCATCGCCCGTAACGACATAAGTCCGTGCCATACGTGTCAGGTCGTCAGAACTCTGTTGAAGACCTTGGGCGACCCGGTTCATTTTATAGCGCTCTTTTTCAACCGCGCTTAATCGGTCCGCTATCTGAATATTCTGTTGGTGGATCAGGCCGATCAATGAAATCAGAAGAATCTCAATTACGGTAAATAGGGAAAATAAGGTTTTAATCTTCAAATAACATCCTTTAAAAATCAGGACTGGAAAAAGGACTCTCGCTATAGGTTATTATACGGAAACTATATCCATTATCATCAAACCATGCTTACGTCTAATTAATTTTTAATATTTAATGCTGTTGAGAGATTTGAAATAAAGGGAGAAATCCCTTTTATTACAGGATACAGTGCATCATCCGATATAAAAAAAATACTACACTAAGGAATATTTTTGATGAATAATCTTTCACGGACCCTTCTTCTTGTAACGCTTCTGATAAACGGGGCAGATGCCATGGACATGGCAACAGGCAAGCTTGAAGGTGATATTAGGGCACAATATTACAGTGAGACGACGGAAGGGTATACAGATGCCGCAAATGTCAAGCATGACCCGGAACCTGCCCTTGGCATGTCGGGGATCGGCATCAACCTCGTCACGACACTTGATTCCGGTACGGGGGTACAGGTGGAGCTGGGTGCGGGCATGGCGATACCGACGTCAGAGACGAATAGCACCGATGCCGGTTCGAATGCTTTCGGCAGGGTAAACGACGCCGGTGACGGGTCGGAGATGTATACGACCCTGACCCGGGCAAACGTATCGGCTGCATCATATTGCGGTTTTTTTAAGATCGGGTACCAGGAGCTGGATACCCCGATGGCGGGCAGCGATGACGTCAGGCTCGTACCCAACAGCTTCCTGGCAGCGACAGCCGGCCATACCGGCATTAAAAACGTCGCGTTGGTCGCGACCTATATCTCGCAGATGGCCGGGCTTGTGGACGGGAATGCGGACCATGCCGAGCGGTACAGTTCGATGGCGGCACAGACGGTCGGCTCCACCTATCTTGATGGCAATACTACGACCGACGTAGAGGAGATACCGGTGCTAGCCGTAGCCGCCATCTATGAGAACGAGGAGCAGGCGTTTAACTGGCAGGTGTGGCAATATATGATGGCCGAACCGGTCCCCGGTATGGGCGCCGTCACGTCGGGATATGCCGATACCTCCATCGGGATGGGACCGATGACGCTTTCAGCCCAATATATCACCTTCGATACCGAGCAGTGGTCAAATACTGCAGCGGGTCTCATGGCAGAGTTCAGCTTCGGGGCGTTTGGGATGAGTGCCGCGGCCAACACCTACATGTTTGAGGACAACGGTGCCGGATCGGTGCAGACGCCGCTTTATTACGCCTGGGGCGGATACCCCGAGTATGTTGCCGGAGAAGAGGTCGATGCCAGCGGCGCAGACTGGGATAATGGCTCCAGTTATATGGTCTCCATGGCATACGACGAACCGGGCTTTTTGAACGCATCGGCTACCTACCTCTCCTATTCGGATGTATACGATGTGGTCGACCTGATCGTAGGATATGAGGGGGAACATACCCATATCAATATGGTCTACGAGATGGTTACCGTAGCCGACAACAAAGTAGAAGGAAACTATGCCGTAGGCAAGGTACACCTCTCCTACCACTTCTAACAAGCGGGGCTTTTTGACACCGTATAGACTATATCCTCAGTCCATAGTGATCAAAAAGCTCTTTTATATGTCCTGGATTATGGAACTCCTCATACCGGCTATCCAATCAGAAGGGCTATCCACCCCATCACAAAAAACATTTTTATCGCATCCACAACAGCACTCCTCCTCCAAAACGACTTATTAAGAGAAAGTCTATCAAAATAATTTATTGGAGACGGTAAGCATCTGAAGCGGATGATCCCCACGGGGTAATCTAAAGTGTACCTGCTATGATGATGCGATAAACCTTTTATGAGGAGATGCGGTGCGATACAGGTGGCTAAAGATTTGCACGGTGTGGATGGCAGTGGGGCTGGCAGTTGCCGACGCGATGGGCGCGACACACTATTTTCGCACCGTTGATGCGACACTCCTCAAAGATGAACACCACCGTATCATGGATATCTTCTTAGACGGCACCTACCTGGTGATCGAGGGCAACACCACGGCCCCGTTCCGGGTCAGTAAAGTCCTGGAACAGGGAGAGTGGAAACGGCGGCCCGGTTGGATCAAAGCGAAAGGGATCGACGTAAGCGAAGTGGTGCGTCAGGCCCGGCTTGACGGGAGTGCCCGCTTTATCCTGGTCAGCAAGTCCCGTTTTTTGCTGGAGGTGTTCGACTTTGACGGCAGACTGGAGACAAAGCAGTTTGAAGCGGAAGTCGGACTGGGGATGGACCGCTGTCTGCCGCCCGAAGAGGGAGGACGCTGCTACTATACCGACCCGGGGGTCTACCGGGTCCGCTGGAAGGTCTACGACCCCGAAGGGATCGAGTGGTGCATCCCCGAATCGATGGCCGATGAGGAGCGCTACGCCGAGGACCTGGAGTCGGGCCGGCGCTGCTTCCGCGACTCGCTCGGGAAGTATGCCCTCAATATCGGCTCCAGCTACGCGATCCACGGCACAAACGACCCCGCCTCCCTGGGCGAAAAACGCTCCCACGGCTGTATCCGCATCGGCATCGAGCCGATGGAGCGTCTCTATCGTCTCATGGACGAAAGGGATATGGTCTACATCGTACCGTGACGTTGATGGACCACTTCAATAGTAAACCCTTCCTCTTCGGTCGGAGCCTGAAAAAAAGCAGTCACCTGGTGAAACGTCTCTTCCGTGTCGAATGAAGCACGTTCGGGTGCGCTCTGCCGCCGCAAGGCAAGCCGCTCCAGGCACAACCCGTCATCAGCTTCCAGGTAGATCAGTTTGTGTGGGATACCCTCCCCGGAAAAGAGCTCTTTAAACCATGCCCGCTGCTTTGTCGTATTCCCCGGGAAATCCATGACGACCGAAACCCCCGAATGCTGAATGCTTCGTACATGATCTTTGAGCAAAGGCTTCAGGCGTGAGGAATATTTGATGTAGTCGTTAAAGTCCTTGATCTCCTCCGGGTAAACGGCGGCAAGCCACGCATCTTCCGATAACAGAATCGCATTCTCTTCATCGGCCAGCTTTTTTGAGTAGGTCGACTTCCCTGCCCCCATCTTGCCGGAGAAAAAAAAGAGTGTTCCTTTTGTATTCATATTCTGTTTCCTTGTCTGTGGGGTCACACCCCGGTTTCAATAAGCCAAAGGGCCATCAGCATCATCACGAAATAGCCCGCCAGCAGCGTGTCCGTCCGCGTCCACGCAAGTTCCACGGTATGTTCGGCGGTATAGTCGGAGTCCGTCTTCCGCTCTTTGCAGCAGGTGAGTGAAAGCAGCCACGCGCTCCCATACGCGACAACGACCCCCGTGACGTTCCACCACATCCACATCACCTCCGGAGCGGCCACCCATAAAAAAAGGTTGACGCCCACGCCCGCGAAGAGTCCGGTCAGGATGGCGTGGCTCCCGATCCGCTTATGCAGCGCTCCGGCTAAAAACACCGCCAGGACCGGCCCGTAGAAAGCCGAACCGATCTTGTTGATCGCCTCGATGACGGTATCGGCGATGGAGCCGACCATAAAGGCGAACCCGATGATGGCAATCCCCCAGAGAAACGTCGTCAGCTGACCCAGCCGGATCTCTTTTGCCCCGTCGGTATGCTTCTCGTTGAGCTCGAAGTCGTGGAGCGTGACGGCGGAGAGGGAGTTGAGCGCCGAGTCGATGCTGGACATGGCAGCAGCCAAAATGGCGGCGACCAGCAGCCCCTTCACCCCGACGGGGAGGTAGGCCAGGATAAACTCGGGGATCAGGTGGTCCGGCGTTGCCGCCGCAACGCTGGCCTGAAGCGAGGCATCCTGCAGGTAGAGCACGCCCACCGCAATCCCCAACATCACATAAAGCAGCGTCAGCGGGAAGCGTGCGAAGCCGTTGAAGTAGAGCGAACGTTTGGAATCCTCGACCGTCGTGGTGGAGAGCTCACGCTGGACCTGGCTCTGGTCGGTCCCGTAATAGGCGGTGTAGAGGAAAAACCCGCCGAAGAGAAACGCCCAAAACGGCATCCCGCCGTCCGCGCCAAGCCCCCAGCTAAAATCCAGCGTCTGCAGCCGCTCTTTGGGAAAGGCCTCGAAAACGGCCCCCATCCCCCCGATGATATCGACGGCGATCCAGATGGAGACGATCACCCCCAGCAGCAATAGCCCCATCTGCAAAATATCCGAGTAGACGACGGCCCGCATACCGCCCAGGGTATCGTAGATCAGGATGATCAGCCCCATGCCGAGGATGGAGACCCACAGCTCGAATTCGGTGATGCTCTGCATCACGATCGCCGTGGCATACAGGGCGATCCCGGTCCCCAGCCCGCGGCTGATCAGGAAGATCACGGCGACCGTATTGCGGACACTCGTCCCGTAGCGCAGCTGCAGGTATTCGTAGACACTGACGAGCTTAAGCTGGCGGAAGAGCGGGATCAGGAAGATGGAGGTGACGATCATGGCAAGCGGTAACGCCAGCTCATACTGCAGCCACGTCAGCCCCCCGCCCTCTTTGACCGCCACAAAGGCGGGGATGGAGATAAAACTGATCGCCGAGCTCTGCGTCGCCATCGTCGAGATCCCAACGGCCCACCACGGGAGCTTGCGGTCGGCGACATAGTAGTCGTCCTGGTCACGGTTTTTCCGGCCGATAAAATAACCGAAAATCAATAGAAAAATAAAGTACGCGCCGATAATCGACCAGTCCAATACACCCATTCCGGCTCCTTTGCCGTTTATGATACGCAAAAGGAGCTGATGGGAAACAGCCGCATGGATTTGTGATATACTGGAAAACAACCTAAAGGAACCTCATGAAAGTACTTGTTACCGGGGCTAACGGCTATATCGGACGCCGACTCAAACACGCGTTGCTCAGTGAGCGTGACACCGCTGTCAGAATACTGGTCCGCAATAAAAAAAGTGTTTCGCCCTCTGTCGCGAAGCGGGTGGAAGTATTTGAGGGGAATACCTTTGATATCGACTCACTGGATAAGGCCCTCGAGGGTATCGATACGGCCTACTATCTTATCCACAGCATGGGCAGCGGCGAGAACTACCGCGAACTGGACCGAAAAAGCGCCGAGAACTTTCGTGACGCCGCGATCCGTCAGGGAGTCAAGCGCATCATCTACCTGGGCGGGCTGGGAAGCAAGGAGAGTGCGAGTGAGCATCTCCTCAGCCGTATCGAGACGGGCGAATGCCTCAGCGCAAAACCCGACAAGATCCAGACCGTCTGGTTCCGTGCCGGGGTGATTATCGGTTCGGGCAGCGCCAGCTTCGAGATCATCCGGAACCTCGTGCAGAAACTGCCGGTGATGATCACCCCGCGATGGGTAGAGACCATGGCGCAACCCATTGCCGTAGACGATGTGATCCGCTACCTTGAAAGTGCGAGGAACTTGCCGCAAAACGAGAACCTTGTCATCGATATCGGCTCCGAACAGATGCCCTACAAAGAGATGATGCTGGGCGTCGCCAGGGTGATGGGGCTCAAACGCCTTCTGATTCCCGTTCCGCTCTTGACCCCGACACTCTCCTCCTACTGGCTCGGACTCTTCACCCCCGTTCCCGTCAGTATCGCCTCGGCCCTGATCGAAGGATTGAAGAGTGAAGTGGTCCGGCAAAATGATATTGCCGATACGCTGTTCGATTTTCGCCCCGTCCCGTTTGATACGGCGGTGCAACGTGCTCTGGACGAGATCGAAAAGAACCAGGTGATCAGCCGATGGAGCGACACCGGCGGGGAGACCTGGGAGCATGACCACGACCGTGATATCGCCAACGCACTCTTCGTAGACAGGCAGCGGATCGGCATCGCACCCGCTGCCAAAAAAGAGGTCTTTGACTCTTTCATGTGCATCGGCGGGGAAGAGGGGTGGTTCGGCTACTCCTTTTTATGGCAGCTACGGGGTCTGATCGACAAGCTGATCGGGGGCGTGGGACTCAACCGCGGACGCCGGGACAGCTGCAATGCGCGCATCGGCGACAGCATCGACTTCTGGAAAGTGGTGGATATGGTACCCGATGAACGGCTGCTCCTGTATGCCCAGATGAAGCTTCCGGGAAAAGCGTGGCTGGAGTTCAAAATAGAGGGCGACGAACTGATTCAGACGGCGTACTTCTACCCCGACGGTCTTTGGGGCAGGTTTTACTGGTACATGATGCTGCCGTTTCACCTTTTTATCTTCAAAGACATGGCGACAAAAATTGCTTCCGTTAGCAAAAAAGACTAGTGATGAAAACGTTTTGGATATTTTGCAGAGTGTTGCTAAGCGGCGTTTTTCTCGGTGGATGCACGTCTTCATATGCCCCGCTGCCGACGGTAGAGACTGTAGACATCGGGCAGTATCTCGGCACATGGTATGAGATCGCACGCTATCCCAACCGTTTTGAAAAAGGGTGCACCGGCGTCACCGCGGAATACCGGCAAAAGAGTGAGGAGTCTATCCTCGTGACGAACCGATGCCGCCTGCACGATCCTTCCGGCGAAGAAAAAGTTGCAAACGGAAAAGCCAAAATCATCGAGGGTTCCAATAACGCCAAACTCAAAGTGACGTTTTTCTGGCCCTTTTACGGGGATTACTGGATCATCAAGCTGGACCCGGACTACCGGTATGCCGTCGTAGGCGAACCGTCCAGAAAGTACCTGTGGATTTTGGCAAGGGAAAAGCGAATAAGTGAGACAGTTAAAAATGAGATAGTGTCATGGCTTCCCCAAGTGGGCTATGACCCGGAAAAGCTTGTCTGGACGCAGCACTAGCGTGTCTAATAAAAAAGAGAACATAAAGGGGAGAGCCCCCTTTATTCAGATGTTAATCGATGAGCTGATACTCATCCCGTAAGATAGCGATCACTTCCGCTTTCGGGTTATCGGAGAGTACGATCTTCTCACCGGTGATCTTCTCTGCGATGTCCGTATAGGTCTTGGAGACCTGCATCAACACCTCGGTCGGCAGCGCATTGTCACGTGCCAGCGCTTCGCGCTCATCCATACGGGATTTATTGAGCAGGATATCGGGGTCCGGGAAGTGGTTCAGCAGCAGCTGGCGGAACCCCTCTTTGGAATTCTCCACGACTTTGCCCTTTCGGTACTGTTCACCGTCCCAGATACGGGAACTATCCGGCGTGCCCACTTCGTCCATGTAGATCAGCTTGTCGTTGCCCTCCGTGTCTTTCACGTAGCCGAACTCGAACTTGGTATCGACAAAGATCTGGTCAAGCTTTTCAAGCTCTTTGGAGATCACCTCAAAGCCCTCTGTTAAAAGCTTCTCATACAGGGCAATATCATCACGCGATTTAAAATTAAACGCTTCGTAGTTGTCTTCGATGTTTTTACGCGTGATATTGACGTCATCCACCTCCGGCACGCCCGGGATGCCTTTGAGTACGCCCTTGGTAGAGGGAGTCTGGAGCAGTTCCGGGAGTCTGGAGTCTTTTGTCAGGCCTTCAGGGATCTTGATACCGCAGAACTCGCGTTCGCCTTTTTCGTATGCACGCCACATGGAACCGGTGATATACTGGCGGCAGATCGCTTCGATCATCACGGGCTGGGCTTTTTGTACGATCCAGACAAACGGATGGGGGATATCGAGGATATGGCTGTCGGCAAGCCCTTTTTCCTTAAAGAGTCTGAACCAGTGGTTCGAGATGGCGTTCAGCGCCGCCCCTTTGCCGGGAACGCCCTGCATATTCCCCTCGCCGTGCCAGATACAGTCAAACGCGGAGATACGGTCACTGATCACCATGATCGCCAACGGCGTGTCGGCAGGCACGTCATACCCTTTCTCTTTGATCAGCCGCTTGCTGTCGGCTTCTGTCAGCCAATAGACCGAGCGCACCTTCCCGCTGTGCACCGGAGAATCCGTACGGATCGGAAGGTCGTTATTTACTGCCAATACTTTGTCAGCTAAGTTCATTGTTATCACCTTTTAATTATCAAGAAATAGATTGTTTGTTTTTACATTTTTGGAATTTTAACAAAAAACATCAAGGTAATGCTGCAAGAATCAAAGCATGCAAAGTGCGGCAGGTGAAAATAAAGTTGCTTGTCACCTTTTTTCTCAGGAGTTTTAGTCTTTTCGGTAATTTTCCAAAAGTTGCTTGCCGTGTACAATGGCAACAATCAATATTTCATCTTCACCCACAGCATAGATCATACGATAGCTGTAGACAAAAATCTCACGAATCTCTATGCGCATCACCTCCGGGACCACCCGTCCGGACTCGGGAAAAGTGATGAGCATTTCAGCTTTTTCGAAAAACGTGGTGACTACTTACTTCGCATAAACAGGAGAGTCTTTTTCAATATATCGGGCAATAGCCTCGATATCTTCAAGAGCCTCCGTGGACCAATTTAGCTTTCGCTCAGCCACTTATGCATCTTCTCTTTGGCCTGATCGTGGGAGAGGGCCTTCTCCTCTTCAGCCCGTTTGAGCCCTTTTTGGACTTTTTCGATTACGTATAGGTGATACTGAATGTCTTCATAGGTGCAGTCGTCCGGAAGTGTTTCCAGCATTTGACGTACTTCATCTTTTACGGCAGTCATTCCGATCCTTTTTAGGGTAATACTTTATGAACATTGTAGCAAATTGGGTAAAAAATTGAAATTTTGGATTACGAGGAGAGATAGGTATTATGTCTCCGGTTTTTTCCCAAATTTTTTAATCTTCATCACTTTTTCGCCCCAAGATTCCAAACACCAAGTAAAGAAAATAGATATTTGCGATCAAAAGAATTGCACCTACAACCACCGCAGTGGTACCATCAAAATTCATATTCATCTTGCGTGTATTTTCATGGATTGACTGTAATACAATACCCTGATACGCAAGGTCAACAAGCATGGCTGAAACAAGCAAGAAAAATAATATCATTCCCAGCTTCTTCAATTTCTCATTCACCCTGTGCCCTTTATAACTCAGTAGATCCCCGGGAAGAGACGGAAGCGTACACGCGCGGCATACTCGCTGTAACCCGGTAGCTCGTCTTGAAGTGTCCTGTCCTCCAGTGTGGTGCGGATCACCGCGATGACCAGCGCCAGCGCGGCTGGGATCAGGGTCCAGAGCGTGTTAAGCGCCATGATGATACCCGCAACGGCCAGCAGGTTCCCCGCATAGCCGGGATGACGTACGATGCGGTACGGGCCGCTGTCGCAGACCGAATGCCCCCGGTCTGTCTGGATACGCACCGTGGTGGAGAAAAAGCGGTTCTCGACCAGCGCCCACGTGGCAAAGGCGTACCCGACCGCAATAAGAACAAGCCCCAGAATATTAACCCATCCCGCAAACAGCGGCGTCCACCCATAACGGTGATCCAGCCCCGCAACGATCAGAAGGGGGAACGTAAGGCTGACCGCCATCAAGGGCGCAAGCACCTTGTCCCACGACTTCGCACCCTTAGCCTTTTCCGTACTAATCCGCTCAACCATAATCCCCGGATGCCGCCTCTCGGCCAAAACACGCCCCCCGACCCCGGCACAAAACAGCAGCACCCCATAAACCCAAGCCTGCCACCAGCCAAAATCCCCCGCACAGAGGAAAAGAACCAGCGGGATAATGAGATAGAGGAGGACCTCACCCAGCCACAAACGAGGGCTTGGGGATTGGTTGGTGTTTGGATCGGTGGCTTGGGATGTCATTTTTTATTACCTCCGTAACTTACTGGGAGCAGTGGATGAGAATAAAGTAGCTTGTACCCTTTTTTACTACTTATACGAATCTCTCCTATGCATTACCCGGTAGACTTTTAACGTATCCCCCTCAATGTCAAAAAGGATTCGGTAGTTTCCTACCCGGTAACGGTATCTGGGAATATGGTTCGTAAGGCGTTTAATGTTGGAGATATTCGGAAAGTCCTGGAGGGCTTCGATTTTTTCAAACAGCCTGGATGCTTCTTTTTTGTCAAGTTTCGAGAGGTCTTTGAACGCTTTGTCATCAATGACGACAGTCATTCAAGACCCAGTTTTTCTTTTGCCTGTGCGAGAGTATGGGAAGGATTGTTTTCTTTCTTCACTTCTTCAATCAAATGATAATCCGGGTCGTTCGGGTCAAGCAGCTCGATATCTTTTTCGATACTGATCCCCTCTTTCAGACCGGCAACGAACTCTTTGAGTTTGGTCATAACAGTTTCGTTTTCCACATTCAAAACAACCGTATGCATCTGAAAGCCCCTTTCTTTTGTTTTTTGAATATTATATCACATCATTTAGAGAAGGAAAATCATCCCTTACTTATACTTATTTCATGACCCTATTTCACTTTTGTAAACTGTAGCGCCATGTTCTCTTTAATCTATTATATAAGTCTATGAAAAAAGTAGACTGACTTCTTTATTTACATCATGAATCAGAAATCCCATGTAACTCAAGACGGTCTATATACCGGATCAAAGCCCCCATTTTCTCCTCGATCAAAACCAAGTGATCATGAAACGTCGGAACATACCGAACCTCACGATCATTCTCTGAAATATATGCCATCGCATAATCAAGTGACTGGAGCAAGCTTTGGATATTGCAAGCCTGAATCTGGAGCGATGAAATACTGTAATCGGACGGTTTTTGGTCTTTTTTTTCGTTTTCACCCATATTGCATCCTTAAAGAAAATAAAACTGAAAATGTTTATTTTCATTATTTTAAACATTATTGATGTGTTATAACATTTCAAACTTAAATCTAAGATGTATCGATGGTTAAAATCTCACATTATTTATGTGAGAAAGAGGCTGTGATGACTTACAAAGAATTTGAGGATGCGCTAAAATTAGCTGGGATCGATAAAAAAGCATTTTCCAGAATGACAGGTCTTAACTACACTTCAATCACCAATTGGAGTCAAGAGGGAAAAACGATTCCATTCTGGGTAAAGTCATACCTAGAATACTTCACGAAATCCAAGCTTTATGACGAGATGGCTTCAAAAATGGCAGAGGTTCAGAAACGGTCGTAATAAAGAGGGTAAAAGGGACTCGTCCCGTTTTTCTGAAGTGTTATGCACCAGGATTAATATTTGACATATATTCAAAACCATCAGCACTTAGGACAAAACTAAAATTTTCCATACCAAAAAAATCATATATGTCCGGTTTACTATATTCTTGGAGTAATCCTTCCCTAAACATCGATTCAAATTGTACAACAAGAGCTGAATATGAAAGATCATCAAAAAGATTTTGAGTAGTAAATTCCAAGCTATTTTCACCAGTTTGAATAAGTTTTAAAGACAAAATCCATAAAAGTAATTCTTCAAATTTTGCATCTTTTCTATCATCTGATAAAAAATCGATTGATTGCATCAAAATTATGTCAAAAACATCTGCAGGCATGTTATGCGGCAAAAATCTTTCTAATCCGAGTTCAACTTTAAAAATATGTTTATGAAAGGTATTTGTAACTTCTTCTTCATTTCTGAAAACAGATACATCTTCTGCTTTCAAAAAGTGCCAATCTTTTCGAATACCATCTACGTAACTAGGATATGCGTCACATATATCATTAAAAAGGGAAATTAAGCGCTGGTAATGCTCTTCTGATGTCCAATGCTGACCAATAAGCTTTTGATTGGGAAACCTAAATGATATATCCTGATAATTATCAGATGAGAGAATTGAGTTACAATAATTTGCAAATGAATAATTACCTTTTTCATCTTTTGACTCCAATTTCCCATATGTCATTAATCCAATGTTTTCATGCTGATTTTTAACACGTAATTTGTATTCAAGTCCATCTCTTGTTTCTCTTCGATTTATTCCAACGATATTTTGCTTTAATGCGTCTTTATAAATTTGTGAAAAATTTTTTAGATTTTTTGAATTCGAACTTTTTATTTCAATAAGAGGAAGTGTTTTTCTTATCTTTTTAGTAATGTATTGTTGTCTATTTTTATTTATCCTACTACTTTTGAACACATCCACTGGTATAGTCTCTGGTCCTTCAAAGAAAAAGCCTTTCGAATTTAACTGACTAGTAATATATTCATTTATATCATCGAAGCAACCCATTGGATACCATTCAGTTTTTCCATTAGTCTCTTGTTTGAGAGGTATAGTAAAATTGTAATGTGAAAATGTACTCTTGATTTTATCTTCTAGTTTTTTAGCATCTTTTCGACTATCCATCCTAATCGCTTGAGATTTGCTTCCGAAAGGTCCAAAGTTCTTTAAATCTTTTTGAACTCTTCCATTTTTTACAGCAAACCTTGATGATATACCCACTTTAAAGCATAATTCATCTTTTCGCACCAAAAGATATAGAAAATGTTTACCTAACATTGTTTCACCTTTTAAAAGCATAAGAAAAAAGACCTCTTTATTCCATGTATTTCAATGCTGAATCTTTAAAATATCACTATTCTTCAACACCCTCGTCTTTCGGTTGTATTGGGATAGGAGTACTACGAATAATTCGAGATGATGAACTTGGACTAATACCATGCAAGGCATACTCTTTTAGATTTGAAAAATCTGAATAATCCAACTTTCCATCATATCCCCACATACCTGATTCATATTCGATATGAGGTCGCTTTTCTCCATCTTTTTCTAACTCTTCTATCCAAAAACATGGATTAAGGTTTGCTTTTGGTCTGATTGCACATTTTACTCCTCGTAATCTCGAATAGGCTTGTTCAGCATACGCCTTCATATAGAAGTTCCCTTCTGAATCGATATCTTGTATAAGCCAAGTTAATATGTGCCCCATAAACTCTTCCGAATGGCTTTCTACCGGGATTAAACAACGGGACCAAAAACAACCTATATTTAAATGTTTTGCCACTCTACCAAGTTGAACAATAGATTCAAAAACAGCGACAATCGTCTGCATAGATTTCAACTTGGCTGCATTACAACCAAGGAACGAAAGGCTTTCCATACACCGATAAGCAAAATGTGAATTCCCGCTATAAAAGGCCGATACACCTAATTTTTTTATGTCATGTGCATAGACAGAAATATTATATTTATCCAATTCCGCTATACCATCTGATGAATTCTCTACTTCTAATCGATAGATTCCTAGCTCTATTACATGCTGAAGGGTATTAAGTATTTTTATAGGCTCAATAACGCTCTTCGATTCTAGCATTATTGTACCAATCCATACTGCATCCGATGCAACAGATCTTGTCATATCAGAACATGGATGTGCCAAGGCTTCCTTTTTTGTCAAGAATGTACAAAGCTCACTCGAAAGAGACTGAAAAAACATGCCACTTTTATCTAAATCAGCTATATGAGTAATGATTGCGTGCAAACGTTTTTGTGCAATTTTTTTCATTCCACTATAAATCTCATATGTCTCTTCATTTGCTGATTTATATGAATAGGTCGCAAGAACTAATTTCAGAATTGCATTTAGTGACTGTCGAAATACTGGATAATCATTATTCTCAATCGATAATTTTGTTATAACTGCAATGGAATCCCATAGATCATTAGGCTCAACCCCCCATACACTTGGTTCAAAATCATATGCATGGGTAGGTATTTGAAATTTATCTCTATTTTTTAAATACTCTTGATGATCATCAACCTCTTTTTTTAATTCTCTTGAGATCATTCCTAAATATCTACCTATAGCTTTGTCACTCAAACGTTTTTCAATAAACTGACTAGGACTTAAATATTTAGAAGTGAGTTCCGCATTATCTACTGATGATAAGACTAAAACTGGGAGTATCCACAATGCTATTTTTCCAAAGTATTCTGGAGCGACCAAAAAGGAAACCAGTGGCAAGAATGGCAGAATCAATAAAAGAATTATGTTGAACCATTGCCTTTGAGTAACTTCATTATAAATTGCTTTATATTTTGAAAGTTGGTACCCAAAAAAAGTAAAGTTAATTGAGAAAACAGCTATCGTAAAATTTATACCCAATAACCAAGGAGTGATTTTTTCTAGGTTCTGATTTAATGAACCAATTACTATCAACAGTTCAAGAATCAGTAAAACAATTAATCTCAAAGACAAACTCCAATCGTCTACAATATTTTGTTTTCTAGATACAGCATAACGAGACAGCATATTCTTTTCCATTTCTCTAAATAATTATTTTTTCCAATATTGTTTCTCCAACGTTTCGTACACAAAATCTGATAAGAAACTATGAAGGAAAGGTTGTTTTTTTTGCCAATATTCAGAATAAAGGTCACAAACTACCCTTTGACAAACTTTTAAGACCTCCAACAATTTCTTATCAAGCATAATCAATAATTCTGTCATATGGTACTCATACATAAAATAGTCCCCATATGCAGCATCACTACCTATATCATTATCTTGAACAAACTGTTTAGGTGTTGGAATATCCCATGCTATGTCTAGAATGAAACATATAGAAAAAATCGAACTTAACAAAAAATTAAAATCAAAGAGAACTTCGTCATCTTCTACAAGCATATGAAAATCTCTACGTATATTGTTATAGTAAAAATTTGAAAAAGACTTGTAAAGATTAGGTAATGATATAAATTTCTCTTCCATCTTATTAAGGTTTTCTGTCCACCTATAAGCATTTAAAAATACTTCTACATTGAACTCATCAGAATTATAAAACTCGTAATAAAAATTATTATCACTTGAATATCTATTGTAATTTTGTCGAACATAATCAGCAACAGATTTGAAATAGATTTTTTTCTTTGTCTCATCTATGAGAAGTAAAAATGCTGGGATGTTTGAATTCAACCAATAATTAGTTGTATTTTTATTTACTTTATATAATCTATATTTTCCAGAATTATCAAAGTTAACATTGGCAGTAGATTTTAGTTGAAATGATGTGAATATTCCAGTAACTTGGTTTTTGGAGTTTACTAACTCTATCAGAGCGTCTATTCCATAATCTCTTTCTGACAGTTGTCGAACGAGCCAATGATTTGGAATATTATTCTCAAATACTTTGTATGAAACTGTTTCTTTGATGTGATTTATTGCTCTTATTGGAAAATTTTGTTCAAACACTATAAAATCCTGTACTGTTTTAATAAAGTAAAAGTATCACTAAGACTAACTTAAAATATTTATGTATTTATCATTATTAAACTATAAGAAGGTGATATAAATTCAAGGAAGAAACAGGGAGAACGACGCAAAAGTTGCGGTGCTATTTGTTATTTTTTATTTAGTGTGCGTAGATTTGGAGGGTTGGGGGAAGGAGCTTACTGTAGTAAGTGACTGAGCACAACATCCGAAGATGCGTGCTCAAAATAAAAAAGAGATTAGTTTTTGTCTTGGTCGACGATTTTGTTGGCTTTGATCCACGGCATCATCTCTCTAAGCTTATTACCCGTCTTAGTAATCAGCTTCTCTTTATCATTCGTACGCTCGGCGTTCATACGTGGGTAACCCGCCTGGCCTTCGAGGATAAAGTCTTTGGCAAAACGGCCGTCCTGGATCTCTTTGAGGATCTCTCTCATCGCCGCTTTGGAGTGCTCGTTGATAACACGTTTACCGCTTACGTAGTCACCGTACTCGGCTGTGTTGGAGATGGAGTAACGCATATCGGCGATTCCACCTTCGAACATCAGGTCGACGATCAGTTTCAGCTCGTGAAGACACTCGAAGTATGCCAGCTCAGGTGCGTAACCCGCTTCAGTGAGAGTTTCGAAACCGGCTTGTACCAGGGATGCGGCACCACCGCAGAGAACAGCCTGCTCACCGAAGAGGTCAGTCTCTGTTTCGTCTTTGAATGTTGTCTCGATGATCGCCGTACGTCCGCCGCCGATGGCTGATGCGTAGGAGAGTGCGAGCTCTTTTGTCGTACCGCTTGGGTTCTGGCCGACCGCGATCAGGTCAGGGATACCGCCGCCGCGGACGAATTCGCTTCGTACCGTGTGGCCCGGAGCTTTTGGTGCGACCATCATGACGTTGATGTCGGCTGCCGGCTGGATTCTTCCGTAGTGGATGTTGAACCCGTGACCGAACGCGATTGTATCGCCGGCTTTCAGGTTTGGCGCGATCTCGTTGGCGTAGATTTCCGCCTGGTTTTCGTCTGGAAGGAGGATCATAACAACATCAGCCGCTGCGGACGCTTCGGCAACCGTCATCACCTTGAAGTTTTTCGCTTCGGCTTTTGCCCAGGAGCTTCCGCCTTTTCTAAGACCGATGATAACTTCGACACCGCTGTCTCTGAGGTTTTCAGCGTGTGCGTGGCCTTGGGAACCGAAACCGATCATCGCAACGGTTTTGGACTTGATGATGGAGAGGTCACAATCTTTATCGTAATAGACGTTAAGAGCCATCTTTTTCCTTTTTCTGTTGTTACTGTAACAGTATAATTTTTCGCGTATTCTATCCAAAGATTGATTAATTGATGATGATTGCCCTTGGGGGGCGGGATTATACTACAATTTAGAAGAAAATATATATAATTGAAAGTAGAATCTGACAAGCTAAAATTTATGATGACGGGATACCTATGAGTGAACTTGACACCACCTTGACAAAACGAATCAAAGCGCTTCCGCCGCTGCCCGAATCGGTCATCCAGATCCAGGCGATCTGCTCGGACCCCAACTCGGGCCTTTCCGACCTGGCCAAAGTCGTCGACAAAGACCCGATGCTGACGGCCAACCTGCTCAAGGCGGCCAACTCGCCGCTCTACGGCTTCTCCCGGGAGATCACCAATGTCAACCAGGCGGTCTCGCTTTTCGGGATGGCGACCGTGAAGGGCTTTGCCCTCGCCAGCGCCGTCAAGGATACGATCAAGATCGACATGAGCCCCTACGGCCGTACGCCCGACGACTTCTCCACCGTCGCCCAGAAGCAGAGCGCGCTGATGCTCAACTGGTACACGAAGATCGACCGTGACATGATGAACATCCTCGCCCCCGCCTCATTCCTGGACGGCGTCGGCGAGATCATCATCGCCGCCGAGATCATCAACCAGGGCAAAACGGCCGAGTTCCTGGCCGATATCGAATCGAGCAAGACGATCGAAGAGGTGGAGCAGAAGTATTTTGACGTCACCTCCCAGCAGGTGGCCGCGGAGGTCTTTACCAAGTGGCGCCTGGAGCCCCTCATGATCGAAGCGATCGGGGTCAGCCACGATCCGGCGAGTGCCGAAGACGAATCGATCAAACCCTACGCCTACGCCCTTAAAGCGGTACGCAACGCCATCAACCTCAAAGAGAGCCTGACCGACGACTCCATCAAGATGGCCCTGGAGGTCCTTGACGAAGCGGGAGTGGATAAAAAAGGCTTTTTAGACGCCGTCGAGATCGTGAAGCAATAGATGCGCGAACTCCTTCTCAAG
Organism: Campylobacterales bacterium; assembly: GCA_050297855.1. GTDB lineage: Bacteria > Campylobacterota > Campylobacteria > Campylobacterales > SZUA-545 > SZUA-545. The sequence continues at coordinate 63,284 of JBNKTC010000009.1, forward strand.
CTGGTTAACGGCGTCAGTAAAAAAGAGCTCTCCAAAGAGGAGCTAAAACAGCTCAAACCCCTCATTAAAAAACGGATCCTCAAAGAGGGGAAATACTTTAAGTTCAACAGCGACTACCGCGCCGGGAAAGTGGAGATCATCCAGAGCTCCGGCATCGGCTTTCTCGTCCAGATCGGCGTTTCCGGCAAAGACCTGGTGATCGAAAAGCGCGACCTGAACGGGGCCAAGCAGGACGACCTGGTCATCTGCCGCCGCGACTTCCGTAAAAAAGGGCGCCCGGGCTGCGTCGTCGAGTACGTTGCCCAGCGTGCCGTGGAGTACGCCATCTGTTACCTCAAAAACGACCCCGACAGCAAAGTGACCGCCTACGACCTGCGGACCGGCGAGCGCATCCACCTGCGGACCAAGCAGAAGGCCCTGCGCCCCCTGCCCGACCTGACGGTCGTCAAGGTGGACAACACGATCCAGGATATCGTCGAGGTGCTGGGGGTCCTCACCGACCCCGCCGTCGATGAGAAGATCACCCTCGCCTACGCAGGCCGCACCGAGGAGTTCTCCGGCCGTATCCTCAAGGAGGTGCGCAGCTACGGTGACAGTGTGGACAAAGGGATGTACCCCAACCGTAAGGATATCACCGACCTGCCGCTCGTCACCATCGACCCCAAAACGGCCAAGGACTACGACGACGCCATCTATTTCGACGAAGCCAACATGGAGCTCTACGTCGCCATTGCCGATGTCACCTCCTATGTCAACCCCTTCTCCGCCACGGACGAAGAGGCGAAAAAGCGGGGCTTTACCCTCTACCTCCCCCACAAATCGATCCCGATGCTCCCGCGCGAACTCTCCGAGAACCTCTGTTCGCTCGTCCCCAACGAGGAGCGCCTCTCCTTTGTCTTTAAGATCAAGCTCTCCAAGGAGGGGTACCAGATCGTCAAGTACGACCTCTTCGAGGCGGTCATCCGCTCCAAGCGGCGCTTTACCTACGAGCAGGTCGACGAGATCTTCGAAGAGGGGGTAAAAACGGCGGGGGACGAACGCTTTTTCGGCTTCCTGGAGCCCCTGGCCAAGATCACCGAGCGCATCCGCGCCGACCGCCTGGCCAAAGGCTTCGACTTCGAAAACGCCGAGATCCGGATGAACCTGGACGAGGAGCTGAACCTCGTCTCTACGGAAAAAGAGGAGCAGACCCTCTCCCACCGGATCATCGAGGAGTGCATGCTGCTGGCCAACCGCTGCGCGGCGTCGTACTTTAACGAAGGGATCTTCCGGATCCACGAAGCCCCCGACGGCAAGAGCATGAAACAGCTCAGCGAAGCGCTCATCGAGGTGGGGATCGAGCCGGTCTTCCACGACAACGTCTACGACATGATCAGCGAGGTCCAGGACAAGGCCGTAGCCCTCGGTGTCAAAGAGCAGGTGGACAGCCTCATCATCCGCTCCCTCAAGCGGGCCGAGTACAACTACCTCAACAAAGGGCACTTCGGCCTGGGCTTCGACAACTATACCCACTTCACCTCGCCCATCCGCCGCTACTCGGACCTGATCCTCCACCGGCTCTTAAAGGCGATCATCTACCGCGACGGCAAGCTGGAGCGCTACATCCTCTCCAACCTCCCCTTCCTCACCGAGGACATCAGTGCCCTGGAGCGCAAGACGACCAAGGCGGAGTGGGACTACGAAGACCGCGTCTTCGCCCGCTGGGCGGAGAAGAACATCGGCAAGGACTTCGAAGCGGTCATCGTCGACCTCCACCCGACCAAGGACACCGTCGTCAAGCTGGATGATACGATCTCCGGCGCCCGCATCTTTGTCAAACGGGACAAGATGGAGCACACCCTCTTCGAACGGGTCAAAGTGCGCCTGACGGGAAGCAACATCGCCACAACACGCATCTCGGGGGAGTTCGTTGTATAAAAAAGAGTTCGATGCCCTGCTGGCAAACGGGGCGATGCCCAAATCCCTGATGCTCTTCGGGGAGTCCCACTACTTCGTGGACACCTACGCCAAGGCGGCCCTGGAGAAGCTTCCCGAGAACAGCTCGGTCCTCAAGATGTACTACCAGGACTACGACGCCAAAACGGCCCTCTCGCACCTCCAGAACGGCTCGCTCTTCGACGACGCCAATATCCTGATCATCCAGACGGACAAGAAGATCCCCAAAAAGGAGCTCGACCCCATCGTCGAGAGCGCGGCCAAAAACGAGAACAGCTTCTTCCTTCTCAAGTACTTCGCCCCCGATGCGCGGGATAAACAGAAGATCTTTACGAAAAAGAACAGCGCCGACTTCGTCCGCTTTTTTGCGCCCCAGGCCTACGAGGCGATCGCCGTCCTCAAAAGCCACGCGTCGCGCTTAGGCGTGAAGATCTCCGAACACGCCCTCAGCCACATCCTGACCGTCAACCACAACAACCTCGAGCTCTCCGTCAACGAACTCGAAAAGCTCGCCGTCCACGACGGGGAGATCGATATCAAGACGATCGACAAGGTGATCAAGGGAAGCGGCGAGATCGATCTGAACGACTTCTTTAACGATATCCTGAACAAAAAGAACATTGCCCGCTCCCTGGAGCTGCTCCTGGAGCGCGGCGAAGAGGAGATCCGTATCCTGACCGCTTTCCAGAGTTACGTGGTGCAGCTGATGATGTTTACGATGTCGGCCAAGATCACGGGGCGCATCGACAGCAAAGAGGTGCTGGGCTACAAGCTTCCCCCGCAGCTGGAGCAGCAGCGCGGCAACATGGCCGTCCGCCTCAACGCCAAGGTCTACCATTCGCTCCTCTCCGCCCTGCAGGAGTGCGAGTACCTGATCAAGACCTCACAGGGAGATAAAAAATCCCTTCTCTTTTCAACCTTAATAAAAATACAAACAAAAATAGTATAAAATTCCGCGTTTTGTACTAAAAGCGTGCCTTTTCGTACTCAAAAAACATTCCTTGCTCTTGGAACTAAAAAGGGCTATACATCCATAAGGAGTCACATTTGATTAGAAAATACGAAACGATGTTTATCGTTAAGCCAACACTGACAGAAGATGAGATCAAAGCACGGATCGAATTCGTCAAAGATACCCTGACAAAACAGGGCGCAGACATCAAAGCTGTCGAAGACATGGGTATGCGAGACCTTGCATACAACATCGAAAAGAATGCACGCGGTTACTACACCGTCATCTACTTCACAGCCGAAGCGGCTGCGATCAAAGAACTTGAGCGTGTCTACGGGATTACCGAAGATATCATCCGGTTCAATGTTGTTAAATATGAAAAACAGGTTGAAGTGGCAGCGTGGGAAAACATGGTGAAAAAAGCACTGGGTCAGCCGGTTGAAGAGAAAAAACTGAGCTACGGACCACGAGGTGACAGAAAACCACGATTCGACCGCGACAGAGGTGAGCGAAAACCTTACCAAAAACGTGACGACAAACCTAGAGAACCTAGAGAAGAGAAAAAAGAAGAGAAAACTGAAAGCAACGAAGGCTAAAGATGTTTAACAAAGTAATATTGATCGGCAACCTGACACGCGACGTTGAGCTCCGTTACACAGGCAGCGGTTCGGCAGTGGCCAAATTCGGCCTGGCAGTGAACAGAACCTGGAAAGACAGAAACTCAGGCGAAAAGCGCGAAGAGGTCTGCTATGTCGATATTAACATCTTCGGGCGCTCCGCAGAGATCGCCAACCAGCACCTGGGCAAAGGACGACGGGTCCTCATCGAGGGACGCCTTGTCTTTGAACAGTGGCAGGATCAAAACGGCCAGAAGCGAAGCAGACACAGTATCTCGGCAGAAAGCTTCCAATTCCTCGACGCACGGGGCGAAGGCGGAAACGGTATGGGCGGCGGCTACAACAATCAGCAAAATGATTACGGCCAGCGCAACAGTGCCCCGCAAAACGACTCGCCGTTCGATATGGACAGCGGCAACAACAGCAGCTCAAACATGGGCAACATTGACATCGACGACGATGATATTCCATTCTAAAGAAGGTAAATTAAAATGGCAGAACGCGTAAAATATATCAAACGACACTGTAAATATACAGAAGCTAAAATCGACTTTATCGATTACAAAGACCTGAGCCTCCTGAAACACTCCCTTTCAGAGAGATTCAAAATCATGCCAAGACGTCTGACTGGTAACTCCAAAGACGCTCAGGACATGGTAAAGATCGCGATCAAACGTGCGCGACACATGGCTCTGATCCCTTACATCGTAGACGGCAAAAAAGTCACGAACGATTTCTGGGAAAAAGCTCAGAATAAAAAATAATTAGACCTAGTCTAATCCTCTGCCGCTTTTAGCGGCCAGCGTAGCTAGGGGGGCTTTGTCCTCGCTAGCTGCGAAATTTCATGCTCCCCTAGCGTTCTTCACTAAATAAAATTCAAAACTTCCGACAGATCTTTTTTATCCACGATGATATTGGCCTCGGCCTTTAGCACCTTGTGCGCGCAGAATGCGACTTTTTTCCCCGCATGCTTGAACATACTCCGGTCGTTGGCCCCGTCGCCGATCACCATCGTATCTGCTTCGCCAACACCCAGGATCGACTGGATACGTGTCAGCATATCGCCTTTGGAGAAGTCAAACATCATATCACCACCCACCAGGCCTGTCAGTACCCCGTCTTTATGGTGAAGGATATTGGAAAAGTCGGCATCCAGCCCGAACTTCTCCGTCGCACGCGACGTGGCGTTACGGAAACCGCCGGAAAAGACCATCACCTTGTACCCTTTTTCCTTCAGTCCAGCGATCAGGGTCTCGGCTCCGGGCATATAGGGAAGATTGGCACAGACGTCATCGACCTTTTTATAATCGATCCCCTTTAAAAGCCCTACCCGTTTTGTCAATGATTCAAAAAAATCCAGCTGCCCTTCCATCGCCTGGGCGGTGATCTCTGCCACCTGGTCCTTGATCCCCGCCAGCTCGGCGATCTGGTCGATCGTCTCCCCGTCCATCAGGGTGGAATCGAAATCCATTACACATAATTTCATCTATAACCTTTAATGGTATAATTCTATATTTATTACGCAAGGCCGCTATGGCGCATGCTGCGAAGCGAAATTGCGCAACGTAGTGAGCCCAAAAGCTAGCCACTTTCGTGGCAGAGAACTTCCTTCACAACTTTTTTCTGAAAGAAGTCTATTTTACAAACGTAATTATATCCAGTCAACAATAAGGCGGCGAATGTTCGAAAAGCTGATAGAAAAACTAAAAAACGATACCTATATCACCCTGGAGACGACACCGGGCCACAGTGCGACGTTTCAGAATGTCATCGACAAGATCGAAAGCCTGGATATCGTCGACAAACTTGACGGGTTTACGACGACGGACAACCCCCTGGCCAAACTCAAATACAACGCCATCCTGGCTGCCATCAAGCTGCAGAGTGCGTTTAACAAACCGGCCATCGCCACGATGAGTATGCGGGATAAAAACCTCCTTGCCCTCCAGTCGGACATCCTGGGAGCCAACGAGTTCGATGTCAGGAGCTTCCTGATGGTCACGGGCGACCCGGCCAAGATGAGCGACCAGCCCGATGTCAAGGGGGTCTTCGAAGCCGACAGTACGATGCTGCTCAATATCGTCAAGTACTTTAACGCCGGGATCGACTACGCGGGCAAACAGCTCAGCGTCGCGCCCAGACCGATCTACCCCTTCGCCGTCTCCAACGCCTACAGCAAAAACTTCAGGAATATCCAGAAGAAGATGCACAAAAAGATCGAAAACGGGGCGGTCGGCATCATCACCCAGCCGGTCTACAACATGGAAAACGCCTGCAAGCTGATCGAGATCTTCAACGAAGCCAAGAGCAGCTTCAGCGACGAACGCAAAGAGGCGCAGCTGATCCTGGGGCTCTTCCCCATCACACGGCTGAAAACGGCCCAGTTCCTCGCCTCGCATGTCCCCGGCATCCATGTGCCCAACGAGTGGGTCGACCGCCTTTTTGAGGCCAATAAGATCTCCGAAGAGGAGGAGAAAAAGGTCGGGTCCGGTCTGAGTGTGGATATGTATAAATCGTTATTGAAAGAGCACCCGAAGGTGCATATTATGACGGCGAACCGGTTCGAGATCGCCAAGGAGCTGCTGGAGAGTTAAGAGGCGGCTTCCTCGGCTCCCCGTTTTTTCAGCAGTGAGTCGACTTTGAGGATCGTGAGGATCTTGTCCTCTTTTTTACCGACACCGTAGATGTGGTTGTCCTCGTTGGCCATGTTTTCCGGGATCGGTTCGATATTGGACTCTTTGATCCGCAGGGCTTCGGTCAGCTTGTCGATAATAAACCCGCTCACCTGGTCTTTGCTCTTAATGACGATAAATCGCGTCTCGTCCGTATACTTCTGCTTCGGATAGCCGAACTTCTGGCGCAGGTCGATGAGCGGGATGACGCTGCCGCGCAGGTTGAAGACCCCGATGACGTACGGAGGCGTGTGGGGGACCCGCGTACTCTCGATCGGTTTGATGATCTCCTGGATCGTCAGGATCGGCACGGCAAACTCTTCGTTGCCGACCATAAACCCGACCAGCTGGACGATATCGTCTTCAGCAGTCTCTTCGGGTGCGTTCTTCTGCTTCTGCTGGTTTTTAAGAACCTGTTTTAGTTTCTCGTTACTCATGACGGCATCTCCACATTGTAGTTAATATTTCGTTTGACAACATTCATCAGGTAATCCGGTGAATACGGCTTGGTGATATATTCGCTCATGCCGACCTCGACCCCGCGCATACGGTCGGTCTTGCTGGTTCGTGACGTGACCGCGATCAGCGGCAGGCTTCTGAAACGGCTGAACTGGCGGATCTCGTTAGCCAGTGTGTAGCCGTCCATCTTCGGCATCTCGATGTCGATCAGCAGGGCATCAAAATCCTCGTCGCTCGATTTGACGATATTGAGCGCCTCCTGGCCGTCGGCCGCCTCCACGATCGTCACGCCAAGCGGTTCGATCGATTTTTTCATGATCGTACGGTCCGTTTTACTGTCGTCGATCACCATGATGCGGTAGTCTTCGGGCTTCTCTTTTTTCTTCGCCCCTTTGCTGCTGCTGGTGTCTTTTCCGATACTGGATTTGACGCGCTTGGACATGTGCATCAATACACCCACGTCGGCGATCAGGGTGACGCGGCCGTCGCCCCGGATCGTCGCACCGGCGATCCCTTCGATATCCTGGAGGTAGTCACCCAGGGATTTGATAACGATCTCCTCCTGGCCGACCAGCTCGTCGACGATAAGGCCGAGCTTCTGCTCGGCAAGGCCCAGGACGACGACATAGGTAAAGCCGCGCCCTTCCATCGTGGATTCGACCCCGAAGAGGTCGGAGAGTTTGACCAGGGAGAGGACCTCGTCACGCAGGCGCATGACCGATTTTCCTTCGACGGTATAAATATCGTACTCGGAGATACGGACCGTTTCGAGGACGGACGCCAGAGGGATCGCGTAGAACTCCTCCTGGACACCGACCATAAGGGCCTGGATGATCGCCAGGGTCAGCGGGATCTTCAGCTTGATGATGGAGCCCTTGCCCAGTTCGCTGTCAATATCGATGATCCCGTTGAGTTTTTCGATGTTAGTCTTGACGACGTCCATACCCACACCCCGTCCGGAGACGTTGGTGACCTTGGCCGCTGTAGAGAAACCGGGACGGAAGATAAGGGCAAACGCCTCTTTGTCGCTCATCGTATCGGCTTCACGCTCGTTGATCAGGCCTTTTTCCAGGGCCTTGGACTTGAGCATGTCTACATCGAGCCCTTTCCCGTCATCCTGGATCTCGATGACGATGCTGTTACCTTCGTTGTAGGCTTTGAGGTTGACGATACCCAGTTCCGGTTTGCCTTTGGCCACACGGTCTTCGGGTGATTCGATCCCGTGGTCCGCGGAGTTACGGATGATGTGGACCAACGGATCGCCGATGACCTCGACGATGGACTTGTCCAGCTCCGTCTCTTCACCAGAGATGCGCAGTTCGATCTTCTTGCCCAGCTCCCTGGAGAGGTCGCGGATCATACGCGGGAACTTGTTGAAGACTTTACCGATGGCGAGCATCCGTGTCTTCATAACCGCCATCTGCAGGTCGGTCGTGACCATGGAGACGGAGGAGACGACCTGGTTCAGTTCTTCCAGGAACTGTTCCCCTTCGTAGCGCTCTTCGACATCGTCGTAGATCTTGAGCAGGCGGTTTTTCCCGAGGACAAGCTCCCCGATCAGGTTCATCAGGTGGTCCAGGCGGTTGACGTCGACCCGGATCGTCTGTTCGACTGTCGTGACGTGGGTCTCTTTCTGGTCCTTGTCGCTCGGTTCGGCTTTGGCTGCCGGTTTGGGCGCAGCGGGTTTAGGCGCTTCGGCAGCTGGCTTGGGCGCCTCGGGTTCCGGTGCGGGTGCCTCCTCTTTGGGGGCTTCGGCAGCCGGTGCCGGTTCGGCGGCGGCCTCGCCACCCTCTTCCGCTTTCTTCTCGGCACGGCGCTTGGCATCCTCTTCCTGGCGCTGTTTGAGAAGACGTTCGATCTCCGCCTCGACCTCGTCGTCGCTCATGTTGGCATAGTCGGGTTCCTCTTCGGCAGCGGCCTCTTCCGCCGGAGCCTCGGCTGCCGCAGGCGCTTCGGATGCAGCAGCTGCTGCCGCGTCGGGGGACTCCCCGCTGGAGATGGCGTCGAGTTTGACGACGACCGGTTCGATATCGATGCCCGCTTCCGTATCGTTTCCATTGTCACGGATGGAGCCGAGCAGGCCTTTCATCATATCGATGGATTCCAGGACGACGTCCATGACCTCGGGTGAGATCTGAAGCTCGGCACGGCGCGCTTTGTTGAGGACGTCTTCCATGTGGTGAGTCAGTCTCGTTAGAATATCAAAGTTTAGAAATGATGAAGACCCTTTGATCGTGTGTGCGACCCGGAAGATCCCGTTAAGCAGGTCCAGGTCATCCGGTCGTGATTCCAGCTCGACCAGGTCCTGGTCCAGCTGTTCGATCATCTCGAATGCTTCGATCAAAAAATCTTGGGTTAACTCCTGTAGTTCATCCATGACACGTTTCCTCTGTTAGTTTTTAATATGGGCTTTTAGAATTTTGGCGATCTCCGGGTAGAAGACGCTGGCATCGAATTTCACAAGGTAGCCTTCTCCCCCTGCACTCTTACCGCGCATATCACTGAAGTGATCGCTGATGGAAGAGTTGAATACGATCGGTATTTTGGCGAAACGCGGGTCTTCTTTGACCTTGGCCGCGAAGTGGAACCCGTCCATCTTCGGCATCTCGACGTCGCTGATGATGATCTTGAGGTATTTGTCCAGGTCCTCGCCGTGGTGTTCGTAAAGGTCTTCCAGTTTTTTCAGACCGGTTTCACCGTCGGTGGCTTCGATCACTTCGAGTCCCATATGCTCAAGGGAGTCTTTGACGATCTTTCTGGCCGTCAGGCTGTCATCCAGCACCAGGGCTTTCCCGCTGAACTGCTCCAGTTCGATGTCGGGATTGATCTCCGGATGGTAGAGGCCGAGCTCCTGGACGATGGACTCGAAATCGAGGATCAGGAGGACGTCGTCGTTCTCTATACGGGTGACCCCTGTGATCTTGCTCTTGTCCAGGGCACCCTGGCCGGTGTTAAAGGAGGCGGGCTCGATATCGCTCCAATTGATACGGCGGATCCGTTTGGCTTCGTTGACGATAAAGCCGATCAGGATACCGTTGAACTCGGCGATGATGATCCGCTCTTTTTTCTTATACTCTTCGGGGACCTCGATGCTCATCCACTTGGCGAGGTTCACGACGGGGATCACGACGCCCCGCAGGTCGAAGATCCCTTCGATATATTCGGGGGAGCCGGGCAGTTCCGTCAGCTTCGGGATCTGGATGATCTCACGGACTTTGGCGACATTGACACCGTAGATGCCCTCGTAGGTCGAATCTTTTACTTTTTTAAAAATACGAAAGTCGACAAGTTCCATCTCATTGCTTCCGACCTTCAGTACGTCATCTTGGGACTTCATAACTACCTCTTATATTGATTCGCATGCATGCTTATCTTGTCTTGGGCCGATTCTACAACAGAATAACTTTGATTACAAGCAAAACCGTCCACGTTAAAATACAGCTGCTGGCCGTACTTTATCGACACTCCCTGATGGTAGTGTCCTTCTATGACAACATCAGCATTTTGGAGATTTTTTTTAATTTTTTTGCCGATGAAGGCTTCAAAACCGTCAAATCTCCGGCACAGTCTTTTAGCCTTCAATTTCTGTTCCGTTTTTTTGACATACCAGTTATTTATAAAATTAAATGATACCAGGTGGACAAAAGTGATAAAAAAGTAGTTGCGTGCCAGGCGCGTCATGACATTGTGCCTTGGGCTCTCGTCAAAATCGCCGTGGCTGAGGGCGACACGCTTGCCGTTCAGCTCGAAGAGCATCGGCTGCTTTGCAAGGGGGACGTAGGTGATGTTTTTGATCTTTCCATCCAGCAGGAAGTCATGGTTGCCTTCAAAAAAGTAGACCTCTGTCTTCTCCCCCAACGCTTCGATGACATCGATAAGCGGACGGTTCTTCTCCATGAGGTAGGGGAAGATGCCGATCAGGAAGTCAAAGATATCCCCCATCAAAAAGAGCTGGGGCGGCGGGGTCTTGAGAAAATCCTGCAGTAAAAAAAGGAGCGCGTCGCGCTCCTCGTGGTAATGGGCATCGGCAATAAAGACCGCACCCGGCTTGATCGTTTTAGGGGACATAGGCGATGACAGGTATGCCCATATCTTCGGGGTATCCGCACATCAGGTTGGCATTGACCACCGCAGCGGACGACGCCCCTTTGAGAAGGTTGTCGATGGCGGAGGAGACAAAGAGCAGGCTCCCCTTCTGCTTGACGTAGATGTCGCAGAAATTGGTCCCCGCGACGTTTTTGATCTCCACCGGGGTCTCGCGGACCCGTACGAACGGCTCGCCGGCATAGAACTCTTTGATCACACTTTCGGCGTCGATGACACAGTTGAGTTTCAGATAGGCCGAAACCAGCATCCCGCGTGTCACGGGGATAAGCTGAGGCACGAACATCACATCGAACTCTTTATCCGAGACCTTCAGAAGCTTCTCTTTGATCTCGGGAGCGTGGCGGTGGGTAACCGGGGTATAGGCGAACATGTTCTCGTTAATGCGTGCGAAATGGGTCGTGTCCACACACTTTTTTCCCGCCCCGCTGACGCCGCTTTTGGCGTCGATGAAGATCGGGCTGCTCTCGTCGACATATTTCAAAAACGGCAGGAGTGCCAGGACCGATGCCGTGGGATAGCATCCGGGATTGGCCACGAGGGAGCAGTTTTTCAGCTCGTCTCGGTAGATCTCGGGCATCCCGTAGACCGCTTCTTCCAGGTTGTCGGGGTCGACATGCTCGGTATAGTGGGCTTCGTAGGTCTCCAGGTCGAGGCGGTAGTCGGCGGAGAGATCCACGACCTTGACGCCCAGTTCCAGCAGCTCTTTGGCCACCGGCATGGATGTCTTGTGCGGCAGGGCCAGGAAGGCCAGATCCGCCTCCTTGGCCACCTCGGTGCAGTCGAGCTTATGGACCGGCAGCGTCTTGACCGACGCAAACGCAGGGTGCAGCTCCTCCAGGGTCACGCCCCCCTCGCTGGTGGCCAGGTGGGTGATGTTAAACCCCGGGTGAGCATGGAGCATCTTGATCAGCTCCAGCCCCGTAAAACCGCTTGCCCCGATAACCGCTACGTTTTTCATACTATTTTCCCGTACTTCCGAAACCGCCGGCTCCGCGGGCCGTTTCGTTCAGGTCGTCCACTTCGGCAAAACTGGCCTGGATCACGGCCTGGACGACGCCCTGGGCGATACGCTCGCCTTTTTTGATCATAAAGCTCTCGCTGCCGTGGTTGATGAGCAGCACCATCACCTCGCCGCGGTAGTCGCTGTCGACGGTCCCGGGGGTGTTAAGGACGGTGATCCCGTGCTTGAACGCCAGGCCGCTGCGCGGTCGGATCTGAAGCTCGTAACCCGGTTCCAGGGCCATGGCAAGGCCTGTCTTGACGAGGGCGCGCTGCCCCGGACTGATCTCGTGGTCCTCGACGGAGTGGAGGTCAAAACCCGCCGCTTCGTGGCTCTGGTACGCCGGGATATGGGCATCGGGGTGCAGTTTTTTGATCGCGATCTTCATTTAAAACTCGATCGGCTTGTAATAGATTTCCAGGATCTCGAACTCTTTGGTCCCATTAGGCAGGTCAGCCATAATATCCATTCCGTCTTCTTTGCCCAGCAAAGCCCGTGCCAGGGGAGAGTTGAAGGAGATAAGGCCCTTTTCGACATTGCTCTCGACGGCACCGACGATCGTATACTCCAGCTCCTCTTCCGTCTCCAGGTCCAGGACCTTGACCGTGGAACCGAAGCTGACCTTTTTATGCGGCAGCGTAGAGGGGTCGATCACCTGTGCCTTTCCGACGTACTCCTGCAGCAGAGCGAGGCGCTTTTCCATATGGACCTGCTTCTCTTTGGCCGCGTGGTACTCGGCATTCTCCTTGAGGTCACCGTGCTCTTTGGCCGTGGCGATCTCCTCGGCGATGGCGTTTCGTTCGACGTTTTTGAGGTGCTCAAGCTCTTTGGTGATCTTTTCATACCCCTGGGCGGTCATCGGCTCCTTATCCATTACTATCCTTTATAATCCGTGCCACGTTTGCGCTGGCACCCTGTTTTGCTTTTAGAATCTGTCGTAATTGTACTGCATTGTCAATAAACTTTGCCCGGTCGTACTCCCGGTAGCTTTTAAGCAGATTTTCGGCTGAGACATCCTTTTGGAGGAACTCGGGATGAAGCGGCTCCTCCTTGGCAAAATAGCGGATCAGGTTGGCCAGCCCGACATAGGGCAGCCGCACCAGCATCCGGCCGATGAAATAGTCAAAGGCTTTGGCCTTGTAGACCAGGGTAAAGGGCGTGGCGATGATCGTCGCTTCCAGGGTCGCCGTCCCGGAACAGACGAAGGCAAAAGATGCTTCGTTCAGTACCGTATGGATGTCGTAACGGATCTCGAACCCGCTCGTATCGCCGTAGAGCTCTTCCAGGTCCCGTTCCCTGTACATCTCGGGGACGGAGAGCAGTTTGCGCCCGGGGATCGCTTTGGCCACCTCCCGGTAGACGGGCATGAGGGCCGATATCTCCGCCCGGCGGCTTCCCGGCAAAAAGGCGACGGGGCCATCGTCTGGCCATTCGGTCTTGACCGTCTTGATCTCGTCCACAAGCGGGTTGCCCACAAACTGCGCCTTGTTCCAGAACTGCTCTTCAAACGGCAGGATCGCCAGCAGGTTGTCGCAGTACTTCTCCACCTTGGCGACCCGTTTCTTCTTCCACGCCCACACCTGGGGGAGGACATAGTAGGTGATCGTCTTCTCAAAGCCCGTTTGCCGCAGCTCTCTGGCCATGGGAAGGTTAAAAGCCGGGGAATCGATCAGCAGTACCGCATCGCATTCATGGGCCAGGCGGGCCGTCTCTTTGAGGGCTTTTTTGGCTTTTTTGTAGATGCGCACGGCGTCGATGACCCCCATGATCCCGAATTCGCTTGAATCATACAGCGGTTCGAAGCCCAGGCTGCGGTCAAAGATACCGTAGAGTTCAACATCTTCCATGTGACTCAGCACCTCTTTTAGGTGTAGGTTGGCCGACGCCTCGAGGGCACAGACAAGTAGCTTCATTCGATTCTCCCGGAATATAGTGTGTAGAATGCTAATCTAATTTAGATAAATCCCCGTCTTTTATCTAAATTTGACTAAACTGACCACGACTTCAATTCAAGGAATCGATGATGAAACAGTTGGTTTTGGCAATGAATCTCGCGTTGGGATGGGTGCTCGGCGCATTGGGATATGTCGTATTTGAATATACGCTTTCGGGCAAGATGCTACCCGGCAGCGGCGACATGCTGATGATCGCCTTTCTGGCAGGAGTGGCTGTGGCACTCGTCCTGGTACTCGGTCTGCGGGTACGCTACCTTGTCGGCAAAGGGCCCGACTATATCGTGGGGATCTACTCCCTGGCACTCTTTGCCCTGGTCGCTCTCGAGCTGATCCGCAGACAGTTCTAAGCCGTTTCGTTTTCTTCACACGCCTCTGTTTAGCAGAGGTGTTTCCCCTTAATCAGAAACTGAGTGCCTCGTGCGCCTCGCGCATCTCCATCGTGATCGACTCACGGAACGGTCGCTCCGCCACCTCCGGCAGCATCAGCCCCTTTTTCTTATGTTCGCGGATAGCGTATTCGCCCGCTTCGTTACCGCTTTTGTAGTAGTCGTTAAACGCTACGGTAAAGGGCATGTCCCACACCAGCGCCCCCTCCGTAGGGCAGACATCCACACACTTGGGCACGCTGCAGTCGACACACTCGATACACTTCTCCGGGCGCACGTAGGTCAGGTCGCTGTCGACGGGGGAGTCGTCGGCACTGGCGATCGCCGTCGCCGGGCACTCCTCCACGCATGCGTCGCAGTTGATACAAAGCTCTGTGATTTTTACCGCCATTTTGTACTCCTTCGTAGGGTTTTAATACGAAGTGCAAGATTCATACTATGGTATGATTTAAAAAACAATACGAAAGAGACCGATGAAAACCTCCCCAACTCTTGTCACTCTGTTCAGTTTCCTCTTTTTTGTCGCATCGCTCCACGGGATCGAACGCCGCGGGCCGCAGTTTTTGACCGAGCCGTCTTACCTCATCTTCCCCCTCCCCTACAGCCTGGCGGGGATCGGACAGGGGGTGATCGTCACGGGACTTGCCGGGAACATCGGCGGGAGCAACGTCGACGCCTACGCCCTGGGGATCACCGGGGACGCCGAAGGCTCCATGGTCGCGGTCGAGGATATCCACCTCCTCCCCGAACGCCTGATCCTCGATGTGGGCCAGCAGCGTATCAGCAAAGCCGCCGTCAACTACTACGAGACACGGGGGATGGATTCGGGGATGGATGATTACAAGCTGATGGAAGTCAACAAGGTCGTCACCGATTCGGCCCAGCTCACCCTCAGCCTCTTCGACCGGCGCCTGGAGCTTTACGGTGCCTACTGGAAACAGGAGGCCCACGTCGTTAAGATCTCCGACTCCAAGGGCAACCTGATCACCAAACTGGACGATCCCTACATCAGCAAAGAGGAACTGCACCGCCTGGGTATCCTGGTCGATTATACCGACGACCGGATCAACCCCAAAAAGGGGATCCGTTTCAACCTCGAGCAGATCAGCTCACCCAGCACATCAGAGTCCGAGGCGGACTACTACACGCTGGACAAGAGCCTGACCCTCTACCTCCCCCTGGGGAAGTCCGCCACCTGGGCATTCTATGCATTCCAGTCCGATGCCTATGTCACCCGCGAGGGCGAGACCGACCCCGATGCCATCCGGGCCGACCTTAATATGCCGTGCGACCTGACGCAGACCACCTGCAAGGAGGCGGAACAGGAGTTGGTGGATGCCTTTATGGCCGCACACCGATACGGAACGGCCACGGCACTGGGTGGGGAGAACCGCCTGCGCTCCTATCCCGGCAACCGTTACAACGGAGCCCATACCCAGCACTTCGCCACGGAGCTTCGCTGGAACCTCTCCGAAGAGGTCCACCCCTTTAACTTCGGAATATGGAAAGATGTCGCCACGGGCCTGCAGGTGGCGTTCTTTTACGAATCGGGGAGCGTGGCCGAGAGGATCGACGAACTGGGAGAGATCACGCGTGACTCCTACGGGGCCGGTTTCCGCCTCGTCTCCGCGTCGGGGTATGTCTACCGCGCCGACTATGCCGCGGGGGACGAAGGGACGGAGATGACCGTTATCTTCGCCTATCCCTGGTAGGCCGGAGCTCTTACGCGACGGATTCCGGCAGCTCGATCACGATCTTTGCCCCGCCGTTTACGTTTTCGGCATAGATACGCCCTTCCATATTGCGCTCGATGATCGTTTTGGACATATAGAGCCCGATCCCGGTCCCCTGGGATTTGAACTTGGTCGTAAAATAGGGCTCGAAGATCTTCTCGAAGATCGCTTCGTCGATCCCGCCGCCGTCGTCCTGGACAGTGATCCGGGCGGTGGTGCCGTCGTGTTCGACGCTGATGGTGATGCACCCCTCGTCGATCTCTTTGCCGCGGATACGTGCTGTGATGGCGTCCTTGGCGTTGTTAATGAGGTTTAAGAGCACCTGTTTAAACTCGTTGGAGTAACCGTACAAGGTGGCATCCCCCTCCCCGACCACCAGGCAGATATGCAGCTGCCGGAGCTGTTCTTCGAGCAGCTTGCGCACCTCCTCGATCATACGGGCAAGGCTGAAGTATCCCTTCTCCGTTTCCGGGGCGTAGAAGGTCCTGAAATCGTCGATCGTGTCGGACATGCGGTGGATGATCTCCATCGACTCGTCGGTCACCTTCTTGAGATACGCCCCGTCCAGCTCTTTAAACTCGTACGCATCCCGCACATCCTGGATATAGAGCCCCAGGGCATTAAGGGGCTGGCGCCATTGATGGGCGATGTTACCGAGCATCTCCCCCAGGGCCAGCTGTTTGGACTGGACGATCAGGATCTCATCCTTGTTGCGCAATTCGGTGATCTGCTGTTCGATCTCCTCCTGGAGATGGTCGTTGAGGCGGTGGAGTTCGTTCTTCTTGGCTTTGAGCTCGTGCTCGATCTTCCCGATGCGGCGCGAGATCATGACAGAGAACCAGAGGGTGAAGACCAGTATCAGGGTCGGGAGGAGAAAAGCGAGGTTCCGGGTGTTGACAAGACGCTGTTCGATCTCGCGAATATGGTTGTTTTTAAGGAGCTGCAGCTCGTCCATCAGAAACCCCTCGTACTGCTTGAGGTAGTCGATGGCATTGGTCAGCTCGATAAGGGCGAGGTAGTACTCGCTCTGTTCGTTGGTATTGAGCCCTTCGCCCAGGCGGCGCAGGAGGGATTTACGCATCGTGTTGGCTGCCTGGAAAAGCGGGTTTTCCAGCTGCTGCCCGATCTTGGCGATCTCCTCTTTGATAACGTTCCAGAGGTTATCAAACTCCTCCGAAGGCGCCCCGGTGACCGCTTCCAGTTTCTGGAGTTTGTCTTCGAACTTCACGGCGGTCTGCTGCCATATCTTCTTCTCGCGGTCGAGGTTGCCCGTTGTCAGCAGGCGCTCGGTGTAATACTTGAGCTCGAAGAGGCCGTCATAGGCCGATTCGGCCACCTGCTGTTCATCCTTGATCCCCTCGATCCGGAAGATCAGCGAGACAAGGATCACCCCGCTGAGCAGCGCGGCGAGGACCAGGACCATAAAACCGAGGAACGAGACCTTGCGGATATGCAGTTTTTCCATGGCTACTCCGCGAGGTTGAGGGACTTGCGGTAGAACTCCCGCTGTTTGTCACGTCCCAGGCGGTCGGTGATCATTTCCCACTCCGCCGCAGCTTTGTCCAGGGCTGTCTTTGCGTCCATCTTCCCGATGGTTACGGCATGGATGTAGCGGTCCAGGGCCTGGTAGTACTCCCCCGCCCCCGGGATCGTGATGTCGATGACGACGTTGGGGTTGGAGAGGGAGCGGGTGATCTCGTCCAGGTACGCCTTGGCCGACTCGGTCGTAAAACCGCCCTCGTTCCACGAAGCGGGATCGCTGAAGTGGGAGTAGCGGGAGGGGTTGACCGAATTTCCGCTGCGCGCGCTCAGGACCTTCGTGATCTCCGGCGAGGTCATGTGGGCGGCGAACTCGAATGCCAGTTCTTTGTGCTTGGATGCCTTGTTGACAAAAAACATCCAGTTGCCGCTGATGGAGGAGACCTGGTTGTGGCGCTTCTCCCACTGCGCCGTTTTGGCGTTATAGACCGTATCCGAACCGGGGATCTGGGCATACCCGATCTTATCCTGCACGATGGAGCTGGGGGAGTTGACCGCATAGATCCCCAGGTCCGCCCAGTCCATCGCCATGGCCACCTGCCCGGTGACAAACGTATCCCTTACGTCATGTCCGGCAAAACTGGCCATACCGGGCGGGCCGAACCGGATCACATCCACCCACTCCTCCAGGGCCCGGACAAAACCGGGATTGTTGATACGCGCTTTCATCGTATCGGGGTCGAAATAGTAGGCACGGTCGTCCGGGTGTTTGGCATAGGCGGCTGCCCGGGCGAAAAACTGCAGTAGCGTCACGTCACCCGAGAGCCGAAGCCCCGCGGCCCCGTATTCGATCTGGCCGTCCCGGTCCCAGTCCCATCCCGTAAAAAACTCCGCGATGTCCCGGTACTCTCTCCATGTTTCCGGCGGGCGCAGCGCGTAGCCGTATTTTACGCGGAACCGTTTTTTGTATTCGGGGTCTGCGAAGATATCCTTGCGGTAGTAGAGATTGATGCAGTCCCCGTCATAGGGGAGTGCGTAGGCGGTATGGTTCCAGGTGAGGATATTGTCGCGGTAGATCGGCAGGACATCATCCCAGTCGATCTTTTTTTTGACCCACCCCGGTACCGGGGCGACATGATCCCCCGCCAGCAGGGTCCCGTTCCACAGTGCGATGACGACAAAGATATCGTAGTTAAGTTTGGGGTCGCTTAGGGACTGGTTGATCTTTTCGATCGTCTCGTTCCAGCCGGGGGTAACGATGCGTATCCGGGCCCCGGTCTCGGCTTCGAACTTCTTGGCCTCGTCCTGGATGGGACCGCGTATCATATTGGCGTGGAGCTTGGGGACGATCAGCATGATCGACTGCCCCTCGTAAGGGCGCTTGGCCTGTGTCTCCTCTTTTTTCCCGCAGCCTGTCATGACCAGCGAAGCCAATACGATAGCCCCGATAACCGAACGTACCATTTTCTCCCCTTTCCTGCCTGAAACTGTTTTGTAATCCATTATACATCCCGTTGCTTTTTAAACCGTTTGCATCCCCTCTTACAGATTGAGCAGCCGGGTGCGCTGGAGGAGTTTAAGGAGGGCGATAATGCCCATTACCCCCAGGTAACCCCACTGCTCCAGGCTTAGTGCCTTCTGGGCCATGGCAAAGTGGATGGTGGCCAGGGTGATGGCAAGATAGATCACCTTGTGGTATTTGAAAAAACGGGCAAACAGAATCCTCAGCGACGTAATCGCCATAAAAAGCAGGATCAAAAAGGCCGTCATCCCCAGGTAGACAAAGGGTTTATCCAGTGTCTCCGCAACCGCCTTGGGAATATCCAGTTCCATATCGAGGATGACAAAGTTGAGCATATGCAAGAGGGCGTAAAAGAAGCTGAAAAGCCCGATCATCCGGCGGTAGCGGACAAAGTTGTGAAGCTTACGCAACATGGAGATGGAGGTGGTGATGTAAAGCAGCACCAGGGCGCTACCGCCCGTGACGGTATAGATAAACTTGATCGGGTCGGCCACCCCCGTCGCAAAGAGCCGGTAGAGCAGATACCCCAGCGGAACGAGCAGCACGGCCGCCAGCAGCAGTTTGCGTTTCAAAAATACTTCCTCAGGTCCATCCCGGCATAAAGGTGGGCGACCTGCTCTCCGTAGCCGTTGAACATCAGCGTATCCTGCTTAAAAAACTTTCCGAGCACCCGTTCCCGCTTCTGGGACCAGCGGGGGTGGTCGACGTTCGGGTTGACATTGGCATAGAAGCCGTACTCGTGGGGCGCGGTCTTCTGCCAGGTGTTAAGGGGCTGCTCCTCGGTAAAGGTGATCCGGACGATCGACTTACCCCCTTTAAAACCGTACTTCCACGGGATGATCATCCGTACCGGGGCCCCGTTCTGGGGCGGGAGGGTGTGGCCGTAGAGCCCCACCGTTACCAGCGCCAGCGGGTTCATCGCCTCATCGAGGCGAAGTCCTTCGACATAGGGGTAATCCAGTGTCGAATACGACCCCCGCTGGTCCGGGAACTGATCCGGATCATACAGTGTCTCAAAACGGAGGTATTTTGCTTTGGCTAAGGGCTTGGCCCGTTTGATCAGGCGGGAGAGTTCAAACCCGACCCACGGCACGACCATCGCCCACCCCTCCACACAGCGGAAGCGGTAGATCCGCTCTTCGAGGGGAAAGCCCCGCAGCAGATCCTCCACCCCCAGCTTCAGCGGCTTCTCCACGAGGCCGTCGATCGTCAGGCTCCAGGGGTCGGTCTGAAAACCCTGCGCCAGTTTTTTGACCCCCTTGGGATTGGTCGTAAATTCGTAGAAGTTGTTATGGGAGGTCACCTGGTCGTAGCTGTTGAGGGTCAGGTCGGAAGGATCGGGGGCTTTGGTGTAGGTGAGGTCCGGTTTGGGGACGAACTCTTTGGCCGCCAGCTCCATCACCGCCCCGCTGCTGACGGCCAGGGCGGCCCCCAGCTTGAGAAACTTCCGCCGCCCGTTAAAAAGCGCCTCATCGGTGACAAAGTTTTCGTTTAGTTCCCACGATTTTCGTTTGATATACTGCATCATGTCTCCTTTTGGATCGGGATGCTCTGCCGCAACGGTTTTCCCGTCATGGCCTCTGTTATCGACGATAAATATCTTAACCGTAACAAAGTTTTCCCCAAAAATCAAGCGCTATACGGCGTCGCCCGCTTCCGTGGTGGGGGAAGGAGACTACTTCAGGAGTTTATAAACGGCACAGAAGTCCTCATCGGCGATCCCCGCTTCGAAACTCTTTCCGAAGAGCTCCTTGACGACAGACGCGGTCAGCAGCGGGTGCTTCAGCTCGTACGCCAGGTCCTGGAGGCAGTGGAGGTCCTTGTAGATCAGGGCGTTGGAGAAGTGGGTGGCGTAGTCTTCGTTTTTCAGCTTCTCTTTTTTGGCATTGAGCACGAGCGAGCTCCCGCCGCCCACACTTAGAATATCCAGCACGTCCTCTTTGGCGATCCCCGCCTTCTCCGCCATGGCAAGGCTGTCGGCGATCGTGGTCATGATGCTGCCCAGGGCCAGGTTGTTCACAAGCTTCATCTTCGTCGCCTGTCCGGGTTCGGGCAGGAAGAAGAGGTTCTGCCCCATCTGTTCGAGGATGGGCTTTATTTTCCCGTAGGCCGCTTCTTCCCCGCTGGTAACAATGGTCAACGCCCCGTTCTGTGCGGGAACGACACTCCCCAGCACCGGGGATTCGAGGTAGGCACCCCCGGCGTTTCGCACCGCTTCATGGAAAAGGGTGACATCACGGAAGTGGTTGGTCGTCAGGTCGATAATGATCTTGCCCGTCAGGTCGCAGGTGAGCAGACCCGATTCGCCTTCCAGCGTCTCCCGGACGGCGGCGGAATCAAAAAGGCAGAGGAAGATGATATCCGTCTTCTCGGCTACCTCTTTCGGCGAACCGACCTCCGCCGCACCAAGCCCTTCGGCTTTGCCCGCCGTACGGTTGTGGACGCTCAACGTATGTCCGCATGATTCAAGCCGCCCGGCGATCGCCTTTCCCAGGTGGCCCAGTCCGATAAATCCTAGCTGCATTGTTTCTCCTTATTATTAAATATTTTATAGATTCTTATTGTCTGCCGTTACTTTTTGAAAAATCGCATTGGCACTTATCAACAGGATAAAAGCGACAGGGATCTTCCATAAACTGGAAAACATATCCTGTATGAGAAATGCAGATATTACCAAAAAGAGGCTCAAGCCGGCTAAGAGAAGATTCTTCATATGCCTTGCATTTAATTCAAGTATCAGGATCATGATAACGAGCAGAGAGAGGGTCACTCCATCTAAAATGATCTTTTGAAACAATCGTATTTTATCTGCCATACCAGGTGTCGCTGCCTTTCTAACTAATCCGATTTCCAATGATATACTTATGGTTATTATAATCAAAAGCAAATATGTGCCGTTGTGTGACAACGATTACCCGTGCTTTGCTATAATACACCCTATTTACGCTCATAATGAAAAGGGATCATTTGAAACGGATACTCATCACCAACGACGACGGATTCGAGGCGGAGGGGCTGGCGGCCCTGGTGGAAGCGGTACGGCCGCTGGGACATGTAACGGTCGTGGCACCGGCCAGCGAAAAATCCGCCTGCGGCCACAGCATCACACTGACACGGCCTCTGCGCTTTATCGCCCTGGATGACGACTTTTACAAACTGGACGACGGGACACCCAGCGACTGCGTCTACCTGGCCCTGAACTCCATGTTTGTCGACAAAAAACCGGACCTCGTGATCAGCGGGATCAACCGCGGGGCCAATATGGGCGAGGACATCACCTACTCCGGGACCGCCAGTGCGGCGATGGAGGCGGCACTCCACGGGATCCCGTCTATCGCATTTTCCCAGGTACTGCGCAGCTGCGACCAGGCGCGCCACGATACGAGCTACGAGCTGGCGGCCGACGCAGCCAAAAAGATCGTGACGACTGTCCTTGACGGCAGCTTCCGGATCCCCCACCGCCGTTTTCTCAATGTCAACGTCCCTTCCCTTGACCATCCCGATGAATGCGAAGGATACGCCATTACCAAAGCGGGCTACCGTCTCTACGGCAACGACGCCCACCGCCACACCAACCCGCGGGGCGAAGAGTACTACTGGCTGGGCCTGCACCCGCTTGAGTGGGACAGCGAGAAGACCGCCCACTACGACGACCCCACCGACTTCGAAGCCATCGCCGCCAAGAAGATCTCCATTACTCCCATCAAGATGGACATGACCTGCCACGACTCCGTCGAAGGGCTCAAAGCGCTGCTGAATGAGATATGACCGCTGCCGGATGCTCTTCGGAGACGACTTTGAGCATATCCAGAAAGCCAAGATCCTGCTGCTGGGCGTGGGGGGTGTCGGGAGCTACTGCCTTGACTGCCTCTACCGCTCGGGGATTACCGATATCACGATCGTCGATTTCGACCGCTTCGACATCACCAACCAGAACCGCCAGATCGGCTCCGAGCATGTGGATGAAGTGAAGGTCGAGGTGCATGCGAAGATGTACCCCGGTGTGACGCCGATGAATCTGAAGATCGACCCGGCGTGGGTGGAGGCGTTCGACTTCGGCCCTTACGACCTCGTTATCGACGCCATCGACGATGTGGAGGCCAAGATCGCCGTCATCAAGACAACCTGGCCCAAACTCATCAGCTCCATGGGGAGTGCCAAGCAGACCGACCCGACCCAGATCGAGATCGGCACGATCTGGAAGACGACCCATGACAAATTCGCCAAGAAGATCCGGGACCGGCTCAAAAAAGATCGTTTTAACAAGAAGTTTCCGGTAGTATTCTCAAAAGAGAGTGCCAAGTGCAAGGACAAGGGTTCGTTCTGCGCCGTCACGGGGGCGTTTGGGCTGACGCTCTGCTCCCTGGCCATCGAGACGATCGTCTCATCCATGAAAGCAAAAGAAAAGGAAGCCAATTGAAACCGCTACGCGTCGCCCTGGCACAGTTTAACCCCACCGTCGGCGACATCCAGAAAAACAGCGACCAGATCATCCGCCTGATCGAGGAGGCAAAGCAGAAAGAGGTCGACGTCATCGCCTTTCCCGAGCTCTGCATCACCGGCTACCCGCCCGAAGACCTGCTCTATAAACCCCACTTCATCAAAGAGAACCTCGACGCCCTGGAGAGTATCGCCGAGTATACCGAGGGGATCGTCGCCGTCGTCGGCTTCGTCGACCACGAGCATGACCTCTACAACGCCCTGGGGGTCCTCAACGGCCGGCAAGTCATCGGTAAATACTACAAACAGCACCTCCCCAACTACGGCGTCTTCGATGAGAAACGCTATTTCCAGAAGGGGAGTGAACTGCTGCTGCTGGAGATGGACGGGGCCAAGATCGGCTTTGCCATCTGTGAGGATATCTGGCAGAGCACCAACCCGATCCAGCCCCAGGCTTTAAACGGCGCCGAGCTGATCATCAATATCAACGCCTCCCCCTTCTCCGCCACCAAGACCCAGGCACGTATCGAGATGCTTAAGACCCGTGCCCGCGACCACCTGGTCTCCATCGCCTATGTCAATATGGTCGGCGGCCAGGACGAGCTGGTCTTCGACGGAGCAAGCATGATCGTCAACCCCAAGGGGGAGGTGGTCGCCCAGGCCAAATCCTTCGAGGACGAACTGCTCATCTCCGACATCTCCCTGGAGCAGGCATTCCGGATGCAGCTTAAAGACACGCGGCTTAAGCACCTGCGCGCCTCCCTGGCGGACCAGTATACGCTTAAGACGATCACCACCGCCCCGCCCCGTGACAAGAAATCCATCAGCCTGGATGTCCGCGAACAGCTCCAGAACGAGAGCGAGACGGCCCTGATCTACAAGGCACTGGTAACGGGACTGCGCGACTATATCCGCAAAAACGGTTTTTCCAAAGTCGTTATCGGCCTAAGCGGCGGGATCGACAGCGCCCTGACCGCCGCGGTGGCGGTGGACGCCCTGGGTAAGGAGAACGTCTACGGCATCCTCATGCCTTCGGAGTTCTCCTCACAGTCCAGCCTCGATGATGCGACTGACCTGGCCGTAAACCTGGGCATCGAGCACCATACGATCCCGATCAACGACGCCTATGACCAGTTTACGACCTCCCTCTCTCCGCTCTTTAAGGACCTCCCCTTCAATACCGCCGAGGAGAACCTCCAGGCCCGTATTCGCGGGATCCTGCTCATGGGGCTCTCAAACAAATTCGGCTGGATCGTCATCGCCACGGGGAACAAGAGCGAGATGAGCGTGGGCTACTCCACGCTCTACGGCGACCTGGTCGGGGGATTCGCCCTGCTCAAGGACGTCTTTAAGACCACCGTTTACGAACTCTCCAAGTACCGTAATACCCTCGGCCACGTCATCCCGGAGAATACGATCACCAAGCCGCCGTCGGCTGAACTGCGCCCGGGACAAAAAGACCAGGACGAGCTTCCGCCTTATGATATACTGGACTTTATCATTAAAGCGTACGTCGAGGAGGACTACTCCAAAGAGGATATCGTCTACATGGGGATCGACGAAGCGGTGGTCAACAAGGTCACCCGTCTCATCGACATGAACGAGTACAAACGGCGCCAGGCCCCTATCGGCGTCAAGATCACCGACAAAGCGTTCGGTAAAGACCGAAGGATGCCGCTGACCAATCTCTTCAAGCGCTGATCCTTCCAAAGGAGGCTTATCATGGGACACCATGCATGGTTGAGCAAGAGGATAGAAAAAACAGGCAAGGTACTGTGCGAAGCATGCCACCAGGCATGTGTGCTGGATGAAGGGGAGTACGGCATCTGCGGCATCCGCTATGTCGAAAACGGCGAGCTGATCCTCGCCACCTACGGCAAGGCCGCGGCGGTCAATGTCGACCCGATCGAGAAAAAACCGCTCTACCACTTCCTCCCCGGATCGCGCAGCTTCTCCGTCGGGACCGTGGGATGTAACTTCAGCTGCACCTTCTGCCAGAATGCCGACATCTCCCAGTATCCCAAGGAACACCACCACGAGATCTTCGGCCGCGACCTTCCCCCCGAACAGATCGTCGAACTGGCCCTCGAGCATCGATGCGAGTCGGTCTCCTACACCTACAACGAAGCGGTCGTCTTTTTCGAATACGCCTACGATACGGCCAAACTTGCCCATGAAAAGGGTCTCAAAAACGTCTTCGTCACCAGTGGCTACGAGACCCACAAGGCCCTGGACACGATCGGCCCCTACCTCGATGCGATGAACATCGACCTCAAATCATTCAGCAACGACTTCTACAAAAACATCTCGGGGGCACGCCTGAAACCGGTGCTTGATACGATCGAATACGCCTGGGACAAAGGGATATGGGTGGAGGTCACGACCCTGGCCATCCCGGGCCTGAACGACAGCGACGAGGAGCTGCAGCAGATCGCGGAGTTTATCGCCGGGGTCAGCCCCGACATGCCGTGGCACATCTCGGGCTTTTACCCACAGTACAAGATGCTCGACCGGCCCCCGACTCCTCACAGCACGTTAAACAGAGCCTATAAGATCGGTAAAGCGGCGGGACTGAACTATGTCTTTGTAGGGAACGTCTTTGACGAAGACCGCAGCAGTACCTACTGTCCCAAGTGCAATACGAAAGTGATCGACCGGAGCGGTCATCTGGGCGAGATCGTCCATAATCATCTCAAAGGGGGGGACTGCCCCTCATGCGGACAGAAAATCGCGGGGGTATGGGAGTAACCTAGGAGTTGGCCATCTCCCGCTTGAGTTTGTCTTCGACATAATCGAAGACGCTGAAGCCGTGCTTGAGGTAACGTTGCAGGGAGAGTACGTCTTTAAGCACCAGGATGTATCCCATGTAGGGGACGAACCAGTAGAAGATCGCTTTTAGCGTACTGTTTTTGACATGGTAGGTATCCATCAGATACTCCATCTGCTTGCTGTTTAGGTTAAAACTCTTGTAGATACCAAAGCCCACGGTGGCGACGAAATTAAGCAGGACGCCGAACAGGATCGCATCCTGGAACTCTTGAACAAATGACGAAAAATCCATAAAAACCTTTACTCCTCGGTAAATTCGAAACCGTGTTGTCTCAGTGCGTCGCGGATCTCCTGCTGATGCTCCTCGCCTTTTGTCTCCAAGGAGACGGAGACGTTGGCATCGCCGAACTCCAGGAGATGGGAGGTGCGGTCGTAATCGATCTGGACGATGTTGGCCCGCAGCTCCTCGAAGACATGGGAGAGTTTCGTAAGACTCCCTGGCTTGTCGATCAGCGTGACCGTCAGACTCATCTTGCGGAAAGACTTTTGCAGCCCCTTCTCAATAATAAGGCTGATCATCGTCACATCGATGTTCCCGCCGCTCAGGACCACACCGACTTTCTGATCTTTTCCGATTGCGGCGCGGTTGTGCAGGATGGCAGCGACTCCCACCGCCCCGGCACCTTCGACCACCAGTTTCTGACGTTCGATGAGGAAAAGGATCGCATTGGCGATCTCCTCATCATCCACTTCGACTATATCATCGACAAATTCGGCAATATATTTATAGGTCTCGATCGCCGTATCGCGTACCGCGATCCCGTCGGCGATGGTCTTGACCCCCAGGGAGTCCTGGGGTTTTTTGGAGAGGAAGGAGTTGCGCATGGCGGGAGCACCGGCCGCGGTGACCCCGATCACCTTGATATCCGGTTTGATGCTCTTGGCTGCCACGGCGATCCCGCTGATCAGCCCGCCGCCGCCGATAGGAACGAGCAGGACGTCCAGGTCCGGGACCTCCTCCAGCATCTCCAGCGCCACGGTCCCCTGTCCCGCGATCACCTGCTCGTCGGTAAAGGGGTGGATAAAGGTGAGGTTCTCTTTTTTGGCAAACTCGATCGCATAGGCGTAGGCCTCGTCATAGCTGCTGCCGTGCAGGATCACTTCGGCCCCCAGCGCCTTGGTGCCGTTGACCTTTAGCAGCGGGGTCGCCTCGGGCATAACGATATAGGCCTTGATCCCGTAATGACCCGCCGAGAAGGCGACACCCTGGGCATGGTTACCCGCACTGGCGGCGATGACGCCGCGTGCTTTCTCCTCTTCGGTGAGTGTGGAGATCTTGTTAAAGGCGCCCCGGATCTTAAAGGCCCCCGTATTCTGGAGGTTCTCTTTTTTGATATAGACCTCGGCATCGACCGTCCGGCTTAAAAGAGGAGCATAGGAGAATGAGGTGTGTTTGATAACCCCTTTAAGACGTTCCTGTGCCGCTTTGACATCATCCAGCGTGATCATCAGGCCAGACTCTTATGTTCGACCATCAGGCACTTGTTCTGCACCACTTTGATCCCGGCTGCCTTGGCGTTTTCCGAAGCCTCGTTGTTGACGATCCCTTTTTGCAGCCAGAGCACATCGACGTCACCGCGCGCTTTGACCGCCTCCACGATCGCCGGGATGGCATTCGGTTTGCGGAAGACATTGACCATGTCCACTTTACCGGGGATCTCGGCCAGGCTGCGGTAGACCTTCTCTCCCAGGATCTCATCCTCTTTGGGATAGACCGGGATGATCGTATAGCCGGCTTGCTGCATATATTTGGGGACAAAATGGCTCGCCTTGCTCTCATCTGGAGAGAGGCCGATGACGGCGATCGTCTTTACCGATCCGAGGATCGTTCTGATCTCGTCCGATGTTTCGTTGACTGTCGGGAATTCACACTCCATGGTTACACCTTTCCTTTGGATGACTGGATTTTGTTGATATAGAGATAATCGATGGTGATACTGCGCTTGCGCGGCAGGTTATTGCTCAGTTCTTTAACGGATGCCCCGAAATCGTCAAAGAGGTAGTTGGCCATACTGCCGGGGATCGGATTGATCTCGTTGAGGTAGACGGCATCGTCGATGACGAAAAAGTCACAGCGGATCAGGCTGCCGTCGAAAAGGGTATTATAGATCTTTTTGAAGTTATCGTGCATTGCGGCGGCCAGGCTATGGGGGATATCCGCGGCAGCAGGCTTGCCGTCACGGCTGAAGTCGAGGTACTTTTTGTCAAAATCAAGGAACTCCTCCTTCTGGGGGTTCTCGATGATGGAGAGCCGGTGCTCACCGGCGCGGTAGCCCGCCAGGTTATACTCCCGTACCCCTTCGATAAAAGGTTCGACCAGCACTTCGCTGTCAAACTCGAACGCAACGTCCAGGGCGTACTCCAGTTCGGCCGCTTCCTTGACGATGCTCACCCCGATTGAGCTGCCCAGGCGCAGGGGCTTGATGATCACGGGATAGTCGAATTTCAGCTCGTAGGACTCACCGCGACGGATCAATTGGTAATCCACCGTCTTGACACCCAGTTCATTGGCGTAGAGTTTGGTGTAGAGCTTGTTAAAACTCAGCACGCTCGCTTCGATCCCCGGCCCGATATAGGGGAGCCCGTAGAAATCAAAGAGGGACGCCATCTTGCCGTCTTCTCCGTCACCACCGTGAATCAGGTTGATCATGCAGTCGATAGCCACCGGTTTGGACCCGAAGAGCCCGCCCGTCTCGAAACCGCCTTTGGCAAGGGAGAGCTTTTTAGCCTTTTTGTACTCCCCCCTGCTGAAATAGGTCGACTTCATATCCGCTGCCTCGATCAGGTAGAACTCCCGGTCTGCCGAGACGAATACGAAACGGAGGTCAAACCCCTCCAGCACTTTTTTCAGTGTGATCGCACTGACCACGCTGATCTCGTGTTCAAAACTCATGCCGCCGAATACAATACCAAAAACTTTTTTCAAATGATCTACCTTAATATTTATTTCTGAAAATAACGCAGTGCCTCTTTGACCAGCGACTCTGTGTCGCTGCCCTGGCATTTGGCCAGGGTCTTCTGCACCGCCTCTTTTTTAAAGCCCAAAGACTCCAGGGCCATGGCCGCCTCTTCGTAGGCCTGGGAGGCGCCGCTACGCTCCTCCATATCCACGACAAAGCCGCCCAGCTGGACCAGGATCACACCGGCACTCTTGGGCCCGATACCGGGAACCCGTTTGAGGGTCGTGATGTCCTTGTTCTCGATGACCTGGGCGAAGACCGAAGGGGAGAAGGTCGAACAGATCGCCATGGCCACCTTGGGACCGACGCCGTTGACCTTCAGAAGCATCTCGAACATCTTCTGCTCGTTCACGTCCATGAAGCCGTAGAGCGCCTGGCCGTCCTCCCGGACAATATGGGTCGTGTGGATCGTCACCTCATCGCTTTTCAGGAGCGAGTAGCAGTTGACCGAGATAAAGACCCGGTAGACTACCCCGCCGGGGGTCAGGATATCCACGAAGGAGAGCTCTTTTTTGACGATTTTTCCGTTTAGACCGATGATCATATAAATTTCACTTCCACGTTATATTCACTCTCTCCTACCATCTTAAGCTGCAGCGACGACGCTTTCATCCCTACTTTGGGGATATACTCGATCGTTTCGGGGGGATCGAGCAGTTTGTAATAGATCCGGTTGTGGGTGCTCCACGCTTTCATGTTAATGATGCGTGCATGCAGGGCCGCATCCTGGATCAGGGTGATCTCGTCCTTCTCCTTGCCCAGTTTCTCTTCCCACACTTCCAGTTCGTCCTGGATGTCCGTGACCTCGTTCATCACCTCCATGAACTTTTTGTAGCGGTCGATATGGACCTGGGAGGGTTTGCGCCCCTCTTTCTTGGCCTGGAGAATATGTTCTTTAAGCTGGGCCGTCGACTCCTGGGCCTGGCGCACCTGGCGCTTTTTCTCCAGCAGCTTCTTCTGGGCAGTGTCGATCTTGGCTTCGAGCTCCTTGACCCGGTCGACGAACCCTGCGATCTTCTCTTTATCCTCCTGGGTCGCCGCCGGTTCGATAATAAAGTGGTTGTCCGAACCTTTCAGCTCCTGGGTCAGGACGATCTCCTGGGAGGCGATGATCTTGGCGTTGGAGAAGAGGCTGCCGATCTCGATCCGTTTTCCCCGGATCGTCCCGCCGATCACCTGGTCGATATGGATATCGTCCCCGACGACCTCACCGCCCGCCAGCTGACGGATACGAATACTCTTGCCTTCGACGTACCCTTTGTGGATATCGATCGTAACGTTCTTTCCAAAGACCTTGCTGGTCTTATGGGTCTGGCCGCCGATCTTGACCGTCTCCGCCCGCACCTCCGCACTGTTGGCGACACTGCCGTCGACAATGATCTCGGAGGCTTCGATCTTGGTATTGGGCCCGATATTGTCCTCGTGCTTGTCCTTGCCTTTGAGGGCGATCTTGATGTCCTTGTCCTGCTCGGCGTTGATATTCCCGGTGGAGCGGAAGGTCGCTTCGGTGATCTCCAGCGTATCGGAGATGCGCAGCTCCTTGTCGTCAAGCCGGACATACCCTTTTGCCTTGGCGATATACTGGATCTTCTCCACCGTTTCGTGGACGTCGATGGTCTGGACATCCACGACAAACTCCGGCTCGTGGGTCACTGTCGGTTCGGGGGAAGGGATGAACTCACCCCGGAAGTTCCGGCCGGGAACCCCCTGGCGCGGTTTGATGTATTCGGCTGCCACCTCGCCCTCTTCGATCGTCGTGATGTAACCCCGTTCGCGGTAGTCGACACGTTTGGCATCTTCTTCCGTCTTGGCCTTCTTCTTGGGTTCGTGCAGTTTGATGGCATCATTGACCGTCGGGACCGGATCAAGCCAGTGGCAGAGCTCCAGGACGAAATCCGCCTCCAGGTGGTCCTTGACGCGTATCTTGGTGACAAGGTTTTTGATCCCCTCTTTCATCTTGTCGTCAAAGAGGTCGATCAGTATCCCGTTGCGGAGCTTGCGTTTGTTGATCTCTTTGGTCAGCGTATCTTCCAGGATCGGGGTATAGACCAGGCGGGACTCTTTTTTAATGACCGCTTTGGCACGGGAGTGGGTCTTGTTGACCGTCATCTGCATCACCAGATTAAAATCTTTTTTCTTCGCCTTGGGGTAGATGCTCACTTCGTATATCTGGCGGATCACCAGGTCGGGGTTCAGGAGCAGCTTTTCGTCGTTCAGGTCCATCGAACCCTCCCCGACGACTTCGGAACCGTTTGCCATGGAGACATTGGTGGAAGTCTTGATCACGTCAAAATCGATATCGGCGACCGGCATCCCCGTCTCCTTGGCGACCCGCCGCAGGAGTTTGGGAATACTGTCGGTTTTTTTGATCGCAAAATTTCCTATCGGGGCGCGTCTGTCCGAACCCGGTTCTTTGCTGCCGTCAAAAATATCAAATAGACCCACGATATCCTCATCACGGAACCTTCCCTGCCCGAAAGATCCCAGTTCATTTTTTGTTTAGAGTATAACAAAAAAAAGCTGATTGGATGGGGCCTTTAATCCGCTCAGGAGTATAATCCCTTCATGATTAAAGCATTTTTTACCAACTCCACGGGAATCCTTGTTTCCCGCCTCCTCGGATTCCTTCGCGACCTGCTTATGGCTTCGGTACTCGGGGCCAATATTTTCTCCGATATCTTCTTTGTCGCATTCAAGCTCCCGAACCTCTTTCGGCGCATCTTCGCCGAAGGGGCGTTCTCCCAGGCTTTTATCCCGTCGCTCTCCTTTGCGAAATACAAAGCACGCTTTAGTTTCGAGATCTTTTTCTGGCTGCTGCTGGTGGTCTTCGGTCTATCGATCCTGGTCAACCTCTTCAGCTACGCCGTCACCTCCGTCATCGCCTACGGGTTTGACGAAGAGACGCGGCTGCTGGCCGCCCCGCTGGTGGCGATCAACTTCTACTACCTCGACTTTATCTTCGCCGTCTCGTTCCTGGCGGGGATGCTGCACTATAAAAACCACTTTGCCACCACCGCCTTCTCCACGGCGCTTCTGAATATCGCCCTGATCATCGCCCTGTTGATCAGCCGCGACATGGGCAAACTCGACATCGTCTACGCCCTCAGCTGGGCCGTCCTGGCGGGCGGGGCATTGCAGCTTGCCACACACCTCGTCGCATCCAAAAACCGCGGCATCTGCAAAACGCTCATCGCCGGGGCGAAAAGCCGCAAGGATTCCGACGAGGATACCAACCGCTTTAAGAAGGCGTTTTTCCCCGCCATCTTCGCCTCCTCGGCCTCCCATGTCTCCGCCTTTTTGGACACCTTCCTCGCCTCGTTTCTCATGAGCGGAAGCATCAGCTACCTCTACTATGCCAACCGCATCCTGCAGCTCCCCCTGGCCCTGTTTGCCATCGCCGTCTCCGTCGCCCTCTTCCCGGCGATCTCCAAGGCGATCCACCAGGAAGAGAAGGCCAAGGCGAACCGCCTGCTGGCAAAAAGCAGCTGGATGCTGCTCTATCTCCTCTCCTTCTCCACGATCGGAGCGGTGATCCTCTCCGAAGAGATCATCTGGCTGCTCTTCGAACGGGGCGAGTTCCTGCGGGAGGATACGCATAATACGGCATGGGTACTGCTGATGTACATGATCGGGCTGCTCCCCTTCGGACTGGCCAAGATCTTCTCGCTCTGGCACTTCGCCCACCACAACCAGAAGGCCGTCGCCAAGATCACGGCACTCTCCCTGGTCATCAACATCCTCCTCTCCCTGGCCCTGATCGTCCCGATGAAAGCGGCAGGCCTTGCCCTGGCCAGCTCTCTTTCGGGATTTGTCCTTTTTGGGCTCAACTACCGCCTCTACCGCCGCACATCGGGCGACGCGATCTTTTGGAATAAAAAACTAATTTGGCTACTATTGAGTATAATCGCGTTTACCATTATTATCGGCCTGGCCAAATACGCCCTGGAGCATTCGGGGCTCTTAATACTCTAAGGATATAGATTTGGATTTTTACCTCTACGACTCCCACACCAGAACCAAACAGAAATTCGAACCCATCACCGCGGGGGAAGCGAGCATCTACGTCTGCGGTCCGACGGTGTACGACTACTCCCACCTGGGCCACGCCAAGAGCGCGCTCTCCTTCGACCTGCTTGCCCGCACCCTGAAAGCCCTGGGCTACACCGTGACGCTGGCGCGCAACATCACCGATATCGACGACAAGATCATCAAAAAAAGCCTGGAGACGGGGACCCCGATCAAAGAGCTCACCGACTATTACGCCAAAAACTATAACCTGGAGATGCGCCTGCTGGGCGTCCGGCTCCCCGACATCGAACCCAAAGCGACCGAGAACATCGATGCGATGATCGAACTGATCTCCACGCTGCTGGATAAAGGGGCCGCCTACAAGCTGGATAACGGCGATGTCTACTTTAACACCAAAGCCGACACCGACTACGGCTCCCTGGCCCACGCGACCCAGGAGGAGAAGCAGCACCGCGTCGCGACCGAGGGCAAGCAGAACGAGGAGGATTTCGTCCTCTGGAAGGCGTGCAAGGAGCAGGATGTCTGCTTCGACTCCCCCTTCGGCAGGGGACGGCCCGGCTGGCACCTGGAGTGCTCCGCCATGATCAAAAGACACCTGGCCAAAGGGGGAAGCTACCAGATCGACATCCACGCGGGGGGCGCGGACCTCTTCTTCCCCCACCACGAGAACGAAGCGGCCCAGACCCGCTGCGCCTATGACCAGGAGCTGGCAAAATACTGGATGCACAACGGCTTTATCAACATCAACGGCGAGAAGATGAGCAAGAGTCTGGGCAACAGCTTTTTCCTCAAGGACGCCCTCAAGGTCTACCACCCCGAGGTGCTGCGCTTTTACCTGCTCTCGACCCACTACCGGATGAACTTCAACTTTGCCGAAGAGGATCTGCTGGCGTCCAAAAAACGGCTTGACAAGCTCTACCGGCTTAAAAAACGTATCTACGGGACCAAGGGATCGCTTCCGGAGAAAGCCTATACCCAAAACGTCCTGGACGCCCTGGCGGACGATCTCAACATCTCCGTGGCCCTGGCCAAGATCGACGGCTTTATCGCCCAGGCCAACGAACACCTCGATGCCAATCCCAAGGACAAGGGCTTTAAAAAGACAGTTGCTGCCACGATCGAGTGGCTGGCCGACGTACTCGGTTTCGGGTGCGACGACCCCTACGCCTATTTCCAGCACGGGATCTCGGCAGAGAAGAAAAAGCAGATCGAAGGCCTCATCCAGCGGCGCGACGATGCCAAGGCGGTCAAGGACTTCGAACGGGCCGACGCGATCCGCGACGAGATCCTGGCGATGGATGTCATGATCATGGACACCCCCCAGGGGACCCTGTGGGAGATGAAGGCGTAATATGGGCAAACACCGCATTGTCATTTTCGATATGGACGGCACGCTGCTTGACAGTGCCACGGATATCACGATCACGATCAACCATATCCGTAAGACAAAGGGGCTTGAGCCGGTCGAAGCCTCGAGCATCGTCAAAGCGATCAATAGCGAAGGGGTCAACCTGGCCGAGATGTTCTACGGGACCAAGACCTATGAAAAACCGGACCGCGAGCTTTTTGAAAGCCACTACTGGGAACAGTGCATTCAGAACCTCCGCATCTACCCCGATATCGAAGCAACGCTGGAGCGTTTGAGGGAAAACGATATCCGCCTCTCGGTCGCCACCAACGCCGCGACGATCTTTGCCAAGAAGATGCTCAAAAAGACGGGGCTTAACAACTACTTCGACTTTATCATGGGCTCGTGTGACGTCAAAAACAGTAAACCCGACCCGGAGATCATCCACAAGATCATGCGGCGCTACCAGTTCGACACGAAAACCCATGCGGTCCCGGTCATCGTGGGCGACAGCCATAAGGATATGAAGGCCGCCAAAGAGGCGAAGATCCACGGTATCCACGCCCGCTGGGGATTTGAAAACGACGAGATCCGGGGCGTCCCTTCGGCCCTTTCTCCCAAAGAGGTCATCACCCTCCTGGAGCAGTTATGAAAGGGCTCTACGTGATCACCGACGAGACCCTGACCCCCTACGGGGAGATCGAAGCCTGCCTGCGCCCCGCCCTGGAGAACGGTGCACGCCTGGTCCAGCTGCGTGACAAGAGCCGTGATGACGAAAGCCTGCTGCAGACGGCCCTGACGATCAAGACGCTCTGCGAAGAGTACGACGCGACGTTTATCATCAACGACCGGGTCGACCTGGCCAATGAAGTAGATGCGGACGGCCTGCATATCGGGCGGGACGACGAGGAGTTCGACCTGGCCCGCCGCATCCTGGGTAAAAAAAAGATCATCGGCGTCTCCTGCTACGGCGATATCTTCCGGGCCAAGGAGTTTGAACACCGGGGAGCCGACTATGTCGCCTTCGGTGCTTTCTTCACCTCGGCAACCAAACCGGATGCCCCGACAATCAATACAACCCTGCTAGCCGATGCCAAACGGATGCTCAAGATCCCCGTTTGTGCCATCGGGGGGATCACGGCAGAAAACGCCCCCACATTACTGGAAAAAGGCGCCGATATGCTCGCTGTCATCAGCGACGTCTGGAAAGCGAAGGATATCGGCGCCCGATGCCATACCTACAAGGAGCTTTTCGATGCGACTACACCACTTTAGCCTCCTCGCCCCCTATGCCGACCGTATCGGCCATGCGATCACGACCCGTGAAGGCGGGGTGAGCCAGGCCCCCTTCCACTCCCTCAACCTCGCCTACCACGTGGGCGATAAAAAAGAGCACGTCGACAAAAACCACGAACTCCTGGCCGAAGCGATGGGATATGACGTTGCGCGCATCGTCCACATGCGCCAGGTCCATGGGAACGGGGTCTTCCACGTCACCGATGCGTACGACTACTCCTTCGTCCCCGAGTGCGACGCCCTCATCACTGACTGCCCCGACACACCCCTGATGGTCATGGTAGCCGACTGCATCCCGATCCTCTTATATGACCCCGAGCACCATGCCGTAGCCGCCGTCCACGCAGGACGGTCCGGCCTTTTTCAAGGCGTGATCCCGTCCACGATAGCGGCAATGCAAAAGGCGTTTAAAAGCGATCCGGAAAAGCTCCTGGCCTGCCTGGGCGGTTCGATCCATGCCTGCTGCTACGAAGTGGGAAGCGAGATCGTTGCTGAAGCGAAAAAACTCGGGTTTGATTATGCCATTCAAAAACGGGGGGATAGCTGGTACCTGGATAACGTGGCGATCGCCGAAAAGCAGCTTGAAAAAAACGGGGTGATTCAGTCGAACATCGAGATGATGACGGTCTGTACCGGGTGCCGAAGCGACACCCTCTTCTCCTACCGCAAGGAGAACCAGACCACCGGGCGATTTGCCGGTGTGATTTTTCTGCGGTAACGGGTTGGGCTACTCGTGGCTTTTGCCTGTCTTTTCCGCCAGGACCTTGTCCAGGATTTTGAAGACGTCGTCGCTGCCCGCTTCCATAATCTCGAAGGCCTTGCGCAGTGCGTCGATATCGAGCTCTTCTTGTGCGATGAGTTCGAAGACATCCTTGGTACCGTTGTGGACCACGCTGTGCGGCTGTTCCAGTGAGCCGAAGCTCGGTGTTTGGGAGAAGAACTCGCGCCCTTCCCCTTCGTAATACCATTTCCCCAGACGGCAGTTGTGGTGATCGACGAAAGCAAACTCCTCTTTCTGTGTTGCCACGGAGAGGTAGGTATTGACTTTCCAGAGCAGGTGATCCAGCTTGGCCAGGGACATAAAGATACGGTCATTGGAGTAGCCCAGGTGTCCGAAGGTGTTCATGATCACCTGCACGTCCGTATCCAGTTTGCCGTTGAAGGTGTTGACCCATTCGGTCGTCTCTTCGACGCGGGATTTGATATATCGGGACTTCTCGTTGACCGAAGCGACCTCCTGCTGCATGGACTGGAGTGCGACGTTGATATCGTCGATCGCCTTGTCCGTCCGGTCGGCCAGTTTGCGCACTTCGTCGGCGACGACGGCGAAACCGCGTCCGTGCTCACCGGCCCGGGCTGCTTCGATCGCGGCATTCAGTGCCAGGAGGTTGGTCTGGTCGGAGATATCCTTGATCAGCGTCAGGATCGAGCTTACCTCTTCCGCGCGACCGGCGAGATTGGATACAGCCGTATCCGAATCTTCGGAGACATCCCGCAGCGACTCCAGTGCCGACGTGATCTCTTTGGTGCTTCCCGCAAGGTTGTTCATCTCTTCGAGGAGGTCTTCCGTCTCGGTGAGTGATCCTTTGGCGTGACTGACCGAATCGGCCATGTTCTTTTGAACGTCGACAAGCCCCTTTTTAAGGTTCTCATTCTGGTACTTCATCAGGCCCCGGAAGGGGTACTGCTGCTTGTGTGTCGCTTCGTGGGAAGCCACCTGGGCCTCCAGTTCGCGTATCCTCTCCTGCAGGGATCCCACCTGGTTTTTCAACCCGCTGTTCTCCTGCTCCAATTCCCGTATCAGATGTGTATTATCCGAACCAAACAAACCCATAAAAATGCTCCCATACCCTTAAGAAAATAAGAAATAACTAAAAATTATATCGAAGATATTTTAATGCAATGTGAAATAACATAAGTTATACTTCCACTAAAATCTTGAAAGTCACCGACATGCACAAATTCATCGATATATTACAACAAAATAATGAACTTATGGTGATCGATACACCACTTGACATCAACCTGGAGATCCCGCACGTCGCCTATGCCGAAGTCAAAAAAGAGGGCGGCGGCAAAGCGCTGCTTTTTACCAACCCGCGTGATGGGGAGAAGGCCTTCTCCACCCCGGTCTTGATGAACCTCTACGGCTCCTACTCCCGCTGCAGGCTTATCTTCGGACGTGACATCGAAGGGATCGCCGACGAGATCGGTGAGCTGATGCATATGAAACCGCCCCGCAACCTTGCAGATAAATTCGGCATGCTGGGAAAACTCTTTAATCTAAAAAGTGTTTTTCCCAAACGCATCCGCTCGGGCGCATGCCAGGAGGTGATCCATACAGGAAATAAGATCAACCTCTACGACCTGCCGATCCTGACCACCTGGGAAGAGGACGGCGGCCCCTTTATCACGATGGGGCAGATCTACACCAAATCCCTCGACGGCTCCATGGCCAACCTGGGGATGTACCGTCTGCAGGTCTACGACAAAGAGCATGTCGGCCTCCACTGGCAGATCCATAAGGACAGCTCCCACTTCTTCGACCAGTACAAAGAGGCGGGCAAACCGATGCCCGTCTCTATTGCCGTCGGCGGCGACCCCCTTTACACCTGGTGCGGCCAGGCACCTCTGCCCCACGGAATCTTCGAACTGCTGATGTACGGTTTTATCAAAAAAGAGCCGGCCAAGCTGGTCAAGTCGGTCACCAACGACATCTACATCCCCCATGACGCCGACTTCGTCATCGAAGCGCTCATCGAGGATCCCGAGGAGCTCAAGATCGAAGGGCCCTTTGGCGATCACACCGGCTACTACACCCTCAAAGAGCCCTTCCCCTTCGGTAAGGTCACGGCGATCACCCATAAGAAAAACCCGGTCTACCTGGCCACCGTCGTCGGCAAACCGCCCATCGAGGACAAATACATGGGCTGGGCGACCGAACGGATCTTCCTGCCGCTTCTTAAGACCACCGCCCCCGACCTGATCGACTACCATATGCCCGAAAACGGGGTCTTCCACAACCTCATCCTGGCCAAAATCAAACCCCACTACCCCGGGCACGCCCAGCAGATCATGCACGCATTCTGGGGTGTGGGGCAGATGAGCTTCGTCAAGCACGCGGTCTTCGTCGGGGATGATGCCCCTGCATTGACCGATTACAATGCCTTTGCCGACCATATCCTCGACCGCATCAGCGAGGAGAACATCCTCATCAGCTCCGGCGTCGTCGACCACCTCGACCACAGCTCCCCCAAACAGTTTGTCGGCGGGAAACTGGGGATCGACGCGACAGGCCCCGAAGTGGAGATCCCCAAGATCACGATCCTGAACGATGAGGATCTGCTCATCAAAGCGCAGACCCTTGAACCGGAGATCAAAGCGGTCAAGCAGTACAAGGTCACCTCGCGTAACCCCATCACGCTGATCAAATACACCAAAAACCGTCCGGCCAAGGCGATCTTTGAAAACCTCAAACCGCTCCAGGAGCACACCCGGATCATCGTCCTGCTGGATGATGCATGGCAAAACGACCTCGACAACCCCTACATGGTCATCTGGCGCATCGTCAACAACATCGACGCCAAACGAGACATCCATTTTGACGGTTTTATCGGTATCGATGCCAGCACCAAAGGACCGCTGGACAACTACAACAGAGAATGGCCCGGCGACGTCCTCTGCACCCGAAGCGTCCTCAACGGCCTGCGGGAGAAAGGCGTCCTCGATATCAGCGACGAACAGATCCGGGAGTGGCAGCTCGTTTAATCTGTTTTTATGGAGTTTTTTAAGAGAGAAGATGTCATATACCTTGTTGAGATATTGATAACAACAAGGTTTTTATGATGACACACCAGGAAGCTTTTACAGGACTTTTATACAACCAGGCGATGATAAAGCCCGACATCTTTTTTGCCATGCTCGGGAACCGTGCCAACGGCGAACTGGTACTGGAAGAGACGTGGGATACCGCCCTTCGCGCCAGCGGAGAGAAACCCCGTTATGGGCTGGCAGATATCGAACGCCACCCCTTCAGTATCGAAACCCGTCCGGGGATCTACCTCGTGTTTCCCGAAACCGCCGAATCGACCCGGGCGATAGCCGCCCTTTTGACGACCCCCCTGAACATGGATACGATGCAGTTTGAGGAGAATGCCGCGGCCCGTTTTTTCGAACCCCGGGCGAGGGGCCATTCACACTGTATGAGCGGAACGGAGAGAGCCTTTCAGCTGCAGCGACACTGACCGGATGCATCGACAAAAAGGAGCTGACGGCAACCCTTACGGGGCTTCTGGAAACGAACGCGTAGCACTTATGCGGTTACCTCCTCCGACTCCCTAGGGAAACGGATCGTAAAGCGTGCCCCCTCCTCCGCGTTTTCAGCGCGGATCGTCCCCTGGAAATGTTTGGTGATGATCACCTCGGACATATAGAGTCCCAGCCCCGTCCCGTTGACCCCTTTGGTGGAGTAGTAGGGCTCGAAGATCCTGAGCAGATCCTTCTCGGGTATCCCGCCCGCCGTATCGGAGATCCGGATCGTGACCGACTCTGTATCGTCCGTGACTTCGATGTGGATCACCCGGTGTTTGGGAGCTTTTGCCACCAACTCGTCCTTGGCGTTTTTGATGATATTGAGCATCACCTGCACCAGTTCGTTTTCGTAGATCTCGACCTCGCCGACGCTCTCCTGTGCAACGGTCAGCTCGATGCCGTTGGCCTCCAGGCTCTTGCTGATGATCTTACGCACCTCGTCTATCACCTTCTCCATCGTCACCTTCTCTTTCTGGCGGTTGGGATCGAAGAAGTTTCGAAAGTCGTCGATGGTCTGTGAGAGATAGCGGACCTGGTCGAGAATCGAATGGAGATGGTCGGTAAACTCCTCTTTTTTTACCTCGTCCATCTCCACTTCAAGGATCATATTGTTTGCACTCATACCGATGGTCGTAATGGGCTGGCGCCACTGGTGTGCGATCATACTGATCATCTCCCCCATCGCAGCCAGGCGGGACTGGTGCAGCATCAGCTTCTCGTTTTTGCGCGTCCGCTCCTCCAGTTCGTATTTGTGCAGGGCATAGGCTACGTCGTTGGCCACATCCAGCAGTAGATCGAACTCATCGCTCTTTTCGTCGATCACATCGCGCATGGAGATATTCATATAGCCGTAACATTTATCCTGGAACTTCAGGCTGAAGATGAGGCTGTTGTTGTCACTTTCGTAGGGAAGCAGATCGCACACGTCACATCGGCCCTGCTTGTCTTCGATAAGCTGGAATTTTCCGTTGCCGTTGTTGACAGTCGTGATGCAGGCAAGGTTCAGCTTCTCTCCCGCCGCATTTATGGCCGCCGTGATCTGCTCCGCACCGGCCCCTTCGGCATGACTCCAGGTCAGGTATCCCGCATCATCCACACGGGCGATCCAGACGCCGGAGTAGAGATCCCGTTTGACAAGCTCCCCGCAGATGGTACGCAGCAACGTCT
The DNA here is from genome assembly GCA_050297855.1 of Campylobacterales bacterium. Lineage (GTDB taxonomy): Bacteria > Campylobacterota > Campylobacteria > Campylobacterales > SZUA-545 > SZUA-545. The sequence continues at coordinate 104,481 of JBNKTC010000009.1, forward strand.
CCCCGTCGTTCAGTTTGACGATCAGCTCGCTGATCGTCTTGATCGCCGTAAGGAGTTCGGTCAGGCGTTTTATCTCCGCCTGGGCTTCGCGTACCCGCAGGATCTCGTTGACACTCTTTTCGATGATGGAGAGGAAGAACTTGACACGGACCGGTTTGGTGACATAGTGATCGATCCCGCTCTCGATCGCCCGCTGCATCATCTTCGTATCCATGTAGGCGGTACTGATGATGATCTGGACGTCGGTATCTTCCCGGCGTATCTGGGCGGCCATCTCCAGTCCGTCCATATTGGGCATGACGATATCGGAGATGATGATATCCGGACGCATCTGCGCATACATCTCCAGCCCCTCGCGGCCGTCCCGCGCGATCTCGATCTTGTTAAAATAACGCCCCATAAAGGTCTTGTAGGTCTTGAGAAGAATCTCTTCGTCTTCTACGATGAGAAGACTCAGGTCCTTCGTCTTCTCCGCCAAGACATCAAATCGCTGCCGGTCCGGTCCCTGGTTGTGTTCAAATGCGTCATCCATCTCTGCTCCTCATCAAACCCGTTCCGAAAAGCTGATATCGGGGTCTTATGCTATTAATATACCCGCTTCTCTTTAAGGAACGGGTAAAAAAAGACACATCTTGTTTATCTTTTGTTGATCATCCTGACACTAGTCGGAAAAACCGCTTTTTTTAAATCTTCCCCCCTTGGCGACAACGATCTCTTTCTGTTTCTCCTTGCGTCTGGGGTCTTTCTCCACAAAGATCTTTTTGCGTGTCACCGGGTCCATCTCCGTGTAGTACATCAGGGCCGAATAGGTCGAAGGGGTCGGGGTGAATATCTGCGCCTGCTCGGGGTTCATCCCCAGCTCATGGGTCGTGAACTGTTTAAGATCGCGCATCTCCTTCTCCCCGCACCCCGGGTGGGCCGCAATCAGGTAGTAGGTAAGAAACTGCTTTTTCCCCTGCTCCCGGTTGAGCCGGTCGTACATCGTCTTAAACTCGACCAGCGGGGCTTTACCCGGCTTGCCCATGAGCTCAAGCACCCGGTCGTTGGTATGTTCGGGAGCGACTTTCATCTGGCCGCTGATATGGTCCTTGACCAGGGCCTTAAGGTAGTCATAGCCATGCTGCTTATCCGCAGTAATGAGGTCGTATCGGACCCCGGAGGCGACAAAGGCTTTTTTGACCCCCTTGGCGTTGCGTACCTGCTCCAGCAGGTTGATGTTTCGGCTGTGATCGACCGTCATCACCTTGCAAAGCCGGTCGAAATCGACGCAGCGCTGGTGGTCGCAGGTCCCCTTCTTGAGCTTCTTGTCGCACTCGTATCCGTACATATTGGCAGTGGGACCGCCCACATCGGAGATGATACCGCGATAGTCTTTATACTTCGTAAAGCTCTCCGCCTCTTTGACAATGGAGGCTTCGCTGCGGGTCCGGATCGTCCGCCCCTGGTGGACGCCGATGGCGCAGAAGTTGCACTCACCCCAGCACCCCTGGTGGGTTGTGATGGAGAACTTGATCGTCTCCAGGCACTTCACTTTTCCCTCTTTCTGGTGGAAGGGGTGCAGTTCGCGGGTGTACGGCAGCTCCGCCACTGAGTCCATCTCTTTTTCATCCAGGTAGTCGGCGGGGGGATTCTGGATCAGGTAACGGGTGTCGACCTTCTCGCAAAGCCCCTTGGCGGAGATGGGGTCGTTATTCTGGTAGAAAGTATCGAACATATCGATAAACTTCTCCTTATCCTTCAGGACTTCATCATGGGCTGGAAGCCGGAAGTACTCTTCCCGGGGCTCCTTGGCGATATAGCAGATCCCGCGGATTGCCTCGACGGGGCGGCCAGCCTTTAGCGCTTCGGCAAGGTCAAGCACCGCCTTCTCCCCCATCCCGTAAACGAGGATGTCGGCTTTGGAATCAAATAGGATCGGTTTGCGCAGCTTGTTGGTCCAGAAATCGTAGTGGGTGATCCGGCGGAGCGATGCTTCGATCCCGCCCAGGACGACGGGGGCCGTATCCTTGAAATGGCGGCGGATCAGGTTGGTATAGACGAGTGTCGCCCGGTCGGGCCGCTTGGTGTTTTTGCCGCCGGGGGTGTAGTCGTCGCTGTTGCGGAATTTTTTGGAAGCGGTGTAGTTGGAGACCATGGAGTCGACGCTTCCGCCCGAAACGCCCCAGAAGAGCGTGGGCTCGCCCAGTCGCTTGATATCTTTGTCGCTCTCCACATCGGGCTGCCCGATGATCCCCACACGGTACCCGGCCTGCTCCAGCACCCGCCCGATGACGGCCACTCCGATATAAGGGCTGTCGATATAGGCGTCGCCGCTGACCAGGATCACATCGCACTGATCCCAGCCGAGGTTGTCCATCTCTGCTTTAGTGGTGGGAAGGAACACACAGCAGCCTTTATATTTTTTTCGGATTGTAGCATAAGTGCCGTGGAAATGGACAGTTTGTTTAATTTAGCTTATTCGCATGGCTCATAAACCAACTCTTCGGACCACAGGTAGTCGTTGTATTTAGGAATCGATACAAAGATAAACGGTCTCGCCGGCATCACAACCGCCATACACATTACATCAGAGGAAAGAGGACACAATTTTGTCAATCTGACATGGACCTGTGCTATGGAATTGTTCAGATCTTCAACCCACAGTGAGCTGAACGCAAGTTTTTGTACACACGCATTCTCGTCAATCATACCCATATCGTAAAGCAGAACCGTCTCTGTCTGGAAATCGACATCCGGCGCGCTTTCGCTGCTGTACTGTGCCCACTCTGTCGAGAATGTATCCTGGTCGCCGATTGTCACCATCCGTTTTTCACCATCCATTCCACTGACAGGGGCTTTCCCCTCACCAAGGAGCGTAGACTCTATGAGCACCGTTGTATTTACATCCTCACTATCTCCGGTCGCATCATTGGACTCACACCCGACAAACGTTATCAATATACACGTAACCAAAAACCATCTAAGCCAATCCATAACCATCTTTCCTTTCTAAACTATTGAATACCGACTGATACAGGTACATCAATTGCAATAGACTCTACATTCGGATCACATTGCAGCCTCTTTAATGTCTGGTCACTGGACTCTGCCGCAAAACCTAAAAATGAAGTGAATATAGATGAAACATCTAAATCATCATATTCTGATTGCAATTCATTGACATAGCTTTCGGCATCTACACCATGTTTTAAACCTACTAAATATTGTGACGGATAATCTACCAAATCGGCATTCGTAATCGCTACAGGCTCGCTGCAGCCTTCAAAAGCGGCTCCAAATACCAATTCCATACTGTCAAGTGTTGCTAGCGTCAGTTTTGACTCAGTAAGGGTATATGTTGCGATTGTTCTAAACGCATCGATAATCGTGCTGACGTAATTTTCGTAATAGATGGTTCCGCTTCCTGAACAGTTGTTTTCACTCGGTGCAATATCATTAAGGATGATATCCTCACCGTCAATCGTATAAGTTGTTTCAAACTCGTTACAATCAATGGTCCCGTTGACACGATTGGAAGAACCTAACACAATGGTAAAACTCGAATTAATCAGGACATTCGATTTTTCTTCATTAGGATAACCATAGGAAATCAGTGTCCAATTCGTATCTAACAACGTGGTTTCCGAATTCTCTTTTGAGGATTCCGATTGGCATCCCGAGATCAGTATCAATAAGGACAAAAATATCAGAAACCTATTCATTGAAAGAATCCTTTTGAATTTATATTAACTATCCTGCATTATAATTTACTCTTTATTAAACCCCAACGCACGCGGTGTTATAATCCCACATGTCCTATCAAGATGAACTGCTAGCCAAACTGGCCGCCGCCCATGCCGCCGATCCGGCGGAGGACGGTACCGCTGTCGATGCCCAGAGCCAGGAGGAGAAGATACTGGAGGAGCTGGAAGAGGAGTTCGCGTTCACCCGCTACGACCTGGACGAGAGCGATATCCTTCGCACCCTCAAGATCATGGATATCCTGGAGGCGTACCAGGAGGTGTTCCGGCACAAGAGTGCGCTGCGGCTCTTTTATACCCTGGCGCGGGTGGATGTCATCACCCCCAAAAGGCTCCATACGTTTTCCCGCCTCGGCGTCAAAGAGTTTAAACGCGTTATCCAGGCGATGGCCCGCCATAAGCTTCTCTTTCAGAACGGCACCGGCGAACTGGAGCTGACACTGGAAGGGAAGCACCTGGCCGCCCGTATCGGGCTGGATATCTTTCTTTAGATAAGCCGCCCGATTTATTCCATTTCTGCTATAAATATATAAGATAACCATTAGAATAGGCTTCCATGTTTCGCATCTATTTAAAATATTGTACGCTGGCCGTTTTGGTCACTGTCCCAATCTTCTTTTTCCAGCTCAAATACATCCTGCTTCTTCCCTTGACGCCGAAGTTTTTTGTCCTGCCGACGATCGTCGGTATCCTCTTTGGTTTTTTCCTGGCCAAAAACAAGATTAAAAACACGATCATCCAAAAGCAGGCCGAAGCACTGGAGACTCTCAACAAATCACTGGACGAGAAAGTCAAAGCCCGGACCAGCGCACTTGAGCGCAACCTGAAACTGCTGGACGAATATAAAAACGCCATCGACTCCTCCGTCCTCGTGACCAAGATCGACTCGGATGAAGATATCGTTTACTACAACAGCAAAATCCACGAGATACTAGGCAAAACAGTCGTAAACCTCTATGGAAACGTTCGAAAGGTATTTGCAAACCTCCGGGTCGACAATAACACAATAGAGAGCATCCTCGAAGCGATGAGAACCAAGCGGACATGGCAGAACACGATCGTCATCCAACCGGATCCCGAGGGGGAAGAGCTTTTCCTCTTCACGACGATCATCCCGATCGTCGACCGGGAGGGGGAGATCGTCGAGTACTTTACCATCAGCCAGGACCAGACACGTATCCACCGCCTCGATATCGAAAACAGCAAAAAGGAAAAGATGCTGGAGATCCAGTCCCGTCAGGCCCAGATGGGTGAGATGATCAGCTCCATCGCCCACCAGTGGAAACAGCCGCTCAATATCCTTGCCCTGATGATACAGGACCTGGAAGAGTCGTATAACTACAACGAAGTCGACAAGACCTATATCAAGACCTATGTCAAAAACGGGATGGACCAGATCGAGCATATGGTGGAGACGATGGAGAGTTTCCGTCGCTTTTTTATTCCGGGTAAAGAGCCGGTAGTGTTCAATATTTTTGACGAGATTGACAAAGTGCGCTCACTGATCGGCAAACATTACCGGGAAGCACGGGTCGAAATCGACCTGGAAGGGGACCGGGAAATAACGGCAGAGGGGCTTCCAAACGAGTTTAAGCAGGTGATCATTAATATTCTCAATAATGCCCGGGATGAGATCGTACGAAAAAATATCGAAAACCGCTATATCTCGATCCGGGTACTGGGAGAAGAAGCCGACCCGACGATCACGATTACCGATCATGCCGGGGGGATCCCGGAGCAGATAATCGACCGGGTCTTCGACCCTTTCGTGACCACAAAGAGTGAAAGTACCGGAACGGGAATCGGGCTGCATATGTCCAAGCTGATCATAGAAAACAGCATGAAAGGGAGTATTTCCGCTCAAAATGTTGGCGACGGCGCCCGTTTTACGATCCGACTAAAACATAACATCAAGGAGTAGCATCAATGGCATCAGAATACAGTTTTGACATCTCGGCAAAGGTCGACATCGGGGAGCTGAAAAACGTCCTCGAACAGTCCAAAAAAGAGATCGACAACCGCTACGATTTTAAAGGCAATACCAAAGAGGTCGAATACAACGAAAAGGCCAAGACCATCACGATCACGGCCGACAGTCCCAACAAGGCCGATGCGATCTTCGATATCCTGATCGCCAAGGCAGTCAAACGGAACATCGTGCCGACGGCATTCGACAAAGGGGAGTATGAGACGATCGGCCAGGGTAAGACCAAAGTGGTCATAACGATCAAGGATGTGATCAGCCAGAAAGAGGCCAAAGATATCATCGCAGAGATCAAAAAAGCCAAGCTCAAAGTCCAGGCCTCCATCCAGGGTGAGGAGATCCGTGTCAAAGGGAAATCCAAAGACGACCTGCAGAAGGTGATCACGCTGGTAAAAGGTATGGAGATCGAAGCTCCGCTCGTCTTTGACAACTTCCGCTGATTTTCTGCCCCATTGACCGACCGGTCACTTTGGGTCGTCATACTTTTTTTATTCATATATGTTATATTTAATGACGAGAGGTCGATATTAAATATAACTACCTAAAGTGCGGGGCAGATAATGACATTACGGGACATCAACAACGTTTCAATCAAAACCAAGACAGTCGTCACGACCATATCGATCATCGTGATCGTGATCAGTTCGGTCGTTTTCCTGGATTATAATCTCGGAAAAGTCCATGACCAGTTTGTCAACTTTAAAGACAAATCCGCCGCAGCCAAGATCTTCACCCTTGAGATTGAAAAAGATATGAACTATATCAGCCGCTGTACACGGGATGTCTTCTTAGGGGGCGATTACGACAAGAACGTCGCAAAGATCCATAAACGCAAGACCGCCATCGAAGAGCGGTTCGGCAAACTGCTTAAGACGGCCAAGACCCCCAAAGAGCTTGCCGATATCAAAAACGCCCAGGAGTCTACCCTGGCGTTTATCACTTTTGCCGAAGATATCATCCAAAGCCTCAAAAACACTCCCAGAACCCCCGATATCCTCAAGGCAGCCCACCAACAGTATAAAGCCAAGGGAACCCCGCTGGCAAACAAATCACGGGAGTATTTCCCTGTCGTCATCAAAAACAAGAACAGCGAATTTGAAAGTGCCATCACCCAGCTGGATAACTCCATCGCCCTCTCCATTAAGACGGTCTTTGCCTCCGGGGCATTGATCTTCCTCCTGGGCATCTTCCCGATCGTGGTCCTTTTGCGTTATATCATCAAATCCCTCTCTACGATGCGCCGGACCTTTCATGAGATCGAGGAGAGCAAAAACTTCACCACGACGATCAAAGGGGAACTCGACGATGAGATCGGTGAGACCCTGGAGCTATTCAACGAGCTGCTCCAGTCGGTCAAAACGACCCTGAGCGAATCCAAGCGCTCCAGTTCCGAGAACACCCAGGTCGCGGCCAACCTGCGCAGTATCGCCGACACCATATCCGAGAAGATCAAGCGCCAGACCGACCTGGTCCATAAAACCAATGATCTGGGACAAAACTCCAAAGAACTCCTGGACAGCTCCATCAAGGTCGCGGAAAACACCTACGCCAATATCGAGCGGGTCGGGGAGAACCTCTCCAGCGTCATCCAGAGCGTTGAGAACCAATCCCACAAAATACGCCAGAGCGCCGAAGACGAGATCCAGATGGCCCAGCGCCTGGGACAGGTCAGCAGTGACACCAAGGAGATCAAAGGGGTCTTGACCATGATCTCCGAGATCGCCGACCAGACCAACCTGCTGGCCCTCAACGCCGCCATCGAAGCGGCCCGGGCCGGCGAACACGGACGCGGCTTTGCCGTTGTAGCCGACGAGGTACGTAAACTGGCGGAAAAAACGCAGCACAGTCTGGATGAAATCAATGCCAGTATCAATACTGCCATCGCCTCAGTCGAAGAGATCAGCCAGGAGATGTCGGCCAGCTCTGAAAATGCCAGGGAGCTCTCTGACATTTCCCTGAAGATCAATGAGACACTGGAGGTGACTTCCGGCCTCATGCGGGAAGCCCAGGAAGCCGCCAAAGAGTCGGTTGACGATTCGGTAGAGCTGGCCAAAAACGTCAGTGGAATGATCAACTACTTTGATGATGTCAATGAACTCTCCGATGAAAATGCGAGGGATGTCGGAAACGTAACATCCGCATCGCAGGAGATCGAAAGTATGGCACGGGCCCTCGACGGGAAACTCAATCAGTTTAAAACCTGACCCTTTTTGTTACCTTTTGTATCAAAAATTCCATGTAGTATTGTAAGAGTAGCACTCGACAAAGCACGGTCTCTAGGGACATTTGGGAAAGTTTGTTTCATAATGTAACTAAAATGTCATACTATTTACTTTTTGAAACAAAAACCCTTGAATTTTACGCCAAATCCGCTACACTTTTACCAAATATCAAAACTTGAATTATGGAGTAATACATGGGTTTTTTAGAACAATATGAACAACATGTTAAAGAAAGAGCGGAGCTGAACGTTCCACCACTTCCCCTCAGTGCTGAGCAGACAGCCGAAGTGATCGAACTGATCAAAGCGGGCGGAAGTCAACTTGAAACACTAAAAGATCTACTTTTTAACCGTGTACCACCGGGCGTGGACGACGCATCATATGTAAAAGCGGCATTCCTTAACGATGTCGTTCAGGGTAAAGTCTCCTGTGCTGTCACAAAGACTGAAGCAGTCGAAGCACTCGGAAAGATGCTGGGTGGCTATAACGTTCAACCGCTGATCGATGCACTTAAAGTCGATGAAGTTGCACAACTCGCTGCCGACAAACTGAAAAACACGCTACTGGTTTACGATTCCTTCAACGACGTAGCAGAACTTTCCAAATCCAACAGCTTTGCCAAAGAAGTTGTCGAGTCCTGGGCAAACGCTGAATGGTTTATCAACCGGCCGGAACTGGCTGACGAGATCACAGTAACTGTTTACAAAGTTCCCGGCGAGACTAATACAGATGACCTTTCCCCAGCGAGTGAAGCCTTCACACGAAGTGATATCCCACTCCACGCTCAGTCCATGCTGGGTGCAAGAATGGACAAAGCCCTTGAGACAATCGAAGAGCTAAAAACAAAAGGAAACCCTATCGCTTACGTCGGTGACGTTGTCGGTACAGGGTCTTCCAGAAAATCCGGTGTCAACTCCGTTCAATGGTGGATGGGTGAAGATATCCCCGGTGTACCAAATAAAAGAACCGGCGGCGTTGTCATCGGTAGCGTAATCGCTCCGATCTTCTTTGCCACATGTGAAGACTCCGGTGCACTGCCTCTCCAGGCTCCGGTAGACGAGATGGAAACAGGCGATGTCATCACGATCCAGACCAAAGAGGGTAAAATCCTCAAAAACGGTACCTGCATCAGCGAATTCAAACTCTCTCCCAATACAATTGCAGACGAGTTCAGAGCGGGTGGACGTATTCCTCTGATCATCGGTCGCGGCCTGACAGCAAAAGCACGTGACTTCCTGGGTATGGGTGCGGAAAGCATCTTTGCCAAGCCTGAGCAGCCTGCTGATACAGGCAAAGGGTATACCCTTGCTCAGAAAATGGTCGGTAAAGCGTGCAACATGCCGGGTGTTCGACCGGGTATGTATGTCGAGCCGATCGCAACGACAGTCGGGAGCCAGGATACAACGGGTCCAATGACACGTGACGAGATCAAAGAGCTGGCGGCTCTGAGCTTCGGTGCGGATATGGTTATGCAGTCTTTCTGCCACACAGCGGCCTATCCAAAACCTGCAGATATCAAACTACAGCACACACTGCCGGCATTCTGGACATCCAGAAGCGGTGTGATCCTGCGACCGGGTGACGGTGTTATCCACTCCTGGCTGAACCGTCTCTGTCTTCCGGATACAGTCGGTACGGGCGGCGACTCCCATACACGTTTCCCAATCGGTATCTCCTTCCCGGCCGGTTCCGGTCTGGTAGCATTCGCCGGTGTAACAGGTGCAATGCCCCTGACTATGCCGGAATCCGTCCTTGTACGGTTCAAGGGTGAAATGCAGCCGGGGATCACACTGCGTGACCTCGTCAACGCGATCCCTTACCAGGCGATCAAAGACGGCCTTCTGACTGTCGAGAAAAAAGGTAAGAAAAACATCTTCAACGGCCGTGTTCTTGAGATCGAAGGTCTGGAAGATCTTAAATGTGAACAGGCGTTCGAACTTTCCGATGCATCCGCAGAGCGAAGTGCCGCAGCGTGTACAGTCAAACTGAACAAAGAGCCTGTAGCCGAATACCTCGAATCCAACGTGAAACTGATCGAACAGATGATCGAAGAGGGGTATCAGGATGCCAAGACTCTCCAGCGACGTGCTGACAAAATGAAAGAGTGGCTGGCGAAACCTGAACTGATGGAAGCGGACAAAGATGCAGAATACGCAGCGGTTATCGAGATCGACCTCAACACGATCACCGAGCCGATCCTTGCGTGCCCTAACGATCCGGATGATGTTGCAACACTGAGCGAGATCCTTGCGGATGACAAACGTCCTAAAAACATCGACGAAGTATTCGTCGGGAGCTGTATGACAAACATCGGTCTTTTCCGTGCTCTAGGTGAAGTCCTAAGAGGCGAAGGTCAGGTTCCTGCGAAACTGTGGGTCTGCCCTCCAACGAAAATGGATGAAAAACAGCTCACCGAAGAGGGATACTACTCCGTATTCGGTGCAGCCGGTGCACGTCTGGAAACCCCTGGATGTTCCCTCTGTATGGGTAACCAGGCACGTGTCGGGGACAATGCGGTCGTATTCTCCACATCCACACGTAACTTCGACAACCGTCTGGGTAAAGGTGCCCAGGTCTACCTCGGTTCTGCGGAACTGGCAGCCGTTGCCTCCATGCTCGGACGCCTTCCGACAAAAGAGGAGTACCTTAACATCGTACCGAAGAAGGTTACACCTGAAAAACGTGCGGATATCTACAAATATCTCGACTTCAGCAAAGTCAGCAACGAACAACTTCAGTACCTCGTACACTCCTAATCCCTGCTCCGGACCTTCCCGGTCCGGGGATATCCTCACCACTCTTACTTTTTAGTTACTCTATCTTACAATTCTCCTAAAACGGATATCCTTTATGATCAGACTGAGCCTTTTTTTCTATCTTCTTAGCGCATCGTTACTCGCCGACATTCTGGACTTTAAGACCCTAAAAGCCGACTTCGAACAGACTATTGTCAACGAACAGAACAGCACCATCCTCTACACGGGTACACTCTATATCAAGAAACCGGATAAGATCCTCTGGCAGTACGACAGCCCCATTAAAAAATCGATCTTTATCAATAAGTACAACGTGACGGTCTATGAGCCCGATCTCTATCAGGCTGTGATATTCAAACAGCAAAAAGAGCTCAATCCTATCAAAATGTTTAAAGAGAGCAAAGAGGTAAGCCCGACAGAACGCATCTCGGAGTTTGACGGGAACACAATACATATCAACCTCGATAACGAGAAGGTCAAATCGCTTGCGTTCAGGGACAAAGTCGATAATGATGTAACGATCCGTTTTATCAGTTATAAAAAGAATCAGAAACTGGAGGATCGGCTCTTTGTTTTCGAACCGGGGGAAGATGTGGATATTATCCGGCAGTAGCTGCCGGCTTTTAGAACTCTAGGTTGTCGTTGTAGGCCGTGTCTTCGGCTATATTCCAGTTTGTCTCTTTCTGTTTGCTCAGGAGCACACTGGCCAGTGTCGCATTGAGCACGAATTTGCCCTCTACGGGCTCAAACTTATACGAGACATGCTTGACCCTTCGGATCTCGCCCTTTGGGGTATTTTCGTCCATTGTAAGCCCGATAATATAGACGACGTCCATCTCATCTCGCAGACGTATCTCCACATCATCGGTATTATCAAGCAGAGCGGTCAACTCTTGGATAAGATCCTCATCCTGTTCTATAAGCTTTGGTACAAATGTCTTAAGATCGTATGTATTCATCTCAGGCCGTTTTGACCATATCGTCGAAATCTTTGTTCATATAGGTCAGCATGTCCCGCAGGTCATTGTTTGTACTGTCGTATTTAACTTCGGAGATACCGCCGTCGTTAACGAGCTCAAATGAAAGTACCTTATATGTCGCACCGTCACGCTTGATCTGCTCTGAGATCGTCTTGATATTGTCGATGATCCAATCCGAACAGACGGCGAAGTCGAACACAGCTTTAGGATGCGCCTCTTTCATCATTGACTCCATCTGGGAAGGCGTCATGTTCTGCCCCATCTGTGCCTTGACCTCTTCGGTCATTTTTCCGATAAAACGTTCTTTAGTCGGTTCGTATTCATAGCTGAACTGCTGGGTGGTAATATGTTCTTGATCATCTTTGATCTCAATAGTTACGGTTACGTTCATTTGGACTCATTATAGAAGGGATTTAAAAGATTTTATAGAAAGAAACTCCGGCGACGAGCTACTTTTCCGTCCCAGTAAGGGAGAGTATCATCGCCGATGTGGTGCTTAACTTCCAGGTTCGGAATGGAGCTGGGTGTGACCACCACTCAATAATCACCGGAGAAAGAAGGACATA